>JAYSCP010000012.1:33396-103216 GCA_041914845.1 Alteromonadaceae bacterium
CCAACTAACCAACTAACCAACTAACCAACTAACCAACTAACCAACTAACCAACTAACCAACTATTGTCGTAGAGATTGGCAACCATAAACTGGATTATTAACCAGTTGCATTAAAGTTTTAGCTTAATTGCTAATAAATACTGACTCGCAGTTATGTAGAGCACCCGCTCGTCTTTAGACAAGGCCACATTCGCTGCCGCAACGCCAGTTTTTACTCGCCCCAGTAACTTTCCCGAACTATGCCAAAACCAAAGCCCGCCAGGTCCTGTTGCGATAACAGTCCCGTCTTTTTTCACTTTCAAGCCATCGGGTAAACCTGTTTCTGTTGCCGTGAGGGTAGTTGCGTCGTACCACAAAGTCCCAACCCCAAGCTTGCCATCGGTCTGCACCGGATAACGCCACCAAGTGGCCGCTGCCGGATCGGAATTTGCGACATACAAGAACTGACCATCGGGTGAAAATGCTAAACCATTGGGCCGCGTTAAATCGCTAATAAGCAAAGTGACTTCGCCATTTGGAGCAAGTCGATAAACCCCATTAACCGGCTGCTGTTTTTGCGGCGATTTATCGCCATTTCGTAGACCATAGGGAGGATCGGTAAAGTAGTAACTACCATCGTTGGCTTGCACCACATCATTTGGGCTATTCAGCAGCTTATCGGCAAACCGCTGAGCAATACATTGGTAACTCGGTTTTGGCGCAAGTGATTTTAAAATCGCCAAACATCTATCGCCATGTTGCGCCAGCACCAACTCACCTTGTTGATTAAAAATCAGGCCATTAGCGCCCTGCGCTGGGTTTTGCTCAGGCCAAAGGCCAGTATAACCACTTGGAGAAAGATACAGGGATAAGCCTGATTTAGCGTTATACCGGTGAACTTTGTTGGCAGGAACATCGGAAAACAGCACATCTCCTGTGGCGGGTTCAACGACCGGCCCTTCAGCCCATTGAAAACCTTCGGCTACTATTTGTAGCTGTGCTTTATCAGCAATATGTTTGCGCATATCGACGTGGATAACTTGGACTGGGTCTGTTGGAATTTCCGCAGCAATAAGCGCAAAGGACAAACTAGTCGTCAAACTCAAGCCAATCCACGACAACAACTTCCTGACGGAATGCCGACCTTGCTGACAAATTATTGTGTTGTATCGACCGAAACGCAAACACCGCGCCATACCTTGCCACCCACGTCAGAGACTTAAACAACAAATTTAGCAGATATGCACCAGATAAAAACGGCAATTCCCCGACAAAGGGATGAAATAAGCAAACTAGATCAAGCAAATAGCCTGTTTCAGTGAACCCTTGCGCAAATTTTTGGTGATAAATCCCTAAGTAACCCGAAATTGCTGGCGAAAAAAACACCGTCATTTAACAAAAAACCTTGCCTAAATGAGAATTAATATCATAGAATGAACGTTCATTCTAAAGTGAGATTGAATTATGCAAGCTTTTAACACTCGTTTTACCCTAATCGCCACACTCTGTGGCTTATGCTTTCTAAGCGCATGTTCTAAGCCGGAAGCCAATCCAGCAGCGGCAGCCCAAGCATTACCGGTAACGGTAATGACCGTTACCGCACAGTCCGTTGAATTAACTCGTGAATTACCAGCAAGGGTGAGTGCCAACCAAATTGCCGAGATCCGGCCGCAAGTAAGCGGGATCATTCAACAGAAATTTTTCAGCGAAGGCTCGACGGTAAAGGCCGGAGACACTTTGTATCAAATTGACCCAGCGCCTTTTAGCGCCGCAAAAAAAACCGCGCAAGCAGCAATTGCCAAAGCAAAAGCGCAACAGGCCAGCAGCCAAGCGAAAGCCAAACGTTATGCGCAATTACTCGCCATCAAAGCGGTAAGTCAACAAGATTACGACGAAGCAAATGCCGCAGCACTGCAAGCCACAGCTGATTTATTGACCGCAGAAGCACAATTACAAACTGCCGAAATCAATTTGAATTACAGCAAAGTGCTAGCGCCTATTAGCGGCAAAATTGGCCAAAGTAATGTCACTGTCGGCGCGTTAGTGAGCGCGAATCAAAGCCAAGTGCTGACGACTATCACCCAATTGGAGCCGATTTACGTCGACCTCACCCAAGCAAGCGCTGAGCTGTTGAAAATCAAACAGCAACAAGCCAAAGGCCAACTGACTAATAGCGCCAATTCGGCGAAGGTAAAACTGCAGCTTGAAGATGGCAGCCAATACGCAGAAGTTGGTGAGTTAAAGTTTGCCGAAGTTACCGTCGATGCCGCAACAGGCTCGGTAAAGCTTCGTGCTGAATTTGCCAACCCAGCGCAACTATTACTGCCAGGAATGTATGTCAAAGCACAGTTAATTGAAGGTGTTGCCGCTGACGCGATTTTAGTGCCGCAGCCAGCCGTGTCCCGCAACCACAAAGGTGAAGCGACCGTATTTGTGGTCAATGCCAAGCAACAAGCGGAGCTGCGAGTCCTACAAACCGAGCGCAGTGTTGATGGCCATTGGTTGGTGACTTCAGGCCTAAAAGCTGGCGAGCAAATTATCATCGAAGGCCTACAAAAGGTTCGTCCTGGCGCTCTGGTCGCCGCAACAACGCCAAATAAAGCCGAGCCAACTAAAACTGCACCACAAGCAAAAGTTGCAGGCGATGGTACGGCACAACAAGCCACTCAGGAGTAACGACTATGGCTCGTTTTTTTATTGATAGACCCATTTTTGCTTGGGTATTGGCAATTGGCGTGATGCTCGCAGGTGTGCTGGCGATTAACGCACTACCCGTTGCGCAATATCCATCGATTGCGCCTCCGGCGATTAGCATTAGCACGACTTACCCTGGCGCTTCGGCGAAAACCTTGGAAGATAGCGTAACCCAAGTCATTGAACAAAAAATGAAAGGCTTAGATGGCTTGCTCTACATGTCTTCAACCAGCGAAGCCAGTGGCGCAGTGACCTTAACCCTAACTTTTAGTGCAGAGACCGATCCTGATATCGCGCAGGTGCAAGTTCAGAACAAACTGGCACTCGCCACGCCGTTACTGCCACAAGAGGTGCAACGCCAAGGTGTTGCCGTAGCAAAATCTGCGCGCAACTTCCTACTGGTTGCAGGCTTTGTTTCCAAAGATGGCAGTATGAACAATATTGATATCGGCGATTATGTCGCAAGCAATGTGCAGGACGTGTTATCACGAGTGCCAGGCGTTGGCGAAGTCCAATTATTTGGTACGCAGTACGCCATGCGTATTTGGTTAGACCCTGCCAAACTGCAACACTATCATTTAACCCCGGCCGATGTCAGCGCGGCTATTCAAGCACAAAATGCGCAAGTTTCTGCCGGCCAATTAGGCGGGATGCCAGCTGCACTCGGCCAGCAACTCAATGCCACTATCACCGCGCAAAGTCGTCTGCAGACGCCTGAGCAATTTCGCAATATTCTGCTAAAAAGCAACCAAGCTGGTGCAACCATTCATTTATCGGATGTCGCCACCGTCGAGCTTGGTGGTGAAAGTTATGGCGTGGTTGCGCGCTTTAACGGCAAACCAGCTACAGGCTTGGGTATTAAACTCGCTGCTGGCGCAAACGCGTTAGATACTGCCGACGCGATTAAAAAAGCACTTGCCGATTTACAACCGTATTTTCCACAAGGTTTAGAATTTGTCGTGCCATACGACACCACGCCTTTTGTCGCTTTATCGATTGAAAAAGTGGTGCATACGCTGATTGAAGCCATTGTGTTGGTTTTCTTAGTGATTTATTTATTCCTGCAAAACTTCCGCGCCACACTTATCCCTACTATCGCAGTGCCGGTGGTATTACTCGGCACTTTCGCCATTCTTTCCGCATTTGGCTTTAGCATCAACACCTTAACTATGTTCGCGATGGTGCTAGCAATCGGTTTGTTGGTTGATGATGCGATTGTTGTGGTAGAAAACGTTGAGCGGGTGATGACAGAACAAGGGTTATCCCCACTTGCGGCCACTCGTAAATCAATGGATGAAATTACCAGCGCTTTAGTCGGTATCGCTTTAGTACTCTCTGCGGTGTTTGTGCCTATGGCGTTTTTCGGTGGCTCTACTGGGGTTATTTATCAACAATTTGCCATTACGTTAGTCTCAGCGATGGCGTTATCGGTGTTGGTGGCAATAATCCTCACCCCTGCGCTTTGTGCCACCTTGTTAAAACCAAGCCACAATCACGCGACCCATACCGTTGCTGGAAAATTCTTCAGCGGCTTTAACCGTGGTTTTGATAGCACCAACAATGCCACTCGTAGCCTAGTTGACCGCATGCTTAAACAAAGCAAACGCTACTTGGTGTTGTATGCATTGGTTGTTGGTGTAATGGTTTTAAGCTTTAGTCGTCTCGCCAGTGCATTTTTACCTGAAGAAGACCAAGGCATTTTGTTTAACCAAATTATTCTGCCTGCGGGTGCCACCACCGAGCAAACACTCAAAGTGGTACAAAAAGTGGAAGATCACTTCTTGGTTGCGCAAAAAGATGCGGTAGCTTCTATTTTCACCGTCACCGGCTTTAGCTTCGCAGGTAGTGGCCAAAACTCGGCCTTAGGCTTTGTGAATTTAAAACATTGGGACGAACGCACAGCGCCGGGGCTTTCAGTTGGTGCTGTTGCGGGCAAGGCCATGGGTTATTTTGCCAGCTTAAAAGAAGCGATGGTGTTTGCATTCCCGCCGCCAGCTGTGGTTGAACTGGGCACTGCCAACGGTTTTAACTTATACCTGCAAGACAAAGCAGGCCTTGGTCACGAGCAACTGCTCGCTGCCCGTAACCAATTATTGGGGATGGCGGCACAAAATCCGGTGTTATTTGGCGTGCGGCCTAATGGTCAAGAAGATACTCCGCAATTGCAATTGGATATCGATACACAAAAAGCTGCAGCGTTAGGGGTAAGCCAAGCCGACATCAATGCGACTTTAGCTACAGCTTGGGGTAGCAGCTACGTCAATGACTTCATTGATAAAGGTCGCACGAAAAAAGTATTTATCCAAGGCAATGCACAAAGCCGAATGGCGCCTGAGGATTTAGCTCTGTGGTCGGTGCGCAACAATCAAGGTGAAATGGTACCGTTTTCGGCCTTTGCCAACAGCCATTGGGCTTATGGCTCGCCAAGGCTCGAACGTTTTAACGGCTTACCTGCCATGGAAATTCAAGGCGGCGCTGCACCTGGGCACAGCACTGGTGAAGCCATGGCGATTATGGAGCAATTGGCATCACAACTGCCTCCCGGCATTGGTTACGAATGGACCGGTGTGTCTTACCAAGAACGCTTAAGTGGCGGCCAAGCCCCGTTGTTATACGCCTTGTCGCTGTTGGTGGTGTTTTTGTGTTTAGCTGCACTTTATGAAAGTTGGTCCGTGCCAGCCGCCGTGATGATGATTGTGCCACTCGGTATTTTTGGTGCGGTTATCGGTGCACACATGGGTGGTCTTGCCAATGACATCTATTTCCAAGTGGGTTTACTCACCACCATTGGCTTAGCCGCGAAAAACGCCATCTTAATCGTCGAATTTGCGATTGCCGCGATAGACCAAGGCATGAGCTTGCATCAAGCGGCGCTTGAAGCGGTGCGCTTGCGGTTACGGCCAATTTTAATGACCTCGCTCGCATTTATTTTCGGCGTATTACCACTGGCATTAGCCAGCAGCGCGGGCTCTGGCGCACAAAATGCGCTTGGCATTACCGTCATTGGCGGCACCCTCGCCTCCTCGGTGCTGGCAGTGATCTTTGTCCCACTATTCTTTGTTATCGTGCGCCGGATTTTCCCTGGTCGTAACACTACTCAGGAGCACAATCATGAGTAAGCCATTGTTCAAACCATTGCTACTAAGCCTACTTTGCGCCGCAGCACTAACTGGCTGTCAGATAAAGCCTGACAGCACCGCTGACTTTGCTGGCTCTATCGCCAAACAAGAAGGCGTCGTATCGACCGAACAGAATCAACTGATTGATTACAAGCGCTTTTTTAAAGACGAGCATTTACAGCAATACATTTCAGCTGCTCTACAACATAACCATGATGTCGCGATTGCCCAGCTTAATTTGGCCAAGGTGCAGGCCATTTATCAATTGGAACAAGCCGATGCTTGGCCGCAAGTAATGGCGTCAGCTGGGCAAACCCGCACTGGACTTGCCCAAAGCCAAGGCGGAGGGATTAATCAACAGGCAGAGGTTGCTGTTGGCATCACAGCCTTTGAACTGGATTTTTTTGGCAAACAACAAAACCTGACAGAACAAGCCTTGCAACAGTTTTACGCCAGTGAACAAGCGGTACATGTGACACAACTGCGGATCATTGCCGAAGTCGCGAATGCTTATACTCAAGTGCAGGCCAACCAACAACAATGGCAAATCGCCAAGGAAACGGTAGAAAACCAGCTGGCATCGTTGACGATTATTAGTGAAAAAGCTCGGCTCGGGGCGGTCTCCGAACTCGACCTCGCACAAACAAGTGCCCAACTCGCCAGCGCCAAAACCGAGCAAATTCGCTTAGCTCGACAACTGGCGCTTGCGCAAAATGCGTTACAAATTTTGCTGGGTAACAAGCAAGTGAATGCAGCAAATTTGCCAAGCATCGCGCCAGAACTCGCAAGTATCGACACGCAGGCATTTGCTGTTGGCCTGCCCGCAAGTTTGCTGGCGCAGCGACCGGATTTACGCCAAGCAGAACATCAATTACAAGCCGCAGAAGCAAATATTGCCCATGCTCGAACTGCATTTTTCCCAAGCATTAGCCTCACGAGCAAAATTGGCAGTGCTAGCAACGAATTAAATGGCTTGTTTGATAGTGGCTCTGGCGCTTGGGTGTTTAGCCCAAGCATTCAACTGCCGATTTTTGACGGTGGCCGCAATAATGCGAATTTGGCGCAAAGCCAAGCTGAGCGCGATATTGTGCTTGCAGATTACCAGCATAGTATTCGCCAAGCCTTTCGCGAAGTTCGCGATGCCCTGGTCGAACGCAGCAGCTATCAGGAACAATTGCAAAGCCAAACCGAATTACTGGAACATTTGGCAACAAGCTATCGCTTAGCCCAAGCCCGATACCAAGCAGGTGCTGACAGTTATCTGCAAGTTCTCGATGCGCAGCGAAGCTGGTACAATGGCAAACAACAGCACATTCAATTGCAACAAGCTAACTTAACTGCGCAAATAAGCTTATTTAAGGCGCTCGGTGGTGGTATGCAGCCTTAGGGCTGCATTTCACAAAGAGAATTGCGCAACGCATCGTTGTAAAGCCGCCATGCAGGAACACTCATGAATATAAAACAGAAAAAACATGCAGATCCCATCCTCGCACAAGCGCGTCGGGACCAAGTGTTAACCGCCGCAGAAGATTGTTTTGCCCGCCGCGGTTACCATGGCGCTGGCATGGCCGAGATCTCCAAAACCGCCGGCATGAGTGCAGGCCACATCTACAATTACTTCGCCAGCAAAGAAGCGATTATCGAAGCCATTATCGCCAAAGATATGGAAGAGTTGTTTTCGATTTTCGACCAACTGGAAGCCGCTGAAGGCGAATTAGTGCAAGTGATGCTCGACAGTGCTAACGAAGGCGTATTAAAGCACCTAGACGCGGGTCGGAATGCGTTACAACTGGAAATGCTGGCGGAAGCCGCCCGCAACGACAAATTCGCTTTATTACTCAAGCAAAAAGACGACATCGCCCGCGCGCGGATGCGCGATATTTTGACCAACGAGCGCAGTCTGATTAAAGACATTTCTTCACAGGAAATGGATTCCCGCATCGGCATCATTTTCACCCTATTTAGCGGCATCTCCATCCGCCGCCTGCTAGAACCAGAACTCACTGCCGAACAAGTCTTGTTGGCCATGAAACCTGCACTTAAAGCCATGTTACTGCCGTTTGCTTAATACTCAAGCGGCAAGTCACTGACTGCGACAACGCAATCAGGAAAATTGTTTAGGTTGGCTTTGAGCGAATTGCAGCTGTTCAGATCAGGCTCTCTTGAAAAAACGAATGTCGACGTTGCCTTAGTTGCGGACATTCGATTTTTCGTGATGTAACCATTTAACACCGTGCTCTGCGGCAAATTTGGAGCAAAGCAGAAAATTTGTCCGACAGCAGAGCATTGTTATGCATCTTCTAGACTTACACCGAACTTTATAACTCGTCTTTTGTTAATTTCGCTCTCTGCTGCAATTCTTCTTAGTGCTTCTGTTGCTCTGCTCGCAATTTCCTTTTGTTGATCGCTAGAATTGCTAAACTGACCGAATTTCAAACAGGTCGTGACGAAGGATGACAGGTGGTGACCACTTTCAGTTTTGAATAATTTGTAATAATCATCAACCGATGTGCTCGCTAACACCACCTCGTCACTTGGGTCCCAGCCATTTCTACCAGCTATACGATCTAAAACTTGTTTCGCAGTCTCAGTAGTAACAGACCGATTATATGTATCATTAAACTTATCTATAAGTTCCTGATCTTTAATATCGCCAAAGATATTATTCTTCGTCATGTGAAAAAGTTCGGTTTCTTCTTTTCGATTTTCTATATATATATCAATGATTTCGGAAGCTTTTGCATCCTCACCTAATTCTCTAAATAGCAAAACAGTTCCTTGGAGATTAATAGGAGTTATATATCTACAGTTTTCCTTAAAGCTCTCATACAAGCTATTTATTACTTCATCGCCATTATCATGAAACGTGTCGTGATAAAGTCGCCAAGCATTAGAGAAAGAACCCTCAGATTTAGAAGCTACAATCTGCTGGTTTTTATCAGAAGCTTTCTTTTTGAAGTCATCTTCAACGAAATAGCCGGTTTTTACCGCTTCAGATAACAAGAGGTCTAGTTTATCTGTTAGCTGATAGCCATATGCGTGTAGTGTAGTTTGCCATTTCTTCTGCTGATCGCTGACTTTTTCATCCCCAATACCAAACAAGGTATATCCTTTGCTCGTAATAAATTCTAAAGGAGGTATTTCTTCATTAGAGTTTGAGCAAAAATAGCTCCATGCATACAGCACTAGTGAATGCAAAACTTGCTCTAATATTTCAGGCTCGAACTCTTTCGTCATCGGTAGGGCTAAAGTTGCCAATCTCTCAATTTTTTTAAGAATACGAATGTTTCGAATTCCGAGACTTGCTGTTAGCTCCCTCAGCTTTAAATAATTAGGCGTTTGCTCTGAATATGCAATTTCAGCACACTCTTCAGGATCGGGGGCAAACGCTAGCTCAATATCAATCACTTTTTCACGATATTTCTCATAGTCACTTAAGCCGTCTTCTCCATCGTTAAGAAGCAATACTATCTTGCACTTCTTTCGTTCCTTTAGTAGTGAAACTAACCCCAAAATATCTTTTATTTCGAGTCCTTTTCCTGTTCTTTCTAAATCATCAATACATATCAGGGTTTTATTCAAAGACAAAAAAGATATAGTTTCTATAGCAGGGCTGAATGATTTAACTATTGGAGCAGATTTAAAGAGGCTAAAAGATTGCCTTCCGAATGATTCGATTAAACTTGTAGTGTTGTTCTTGAATGTTTCGAGACTAGCCTCGGAGCCAACAATCTCTTTATTAATCACATTTTCAAAAATTGTGTATTTAAAAGCCTCCAATGAGTTAATACCAAAAAGAGAAACATAAGAGTAGCGTTCGAGGTTTAATTTATTTTCATCACAAGCCTCTTTGAGGAATTTGTTCCAGCTATAGGTTTTTCCGACACCCCATTCACCTTTGATCGCCATAACTTCAGGCCGATCTGAGGACAAAAACTGAAAAATTTGATCTTTGATTACTTCGACGGACATAGTTGATCCTTCAAAAATGCATAACAATTTCATCAAAAGGAATAACCGCGCTTTTAAGCTGGGGAGCCCGTTTTGAGTTTTTAATATCCTGCAACGCTAACGTAAAAATACATCAATCTCAATACTTTAGCTGCAAATGCCGTTCATCGGCAAGAACAAGGCGTAGGTAAACCTGCCAAGTTGTTTTGCATCATACATTTAACATTTTTGCATTCGCCGTAACTGGTCGTTACAAGCAGGCCGGTCACTCAAAAAGGCTCGCATAGCGCTCGTATTTTTTAGTTGCGGCGATGCAAGAACATCTCGAAAATTTCGAGAGCCCTCTATGCAGTTTACTCGGGCAACGTCCGCTTTCAGTGAATAGCGCCGATTCAGTCGAATCCCTTTAAAAAACCGCTTCTAGCACAAAGCCACTATCCAACAAAACCCCACTTGCGCCCCTCCCGCCACTAAGCGGGAGCAAACCGGGCTTTAATTTCAGCCAATGTGCCATCTGAATATAACCAAACGCCACGCGCCATCACGGCGCGGATGGTTAGGTCTTTGGCGTCAAGTAGCACTAAGTCAGCGTCGCCGCCCACACTAATTTGGCCTTTGCTTGGCAGTTTCAAAATACGAGCGGGGTTACTAGTAATAACCGACAACGCGGTAGCGAGTGGCACGCCGAGTTTTACCGAGTCGACGAATTCTTCGTATAAACTGGCGATGCGACCTTCGCCAAGGCCAATAAAATTGTTGTGCTCATCAAACATGGGTAACGAGGCATTGGCATCTGAAGAAAAAGTGATGTTGGCAATATTCACACCCAGCGCCACCGCTTGAGCTAACGCCTCCGAGCATTTAATTTCGCCGCCCGCTAAATCATGGGGAGTGGTGCTGGTGGTAAAATCGATATAACCACCTTTTGCAACATATGCAAAACCTTGGGTCAGTAAACGCTGGTTACGGTTGATATGAGTTGGGTAAAATTGGCTGATTGGCAAATCACTTTGTGCGGCCACCTGCATCAGTTGCTCGACGCCTTGCGGTGCAGAGCCGACATGCACACTCACCACGCCAGATTTGCCCGCTAACATGCCGCCGACACGCGCTTGTGCCGCTAGTTTTTTCAGTTCCTCTAACGTTGGTTGTGACGAGCGATGATCAGCAATTGCCACTTCACCAACCCCAATAAACTTATCAACTAACACCAAATCTTCCATCACATCGTTAAATAAAGTGCGCGCTGGAATTTGATAAGAGCCAGTATGGCAATAACAAGTCAGGCCTTCTTCGTCAAACGCCCGCGCTTTGGCCAATAAGTTGGTTAACGTGCGAGTCACCGCATCGGTGCCAAGCACGCCCACCAACGTAGTTACGCCCGCTCGAATTGGATCTGCGACATTCATCTCTGAAGTTCGGGTGCGAAAGCCACCTTCGCCACCACCGCCAATAATGTGCGCTAGCGAATCAACAAAACCTGGCACCACAATGCATCCCGTTGCATCCACTTGTGCCACCAACTCTCCAGCAATCCCGAGGTCATTGCCAATAGCAGCAACCAAAGCGCCGGCCACCAGCACATCTTGCTGACCTGCCGCAGTTGGTTGATAAACCTCTGCATTGTTGATGCGAATAATCATAAAATCTCTGCCTTGTTTAAGTGCTAGTAACCCATCAAAACGGCAATTGCCATGGTGGTGATGCTCATACCGGTCAGTAATAACCACAGTGGCCACATCGCACGTAACCAGTGACTAAACTGCACCCCAGCAATTGCTAAAGTTCCCATTAACGCCGGCGACGTTGGATAAAATAAATGGGCAAGTCCATCGCCCAACTGAAAGGCCAACACGGCGGTTTGTCGGGAAACCCCAACTAAATCGGCAAGCGGAGCCATCAGCGGCATGGTTAGCGCTGCTTGGCCTGAGCCTGAAGTCACGAAAAAATTAAAACCACTTTGAAATACCAACATCGCTTGGGCTGCCAACATGCTGCCATGGCCGTTAATGAGCTCTGCGGCGTGATGCAACATGGTATTAATAATGGTCGGTTGATTGGCGGCAGTACCGCCAAGCATCAAAATCACGCCCTGCGCAATGCCGACAACTAAAGCCGCAGGCAGTAATTGGCTAGCGCCAGTTTTAAAGGCATCGACATAATCATTGAGCCTTGCCTGGTTGAGTTTAAACACCACACCAACGATGCTGGCTAAAATGGCCATCACGAAAAACTGGCTGGCGATTTCCCGCAAGTAATAGCCTTTGGCAACAACGCCCCAAACTACCCAAGCCATCCCAATAAACAGGATTAAAATCACCAACAAATGGCCAGTGCCAAATTGATGACTTAGCGTTAAAGGCGCCACAGGTTCGGTATTGGCTTTACGCAGACGCTCAGCACGCCACATAAACCAGCCGGTATAAATTAAGGTAAACACCAACCACATCACCAAGCGAAAGCCTGAACCAGACAGTGGTGGCAAACCAGCAATACTTTGGGCAATCGCCACCGAAAACGGGTTCATCCAAGAGGTGGCAAAGCCAATTTGAGTGGCGCCGTAAGTTAACAGCACCGCAGTAATAGCGTCATACCCGAGCATTCTGACCAATGGCACAAGCAACATGGCAAAGGCCATCGCCTCCTCGCCCATGCCAAAGATAGCGCCGCCTAAACTGAATAAAATCGCCATCACTGGCAGCAATAATCGCGCCCGATGTTGCATGCGGGTTATCAGCATTTTTAAAGCTTCGTCGATGGCCCCAGTGTGCAACAACACGCCAAAGCTGCCGCCGACCAGTAAAATAAACACCACCACACCAATCGCCGAACCATTGCGGTTGCCCGAGGTCATGCCATCAAAAAATGCGGTTAACAACCCCGTTTTCTCGCCATCGGCAAATAACGCAGCTGGCTGTGGTGCCCCCGAATTTTCGGCTTGGTAGCTGCCAGCAACTAACAGCTGGCGACCGGTTTCTGGGTCAAGCTGCGTTTCAAATTGGCCACGCGGCAGAAAAAACGTCATCACGGCGGACAACAACAACACCGCAAAGACGATTAATAAGGTATCCGGCATTTGCCAACCACCATGAGTGCTTTCAGGCTTTGCTGCGGGCGATTGTGCTGGTGAATGTCTAGAGTCCATCAACTCTCTCTTAATTGTGTTTAGCGTTATTGGGGATGCTGCGCTATCGGCGCTTGCAACGTAAGCGGCAAATGGGTGTAACGCCAACGGCCATCGGCACGCTGACAAGCTTGTTTGGTGGTGCCAACTTGCCACACTAGCGCTGCATCTTCTTGATATGCTTCTAAATCTGGGCGATGTGGTGCTGGTTTTGCCACGTTGTCACAGTGCAGCGTGATATCACTCAGGCCAACATCGTGTTGGTTTTGCAGTGAAAATGAGGCTGTATCATCTGCTAATAATCGGGTGGCCGTTATCTGACTCACACGAATACTGTTGATATTGCTCGCTGTATCGGCAGTTTGCCGTGAATAACTTTTTGTCGCTTTGCGGCTATCGACTATCCAGACTCCGCCCGCCCCCGCCACTGATAAGCGAGCTGTGTTCTCAGAATCGAATTGCGCCCGCAACACCGTGGCTTCATCAACGCCAAAACCAAAAGCAGTGTTGGTATCGAGCAATAACCGCAATAAACGACCTTCGCGATTGCGCTCGCGAAAATGGGTATCCACTACGCCTAAACTAAAAGAGCCGAGGCCACCGTCGGCTTTGTAGGTCAATTGCCCTGACACAGCTTGCGCGGTACAACGTTGATGGAATTCACATAACGGGCTGTCGGCCTCGTCACTGAGCGCCCCGAGTAACCAAGCTTGGCGCGAACGGCCCCCAGTAATCATTGGGATTTTACGCGTCGAATGCCCAGATTGCACCGCAGTACCCGCACTAGAGCCAGCGAGTGGTGTGCCTTGGTTAATTTTTGCCAGCAATAATTTGCCAAGCGTCGAAAACTCCCCCGATGGCAACTGCAAACTACGCATGGTTAATGACTGATCACCGCCATTAATAAAAATGGCATCAGCCTCATTGATGAGTGCCTCTAAGCGCCGAGGTTGCTGACACAAGGCTAATTGATACGCCGCGAGTTCTGGATAATGCGCAGCTCTATTGTATTGCCCGTTATAGACAAACCGCTGTTGGTTGAGCTCAAGACAGCGATTTACCGCTTTAATGTCTGAGGATGCATTATCTGCAGAGACATCGGCCAATAGCGCAGTGAGCGCTGGCTCAATCGGTAACCACTGTGCATCAGCACCAGCGGCATTAAAATGTTGTAGGTAATAATCGACCCACTGCAATGGGTCATTTGACGACGCACTAAGCAACAATAATTTTGGCCGAATGGTGCTTGGCAATTTACTATGCTGACGAGCGGCGTCGATAAAATCTTTAAACATCTGCTGCACATAAGGCAAGTGGCCGTCGAAATACAGCTGCATAATTTTCGGCGAACCATCCCGTTTTAACTGACGTTGCTCAAACACATCATCGAGCAAGTTTTGTTCATCGTCACTCAAATCTAATGGCTTCCAAAACTGATACCAAGTCGCTTCATCAAGCTGAGAGTTCTGCTCGTCCACCTGTTGTTTGGCAATTTTCGCCAACACTAACTCCAGCTTAGAAACCTCGGCCGGCCAGTGCTTGAATTGACGTAAGGTCGCTAATCCCTGCGAGGTAACCGCAAATCGCTTACCACGAAAGGCTTCTGTTTGCTGAAAATAGGCCTCAGCTTCGGCCTGTTTACCCGGTGCACAAAATTGCGGTTCCACACTTGAGCAAAGCGGCTCACCACCACCAAATAACCAAATGTCTCGTTGTATGGTAGCGTTGGCATTGCCTTGGCCCGCAACAGCGTCACTGCTTGCCATCAGCACCGGCGCGGTCATTAACGTAAGCGAGGTCAAATACAATGCACTTAACAGCAGTGCCTTTGGCCTGAACTTCCACTTTAACTGCATTTAAACCAACCCTTTCCCGACAACAAGCCAATGAAAAACAAGGTGCGCGGACATGGCCATTTGCTAGCCTGCCGCGCTGTCCTGATGCGCTTTCCTGACGCGCTTTCCTAGCGCAAAAGCACGGCAGGAACTTCATCCGTTAAAACGAATAACGCACACTAAACCTTACATAACGTGGCGTTTGGTAGTTTAGGTCGTTGAGGAAATCTGGGTTTTGCCCTTCATCTTCCAACGATAAATCCCCAGATTCGTTGCGTTCAGTAATCTGTTGTACGTTGAACAAGTTGAAAATTTTCACCTGCATCAGCAAATCTTTGGCCCAATTCGGCTCATAAGATAAACCGGCATCGATGTTATAAGTCCAAGGAGTTCGGCCAAAGCCTCCCCGTGGCGTCAGCACTTGTTGGCCAGCTTTATTACGACAGTAAAGGGTTGATGCCGCATAACGTTCGAACACTTCGTATTCAGGATCATCAACCGCAAATGGCGCATAACCAAAGCAGCTTTGTGGCCGACCTGATTGCACTAACAGATTGGCAGACAGCTCGATTTCGTCGGTGACTTCATAACCACCAAACAATTTGAAGGTATGACGGCGGTCATTGGACAAATAGCCGTCAGTACCATCGACATACACCTTATGGTCAAAGTCATTGGTCAAACCTGGCGATTTTGATTCAAGCCAACTGTTGACCAAACCTTCGCTATTACCTTTGCTTTTTGCGAGCACGTAGCTCCCTTGTAAAAACCAATCGTCTTGTTGGCCGCGTTCAAAGAAAAACTCTAAAGCTTGGTAAGTCCGTTTGTATTCAGAAAGTTGCAAATAACTATTTGGTACTGTTACGCGTTTGAGCACGCCATCGGCGGCTACATCCATGTCCATCACCAAGTCACGACCTGGGTTGACGATGATACAAGTCGCCAAAGTGTCAGGGTCAAAATCGGTGAACCCTTGATCTTCAGCAAAATCGATGAAGGCTTGGCGACCACAATAGTCGTCGACGCCATTTTTCACTTCGCGCGCGATGTATTTGACGCCACCGGTCCAGTTATCAGTCAGTTCACGTTGATAACCGATGATGATTTCATCTTGCAACATTGGCTCTAAATCAGCGGACGCGACAGTCGCTGGATCTGGCGAAGTATTGCGCCCACTTGTCAGCGTATCGCCAAGCTTAGTACCGACACTCGCTGGCGCTTTGGTTCTCGCGTCAACGACACCATCAAACAGATAATATTCGGTGGTGACATATTGCCAGTTTGACGCGCGTACGTTGGTATTCGCGGCAATTGGAATAAAATAACGACCTGCATTTGCAAACAGTTTTGAACGGCCGTCGCTGTTGATATCCCAAGCAAAACCTAAGCGTGGCGCTAGCATATTTTCAGCATCAACGAAGGAGACACCATCGCTATTTAAATTGTCAAAAGATTCGTTGCGAAGGCCCGCATACAGCATCAAATCATCGGTGATTTGGAAACTGTCTTCGATATATAACGCAGTATTTTTGACTTCATATTTGCCAGACGGCGAATTACGGGTACGTTTGCGATAGATATGTGCGTTGGCTGGCACATCAACATCATTCCAGTTGTCTTCAAAATCAACTGGGGTGTAAATGCGATAAAACACCCCACCCGAGTAAGACAAACCAGCGCGTTTGGAAGTGAATGTCTCGCTGTCATAACCAAAGCGCACCACATGCTGGTCTAACGTCCACTCACCATCGAGTCGCAGTGCTTGCCGCTCATCAGTATCTGGGCCAAAACCTAAAGCGCGCACGTTAATTTCGTTCCAACAACCGACATCAGCCACATCATCGGTCGATTGGTCATAGACATCAACTAACGGGCAATCGTTTCCCGGTAATGGATCTGGCGTGACATAATCGGCATCAGTTTTTAATTTACCAAGCATCGCACCGATGGTCAGGTTTTCATTAATATGACCAGTATATTTACCGATCAAAATATTGCCGCCACTGCGCTCGGTATACCCTGTACGATAAGTACCGTGCGCGCCGGTGTAGAATTTATCCTCAGGGTTTTCAAAGATTTGATAGTCGGTTTCTTCGACGTTACGAATACCAGTAAGCTCAACAATATGATTATCGTTCAGATACCAATCGAGTTTTAGCAACGCATTCGGAGAGGTATTTTCCGTGGTTTGGCTGCGATCAGCCGTGAAGGTTTCGCTGGTATCGCGCTTGCCTTCAATAAGCGAGTAAATAAACAATTTATCTTTAATAATGGCGCCGCCGCCTGACAAGCTGTAGGAGAGCTCATCACTAAAATCGTCGCTACGATATGCAAGGTAATAGTCACGCTCGCCCGCAGTGCCGCTGCGACTGACCACATCTTTGCCATGGCCAGCGAGGGATGATGGCGTCCACACGCTAGATGCGGTGAATTCCCAGTCATTAGTACCACGTTTGGTGACAATGTTAATTACACCGCCCAACGCTCGGCCATATTCAGCGCCAAAACCACCGGTTTTAATTTGTTGCTCGCCAATCGCATCAAACGGCACTCGGCCATAGGATAAAAAGGTACGCGCGTTGGTGACATCAAAGCCGTTGATGTAATAGCCATTTTCGGCTACGGACGAACCACCAAAAGATGCCAGTTTGCCAAAACCTGAATCACCGCGCACAGTGCCTGGAGCCAGTAATGCAACATCACTGATGTCGCGGCCAACCGGAAGCATTTCTAGCTGAGTTGCGGTTAACACGGTGCTTGATTCCACCGACGAGGTATCAATTGGATTAATAGCCGAACCAACCACGCTGATGTGTTCAGTGGCATCGGCATTAAAATTCACAGCGCTACCAGTGCCAAGCGCCACTTGAACTTCTCGGACAATGCCATTACTGGTCACTTTATAGCGACCGCTTGGCAGCTGCGAGAAACTAAAACGCCCATTCGCGTCAGTTGTTAAACTTCGTTTTAAACCGGTATCAATATTACTCACATTGACGACAGCGCCCGATTGCGCCTGACCAAAAATCGACCCGACAGATAAATCGGCATATGCCATGTTTTGTCCTAGCGCGATGGCGATTAGCACTGCAAGGACTGGTCGCTGAAATTTCTTTAACTGTTGCGTTTTCATGCTGCTGCTCCAGCGCTGACAGATTTATTCTGTCTTATGTTGTTATTGAGTCATTCCCGGGTGTTCAGTATTACTGCAACCAGCACTTGTCGGACGATTTGCACAGACAAATTAGCTGGTGATTGTAATGATGATGAAACGTCGCCAGCGCAACTGACGATTTTTCGACCGCTCTAGGATAATAGCGCCATGCCAGCCCCTGTTATATATCCTTTTAGGGATAAGGATTTAGCGCTGCTCCGCGGCTAGACAGCCAAGCCTATTCCTTTAGCAATAGCTTAAAAGCAGGGTTCTAGGGTGTAAGGGCGTTCGATTGCTGATAAAACTGCAACGGATCGGATTGCTCATCGGGCCGAGCAAATGGAATACAGTTGATGAATAGCGAAAACAATTCTGCCTGCGAGCCAATATCGAGTTTGCGATAGATATTTTTCCGATGGATTTTTACCGTGCCATCCGAAGTTTGCAGCTTTTCGGCGGTGAGGGCTGAAGAATATCCGCGCAGCATGTACAACAGCACATCGCGCTCGCGGGGAGTCAATAACGAGCTTGCGAAATTATTTAATGTACACTCGACTTGCAGATGGGTTTTGTCCTCTGCAAGCGCTTGCGCATGGCGTTTTGGCAGTTGCGTCAATTGATAGTGCCGCTGTAATGCTGCATCGATCAACGGCAGCATCAGCTCAAGTGCTGCGACATCGGCAGCGGTGAAATCATTACTATGAATGTTGCGTTGCATAAAAAACACAATGGCGGTGTCTGCATCAATACGCCACAGCACATCTATCGAATCAGCAACGCCAGTTTTTGAATAAAACGTCACGTAATATTCGCTGGAATAAAAATCATCAGGTGCAATGGTGCGAAGCCAATAAGCGCCAGTTGGGCAGCCGCCTAAAAACAACCGATATTGCGGATCGAGGGCATAAGGCCCGGTGGAATAAATGTCCGCGTCAACTTGTCGAGCTACTGGATGAAAACGGTGCAATAAACTAAACGGCTGTTGCTGACGATAAATAATTAGCGCGCCGCTGGAATCGGTTGGACACACCGCGTCAAGCACATCAAGCACTGCCGAGATAAGCCCTGCTCGGCCGACTTCGCGGCTAAGTCCTGCCATCGCCTTGACCAAAACCCCATCACATAACACTCCTGATGTGCCCCGATAGCATTTATTATTCATAGCTACGTTCATACCCTTACCAAACTCAGTCATTGCATGCTCTACCATACGGATCTTGGCTAAAGATGCAAGCTTCACCGCGCCACCACTCCTTTTTAGTTTCAGTTGTGCTAATGTTAGCGAGATTGCATTATTTTGGCTTAAAGATAGGGAAATTCCGAGCGTATCATGCTAAATATTGCTAAGGTAAATACTCCGTCATCACATGATGACTCAGCCACTGACAGCGGAGCCAACAGGATGTTTGCCAGTCTGAATGATTATATTGATCAGCTTCTCGAAGCGATTTGTGTTGTCGACAAAGACGGCCGGTTTTTGCAATTAAGCTCGGGCTGCGAACGATTATTTGGCTATAAAATAGACGAGCTGATTGGGCGGTCGATGTTGGAGTTAATTCATCCGGACGATCGCGAACGTACCTTGCAAGCCGCCAGCGACATCATGGCGGGCGATCATAAAATTGATTTTGAAAACCGTTATATTCGCAAGGACGGCCAAATCGCCCATATTCAATGGAGCGCACGTTGGATCCCTGAGCAACAAGTCCGTATTGCCGTCGCGCGCGATATCACCAAGCATAAAATGATGTTAAATCATCTGCAAAAAATTGCGTTTTACGACAGTCTGACTGGCTTGCCCAACCGCGAATTATTTTTAGACCGGTTGCAACAAGCCATTGCACGATCGCGGCGTGAACATCTGGCAAATTCGGCATTTATTGCCTTGATGTTTATTGACCTCGACAAATTCAAAGCCATCAACGATAACTACGGCCACCAAGCCGGTGACCAAACCCTCGTCAGTGTTGCAAAGCGCCTACAACATTCGGTGCGGGAAACCGACACCGTTGCGCGGTTAGGCGGCGATGAATTTGTGGTGTTGTTAGATGGTGCAGAAGCTTGTGCGAAAGCCGAGCAGATTGCCGATAAAATACTGCATGAACTTGCGCAACCGCTGCAGTTTGGCATTGATAGTTGTGTGGTAAGTGCCAGTATCGGCATCGCTTATTATCTGGATCCGGCACTGAATGCAGCTGACTTTTTGCATCAAGCCGATTTAGCCATGTACCAAGCAAAGACAGCTGGCGGTCAGCGTTTTCGTATTGCGCACTAAATAGCTAAGTAAAGGCTCAGTTTAGCCACTGAAACTTTACTTAAAACTTCACCGACTTTAATAACAAATCAAAGGCATCTAGGCCTTTTTTGTACTCACTATCTTCCGATTGATAAATTAAAAACATCACCTTATCGTTTTGTTCTAACATCAGATATTCTCGGCTAAATGGCAAGTGCTGACCTAGGATCTCCACCACAAAGTCCTCGCGCACCCCGCTGTGCAAAGTTTCACCAATCGTTTTTTCTAGCTCAGAGTATCGGACATCAATGACCTTCCCCACCGGTAGCTCATTGGCAAATGAATCAGAATACCAACGGACATAGTCGTCCATCTGCAACTGCTCCCGAGCTGAGTAAACTTGGCCAGCAATCACAATATCTTCGGGGCCTTCTAAGGTAAAAAAACGCACGTCATCAGTAACTTCATCAGTTTCGATAGCCCAGTGGCCAAAATGCTGAAAACTAAGCTGATCTTTTTGATATTGCCGGGCGCTGTAATCAACTTTTGCCGCATCACAGCCAAGCAAAAGTATTAGCAAACTCATCGCCGCCAGCAATCTGCTGAAAATCCTTTTCATCTGTATTCTCCGTCAAGCCATCGCCTGCAATTGCCGGTAGATGCTGTCAATATCTGGCCGCTTGCTAATGTCGTCCTGCAAACATTGCTGATAAAGCGCAATAAAATCCGCGGACTCTTCTGGCATTAAAGCACAGATATCCGCCAGCCAATAGCCAAACGCGCGGACTTCTATCGCTTTAAAAGCTAGTTGTTGCGACTCCGGTAGCGCGGCAAGCGCCGTTGCCGCGCCAAAATCGCCCAATAGTAACTGCTGTTTGGCATCAATCAACATGTTATGTGCGTACAAATCACCGTGAGCTATGCCCTTGTGCTGCAAATGGGCCACAACGGAAGCCACCTGCCGCGCCATCAACAATACTTGTGCCCGTTGCAAGATTAACGTTTTAGCAAAGGTATCTCGGGTAATAGAATCCAATGAAGGCGGGTAGCCTAAACTTGAAAAAGTCTTAGGAACAAGCGCCATCACTAAGCCAGGCTCCTGCTCATCAGCGAAGGATGCAAGAATTGGAATGAGGTTTGGGTGATGACCCGCATTCAAATAATTGGCCAGCTCGTCACGCGGACAACCATCGCTGGTGATCCAGCCTTTAAACATTTTCACAGCGACTAACTGCGCACTTGGCGATAATGCTTGATAAATCACTCCGGAAGCGCCAATCCCAATTTGCTGCTGCAATTGATAGTCAGCCAATTTTTGCACTGGAATATCGTTCTTGGCCGGAGCCACCGGTGTTGCCGGATTAGCCCCAAGTGCCAGCCAAGCCAGTTTAGGCAAATGGAATAACCAATCTGGAAATTCAGCAAAACAATTCAAAGACAGCCTAATTAGTCCCAGCTGCTGACATTGCTGCATCGACTCGGGTAACCGCGACAGTCGATTTCCAGCGAGTGCAAGTTTCTTCAGTTGTTGATAACGACCAAAATCATCTGGCAATTCAGTCAGTTGGTTATCGGTGAGAATGAGCCACTCTAGGCTATCGGCAAATACCGCAGGCGCAAAATGTTCTAGCTGATTCCCCTTAAAACTGACCATCCGCAAATTTGGGCAACCCGCTAAAACCGCGGGGATCTCGCGAAATTGGTTGTTGGTTAAAAACAATCGTTTTAACTTATGAAAACGATGAAAATCATCAGGCAAGGCCGATAACGAATTATCAGATAGATCTAGCACTTCAAGTGTTTCGGCATGGCGATACAATTCGTCAGGCCATGAGAGCAGGTTTACCCGAAGCGAAATATGGCTTTGTAATGGCCCAGAGACCAGTTCCACTAATTGCACGACAGTTACCCCAAAAATTTTCTTTAACCACTTAGCTGGGCATTGTATCGATCGGTCGCGCCAACCGCTATGCTTTTACGGCTGCCAATATGGCTATCCAAGCTCTTGGGCTGTGCGAAAACGCACAAACTTTACTTCCCTTGCTCTGCCATCTCTGGGAAAATCGATGATATCGCCTTTTTAGTTTATAGCGGAACATCATGAACTTATCTGCATCAGCGTTGCTGTCCTTTAGCATGCTTTGTCTTTGCCTAGTTGCCAAAGCGGCAACTCCGGCGCCTATTCCATCCTCCGTTGCAACGACCTTAAATCCTTCCCAACAAGTTACTGGCCGCTGGTTTCAGCACGGCTTTAAACCGATGGGTACCCAAGCTTATGTCGAAGTCTACGCGGTGGATGAGCGGCAGGCGCAACAGGCTTTTGCGCAAGTAGAAGCCGAATTTAGTCGGGTCAATGCACTGATGAGTCCATGGGTTGAGCAAAGTGAATTAAGTTTATTAAACCGAGAAGCCGCCAAAAAAACCGTGACGGTTTCTAGTGAAATGTATCAATTACTAAAACGCGCGGCCGCGGTTTCCGAATTAAGCCAAGGCGCTTTTGATGTTACTTTTGCCTCGGTTGGCTTTCAATTCGACTATCGCGAGCATAAAAAGCCTGACGCCAAAACCCTCGCGAGCCAAAAACAGTGGATTAATTATCGTTATGTCGAGCTACTGCCAAACAATCAAATTCGTTACACCAAGCCTGGCGTTAAAGTCGATTTAGGCGGTATTGCTAAAGGCTACACCGTTGAACGTTCGGTTGAACTTTTACGAAAAATGGGCATTCGCCACGCCTTAGTCAGTGCTGGTGGCGACACCCGGTTATTGGGTGACAAATTAGGTCAGCCTTGGTTAGTCGCCATCAAACATCCACGACAAGAAGACCGTTACGCCGCGCAACTACCAATGGTCGATAGCGCTATCAGTACCTCTGGCGACTACGAAAGGTATTTCATCGAAGATGGTCGTCGTTATCATCATATTCTCGACCCTAAAACCGGCGAAAGCCCAGGCGAGCTCATGAGTGTCTCGGTGATTGGTGCCGACGCCACCCAAACCGATGCCTTATCCACCACTTTATTTGTGTTGGGTTTAGAGCGCGGCATGGCACTGATTGAACAAATCCCAGGCTACGAAGCGGTGTTTATCAACAAAGATCGTAAGCTGTTTTTTTCAAGTGGTTTGCAATAACGAGGGGATTTCGTGGGCAAAATCATCTTCACTTAGCTTGATGCGCAAGTGTTCGAAAACCGATCCACATCACAGCATCGTAGCGTACATATCGTAGCGTACATTCAGCGCATCAATTCTTTATCAACGTCGTGACGTCAGGAACAATATGGATTCTCTTTCACAAATCGCTTTAGGCGCAGCCATCAGTGTAGCGGTGTTTCGTCGCAAACAACCAATTTGGCAATCCGCATTGTTAGGTGCTGTGGTTGGCACCCTGCCCGACTTGGATGTGTTGATTTCTCATGGCGACCCGATAAGTGACATGACTTATCATCGTACTGAAAGCCATGCGCTGTTTTATCAAACCTTAATATCACCGCTTTTAGCCTGGTTATGGCTAAAAATTGTCGGTCACAAGGCGTTGTTCAAACATAGCTTGTTGGCGGTGTGGTTGGTGCTCATTACCCATCCGCTACTCGACATGCTGACCATTTATGGTACCCAACTAGGCTTGCCTTTTACAGATCATCCCTTTGGCACTGGCAGTGTTTTTGTCATTGATCTGCTGTATACCATCCCGTTATTAATTGGCACGTCGATGGTGCTTGCGGGCAAACGGATGCTGTGGAATAACCTTGGGTTAGTGCTTAGTACTGCCTATCTAGGTTTCGGGCTTTTGGCTCAGCAACATGTCACCAACCTTGCCAATACTCAATTGCCTGTTCAGCATGGCAATACCAAACTGTTAGTGACTGCCACACCTTTTAACACTGTGCTCTGGCGGTTATTACTGATTGAAGAGGGCGAACATTCTCAGCAATATTACGAAGGCTATTATTCACTGTTAGACAAAAACGCGACCATTCAATGGCACGCTTATCCACATGACGCCAAGCTACTCACAGAGTGGCAACAGCAGCCTGCCGTAGCAAGACTCACTTGGTTTACCCATGGCTTTATCACCATGTCCCAACCAGCCCCAGGGCAATTGCTGCTCACCGATTTACGCATGGGCATGGAGCCTGGCTACAGCTTCCGTTTTAGACTGCCGTTAGATGCACAGAACCAAGTCAGCGGGCCACCCGAGCAGCTTGATATGCCCAGAGATCTGCGAGCATTTACTTGGTTGTACCAACGAGCATTCGGTCGAACGACCTTAAGTTTGGCGCAATATTTACAGCAACAGCCCGAATAAGCTGACTGCATCAAGCTAAATAAGGAACCTCGGCACATGCCACTTTTATTAAGAGTTTTATCTGCCTCATTGCTGTTTATTTCGTTACTCGCCAATGCAGCATCGCTGGATGTCAGCAAACTACAAGCTGGGGAAGTGCAATATCTGCAATGGCATGGCATGCCAGTTCTGGTTTACAAAAGAACTGCGGATGAAATGAGTCAATTGCAAAAATTGACCACAAAAGCAGCTGAGGACGGTTACTTTCTTCAATTGATATCCCAACGCAATGCCAAATCAAAAGGTAACAGCAGAGCGTCAGCGTTGATGGTTGCAACCTATCGTCTAAACACTAATCCGTTGCGCTCAACCCGCCCAGATATTGTCGTGTTGCTCGGTATCAGCAGTTCGTTTGGTTGTAAAATCGAATTACGGGCACAACAGTTTGTTGAACCCTGCTCGGGATCTCATTATGACCTGGCAGGACGCATCTTAAACCCTGGTCAGCACGAGTTTTATCATCTGTTAATTCCACCGCATGAGTATCAAGCTGAGCAATTAATTATTGGCGGCCATGTGGAGACTCAAATCAAAACATTAGATTTCACCCCAGACATTCAGGCTTTAAATATTTCGGTTGGCGAAAAATTGATAGAAGCTTTGGAGTGGCGCAAACCTGAATTAGCGCTGCAGTTCCTCAAAGACCCTGCCGTACTGCAATTTAAAACCGTCACTGGCGCAACCGCGTTACATCTCGCAGCGACAAAAGCATCTCCCGATATTCTTGAGGCGTTGATTAAGAGCGGTTTTGCTGTGAATGCGATAACGACATCGCAATTAACACCGTTACATTTCGCACTAATCTCTGGGCAAGATGACAACGCCATCATGCTGCTTCGCCACGGTGCGAGCATTTACGAGGTATGCCACGAGCAACAATGTAGCAAATCAGCGGAGTCTGTGCTTTTGCAGTTTTATCCAGATCTCAGCAGCGACAAAGTTGACGAGCGTCTGCGCCACATTGCAGCAAAAGCTGGCAGCAAGTGATGAAAATCGAGATAGCGTCGATCTCATGATTGTCTAGCTAAATCAGACAACACACTCATAAGGCACATAACAACAAAGGCGCGAAAATTCGCGCCTTTGTTGTTTTTGCCAGCTTGTTGCACTCGCTTGTCTGAACTCGCTTGCCAACTATCCCTAGCCAGTAAATATCGGCTGGAACGAGGTCAATCGGTCCATACTGGCCGCATTGCCGAGGCCGTGAAACGGCACGACTTGGGCAAAACGGTTTTGTTCCCCATGTAAAGCCATATAGTTCAGCAATACCGTTTGCACTAACAAGTTAACGTTATTGGCTGCAACTGAAGAGCCGGTTTCTACCGAGGCATCACTGCGCATAAATCCTAGCTGCTGGCGACGAGCTTGCTCGGCAATAGTACTACCCATCAATAATGGGCGGCCAGCTGGGTTGTAGACTAACCAGAATGATGCGGCGGTAGAGGAGTTGTCACCCGTCCATTCGCCTTTACCACGCCCTTCAACTGAGCTATCAATACGACCATTACTCGCCACAGAGCCATCACTATAGACATAAATCATCAGCGGTTGACCACGTCTTGCGGCGTATTCCAAACAAGCACCGATACAACGTCCTGCGCGTAAATCACGAAGTTCGCCCGTACCACGCTCACCAGTATGATAGTCAAACCCACCCATAGTCACAGTGCCGGCAGCAGCAAATCCGTTTACCACGAGTTTCATAATCGACGCAGTTTTTTGGAATTCGCCATCACTGTTGAACTCCTCGGTGCTGAAAATCCCTGCAGCTCCGACAATATCCGGATCTGCTAATGGGTTTAAGGTAGCTGGGTTACCAAAACGATCGGCTAAATCAGCACTTTTCACATAACCACAACGCACCAAATCTTGAATCACGTCATTACGACTAATATGCGTGTTAAGCTGTCCCATCTTTTTGTCGCTGATGCGTTGAATAGATTCCATCACCGCCACAGCATCACTTTGATTGAGTAAGCCAAACAAATCTCCGACATCAACTAACCCTGTTACATCGGTTGGTCGGTCGATTTTAGTTGGACGTAATTCCGGATTGTAGAACTCAGGAGGCGCCATCGAGTTCGCGCCAGAATCTGAACTGCGCGAGCCAACTAAGGTCAACAACGAGCCATCCGCCCCAGATTTTGCAATCGCGTACATCGGGTTGTGCGGGTTATTGCCGGTGTCATTTTCCGACTGGCTAGGAATGACCGTACCACTAGTCGCAGCTCTGGTGGTCGTCGCAGTTTTTTCTAAAATACCGCGTAACATAGCCGAATCACTGTGGAAACTTAAACCCAGTTCAGAGTTCACAAAACCATTCACCGGATCAGCAGCATTGGTCGCGCCAGGCACCATATCCGCAGGTAAACCCAGCTTGCTGTAACCTTGGGTCGACAAGAAATCCAGTTGACCACCACCGCCGCCGACTAATACGTTTGAACCTGCGATATTGGCACCACCCGCTAAGTCAAAACAGATAAATGGAATTTTACCTGCGCCTTGCACGGCAATACCACATTGCTGTTTTAATGCTTGCAGATCAGATGACAGATCGGCATAGGCTTTAGTTGGGTTGGCAAACATGCCAAGGACTGAACCACCGGTCAAAATTGCCCCACCGACGCCCATACCTAAACCTAAAAAGTCACGACGTGACACCGGCTTACGGTGATCGGCATAATATAAAGGTGCATCTGGGTGTAATGCTTTTTTAGTTCTCATCGCAATTCTCCTTTACTGCACCAGCAGATCTGCGCTCGCTAATACCGAAGTACAAGCCGCTTTAGCGATAGTTTTGCTGCGATCGCTGCTACAAGCAGCGCCACAAGCACTGAGTCTGTCAATTAACGCGCTAACTTCTGCTTCAGTGTCAGCCCTTGGCGCACTATTTTGCGGTGAACGCGGCTGCAATCGGTCAAGCAAAGTATCGATGAAAGTTTCGCGTTGCGCTGGTGCATAAACCACCGCAGGTTCCCCGCTAAAACTGAAAGCGCCAAACCATTGATTTCGAATAGTCGCATCCTCAATCGCCGCATCACAGTATGCGATACCTAATTGCGTCACCGCCATTTGTTGTGCAGAAATAAATGTTTCGATGCTCGCATCTGACGGCAGCTGACGAATAATGGTTTGGTACACACCAGCCACTTTTGTTTGCTGCTGAGGTACGCCAGTCAATTGGCTCATGCTGGCATGAACTTTAGCGAAAGTACGCAGGCCAACATCGGCTGATTGCGAGGTTTCGGCATGGATCTGTTGTTCAGGATAACTTTGCTCGACGCGAACATTGGTAAACTCACCAATTCGACCAAATGACAAAAAGAACTCATCATTATTACTGCCATTTTCCGCAGCGATAATAGTGCCTTGGCTTGATAACATCACCGGTTCTTTCAACTCAGTTGCGGCAGGCACCACAAACTGCTGCTTTAACCAAGACTGACCCGTGGTCACCTCTTTGCCATTTAAACCAAGCGCCATGCCTTCAATGGTCAGACTTGCCGGTAGTGGTTTTCCTTCCAAATTAACCAAGCGTGGTTGGTTAAAGAGATAAGAAAAATTATCAAACTGCGACACTTCAAACATCACATAAGTCTGCGGCAGATTTATCAAATGCCCTACGCCAAAAAGTAGGAAGAATTTCTGGCCAACACCAACATCATAGTTTTGCTTGATTTGCGCGAGCGTCAGCGCTTTATTGTGCACCGCTAATAACCGCACGGCTCCTTGCCACTGCCGATTACCATTGGCTTCGTTACCGACCATTAGCGCAAAGGTATCATCCCAATTCACCATTGGGCTTGGCGCAGCGCGCACCCCGCTATCAGCGCCGTTCACGTATATACGCCGCCCATTGGTTAAATCTTGAGTAATGACCACATGCTGCAATGTCGCCTGCAGTAACTCAGCAGCATCAGGTGTGCTCAGCGCTGGTTCGCCATTAAAGCCTGTCGCTTGGCTACGCAGTAAAAAGTCATAATTGTATAAGGTTTGACCCAGGGTAAAATTACGACTGATATTACTGCCAGCATAGCTAATAATTGCCGCCGGTCCCTCTTGTGAGACGTTTGCTGGGATAACCCAAGCTTCAATCGTCATTTCGCCGGTGGCATTAATAAGTTGGGTCAGCTTTTTACTGGCGGTTGTGGTTGCTTGCGCGCGGCCACTATTAATTTGAATGCCCCAACCGGTAATCCAACTGATATCGCCCTGCAACGTTAAATTTGCCGCAGGTTCAATCCCAGAGGTGTCGTAGGCAATCGCGCCTTCACCGGTCTTAAACTGATAAAAAGCGATTTGGTTACGCTCAAAGCGACCACCGCTTGATGCGACTAAACCATCAGGTAACCGCAATGCTTTGGATGGCACCAGTTTGGTATCGACGGTTGCTGCGGGCACACCATCGGCAATCTTTTGCACAGCGGCACGCATCTCTTGGGCATTTTGCGCACAGTTTGACCAGCAGTTGTGGAACTCATTGCCAAGTCGAGCCACAAAACGTGACAAATCTACATTATCTAAGTTAATTAATGACTTAGCAGCATCATATGCGGTATCCACATTGCTATGCGCAAAAAATGGCGACTGCGCTTGCACTGAGGTTGGCGTATGACAACCAGCACAGTACTCAGTAACAATCGGATAAACATTCGCCGCAAATAGCGCAGAACTCTCAGGCAAGGACTTACTTGAGCCCACATCACGGCTTACTGGTGCAACTAAAGTAATTTTTGAACTGGTGGATTCAGTGGTATTCGCCCAGAGTTTTATCCACTGCGTCATGGTATCGGCACAAGCCGATGCACTCGCTAACCAACAGTTATGACCGCCAGCCACTTTAGCCACTATCGCTGATGTCGCAGGATCGGCTAAATTTACTAAAGGCAACGTTGCAGCATAAGCCAAATTGACATCGTCATTACGGGCAAATGCCGGAGAGGTTTTTCCTTGCACATGGCAGTTGCCGCAGCGATTAGTCGGCGAAACGTTATCCCAAAAAGTGGTCTTATATTGTTGAATATCTGCAGTTTGTGGTGCCGGACCTTTGTATTCACCCACCACAGGTTCAACAGCTGGCGGTGCTTTTGTTTCTACATCTGCACCACCACAACCGACCAGACCAAGCAGTAATAAACTAGGGAGTAAGTACTTCATCTTTAATTCCCCATACAGTAGGCGGCCGATTCGGCAAACACCTGTTTAAGTTTGTAGCCACCGGCACGGAAATGACTGGTCATTTGATTGACCTGCAACACATCTGCAGCCGACTCTGGCTCGCGCAAACAAACCGTTTTGAAAGTTTTTTTCACCTGACACTGCGCAAATGCGGTGCTGTTTGCCAATTCCTGACCAAGGCTTTTCGCGCCTTGGCCTTTGCCAGGTAACGATTGATCCCAACCTAAAGCCTCGTTTGCCCCTTGCCGCCAATAGTTTTCCCACTGGTCATTGGGGGTTTGGAAGCCATAAGGAAATGAACCGGCATTAAAGTGATACTTCGGCTGTACCCGGCTGCCTGTTGTGGTATTGGTAGTCCCGCTCGCTTGATAAAATACCGCGCCATTAGTGCCATCAGCGTCGGTAAACTTATAATCATAATAAGCAAAGGCTTGCGCTAAAGGGTCCATCCCCGCATGACAACCAACACAGCGGTTATTAAAAATCCGGCTATCACCACCTGGGCTTCGACTGACATCTTGGCGAATTCTGTCCACCGGACGGCTGATATCTTTGAGCGGTTCCAAATCGGTACAAAGTTGGCTCATTAAGGTAAAGCGCAGCATCGCTCGGTTGGTGCCTAAGTAAAAAAATGCTTTGGCGCCAGCACGGCTGGTCATCACCCCTGCTGTCGCATCTTCCGGAATTCCGGTTAACGCAGTTTGTGGTCTTGCAACCAAATGAGTTTTTAAATCAACCGCTTGTCGCTCAAGCGCCAAATAATGCTCATTATTATTCGCTTGATATGGCGGTAAACCTAAGCCATCGGCGCCAACATAAAGCACGTTGGTTTGTAAGATTTGGCGAAAATCGACCTCATCTCGCACCAAGCCAATCACGGTTGCAGTGTAGTCGTTCAGTGGCTCAAACACGTCCAAATCACGGTTGGTCGCGGGTGATGCAAACAACTTCAAGGTCGTTCGATAGAAATCCGGATGCTGCATCGCTAAATCTGCCGCACCCACCGCATTACCTGCGGCAATAAGCTGCGACATCTGATCTAAGGTTGCAGCGTCAGCTGGCACCCCAGCCAAACGGTCATGCATGCGTTTGGCCTGTTCTAACGGGCCGGCGTTCACCGCAAGACTTAGCGCAAGGCTGCTAAGTAATACGATGCTCTGACTGACTTTTTTCACGGTTCCACCTCCAGCGATACATCACTGCTGTTATCTAAAAACCTGCCGTTAACTCGGCAGGAATTCAATAGTCCATTGCGAGCGCGTCAAACTGACATTCGCAGGGCCAAACTGCACGGATTGCAAACGTAACTGCAATTGCCGCTCCAATTTTGCATCGCCAAGTTCTGACTGCACTATTTTTACTGCGCTGACCGTTCCTTGCGGAGTGATCATCAATTCAAACACCACTTTGCCGCGTAACAGCGGGTTTTGCCGAAGCGCGCGGTTATAAAGTGTGTACAAACTGCTTTTGTTCGCTTCCAAAATCTGACGGATTTGCGCTTCCGAGCGTCCTGACGTACCTTTGGCTGATTTTGCCGAGTTTTGCGCTTGCGCTTGGCGATTCCGTTCCACCGTATCTTTGTCAGCTAAACCTTTTAATTGACTCGCTTTCACGTTGGTTGCGCCTTGCTCAGAGAGCGCAACTCGGCCAATTTCATTACTCACCGCGGCAGCGTCTTTAGCAGCAAATTGCTGATTGCCCGTTTGCGAAATTGTTTTACGCTCCAAGTTGGCCGCTTGTTCTGGCACATCGTCGTTTTTTACCGACACTTGGGTATCATCAACTTCAAACGCTTGGCGCAAATCAGCCAAATCATCTTTTAGCGCCAACAAGCCGCTTTTTTCCGCTTTTTCCCGCGCATCATCGACTGTTGGCGGCGGTTTTACCGGATCTTTGCTCGCTTCTACCGGTTTCTCCTTCGGCTTTTCCTTTGGTTTTTCCTCAGGCTTGGGCTCTGGCTTCGGCTCTTCTTTTTTAATTTCCGGTGGCGGCGGAATTTCCCGCTCCGGCAACACTAATTGCGTTAATGGTGGCGGCGGCGGCGGTGGTAATGACTCTGGTTTTGGCACTGTCAGTTGTGGCACAGCCACGACCAACATCACAAAAACGAACAAGCCGAAAGTCTGCAACCAGTAATATCGGCTATCTTCTTGCCCTGCCAGCCAATTCCCTTGATTATCTTGTAAAGCTGCGATGGTCATGGCGAAGTCTCCTGCGCCACAGTTTTTTCACCCGCTTGCAGCTCAACCGCTAACGATACATTACGATATTCGGTCGACGCACAAACCGCTAATAACCGCTTGAGCAAGGCATAAGGCACTGCCGCATCACCTAAAACGGTGATGCTACGTCCAGTCTCTTTCATCGCATCAGGCAATGGACCGGCTTGGATAGCCAATGCTTCTAATTGCGCGGCAAGCTCTTTCTCAAGCATAGGCGCCCAACTCGTTGCATCCGCAGTTAAATCACCTTGCCATATTTGCTTGCCTTGTAATGAAACTCGGCCCGGGTGCACAGTTAATACAGCAGTTTCTGCAGGCAACTGCTCGGCAACCGAGGTCGGTAACGCTAATTGCGTGTCGCTTTGCAACACCTTCACCTCAGACTGGTTCACCATCAAGAAGAACACTAAAATGGTGAAGATATCCATCAACGCCACTAGGTTTAACTTGCTCGCCTGAGCCAGTCGTTTATTTTGCTTCACCATCCGTTTGGCGCGAAACGACTGCTTCATGGCTGAACTCCTGGCGCATTAGTCGCTGGAGTTTTCGGTAAATCAGCAAAGGAAATTTTTGGGAATAATTCAGCATCAACCACAGACGCTGCGACCACCGTTTTAAACGAACGTACTGTATCCATCGTCGTCACCATAGTCTGATAGTCAGTGTTATCAGCTAACAACAAAGTGATGTCCTGTTTTACAATTTGCTTTTGTTGGAACGTCAGTTTCAGATCCTGCAAGAACAAAGCGAGCGCTTTAAAATCGCGTTTGCCATCCGCTGTTGGTGGAATTTCCCGCAGCGGCTGGCCAGCCGGATAGTTCACGACCAATTTATCGGCATGGACTTCCAGCTCCAACTTTTGTGGCAACTCTTGCTCTTTGGCTAAGGCACCACTGCTTAAAAGTGGCAACTGCACCTGCAAAATGCGCATTTGATTAAACACTAGACTGAGCAGCAGCACTGGCACTAGCACAATCATCAAATTCATAAATGACGTGATGTCCAGCTCGGCGTCCGCTTGCTCGCGATTACGCTTTCTGATCATCCCGGCCACCACTTTGTTTTTGTGCTAATGCGTTCATCAGTTTCATCCCCGCCATTTCCATGGTGTCGATGATGCCAGCAGTGCGGCCTTGCAATAATGAATGCACAAATACCAGTGGAATAGCGGTCATTAAGCCCAGAGCCGTCGTGTTCATTGCCACAGAAATACTTGACGACAGTAAGCTGGCTTTTTCTGCTGGATCAGCATTAGCAACTGCAGCAAATGCAGTGATTAAGCCCATGATAGTGCCAAGCAGGCCTAATAAAGTTGCGATATTGGCAAGCGTCGCGAGCAATGGCGTGCGTTTTTGTAAACGCAGGCTGTATTCTAAAATGACTTCTTCCATCGCATATTCCAAATCATCACGACGGTGTACACCAGCCATCCGCCCAATACCTTGGCTTAACATGGTAAGCACAGGTGCATCTTGGTTTTTCGCCGCTTGTTGGATTTTCGCGGTATCCGCAACGGTGATGGCATGGGAGATGTCTTGCAGTGCACGACGATTACTTGCGTCAATACCCCGTAAAAATAACCAACGCTCTAACGCGATAACAAAACCAACGATAAAAAGCAGCCCGATTGGCGCCATGAAAAAGCCACCATCCTGTAAAAACTGCACCATGCCGTTAAATAAATCCATCTCTGTGTCCCTCTTGTATACTGCTTGTTGGGTGATTAATTGTTAAGTGATTGATGTTTAAGTTATTGATTAGTCGGCTCTGGCACTTCAGCCTGCCCTGCCATAGGCTGCTGTCCAGAAGTCGGCGCTAACAACGGTTGCGCCTGAATAAAACGTAAAAACTGCTCGCGATCTAATGGCTTTGTCGCATTTTCAGTTTTTGGCTTTTCGGCCGCAGGCATTTTGATGCGCGCGACACTGTCTTGCCATGGCAACACATAAATAGTCTTCGGTTGTTCTTGGTTACCCGTGATGGTCGATTCAATCACCACGGTCTCCGCAGCCTCGGTACTGGCACTTTTGGTTATTGTCGTGGTTTTCGCGTTAGCGTTTTTGACAGCATTTGCTGGTTCTGCAGTTTGCTGCGCCACTACGGTAACTGATAACAGCATCGACACGGCTGCGACGAAGCTCTGGGCATGCAATTTCTTGGCACTCATGGATTTGCCTCCTTCGCGGGTAACAACCCTAGCCAAGCTTTTGCTTGTTCATCATTAGTCAGCGCTTGATAGCGCTCATAATGCTCTCGAGCTTTCGCTGGATTGTCCAAATACAAATCATATAAAAACGCTAAATTTTTGTGGGCGCTGGCATGATCTGAGTTAACCGCTAACGCGGCGAGATACTGTTTTTCTGCTTGACGAAATTGTCCCTGTTGCCTTGCGATAACCCCGCTCAAATTCAAAGACTCCACCGCGGTTGGATAAATCGCGAGCAACTGTTGTATAGTTTTTTGCGCTTCATCAGCTTGATTCAATTGCAATTGCACCAACGCCAAATTGTATAAAACGCCAGGATAACTCGGCAACTGCGTCGCTAATTGCTGCCAACTACTGAGCGCTTGCGGCCATTGCTTGGCCATTTGCGCTGCCAGAGCATTGCTATAGGCTTGTTGCTGCTGCGCACTCAGTGCAGTTAACAGCGGAGCCGCTGGCGTTAACACAGCATTTGTTGTCGCTGTTTGTTCAGCGGTCGCGGCAACGTTGCCATCTTCAGGCTTGCTGGCACAGCCAGCCAACATGGTCAGCGCTGATACCAAGACCAGCGCTAAGCGATAAGCAGTTTGGCAAGAGCTGCTATTACGGTTTTGTCGCATCGTTAGCAGCCTCCTGATATGACTCTAATTTTTGATAACGTGCCGGCATCAACTCCGCCAAACGCGCAAAACTCAAACGCACGTATTCATCGTAGATATCCTGTTTCACTAAGCTCGTATTCTTCTGATAAATACCGATTGCCTGCTCTTCAAACGGATAAGCTTGCTCTTCCAATAACAAGTTATATTGCTCAAGTGCGAGCTCATCTAAGCCTTGCGGCCGTTCTGATGACAGTAAATCTTTTGCCAAGACTCGATATAACTCAGCAATTTGATACTGCGCCTGACTTAAAATTGGCGCGATGCCATAAGACATACTTTGCTCATAATAAGCAATGGCCTGTTTCATGCGTTGTCGCTTTAAGTTCAGACTTTTCTTCAGCGGGTGACTTAGTCTCACGACTTTAAACGCATCGCTCTGAGCATTGCCTAGAGCTAATAACGCTTGGGCGGTAATGAACTTACTCCGGTCAGTCTGCACAGTGCTAAAGGCTGCGCGTTCGGCTTTAACAATCTCTTCTTGCAGCTGCGTCCGGGCTTTGAAGCTGGCTGGTGTCGGTTGCAACAATAACAACTGATAACGAGCTTCTTGTGCAACATCATGTGGCTGACTAAACGCTTTTAAATACGCTTGATATGCTTTGATCGCGGCGCCATTTTGGCCGGAACGTTGATACAATTGCGCCGCACTCCAACGCGCTTCTCTTCGGGCATTCGGATCTGTGGTTTCTTGGGCTAGGGTCTCTAGCATTGCCGCAGCAGCATGGAAATTGCCACTTTTCTCGTAGCCATCAATTAATTTAGCTTGTACCGCTTGTCGACGTTCAGATTTTGGATATTTCGCCAAAAACTGTCCCATCATTAACTCCGCTTCAGCACCTTCTATAAGCTCCAGCTGTTGATAAGCAGCAGCTTCATGATAAGCAGAGTTTGGCTGGGCCAATAAACGTTGCAAATGTTGCTGCTGGGCTTTTTTATCTTGCGCTGGTTGCTGCGCTTGTTGATAAATCGACGACGCCAACTGATTTTTCAAGTTCGCTTTATCAATGCTAGCAATCAATGGCATCGACAATAATTTATCCAGGCTTTGCTCGGCATTGGCATAGTCTTGTTGTGCCAACTGGATTTGACTTTGGATAAACCAAGCTTGCTGCTGCCAGCCCACTTGCTCTTTGCCGGCCACAGGTAATGGCCATTCAATCATCAACCGCGCTTGTTGCAAGCCACCAGGATAATCCTTGGCGTCATATAACTGTTGCAACTGCTGCAACGCAACTTGCATCGCAAACGGGTGTTGCGGATGCTGTTTTACAAAACGACTCTGCGCTTGCCATAATGCAGTTTGTTGCACCGCAGCACCTGGTTCAGTTGGCACTTTTGCTTGCAATAATAATGCGCGATAGGCCGCATCTTGTGGTTTAAACAGCAGGCTCGTGGCGTTGTCCGTTGGATATCCCAGCGGTTCGTATGCCGCAAGCGCTGCATCGCGCTGACCCGATTCCGCCAAAGCTTCAGCCAACAAATACTGGATATCTAACGAAGCATAACCTTGTACTGTGGTCGCAGGATCTTTGAGTACGGTGAGCATCGCTTGAAAATCTGGCACCGCCTTTGCGAATGCTTGACCGCGGATTGGCGCTTGGCTTTTTAAGCCGTCGCTATACTGCTGACGGGCAAAATAATTTAAATATTCCAACAGTGGCGCGCTCACCAGTGCGCGTTGCGCTGGCCGCCCCTCTTGCCAATATTCACTCGCAGGACCGAAGTGATCAATAAAAAAACGTTGTTCTGCTAGTGCCTGCTCTGCTTGTGCTGTATTTAACAAACGTGTAATTAGCACTAATTGAAAATCTGCGGCTTGAGTTTCACGAGGCCAAGCTTTAATAAAGGTACGATAAGTATCTAAACTCGCCGCTTCTAAATTCTTTTGCGCCAAAAAATCAGCCAAGGCTTGATACAAACTGGCTTGCAAGGCTAAAGGTCGCTGAGCGGCATCGCCTTGGCGATAGGGTGTTTGCTCCAGTAAGCTCAATAAACTTGCCGATTGCTGCTGATAACTTAATGACACACTGAGGATCTGCGTCAATTCATCTCGCAAGCGTTGTTGCTGCGGATCGGCACTTTCTTTGGTTTGCACCATGGTTGGATCTATTAAATCCAAGGCCTGCAAGAACATCGCGTCCGCTTTGGCATATTCGGCCATCTTAAACAATGACCAACCCGCCATGTAATTGGCATGTTGATGCAATTGCGGGACTTTTTTCGTCAGCACTTGCTGGTATGCCGCGAGTGCTTGTTCATACTGGCCACGACTGTAATGGATATCAGCTTTGCGAAACCAAACCTCGCCGGAAAAGTTGGAATCGGGATAGTCACTAATCAAACGATTGAGCTGATCCAAGGTTTGGTCTTGGCTACCCAATAAATCGTAACTTCTAGCAAGTTGATAACGAATCAATTCGTTATTCAAATCAGTTGGATAATCTCGCAACAGCTGCTCGTATTGGCCAACCAATTCGCGCAGTGCGGCTTGCTCTTCTGGCACTCCCAAATCTTGTGAACTGACCGCTTCTGTATTCATCTGTGATAAGCGATAACGGATTTTCTGAGTCATTTCACCGTCAGGTTGCATACCCAAGATTTGCTGATAAAGATTATGCAACGCACTTGGCGTCACCTCAGGCTTTTTACCAAGCGCTGAGTTATCGAATTGCGGTAAGTCTGCCAAAGTCGGCACAGCACTGTTTTTACTGCGCTCATCATCGAACAAACTACAGCTCACCAGCGTTAGCAGACTTAGACTCACGACACAATGTCTTACCAAGACCGCACAGCGACGCAAGCGCGGCTCTGGTTTAGCAGTGTTCATAACAACGAACTTCGACGAAGTCATGATTTTGGCTCCGCTTGTTGTAACTGATCTTCCATCATCCTTGCCATCGCTTGTTTGTTAATGCGCGCGAGCTCAGTTAACTGCAGATATTGCTCATCAGCTCGTTGCTGCAGCTGCTGGTTAAACTCATTCAATAATCGTTGTTGCTGTTGGTTAACCGCGGCTAAACCTTGCTGTTGCTGTTGCGACAATGCAACGAGCTGTTGCTGCTGAGCTTTCAGCCGTGGGGTTGCATCACCAGCAGCTGTCAATTCACGTAATTGCTCACTGATTTTTGGCATCAGCAGATTGATTTGGTTGAGCTCTTTTTTGATTTGCCATTCTCGTTCGGCTTTGGCAAAGGCGTATTGCCACTGCGAAATCCCTGTTAATAACTGCAAGCGACGAGTTTGCTTGGCAATATCAACTTGCACCGACAAGCCTTGAGATTTCGCTTGGCTCAAATTACTAAGTAACCGTTGCGCTTTTTCCAGTCGCTGTTGTTGCTTGAAGGCATCACCAGTTAATAAGGCTGGAGCAAAAGGCAACTGCAACTGCGTGGACAATTCTGTAGTTAACCGTTGTTGTTCACTTGCCAATTGTTGGTAACTGGCCTGCAACCTTGGTAGTTGGGTTTCCAGTAATTGTTGCTGTTGATCAAGTTTAAGTTGCACCACTTTTTGCAGATGCTGGAGCCGCTTTTGTTGCGTTGGGCTTAAACCGGCAAGTTGCTGCAACTGACTTAAATCTTGCTGCAATTGAAATAATCGAGGTTCTTGGCCAACTTGGTAAAGCTGCCATTGCGTCAGCTCTGCTTTTGCCAACTGTGAGAGCGTCAATGGTTGCAGAGCGCGGTTAGCGGAAAGTTGCTGCTGATAATAATCATCAGCCCATTGGTAAGCGGCCAAGGCCGACGGCGCATCGCCAGATAACTCAAGTTGCCGTCCAATGTTATTCGCCGCCTGCCAACTATCGAAGGAAAATGGATGCTTGCGAATTCGCTGTTGGTACACGGCTAGGAGTGGCGAGACCTGACGTAACTCGTCGAGAACTTGCGCATAAAGCCCTAGCGCCATCTCACTAAATGCACTTTGTTGCGGGAACTGACTCAACACCGATTGCGCTGCTGCATACTCTTGTTGTTGGATGAATAACTGTGCTTTTAGCACTTGCAGATAATCGCGAACACCTTGCTGCTCTGCACTTTCAGTGGCTAGCCATGGCGGGGTCAAGCCGAACCAACGCCGCCAGAACATCGGATCAATCGTGGTTTCTACCTGCGCAATCAGCGCATCTAACCATTGCATCGCCCGCGCCGGATCACCATTTTTGGCAATTTGCAGCAACTGGTTGCTAATGATGTATGGCATTTCTGGGTGTGACGATAAACCGGAAAAATCTGGTTCAGCTGGCACTTGGATATTCGGCCAATCCAACAACTGCTGAAGTTGCTGTTGCTGACCTGCTACCAAGTTGGCGTTATTCACTTTCGCTAAGTAATCCCGTGCCGCTGCTATATCACCACGCTGATACAAATAACGACTGTATTGCAGCATGGCCAACTGGCGAAGCTCGGTGGGCAATTCAGCGCCTTGCGACTCGCCAAGTACTTTTTCCAAGACTTCAGCGGCTTGTTGTGGCATGCCGATTTGCAATAACAAACCGGCTTTGAGCAACAACGAACGAGCATCTTGCTCTGGTGCTAAATCTAAGTGCTGCACCGCTTGATAGGGATCTTCGGCATAAAACGCATAAGCCGCCTGCCGATACTGTTTCTCCAGCATCGACATCGGCTTATCCTCTTGCGCGAGGGTCACGCCACTAATTGCAGCAATGACAAAAGTGACCAGCAGTTGCAATCGCATTATCGAGCCTGTTCCCAGGGTTGAATAACAAATTCTGGTTGATAGTTGCTGCTGCGGTCATTGACTTGCAACTCGAGCAGCACCGACTCCGCTTTTTTCTCAAAGCTATAATTGACCGCTCGGCGGTAATCGCGATTGTCAGGACCTTTGCCAACAAACACCGCAGTCAGCTGATGCTGCCCAGCGTCGATATTGAGTTGCAGCAAAGGTTGAATGGCACCGCGTTTTAAAGCCTCTAGCTGAGTAGGCGTGTAGAGGTGACCTCCAACAGGTTCATCGTCGAGCAATAACTCAACGCTGTCGATTTGCATAAACTGCCCGGTATCCACTGACAAAAATAAGCTGAGCTGTGTTTCTGGCGGAAACAATAAAGCCTGTTCTAACAAGAACAACTCACGATTGAGCTGAATAACTTGTTGCTTGAGCTGCGCCATATCTTGTTGTAGCGGCTGCGTCGTTTCTTGCTGCATCGCCTGCACAGATGTGCCGAGTAATGCCAACAACAGTACAACACCAGAACTTTTCATAGACTATCCTATCGGTTTAAACCGTTAAAAATAAAGGCTGATAAAGGCCCGCACCACATTGGCATCCAATTGGTACAATGGCTCAGCACCCGCAGCACTGGTTCGGTCAGTGACATTACGGAAGTTATTGTAATTAAAAATGATATGATCCCACTGCAAGGTCATTTCTGGCTGAAATTGCCGTGAAAAGACACCGTAACTCGGCAGTTTATAACTAACCCCAAGTCCTGCAGTCACGTTGCTGAAATCACTCAGCTCTTTATCGCGAGCCATAAAGTTCAGCTGATTCGCATAGTCAAACAGGTCTTTATAAAAGCTCGCTTCTGTCTGTTGGTAATAGCGAACTTTACCTTCAAAAGTCCAGTCTTTACCCAGTGGATGCACGTACTCGAGCTCGACGTCATTGGCACTAATTTCCCAGCTGTCTTGGTAGTGGCGAACGCTCAAACCAACGGCAGCTCGATAGGGCAAGTAATATTTATTGACCAAAGATACTGCTGTCGAATTACGCGTGCGTGGGTAGACTTCGGCCTGATAGCTATATCCTAGGGCGGCGGTTGGATCTTTAAAGCGCACTTGCCGATAAGGGTTGTTTAAAAAGCCCTCATCCAAATCCACTTGCAAATTTAACGCGGCAATCCAATTGGTCGTTAAAATTTGGGTTAAGCCAAGTTTGTAGTTGTAACGACGCACCTGCTCTTTGAAATTAGTATCACCATTTTTGCCAACTTCATCATCACCAAGCCCTGTTTGCAGGCTCAGGGTGGTTAAACCACCAAAGGTATCGTGAGAAATGCCAAAAGTGACGGTTTTCGCGTGGTAATCATTTTCATCGCTGGTGCTAAAATTGGTGCTAATCAAGCTATTACCAGCAAGGTAATCTACGCCAAGATGCTTTTCGGTTCGCTCTTCGCTGTATGCCGATGCAGTCGCGACCACGTCAATCGACGCACCAGAGACAGTGTCAATGTAGTAATAACCGGCGACTGAAAAATCCTGTGCGACTTTACTGCGCAACATGACCGCTGGACCATCAATGGACACACCACCACCAGAATATGAGTGGTACATCACATCGGCACGATCTGAAGGCAATACTGATGCCATGCAGGCGTAGCTGCAAAGCAATAATAATCCAAGCGCAGCATGGAGTAGTCTAGTTACAACCACAACCACCTCCGCCAGCACCACTGGCCCCTTTGGCTGCTTCCCGTGAGTCGCGAACGTGAGTCACATGCTGTAACGCTGCGGGATGGCGACCAAATCCCATGATGGGATCGGCAAGCTTATCGCGTTCATATGGTTTGACCCAAGGCTCAATATTGGCGCAACCACCCAGCGTTGTGCAAGCCAACGCCAAAAGCAGCAACTTGCGCTTATTCTGCAAGTAAGCCATTGATATCATCCTCATATTTTTTCTCGTAGCCTGGTTGATAGCTGCGATGCAACGCGCGAACTCGACCATCTTTATCAATAATCACTGTGGTCGGCATGGCCTTAACGTCATAGGCTTTCGACGCAATGTTTTCCAGATCCAGTAAGATTGGAAAACTAACTGGAACTTCAGACAGATAACTTTGTACACCGTCAGTTTCAGTTTCAACGTTGACACCAACCACTTGCACGCCTAGATCCGCATACTTTTTCGCCAAAGCATCTAAAATCGGCATTTCTTGTCGGCAAGGACCACACCAGGTTGCCCAGAAGTTGACTAAAATCACCGAGCCACGCTGTTCAGTCAGACGATAGTTGCCACCACCATGCGTTTTTAAGGTGAAGTCAGGGGCCATCGGACTATTGGCTACAGCCAGCAACTCCGCTTGTGCATTTAAAGTAGTGATAGCGAATAAGCCTAACACCAAACCTATAACCTTGTGACGGATCTTCATGCCCTTCCCCTTAAAAATAAACCGCGAAACCAAGTGCAAGACTCAAACTATGCTGACTTTTTTGCTCGGCCAACACCGACGTTTCAAATACGTAATCTGACAAAATTAAATCCGCAGCAATCCAATCCGTGAGGTAAACCCGAAATTGGCTGCCAGCTTGCAAAGCAAACACGTTGTCACCGGCAAAATCGACATTACCGCCACCAACAAACACAGATAACGCGCTATTCATTGCATAATTTCTGGTTAAAAACACTTCACCTGGAAATAACACATACCCCAGCTGGGCTCCGTAATATTGCCATTGCCGCTGCTCATCAGTCAGTAGCGGTGCGGCGCCACTGAGCTTCTCAAATGAGGTCAAACCCGCTTTAGCTTTCGAATAATCAAAGGCCACATAAAAATCTTCGTTAATGTGATAACCCAATTGCGCGGCAGTCATACCACTGCTGCCAAAATCATTGAGGCTTAATAAGCCGCCACGAATTGCAAAGACAAAACTTTCATCATCGAGCTTGTCTTGCTCAACCGGTTGCCGTTCAATTTGCGGCTCAATTTTTAAGGTTTGTTGCTGCGCGGCGACAGGTACTGCCACGCTGAGCAACAAACTTGTTCCTAAACAAGCGCTTAGAAAAAGACGCTGAAGCCGAGTTTCCATGTAATGCTCTCATCGTTTTCGTTTCGGGAGGTGCTGACGACGCCATGCCGATAGGCTGCGCGGGCAACAAAATTGCGGCTCAAATAATATTTCACACCGACTTCGGCACTTGTAATCAAATCGCTTCGATCTTCAGTTTGCACTAAAATTGTTTTTGGATTGATACGCAGCATGCCGCCGCCAATACCGAAATAAGGGCTGATCCGCCAATGCTCGAATGGGGATACATAAACACTAAGTTCCACCAGTTGGTTATCTGCTTGCTGGCCGCTCGCTTGGGCGACACTGAGTTCACTGCTGACAACCGAGCTAAACACATAACCGCCACTGACTTGGTAATAGCTAGCACCGTTGAAATCGCCATACATAAAACTGGCTTCCCAGTCGCGTTGCCGATACTGTTCAAACGAATCGCCGTTTTGCTGAAATGGTTTTTTATCGGCGTTGAGCAAAAAGGCCAAATTCACGTCATCCAGCCAAAGTTTTTCGCCACGGAACAATACCTGCACCCAATTGCCGCGAGTGACCAGCAGCTGCAATTGCTCACCTTTTATCGCTGAAACTTTGATGGGATAACCACTGCCGGGCCCTATGTGCAAATCAACAAATGGCTTATCAACCCACACCGAAATACCTTCAACTGTGGCTGGCACTTTTTCATCGGTCTGCGCGGTTGCAGCAAAAGAGCACACAACACTTAGTACCAGCATCATCGCGGCTTGCACCGCTACGCCACTCAATTTCATCATTCTGGCACCGCAAAAGGAGAGTTATAATATTGCGCGCCGATATCAAGCCAATCGGCAACGAGTCGCAATTCTGCATCGCTCAAATAGCCCTGATGACTGCCACCAGCATTAAATTTATTGAAGAAGCGATTGCTGCCGCGCGCACTGCCTACAGCCATAGTTCCATTGACTGGTACCCGAGTTAAGATTGGTATCGGATTGCCTTCATCATCAAGCACCAACTCACCATTAGCATCCCGCACGAATAGTGGATTGCCATTAGCATCAACCGCTTGCACTTGCTTATCGATCAACACGCCTTCGACAAGCTCAAGTTCAAAATCATTACTCACCAATTCACGATAGCTCGTTTGATGACGAGCTTGTAAATCCGATGGCTGCGAAGTTAATTCCAGTTGTGCATCCGGAACTTTCGTCTCGCCAGCAGCATCGGTACGGGAATGGCAACTAACGCAGGTGTGGTCCGTTAATACTTCACCGGTATCTTCATCACGAGTAACTCGCTCTAATGACCACAACGGCGCAATATGAGTTGGGTAATCAATCCTGATCCGACAATGTGCTTGCCACTGCGCAAAGCATGGAGTGCCCACAGGTTGTTCCGTTGTCAAACTAGTGTAGCTGTTGCTTGTCGCCACTTCAGGCGTCAGACGCGCTGGATCAGTCCATAAGTCTTGGTATTCCAAACCTTCACTTAACGGCTTCACGCCAAGCAAGCGAGCAGCGGCTTGCGCCATAGTTTCGCCGGGTTGCGCAGGCATCGCTGGATTGGTATTTGGAAAAGGTTGGCTGGCTTGCGTGGCGCCAACATTCACCGATGGCCACTCACCTTCACCATTATAACGACCATGCGGCCGAGTATTATTGCTTTGATGGCAACCATTACAACTTAAGGTTTCTCCAGGACGTAAGGTTATCCATTGCTGGTGTTGTGCCGACACAGCTTTACCGTTGGCATCAAGCAAACTCAGCGCTAATGGAATATTGGCCGGCACTTTCACCTTCACCGAACCATCAGGTTCAACTGGGGCAAACCCAAGGATATCTCGCATACCTTGACGTTGGCTCACACCAAAGGCAAAGCCCGGAATTTGTTGCACTTCATTCGACGGTAACGGCACTCCGCGAATAAACCGCACATAACGAACTGGCCTTTGAGCGCTGCGAGTTAGCATCGGATCCGACAACCGAGCGATGCCAGCAGTATCAGTCCCGGCTAAATCATAAACGCTGCGGATATTCAAAATTGCCGCATTTTCTTGCGCTAGCAGTGGGTCTATCGTTGGGTCTGACGGCAGATAAACACTCTTATTGCGCGCTTGCAATACCATCGGTTCACTTTGAATTTTGCCTTCAACACCAAGGCGAACTGGCACTTGTACGTTTTTCGCGTTATCGAATAACCATAAGCCGTAAAGCGGTGCAGCCAAAGGCGCAGTGCTATCTGCGGGCAACTGGGCACAAGCAACGGTTTGGTTATTTAACGTCGCACGACAGGGGGACCAACTAACCAAATAGCGGTTGGTACCATCATGCAAACCAAAAAAGCTATGCATTGCACCAGCACGTTCTGCACGTTGGGTGTTGTCAAACGCCCAAGGAAACAGCGGAGTCTGCGCATTACCACTTAAGGTTTTGTTATAGAGGGGTTGGGTGTTATCACTGGCATCATTAATCGCAATTTGCTGCGGCCACGTATTGTAATAAGGTGCATTATTGGTACTCAATAACACCGATAAATTGCCATCGGCAAGGACCTGTGGTTTAACGAACTCGACGCGATTTTGGTCTGCACCTGTGGTGTGGGAATGCCAACCATATAACAGTTCATTGCGAGTCCCGTCTGGGCGCATCCGATACAAGTTCAACATATTGCGGTCGGATTGATTGTCCCAACGCACATAAACAATATGGCCATCAGGCATCACGGTTGGGTATAAATCATGACTAAGATTGAAGCTAATTTGCTCAATATTACCGCCGTTAGCATCCATCACATGAAGATTAAAGGTTGGGCCATCGCGGTCTTCATCTTGTGCCGTATATTGCGGCTTAAATTCATCGAGTAGGATTTGTCGTGACACCACTTGCCGCGTTGAGCTAAACACAATTCGACCATCAGGTAAAAATGCTGGGCTGATGTCATGACCAAGTTCACGTTGGGTGGCAGACGCCATTAATGGGCTTACCACTTTCGTTTTAACGTCGTATTTATATAAACTCCATGTCGGCTGATCTTCTTCATCGACATTCGGTAGCATGGGTGGATGCACTGCAAATAACAAGGTTAAACCATCTGGCGATACCGCTAAGTCTTTCACGTCATAAAGCGCATCGGCAGCAAAGAGACCTGCCAACAGATCGGTTTCTTCCGACTGGGCGAAGGCATTTTTCTTCAGGATTAACTTAGCGCCGCCATTAAAGCGGGCCGGCTCAAACAGTTCTGTTTGCAACGCCTCATCATCGATATTGATTAAAGGCCGTTCAACAAAGACCAAGGGGAATTCTTGTACAACCGGATCAACAGGTTCGTCTTGCACACTGATATCCGCTTTACAGCCGACCAAAGTCAATGCCAACAAGAAAACAGCTGATGCAAACCAGTGGTTATGGCCGCATTTCTGAGAGTAAATGTTCATACTTGACCGATCCCTGGCACAGTCTGGAAACCCGCACTATGTGTGCCGACAACTTTGGAAAGTGGGGTTAAGTGTACATGTTGTTATTATAAAAGGGCAAATCGGACCTGATCTCAGCAAAACGATTAGCTAATTAAGTCATTCTTTAAATAAACATTTTTTGACGAAAAAGTCTAAAAGTTTTTTTACATAAGCACTGACAAATCCAACATATGCCGAAAAACCGAACAAAACACGCGTTTATTGACATGCTCAAGGTTCTGAAACCTTTATCACACCACATCTGACTATAGTGCTTAGTTCTTGATATCTCCACTCTGAATGCATTGAGCTTTCGCATTGCAACACGGATTAAATATCGGCAATATAAACCGGTAGATCCAGTATTGAGGTGTGTAGGTGATTTGGCGATTGGACATTAAATGGGTATTAGTTGGTATTGTGTTAAGTTGTGGCTTTCCACTCAAAGCCGAACAGCTCACGTGGTTGATCCGCGATTGGCCGCCGGCCTACATAAGCCAAGGTCCATTACAAGGACAAGGAACCTTTGATCTGCTCACCCAAGATTTGATCCGTGAATTGCCGCAATTTAACCATCAATTACAGCTAACCAGTCTGTCAGCCCGCGAGCAAAAAATGCAGCTGGAAAAGCCCTACTGCTTTTTTGGTGCAATAAAAACACCAGAGCGCGAGCAATTTCTGCATTTTTCCAATATTGCCTTTCTCACGCATGGCGTGAAACTTTTTATGCTTGCTGGTAGCCCACTCAATTTAAAGTTACCAGCAACAAGCCATGTTGATTTAGTCACGTTAATGCAGCAACAAGACGTGGTAGGCATTACTGAAAAAAAGCGGACTTATCCTGCGGCAGTTCAAAAGCTTATTAGTTCAAATCGACTGGCACTTGTTGATGTGAATGAAAGCTCGACGAATATCTTGCAAATGCTTGCGCAAAAACGAGCTGATTATCTTATTGAGTTTCAAGATAGAGTTGAGTACTTAGCCCACAATATGCCAAGCAAAGTTGCGCTGAGCCAACGCGAGATTAAAGGAGAAACCTTGATTGAACCGGTGTACGTCGCTTGCCGTAAAAGTCCAGGAGCTCTGCAGCACATTGAGGCGATTAATGTTGCACTCGCCAAGCTTAGGCCGACAGAGGCTTATCAACAGCATATGGTGCGTTGGACCAGCGAAACCAGCAAAGCACAGATGCAGCAAACAATTGCTGAGCATCCAGCTTTTCAACCAGTATTGTCATTAACAGGAAATTCGGCGAGCAATTCAGCGAATTAGCCCTGCTAACGTTAAAACTGATAGCGGAATTTGAGCCGCAGCGCCCTTGGCTCAAGTGGATGAAAATGCTGGTCTGCTACGCCATCGGCTGGTTCATCCTTAAGTCTTGATAAGTAGTAATAATCGATATCGTGGTCATTGCTATCAAAGACATTGAGTAATTCAACGACCAACAAATAATCTCGCACCGCATACTGCACATTGGCATTGACGGTGGTGCTGCTAGCCGACTTCAACGCGCCACTGGCTTCTAATGGCCTCGGCCCAAAGTGACGCAAACGCGCGCTAAGACTCCAGCGCTCGTGCGGATGAAAGCTTACACCAATACTGGCAACGCGTGGCAAAGCCCCCTCCACGTACGGCTCATTGTTAGCGGTGGCTGCGCGATATCGTGCGCGGGTAAAGGCCAATTCAGCATCAAGCTCAATTTGCTCATCAAGCCAGTAATACCCAGCAAACTCAAGGCCTTGGCGAAAACTTGCACCACTAGGTTCATTGGTTCCAGCATCACCAACGTAGACTAATTCAGAATCGGAGTCGAGCTGCCACAGTGTCAATGACAGATTATAAGCAGTCGCATCAAAATAACGTATACCAACTTCGGAGCCAAAAGCGCGCGCAAGAAAATCCACTGGCTGTACAGCCTCACCGGTAGTTGGATCTTGTGTCGTTAATACACCACGCGCATCGTTTGAGTGGAAGGATTGGCCTGCCGCAGCAAACAACGCCCAATTATCGTTGACTTGATAGCTGAGGCTCGATTTTAGTGAGGGCAAATGTTCTGAAGCTTTGCCTGAATTGGTTTGATTATTGTCCAGCGCATTTTGTACTCGCGCACGCATCTGGTCGATGCGGCCACCGAAGACCCACTGCCAAGATTCATTCATTTGCCAGTCTAATTCAGCATAAACACCTATAGACTGCTGACGTACTTTATCCAACCGCACAGCTGACAATCGCTGGCGCGCTTTTGTCTGAAAAAGACCTAACGCAGCAATATCGTCAACTCGAGTCTGCAGCCCAATTTGCCAGCGCCAATCCTCGCCAAAATCGCCTAGCCGACTTAGCTTACCGCCAAATAAACTGCGCTCGTCTTGTTGCTCGAATTCATCGCCATTTAGCGGATCGGCAAGGTAATAAGTAAAATTTGACCAGAGTTGCAAATCACTGCGCACCCAATAAAGGTTGCCCTGCCAATCATCGCTGCTATATTGCGTGGAAAGGCTACTGCGCAGGCTGTCACCGCCAGTGTCTGGGTCAAGCGAGCCAAAAGGCGACAGCTTGCCGGCACTGACTAAACGCTTTGGAATTTGGTCTGCCGATTGCCAAGTGTTGTTATAGTGCATCGCAGTCATCGACCAACTCGCACTGCCGATTGGCTGACTGTAACGCAGCAACAGATTGGTTTTATGAAGATTTTCAGCAGTATCAGTCCAAGGGCCGTCGTAACCTAGCCACTCAGAAGCTGCCAGCAAGTTGCCTGCGCCCAACCGAGTATCACCTTTGAGCAAAAGTCGTTGATACTGCCATGCACCGGTTTCGAGCTGCACTGCATCTCGCGTTAGATTTTGCAAAGCAAAATCAGCACCACCTGCGCCTGAAAAATCCATGGCTTTGATTGAATAAGGGCCTTTTTGGTAATTCAGCTGTTGTACCAGCTCCGGTATCAACATATTCAAATCAGCATACCCTTGACCATGCCCATGGCTGCGCATATTGAGTGGCATGCCATCAAGCGTCAGTTGAAAATCCGTGCCGTGATCTAAGTTAAATCCGCGCAGAAAATACTGATTTGCCTTGCCGTTGCCGCTATGTTGGGTCACAACCATCCCCGGCACAGTTTCTAAAACTTCGCCAGGGCGCACCAAAGCCAAAGCTGACAATTCACTATTGCCAACGACACCTGCCGAGGCGGTGCTCTGTTCGCCCCGCCAGTCGAGACGGCGACCTTTAACTTCAATTTGCTCGAGACTGTGCAGTGCCGATGGGTCGGCTAATGCGGATCCAGGCAAGAGCAGCACTACTGGCAGTATGCAAACATGACAGGCGTTTTGTAAAAACACCGAAGCATTGCCAGCGAGGCGGGATTTCACCGTGGAAATTGCAGAAACCTTAAGCATATGGGACATCAGCGTGTGGGACATAAATATGAAAAAACCAAGTAGCGACGCTGTGACAACGTCATTCAACAAAATGCTATCAAAACATGGCTGTCGCACCTGCCAAAGCAGAACAGGATAAATCGCAAGATTTAAACGGCAGATAGCGCGAGCGACATCAATGCTGTTGATTCCTCCTCACAAAAGTCCAACGACATCAACATCATTCAAATGCCGATTTAGCCTTCAAATGTCCCTTTAACTAAAGGTGCGCCCCCCCGCACCATGCAGCGTCCTTTGGCAAACACCGTGTCAATTGCCAAATCATCCCGACGCAACAGCACTAAATCAGCGTCTAAGCCAGGCGCCAAACGTCCTTTGTGGCTTAAACCTAGAATTGCCGCCGGTGCAGCGGTCACGCTAGTTATCGCATCACTGAGTGGCACTTGATGCTTTAATACCGCCTGTTGCAGACTTGTTAGCAAGCTACCGACCTGCCCGACTTGTAAACCTTGCAACTCACCATCCTGATTGTAAAGAGGTAAACTGGCATTGCCATCTGAGCTGAACGTCAGCTGCATTGGCGAGATCCCCAATGCAAGTGCCTCAGCAAGTGCGGCAGCCGCTGCCACCTCACCGTGGCGCAAATCGTAGTCCGTCGTGCTGGTGGTAAAATCAATCACTCCGCCTTTTTGAGCAAATGCGATCCCCGCTTCAAATACTCGTCGATTACGGTTCATGTGGGTCGGATAAAACTGCTTTAATCGCAGCTCTGTGCCTGCAACTGCTTGATACAGCGGCTGTAAAATTCGCTCCCCAGCACCGACATGCACACTGACAACGCCACTTTTTCCAGCTAACATCCCACCAACCCGTGCCGCAGCAGCCACCTTGCGAATTTCCTCTGTGGTCGGCTGTGAGGAGCGATGGTCACTAATCGCAATTTCACCCACACCAATAAATTTATCAATCAAAATCAAATCATCAGTGATACTACCGGTTAGAGTGCGGCATGGGATTTCATAAGAACCGGTATGGCAATAAGTACTGATCCCTTCGGTTTCTAAAGCATGAGCTTTGGCCAATAAGTTTGTTAATGTGCGGGTGGTCGCATCAGTCCCAAGCACACCAACCGCCGTGGTCACGCCGCTTAAAGTGGCGTCAGTAAGCTGCATCTCCGGAGTTCTTGTCGCAAATCCGCCCTCGCCACCGCCGCCAATAAAATGAACTAATGAGTCCACAAAACCAGGCGTTAAATAATAATCGCGACAATCCATGATAGTGACAGGTAACGTGGCATTGCCTGCCTCTAAATGATCAGCAATCGCTAGGATCTGGCGCCCACCGATTAACACATCTTTTCGGCCAAGCGCTTGTGGCGCAATTAGCTCAGCATTTTTTAGTAGAATTAAAGAGTTCACAGTCGTTCCTTTAGGCGTTACTGCCGGTTTATTGGTAGCCGATAGCAACGGCAATGAACATAAAAAGACTCGCGAGCGCAAACAACCAAAGCTGCAAACGCCAAACAAATTGCAGCCAAACCGACCAGTCAAGTCGTACCGCGCCCAAACAGCCAATCAATGCTGCAGAGGTTGGAATAATACAATTGGTTAAGCCATCGCCGAGCTGAAAGGCCAAAACTGCAGTTTGCCTCGACAAGCCAATCAAATCAGATAACGGGGCAATCAATGGCATCGTCAGTGCGGCTTGGCCAGAGCCAGAAGACACGAAAAAGTTAATCACCGACTGCACAACTAGCATCAGCCATGCCGATAAATAGGTTGGTAAGTCATTGAAAGATTGTGCGGCATAGTGCAAAAGTGTATTTAACACCGACGGGGTTTGCGGGTCGCCGCCACCAAGCAATAACAGCATGCCTTTGGCCATACCGACAATCATTGCGGCTGGCAATAAATCGGCAGCGCCTTGTTTGAACCCATCAGCAACGTCGTTCACTTTTAAGCGTCGGCCCAACACCGCGATAAAGCCAATCACTATCCCCATCGTGAAAAACTGGCTGGCAATCTCTGGAATGTAATATTCGCGGGCGGTAACTCCCCAAATAATCCATGCAAGACCGGCAAAAAATGCAATTAAAATCAAACTGTCTAAATGATTATATTCCGCTTTAACCTGAGAGACTTGGCTGCGGCGAACCTGTTCATCCGAGTGAAAGCTGAGCGACTTTTGTGGATTGGCTTTTACTTTTGCCGCATAACGAATGGTAAATATCATGCCAAACAAGGTGAACACCGCCCACATCACCATCCGTAATTCTTGCCCAGAAAACAACGGGATCTCGGCAATGCCCTGGGCAATGGCCACATTAAACGGATTCATCCACGAGGTCGCAAAACCAATCTGCGTCGCGACGTAGGTGACTAACACGGTCGTAATTGCGTCATACCCTAAAGCCAGCAACAAAGGCAGTAGTACGATACAAAATGCAATAGCCTCTTCGCCCATGCCAAAGACTGCACCACCTAGTGAAAAAAGTATAAATAACAGAGGGATAAATAGAAAATCTAAACCTCGGGTGCGCGCAATTAATGCCAAGATGCCATTATGGATAGCGCCCGTTTTCATCAAGATGCCAAAAGCGCCACCGGTGAGTAGAATAAACATCACTACACCCACAGCCGAGCCCCATTTGGTTCCAGAAACTAAGCCTTCAAAAGCATAGTTAAAAAAACCAATGCCACCGCGCTCGGCAAACAATGGCACGCCGCCTTGTTCATCGTCGGCAAAACGAAAACTCTCGGGATCTAACTTGCCTGTGAGTTTCGCTGCGCCTTCAGTCGCTGGTGCACTTTCCAATAGTTGAAATGAACCTGCGGGGATAAAATGCGATGCCAGCGCCGCTAGCACCATAATAAAAAATAGGATGACAAACGCATCCGGCATCGATGCCGTAGAGGGCGATTTTGCTTCGACCGACATAAATAACTACCTGCGATGTTCTGCGATGTTTTGCAGAATAAACCAGCCCATAGCACAGATGCGGCAAGCCAAGACATCAAGCAAGGGCAAAATTAGGTGATTTGGTATCAACATATAAACACCAACCAAGCCACTCAGGGCTTGATTGTTGTCTACTCGTTAAACCACTCGGAGAGATAGTACGACGAGTAGTGATATGAATTCAGTGAAAAAGCATTTTTCAGCATATCGCTACCATTGGGAATGTGTGTTGCGCCAGCGATGACCGCTAGCCTCTTTTTCACAATTACTGATTTCAGTAAGCGAAGTCAAGTATCACCAGCAAAATAACCCTCATCATAAAATTTTATTTCGATAGATCAGAGGCTAAGCAACAGATTAAAAAAAAGCGCTTGACAGGCATTTGCAAATCAGTGAGTTTGAAAGCACACCAATTTTGGTTTGACAGTCGCATCAGCTTTCGTGCAAACAAGCTCGTTGCCCATAATATAGGAGGGAGAGTTATGCTTAAATGTGCAATTAATCTTGGCAACTATCGCTACTCCCCTTACTACCTCTCCGAGTGGTTTAATAATTAGCCTGCCCTCTGCCTGACGCAGAGGGATGCTTCACAGAATTCGGTTTTAAATGCACCTTGTTATGCTCGTATACTGCGTACTCCCTGCAGTTTATGCGCGTTAATAGCTGCGATTCTGTGCAGAGCCTGTCACTCGAAAACCGCCTGTGCGGCACCCTCTTCGTCATTTTGCTGAAAAATCTAAACCAGATTGCCCAAAGGCAACTTTTCGATGCAGAGGAATGAACATGAACACAACGAACTTGAAGTCTAACCGCCAACAACATCCGTTAAAAAAATCAGCGCTATGCAGTGCACTTTTGCTGGCTTTTTCTGCACAAGCACAACAAACCCCTACCGGATCGACACCTGCGGCTAACGCAAAAATAGAAAAAATCGAAGTCACTGGCACCCGGTTAAAGGGCGTCGACATGGAAGGGGCAAATCCGTTACAAGTGTTTACCGCTGACGACTTGATGGATAAAGGCTACGATAGCGTTGCGAGTTTCTTACGTGATTTACCACAAGCGGCCAGTGCAGGAACGTTCACCGAAAACGGCAATGTCGGCGGTTCTGATGGCACGCCACCTGGCGCTGCGGGTGTGAGTTTGCGTGGTTTGGGCTCGAGCTCAACCTTGGTGCTCGTGAATGGCCGTCGAGTTGCCGTCGACTCTTTCTCCAACGGCTTCGACTCTTTTGTTAACGTCAACGCCATTCCTATGACCGCGATTGCCCGCATCGAAGTGCTTACCGATGGCGCGGCCTCAGTCTATGGCTCAGATGCCATTGCTGGCGTTATTAACTTCATCATGAAAAAAGACTATGAAGGCCATGAAGTCAGCGCATTGTACGGTGATGATACTGCTTCCGGTGATTTTGGCCGCTATAACTTTACCTACACCGGTGGTTTTGCCACTACCAATTCTAATACCACCTTAGTGTTAGACTATTTTAAACGTGACGAACTGATGAATGCCGATCGGCCTATCGCTGTGACGTTAAAATCCAGCACTCGCGTGACTATCGATGGCAAAGATTACCCAGAGCCTTGGTGTGGCAAAGCAACTAGCAACAAAGGCTCCCGTTGTCAGTATGACTATGTCATGGAACGCGCGATTCAACCTGATAGCAAAAATATTGGCGCAACCCTTAGCCACAACTATCGCCTTGGCAATAAGCAAGAGCTGTTTATTGAAGCGATGTATCAGCAAAACAGCGGCCATGCTTATGATTCTGCCGGATCCTTTAGTGTTGCTGTTCCAGGCGACCTTAGTACAGTACCGCAATGGGCCCGTGATATTGATGCCCTGAACGGCACTGTTGATACCATTCGCATTAGCTCCCGCTCACCGGAAGTGCGTTCGCAAAGCTACGATAGTCATAGCTATCGTTTATTAGCTGGTCTGCGCGGCGAATTTAAAGACTGGCGTTATGAAACTGCGGCAACCTTAGGCCAATCAGACAATGAAGTGCTGCACACGACTGGCTATTTTAATATCGACCGTCGTATTGCCGCAGCCGCGAGCGGCCAATTTAATCCATTTAACCTAGGCCGCGATACCGACCCATCCGTCATCGCAAGCTTGCGCGAAATGGCACCGCGCATTGGTGAATCAGACGTGAAATCGGTCGATTTCAACATGAGCGGTACTTTAGGCGAGCTACCTGCTGGCGAAATTAGTGCCGTTTTTGGTGGCGAATGGCGCAGTGAAGAAATTTTCGACCGCCCAGCCTTAGTCGCTCAACAAGGCCTTGTCAGCTCACTTGGTGCTAGTGATGCGGCCGCTGATCGGACACAGTATGCTGGATATGCCGAATTTAATTTGCCGCTGACCGAACAACTTGACGCAATCACTGCCATTCGTTACGACCATTACAGTGACTTTGGTGGCGATGTAAACCCGAAATTGTCATTGCGCTATAAAGCGAGCGAAGATCTGATCTTGCGTGCGAGTTGGAGTACTGGCTTTCGAGCGCCATCATTATCAGAACTTGGCGCAGGGGTTTCCTTGAGTTCAAACAATATCGCCTGCGGTAGCAACCGACCATTTAACGCCCTGTGCGGCAGCGCTGGTGCGCAAGCGGGTGAACTTGAGTTTGACCAAGAAACGCTAGGTAACCTTGGCCTTGATGCCGAAAATTCCGAAGCTTGGAACGCAGGTTTGTCATGGAACCTGAGCGACGATTTTAATATCACTGCCGATTATTGGCGTTATGAGCATACCGACATTGTTGATGTCGATGCTAACACCACGCTTAACGCGTGTATTGCTGGCTCTGCGCCAGTGGTTAGCACGACGGACGCCTTAAAAGGTGGTTTAGGTTGTGTGAAAGATGCAGGTGGCGATATTATTTTCCTGCGTACTGCATTCTTTAACGTCGGCGCGCAAAAGACCGACGGTATTGATGTCAAACTAAAACATCGCTTGGATACCTCACTAGGCCGTTTTACCAGCACGCTCGCGGGCACTCGCACTCTGAGCTATGAACGTCAAGCAACCATCGACTCACCAGCGGAAGACTTATTAGGGAAATTAAGCACCGCCAATGAAATTGCACGTCCAGATTTTGTCGGTGACGCCGCAATTGATTGGGAACAACAAGATTGGAACGCCAGCCTCAGCGCCCGTTACGTCAGTTCATTGGGTGATGGTGACTTTAAGTTTGATAATGACACTGTCGATGCATGGTTGACGTTTAACGCCAGTATTGGTTACGACTTGAGCGATAGCCAAGATTTACAATTTGCGATCCGTAACCTGACCGACAAAGCACCACCTTATGCGTCATCGCCAACCAATGGCTACGCCAGTTCGATCCATGATTGGCTTGGCCGCGTTTGGTCTGTCCGTTACACCATTAAGTTTTAATCCCCGGGTATAGCTTGCCTGCAATACCTGCTTTAACCGCAGGATAACCCCTGAGAACTTTGTCTCAGGGGGTTCCCGTAGGGTTTCATAAAGGTTTCACAAGTGTTTAGCCGACCAGTTGACAGATATCAGCAACAGATATCAGCCATCCCCAATTTCATTGTCCAAGGGGCGCCGACAATCGCAACTGCACAGGTTGACAATTGCCGATATTATGCGATCATAACTGTATACATATACAGTTATTCGTGGTGAATATGTCGGTTACCTTGTTAACACCAGCAACGCCTGCGCAGTCATTGCAACTGCCGTTATTTATCAGCAAAGTTTCCGCGGGTTTCCCATCACCAGCGCAAGATTATGTGGAGCAAACCCTCGATCTCAATGAACTCTGTATTAGAAGACCGGCCGCAACCTTTTTTGTCCGAGTGGACGGCGAATCAATGATTGAGGCAGGTATCTTTCACAATGACATCTTAGTCGTAGATCGCTCTGTAAAAGCACAGCATGGCGATATTGTGGTGGCGCAAGTAGACGGCGAATTTACCGTCAAAGAATTATGTACTCGCCCACAATTGATGTTAGTCCCCCGCAATCAAAATTATCAGCCCATTGGTTTTGCGAATGATCATGAGTTACAAATTTTCGGGGTAGTCACAAACGTCGTGAGGCAAATGACCCGCGGCACAAGATGCTCTGGGACATGAGTAAACTATTCGCGTTGGTCGATTGCAATAACTTCTACGCTTCTTGCGAGAAGTTATTTCGGCCTGATTTAACACACCGGCCAGTCGTGGTGTTATCCAACAATGATGGTTGTGTCATTGCGCGCTCACGCGAAGCAAAAGCACTAGGCGTTTCGATGGGGGTGCCGTACTTTCAAGTACGCGACTTGGTCGAGCAACAGCAAATTGTCGTGTTTTCCTCTAATTACGCGCTGTATGCCGACATTTCAGCACGAGTGATGTCAACACTAGAGCAATTAGCTCCAAAAGTTGAAGTGTATTCTATTGACGAAGCTTTTCTGGAAATCTCTGGGCTCGATACTCACCCTGATTTGACTGAATATGGCTTAACTGTCCGTAGGACTATTAACGATTGGATTGGTATGACCGTCTGTGTTGGCATAGCGCCGACTAAAACTCTAGCAAAACTGGCAAATCACGCGGCAAAAAAATGGCAGCAAACCTCAGGCGTCGTAGATTTAACATCACGGGAACGACAACGGAAATTAATGGCATTACTGCCAGTGAGTGACGTTTGGGGCGTTGGCAAACAACTGAGCAAACGACTTCATGCGCTTGGGATCTATACCGCTTTAAATTTGGCTGATGCGCCTGCAAAAATGTTACGACGGCAGTTTTCCGTGGTGCTCGAACGCACTGCAGCAGAACTCAACGGTGAATCGTGCTTAGCCTTAGACGCTGTTGCAGCCGATAAAAAAGAAATTGTCAGCTCGCGCGCATTTAGCGAACGCATCACTGAGCCGCATTTGATGCAGCAGGCTGTGTCGGAATACGTCCATCGCGCCTGTGAAAAGTTGCGAGCTCAACAATCACGTGCGAAATTGCTGACCGTATTTGTGCGGACTAGCCCCTTTAGTGATAGTCACTACGATCCGTTTTACAGCAATGCTGCAACCGGAGCGTTACTACAACCAAGTAACGACACTCGCGATTTTTTGCATCTTGCCCAACAGCTACTCAGCAAGATTTGGAAAGATGGCTATCGTTATGCCAAAGCGGGGGTCATGCTGGCCGACTTTTATCAAGAGCATATTGAACAGCTGCAATTATTTAGTGCCAGTGCGCTTAATCACACGCAATTTGTAACGGCGCAGCAACCTATCACCACTGACATACCGCAATCACCACCGCACTTTGCACAACACTTTGCACAGCATAACAACCACAATAACGCTGACGAATTTGCGAAAGCCGGTAATAACCACGCGCTGATGGCGGTGATTGATCACATCAACAAAACTGGGAAAACCAAAGTCTTTTTTGCGGCAAAAGGTTTGGAACAACACTGGGCAATGAAACGGCAATTACTCTCACCAGCCTACACCACAAAATGGGCAGAGATCCCCAAAGTGGGTTAGTCAGCAACACTGACGCATGTTATCGACGCCAAGTCAGAAAACCTGCAGTCGCCATAAGCGCCAAAATAAGGATGCCGTACCATTTAAATCGTTGATTTTGTTCATCAAGCGCTTGCCAATAGCTGAGCGGTGTTTGCTTATCCGTGCTTGATGTACTGGCAATAACTGAGTGAGGCACTTCAGCTTGGATTGCTTGCTGGTGCACAGGCATGCTTGACACCATCGGCTGAGCAACCTGAACAGCAATGTCGGGCGACCTACGCTGCCACACACGCTCAAACTCGTCTCGTTGTTTAGCTTTATTTTCAGCACAAGCGATAAAATCAGCCTCAGTTAGCTTTTTCTGCCGGCATTGCCGAGGCGGCTGATAAAAATCAGCCCAAGCATCGGCTTTTTCGCCCGAGAACGTGGCATTGTTGGCAGAAAAGCTGGGCATATTTTCTAACGAATCATAGTGATAATCGCTTGCTGGCGAGGGGGTAATCGCACCACGAACCACACGGACCGTGTCAACCGGATGCTGGCAATGTGCGGAATACTCGGCAACTAAATCGCTATCACGGGGACTCGACGCGCTTGATGCAGCGACGTCATACCCAGAACTTGTACGATTGCGTAAAAATTCGATGCGCTCACGAAGATTATCACATTGATAAGTGGAGTATTGTTCTGCTGCGAACAATCGCTGCGGCAATAACAGCGCCAATATTAGAACAATCCATTGCATCCCGAAAAACCAAAGTCTCCATCCCTGCCTGAAATGGTAACTAAAACATAAGGTTGCTGCCAATCTATTTCTCTGCAAAAACTAATGCACAAAATATCCCCACCACCAGCAAAAGACCCGACAACATACTCGGTATTTATTGATGGCTTTATCTGCATCAGCATTGAATAGGTTTGCCAAAGCAAACATATTTTGCTTGCTTAAAACCAAATCAAGCAATTCGCACCGCTAGCTTTGGCTGTCGCAAGAGCAGTATCGGCATCGACCATTTGTGATGAAATATCAAGGTCCTCTGCCGCCGAGATAAAACGTGCGCCAATATTGACCGCAAGCGGTACGTTTTGAGTTTGCCGCACAAATTGCAGTGAAGACACTGCCATACACAAATTTTCCAGCACCATATTCGCACCATCAATTTCGGTATGTTCAATCAAAATGATAAACTCAGAGCTACCGAACCTTGCGCAAAAATCGGTAGCGCGCAATTGCGTTTTAAGCAAATTGGCAACGAGCTTGAGCAGCGCCTCGGCGGTTTCGTTGCCATGCATGTTATTGATATGTTCAAATTCACTGATATCCAATAATGCCAACACCACACCGGTTGCAGAATTTTGCAGCGTTTGACAATGTTCAACAAAGGCTCGGCGATTGGCGAGCCCCGTGATCGGATCGGTCATCGCTAGAGTTTTTAACTGTGCTTCCGCTTTTAACCGCGCTTCCGCTTGGCTGACAACGAAGTAAAGCCCCGCCAAAGCATCAGACAAAGCTTGGAAAAATTGGGCGTCAGCGTTGGTATAGGGCATGGTTTTATTTGCTAAACCAAGCATGCCAACGAATTCATTATTGGATTTGATAGGTAAGCCCAAAAAGCGAAAGATCTTCGGATATCCCTTGCCAGCGCCAACAGTGCCTGCGCTACTTAAGCTGGGATGTTGTTGCGGCATATTAAAAATCACCGTCTCGCCAGTGAGTATTTCTTGCCCAAAAAGCTCTTGGATACTATCAAAATACAATTCACCTCGATGGTAAAGCTCAACTAAATCCTGTGCCTGTTCATGCCAAGCATGTTCAGTGATTGCGTGAATGAACAGCCGATTTTTACCCTGCTGCCGACACATCTGGGCGATGAAACCAAATTGGCTATCCGCGAGCTCGGTAAGCTCTGGCAAAATTTGCCGACATGCCGCAGATAAATCATGCTGCTGCAGATAAATCGTTTGCGCTTTATTAATAAAACTAAGCAACTGACGCTGCTTATTGTCTGCTAATTCCGCCTCTTTGCGCGCAGTAATATCTCGATGAGTGCCCGCAATGCGACTGGGTTTTCCTTCTTGATCCCATTCAACTATTTTGCCAAAAGACTCGACCCAGACCCAATTGCCGCGGCGATGCCGCATCCGATAACTGGTATTTAATGTTTTAGTTTCACCTTGCAAGTGTTGCTGCAATTCCAGCTCAAAACGAATGCGATCTGCAGGATGGATAAACTGCAGCCAATACTGGCTATTCGGTTCAAACAACTCAAAATCTAGACCAATAATTTCGCACCAGCGCTGATTGACTGTGGTGGTATCGGTCGCTAGTTGCCAATCCCATGTTCCCAAATTAGATGCTTCGAGTAACAGGCGCATTTGCTGGTTTCGTAAATTTAATTTTTGTTCGATATGTCGATTCGATGTGTGGTCGAGCAACATGCCATGCACCGCAACTAACAGCCCTTTCTCATCAAAAAATGCTTTGGTGACTAGTTTCACCCAAAACACCTGATGCTTTTGATTACAAAGACGAAAGTTTGCTTCCGCGGAATTAACGCCCTGCGCATGGTTACTTAAAACAAAATGCAGCTCAACAACGTCGTCAGCGACAATAAAATCTTCAAAAAATGCTTGTTTCTCAGTAAGTAACGACCCAGGAATACCAAAAATCGAGGTAATGTTTTCCGACACATAACTCAGCTGCAACGTATGAAATTGCCGCCACTGCATCAGCACCGCAGGAGAATGTACAAGTAAGCTATGTTCCTGAATGTGCTGAATTTGTTGTTTTTTAAGCACTAAATGTTGGGAGACATGCTCACTCAACACTTTTAATAACTGCAGTTGTTGGTCAGTCAAGCTTCGAGGCTGTTGATCGATGAGGCATACTGCCCCTACCGGCACTTGATTGAGTAATAAGGGAACGCCAGCGTAGAAACGAATATGCGGTTCGCCAGTAACCAGTGGATTTACCGCGAACAATGGATGAGTCAGGGCATCTTCGACGATTAATACTTGGTTGTTTAGGACAACTTGGTTACAAAACGCATCTTCACGACGAGTACTTTGACAAAGCAAACCAACATTCGCTTTGAAGAATTGTTCAAACCGATCAATCACTGAAACTAAAGCAATCGGGATATTCAGCAACTCAGCGATAGCCGACAGCAAGCGCTCCAGTTGTTCATCAGGGTCAGCTTTACGCAAGTAAAACTCATTGATGGTTTGCAATCGTTGCTGTTCGTTAAAATGCTCAGAATTAGCTGGCACAGAATCACCTTGCTGGAGTTCCAAAAGACTGCTTTTGAAACCATAGCATTGCGCCTGAACTTTACAAGAATAGTCGTCCCGAAGTTAGGTTAACGAACATTGCAAAAGTGAATCAGTGGGCTTACACAGTCGCCCGAACTGCAGCAATGCGGTTCGGGCGAATAAAGATTAGCTAAACAACTGCTGCAAAATCTCATCGTCAACACGATTAGCCAGCGTCACTTGCAGTTTTGGCGTGCGCGCCATTTCGCGGCGGATGGCAAAATCGGCTTCGTTATTGCGCGCCCAGCTACGACGGGCGATGCCATTGTTGACGTCAAAAAACAGCATTGATTTCAACCGCCGCTCGGCCTCAAGCGAGCCATCCAGTAACATACCAAAACCGCCGTTCATCACTTCGCCCCAACCGACACCGCCGCCGTTATGGATAGACACCCAGGTTGCGCCGCGGAAACTGTCACCAATGACGTTATGAATGGCCATGTCCGCAGTAAAACGGCTGCCATCATAAATGTTGGAGGTTTCACGGAACGGCGAATCGGTGCCACTAACATCGTGATGGTCACGGCCAAGCACCACAGGGCCAATCTCACCACGTTTAATCGCGTCGTTAAATGCGGCAGCAATTTCCGCTCGACCTTGCGCATCGGCGTACAAAATCCGCGCTTGTGAACCCACCACCAGCTTGTTTTGCTTGGCGTCTAAAATCCAGGTGATGTTGTCTTGCATCTGCTGCTGAATTTCTTCGGGAGCCTCAAGCATCAACCGTTTTAACACCTCAGCAGCGATAGCGTCAGTTTTGTCTAAGTCTTCCGCTTTACCTGAAGTACAAACCCAGCGGAACGGTCCAAAACCGTAGTCAAAACACATCGGTCCTAAAATATCCTGCACATAGGATGGATATTTAAAGTCGATGCCATTTTGCGCCATCACATCACCGCCAGCACGCGAGGCTTCCAATAAAAACGCGTTGCCATAGTCAAAGAAATAGGTACCTTTGGCAGTGTGTTTATTCACAATGGCGGCGTGACGTTTCAAAGTGTCTTGCACCTTCGCCTTAAATAGCTCAGGTTCTTCGCGAATTAATCGATTGGCTTGGTCATAACTGACGCCCACTGGGTAATAACCACCCGACCATGGGTTATGCAACGACGTTTGGTCTGAACCTAAATGCACAAAAATATTTTCTGCGTCGAAGGCTTCCCAGACTTCGACCACATTGCCGATATAAGCAATTGAAACGACTTCTTCGGCCGCTTGCGCTTGTTTCACCCGCGCAATCAGGCTTGGCATATTGTCGATAAGCTCATCGACCCAACCTTGTTGATGACGTTTGGTGGCGGCTTTTGGATTCACTTCCGCGCACACGGTGATGCAGTTGGCAATGTTGCCGGCTTTTGGCTGCGCGCCACTCATACCGCCAAGGCCTGCGGTTAAGAAGATTTTGCCTTTTGGACTTTCGCCTTTTGGCAATACTTTGCGAAAGGCATTCATCACCGTGATAGTGGTGCCATGCACAATGCCTTGTGGGCCAATGTACATAAAAGAGCCCGCGGTCATCTGACCGTATTGCGTCACGCCTAAGGCGTTAAAGCGCTCCCAATCGTCCGGTTTAGAGTAATTCGGGATCATCATGCCGTTGGTCACCACTACCCGTGGCGCTTCAATTGATGATGGAAACAGCCCCATCGGATGGCCAGAATACATGTGCAGCGTTTGATCTTCCGCCATCTCGCTTAAGTACTTCATGGTTAAGCGATATTGCGCCCAGTTTTGAAAGACCGCGCCATTGCCGCCATAAGTAATCAGCTCTTCCGGATGCTGCGCAACAGCAGGGTCAAGATTGTTATCAATCATCAACATGATGGCAGCGGCTTGTTGGCATTTCGCTGGGTAATCGGCAATTGGCCGTGCTTTAATCGCATACTCTGGCTTAAAGCGATACATGTAAATACGGCCAAAGTCATTAAGCTCGCGGGCAAATTCGACGGCAAGCTCGCTGTGCCATTCGCTTGGGAAATACCGCAGCGCGTTACGCACCGCCAGCTGCTTTTCCGCCTTGGTCAAAATATCTTTGCGCTTTGGCGCGCGATTCGCGTCCAGCGGATATGGCTTCGCTGCCGGCAATGTTGCTGGAATGCCTACTTGAATTTGTTGTTGGAAAGTCATCAAACGCACTCCTTATGCTTCAACCGCGACTGCTTCAACTGCAAAATCGACTTTTAACGCCTGAGTTTTCACCAAGGTAATCATCGCGTCGATATCCGGCTTTAACAGTCGATCTGCTTCCAGCTTCGCCACTTTGCTACGAATAATCGCGTGGTTTGCTTCCACTAAATCTGAGCAAGTATTTGGCCGGCGGAAATCAATCGCTTGCGCGGCATACATCAGTTCGATGGCTAAAATTTTCTCTAAGTTACCCAAGATTTGATTGAGTTTACGCCCCGAAATACTGCCCATCGATACGTGGTCTTCTTGACCCATGGAGGTTGGTACGCTGTCGGCAGATGGCGGGAAACACAGCGATTTGTTTTCAGTGACCAACGCTGCCGTAGTGTATTGCGGGATCATCATGCCGGAGTTTAAGCCGCCCGCTTTGGTCAATAAGCGCGGTAAACCATGCAGACCTTCCAGTAACAAATAACAGCGACGGTCAGAAATATTGCCAAGCTCAGCAGCGGCAATCGAGGTGTAATCAAGTACCATCGCCAGCGGTTGACCGTGGAAGCCACCGCCCGACAAGGCTTCTTCCGCGCTTATGACAATTGGGTTATCGGTGACTGAGTTCATCTCGATCTCGACCAATTCTTTTAAATGGTAAAACGCATTGCGAGAGGCGCCGTGCACTTGCGGGATACAGCGCAGCGAATACGGATCTTGCACGCGTGCACAGCCGGTATGCGAGGCCATATTTTGCGAATCTCTGAATAGCCGACGCATGCGCGCTGCCACTTCGATATTGCCAACAAAAGGCCGAATCGCATGCAATTCTGGGCGAAACGGCGAGCCACTGCCTTGCATGCCTTCGATACTCATAGCGCCAGCCACATCGGCTAAATTCAACAAATACTGCATTTTGGTCAGCGCAGTAATACCGTGCGACAAAATAAACTGGGTGCCGTTAATTAGCGCTAAGCCCTCTTTGGCTTGCAACTCAATTGGCTCTAACCCATGTTCACGTAGTGCGTCAATGGCCGGGACCGCAGTCGCTAGTTTGCCTTCGCCTTGCCAGAACTCCCCTTCACCGATTAATGGCAGGAATAAATGCGATAACGGCGCTAAATCGCCAGACGCGCCAACGGAGCCTTGCTCTGGCACCACCGGAATTAAATCGAGTTCAATAAACTTCAGCATCCGCTCAACCACAAGCAAACGAATACCAGAAAAACCTTGGCTGAGCGCATGCACTTTGGTGATAAGCATTAACTTAGAAATTGCTTTGGCGATAGGCTCACCAACACCGACGGCGTGAGTGATTAGCAAGTTTTTTTGTAATAACGCCGTTTCCGCTGGCGAAATTTGCGTATCACACAAAGGGCCAAAACCGGTATTGATGCCATAAACCGCTTTATCTGATGCCGCCATCACCGCCACATTGCTGCTGCTTTGATTAATTTTGGCAATAGCGTCAGCAGATAATTCCGCCTGAATGCTGCCATTGGCAATGCCGTTGACGGTGTCTAAATCAAGGTGGTCAATACCATATTTGAATGTCATTTCATGCTTCCTAAACTTGTTGACGTATTGCTTTGACGAGCGTCGTGGTTGCACTGCGCACTTATCAGGGCGCGCAGGCAACAAAGGGCCGCTAAGACTATTGATGAGGGTATGCTAGCTTGCAACTGAAGTTTTATAAATACATAATAATCGTATCTTATTCCGAATATATCGAACTAACATCTCAAAGTTCGATCTATCGCTGAGCGCGCGAATTCGCAAAGTACAAAGCGTTAGCACCAACTTTATAAAAGGCAAAATCTGATGCAGGTTCAAGACGTTGACTTACGGTTACTGCGCATTTTCGTCACTATCGTCGAGTGCGGCGGACTCTCAGCAGCCGAGTCGCGGCTCAATATTGGCCGCTCGACTATCAGCACGCATTTATCGGACTTAGAAATTCGCTTGGGCCTTACGTTATGCAAGCGCGGTCGCAGTGGTTTTGAACTCACTGACGCCGGACGTATCACTTATCAGGCGTCGCTTGAGCTACTGCAGCAATGCGAAACTTTTGCCAGCACAGTCGCAAGCTCGAAACACCAGCTGTCAGGGCGCGTGACGATTGCCATTATTGATACCTTAGTCAGCGATCCACGTTGTGGTGTCGCAAAGGCTATCTCCGCGCTTAAAGCGAAAAGCGACAATCTACAATTTGATATTTATGTCTGTGAAGCGCGTGAAGTGGAAACCGCAGTCGCCAATGGTCGTTCGTTAGTTGGCATTGGCGTCAGCCGCCATCACATTCGAGGCCTCGATTATCTGCCGCTGCATAATGAAACTAACTTCCTTTACTGCGGCAAAGGCCACCCACTATTTGACAGCGATAGCAAAGAAATCAATCGACTACTGCCACAAGCAGAAGTCATCACCAGTAATTACCTGCGCGATAAAGAAAGCCGCAATGACGGCCTTAATTATCAAAATAGCGCCAGTGCGTATCATGACGAAGGCATCGCGCATTTGATTTTATCCGGTAAATTTATCGGCTACTTGCCTGAGCATTTTGCCAGCCACTGGGTGGAGAAAGGCCAATTTCGCGCCATTCTGCCTGAGCGCTACCATTACCAAATCCCGGTCATGCTGATCACAGCCAAGAGCAATAACGCCTCGCCACTGGCACTGGCGACGGTTGAAGCTATTCGGCAGAGTCACGATAGTTCAGCATAAACCATCAGCGGCTGTCGAAAGCGACAATCGAAAAACCGTATATCTAAAGTACTTTGCCCTGATATAATTCGCGGCCAAATTAGCGCTGGATAGACCCAGCGATTTAAGGGTGTTGGTTTCGCCAAGGCGAGCGATTTTATCCAGAGGCTGCAGAGCACGGTTTGAAAACAGCGAATATACACAACCATATGTTGCCAAATGCGGCGATTTTGACCAAACATCACAAACTGCCGTTAATCGCGGAAGCTCTCGGCGCTGTTGGCGTTTATCTGTGCGTCACCGAAGACTTTGATACCGACACCCTGGGTACTTTCGCCGGTGAAGTCCCACGCACGCAAAGCCCGCTGGAATGTGTTAAAACCAAAGCGAAACTCGCGGCCGAATTAACCGGCCTGCGCTTTGGGATTGGCAGTGAAGGTAGTTTTGGTGGCGGCCCATTGCCAGGTTTAGTGAACTGGGACGACGAACTGCTCGCGATGTATGACAGTGAGACACAGCAATTTATTATCGCCAATGCCGCAGGACCTGTGCCGCTCTCTAGCCTGACAACGAACCAGCTCGAATTGATGCAAGCGCATATCGAAAAATCGGATCAACAGCAAGGGTGGATGTGTACTAGCAATGCAGGCATTGCCAAAGGCCTTATCGGCTATAATGCCGTTGTCGATTATTTATCGCAGAAAGGTCTCTTTGTATCAGCAACCACAACGGCTGAGGCTGTTACGCTATCGCCAGATTTACGCGCGCATCTGTGCCCAGTTCGCCAGCAGTTTATTCAACAAGCAGCAGGCCAATTAGCCGAGCGCATCAAAGCACTTTGCCCTCGCTGTGGCGCCATGGATTTTTGGCGAAAAGCGGCAGAGCAAGGGCTCGCCTGTGAAGCATGCGATTATCCAACGGCCCAAGTGCAGCGGTATATCAAACGCTGTGATTGCTGCCAGCATATTGAGTTTGAAGCGCCAGCAACCGCCTTTGCTGATCCGGCGCATTGCCCGCGCTGCAATCCATAATCGCAGACGCTATGACGCCAGATGTACCAGATTTTCGGAGAACAACAGTGTTAAATACCGTGATGTTAAAGTCAGAGCAATCTTCAGATTTAGCGGCAGCTGCTGCGCTGCTGCAGCAGGGGAAATTGGTGGCCGTGCCCACCGAGACGGTGTACGGCTTAGCCGCAGATGCTAAAAATGCCGATGCAGTGCGCAAGATATTTCTGGCCAAAGGCCGGCCAGCGGACCATCCGCTTATTGTGCATTTGCACGATGCCAGCGCGATGGCTGATTGGGCGAAAAATATTCCGGAAAAAGCCTATCAATTAGCGGCAGCATTTTGGCCAGGCCCGCTAACGCTGTTGTTACCTAAGGCCGATCACGTCGATAACTGCGTCACTGGCGGCTTAGACAGCATCGGCCTGCGAGTACCTGCTCATCCGGTGTTATTGCAGTTATTAACCGGCGCAAAATTGGCGGTGGCAGCACCGTCGGCAAATCCGTATAAACGGTTGAGCGCCACCAGTGCCCAGCAAGTGTTCGAGACCATGGCCGGTAAAATTGATGCGGTGCTTGATGGCGGCGATTGTGAATTTGGCTTGGAATCAACCATTGTTAGCTTATTAGATGACCAAGTGCAGGTGCTGCGTGCAGGCCCCATTAGTGCCGAAGCCATCGCCGAAGTTTTGGGATGTGAAGTGACCACGCCACGGCAACATCAAGTCAAAGTGTCTGGCAATGTTGCCGCACATTATCAGCCGAAAACTAAGCTCTGCTGCGCAACTCCCGCAGAATTGCCCGAATTTCTTGCCAACTCCGCGCGAAAAGTGGCTGTCCTCGCAATTACGCCACTTGCACCAATATCGCCAGCACCATTTTGGCATTATCAAATGCCACAAGATGCAAAAGCCTATGGCCGCGAATTGTATAAGCAACTCTACCAAGCTGATTTGTCTGGGGCTGAGCTTATCGTTGTTGAAACTCCGCCCATAGATAATGCTTGGCTTGCCGTGCAAAATAGATTGATGCGCGCAGCCTACCAAGAGCAGCAATAATTATTTGATTGCGCGTTTTAAGTGAAGAAACCGCAAGTGACGCTCGCGCGAATGTTTGCGTTGCTAGCGTCTTAATTGCTTGTATGTTGACCGCCTGTATCAGTTCCGACGAACTGGCTAAAATTGCTTTCGCTCAGTTGATTTGGCAAGGCTTGATTGCATTAGCGAGCAAGACGAGCACAAAATACAACTTTTAGAAATTGGTTAAAGCTCCTAACGTCACTTATACTGCCAATAAGTGACGTCACCTAAGGCAATTCTCAGCTACTTTTCGAAGTCGCCTTATCCAAGCAATCGGAAGTTTTATGCTTCAACAACTCAAGTTTGTGATCTGCGCCAGCACTGTACTGGTTAGTCTGAGTATTTTTGCGCAAACGCCGCAACGCCCGACGAAAATGACATTTTCCTATGTTGAACACCCAGCCATAGTGAATGATATCGTGCCGCTCATTCGTGATTCTTATAAAAAACTTGGCATAGAAACCGACTTTATTACTCAACCCTCGAACCGCAATCTGCTTTTGGTGGAAAAAAACCTACTGGATGGCGATGTCGGCTACATGCGAATTGTGCTGGATGATTATAAGGATCTGATAACCTTGGAACCGCCATTGGTGCTTGGCATTTTCACCTTATTATGCAAACCTGAAGTGGTTTGTGATGTTTCCGTGTTGGCGGATCCAAAAAATACTGTGGTGGCAACTTCTGCGACCAAAAATGGCGTCGTAAAGGGATTTAAAGGAGAGTTAGCCAGTCAGTTTTATATCGTTAACGACTTATCAGCTATCCCTAAATTTATTAGTTCAGGTCGTTTTAATTACGCTATCTACCCCACGACACGGCAAGACATCGGCCAATTTACACAAAAAAATGTGCAGTATATCGAACTGTTCGACGCAAGCCTTTATCATGTATTAAACAAAAAATACGCATTTATGGCTGACGAAATCAGCCAAGCAATTCAATTGACTATGCAAGAAAGAGCGAAGAAAGTGCCAAATAAGTTGAAGCTCAATAGTTCGATTCATAACAACATCCAAGGCTATTAATTACATACTTCAGCCTGTGTAATGCTGACATTGGTGTCAATAAATCTTACACAAATTCAGCACAACTTCTAACAAAACTCCTTAAGCAACTGTTTTACATCAACTTCTCTAACGGGCACAAATTATGCATTACACAATCTTTAATAAGGAGTAATTTAATGTCGTTTAAAGGTTTTCTCGCTTCTATTTGTTTACTGACACTCTCAACCACAGCATCAGCCACTCTGATTACCTTCGATAATATCGCCGGCGGTAGCAATCAAAATAGTTGGGCTAGTGTTGGTGTGCACACTGGTTATAACTTTTCAACCAACTTACATTGGATAGATGTAGTTAATTCCTACTGGAACTATGGTGCTGTTTCTGGTGATTTTGCGTTATTGAACAATTACAGTGGTGTTGGCATCATCACCGCATCCAATAATGCTGATTTTTATTTTGGCGGGATCTGGGCTAAAAGCTGGGGTACAGCAGCAAATTCTGGCGGCCCTGATTATTTGAGTGGCTTCCTTAGAGGCATGAAAAATAATCAAGTTGTTTGGCAAGTGACAACTGGCTTAAACGGTTCATACAAGTTTTTTGGCGCTCAGAACTTTGCCATTGACCAACTACAACTAGGGTTTGGTAATCACTTTATTGCTGACAACTTGACGTTGACCCGTGAATTAGCTCCAAGTGTAAACGTACCAGAACCTTCCTCAGTCGCAATTTTAGGCTTAGGCTTATTAGCGTTACTGCGTTTACGTAAAAAATCTTAATACTTGATTCGCAAGTAAAACACAAAAAATGACACTTTGAGTGTCATTTTTTTATTGTCAATTTAAACCACCTCCTATGGAGGTGGTGATCGGCTCTGGGGCTATGCCT
>JAYSCP010000013.1:0-90796 GCA_041914845.1 Alteromonadaceae bacterium
TGGCACCCCTCCATTGACTGACGAAGACGGCGAATGCCGCCGCCGGCATCGGCTTTGCGAACAGAAAGCCTTGCCCGCGCTCGAACGCTTGGGCCCTCCGCCGTAGTCCATCCATCCGGCCGGGAAGCGCTCATGATCTTTCCCTGAATGCCCGCAACGCCCGCGCCAGTGACAGAAGAAACAGGCCGGTCAAACCGAGCGCCGTGATGACCCAATACTCGACAAGGAATGCACCGGCGGTTGTGCCGGCCAGCACGGCAGCGAGGATGGACAGGTGGCAGGGGCAAGTCAGCACGGCCAGCGTGCCCCACAGGTAGCCGGTGAACGGTTTGTGCGTCTCGGCCGGCATGCGCTCGGGGCTGTTCATGGCAAACTCTCCGCATGCTGTGCCGGCGCGGTCGGCATGGCGGCCAACTGCACTTCCAGATTGGCCAACGCTTCGCGCCGACGCTCGACGAGTTGCCGCAACACGGCAAGCTGCGCAGACGCACCGTCACCGTCCGCAGCATCCAGCGCCCGGCACAGCCGCGCCAGTGCGTCCAGGCCGATACCCGCTTCGAAGGCAGCCCGTACAAAGCGCAGCCGTTGCAACGCGGTGTCATCGAACAAGCCGCAGCCGCCCGTGGTGCACGCGACCGGCCGTAGCAATCCGCGCAGCAGGTAGTCGCGCACGATATGCACGCTCACCCCGGCATCAAGGGCCAGCCGGGACACTGTGTAGGCGCTCATTGAACACCTCCTTTTCCTCATCCGGCGCAGCACGAAAGCTGCTTCACGTCCTTGCTGAAGGTCTGCGCCGCGAGCTTCAGCCCCTCGACCATCGTCAGGTAGGGGAACAACTGGTCAGCCAGTTCCTGTACGGTCATGCGGTTACGGATCGCGAGCACCGCCGTCTGGATCAGTTCACCCGCTTCCGGGGCCACCGCTTGCACGCCGATGAGCCGTCCGCTACCTTCCTCGATGACCAGCTTGATGAAGCCGCGTGTGTCGAAGTTGGCAAGCGCACGCGGCACGTTGTCCAAGGTCAAGGTGCGACTGTCGGTCTCGATCCCGTCGTGATGTGCTTCCGCCTCGCTGTAGCCCACGGTGGCGACCTGCGGGTCGGTGAACACCACGGCCGGCATTGCGGTCAGGTCCAGGGCCGCATCGCCGCCAGTCATGTTGATCGCAGCACGGGTGCCGGCCGCTGCCGCCACATAGACGAACTGAGGCTGGTCGGTGCAGTCGCCAGCCGCATAAATGTGTGGCGTACTGGTGCGCATGCCCTTGTCGATGACGATGGCCCCCTGCGCATTGGCAGCGACTCCCGCCGCTTCCAATGCCAGGCTGCGCGTGTTCGGTGCCCTGCCAGTGGCGACCAGCAGCTGGTCGGCGCGTATTTCACCGTACCCGGTGGTCAGCACGAATTCGCCGTCCACATGCGCGACCTGGCTGGCTTGCGTGTGTTCCAATACCTTGATCCCTTCGGCACGGAACGCGGCTGTGACGGCCTCACCGATGGCCGGGTCTTCGCGGAAGAACAGTGTGCTGCGCGCCAGGATCGTGACCTGGCTGCCCAGCCGGGCGAAGGCTTGCGCCAGTTCCAGCGCCACCACCGACGATCCGATCACGGCTAGGCGTTCGGGAATGGTGTCACTCACTAGGGCCTCGGTAGATGTCCAGTACGGCGTGCCTTTCAAACCAGTGATGGGCGGAATGGCCGGACTGGCACCAGTGGCGACCAGGCAGCGATCGAACACCACCACGCGCTCGCCGCCATCGTTCAAACGGACGGTAAGGCTTTGGTCATCCTTGAAACGCGCTTCACCATGCAGCACGGTGATGGCCGGGTTGCTGTCCAGGATGCCTTCGTACTTGGCGTGGCGCAGCTCATCGACGCGCGCCTGCTGCTGGGCCAGTAGTTTGCTGCGATCAATCGCAGGCACAGTCGCCGCGATGCCACTGTCGAATGGGCTTTCACGGCGCAAATGGGCGATATGGGCAGCGCGGATCATGATCTTGGACGGCACGCAGCCGACATTGACGCAAGTACCGCCGATGGTGCCGCGCTCGATCAGCGTGACGTTCGCACCTTGCTCGACGGCCTTCAGCGCCGCCGCCATCGCGGCTCCGCCGCTGCCAATAACGGCGACGTGCAGTCCGTCCCCATCACCACCAGCCTTGTCGCCACCGCCCAGCCATCCCAGCGCCTTGCCAAGCAGTCTGCCCCGCGCTGAAGTGGATGGGGCATCGGCGGGTGTGGCCTTGTAGCCGAGGCCGGCCACAGCGGCGGTCAGCGCCTCTGGCGAGGTGCCGGGATCGGTGGCGAGTTGCGCGGAGCCTTTCGGGTAGGACACGAGCGCCGACAGCACGCCCGGCACTTTCTCCAGGGCGTCCTTGACATGTGTCGCGCACGAGTCGCAGGTCATTCCGGTGATATTCAAATACATTGCATCGTTCCTTTTCGTTTTGGCAATTGCCAATGCAGTTAGCCGTGTTTGGGTGGTAGTTCGCAGCGGCGGTTGGCCGGTGAGAGCAGATCCCAGATCGACACCCCGATCATCAAGGCCAGACCGACATAGAGGAGGTTCGCCGTCCACCAATTGCCAAAAAACAAGAGCATGGCCGCCAGCACGATGGCTGGGCCGACCATCCCGAGCAGGCTGCGGTACCATTGCCGATGACTCAGCCAGCCCAGTGCATTCGCCAGCAAAGCCACGACTGCGAACAGCGGCAGCAGCTTGGAGATAAACAACCCTTCGTATTCCTGTAGAAAGCCAAGGCCGATGGCCGCGCCCAGGCTGGCGATAGCCGGGAAACAGGCAGCGCATCCCATCGCGGAAACAACGCTGCCAAGCGCGCCAGCCTTGTCGGCAATGCGTGTAATCAGTCCCATGATCGCCCCAGGTTCGGGTTCAGTGGCTCACTTCTTGACGCTGGACGGATAGCCTGCGTCTTCGGTGGCCTTGTTCAACTTCTGCACGCTGGTCTTGGCATCATCGAAGGTGACAAGCGCTTCGCGTGTCTCGAAAGTTACGTCAACTTTGCTGACGCCTTCGACCTTGGAAATCGCCTTCTTGACGGTGACCGGACAGGCGGAGCAGGTCATGCCCGGTACGGACAGCGTGACGGTCTGAGTGGCGGCCCACACGGGGGCAACAACGGCAGCGAGGGCGAGAGAGGCAAACAGTTTTTTCATGATGAACTCCTGTGATCAATAGAAAAATGGCATGACGTAGGGAAATCCGAGCGCGACCAGAACCAGCACGGCCACGACCCAGAAAATGAGCTTGTAAGTCGCTCGCACTTGGGGAATCGCACAAACCTCACCAGGTTTGCAGGCTTGCGCCGGGCGGTAGATGCGCCGCCAGGCGAAGAAAAGCGCCACCAGCGCCACGCTGATGAAAATCGGGCGATAGGGTTCCAACACCGTCAAGTTGCCGATCCAAGCGCCGCTGAACCCCAAGGTGATCAGAACCAGCGGCCCCAGACAACAGGCCGAGGCAAGAATGGCGGCTAGCCCGCCAGTGAAGAGCGCCACGCGCCCGTTTTGAGGTTCCGACATACGCTTGTCCTTTCGAATCTGGATTGGATAGCTTAAGCTTACTTCCGTACCAATGTACGGAGTCAAGCGATATGGAAAACAATTTAGAGAGTCTGACTATTGGCGTTTTCGCCAAGGCGGCCGGGGTCAACGTGGAGACCATCCGGTTCTATCAGCGCAAGGGCCTACTGCTGGAGCCGGACAAGCCTTATGGCAGCATCCGCCGTTATGGCGAAGCGGATGTAACACGAGTGCGGTTCGTGAAATCGGCCCAGCAGCTGGGCTTTAGCCTGGACGAAATCGCCGAGCTACTGCGGCTGGAGGATGGCACCCATTGCGAGGAAGCTAGCGGCCTGGCCGAGCACAAGCTCAAGGACGTGCGCGAAAAAATGACTGACTTGGCGCGTATGGAGTCGGTGCTTTCCGAACTTGTGTGTGCCTGCCACCTGCGGCAGGGGAATGTTTCTTGCCCGCTGATTGCTTCACTGCAAGGGAAGAAAGAACCGCGCAGTACCGACGCGGTGTAGCCAAGGGAACTACGCCTAAGCGTGCTTTATTTTCCGTTTTCTGAGGTGACGTCAACCGTCAGAAAAAACCGTGCGGCCGACTTTTGATAATTCGTGCTATCGCCTTCTGAAAATGACATAACTCTGAACAAAATGCGCCAAAAACCGTCCAGATAACTGGTTGATGAAATCAGCGTTCAGAACCCTACTCTTTCACTCCATTAAATGAACGATTCAGGATTATTTGATGATTTTTGGGTACTGTCGGATCAGCACCAAAGGGCAAAGTTTTGACCTGCAGGAAGACGCGCTTAAAAACGCCGGTTGTGAACGTGTTTTTAGAGATGTCGCTTCCGGCGCTAAAACCAAAAGACCTGGCCTTGATGATTTGCTTGGCCAGCTCAGAGCTGGCGACATCATTGTTGTATATAAACTGGACAGGCTCGGACGGTCGTTACAGCATTTGGTTCATCTGATGAACCAGCTGACCGAAAGGCAGATTGGGCTTCGTAACCTGAACGACCCAGTGGACACCACCACACCACACCACAAGGCCGCCTTATCACGAATGTGTTTGCCTCCATTGCAGAATTTGAACGGGACTTAATCAGGGAACGTACGAAAGCAGGCTTGGTTTCGGCTCGGGCACGAGGACGTAATGGCGGGCGTCCACCTGGACTTAGCAAAGAAGCCCAAAATGTGGCCATTGCGGCTGAAGCGTTGTATAAGCAAGGCAGCCTCAGCGCACAGCAAATTGCGGCACAGCTCAGTATTTCCAAGACCACTCTTTATAAGTACTTGCGACTTCAGGGAGTTGGTATTGGCAGTGTTGGTCTCAGGTAATGCCATGAACTCTGCGAAGCGTGGCATTGCACAGGATGTTTTGATTGATCTCTACCACCGACTGGAAGGCTTACCGCCGCGCAGCGCTCAACGACGTGACATCATCGCACAGGCCACAGCCCTCTACGGCATTTCAGAAAGTTCCTTGTACCGACACTTACGCAATTTGTACCAGCCAAAATCCATCCGCCGCAGTGATGCGGGTAAACCCAGAGCTATTCCTCAGGCTGAACTGGAACAGTATTGTGAAATCATTGCAGCGTTGAAAATTCGAACGATGAATAAAAATGGCCGTCATCTTTCAACGGCCAATGCAATTGCGCTGCTGGAACGTACAGGTGTCGGCTCGGATTATGGGTTCATTAAAGTGCCGACTGGACGCCTGAACAAAGCGACCGTGAATCGTTACCTGCAGCAATGGGGTTTTAATCCGAAACAAGTACTTAAAGATACGCCCGCCGTCCGGTTCCAAGCTACATATAGCAATGAATGCTGGCAATTCGATCTAAGCCCATCTGACCTCAAGCATGTGCAGGAACCACTTTGGTTTGATCCACAAAAAGGCAGACCGCTGCTGATGCTCTACAGCGTAGTCGATGACCGCAGCGGGGTTTGCTATCAGGAATACAGGAACGTCTATGGCGAGGATACGCCCGCTGCCTTACTTTTTTTGTTCAATGCTATGAGTGCGAAGTCTGACAGTGAATTTCCATTCCGTGGTATTCCGAAAACTATCTATCTGGATAATGGACCTATCGCCAAAAGCCGCGTATTTCGTAATGTCATGGCTTTTTTGGGCGTTGAGCTGAAAGTCCATGAACCCGCAAGCGCTACTGACAGGCGCAAAACCGCCCGTTCAAAAGGCAAAGTCGAACGAGCCTTTCGGACAGTCAAAGAATGCCATGAAGTGCTCTATCACCTGCGGGAACCCCAAAATGAGGTCGAAGCCAATGACATGCTACGGGAATACCTCAAGCAATATAACGACCACTCGCACCGTTTAGAGACTCATTCCCGCATGGAGGACTGGCAACTTAATATTCCGCCTTCTGGTATTCAAAGTATGTGTAGCTGGGAGCGATTTTGTGCATTTGCCAGAGAACCGGAGCAACGCACTGTCGGCATTGATGCCAGGCTCAGTGTCGATGGCACCGTTTATGAAATCAGTCCGGAACTTGCCGGTGAAAGAGTTGTACTCTGGTGGGGGCTGTTTGACGATGAATTATTTGTTGAACATGAAGGCAAGCGGTACGGGGCATATCTTCCAGTCAGCGGTCCTATTCCTCTCTACCGGTACCGGAAATTTAAAAAGACGCAGGCCGAGAAGAAATTAGACAAGTTAGAAACTCTAGCGAAATCGCTGAGCTTGCGGGATGTCGGGGACGAGCAGAATGTAGCCATCCTCAAGACGATGCTTAAAACCGTGAATGTTATTGCGGATACACCGTTTGCAGACCCCGATCCTTATAACGACCTGAGCTTCCCAAGTGTACTCAAAGCAAAGCTCGCCATCGCAGACTATCTCGGTAAACCACTGGCATTGTTAAGCCAATCGGATCGAGACTTTATAGATGCCATTTTGGATGAAACATTGGAAAAATCCGCTGTCATGGCACGCTTGAAATCGTACTTCCATCCAAAAGGAGATAGCACTCATGCAACTTGAAGTCATGGAGCACTACGGCATTATTAAGTATTTTCGGGACGCCGACTATTTCGAAACCGATCATCAGCGGCGAATTTTTAACCAGCTGAAAAAGGTGATCCCTGAAGGGCAGCTGATTGCATTATCCGGTGTAGTCGGCAGCGGCAAGACCACGACATTATCACGACTGCAAGACTTACTGGCGAAAGAGAAAAAAGTCATCGTTGCAAAATCGCTGTCTGTTGAGAAAACAAAGACCAACCTCGGAACGCTGATCACCGCTCTGTTTTATGATGTCAGCGGCGATAAAGATTATCGGGTACCCAAACTCGGCGAGAAGCGGGAACGTGAATTACGCGACTTAATCCAGGACGTCAAAAAGCCAGTAGTGCTGTTAGTGGACGAAGCGCATGATTTGCATCATCGTACGCTGACAGGACTAAAACGCTTGATGGAAGTGATCAGAGACGGCGGCGGCAAACTGTCTATTATATTGGCCGGTCATCCGAAGTTAAAAAATGACTTAAAAGGCCCAACGATGGAAGAAGTGGGATATCGAACTATTGTTGTATCCCTTGATGCCATTCAGGGCAACTTACGCGAGTACGTGTACTGGCTGCTGGATAATTGCACGGACGATAAAACCAAGCCAACAGACGTCATAGAAGAACAAGCTATTGATTACCTGGTAGAACGGTTAACAACGCCATTGCAGATTGAGCAGCACTTATCATTGGCCTTGGAAGAAGGTTTTAATGTGGGTGTAAAACCGATAACGGTTGACGTGCTGGATTTAACCCTGTCCAGACGCATTAATGATATCGAACCACGCCTGATCCGGCATGGTTACAGCGAAAAAGTACTGGTAGACCAGTTTCATTACAAACCTGCTGAACTTCGGAAATTTTTTAAAGGCGAGCTGGATGCAAATCGGGTTAAAGAAATTACGCAGGACTTAAGGGAAGCTGGCTTGCCCATTTAAAGGAACTTTATGTCTGAAAAGATACAATGGCAGCCGATTAGTATGCTGCCTTTACTTGTTCATATGGTTGAGGAAGTGCACAGGAGTACCCAACAGCAGACCCTCAACCCGGAGAAAGCAAAGGGTAATCCATTTCTGCTGTCGGCCAGTGAACTAATCAGAACGGAAAGCGCTTACCAGGAACAGCTGAATTCGCTGAGTTTATTTCAGCAGCAATGTGAACGGTGGCTTGCGGAAGATATTCAACCTGAAAACGAAGTGATGGTCATGGATACGTTGGAGAGGCTGTTTGAAATGGACATTATGACGAAAACCGTACTGGCACAACTTAAGTCATTTGTTGGTACCTAATGTGAGCCGAGCCTGATGAATTCAAGCCAGATTGTGTTACAGCAGATCTCATTGGCAGAGATTGCGAGCCAAGCTCTCGGCTTATTCTTAGTTAATTTTAGTCGGGCAAACAGGATGTAATCGAGCCCGCGGGATTATGTTTGCGAGCCACTACACGTAGGAATAAGCTTACGGGTTTTTCTAATGGATGCTGCGAAATTTTACCAACTCGAACTTTAATGCAAAAAATCACTTCAATTTACCACCGCTTTCACCTGAGCGTTAGCACCTGTTGAAATCTCAATACACCACTACTTTCATAGATTTTAAGTCGATGGAAACTTCTGATTTTAATCAGGAGAGGAAATCGACTTGACAATTAACACTGTATATATAACCATGTGTGTATGGTTGATATTATCTATTCAAGAAACTCAGTATATCAAACTGCTTACCATGTGGTTTGGTGTCCTAAATACCGAAAGGCGATCTTAACGAATAAGATTGCCGAAGACTTCTCGACTATTATTCTTGAAATTTGCCAGCAAAATAACTGGACTGTGATTACCAAAGAAATTCAGCCTGATCACATTCACTTGTTTTTGTCCATTCCGCCATCAATCGCTGTTGCGGACGCTGTAAAAATCCTTAAAGGAAGCAGTGCCAGAAAGCTTTTTCTGATACACCCTGAGCTTAAAAGGGTGCTGTGGGGAGGTTCACTTTGGTCGCCATCCTATTACGTGGGCACGGCTGGCAATGTGAGCGCGGAAACGATACAGCGGTATATTGAGCGGACAGAGCACATCAAGGGGCGTCGATAATGCTACGCACCATATCGATAAAATTGCTTGTTTCAACTGAAACGGATGCGGCCTTAAGCGCAGTAAAACACGCTTTCAGCGATGCATGTAATGCCATCGTGCCCTTTGCCAAAGCGCATCGCGTATTTAACAACGTCAAACTGCACCATTTGTGCTATTACGACATTCGGAGTAAGTCTCCGTTGGGCTCTCAGTTTGTGTGCAATGCCATTAAATCTGTTGCGGGTAAGTACAAAGCACTTAAGCTCAAAAAAGAGGCTGAGGTTCCGCTGATCCACTTCAAACCAAAGTCCGTGCATTACGACAAAAAGACCTACACACTGCTTGATGAGAACACGGTATCGCTGACGACACTAAGTGGCCGTGTCAAAGCAAAGCTTATCTGGGGTAAGCACCAACGCGCCGTTTTCGATAAGGGCTTAGCCAAAGAAGCTGAGCTGATTATCAAAAACGGTTCTTGGTGTTTTAATCTGGTCATTGACATACCCAATCCTGATCCCGTTCAAAACGATGTTGTCATGGGCGTCGATTTAGGCGAAAACAATATTGCTGCCACATCAACAGGTAAGTTGTTTGGTGGCGGTAAGCTTCGGTATGACCGTGACCGATTTTTGGCCATGCGTCGTCGCTTGCAGCGCAACGGGTCGCAATCAGCAAAGCAGCTGCTGAAGCGACTCTCTGGCAAAGAAGCAAGGCATGTTACGCAGGTTAACCATGTTGTGGCCAACGCTATCATTGATGAAGCCATTAAGCACAATGTGGGTGTTATCGCGCTTGAGGATTTAACCAATATCCGAAAGCGCATTAAAGCGGGTAAGCGTATTCGTGCCCGATTGCATCGCTGGGCATGGTATCAATTGCAGCAGTTTATTGCGTACAAAGCAGAAGCTGTTGGTATTAAGGTGGAATACGTGAAGCCTGCTTATTCCAGCCAGACCTGCCATCAGTGTGGCGCGATAGCAAAACGTGAAAAGCACCGTTTAACGTGTGCCTGTGGAAACCGAGCGCACAGTGACTTGAATGCGAGTCTAAATCTGGCTTGGTTGGGTAAGACTGCCGTGTTATCCAGGGGCGCTGTAAATCGTCCTAATGTGGCAGCGTAAGCTGACCATAATAAAAAGCATCTGAATTTATTCAGGTGTTGTTTACACTCTTGCACCAGCAAATGAGTGGTATTACTTAATCGACTGCTATGAGCGAGTTGTAACTTTTCAGATCAAACAGCCAGATTTCAAGTTAGAAAGTCAGCCTTAAAAAGAGGCTATTTCAGGCTATTACTTGCTGTTTTAACCACGCATGCGATCACAGTGCTTTTGGCACCAACTGTCTAATTGATCGCTGATGCGATCACAAACCTATCTTAGATAGTGCACTAGGTAAAGATCAACGGAATAGGGGGTATCTAAACAGTCAATTTGTGATCATAAGTACTAAAGTGTGGATGATTTAGAACTAAAGTGTGGCAGATAATCAGAGTTCTTGTGGCTGCCTGTGGCTGACACACTATTCAAGGATTGTGTGGATCATTAAGCACCAAAGTGTGGATGATTTAGCACTAAAGTGTGGATCGTCCGACGGACCCAGATCGACTCTTCGAAAGGATCGTCTCCACCAATGGCCCCTGTTCGTGCGCCTTTGTGTGCGAGAAACATATGATTGCTGAAATTTTCCATCTCAAGTGAGTGGCAGAATTCTGATAAGTCGAATAAATCGCTTTCTTCATTTTGGAGCGTTGGGATGTTCATATTAGCCTCCGTCAGTTGAATGAACATTCCTATAAAAACACAGAAAAAAATCTGCGCTACAAATCAGTTTTAGCGCAGGTGGAGATTAATCCTTATTGGATTAATCGCTTACTCACTGAAACTTACAATACGCCGACGAATAGCTGATTTTGTGCGCGCTGGACAACAATGACCAAAAAGGGCACAAAGCAAAAATATGATGGGCAAAAGTGTTATAGGTCGAGTAAATGTTTTAGCTTGGGAATATTTATACTAGCCTTGAACAGTTGGATTAAAAGCTGGCTGGCACATCTAGAAATTTACGCAATAAATCTATTTTATAACCTTAACAGAGAATAATCCTTATTGGATTTGTCTCTTAATCGCTGGAATACAATTACAAAACTTTTAGCCATGTCAATCACTTAGCATACTAACCGATTTACCATCCAACATCACACTCGGTAAACTGCTCAGTTAAACTATAGTTATCCAGTAGCTGTAGTAAGAAAAGCACCTATGACCCAGAACGTGAATTTCACCGGCATGCAAGTAATCAATAAACCATGCAATATATGTGATAACTGTTCACTTAGTTAGTTGAATATCGGTAAGTGGACACTTATACTATTAATAAGTGAATTTCACGTACAGATATAAGCTATGCAGCAAACTACCGCGATCCAGCGTTTAAATACGCTCGACCAGCAAGGACGCTATGTTTTTAGTCAAAGGGATCTGGAGAAAATTTTCTTTGAAGACAGCAAACGAACCCTTCATGCTGGGCTTGAACGTCTGGTGCGACAAAACATTCTGGAAAGGGTTGCCCGAGGCGTCTACCTCTTTGCTTTGTCACATCATAAAAAAGGTCCAGACACTTTGGAACTGATTGCGAAAACCTTGCGTCGTGGTGAATATAATTACGTGAGTTTAGAATCAGCACTCTCGAGTTATGGCGTGATTTCGCAAATCCCAATGGACAGGCTTACCGTGATGACCACAGGTCGCAAAGGGGAATACAACACTCACTATGGCACTATTGAATTCACACATACCAAGCGGCCAGTCAGTGAAATTATTCAGAGTTTTATTTCCATCAGCCGGCCACTGCGTATGGCCACAAAACAAGCTGCTTGGCGCGACCAAAAACGAGTTGGCCGAAATACTCACCTAGTCCAGAAGGAAATGCTAAATGAAGATTGATCTGGCTGATTTTAATGCCTTAGTGGCGAAAGCAATGCAACAGACTGAAGTTGCTGCCATGCGGCCCGTAATTGAAAAAGAGTTACTACACTACGATATTTTGTATTGTCTAGACCAAGCAGGTTTGCTGAATGAGTTGGTGTTTCAAGGCGGAACCTCGCTAAGGCTTTGTCATGGTGGCAATCGTTTTAGCGAGGATCTGGATTTTGCCGGTGGTGTTGATTTTTCATCGACCAGACTGGCAGAGATGAAAACCTTTATCGAAGACTACATTGGCAAACGTTATGGATTGGAAGTTACAGTAAAAGAGCCTGCATCGCTGAGACAAGAAAAAGAGTACGCTGAACTTCGGGTTGATAAATGGCAAATTAATATCACCACAGCGCCAGGCCAGAAAGATATGCCTAAGCAAAAGATTAAGCTTGAAGTGGCAAATGTACCTGCTTACACCAAAGAAGCTTTGCCTCTTCGGAACAACTACGACTTTTTGCCCGATGGCTACGAAGATACACTGGTATTTACCGAAACACTGGACGAAGTGATGGCAGATAAGCTTATCTCTCTCCCTGCCACGCAACGTTATATCCGGCATCGTGATTTATGGGATTTGGTCTGGCTTCAACAGCAGAACGCCCGACTTAATCCAGAGCTCATCCGCTTAAAGCTAGCAGACTACAAAATTCCTGACTATCAGCTTATGCTAGAAAGCCGTATTGCTTCGCTGGATGAGATTGTGGCAAGTGCAGCATTTCAAAATGAGATGAAACGTTTTTTACCAACCAACGTTTACAACAGGACTTTGGGGCAAGAGAAATTTAAGTCATTTATGCTGAGCAGTTTGAAAAAATTACTGACTGAGTTACATACTGAGCTTTTCGGCAGTTTAACTCCAGAACCAGAGTTCAAACTTTAAGCAACAATCAGCAGATCAACGCAGAGAAAAAGTAGGAGAAACTATAGCAATTTAATATACGTGGTCCAGGAAAGCTAAACTGGTGAGTGTATTTGCCCCCGCTAAAACGGACAGTACTAATCCAGCGATACAAATAACAATACCGAGGCGTTCTAAATCTAAACTAATAGCTTATGCCGGTGGAGATACCTCAGGTGAATTCTTACAACTTTAGTTGACCACTACAGCTCGAGCACAACCAAGGGAACCTTTAAAGACTCCCTAAAATCCAGCACAACTAAAATGTAAAGACCTACCGAGTTCACTCACCATCCCTCACAACCTGCGCTAGTGCCTCCAGTGGCACTGAAAAGAATGCACATAGTTTATCCAGCACATCAGTTGTGGTGTTGTAGCCTTTCTGATTGGCAATTTTCGAAAGCGTTGTTCGATGAATACCAGTAGCGCTAGCAATCTCTTCTAAAGTAACCCGTCGGTTTTGACGAAACTCTAAATCAGCAATTAATTCTTTAAGACGAAATCTGATCAATTCTTCCTCCAATTGTCCCAATGGCACAATTAATCCTTAGTATTCGCTACATATACATCAAATGATGAATAAAAGCTACAAAACATGCTTGACACCAGATCTTTGAGAAACAATAATGACAAGACATACAAACACTTTACGCGATTAATGATGAATTAGCGCTACATTTAGAGCGAGTAAAATATGAAAAAACAAGGCGGAATTTTAGAGAACTGGTTTGAATATCAAATTGAAGATGAGACCGTCGTGTTCGGTGAATCATTTAACGATCCACATCATCGGTTTTATCAAGGACAAACGATGCGCTCTTCAATGGTCTGCTTTATTGACCGGGATAGAGGAATTCTTGAAACCTACTACACCATCTATCAGCTTGGCCAAGAAAACACCTCTCAGGATAATGTGTTTAGTAAATTGAGTTTGATGTTTGGCGGTTACGAGACCCAGTTGGGAACATTAAACGGAGTTATGCATAGCAAAGACATGAGCAGAGTAGTTATCGCAAAAAAACCTTCAACCGATTGGCAATCATCCCATCAACCGCATCGATGAGCTACTGCCATGGAACATCGACTTAGCGTCACAACCTGGCGACGCCATTTAAAACACTAAGTGTCCACTCAAAATAAGTGGACACTTAAATTAGAGCATCAACCTGTGATTGCCGGACGCTTACTAAAAACAGAATGGGTACCAACAATAGGCTACAGCTCATTTGCTGAAGCAGAACGGGAAATACTGGATTATATCCTGGGCTATTACAGCCAGCTCAGGCCACATCACTACAATAGTGGTTTGGCTCCGAATGAATCCGAGCGCAGATACTGGCTTGGCTACAACGATGTGGCCAAAATTAGTTGACCACTACACGGTCACTTATGTTCAATTCCCTGGTCGATTATAAAAGAATTTTACTTTGCTTTTGCCATTAGTCCAATACCTGACTGAAAAGGCATCAGGTCGATTACTGTCTCTGCCATATAGGGGTAAAATTTCGACTTTTATGTCTTGAGGAGGGATAGCTTTTAAAGCGCTTCGCCATTCATTCTCCATTTTTACACAAGGCGCTGCGGTTGAGGTTGGAGTCCATAGGGAGACAGTTAATCTGCTCTCCCGCGCCAGAGAAGGTCGACGCGATCAAGTGACCGCCATCATCACGAGGACGACCGTCTTTAATACCGCCTGTTTTACTAGATTTCGATTGTTGATAGGTGTTTCTATCTCTTGTTTTAAGCTCCAGTTTCCCACTGATTAGATTCACTCGACCGTTAGCGTCTGTCTTATACGTATGATCTGCGTTAGCGTAGTTGGTATCTTTAACGACTGAACTGATCGCGCGCAGAAACTTCCTTAAGTTAGCTTCCTTAGGTGTCTGTAGTTTTTTGAACAGGTATTTAGAAGTCATAGCACTGCCCTCCCCTATCAAGTAAAAATTATAATTAGTGCATGGAAAAAATTTTTTTGAGGAGGTAAATAATGGAACCTAGAGCGGTTGTGTTTGCTTATAGCAAACGCAACCGCTCTAGGTTGACAGACGATGCATCAGCGTCGTATGTAAACTTTATAAATTACCTTATATAGTTATAAGGTTATGTGGGGTTATTTGAAGCTTATTTTGGATCTTTGGATCAGCAATAAGCTTAAATGCGATCTTTTAAACCTTACTTCTAAGACGATAAAGCTTATTTACGATCTTAAAGCAAAAAAATGAACCTTATTTTGGATCCAGAGATGCATTTTAAACCTTACTTTTGATCTCGCCGCTTTCGTTCGTTATATGCCTTTAGTAGTGCACGATCTTCATCAGAAACTAATTGATCTTCCTTTGCTTGTTGCGCTCGCTTCTGTGATGAAAAGCTACTTAAGGGTTGCAAACCGATATTAATTTCTTTCGGTTCTTCCTCAATTATTTCCCTCTTAGTTGCAAGGACTGAAGTTAAATCCAACGCTTTATCAATTTCAGCGGGTATTATTGGTGATACTGGAACATAAAAGTGATTGAAATTTTCATAAAAGCTTTGTGCGCATAAAAGGGAAGCTGCGGTCCATTTTAAAGGAGACTGGTATAAGCGCTCTGTTTTGGGAATGTAATTTGCTTTAATATGAGAAAGTTTTAAGAGTGGTTCATTTGACTGTTTTGGCTCAATTTTTTCTAGATATAAATGCATACGGCTATTTGCCTGTGTTCTAGAAAAGCCAGAGCCACTGACATTCGAGATCTTTTCTGTACCACGGATCACCGCTTTTGTAAGATGATGAACTAACAAAACAGCAACATCACCCTTTACAGCAATTTCCTGAATAATACTTTTAATTAAATTATCGTCTTCAATTTCATCAGCATTCCCTGCAGCTTCTCGAATAGTATCAATAATCAATAAATCATAATCCTGACAAGCACTGATTAATTCATTACGTGCTGCTTCAGAGCCCGGAACTTCGCTACCATTTCTTAACTGACATAATGGTGTTGAGCTATCCCATAAACTGACATTACTGCTTATCTGTTCTTTTACAAAATCTGGGAAAAATGCCATATGACAAAGCATTCGCTTTGCGATTTCTTCAACGCCATCTTCAATTGGCCAGTACAAGGTTTTAAAAGTTCCTTTTCCACCTTTCAAGTTTAAAAGAGGTAAATCAGTCGCCAATTCATAAGCAATAGATAGGCATAAAAAACCCTTTCCGACATCTGGGCCAGATACGATAAAGCCAATGCGTTTTTTGGAAAGCCCTTTTAAGATGTATTGTGTTTCGCTTGATTGGCTTATCGAAGTGAGGGTATCAACACTGGTTTGAACAATTGCCATTATTTCCCCCAATTAGTTCAAGTTTTTTTAAGTGATTCCGTATAAAGCAGGATGTAGTTGTCAGAACCCTCATTCTCTTTACGTAATATTAGATTGAAATGATCGAGCAATTTTTGTTTATCTTCAATAACTTGTTCAAACAATTGCTTTTTCTTATGTCGTCGATTAATACCAAACGTGGTCATTTTATTGTTAAAATAGAGTTCTAAAAGATAGTCTAGTGATTTGCCGTGAATAAATTCTCGTTTGTGGCTATCGATCGATTTATAAAAATCCTCAATCGAGTTTTTACCGACTAACTCTAAATAGTGATTTTTAAGTCTTTTACGACTTATCATGCCGTCATGCACAAGAGTCCTCAGGTAGTATTCTGAAATACCGACAATAAGATCTGTTTGTGTATCTTCGGTATATACACCATTCCTAATTTTTGATGTGTCTAAAAGTGTATAAAATTCTCTATCTATCAGTGATATAGCAGTGGTTTTTTCATGCATGGGCTGTCCATCGAGCACAGGAGTCAGAGATAATTGCATGATTGATAGTCTTCGTAGCCGTTCAATAATTTTTATGCGATTTTGCTTTTGGGTTAAAAGCCCCATCCCTTTGCAAATATCATTGAATGAAATGTGGAAAAAGGCTCCACGATTCAGTAATGGCCTATCAATCGCATCCTGGGGAACTCGATCCCATAGTACATTTTTTAACCCTACTCCTTCGGCAACTTGCCGCAATGTATATTTAGAAGCATCGTTAATCATATTCCCGTGAGCAATGATGACATCCAGTAAATGGCGGTCATCAGCCAGACAGATAGCGCCATAAATATCGACATTGATTGAGTTGAATTCCCTACTCTTGTTATTCCAGTAAGGTTTCTCGATAACAGTTTGGTATAAAGGCGTCGCTGCGAGCATCATTTGCTCAAGTTTCTCTGGAGATGATGCAATGCTGGTCACTAGTTCTTTGGGGACTCGGTTTCCCATGATAAAAATTTTATCGAACATTGAGCTAGAAACAGGTTGATCCCCTTTTACTTCAGTTAGGAAATCATTGTGTAAGAAATCTAGTTCATTGATAGATGTTTCTTCTTTGCTCATAAGGGAGACTCGCTGAAACTAACCTTAGTTTAAATACATTGCTTTTAAATCGTACCGTAAATAAGGTTTAAATCAATGATTATTTCCTAAATGTACTAGAACTAAGGTTCGGAATTGTCATGTTTAACGCTATCAATCAAGTTTTTGGAATTTTCCGTCTTGGAAATAAGGTTTAATTCGAGCTCTATTCCTTTTAAGATCAAAAATAAGCTTAAAACATAAACAGATTTTCGACATATATGGGGATTGATTTTGGCGTTTAACCTTATTTCCAAGACGGATTTTTTAACAGCTCAAAAATATGCTTAACAGCTGAACAAAAATCTTCGTTTAGCGCTTTTTGTCTTACAAATAAGGTTACATCCAATAAGGAATATTTCAGATCTATTCTTAAGTGCCCTCCCCTACTGAGTCTGCAGTAGAAATTGCCGTCTTGAAGTAAACCTTATTTCCAAGTTGGAAGATTTCATTTCTCAGAAATTAGTTTAAAACCTGGCTATGCCTCGTATCTAGAAAGGATATTTTGTCTTGTAGCTAACCTTATTTCCAAGTTGGATAAATATCTGTCTCAGAAATAAGGTTAAATCCACACCGCATCTCATATCCAGAAAGGATATTCTGTCTTGTAGCTAACCTTATTTCCAAGTTGGATAAATATCTGTCTCAGAAATAAGGTTAAAACCAGACCGCAGCTCACATCCAAAAAGGATATTTTGTCTTGAAGCTAACCTTATTTCCAAGATGGAAAGTTTTAGTCTCAAAAATAAGCTTAAAAAATGACCGCAACTCATAACCCGAAAGGAATTTGTATTAAAACCAAGGTTAGTTCCAAGGCGGATTTTTTCTTATTTTCGAACTTAGTTCAAAATCTTACCTCATATGGCAGAAAGTCTATTTAAAAAGGTTTAGAGGTTAAAAATTTGAATCTTGTAAAACGCTTGAAAAGTATTTATGCCCAATTGGGATAAGTTTTTTGATTTAAAAGTGATTTGTTGTACTACTTATAGAGGCTGTATTAATGATCCCTTTAAACGTTGTCCAAATCTATAAGGTGAAATGATGGGTGTGTTTTCTCCTGTGAGTTCGCATAAACCTGATGTGGCTAATAAGCCAGCTGCTCAATCACAAACTCAAGATACAGAAGACTCTGAAGTTGGCGATGATGACGATTTTTGGATTGACATGATGCATCGACAATTAAGACGACGAGTTCATGGGAATATGGGTTCTATCACTAGAAATAGCTTTAATGCTTTCGGTAGATTTTAAGAAAAAAGGAATACGCGAATTATTTCCGGAATTGATGTATCAGTGAGAACATTCAAAGCACATAAACCGTTATTCGATATATGCCCCATCAGCTTCATAATTTTGATGGTGCATGGTGCATGGTGCATGTTGTTTTGAAATATGAGCGTTGGCTTTTGAACTGCTCTATCAACATTATATTGCAAAATCAATTTGCACCTAAATGTTGCTGTAGTTATGTCAAAGACAGAAAACTTATAAAAGGAGAAGTGAACCTTAATACTTATTATGCACTGAGTGGATTTCTCAAAATTGCAGGTGCGATGAAGTTGAACGTTCCTGAACTTTCGAAATGGCGTGTGGTTCTTTTTCAATAAGGTGATACAAAGGAATTTTGATACGCAAGTTGTTGCTCCTGAGTTATACGATTTTAGGGAGGTAAACGTTATGGTGGGCATCGTTGTAAACGAAGGTTATGCAAGGATATAAAAGTAAGGTAAAGAGCTTTTATTCCAGGAGTAATCAATAAAAATCTTTAATTTGACAAGTCCGTAGATTTCCATATAAGGGCTTTTTTGTGTGGTGATTGGGTAATCTACATATCACATGCAGGAGGGCGAGGAAATACTGAACATTTAAGGTTAGCCAAAAGGCCTTTCACTTTATCTTTACTGTCTAGAACACTGTCTGTAATTGCACCATTTATGTAACCATCAGAATCAGGAATGAATTTACATAGGATTTCCACGATTCTCGCGATTTTCTATAATAAGTTTAATTTGAGCCTATTTGTTTCATTCAGCATTAAAGGTTTTTGCAGAAGCTATCTAATTTCTATAGATGTTCTAGGTAGAACAGCAGTAAATACAATAGGTTATCCTATTGCGTGCTTTACTCCACTTAATCAGCCATATCCTTAATAGATTCTTTGTTGAGTGTTAAAATACAGTTCGGAGTTCTTGACAGTCTTTGAATTATATTTAACACTGGAAGTGTCAAATATGCCGGAGGGGTATCAGTGTGGGCCATGCGATTGAAAGTTTAAGAAAAATAACACCACAAATAAGAGAGCATGAAATATCTAGAGTTGAGGCGGTGCTCGAAAGTTGCAAAACCGCAGACGACATCAATAAGTTGATTCTGCATCACTCTATTTCACAAGCTGATGCCGCCAGAGCTTGCGGTATATCGTTAAACACATTTAAAGAGCGAGTGGCAGAAGCATTGGAGCAAGGTATTATTCCTGAAGTGCTTTTCGAAAATAATAAGTATCGCTACACATTAAGCCACATTCATGCACTGATGGAATGGATGAACATTCCAAAATGGTCTCAGAAAAATAAAGGTTGTGTCGTGCTGAACGTGCAAAACCAAAAGGGTGGTTCTGGGAAAAGCACAACCGTCATTTCGCTAGCTGCCAGTATTGCACTAAGGCTTAACGAACGTCGCAGAGTGTTAGTGATTGATTTGGATCCGCAAGGTTCCTTGCGTGTTGTTGCCGCACCTAATCTTTCTGCTGATGACGGGGTATTAAGTGCAGTGGATTTGATGCTAGGGGCTGAAGAAGAGGGCAGTGACTATCAGGTTTATGTTGCGAAAGGCTATTCGCATGAAGAAATTCTTAAGGGCTCTATCCTCTCTACTCATATTCCAAATCTAGATATCCTACCCGCGTTCCCGACTGATGAACGTTTTTCTTCAGTAGCCTGGTTGAATTATGCCGAAACGAATGAACTCAAACACTTGAGTTACTTCAAGGATAAAGTCATCACCCCTTTACTTGAAGATTACGACATGATCATGGTTGATACAGGACCTCATGTGAATCCTTTAACCTGGTCTTCATTGGAGGCCTGCAACGCACTACTGATCCCCGTATCACCGAGAAAATTAGACTGGTCCAGTACCGGTCAGTTCTTATGTAACTTACCTGAGCAGCTTACATATCTGCCGCGACAAGGTGAAAATATCAAATACTTTAAAGTATTGGCCGTGAACTATGACGAAGAGCAAAATCGTGATTTAGAAATGTTAAATCAAATCAAGGATGTTCTAGGTAAAGATATGCTCAACGCCACTGTGAAACGCAGTTCAGCTTTTGAAGCTGCAAGTCGAAACTATCGAACTGTATTTGATATTAAGAAAGGCGATAATTTGTGTCCTGATCGGCAATTAGATAAGGCTTTATCTAGCTTGCAGGATGTCGCTCGTGAGTTGTTATTATCTTTAAATGAAATCGACTTCAATGGAGAAAGCGCGTGAAAAACGATTTTTATAAAGGCCAAAATTTGAATAAAGGGGCCTTGTTACGCGAACCTCAAGCAAAGCTTTCTGTACTTTCACCAGTAACAGGTGAAAACATTCCACTGACTGAAATTCGTATTCCCAGCGAAAAGGTTATGGAGAGCATTTATAAACTTCGCTCAAATAAGCGCAGTTTAAAGTTACTTAATAAAGTCGCGGTCTGCGATATTTTGCCAGAAATCATTCAAGATAAAAGAAATACGAAACCTGTGATTGCTGTTAAAGACGGTGATGGGAAATTTGAAATTATAGAAGGCCTACGGCGCAGTTTTGCCGTTTCTTTGGCACCTGGAGCTGAGTTAGTTATTCACTATGCCAATTCAATGACTGAGGAGGAAAAGAAACTTCTCGCAAAACGAGCAGACACTTATAAAGCTCCGAGCATCATTGATTTGGGCCAATCATTACTTGAACTCGAAATTGAGTTAGGTGCTGAGTTTAGTGTACGAAAAGCGTCTGAAGAATTTGGTGTTGCAGTGTCTAGAATTAGCGTCGCTCATCGCACAGCTAAAATCCCAAGTGAGTTCTATCGAATTTTCCCTGATATTGCATACGTGTCATTTAGCTTTTTATCGGAAATCGTAAAAGGGGAGGTTACCCCTGACATGATCAATAATGTGATTTCTGAATTCCAGCCGTTTAATGAGCAAGATCTTGACCTCAATAGTGATGAAGTTGTTGATGTCGTCAAACAAAAAACCAGCGATATAGAAAAGTCTGTTTTAGCTTTTGTACGCAAAGCAATTAATACGGCCAAAAAGGTCGCGTTTTCGGCGAAGAAAAAGCAAACCGAATGGAGTCAAGCGCAATTACCTGCGGGTGTGACTGCTGTCATGTCGGGTAAAGTGCTGAAACTCTCAATTAGCAAAGAGTTTCTAAGCACCGAGACAGGGATAAAACTAAAAAATTTATTGCTTTCAGGTGAAAACACTTAGTGTTCTAGATAGAACATTATAAAAATTAGTGACTTACATCATTCAAAGCCTGCACGGATAAATGCAGGCTTTTTTATTTCCATTAGTTCAAAAGCAATTCTAAGGTTTTTAAATTCACACAAGTAGTTGGTGGGGGAGGGGGAACTCAAAAAAACTATACTCAGCGAAGTCGTAGAACAACACTCACTAGAGTACTTATTTTCAATGCAATTAGCTTGCAGGTTATCCCGTTAGGGGAGGGAACTGATTCAAAATAACGAATGCTTTTAGAAAAGAGTTCCTATTAACATAGATGGTATGGAATTGCACAGGATATAAAGAAACGTAGCTTTTCACTGAAAGCAGACATTGCTGACAATAACTGAATTGGGGCTCTCGAAATTTTTGAGAAGCTCTCGTATTGCCAAGACCTAATAGATACGAGCGCTATGCGTGCCTTTTTGGTTACCGGCCAGTTTGTAGTGACCAGTTACGGCGAATGCAACAATGTTAACTGTATGATGCAAAACAACTTGGCGGTTTTGCCCCCGCTTTATGTTTGCCGCAGCAAGGAACTTGCCGCTAAAACCTTGAGATAGATGTATTTTTACGTTAGCGTTGCATGATGTTAAAAAACTCAAAAGGGCTAACCCTGATTAAAAGCGTGGTTATGCCTATTGATGAAATTGTTAGCTGATTCCGTATTTTGCATAGGTAGATGATGGAAAATTTGATTCCAGAAATGGAGAAAGGTGAATTACATGTTCATCTTAATGGACTTGTCAGTTCGGAACTTGTAAAAAGGTTACTTGAGAATAATACAGTTGATATTCCGCAAGGCTTTGATCTTGACAGGGACCTCAATGTTATAAAACCAGCTAAGAGCCTATCTTCATATCTCAAGCCTTGGGAGCTGTTAAGGCTTATTCCTAAAAGCCGATCTGATTTAACACTCATTGTATTTAATGCGTTTGAAAATTTGAGAAAATGCAATGTTGGATTTGTTGAGCTACGAAATAGTGTTTTATACATTGCCTTGCTTAATAAAGTTAATGTAGAAGTGGCAATGGCTTGGTTAATAGAGGATATATCAAGAGCATCTGAATATTACAAAATAAAGGCTGGTTTAATTCTTACTGTTACTAGAGGGGATTATTCTCTAGAGCAACTTCGATCACTTTTAAGTGCTTATGTTAAGTTAGGTAAGCCAGATTTGATAGTAGGATTAGACCTCGCAGGCAATGAAGATATTAGAGTTTCTGATGCGCTAGCATACGAGTTTGTTCGAGCTAAAATTGAATTTGATTTTAAAGTAACAATCCATGCTGGTGAAACTGGAAATTTTGAAAACATAGCTATTGCTGTCAATCATTTCAAAGCTGATCGAATTGGTCATGGAACAGCTGCAATAAAATCTAAAGTAATTTTGGATCTACTCAGAGAGAAAGATATATGTGTCGAAGTTTGTCCTATTAGTAATCGATTGACTAATGCAGTAGGCGAAAGTGAATCACATCCTGTTATTGAGTTTATAAATAACGAGGTCCCTTTTGTTATATGTTCAGATAATCCTTCCATACACAGATCTAGCATAACTGAAGACTACATTGAGTTTTATCGTGAAACAAAGAGTTCAATTCATATTGAACAAATGTTGAAAATACAAAAAAAATACAGCTTTATAAAGGGAGGAGTATGAAGATAAGGTTTGTTTCAAAGAATAATTTTAAAGTGGCAGAGGTACAGAAAATTCTCGAAGGTGCCGGAGTGGAGATTATCGCGGCAAAGCACTCTATTAACGAAATACAAACAGAAAATGTAGATGAATTAGTTAAAGATAAACTGTTAAAGGCATTTAAAAAAGTAGGTCGTCCAGTCTTTGTAGAGCATACTGGTTTATATATCGATAGCTTGAATGGATTTCCCGGAGGTTTGACACAAATATTTTGGGATAAATTAGAAGCAGATAAGTTTTCAACATTGCTGGGAAAAGGAGATAATCTAGGTTTAGTTGCTAGAACAATTATTGGATATTGCGATGCTAAAAAGATGCACTTCTTTAAAGGCGAAATAAGAGGTGTGATATCCCCAGAGCCAAAAGGAGATAGAAGTTTCCAATGGGATTGCATTTTTATACCTGAAGGTGAAACAGAAACATTTGCTGAAATGGGTGAGAGGAAAAATGAAATTTCAATGCGGAAAATAGCATTTGATCAATTCAAAGCTTTTTTAGAAAGGAATGCGCTGTAATGGAACAATTATTAAGATCATTTAAAGAAGGTAACGTCATACTCTTTGTTGGGGCTGGGGTATCTATGAATCTTGGTTTGCCATCATGGGATTCGTTAATTGATAAAATAGCGATAGATTTGGATTATGACCCTGAAATTTATAAGACATTTGGCGACCATTTAGCTTTAGCTGAATATTACCGTTTAAAAAAGGGAAGTATCGGCCCACTAAGAAGCTGGATGGATAGAAATTGGCATGCACCAAACGTTGATGTTTCGAAATCAAAAGTTCATGAAAATATAGCTAAAGCCGAATTTCCTATAATTTATACTACAAATTACGATCGTTGGTTAGAGTACGCGCTAGATCATCATAAAAAACCTTATACCAAAATATCTTCTGTTGCAGACCTAACAAAAGTAGACAGCAATAGTACCCAGATCATTAAGTTTCACGGAGATTTTGATGATGATAAGTCAATCGTGCTAGATGAAACTAGCTACTTTGAGCGACTAGGTTTCGAAACTCCTTTAGACATTAAATTGAGGGCAGATGTTTTAGGTAAATCAGTACTATTTATTGGTTATAGTTTAGCTGATGTAAATATACGATTTCTTTTCTATAAATTGTCGATGCTTTGGAAAGCTCATCATCTTGGTGAAGCGCAACCCAAATCATACGTTTTCTCGCCAAAACCAAACCCAGTCCAAGAACGAATTCTAGATCAATGGGGTATCGAAATGATTTCATCTGATATTGAACATCCAGGTGAGGCATTAGAGGATTTTCTAAGCAAGTTTATAGACCACAGCTAACAACGCATTTAAACGGAACAAAAACACTGGATTTCGCTTCGCTACACATTTTAACCCACTATTTTTGTCCGCTTAATGCGCCGTTAAATGGTTACATCACGAAAAAACGAATGTCTGCAAATAAGGCAAAGCAAACATTCGTTTTCTGAGAGCGCATGATCTGAACAGCTGCCATTCGTTCATAACTGACTGTCAGATCAGATATGAGCTAGTACAGCTAAACCCTGAGAATTTATCAGACGATACGCCCAAACAAAGCAGCCAGCACTAAGCAAGTTGTTCCTGCTAGTGCTGACGTTTTTTCCCATGTTGTCAATTGTGCATTTAATTGCTGTAACGCCCGCCGGTTAACCCGCTGTTGCAGAGTAATCCGTCTCGCAACTGGCAACATCAATAATAAACCCACAACAGACAGTAACAAATGAAAATAAGCTTGCATATGACCTCCTTGCGCCGCAGAGCTGCATACCAGTTCAGAATGCAGTTCTGCGGATAGTTGATAGATCTCAGAGAAGTTTTTCTCTGAGAGACACTATCTAAAGTGTTAATTATAAATGAAATTATTGATGTACTGGCCAATGTTATAGCCGACACCAAATGAGGCGCCTAGTGCACCGCCGATTGCGGCTCCTGCACCGCCAAATGGTGCTCCCAGAGCCGCGCCACCGCCAGCAGCCTCCAATAAGCTCATGTACTCAAACTCTCGTACTTGACCACCACCAACCATTTCAACTTCAATAATGTTTAACTGTTTCATTTTAAATCTCCATTAGATCATTTTGTGGTTTATTGACAAGCAGCAACTCATCAACATAGTCAAAATAAACAGATTGTTTCGCCCCTTCCAGCTGTCAGATCTGACAGGAATGCTCAGGGTCAGGTCTTACTGTGCGCGTCATCTCTGCAACTCGTTTGCAGCTACCGCTCCCCCTACCAGCAAGCGGGCTGGGGGCACTGTGCCGTGAGCGTGTAAGCGTGAGTCGATACTCCCGATGTCACAGGCACGAACGGGCGAACGGAACATTGACCGTCAGTCGGTTTGCGGGATAGTGGCAAAGGCGCTGGTCGGCGCAAGGGTTCTAACCTCGGTTGTCACAGCAAAGATATTCGCCGGTGCAACAAACCTGATGTCCTGACTGATTCACGGCGATGGCAGCACGCGCAATTGACGGCACATTTCATGTGCCCTACGGTTGCGCTGGTTTAACAGCCAATCAGCGCGTCGTGCACGCCTGCTGTTATTGTTAATGCATGATGGGGTTGATGGCAGCGCGCCTCACGAAAATCGAAAGTCCACAATTAAGGCAAAGTAGAGATTCGTTTTTTCAAGAGCGCCTGATCCATACAGCTGCATTAGTTCATAGCTGACTGTCAGCTCAGATATGAGCTAGTATAACTATTCATAGTCACAGCAATTGTCTTGCACATTAAAACCACCATTCTCATGTGCAAGGTTTCAGAAAACATCGAATCACTCCAATAAGCCCACCCAAAAATAACCCCCTAGATTTGAGCACCTTTAATACTTACGCACATGTGTCTCACTACCCTGAACAATTACACTTAATGGCCGCGCAAATGCTACATTTTGGCCGCGCAAGAATAACACATGAGTTTTACCCCGAGCACTTTCACATTATGGCCGCGCAAATGCTGCTTTTTGGCCGCGCACGAATAACACATGAGTTTTACCCCGAGCACTTTCACATTATGGCCGCGCAAACACTGCTTTTTGGCCGCGCGAATGCCGATTTCTGGCCGCGCACGAATAACGCATGAGTTTTACCCCGAGCACTTTCACATTATGGCCGCGCAAAAGCCGATTTCTGGCCGTGAAATCATCATTTTATGGACTAACCATGCATGAAAGCACATACTGCAACTACAAGTAACACTGCGATCAATTACAAATCCTATTCCAAATGAACCTTTGAAGAACGAACTTGGCCCTGCCTGATGCCAACAAAATGCAAACCTAATCTTCTAAGCTGGTCTTGACAATATCGTTAGCATTTAAACAAGCATAATTCCTAGCCCAATTACGCCGTTTTCACCTAATTTCACTCGTTTATCCGCTGATTAAAACAGCGAAAGTAGCCTACTTTTACCCCAAATCCACGTCTAATTGACTACTTAGATGAGATTCTATTCCATTGATCTGAACATAGATATCTCTACAACGAACCTCCTGTGATCGCATCAGCGATCAATTAGACAAGTGGGGGCAAAAGCACTGTGATCGCATGCGTGGTTAAAACAGCAAGTAATACCCTTAATTTAAGGCTGATTTTCCAACATGATTTGTGGTTGTTTTAAGGGTGAGTTTGAAGCTGTTTTCAAGCTAATTTGAGGCCAGTTTTAAAGCGGTTTAGAAATTCAATATCATCAGGAGTGAATAAAGCGGCTTTTTAAAGTAAGGCCTGTTTTACGTTTTGCTGGATGCAACTGTCCTTGATTAATTACATTTAATTTACAACCAATTTCAAATCGAGCTTACCAGTCGTTGCAAATTAACCTGACCATCAGTTTCACTGAAAGCACCACTTCTTCAATTGAAAGCGGACGATGCTGAACCTTAAAAGTCATCGACTCAGCAATTATTTGTCATTTAAATTGATACGATTTCATGAGGATTTCTTACTCTTTGCTTTAACTCCGAACTTTGAGTTTGTAACAATATGAATCCGCGAGATATTTGAATGACATCCTCACTGTGTGCGGCGTTATAATCATTAATAAGCCCTTATCAAGGTTGAGGTTATGCAGTCATTAAATACTATTACGCTCTATTATCTTCAGGCTTTTGTGCTAAGTGCCGAGTTAGGGTCTATTTCTGCTGCTGCAAGAGCATTGGGTAAGCGACAATCGCAGCTTAGTGGCTGGATCCAGGATTTGGAGGCAGAGCTTAATTTGGAGTTGTTTACTCGTAGTGGTAACAGACTACAGTTAAGTCCTGATGGCCATACGTTATTACCTTTGGCACAGCATGCGTTGGCTCAATCAAACCGCTTACAAGCTGCAGCTTATGCCTTACAGCAACATCAGCAACTTGTGCTCGTAGTTGGTGTTGCGCCACATATTCCACAGCAACTGTTAACTGATGCGATTGTCGGTTTTATGCAAAAGCAACCACAGGTTCAGCTCCGCATCAGCACGCATAGTGAAGAAGTCTTAACTCAAGGCTTGGTCGAAGGTGTCTTTGATGTGGTGCTGTTGCACGAAAGTATCGAATTGCATAACAGCCGGTACGACTATTGCCGCGTCGGTTATTATGATGAAGTATTCGTTGTGAGGTCGAGCCATCCGCTTGCCGGAAAGCCAAGTGTTGGAGTCGAAGAGCTAGCACCATTTCGAGAATTAATTTGGGCGCAGGATTATCAACAGTCTGCCGATGAAAGTGGTTATAGTGGGCATTCTAGCCAGATTGCTGACTTTAGTACGCTCAAAGGTGTGCTATTAAAAACGGACTGCGTTGCCTTATTACCAACCTTGATGGTGGCATCTGGCATTCATCAAGGTCAATTGGCGTTGTTGCGGGTAAATAATGAGTTATCGACCATTCGCCGTCGTCTGGAATTGCGCTGGCCTCTGGGAAGCCAGCACAAAACTTTAATCAGCTGTTGGTTGCGGTTGGTCTGTCAGACACTTAATAATCCGGACTCTGATACACCACCTTACCGTTGAGCATGGTCAATAAGAACTTTGCCTGGCGAATTTTAGCCGGGTTAGCTCGACTAATATCCTGGTCAATCACGACTAGATCGGCCGCTTTACCTACAGTCAGTGATCCAGTTTGTTCAGCGAGACCCAAAGCTTTTGCAGCATTAATCGTATAGGCCGAAATAGCCGTATCTACATCAAGGAAAGCCTGACCTTTTAGCTCCAGTGCGTTGGCAATACTGATCAGCGGATTGAGCTCATTGACGTTCCAATCGCTACTCAGAGTTAAATTTGCGCCAGCAGCAAGAAACTCCCGAACAGGCATTAAATGCGCTGCTCGGTCATGGCCTAACCATGGGTCCGCCCAATTGTGATCAGCATGCAAAGTACCTTCATTACCAATTTGCATGTCAGCATCAACTGATAATTGTTTAAATCGGCCGAAGTCTTCGACTTGCACCAATTCTAGATGCGTTAAGCCATATAATTGCGCCGAACCTTCTTGACGGGCAAATGCAACTGCATCAAGAGCATTTCGCGTTCCACCATCACCAATGGCATGAATGTGCGCGCCATAACCAATTTTATCGAGTTCCACCAACCACCACTTCATTTGATCTGGCGCTATATAATCCAATCCCGTCGGAAGATCAGGATTAATGGTCTGGCGATATGGCTGCAGTAATCGAGCGGTGCCGTTTTGTAATAAACCATCGCTGTAAAGCTTAACCTGATTGATCACCAGCAACCGGTTTGGATCTGATTGGTAAACTTTGCGGAAGAACTCCAGCTGCGGCGCTGCAGGATCGGCAGGGTAAATCCATGGCCGGATGCTCACGCGCGCAGTTAATTTCTTTTGCTGTTCAAGTTGTTGCCAGGTATCCAGCCAGCCACGTTTCCAATACAGCCGACCATCACCCACAGTCGTGATTCCGTTTTCAGCTAATTGGCGAAGTCCGTTGAGCAGGCCGCGCTTATGCGCATTTTGCAAATCTGGTTGTTGATTCCAGGCGATCTCAAACAAGCGATCTCCGGCATTATCAAGGAGAATTCCGCTTAGACTGCCATCGGCTTCGCGTAAAATGCGGCCACCTTGGGGGTCGGAAGATTTATCATTCAATCCCGCAAGCTGCAATGCCTTGCTGTTGACCCACATGGAGTGAGAGGTTTGCTCCATAATGACAACTGGATTACTTGGGAATAGGCGATCGAGCATTTCTAGTGGTGATTCATCTGTCAGGGCAAGCAGCGTTGCCAGCTCATGGCCATAGCCCATTAACCATTCATCTGACTCTGGGACCAATTCGCGCTTGCATTGAATCAGTTCTTGCTCATAATCACGGATATTACGAGCATCAGACAAATCACAATCTCCGCCAATTTCAGCGTCTGCTTCAAATACATGGTTGTGGTTATCAATAAACCCAGGACCGATAAACGCCCCTTCTAAATCTTGCCAGTTACTCAAATTTGGATACTGTTTTTGCGCAGTCTCTGAATTACCTATAAAGGCAATACGGCCATCTTTGATCACCATTGTGTCTGCTGCTTGATGTTGATAAATAACAGCGTTCGTTAGGGCAATTGCCGATTTATCGACTTTAGCTGTGGTATTTACTGCATCTTCATCAGCGCCTGCGGGCTTACAGCTGAATAGAAATGCGCTTGTAACGAGCATAGACAAGTGACTTAACTTCATTTTGTGATACTCAATGTGATTAAACTTTCATCATTGTAGCAAGTCAATTTGAGTCTGAAAGTTAGTCACTATCAGGAATAAGTGATAGCAAACGACCTATTGGTATTTCCATTGACCAGTTAAAGTCTCGCGCTGAATTGATTAATTAACTTTTAGAATTTTGTATTAAAGGTCACTGAGTTGATGAGGGAAATTTAGAAAGTTTTGTTACTAATGAAAGCTTCAAAACTTGGTCCAAGTTTTTGTGCCACATAATAAATAGTTTGACGTCACAGGAAATCCTTCGCTAAAACGGGCTTGATATTAAAACTCTTAAAGCCTGCTAGTTTTATACAATCAAAAGTAGTCAATATGTGTTGATTTGTAAATTACATGACCTTTGAACATGTGAACGAACAATTTCTGACGACACTCATACTGGTCGTTGATGCAAACAAACTCTCAGATTAGGCCTTTACAACTCACACTACGTCCCAAGTTTATTCAATAGATTAAGGAGAACAATATGCGATTATCAGGAGGGTTTATTCGCATGTTGTGCAAGTAGACGTTAGACTAAGCTTTAAATCCATTTTCTTGTATCCTCATTATGAAACGGATATCACTATATTTAGTGACTTTACTCATATGGCTTGCCCTTGATTCCGCTCACAGAGCAGAAAGGGTTGTCGTTTACAGCTGGCCAAAGACCATGCAAGCCGACGAACGAGGATCCTATCCAATTGAACTGCTCAGATTGGCCTTATCCAAATCTAACCGCTCAATCGTTGCACTTCCTAGTGAGTTTGTGATGTCACATTACCGCCCCCTTAAACAGTTGGAAATGAATAGAGGGATTCCACAGACCCTTATTCAACGAATAGAATTATGTGCCAATAACATTGTGTTTAGAATATTAAAGGATGGTTTGTCTAGTTAGTTGTTGTCTACGGGGCGCTGTGTCATTTATGCACAATTAAATATCTAAACAAAAAGGCCCCAAGATCTCAGTCATGGAGCCTTCAATTGTTAATTCACTGGCTAGTTATGGGTTATAGAAATCACCATTTTTACGTAAATAAAAGAACCAGTTAATAACTAGGCATAATGCATAGAAAACAGCAAAGCCAATCATTGCATACTCAGGGGTTGCTGCTTTAATTTGCTCACCAAACACTTGTGGAATGTAGAATGCGCCGTATGCAGCTACTGCTGATGTCCAACCAAGGACAGGGCCTGCTTGTTCTTTTGGAAATACTACTGCAATAGTGCGGAAGGTTGAACCATTACCAATACCACTTGCTGCAAATAGACCTAAGAAAATCAAAAAGAATGGCATGAAGTATTGCTCTGGGGTTGGAGATTGGTAGGCCAGTTGCATGAAATACGCTGCTCCCAGTGCACAAATGACCATCGTAATTGAACAAAGCTGTGTTACAAACGCACCGCCCAGTTTATCTGCTAACCATCCGCCTACAGGTCTAATTAATGCTCCAATAAATGGCGCTATCCATGCGTAAGTTAAAGCACTTGGTGCATTTGGATTAACGGTAGTGTGGGTCATTACACCATCAACCATTTGATGGCTGAAACCAAAGATCACCTGAATTGACAGTGGGAAAGCTGCTGAGAAACCAATGAATGAGCCGAAAGTCATCACATACAAAACACTCATTACCCAAGTGTGTTTATCCGAAAAAATTTTGTATTGACGGTCAAGATTCGTGCGGATAGCACCCGGCAGCAATTTCAATAGGAACACGGTGCTAAATAAAACACCGATTAGCACTAATTCTTTTGGCACACCAAAACCTGAACCATTAACTGCGGCAGGCAACATTAACCACAAACCACCGATGGATGTGATAAAGCCAATCGCCAGCATTGCTAAGATGATACTAAAGGCAACAAGCGCACCAGGTTGTTTCGGAGTAACTTCTTCTGTATTGATGTTATTCATGCCAAACCAAGTTGCAAATGCAAGCGGCACTAATAATAGTAGCCAAACAAAACCTCCGTTCTGCACCCATGTCTCGCTACCTGCTGGGATACTGCCAATCAATGTGCCACTAGCTTTTTGTAATATCATTGCATCACCGCCACCTGCGAAGGTAAAGGCGCCAAATGTCATGAACAGTGGTACTAAAATCTGCATAGTGGTAACACCAAAGTTACCTAAGCCAGCATTTAACCCAAGAGCAAGGCCCTGTTGTTTTTTTGGATAGAAGAAACTGATGTTTGACATCGATGCCGCAAAGTTGCCGCCGCCGATACCGGAAAGTAAGGCCATCGCTTGAAACACCCAAAATGGCGTGTCTTTATCTTGGAGCGCTAAGCCAGTACCGATTGCCGGCAGCATTAATAGACTTGTTGTTAAGAAAATGGTGTAACGGCCACCACACATCCGAACAAAGAAACTAGACGGAATACGCAAGGTAGCGCCGGTTAAGCCAGCTATTGCAGTTAATGAAAACAAATCGCTTGGGCTATATGGAAAGCCAAGATTCATCATCTGAACAGTGAGGATGCTCCATAACATCCAAACTGCGAAGCCACAAAGTAGGCTTGGGATTGAAATCCAAAGATTACGACTTGCAATCGATTTGCCGGTATGGTTCCAGAAGGATTCATCTTCCGGCTGCCATTTATTTAAGTTAGACATAAAAGCTCCAATGGGTCTAATGCGCACGCATCGCGACAACTATGCAAGTTGCGTTGAGTTACCACAATGAAACTGAATGGTTATAGTTTTTGGCTAAAAGCGCGAAATGGATACCTATAAATAGGTATATCACATCTGGTGAGGTTAATATTATCCATATAAAACAATAGTGTAGGAGTATCTCTGGTGTCTTTTTTTTTGGCTGTATCTAAGCCGCAATTTCAGCTATCCACTCGAACATGATATAAATCAAATAACAATATTAAGGATTACTTCCTAATAGGCAGGAAATAACGTGATGGAGTCTCGCATGTCGATCGATAAGTTTTCAGTAATGTTAGTTGATGATCACCCATTATTGCGCAAAGGCTTGCGCCAGTTGTTAGCCTTTGAAGACGATTTAGACGTTATCGCTGAAGCGAGCAATGGACCGGAAGCAATTGAGCTAGCCAACGAGTTAGAGCCAGATTTGATTATCCTTGACTTAAATATGCAAGGAATGGATGGACATGAGACTCTAAAACGCATGCGTGACGATGGCGTTACGTCTAGGATTGTCATGTTAACAGTGTCTGACTCGAATGAAGACGTGATTAAAGCAATCAGTCTCGGTGCAGATGGTTACTTACTTAAAGATTCAGATCCTGATGATTTATTAGCGCAAATAAAAAAAGCAGTGCATGGCAAGATGGTGCTAAGTGACGCAGTGAACGCCGCACTCGCTGATGCCATTCGTCGACCTGTAGAAAAGCCGGTGACGGATATTTCTAATTTAACCAATCGCGAATTAGAAATTTTGGAGCTCATTGCTAAAGGATTAAGTAATAAACTTATTGCTCGCGAGCTGGATATTTCAGATGGCACGGTAAAGGTGCATGTGAAGCACTTATTGAAAAAATTGAATTTGCGATCTAGAGTCGAAGCAGCAGTGTGGATGGTTAGCTTTCAAGGAAAACCCGCATGAGTGAGAAGCCAAAAATGCAAAGTTTGTCTGAAGCACTCAGTAAGATGTTGAAAGATATACCAGACCCCACCTTTGTCGAATGGGTATCTTTAGATGCTGCTTTTGAACGAATTTTGGCAGAAGATGTTATTTCACCGCTCGCAATTCCTACAGTGAATAATTCAGCGATGGATGGTTATGCGATCCGCTTTGCCGATGTTTCTGAAAATAATCTATTTAAGATTGTTGGGCAAAGCTTGGCCGGCCATCCATTTTTAGCTGCAGCCGAGGAAGGCTCATGTATCCGGGTAACGACTGGCGCATTAGTTCCTGATGATTTTGATACTGTGGTGATGCAAGAAGATGTGACAATTTTAAACCAACAAGAAGGTCAATTGATTTGTCTGCAGAATAGACCCAAAGCAGGTCAACATGTTCGGTTGTGCGGTAGCGAAATCGAGCATGGACAGACGGTCTTGAAGCAAGGAGACCGTTTAGGTCCTCTGCAACTTGGCTTGCTTGCTACCTTAGGTGTAGCAAACGTCGCAGTTTATAAGCAGTTACGAGTTGGTGTTTTATCAAGCGGAGATGAGTTAAAACAACCTGGTGAGCAGTTAACTCTGGGTGAGTTGTATGATAGTAATCGTGTTGTTATTAAAGCTGTGTTGATGCGTCTCGGTTACCAAGTCGTTGATTATGGTTGGGTCGCTGATGATCCAGTGAAGTTAAGACAACTTTTCGACAAAGCATCATCAGAAGTCGACGCACTTATTACCAGTGGCGGTGTGTCTGTGGGTGATGCCGACCATACGAGGGCTGTTTTAGAGTCAATTGGCCAAATGCATTTTTGGCAAGTCGCAATTAAGCCCGGCAAGCCTTTTGCATTTGGAGTTCTTGGCAATTGCTTGTTTTTTGGTTTGCCTGGGAACCCAGTTTCAGCGGTTATAACGTTAGAGCAGCTAGTGTTAGCGGGGCTTGCAAAACGCGCTGGCCAATCGAAGGCTTCATTTGTTGCATCACAGCATAAAGTCATCCCGGCTTCGGCCAAACAGCCATTTAGAAAAAAAATGGGCCGGTTAGATTTTCAGCGGATTTCTGTGAACGTTACGGTGGATGGTGTAACGGCTGAACCTGTGGGACTCGATAGCTCCGGAATGCTTACTTCGCTGCTAAACGCCGATGGATGGACGTGGTTAGAGCAAGACCGAGGCAATGTTAACACCGATGAGCCAATTCACATTCAGCTTAAAAGTTCTTGGCTTATTTAAGGGCTCAAACGCAATTTGAATTTGCTGTTTGGCTAAAGATAGACGATTGAGCTGTCGATCTTTAGCCAAACTCTTCAGAAATAACCAATAACCAATAACCAATAATTTAATCAATCACAATTTTCTACCCCTTTTGCCTCGCCCTTATATCACTGTCGATTGGTTTTGATCTCTTAGCTAACGAGTAAAATCCGATAAAAATTTGCCTAGTTGTTTTGGCTTCATTCAGTGTTACCTAAAATCAGAGAACTATATGTTAATAGCCGACTATTTAGCTGAGCAATTATTAGCTGCGGATATCAATGATGTCTTTGCTATCCCCGGAGATTTTATTTTGCCGTGGTTGGAACGGTTTGAGCAGCAACCCAAACTTAAGCTGATTCAACTAAGCCATGAACCTGCTGCGGTGTTTGCTGCCGATGCAGCTGCAAGATTTACTAATCGTCCATCAGCAGTGGCATTGACATATGGCGCAGGCGCGCTTAATGCAACAAATGCGATAGCGCAAGCCTTCATGGAATTTGTGCCAATGATTGTTTTTGCGGGCTTTCCATCAAAACGTGAAATCGAGTCAGGGTACTTGTTGCATCATCAAATTGGTGATGTTGATGGTCAACGCCGGATACTTGCAGAAATAACGGCGAAGCAAGTTCGCTTTGATGATGCAAGTACAATTGAACTGCTATGGCAAGATGTATTGGCGACCTGCTTACAAGAACGTCGGCCGGTGCTTATTGAGTTGCCTAGAGATTATGCAGTAGAAAAATTCAGCCCTAAGAATCTTAAGATTCAAGAATCACTTAAAGCCAAACCTAAACAATTACCTCAAGAATTGACGGAGAGTTTGTCGGTACTGCTTAACTCTGCGAAAGCTCCTTGTTGTTTGGTTGGGGCAAAGGCTAGAAGGTTTGGCTTTGACCAAGCAATTTCACACTTCAGTTTGTCAAGTAATGCACCCTGTGCGGCAACGCTGCTAGGACGCTCGGTACTTAATCCAAATGCGTGTTGCTATGTTGGAGTTTTCTCAGGAACTGGGCAAGATCCTCTATTGCCGTTTCTTCAACAGAGTGATTTGTTGCTGGTCTGCGGGGTTATCAAATCTGACAGTAATTTTGCAGGCAACCCAGCACTGCTCCACAACAAAAAAGTGCTTTGGTGGGACGAGAACGGCATTGTGTTACCAAATGGAAAATACTATCAGATCGAGCCTGCAGCGGTCGCAGCATGGTTGGCGGATTTTAATATTCGGTACGAACCTCGTTCAGCGCCCAATAGTTGGGTTCAAGACTTGGAAGTCGAAGATAAACTTGCAGAGGCGTGTTGGAGCTCTGGTACTGCGATGAAGTTGTTACATCAAGAGTTGAGCGCGCAATCAGAGTTGTTTCCGTTTGTGCTCGACATTGGTGACTGTTTGTTTGCTTCGCTTCACACTGAGCCGCGTTGGTTATTGGCCCCCGCGTTTTATGCGTCGATGGGGTATGCTGTTCCTGCAGCTCTTGGACTTCAACAAGTTTCGAAAAAACGTCCGATAGTGATTGTTGGTGATGGGGCCTTTCAAATGACGGGTCTTGAACTTGGTCATTGTCAACGGTATGGCTGGAATCCAATTGTTATTGTACTGAATAACCAAAGTTGGGGGATGATAAAAGCATTTGCTCCAGAACTCAGCGCAACCTCGCTAAGTGGATGGAATTACGCTGCACTCGCTAGGGCAATGAATGGTGGGGCTAGGCAGGTTTGGAACGGTAATCAGTTTGTCAGCGCGATTGCTGATGCAATAGCAGACGATGGTCGCTTTCGTCTGATTGAAGTTATGTTGCCCAAACACAGTTTTAGTGACTGTCTCGCAAAGTTCTCTGGGGCGATGAGGGGAGAATCAATGGTTGACGGCAGCGTGGTTTAACACGCTGCCTCCATGTTAAGCGTTGGTATTCCATTTATTAATTACGGCAGGTGTGTATTTAAAACAGCCATAAATAAATGATTGGGCTCTACCTGTTGGCGTCAAATGGCGCTCTTCTATCGATTCAAGTAATGAAAATTCCTCACCAAAAATAGTCTTGAGTTCTTCGATACTGTAACGACAAACGGGCAAACCACTGCAACGTTCAGGTCCGTCATGTGCAAATGTTGATATTACAAATAAACCATTGGGTGCCAGTACTCTTGCCAACTGTTCGAGGTAGCTTTGGCGTTGTTGGTGTTCTGTTAGAAAATGAAAAACTGCACGATCGTGCCATATGTCGATGCTGGCGGGCTGCAAATCATAATTAAGCACATTTCCGTGGAGTAAACTAACCTTATCGACGTTATCAGGCCGGATCCTGAAGTATGCCGTTTTGAGCGCAACCTCTGATAAATCAAGAATGGAAACCGAGCTAACACCTGCATGTAGCAACTTGTCAATTAACCTTGATGTTCCAGCCCCAACATCCAAGACGTGTTTGTTCACTAGAGCAGAGTGTTTGGTGATTAGTGCTAAGGAATTGTCGGGAGAATTTTGAAACCAACTTAATGAAGTTTCTGCATTTCTGCTATAAACACCTTCCCAATAAGCTTGGTCGGACATGTGATTGCTCCTAAAGTGGTTTTTTTCCTAAAATTTTGTTTGACTGGAAACAAGCTAGCAGTATATCGGTTTAGACATATTGGGGTTATACAATCCCTGCTAATTATCTGCAATTAAGATAAGTGGATATAAAGGGCATTAAAGTTCATTACAACAGATTGATTGCTCTAAATGAGTGCGGAAATTCACCGAAAATGTGCATTGCAAGCTCTTTCTGTTTGCTTTGTTTATTTAAGTGATTGAATTTAAATAGGATTGCAAGTTGGCCTAGATTCTGCTTTTAATTAGATATCGACAACTCGATATAAACAATAGATTCGTCAACGACTGACATGGCAAAGAAGCCCAAGTTAATCCTGCAGTAAATGCGGGGGCAACTTGGGTTTTTTTTATGCTTGTGGATCAGTTGGTTGACGAAAAATATAACAAGGGGCAAGGCAGATGCAATTAGTTGACGAAAGCAATGCTGTGAAATCAAATGTACTCGTTATTGGTAATGGCATGGTGGGGCACCATTTTATCGAACAGCTTCGGCAGCGAAGCGATGTGCTTAGCGTTACCGTATTGTGTGGTGAAAAGCATGTTGCTTATGATCGAGTGTATTTATCTTCATACTTCAGTGGTACGCCAATGGCGGAACTCGCCCTATCGACTGAAGAATGGTATCAAATCAATAACGTAAGGCTGGAACTCGACTGCTGGGTTGACAAAATTGAGCCAGAGTCAAAGCAAGTCCTCTGCCGCGATGGTCGAATTTTCAAATATGACCACCTGGTTTTAGCAACAGGCTCCTATCCATTTGTGCCGCCAATTCCGGGGAATGAACAACCGAATTGTTTGGTTTATCGAACCTTAGAGGACTTAAAAGCTATTGAGCAAAGTGCTAAAACCAGTGAAGTCGGAGTAGTCATCGGTGGCGGTTTGTTGGGACTTGAAGCGGCAAATGCTTTAGTGCAACTTGGCTTGACCACTCATGTCGTGGAATTCGCGCCTCAGCTAATGGCTGTTCAACTCGATAGCGCTGCTGGAGAGTTACTTGCTCGCAAAATTGAAAAGCTCGGCTTGACGGTACATACGGCAAAATCGACACAAGCGATTATTAATGGCGACCGTAATCGATATAAACTGCAATTTTCCGATGGTACTAGCCTAGATGCAGATCTGGTCTTGTTTTCGGCTGGGATCCGGCCTTATGACCAACTCGCAAAAGCGGCTGGCTTAAATGTTGGTGCTAGAGGTGGCATTGTGATTGATGATGCTTGCCAAACCTCTGACAATAATATCTTTGCAATCGGTGAATGTGCCTTATGGCAGAACAGAATATTTGGTCTAGTTGCCCCTGGGTATCAAATGGCGCGAGTGCTTGCTGATAACCTAGTGGATAGTAAATCAAAACTTCGTTTTTTTGGTGCTGATATGAGCACCAAATTAAAATTACTCGGAGTAGAAGTAGGTTCGATTGGCGATGCTCACGGCAAAACCGACGGCGCGTTAAGTTATGTTTATACAGATCCGAAACTTGGTAATTATAAAAAATTAGTAGTTAGTGCAAATGGCAAGAAACTGCTTGGGGCAGTGTTAGTCGGTGATACAAGTAACTACGATACGCTATTGCAGTATGTACTCAACGACATTCCACTGCCAGCACAGCCAGAGCAATTAATTCTTCCAACCCAAACTGGTGAGAAAGCCGCTGAATTCAGGTTACCTGACAGTGCGACTATTTGTTCATGTCATAACGTAGCGAAATCAGACATTATTGGCGCTATAGACACAGGGATCTGCGATCTCGCAAGTATCAAGTCCTGTACAAAGGCTGCAACGGGGTGTGGTGGCTGCAGCGCACTTCTGAAGTCGGTGCTTGATGATGAATTAAGAAGTCGGGGAGTTAATGTTAATAATCATTTATGTGAGCATTTTGCCCATTCAAGGCAATCACTATTACACCTAATTCAAGTTGAAGGTATAACAAACTTTTACCAGCTCATTACCAAGCATGGCAAAGGGCATGGATGTGAGATTTGCAAACCGACAGTTGCATCACTGCTCGCATCAGTTCACAACGAGTTCGTGTTAAAAAAATCACACGTAGGACTGCAAGACACTAACGATACTTTTTTAGCGAATATGCAAAAAGACGGTTCGTATTCAATAGTTCCACGGATCGCTGGCGGCGAAATTACTCCGGAAAAATTAATAGTCATTGGTCAAATTGCAAAGCAATTTAACTTGTATTGCAAAATTACTGGTGGCCAACGAATTGATTTGTTTGGTGCGCGCTTGGAGCAATTACCGCAAATATGGCAGTTACTTATCGACGCCGGCTTTGAGACCGGACATGCTTATGGCAAATCGCTCAGAACTGTAAAATCCTGTGTCGGTAGTACCTGGTGTCGGTATGGCGTGCAAGATAGCGTCGGCCAAGCTATTGCTATTGAAGATCGATATAAAGGCGTACGCTCCCCTCATAAAATCAAAATGGCAGTATCGGGCTGTACACGTGAATGCGCTGAAGCACAAAGCAAAGATATTGGTGTGATAGCCACTGAAAAAGGCTGGAATTTGTATGTCGGAGGCAACGGAGGGATGCGTCCAAGACATGCAGATTTGTTTGCAACGGATTTAGATACCGCAACTTTAGTTCGATATATCGACCGCATTTTAATGTTTTACATAAAAACAGCAGATCGATTAACCAGAACCTCCGTTTGGCTTGAGAAATTAGAAGGCGGTTTAGATTATCTGAAAGCTGTAGTCATACAAGACCATCTTGGAATTTGTGACGAGTTGGATCAGCAAATGTTAAAGCTGGTAGGCACATATCGCTGCGAATGGAAAGCCGTACTTGACGATCCTGTCGCTTTGAAGAGATTTCGCCATTTTGTCAACAGTGACAAAAATGACCCAAATATTTTATTTGTCGAAGAACGCTCACAAATCAGGCCGGCAACTCAAGCAGAAAAGCAGGGTTTTCAACAGCAAATTTCAATCATATCCATCAACGAGGGGACTTTAGCATGAGATTAATTGATATCTGTAGTCTTGATGATTTAGTGGAAAATAGTGGCGTTGGAGTGTTAGTTGGTGATTTGCAGGTCGCAATATTTTGGGACAAACATCCTGAATCTGGTGAATTGGGAGAGATATATGCTATCGATAATTATGATCCAATTGGTGGTGCAAACGTGCTTTCTCGCGGCATTATCTGTTCCTTCGATGATCGTTTGACCGTTTCATCACCACTGTATAAACAGCATTTTTGTTTAAGCAGTGGTCAATGTCTACAACATCCAGAAATCTTTGTGGCGGTATATAAAACGGAACTACGTGGTGATCGAGTGTTCATTAGCGAGAAAGCCGTGGATTTAGAATCTATCGCTGCTTAGGAACGCGTTTATTAGATTGACACGTCAATTTGCCGATTACAAATATGGAGAACAAAATGAACGTTATGACTTTCGTCCATCAAATAAGTATGGATCTGCTTCAACGTGCTGTGGACTCAAGCGGTTTTTTTTCTTGGGGTAAAAGGTCTCCGTATTCCCAAACCAAAAAAACCAATGCAGGAGTTTTCCTTGTGGGGGCGGGCACTGGTGATCCAGAACTGCTAACAGTAAAAGCGGCGCGGATATTGGCCGATGCTGACGTCGTTCTATATGACAATCTCGTAAGCAATTCCGTGCTGCAATTATGTGGAAGTCGAGCTCGCAAAATTTATGTCGGCAAACGAGCTGGTCAGCATGCAATGCCACAAGCACAAATCAACCAACTCCTTGTAGAGTATGGCCGTGAGAGCCTGTGTCAAAGCCATGTTGTCGTTCGATTAAAAGGTGGCGACCCTGCGATATTTGGGCGAGTTACTGAAGAAGCTAGCTCGCTTAAAGAAGCAAATATCCCTTTTGCCATAGTTCCCGGCATTACCAGTGCAAGTGCTGCGAGTGCTTATACCGGCATCCCCCTCACGGCAAGAGGGATCTCGACTTCGGTGCGGTTTTTCACAGCTCAATTTGCAGAACAAAACAAACAGCCGTTTTGGGACAATTACGCATATTGTCCAGAAAACTCTTGCACTCTAGTTGTTTATATGGGACTAAATCGTCTAGAGGAACTCTGTAATGGGCTACAAAGCGTAGGTTGGCCATCGACTACACCAATTGCCCTACTAGACAGAGTGTCCAGCCCAGATCAGCAAGAACTGCGCGCCAATATCTCAACTATAGTCGAAGTCTATCGCCGACATCAAATGGGACCTCGCCAAATGACTGGACCCACTTTGATTATTATTGGCGATGTCATTGAGAACCCGATGGGTATCGACGTTAACTTACTGAGCCCGAATTGCGTTAGTTTGCCCCTCACTTATCACAGTTGACTGCTTCACGCAGCAAGTTGATGTTCAAAATTACCTAACCATGTTGATTTCCTGCCTTTAGTTCCTTAAGGCAGGATTTTAGAAAAATGCCACAAGGATTATATGATGGACATAAATTTAAACGATTTATCAACTAGCCAGTTTAATTACTGTTTGGCAATTGTCCTAATTTTCGGGCTATTCGGTTCCGAACAAATTTGGGCCGCTTCAGAAAAAAATAGTACGATTGTGGAAACACCGAAATCAACGGACTCGGTGAACACCAAAGATAATAGTGAGGTTAAATGGCTGTTTCGCTATCGATTAGAACACGTTGAACAGGTTGGTGTCGCAGAGCGAGCGCTAGCGAATACATTGTTGTCAAGAGTGACTATTGCGCAGTCTTTAACAGAGAAATTAAGTGCAGGCGTTGAAGTTGACAATGTAACCGTTGTTGGGGATAGCCAATATAACGATACAGTCAATGGCAAAACTCAATTCCCAACGGTTGCAGATCCCCGCGGTACAGATTTAAATCAGGCATTTATTCAATACCAAGTTAGGGAGCATCAGATCAAAGTTGGGAGACAAAAAATTGGCCTTGGCAACGAACGATTTGTCGGAAGTGTTGGCTGGCGGCAGAATGAACAAACGTTTGATGCAGTTAGATATCAAACTAATTTAGGTGATGATTGGCGATTTGATTATAGTCTGAGCAATAAAGTACATAGAGTTTTTGGCAGTGAAAGTGCACAAGGTCAATGGCAAAGTGACCTTCACCTTGTCGATTTACATTACAAAATCGCTGCTAGTTCACAATTTAAGTTTTACTTCTATTCGTTGGACTTTCAAGCCGCCCCTTTAATGTCGAATCAAACCATTGGTGTTGATTATCAACATATTGGCGAGTTTGGTTTGGTGCAATGGCAGTTGTTCACAGCGTTGGCGACTCAACAAGAGGTTGGGGCCCAGCCAATGGATTTTCGAGCGAACTACAAAAACATAGAACTTCAGTTAACACGTGGCGTTTTTCAAGCCGCATTCGGATATGAAACCCTTGGCTCAAATAATGGTGTCGGCTTTATGACACCGTTAGCGACACTTCATAAATATCAGGGATTTGCAGATAAATTCCTTGTAACACCTAGTGGCGGAATTAATGACGGCCAAATAAAACTTGGTTATAAACGGAAGAATTGGGATGTTGGAGTGCAGTACCATTGGCTAAGTTCCGCTGTCGGCGAGATTAACTATGGTAACGAGCTTGATTTGAATGTTGCCTATTCATTCGATGACCAATACTCTGTGTTATTGAAAATGGCGAATTATGATGCGGAGCAATTAGCTACTGATACCATAAAAGTGTGGTTGCAAGCGATTGCTAAATTTTGACAAATTCGGGCTTGTAATATGTTAAACAAGCCCGAGTTTCGGCCCATAAAACTAGTTGAGCTTAAAAATTGCCTGTGGTCGATGTATTATAAAAAATCTTCGTGTCGGAAATTGACTGTTAATTTATTCAGCTCACATGCAGTAATTCACCAGCGTGATCCTGCACAGTTACCCCGATGTCGATACCGCTGCGAACACTCTGAGTGACGACACAGAAATTTTCAAATTGGCTTAAAACCTTATCTAATATTGCCGTTGAGATAACTTTATTACCCAGCTGAAGAGATACTTGCAATTTTGCTATTCGAAGTCGACCGCTTTGTCTTTCCAACTCTCCTTTAACTTCAGCATGGATTTGCCCAGGATCGTTATTATATTTACGTAGAGCAAATAACAGACTGGCTGCCAAGCAATTCGCAACAGCAGCGGCCAGCAGATTCTCTGGATTTGGCCCGTCACCATTTCCAAGCGGCGCAGGTTCATCGCTAAAAATATTGCCGGCATTGCCAAAATCAATTTCAAATTTATAACCTTTAAGCAGTCGAAGGGTGACGTTGAAACTTGGTTGATCTGTCATTGATAAATCCTGCTGTTAGACTTTTAATTTAAGGAAAAAATGAAGTTAATTGATGATGTGTTTAGCTAAATATTACAATTGCACAATAGCGTGTGAAGGACATACTTTTTTAACTGAGGTTTGGTATCAAATGCAGTATGTGCGAATATCGCCATCAGAAAATCGCGTGTAGCTTAATGGCTTTAAATAGCAGAAGGCTAGTAGCCTAAGTGGATACCTCGCAATGGGTGCGGTCTGGTTTTAGAAAGCTTTAGAATACTGACAGCCACATAATTACAAGAAGTTCGAATACCGCGAGTAGTTGCCAGAACCGATTTGTATTATTTCCGTTAAATGAAAGCTCTCGAGCTAAAGTTGGATTCGGCTTATGCAGGTCGTAAATAAATTCAGATAAATGTTGATAGCGTTTGATTGGGTCTACGTTAAGAGCTTTCTGCAATGCTAAGTCAATCCACTCTGGCCAATCATTACCTTTGCCAATAATTGGCTGATAATTTAGTCTTTGTTGCGCTTGGATATTTTTGCATCGAGCAATCGCTGGACCATACGGTGATTGCCCTGTTAAGAGAAAATAACAAACAGCAGCGACTGAATATAAATCTGATACATGGCTCCCGGCTTGTCCAAGAAAATATTCTGGCGCCATGAATAGTGCTGTTCCTGGTATTTGTAACGAAATGTCCGAATCTAGTCCTGTTAATTTGGCTGAGCCGAAATCAATTATTTTAATTTGACCGGACTTTGTCAGAATTATGTTGGTCAGGCGGATATCTTGATGAAGTATCTCGCTACGATGCATAGCTTGCACACCCTTTACAATTTGCGTGACGATTTCTAACACGGACACAAGCTCGGGTTTTGGATGCTTAAAACGCCATTCTTGTAAGGACTGTCCATCAACGTATTCAAATAAACTGTATAAAGCACTTCGCTGCTTATTTAAATGAACAGTCTTTAGAGTAAATGCACTATGAACTCTGTTTGCTATCCATTCCTCTTGCAATAATCGTTCTAAAGCAAGGTCATCAGCCGCAAATTCTCGAGATGGAGCTTTTAGTACTGCATTTGAGCCATCACTAAGTTGCATGAGGTAAACATAACTTCGAGTAGTTCGGGATAGAATCTGTTTTACCGTCATTCCGTCTATCTGATGACCAACTTCCATAGGCTCTGGGGACGGTAGCTGTGTATCAAGAATGCAAGGCCGATATTCGTGAGTTGGTAGTTTATTAACTCTGACTATTTGGATTGAAATATTGTCATCGCTGCCATTTGAATAGGCAAAATCAACCATTTGTTTTGCGGTATCATTTAAATCTGTATTCCCGTTTATATTTGCGAGCATTTCAGTCATGACAGATAGTGGAATAAATTCAAATAGTCCATCAGTAGCTAACACGAATAAAGAAGCTTCAGTAATTTCGACTACGTCATAGTCGACGTTTAATTTTTCTTGAGCGCCTAACGCTTGCGAAAGGATATGTTTTTGCTCATGCCAAACACGATGATCTCGAGTCAATAGACTCAATTGCTGATGTTCAAACCGGTAAATTCTGGTATCGCCAATATGAAATAAATGAGCAAAATTACCACGTAGGATGACAGCAGAGAATGTGCAACAAAAACCTTTTTCTGGAGTGGCCGAGTAGGAATGGTGCCGGTTCTGTTGAAGTAACCAGCTATGGCATGCTAGAAGTACTTGGTTACCCGCATGTTTAACTGACCAAGCTGAGTTTGTCGCATAATAATCAACGATAAAGCTACGAACTGCAGTTTCACTAGCAATTTGACTGACCAAACTACTACCAATGCCATCTGCAATTGCAACAACAATTCCTTTTTCCTGGCTGAGCGAGTTACTTACAGTACTGTAATCAACAAAGTCCTGATTTTTCGAAGCGCGGCCAATAACTGAATATTGGCCGATAGTTAAATTCAAGCTCACCGCTAGGCAGCCTTTTTGATGTGGCTAGGGTTTGTTAATATTTCGCGTTTTGGAGCAGTTTTGTAGTGGGTGCTGTACAAAGTCAATCCGGTAAATGCTAGTCCACCCACCAAGTTTCCCAAAGCAGTAGGGATTTCATTCCATAATAAATAATCTAATACTGAGAAATTACCGCCCATCATTAGTGCAAATGGGAATAAAAACATATTGACAACAGAATGTTCAAAAACCATGAAGAAAAACAGCATGATAGGCATCCACATTGCAATTACTTTGCCACTAACATGCGTCGAAATCATTGCGCCGACAACGCCCATTGAGACCATCCAGTTACAGAGCATGCCACGCATAAAAATGGTAAACCAACCGCTGACCCCGTGGGATGCATAACCGACGGTTCTGCTTTCCCCGACAGCAGCCAACTTTTCACCAACAGGGCCTGCAGGAGCATCAAACCCCATGGTAAATACAAAAGCCATCATTGCTGCCACAGTCAATGCCCCAGCAAAATTGCCAGTAAAGACTAAGCCCCAGTTCCTTAAAACACCGTTTATAGTAACTCCAGGTCTTTTGTCGATTAATGCCAGCGGTGTCAGTACAAATACACCAGTCAATAAGTCGAAGCCCATCAGATACAACATGATAAAACCTACAGGAAAGAGCATAGCTCCAACCAAAGGTGAGCCTGTTTGTACAGAGACGGTCACAGCGAACACGGCAGCAAGTGCGAGAATTGCTCCAGCCATAAATGCTCGGATCAGGGTGTCACGAGTAGACATAAAAATTTTTGATTCGCCTGCGTCAACCATCTTGGTAACAAATTCGGCTGGTACTAAATAAGCCATAGTGGGTTTCCTTTTTTGTTTTTCAAAATGAAAAAGCGTCCGCCCTCAAACGAGGAGCGGACGCTTTTGTCCAATATATTCATGCCTGTGTTGAGCCTAGCGCTCAATTTGAGTTTGCATTTCTAATGCCAAAAATAAAAAATAATTAAGGTATTGAATTTAATGCATAAATTAAGTCTGTAGTCATCCATGACTGCACGTGCTGCGCGATCCGAGTGCATTTGATGCACTTACATGGGGCATAGGGTGACTAAATGGATCGTTATTTCAAAAGTAAAATTGATTTATATTCCATTGAAACAATGATTTATGAATTTAAATGAGTAATGGAACGTTTTTTGCGGTGATAAGTAATCTTTTTAAATTGTGTAAAGCTATGAATTCATTGATTACTCGTCTGATGTTGTCAGCTAAAAAACAAGAAATATCGAACCTCAGCCAGTTGCATTTACTTATCGAACTTTTTCTAAATTGCGCAGGGTTGTTACACTTGTTGCAACGAGAACGTGGTTTTAGCAATTTAGTGATGCTCTCTCAGGATGAAACGATTAACGTCAAGTTATTGCATGTACAGCAGAATGTGTTGAGTCAGCTGATCCTAATGGATAAACAAGTATTGGTTATTCAAACTCGTGCAGAAATTACGGCAATAAAACTAAAGATGGCGTTAGCTACAGCGCTTTTTCATACCGAGAAGTTACTAGCAGTGAGGGCTGAGGTTCAAGGATGCCTCGAGTTAAAAGAATATCGGACATCACCATGTGAGCAATATTCGGAAATGATCAATTTGTGGCTTGATGTAATCATTGAAGCAGCAAGTCTTGCGAGCTCAGTTTCAGTGAGCCGCTTGATGTTAGGGCTAATCTATTTGCTCCAAGCAAAAGAGTTTGCCGGGTTAGAACGCGCATGGGGGATTGTTGCGCTTGCTGGCGTAAAAAATGACATTGATTTGTGGACTAAACTTAAAGTTCAACAACAATCGCAGATCGAAGTATTTTCGGGGTTATGGTCCACTTTATCTTCGGATCTGTCGATGAATTATCAAGAGAAGCTTTCGCAACTTGATGCAGGACATTTTTCGCAATTAAGGCAAATCATTCTAGGTCTAACCGAAACAAAACAGGCTGCACCAACTCTGAGTGAAACATGGTTTTTACTTGCATCTGAGCGGATCGATTTATTGCATGAACTAACAGAGCCAATTTGCAGCGCACTTTCGTTCGAGTTGGAAGTGTTAAGAAAAAGTTACGAAGCCCAACAGATAGCGATTCGGCAGGGTGCTTCTGAACATATTGATTCATTACTAAGAATTAGTTCGAAAGACGAATCGTTAATTAAGCGGCATTCGGCAGGTAGCGAAACGCTTTTTGGTGTACTCCGTGAACAGTCAGAGCATATTGCAAAAGTTGAGGCCGAATTGGCGATCGCACAAACGGCAATTGAAGAGATGAAAATTATACAAAAAGCCAAAGCTTATCTAATTCGAGAACTGGGTGTTAGCGAGCAAGATGCGCATTATCAGCTGCAAAAAATGTCGATGGATCAGCAGCTGAGCCTTAAGGAGATCGCTTCAAAGTTACTGTTATAGATATAAAACTGGTTTCAATTTATGAGTGCTAAATAAAACCATGAAATAGTCGATGAACTTTATGCGTAATTTCAAAAACATTAGTGTAATTGTTGCGGGCATTTCTGTAACATGATGAAAATTATATTGTTTAATTGAAGAAGTGGTTTCCTGTATTTTCAGTCAGAAACAACATTTTTTATGGACTGTATGAGCAAATAAATGATTTATTCGGCAGGTCTAAATAGCTTACCATTTGTACACCAAAATACCTTTAGTATTCGCGCTGCTGCAGTTCAATCTTGTTAGTAGAAATTATAAAAATTTAAAATTGGATATGTAGATGAGTAAATTTGAGCTGGCACTTGCTTTTGCCCAGCAATTAGTAATTATCCTTATAGCAGCTCAGGTGTTTGGTTACTTTGCAAAATTTATTGGTCAACCTCGAGTTGTCGGTGAAATGCTAGCTGGCGTTGTGCTTGGACCGTCTCTATTTGGTCTATTTCTACCCGATTTACAAAAATCAATTTTTATTGCTGACACCATGCCAATTTTGTACTTCGGAGCACAGATTGGTGTTGGTTTATACATGTTTTTGGTCGGTCTTGAGTTCAATACCCAATTGTTTCGGCAACAAGCTCGCAGTGCTTTAGGTGTATCTTTGGCAGGGATGATCGTTCCTTTTGTTGTCGCTGCGCTGCTGTGTCTTTGGTTACTAGACAAACCTGGCTTATTTGCTAGTAATATTTCTTATGCAAACGCGTCATTATTCATGGGCGCAGCAATTGCAATTACCGCATTTCCGATGTTGGCTCGAATAATCTATGAACGCAAATTAGCTGGCACAGCGCTGGGTACGTTAGCACTTGCCGCTGGCGCTATTGACGACGCTGCAGCTTGGATTGTACTGGCAGTCGTGCTAGCCAGTTTTGGTGGCGGCGTCATGCTTGCGATAAAAGCTGTAATTGGAGGTAGTGTCTATGCAATTTTCATGTTGACCATGGCACGAAAATGGTTGCAACCCATAGCTGACAGAGTTCAACAGTCCGGAGTGTTAACTTCGTCACAATTGCTATTAATAATCCTATTTTGGGCACTTTCGGCTTACTCAATGGAGTGGGTTGGCCTCCATGCGGTGTTCGGTGGTTTTTTATTGGGCATTGCTATGCCGCGCGGCAAATTAACTGAGTTGATTGATGCAAAGCTTCATAAAGTTACTGTGTTTTTATTATTACCGATGTTTTTTACCTACTCTGGTTTAAAAACTCAGCTCAATGTCTTGGCTTCATTTGAACTATTGTCGATCGCGATTGTTATATTGCTAGCGTCCGTTTTTGCCAAAGGAGTGGCTTGTTGGGCTGCGGCTCGAATTGGTGGAGCTGACAATCGCACTGCAATGGCAGTTGGCGCGCTGATGAATTCGCGGGGATTGATGGAACTTATCATCATTAATATCGCACTTAAGTTTGGGATAATTGAACAAGGTTTGTTCTCTATTATGGTCCTTATGGCGATAGTTACGACCTTGATGGCAACTCCGATCTTTCATCTTGTTTATGGTCGTCATCAAAAGTAATCCTTCTACTTTGAGATAACATTATTTAATCTAAAGCCAACGATTTAATCATTGCTACAATTTTAATACCAAATGTAAGCTCTAATTTAGAATATGAATAAGCTGTTATTTCTGAATGTAAAATTTGGCCGTCTTCTAGCTTTAGTGTTAACAAGACATAATTTTCGTTGTGGTTTATGTCGGTAATTGTAGCTGAAAGTTGATTTTGAATTGAAATATCAGGAATTGGAGCTAAAGCTATCCCTACATCTTTGGCTAAGATGCGCACTCGTGATTCAAAGCCATGCTTAGTGTTATAAACTGCCGCAGTAGGGATTTGTGATAGCCATAAATAGCATCCATCGTTTTTAGTTGAAGACACTTTTTGCCGGCCGAAATCATCTGTTTGTTGCAAAATCCCGACGAATATTGATGCACACTCTGATCCGATAAAAAGCGGTGAAAATGGCTGGTGTAGCGCGTCCGCTATTGTTTGTGGTGGAGCGAGTCGACCATTCTCCATAAATACTACGTGATCTGCTAGTTTTTCAACTTCTCGAGTGTCGTGGGTGACCAGTAATACTGGGATGTTAGTCCGCTCAACAACTTCACGAACAAATGGCAATATTTCAGCTTTGCTTTGATTATCAAGACCTGAAAATGGTTCGTCGAGTAATAGCAATTGAGGACTGGTTAAAAGTGCTCTGCCTAATACAACTCTTTGCTGCTGTCCTCCTGAAAGGGTTGAAACATCCGATCCTAAAAAATGTGATAAGGACAGTAAATTGATAATTAACTCTGGGTGTACGCGGCGCTGAGCGAGTGGAGTGCGTTTGTAGCCATACAGTAAATTGTCTTCAACCGAAAGATGAGGCAATAAACTTGGCTGTTGCAACACTAGACCAATACGTCGGCGTTCTATTGGTACAAACTTAGAATCAATCTGCCAAGGTTGTTGGTTAAACAATACCTCGGCATTTTTAACTCGTTCAATGCCAGCAATTAAGCGTAATAAACTGGTTTTACCGCAGCCAGACCGGCCAAATATTGCGGTGATACCGCTCGTTGGAATGTTCGTATCTATTTGCAGATTTAACTGTGCTCGTTGCCAATTAGCTTTAATTCTAAGACTCATCTTCTCTGCCCAGATTGTTGCTGGCGAACGCGATAAACTAAAACGAGTACCACAAAAGAAAACACTAATAATCCAAGTGATAATTGGCTGGCGCCCTGATAGTTCATAGCTTCTGCGTGGTCATAAATTAATATCGACAAGACTTTGGTTTCCCCCGGGATGCTGCCGCCGAGCATCAAAATAACGCCGAACTCTCCAAGCGTGTGGGCAAAGCTTAAGGTTGCTGCAACAATAAAGCCGCCTTTGCACATTGGAAGTATCACTGTTAAAAATCTATCCATTGGACCTGCGCCCAGACTCGCTGCGACTTCAATCGGCTGTCGCCCCAATTGCTCAAATGCCTGCTGTAATGGTTGAACAGCAAAGGGCAGGGAATACAGCACTGAAGCAAGCAGAATTCCGGAAAAACTAAATGCCATATTCGGCAATCCCATTTGCCCGAGTGTTTGTCCAATAAGACCCTCAGGGCCAAGTAAAATTAATAAATAAAATCCGAGAACAGTCGGTGGCAACACCAGCGGCAGCGCAACAATAGCTTGAATTGCGGTTTTGATCGTTTGATGTTTGGCATCACTTAGCCACCAAGCTAAAGGAGTTGCAATCACCAAAAGTATTAACGTACTCGCGAAAGCCAACTTTAAAGTCAATAAAATGGCTTGCCAGTCTTCGACGTTCAAATTGGTCATTCCCTTAATTCATCAACATCATGTGAAGGTGTTGTCTCGCCATCAGCAGGCAATTCAAAGCCATAACTTTGCAGTATGTGCTTCGCAGTTTTTGAATTTAAAAAGCTTATAAATTCCTTGGCCGTTGTCTTTTGTTCGCCATCGTTGGTCAATACATAGGTTTGCTGAAGCGGCTGATGGCTAGTTTTGTCAATCAGTGAATAAGTCCCTTTCGCAATTTCGGGATTTTCTGCAGCCTTGTTGACTAATGACAATGCGATAATCGCAATATCAACGGCACCGCTATTGGCAAATTGGGCTGTTTGGGCAATATTCTCGCCAAAGACTATCTTGTCTTTAATTTGAGACCAGTTTCCGGTCGCGATAAGCGCTTCTTTAGCTCGCTGGCCATATGGGGCATGGCTAGGTTGCGCAATCGCAATCCGTTTATAAAGCGGATTTGTTAACTCGCTCAAAGATAGAGACCTAACGTCATGCTGAGTGCTCCAAATCACTAAGCGGCCATCGGCAAAGTGGGTACCATAGTCCGCAGTTTTGCCAGCTTTAAATAACGTTTCGGTAAAGCGACGGTCAGCTGAAAAAAAGATATCAAAAGGTGCGCCGGCGAGGATTTGCGTGCTCAGTTTTCCGGATGAACCGTAAATAACTTTTATATTTTGACTGTTGTTTGTGGAACCCTGTTGTGATTTAAATTGCTCAACAAGGATATCAAGGGCAAAGCGTAAGTCCGATGCTGCGGCAATAGTTACTGTTTCTGCTTTCGATACTGTCGAAAAAAGAATGATGCAAACAGCAAAAATCATTTTCACATTATCGAGTAATTTTTCCATGCCATCTGTCCTTTGCATTTACGTCTGATTGTTTGGTTTCTACCCAAGCACTTTGCGATGATCCTTGGTGATAGAAATGAGATTTCTTCCAGATCGGAACCTCATTTTTCAGAAAGTCCATCATAAATTCGCAAGCGGCAAATGCATCCTTTCGATGCGGTGCGGCGACCCCAACTAATACGATTTGGTCATGCGGGAGCAAAATTCCTACACGATGAATGGCAGTTATTGCACCGATTTCAAATTTAAGGCTCGCTTGCTTGGCAATTTTAAGCATGGCTAGTTCGGTCATGCCCGGATAGTGTTCGAGTTCTAAGCCTTGTAAACAACCATCAAATTGCTGGCGGACTAATCCAGAAAATAACACGACAGCTCCACAATGCGGTGTCAGTTGTAATTTTGCGTATTCAGTCGCAATATCGAAATCATCAAACTGAACAATGCAGTTAAGCTGGCAATTAGGATTAGAGAGTGCCATTTTAACCACCTGTTACTGGTGGGAAAAAAGCGATTTCATCACCAGGAGTTACTTGGCTGTCCCAACTTGCCAATTGTTGGTTTATGGCCACCAGCAAGTCACGATTAGCTATGTCGGCCTTGTCAAGTTTGTCTAGTTTTGTAATCGCTATTTGCAATTCTTTTGCCGAGCATGGTTCGGTTAGCGGAAAGTGCATTTCGGAAAATCCAACAGCTTCGCGCAGTGAAGCAAAAAACAAGATACGCACATTATTTTGCATGCCGACTCCAATTACCTGACTTACCGCCAGTTTTTTCTAAAAGATGAATTTGGCCGATATCAATGCTCGGATCGACAGCTTTACCCATATCATGGATTGTTAATGCGGCTATCGATACTGCAGTTAAAGCCTCCATTTCAACCCCAGTTTGGCCACTTACTTTACAGATGGCTTTTATTCTTATTTGGGACGTTTCAGCCAACAACTCAAATTGGATTTCGACCTTACTAAGTGCGAGCGGGTGACATAGTGGGATTAAGTCTGATGTTTTTTTCGCGGCCATTATCCCTGCAATGCGAGCACAGGCTAATGCGTCGCCTTTGGGTAAATCTTGAATTTTTGCGAATAGCTCCGCCGACATTGAAACTACAGCATGAGCGGTGGCGATACGTTCACTAATTGTCTTTGCGCTGACATCAACCATTACGGCTTCGCCAGCTTGATTGAGGTGAGTTAATGTTTTCATAATTTAAATTCTTGGTTGCTGTTATGGTTAATCGGTGTCGAGATCGCAGGACATTGGCGATTATTTAGTAAATTGGCAAAATTACAGGGTTTTGTTCTCGCATCAAGTTGTGGCCAAATTAATTGACTTGCGGCTAAATCGGCAGCATCAGGACTTCCAGGAATGGCAAATATAATTGTATCGTTGGCAAGGCCTGCGACAGCATCAGACTGCATTGCTGCGGAAAGGACTGCTTGATGCTTAACTGTCCCAGAAAAACTTAATTGGCGAAACAGTTCGGCAAAACCATCTATAGTGCGGTCGAATAGTACTTTTAGCGCATCGCTGGTACAGTTTTTGGCTTGAAATCCGGTACCGCCGTTTAAAATAATAACTTGGCAGTATGGGTCGGCAATTAAATCGCTGACAGCCGCTCTAAGTTGATATCGGTCTTCGGCAACAATTTGCTGTCTGTAAAACAAATGTTGCTGCTGCTTGATTTGGTTGACTAACATTTGTCCTGTAGTGTCACTTTCTGCAGTATGCCGGTTTGATACGGTAATGACTGCGACAGATAGCGGCAAAAACACTGTATTTTTACTCATGCTATGGCTCCAGATCCTTTATAAATTCTTGCCAAGTTTGAGGGTCATTGGTGTTGAGTAATTCTTCAGGGTACTCACTTGGTATTTCGATGAAGTTTAAGCTCCGCCATAGGTTGTTGAGTGATTTTGGGGCGCTTTCCTGTGTTAAACGACTTGTGAGTTCCTGCTTTAAAGCATTGTTTACCATGAGAAAAGCAGGTAAAGGATGTCCGACAAAATGTTGACCAGTAAAATCCTTGTTGCTCTCTTTGCTTGTTGTAAGCGGTTTGAACTGCACTAGTTGTCTTAAACTATGGCAACTAAGAATTGGCATATCGACAGCAAGAACAAGGGCATATGAAAAATTACAAATAGGTAACGTCGCATGCAAGCCAGATAATGGTCCATGATTCTTGTAGACATCCTGGATAAAGCCCGCTTTGTTTCGGCTCACCAGCACTTCTTGTGCTCCGGCTTCATAAGCCAGGTTTATAGTTCGGCTTAGCAACGTGTTTCCGCGCACACTAAGCAATGCTTTGTCTGTCCCCATACGGCTAGAAAGTCCGCCTGCAAGCACTATGGCCGTAAACTTAGGTTCAGCAAAGTCTGAATTCGATTGATATTTTTTTTGGTGATTCAGCTTAATGTGCATCAATGCGGTCTCTTTGAACGTCAACAATTCGGCAAATGCAGCTTAACCGCCAATCATAGCGAGCTGTTTTGTTAAGCCTGTCTGAGCCTGCTGCAGCGAGTGAGCGATTGGTTTATCCAGCAATTGTTTTTGCACAAATTCTGCAATTTCAGCAGGATTATTGCCTGTGAGAAGATGACGTAAATTGCGATGTTCACTGGCAAATAAGCAAAGGTATAAATCGCCGAGACTGGAAACCCGAAGGCGATTACAGCTATTACAAAAGTCTTTGCTGTACGGCATAATTAAGCCGATTGTTCCGCGATAATCAGGATGGCTATATTCTAAAGCCGGACCAGCATCAGCGAGTTTTGGTAGTTGAGTCCAACCAAGTGCCAATAACTGCGCTTGAATTGACGCGCCACTTTGGTGCTGCTTATTAAAAAAGGACTGATTATCGCCAGTTTGCATCAGTTCAATAAATCGCAATGATATTGCACGATTTTTCACGAAATTTAGGAACTGATTTAGCGCTTGCCCATTGTATTGCTTCAATAGCACAGTGTTTAATTTCACCTGACGACAACCAAGTTCAAGTGCTAAATCAATACCCGACAAAATATCTTGAAGCCGGTCTTGTCCGGTCACCAAATGAAAAGTAGCAGGGTCTAGACTATCTACACTAACGTTAATGGCGTCTAAGCCTGCAGCCAACCAATCGCCGATATCGCGCTTTAGGCGATAGCCATTAGTGGTCATTGCGACTTTTTCGATGCCATCTACGCTTTTCACTCGTGAAATGATGTCACAAAGATCTTTACGGAGAGTTGGTTCGCCGCCTGTTAACCGAATTTTGCGAGTGCCGGCAAGTGCAAAGCCTTTTACTAAAGCAACAACCTCATCAGCGGTTAACTCTGCAGCTCTATTTTGGCAATCGCTTCCATTTGGCAGGCAATAATTGCAGCGAAAATTGCAGCTTTCAGTCAAAGACAAACGCAAGTATGTAAATCTACGGTGGTATTGGTCTAGCAACATAAATAGAACACCTTTCCAATGGGGAGGTCTGTCCGTTTCCAAACAGGCCCGGTGGCAAAATGCCACGGCTATGCTGACTTGCCTAAATAGGTTTAGCCATCAGAGCTCGGCGTGATGGCCATATTTTAAAATTGTTCGCCGCAACATGTTATTGATCTGAGTGCTTAGTTTGGCTACCTACAAATGAGTAGTTGTGATTGGCCAAACAAAAAGCCCTCCGGAATTAATCGCGGAGGGCTTTACTGTTTTATGAAACAAAATTACTGGCAGGAGCCGCAGCATTGACCTTTTTGTGAAACTGGTTCGACAAAGAGGATCTCATTTTCAAGAAGAATGTGTTCCATTAAATCCTCTTTCAATTCTCGAAGTCCCAAATATAGTGCTGTCCAAGTGTTGCATGCACCATCTGGTAACTCCATTTGATGACTAAGCTTTTCAAGCTCCGCTAAGGCATCGCCATGCTGGACATGCTCATGTTGCATTACATGAATTGGCCCCGTTGGATAAAAACCGTTACATAACATTGGGAAGAGTATTTGTTCTTCTTTATGCATGTGGCTCTCTAATTCTTGTTCCATGTGCGAAAGATGCTCGGCAAGGCCTATTGGACACTCAGGGTGATCGCCATGGACATGTTCTACTCGTCGTGCTAACCGAACAAGTTCAGGCAATTGTTGACGATGACGCGCATGAAATCGCTCCAAAATAAAATGAGCAAGATCAGCCGGTTTTGCTTTTCGCCAATCAGGTTTATTGCTTGGCTTTTTTTGTAAATCTGCTAATTGGGCAATTATCGTTTCAACATCAATTCCACGTTTAGCGGCGGCGTCGGCCAAACTTTGTTGGCCACCGCAGCAGAAATCTAGTTTGTATTGATGGAATACTGCAGTCGCGCCAGCGATAGAAGTTGCAAGTTGGCCAAGGCTTTGTTGAGCATTAATCATGGGTAGTTCCTTTGAATGAATATCGGTAAGACAAACAAAGGAATCCAAGAATTAGGCCAAAACTACCACCTTTGATTTATATAGATTTTATTTTTTAGATGGTAGATTTAACCCTATTGAAATTGGGTAGTTTCCACCAGATAAGGTAAAAAGTACCGTGTTAGAAGAAACACTTTTGGCAGACTTAGTGACTGATTTACCTGCTGCTGTTCGTTATGAGAGATTAGTTATTACTTTGCAAAGCCATTTTGGTTGTCAGGCAGTTGCTCTGTTGCAACTTGAACTTGAACAGCTTCGCCCTGTCGCGGCAGTTGGCTTACAACAAGAAGTATTAGGGCGTCGTTTTCTGATTGAACAACATCCACGACTTCGAACAATTTTGCAAAGTCGGCAGGCAGTGCATTTTTCACCAGATAGTGAATTGCCTGATCCTTATGATGGTTTAGTCGATGGCATGCTCGGACAAGCGTTGCCTGTGCATGATTGTATGGGGATTTCCCTCTATGTCGATGGTAAATGCTGGGGAGTATTAACTCTTGATGCCTTGCAAGCGGGTACATTTAGCAGATTAACTATTCTGGAATTACAGCGATTTAGTTTAGTGGTTGAGGCTATGCTGAGGGTCGGTGCGTTAGAAACTATGCTGCGGCAAACCCGTCTTGCCGCGGCGATGCCGTTAGATGAACTCTGTAATACTTCCAATCAGGAGTTAATTGGTCAGGCGCCTAATTTACTAAATGTACTCAATGAGCTTCATATCGTGGCATCTACTGAATTGCCGGTATTACTGCTAGGCGAAACTGGGGTTGGCAAAGAGCTTTTTGCCAAACGCTTGCATCAACAATCAAAACACCAGCATAAAGTAATGGTATATGTAAATTGCGCAGCTCTGCCAGAAGCGTTGGCAGAAAGTGAGTTATTTGGTCATCGCAAGGGCGCTTTTTCTGGTGCTCATCAAGACCGCGCTGGTAAATTTGAACAAGCGGATGGCGGTACACTGTTTTTGGATGAAATAGGTGAGTTACCTCTGTCGGTGCAAGCAAAACTGCTGCGAGTTCTACAAAACGGCGAAATACAGCGCCTAGGAGCAGATAGTTACCGCCAAGTAAAAGTTCGAATTATTGCGGCGACGAATCGTGATTTAGAAGCAGAGGTACGGCTAGGAAATTTCCGTAATGATTTGTTTCATCGTCTATCGGTCTATCCTTTGTTAATTCCCGCTTTAAGAGAACGGAAGACTGATATTCCGCTCCTAGCAGGTCACTTTCTTGAGCAAAATCGTACTCGTCTCGGCGTACGAGCACTGAGATTATCAACTGATGCACAATGGGCGTTAACCCAATACGGTTGGCCTGGTAACATTCGGGAATTAGAGCATGCGATGAGTCGGGCGGCCCTCAAGGCACTATCACAATCTGTGAATCGTCATGAAATTTTGACTATTTCGGCAGCGATGCTTGATTTAGATCTTTCAGCTAGCAAAACATTCAAATTCAATGACACTAAGCGGATAACTGATACTTCGCCAATTTCAGATAATGCGTTGCCAAGTGATGGTGTTGGACTAGAACATCAATGTTTTGACGAAGTTGCCTTGGTAACCCCGCAACTGCCATTAAAGCTAGCGATAGAACAGTTTCAATGTCAATTGATTGAAAAAACTCTGCAAAACGTCGCATTTAACTGGGCGCAGGCGGCCCGTTTGCTGGATTTAGACCCGAGTAATTTGCACAAATTAGCCAATCGGCTAGGGCTGAAGGCGCAGCGTCATGGGCATTAATTCAGAAGTTAAAGCACAAAAGATATTCAGGAACATCGGCTACAGGGGACTAGCTCTGGTGAGTTTGCTATTGGGGGCAATCGGAGTGGTGTTGCCGGGGCTTCCTACGGTGCCTTTTATTTTGTTGGCAGGTTGGTCTGCGCAGCGTGGATGGCCAGCGTTGGCGATTAAACTTCGGCAGAACTCATGGACTGGACCAATCTTATTGCGCTGGCAAGAACATCGTGAAATACCGAGGCAGGTAAAACTATTCGCCACGTTGCTCATGCTGATAAGTGTTAGTGTCTTTTGGATGACATTTTCGCCATTAGTCGCAGCGATTTTCAGCTGTTTTGTGTTTATCGGATTTTATTGGCTGTGGTTTGTAAGTAACTAATTTAAATGAGGTTGTCGGTTATGAAACAGCTAGAAAGTTTAGAGCAAACCCGACGTTATAGTCGGCACATAATGTTGCCTGCTATGGATCTAGCAGGACAAGAGCGCTTATTTAATAGCCGGGTGCTCATTGTTGGTATGGGAGGGCTAGGCTGTGCTGCGGCGCCTTATTTAGCAAGCTCTGGGGTCGGAACCCTTACACTGGTTGATGGTGATAGTATCGATGTTACGAATCTGCAGCGGCAGATTTTATATACAGAGACCGATATTGGTGAGAACAAGGCGATAATTGCTTCAAAACGACTTCGCATGCTTGAACCATCCTGTGATATTCGTACCTTTCCGTCTTTTGTAAGTGAGCAGGAATTAGCAGGTCTTGTATCTTCACATGACTTAGTGCTTGATTGCACTGACAACTTACCAACCAGGTTGGCGATAAATGATGTTTGTGTCGAATATAAAATCCCACTAGTTTCTGCTTCAGCTATCCGATTTGAGGGACAAATATGCTGTTTTGAAAACTTAGGGTCTGGCCCTTGTTATCGTTGTGTTAGTCATATGTTTGGAGAACAAAATTTAAATTGTTTAGAGGCCGGAATCTTTGCACCAGTAGTCGGTGTTGTCGGAACATCACAAGCCTGTCTTGCATTGCAGATCTTGGCGAAAGTAGGAGATGTTCCATGGCATCAGTTACGATTATTTGATGGTTTTCGCCATGATTGGCAAAGTTTCAAAATTCCAGTCAAAGTTGGCTGCCAATGCAATCTTTGCTCTAACTAGCTCATATGCTGTCTTTAATCCGTTTTGGCTTAAAGTAAATGTGTTCGAATGCAGACACCCTAAAACCCTTTAGCTAATGGTGTCTGTCCATTTTTAGCGAACCTTTAGTGCAGGCAAATTCTGCCGGAGCAAGCAAATTGCACTGGATGTGTTGTAGCATTTTGTACGCATCGACAAGGTCGCAATCCTGTTGTGATATCTTTTTAAAGCCAAAATCAGTGACTTCAAGGTGCCAAGTCGGGACGACATCCACTTGCTTTAGAGTTTGACGCACACAACCTAAACCACAACCATCGATAGCTAAAATCGGGCGACCTGACTGAGCCAGATGTACCAACGATTTTACTTTACCGCCGACTCCTGCAATACAGGACATTTCAGCATGGCCCTCTCGATCTAGCACTACTGCAACATCATTTGCTAACTGCGCAACATTCGAGCAGCCGCTGCATGCGTACACAAGTGGCTTACCGGTGTTTTCTGATTCTAATTGTTCATTGTTTAATTGGCGCATTGCTAATCTCCGAAGAATAGAACTTTAAATCGTTAGACGGAGTTTGCGCATTAAAATGCAGTGAAGGATTGATTCATATCAAACTGCAACTTTGACTACCCACTCATAGGTAGCTCGCTTCAGGATGCACTATTCATATTTATTTTCAGGGGAGCTTTAACTTTTTCGAACTTTATAAAACGGAGATATGCTCACACGGAAAACATGTTGATGCCGATGCAACGGCTAGTTAGTTAACTCGTTCCGAATCTTCAATTTAAATCAATTTACTTATCAACGTTTTGCATTAGTGAAGATCGCTTGGCATTTGTAAGCAGAGCGATGCTAATCGTGAAGCTGCGAGATGTTAGTTGATTGCTGTTTTTAAAATCGAGCCAGCCTTAAATGCAGGGGTCTGCTTAGCCTGAATATTCAAAGCTTCGCCAGTTTTGGGATTGCGGCCTGTACGTGCGGCAAGTGACTTGACCGAGAACGTACCAAATCTAACTAAGCTGACATTTCCGCCGCTATTTAATTCTGCAGTTACAGCACTTATCAAGGCGTTTAAAGCCCGTTCTGCGTCTGCCAATGTGATATCAGAATGTGTCGCAATTTTTGTAATGAGTTCTTTTTTATTCATAGTTAATTCCTTGTTATCAATCAGATTCAGTATTCGTGACTTAGATTAATATTCCGCTGCTGAATCACAATCTCTGTTCGCGATTTTACAGTACCATAAGAAAGTCGCATTCGACTATCGTAAATATGTGAAGAATAAATATCTATCCAGGATGTCCATCGGCTCGCGGAGACGTGAGAATTCGCCAATATATCAACACAAAACAGCCGAATGCGAAGCACCAAAGCAATGAAGTGAAAATTATTGCCGTCACGTAAAGTTCTGGTTTTATTAGCGGTAATAATACTCTACAGGCAAGGGCTAAGAGCATTGCTGCGAATGCGCTGCTCATCAATGGATGAGGTTGCAGCATTCTACCTGTATGACCCAGTGACACTCGCGCCATCATCGCTAATATCATGCCGCCCATACCGCCAACGGTAAGACAGTGCAAAGCCAAACTATGACTTACAGTCATGCCGCTGTATCGAGCAGCAAATAATGCCATGCCCAGGGGGATGCACCAATATGCTAAATGTAATGACCATAGCAACGGTGTACCAAAGGTGATCCAGATTTTTAAGCGGGCAATCCTAATCGCGGAAAATAGTGCTGCCCCCCCAAACAGACTTGCCAGCACAATAGGTGGTACTAATTGTTGCAAGTGCAAGAAGTGTATAAAAAATACTAACCACAACATGCCGAGACTCAAGCGATCTAACCATACTAATGATTCAACCCGTTTGGTTTTTGTGCCATTAGCTGTAAACATTGGCAGCACTCGTCCGCCCACTATTGCCATCACCATGGTAATCAAGAACACAGTGCTAGTGCTGCCATGACTGATGAGCTGTTCTTGATTTGACCATAATCCTGCCCACATTGAAGCATTGCATAGAGTCAGTAGGAGCAGCACTGGAATAAAAAATAGATTTCGGTATTGCTGCGCAGCGATGATCGGTTTTGCTAGTAATATCGCCGCTATAGGTAAAAAAGCCAAATCGACGGCCATTAGGACCTGGATTGGGATAGCTACTGGCAAAATTAACAAAACTCTAGCTAGCAACCAGACACTAACCAGTAACAGGAGTTGTTTGCCGTGAGGCGCTCGTAAGCCTGTCCAATTTTGCATCGCAGTGAGCAGAAACCCAGCAACCACGGCGGAGGTAAAACCAAACAGCATTTCATGGCTATGCCAAAACACCGGGGGTAGAGCTGTCTGCCAAATCCCATGGCCTGATAGTAATAATCCCCAAAACGCAATAGCGATTATCGAGAACAGCGAAGCACCAAGAAAAAGTGGTCGAAAAGCCAATCGTAGTAACACAGGGATTTTCATTTCCTCAGATAGATCAGTAATTTGCATTATTAGTCTTCCATTAAAAAGTTGTCTGCACGTGCTTTAGCCAATTCACGTTGAAATTGTTCTTTGCGATTGGCTAAGAACATTAACATCATGCAACAGGCTAATACTCCGTATAGAACCATAAAGCACGCACTATAGATGCCAACAAGGTCTTGAGATATACCGAACAGCACCGGCAAAGTAAAACCACCAACAGCACCGGCAGCGGAAACAAGACCTGATGCCTGTCCAAATTGTTTTGGGTAATATTGATATAGCAAGCTATAGACACTGGCTCTTCCGAGTCCTTGTGCGATGCCAATCACAAAAATGAGTGCGGTAAACAACCAAATACCAACTTCTATACGCAGATTAACTTGATGTTCGATGCCGGAAATTGTCAGTTCGGTCGGCGGGTAGCTTAAGAAAAATAGGCACACCAAACAAATCCAGAAAACACTCCAGCTCACATTTCTACCGCCATAACGTGCGGACAACCACCCACCCAGACCGCGCACTAAGCTTGAAGTGGTGACAAAAAATAGGGTGAAAGCTAAAGCTGACCCACTGTCCAATTGATATGCGGACATGTAGTAATGTGGCAGCCATAACATTAAAGCTAAAAAGCAACCAAAAACGAAATAGTAATAGAGTGAGAATCGCCAGATCCTTGGTTCAGTCCAAAGATTTAGCGGATTATTTTTTTCTGCAGGTTCTGCATGCCCCTTTAGAGCAATTCGCTCCGTAGAGGGAGAAGTTGAGTTTTTCGTGCTGAACATACTAAAAAACAACAAAACAATGAGGTTAAGCACAGCAAGCGACTTATAGAGCAATGGCATTGTTAAACCGAGTGTAGCATGGTAGCTAATCAGCAAAAGCGAGATGATGGCACCAGCATTACCAATACCAAAGATCCCTAAACTAATAGCAGCATTATTGGGATGCACATTCTGAATTGCGATTTTGCTACCAACCGTAAAAGACACCCCTGCGATCCCCAGCCATAAACCAAGCATCAGATGATCAACATAACTTTGTGCAGATGCCAGTAGCCAAAGTGGCGGGGTCTGCATTAATAATGCGAGTTGCCAAATTCTCTTTGGACAAAAACGGTCTATTAAAAAGCCAGCTGGTAAGCGCATTAAGGCGCCTGAAAATATTGGGCTTGCCAGTAATATACTCAGTTCAGTTGCCGATAGATGCCATTGGCTTTGCCAGCCAAGTCCGGCGAAAGCATACAATGTCCAAATGGAAAAGCACCAGCCGAAGGTTAACGTACTTACCAGTAAGTTGTAAGATCCACGCATTTGAATGCTCCTCTTTATCGTGATCCTACCGAAAATCGTCGTTCTAGATACTGCGTCGAGTGAGTACTTCTAACGTTTTATGACGGTGGTTTTTATGCTTTTTTGCTACCACTGATGTGGTATTTGTTGTTGATTTTCGCAAGTTTCAGGCCAGTTTTCGTCTACCCACTTGGTGGTATAGTCGTTATTTTTCAATAGATTACTATGATTACTTGCTTGATTGAAATCAAACTAATTTACCATTTGTTCTCCTATGCTAGCGGCAAATATAACAACGGGCCCTTATGGAGGACATTATGGCGACCCCTGTCAACGCCGAACAAGGCAAAGTAAATTTACTGCAGATATCCGATCCGAAGATAAAAACACTTCACTTCACTTGGTTCGCATTTTTCTTAACCTTTGTCATGTGGTTTAACCACGCACCTTTGCTGTTTGAAATTAAACAAGCATTGTCTATGACGGATGCACAAATCAAAGCCTTATTGATCTTAAACGTGGCGTTAACTATCCCTGCGCGAATTGTTGTCGGTATTCTCGTCGATAAGTTCGGCCCGAGGATTATGTATTCGTTTTTATTGTTCATCTCTTCGATATTTTGTATCGGCTTCGCATTGGCGCAAACTTTTGAAACCCTCGCATTGTTTCGATTCTTATTAGGATTTGTAGGGGCAGGTTTCGTGATTGGTATCCGCTTAGTTAGTGAATGGTTTCCGAGTCATCAAGTTGGTACCGCTGAAGGTATCTATGGTGGCTGGGGGAATTTTGGTTCTGCGGCTGCCGCGATGACATTACCAACCATTGCGTTAATGTTTGGCGGAGTTGACGGCTGGCGCTATTCGCTGCTAGCGGTTGGTGCATTTAGCATGGCCTATTCGGTGGTTTTTTATCACTATGCCCGCAACACACCAAAAGGATCTGTGTACTTCAAACCGAAAAAATCTGGGGCGATGGAAGTGACTAGTTGGGGTGATCTATTTTTGCTCATCATCATGAATATCCCAATGTATTTAGCACTTGCCATGCTGGCATGGAAGATGTCGCCAGCTGGGGTGAACCTATTCTCTGAATTCTATATGCAAGCTACTTGGGTGGGCTTAGTTATTCTGTTTGTAGTGCAAACACATCAGGTTTGGCGTGTCAATGTCGAACATTTACGCAAAGGCGTGCCTGCACACGAAAAATACTCATTCAAACAAGTAGCAATTCTCGATGTTGCCTATTTCACCACTTTTGGCTCGGAACTGGCGGTAGTATCAATGTTACCGTTATTTTTCTTGGATACTTTTAGTAGTTTAACTCCTGTAACAGCTGGCCTATTGGCTTCTGGTTACGCCTTTATGAATTTGGTATCACGCCCATTAGGTGGCTGGTTTTCTGATAAATTTGGTAGACGGAAAAGTATGGGCATCCTAATTGGCGGTCTAGCGGCTGGTTATCTATTGATGGGTTTTATTGATAGTACTTGGTCTATCGCCTTAGCTGTAATTCTTTGTATGGCTTGTAGTTTCTTTGTGCAAGGTGGCGAAGGTGCGGTGTTTGCGATAGTGCCACTGATTAAACGTCGGATGACCGGTCAGATCGCTGGTATGGCAGGTGCTTACGGTAATGTCGGTGCTGTGGTGTATTTAACCATTTTAAGCTACGTGGACTATCATACTTTCTTCTTTGTCATTGGTGGTACTGCGCTAATTGGCTTGGTTTCTGTGATGTTTTTGGACGAGCCGAAGGGCCATCTCACTGAAGTCGATGAAGATGGTAATGTTCACCATATTCATGTGAGTTAATTTAAATGGTATTCGAACGTGCATAAACTCACGCTACAGGTCGATATCGCCGGTAAAACAATTGCCGGTGGTAAAGATTCAAATGAAGATGCGATCTGTTGGCAAATGCCGACAGATCCTCATCTTCAGCTTTATAAAGGCTGTGTGTTGGCGCTTGCAGACGGTGTTAGTTCTGCAGAGGCTGGTGCTTTGGCAAGCGAACGCGCCACTTCTGATTTTATTACTGATTATCTCAAAACCCCTGATAGTTGGTCGACAGCACATAGTGCGGGGATAGTTTTATCAACAATAAACTCCGCTTTATATCAGCAAAGTCGAACTTACCAATCTGATGAACGTGGGCATCTCTGCACATTTACCGGTCTTATTGTAAAATCCAGAACTGCCTATTGGTTTCATATCGGCGACAGCCGTTTGTATTTATTCAGAAAAGGCACAATTCGCCAACTTTCAATTGACCACACGATGCGTTTAAGTGAGCAGCGGCAGTTTTTAGGCCGAGCGCTTGGCATGGATGAGAGTGTTAGTTGGCAGCATGATTCAATCGCAATCGAAGTAGGCGATATATTCTTGCTCTGTTCGGATGGGTTATCTGATTTTGTTAGTGATCTAGAATTAGCAGCGTTGCTTGCGGTACCACTTTCGCTTCAGGACAAATCCGAACGAGCTTTGGAGCTTGCGACGGCCAGCGATGACAACGTCAGTTTAATTCTGTGTGAAGTTAAAGCCTTAGGCGATGACTGTCTTGATGAATACAGTGAGCGAATGACTCGTTTACCTGTGCTACCAGCTTTAGTACCAGGCAATAAGGTTGATGGTTATGAAGTTGTGCAAACTCTGTTTGCAAGTTCTAGGAGCCACTTATACCTAGTAAAAGACTCGTTAAACCAAGCTAATTATGTTTTGAAAACTCCTTCGCAAAATTTTGCCGATGACGTGGCTTATTTAGAGCGTTTTATCCGTGAGGAGTGGGTAGGTTTGCGCATTGATGATGCGCATGTCGTTAAAGTTATTCAGCAGGGCCGATCACGAACCTTTTTATATTATCTATTAGAATATCTGGAAGGAGACTCACTAGATTGTTGGTTGCTTCAGCAAGCTCAGCCCTTGCGTCCAAGTATTGCGATTTCGTTGGTAAAACAAATTGCGGATGGTCTTAATGCATTTCATAAACTTGGCATGATCCATCAGGACTTGAAGCCCGCAAATATTATGAGGCTGGCGGATGGGCAATTGAAAATAGTTGATTTCGGTTCAGTGTTCGTTCCTGGCTTGGCAGAAATTTACTCTCCAATTCTTCAAGAACTAGCATTAGGCACAGCAAGTTACTCAGATCCTCATTATCTACATGGTCATAACTCGGTGGAGCAAGGAGATGTTTATGCACTCGCGACAGTTGCTTATGAATTGTTCACTGGGTTTTTACCTTATGGTGAGCAAGTCGACGAATGCCGTTCACTTTCTGATTATCAGAAATTGAAATACGTCAGTGCGACAAAGCGCAATAGTCGGATCCCTCTTTGGTTTGACCGAGCACTAGAGCGTGGCGTGTCATTTGATCTGCATCAACGCTATCTCACAATCGAGCATCTAGTCAAAGACCTTCAAAATCCAAATCCTCTATACTTGCGACAACAAGTGGTCGCGGCTACAAAAAACAATAAATTGTTATTTTGGCAACTGATGTCCGGATTTTGGTTCGTTACGTTGTTGCTGGTTATTTGGCTTTTTAGTACTCAAAGATAGGCGATCTACCGTTTTAAAATGACCAATTTTTAAGTTAGCTCTCGTGTCCAGCAACATAAATATGAAGGACTATTATGAGTAATTCTGAACAGCAAGCGCTAGCCGAAAATACAGAGTCCGTTGTCCTGCCAAGATTAGCCTTGGCACAAAAAACGTTAGCGAGTGCTGATATTGCTGCGAGGCTCAATTCGGCGCAAAAAGACGCATCCAGATTATCCTTAAGTGCAAAGAATTTAGCTGTGCTGGCAATTCGTATGGGTATTGCTGGTGTTGGTTTAAAGACCTTGTCAGGGTTTTATGATGAACTTGCCAAAACTTCGATAAAGATAAGCCTGGAAATCAATGGTCAAGCGGGCGTAATCGCGAAGAACTCTGTCTCTTTGTGGCGCAAATTCATGTTCTCTGACAACTTACAGCGTGTACAGCACAGTATGGGGGCGGCGCAGGATGAGCTTATTGAACAAAAACTCAAGGTGGCCCACGGCCACATAAAAAATTTAACTGAACAATCGCAGATTGAGTCTCGGCGTTTAACATTTGCTATCGATGAGTTAGATCAACAAATGCGAAGTATGCAAGTCATTGTGGTGAATGCTCGAATCGAAGCATCTGCAGTTCCAGAATATCATGAACAACTTGCTGAACTCACTGCACAAATACAACGAGCGACGAGCGCCATTCTGGCCGAGGTTCGTAGTTGTCGACAATGGCTTAAGGACTTGGAATAAATGAAAGCAACCGAGATTTACTCAGACTCTACCCATCGCTGGACTATGTTAGGTCGCGACAGCTCAAAACCAGATCGTATAATTGATACTAACCAATATTTGATTCATAGCAACGCTGGAGCGATTATCCTCGATCCAGGTGGTATAGAACTATTTGCGCCTATGCTAGAAGCGCTAGTAAAGATAGTGCCATTAGCCCAAATTAAGACTTTGTTTGCTTCCCACCAAGATCCCGACATTATCTCCTCGCTTGGGCTGTGGGACCAGATTTTAGATGGTGCCACGCTTTACAGTCCATGGTTATGGGAAGGTTTTATTCGTCATTTTGGTATGGAAAGGACAAAATTTGCTGGGATCCCTGATGAAGGCTTAGTGATCGAGTTACCAGGGTTCCAGTTGCAATGCATTCCAGCGCATTATTTACATTCCTCGGCAAATCATCATATTTACGACCCCAAAGCTAAAATTCTTTTTAGTGGTGATGTTGGTGCAGCTCTTGAGTCGGTTGACAGTCCACTTTATGTCGATAACTTTAGCAACCATATCGACAAAATGAGTTTCTTTCACCAACGCTGGATGCCTTCTGAGGCTGCTAAACAAGACTGGATCAGGCGAGTGCGAAAACTCGATATCGAACTGATGTGTCCACAACATGGCCGCATTTTTAGGGGCGAAGCTGTTGGGCAATTTTTAGATTGGTTCGAGCAATTGCCAGTGGGTACTGCTGTTCGTTAAATAGATCGTGTATTGGACTGGCCAGTTTACCTGGCCACTTCCAAGAATATTTAATAGTCAGCCTTGTTTTGGCCGAAAGACTTTAAGAACCTTCTCATCGGTTGTCAGAAACGGGCCTTCCAGTAAATCTATGCAGTAAGGGATTGCTGGGAAAACCGCGTCTAAACACTGTCTTATCGCCGTTGGCTTACCTGGCAAATTCACGATTAAGGTCTTGCCTCGGATCCCAGCTGTTTGCCGCGACAAAATCGCTGTAGGGACGTATTTGAGTGACTCTGTGCGCATCAATTCACCAAACCCTGGCATTAATTTCTGACACACAGCTTCTGTCGCTTCAGGGGTTACATCTCTAAGTGCGGGCCCAGTGCCGCCGGTCGTCACTACCAAACAGCAGCCGGTCGTATCAGCAAGTTCTATTAGCGTTTGCTCTATTAACACTTGTTCATCGGGGATTAGCCGATACTCGACCTGCCATTCGCAGTTCAGATACGCCTGTAATGTTTCCTCAATCGCTTTGCCAGAAATATCAGAATAAATGCCCTGCGAAGCGCGATCACTCACAGTTAAGATACCGATTTTAATAATACTCACGCTAAATTCTCCTGTAGTCGGCAAAAACCAGCAAGTTGATGCCAGTAACCATTTACCTCACCGTCTTTTAGTGGCATGGTCTGTAAATTCGCAAATTGCTCAATTTTGTCAAAAAAATACTCAGGCTCTGGGCTTAGTCTTACATAGCTCACCCAGTCAGTCATTGAAGCAAGATCATTTTGTAAATTGTAGCGCTCGCCTGATTGGGTTTGGATACCATTTAAAACAAAAAGGGATGTACCATCTTGGCTTTCAGCCAATCTCCCTTTTGGGTACTTGATGCAACAAAGTTCACATTGATCTTTTGCTCTATTCTCTGAGCGAGCGGTGAAACAACGTCCAGACCATGCCAGTGGCAAATGACCATAACCGAACACTTCAATTTCTAGTTGTTGACGTATATTTTGCACCAGTGGCTGATCAAGAAGTGTCAATATCCAATCACGAGATAGCTCAACCGGTAATACCCAACGTTTCATTCCTTGTTCTGTCATGAGAGCCAGTGAATGCTCATTGTAAATATTAAGTGCGCTACCACCGACAAAGGGAAGTCGATGTTGATGTAACCACGCCACAGCACCAAAATCGTTGGCTTCCACCATAAAATCACCATTGTCGATAATGCGACGCAAGGTATGAAGTTCACTTTGTTGTTCTACCAAAGTGAGCGTCGAAAGTACCACTTGCTTGCCGGCATCTCTAAGTGAATACGCTGTTTTTAAATAATCTTCGGTTTTAAACTCTCGCCTTTTACTACATACAGTTTCACCCAAGTAAACAACTTCGGCGCTACTTTGGGCTATGTCTAGATAAAACTGCTCGAGTTGCGCTTTTGGCCAGAAATACAATACTGGGCCAACGGCAACTCTAGGTTGACTTATTTTGATAGTTTTAGCTGTTGGGCTGGCTAGCGACATATGACTCCCGTCAAATAGCGAATTTATTTCCAATGGCGGTGGTAAGCACCTAACGTTGTTTGGTTACCTTCGGATAAATTACTAAGCACTTGTTGCCATTGGGTTGAGGTTTGAAAATGCTCAGGATTAGTTTTGACTGCGTCAATTGCCGCGCGCCATACACGGGTCAGGTCGCGAACATAAGCGGGACTACGTTGTCGACCCTCGATTTTTAAGGAGACGATACCATCACGATAGAGAACAGGTAGTAGCTCTAGGGTGTTTAGACTCGTTGGTTCTTCTAATACATGGTAGCGTTCGCCTTCGACAGTGAATCGACCTTTGCACAATGTCGGGTAGCCCGCAGTCTCATTGGGTTGAAATTTATCGATGAGTACATCGTTTAATCGAGATTCCAATACACCATCTTGCTCAGTCCATCTGACAAATGCCGCAGGAGAGCATGCCCCCGTAGTATTCGGCGATTCTCCCGTTAAGTAAGAACTTAAATAGCACCGACCTTCCGCCATGATGCACAAACTGCCAAAGGCAAAGACTTCCAAAGGGATTTTCGTTTGTTTAGCCAACGCGCGAACTTGTTGAATGGTTAACACTCGCGGTAGCACAATTCGTTTGACATCAAATTGCTGATAAAACTCAATGGCGGCTGCGTTGGTTGCACTGGCTTGTACAGATAGATGCGCTTCGGTTGCAGGGTGGTGGTGTTTGATATAATCAAGTAGGGCAATGTCTGCCAAAATAATTGCGTCTGCACCTGCATCGACTGCAGCGTCTATCGAACGATGCCAACGGGAAAGTTGTCCTGGATGCGCGAATGTATTAATCGCGACATGGATTTTTCGCTTTGCACGATGCACATATTCACAAGCTTCTTTTAATTGACTGTCGCTAAAATTCAAACCGGCAAAATGGCGAGCGTTAGTATCATTATTAAGTCCGACGTAAACTGCGTCAGCACCCTCTGCTATAGCAATTTTAAGACTCGCCATGCTACCGGCGGGACATAACAACTCCATGCTGATTACCTCTTTAGCGGGATTTTGATTTTCTGCGTATTGCTGCACGATGCCGACATTATAGGGTTGTGTAGTTTTCATCGCATAAAGCAACGGAGGTAGGATGTGATTAAGCCAAAAGAGGTATTTCAAAGATTAGAAACTCAAGGTGTTCTAATGATAAAACATCTATTTACTTGCATTGGACCGTCAGTTTGGCAGATGACACCAAAGTTAATTATTTTCGGTGAACGTCAACTTCCTAATCAATTGCGCTGCGAGCTTTTGCAGCGATTACTGAGAGGTTTCTTCGCTCAACGAGCAAAGCTTGGTGAACTCGACTTTTTAATCGGTAAATCCATTCGAATTGAAGTAATAAGTGCGGAAGCGGATATCACTGACAATACTCAAATTACTGCTAAAAAACCTGCAGAACAAGCTTTTAGCAAAATGAACGTTAGCGATTCAGCGGTGGTTTCTCGAAAGACGATAATATGTAGTTATGTGGTGTCATGCTCTTCAAGTCGCCAGCTATTTGTGACCGATATTGGTGATAGTGATGTGCTTCTTAGGGCTGACTTTTCATCATTAATATCGATGATATGCCAGCAAACCGATGCTGATACATTATTTTTTCGCAGAAAACTGCTAGTCAGTGGTGATACTGAAACTGGATTACATTTGAAAAATTATTTGGATCAGATATCCGTTGATACACAATTACCAAATTGGCTGCAATTAGCTGCAGTCGAGTTATTAGTTTACGCCCCATAAGTAGGGGCGTTCTGCATTCGGTTAAATTGGTTAACTGGAACGGCCTTAAAGCAGTTTAACCAATTGACCTTGACGGTCAAAGGTTAAAAAGTCAGCAATAATTCCAGCTTGGATTTGTCTTAGCATCATCCGTAGCGGTTGTTCAGCCTCATCACTATTTGGCGCTATGCCAGCTCGACCGGCCATACTGCCAACAAAAGCAATATCCCATTGTGCCCCAGTTGCTGCAGACTCTTCGACGATTGTATTAAAGTCGATAACTTCTTCCGGTAATTTGTCGACACACAACACTGTATCAAGTGCGCCACCATGCCCTTGTTGAAATAACGCCAGTTGACTATCGGTGTATCCGTTCGGTAGCTCGGCTTTGGCGAAGACCCATAATAGGCGCTGCGGCTCGGGTTGTGACTGTGCAGCATTAATGAAATCTTGATAGCTCGTGAGCACGAGTTGATGATCGGTATGCGATTGATGCGTTGTATGTTGGCACGCCATAATGACAGTCCTCTAAATAAGTTGCGCTCGTAATAGATTGAGCAGGATAGGGGGAGCCTATTGTCAGTAAGTTTAACAATTTGCCAAGACTGCGACTGCTCCCCGAAAGGAGCAGTCAGGATCTACCTACTAAGCGGTATTTTAATTACTAGGTTCTGTCGCTTTTGATGCCGGCTCTCTCAGGGCAGCCTGTTTGTTTGCTGTATGCGATTCAGTCATATGATAATGTCGGCGCCGCTGCTCGGCCCGTCGTCCTTGGCTAAATGCCGAAACTCGCTTTAAATAACCAATAATTCGAGTTCCGTAGTCGACGTCAGCACTATTACATTTAACACAATGAGCAAGCGTCCTTTTATCGATATGGTCACATTGATTGCATATAGTGATTTTTACATTAATACAGAAATAGTTGCAGCCGGCCCGAGCGGCAAGATCTAGAAGCGCGAGATTACCCTGACAATGCAATTTTTCTTCGAGATTTAGATGTAATGCTGACCCACCATCCAAATACTCCAATAAACTGCGCCCGTGCAAAACGAACTTATCCAGAATATTTGTTTCGTCATCTTCTACCACATAAAAATAGGAGTTATAGCAATCACGTTTCACTCGATAACCATCTGCTTTATCCCACTTCGCATTTTTAATTCCAAGATTTTCAGCTGGCACAAATTCAGTGTTAAACAGGTAGCCAAACTCCGCTCTTGCAGCCTGATTCGAAGAATAAATTACTTGAAGCTGTTCTCTAACAAAACTTAAGTATTGTGGGTTATTGCTGGCGTGAATGCCTAAATACTCTGCGGCTTCCACCATACCGTTAATACCGATAGTCAGAAATTGTTTGTCCAAACTGATAAAACCAGCATCGTAAACAGTGAGCACACCGGCTTTTTGATAGTCTTCCATCAGTTGCCGATAGGCGACTTGATATTTTTGGATTTTCTTAACTTCAGAACTAAGGTCCCGTCCGTCCTGAATTAATCGATTCATATTCAGAGTTATTACATTGATGGAGCCCGTAGCTACACCGCCGGCACCCAAAGAGTAGGAGAATGTTCGGTCGTTAATTTCACTGCGAAGGCGACAACATGAAGCTAATGAATCTGGACTTTCCGAGAGATAAACAAAGAAACTGTTACTTTCTGCCATCTCATTGGCGATAGCTGTTGCAAAATCCCGGTCTTTACATTTTATGCCATCACTAAGCATTGCAACTGTTACCACAGGAAATGTCAGTACTGCCTTGCTACGCTCTTGATTAAACCACTTCAGGAAAAATAGTTGTAGTGACGATACACTTTGCCAACTTGGTGCCGAGAAATCTGGGAAAACAAAGTTCTGAAACATGCTATCGAAATAAAACTGGTCATACACTGAGATATTCCAAAATACACTTTGGTAACCGCGGGCAGCAGCTGGCTGATTTAACGCGTACACAACATGTTGTAGGTGATTCTCAATTTGCTTTTTGTGGGTCGTTAGATATTCATCACCATAATCTTTGCGGGCGAAATAATCGAAATATGTGAGAAACTCAACGGTTGCTACTGCCCCGGCAAATTGACTCGACACCGCAAATACGAAGTTAACGAAGCAGCCACAGAACGACTCGATGTGTTTAGGGGCGGCGGATTCGCCACCAAGTTTAGTTAAACCGTCCAATAAAAAAGGATACATGGTCACTGACACACAATATGGCTTGAGGCTAGTTTCATCATGAACATAAATCTCGTGATCGCGGATTTGCCGTGCATATTCTTTAGCGAGCTCTTGACCAAAGAGGGTGGCAATTTTTTCTTGCACCAACGCGCGATTGACTTGAATGAAACAATCTTTCATTAACTCTGCTTCAAGCGTTGCGATGTTCTTCTGTGTCACATTGGCATTTGCATCAAGTTTTGAACCATCTGCTGCGTTATTTGCGTGCACATAGTTTTGAATAAATCCGATTTTTTGCGTAAGTTGTTCTGGAGTAAATGCCTGCATGGTGGTTCCCTCAAGTGGTGGTGAGCTAGTCGAAAGTTTTATTTATATTGGTTAATGGCATTGCAAAGGGGAGCTCTGGCGCTTGCCAAAACAGTGGGTTTAAGCAAACACTCTGCCGTAAGTCGATTAATCGTTGGTTGGTACCAGGTTGTTCTAAGCCGCCTAATTCTTTAATCCATCGACCAGTCTTCACAAAATCAAGATAGGGCAGTAACTCACTTGGGCAGTAGTCTAGGCCAGTATATAAGGCGGTCTTAAGTTCAAATTCGCGGCAGCATTGCAGCAAAGGAATAAGGAATTCCGAAGCCCACTCACCACCCATGAATAGAACACCGGTAATCAGTGAACGAGATTGTTCTATTTTTTCCAGCAGCACGAATCTGTTAATGACTGTGCCGAATTCAGCATCCCAACTATCAACGCTATGACAACCAGCGCAGCCGATTGGGCAGCCACTGATAAGGAAGCTAAGACAGACTTCACCTGGGATCTCTTGAAGCACAACTTGTTCTGCGCAGTATTTTAGCTGAGGCACCATATTTAGTTTCTTAATGAATTTTTGCCACAATATGTTGTGTTTAGCTTAAGTTTCCGGCACGTTTGGAGTTTGATCTAGATCAATTATTTTAAGGGAAAAGAGTCTGATACCCCATCGGGAGTAGCGGCTGACAGGAAGCTATTTATTTGCGTGAATTAAGCAAAGACTTGAGGGAGATGAGGACGAAAATTAAAGAGGGAATATGCGAGTTGCTGGACCGCTGGGAATTTTTACGAAGTGCGAATGTTATTCTTGCAAAAAAAGAGCGCCAACTGAGCCTAGATTGGCGCTGTAAAATCCGACAGTAGCTGTCGGGCCGAGTGAGTCATGAGTTACTCAAAATCTATAAAATGGTAGTGAAAAAGTATTGCATCTATAGCTGATAGCTAAACATCAACCAAACTTTATTTGTATCGACTTGATAAGTATCAGCTTGATAAAAAGCAAGTTTCGCCATCATCTGTAAGTTTTCTGAAATATCATAGCTTGCAGTCGCATCAATCTCAGATCCCAGTTTTGCACTGCCAACGTCAGCGTCAAATTGATGATAACTAAGCGTCGATTTCACACCCATAACTGGGTAGCCAACTTGTAGTGCATTTTCTCGGATCCCTTGAGTAGGGGTGGTTAAAAACATGTCAGCAAAGCCCTGAAAGGCATGTAAAGTCGCAAATGGCGTTTGAAAAGCATTGGTACCATCACTAGCCAAGCGCTCTTGCCATACTTTGACTGTCAATTTTTGCAGCTTGTAGCTTGTTTCTAAACGATGATAGTTCAGTTGGTAGTTATTGGTAGCTGCGTGCGCGTCTTGTTGCCGGGCTGCGCTTAGCTGCCATTTCCATGCATTTTGTTCACCTTGATAGTCGACTCCTGTGGTGTTGCTGCTTCGACTCAGTAGGGTGTCATAATCGGTGTCGTAGTAAAAAGCGCTAGCACTATGTTTTGGTGCGATAGCCCAATTTAGATGAGCGACATTAAACCGGCCGTGCAAATCGGCAGCTGAACCCTCTGGTCCAAATACGCGGTTAGCATTGTGTAAAGACGCCACGTCAATTTGCCAGTTGTCACCGAGCTGTTGCTCTACACGCAAGCCATCAAAAGTTTGTTCATTTTGCCGCCAACCGACGCTGCCGATAAAACGTTGGTTTAACAGATTTAACCGCTGTCGACCAATCGTTACTTGGCCTCCTTTGGTATAAGCGTATTGAAGTGCCACTTGATTCAAATCGGTACCGTTTGGGTCTGCAATAGTTGCGTAACTACTATTGCCGTTAACTGTACTGTTATATGTTTCACCACCCAGATTTGTCACGTTATCGTATTCGACGAGTGCTTTCAGGCTTTGATTTTCAGTGAATTGCCATTTGCCAGTTTGGATGCTGATACGGCTTCGTAAAGTCGATGCAAGAGCCGTCTCTTGCGAATTATCTGGGTTTGCTTGTTCCAATCGGTATCTAAAATTGAATTTAACAGTACTGTCTTTTAGTGCCTGTTCTGCCGATGCTGCGACCCCGCAACTTGTTAAAAATGCAACAGGCAATAACCATGAACTTGCTTTCATAACTTCTATCCTTCTTGACGATTCTTGTCGCAGATTATATAGGATTTTTATTTAGCAAGTTAAAAATACCAATTAAATCAATCGACTAACTAAATTTTGGTAGGTCTATGACATGGGTGTATCACTAAGTAGGTAAAATTAAATGGCAGGCAAATAGCAACAGAGTGCCGGACACTTTACGTTGATAAAGTATCCAGCCGACGTCATTTTTATCGTTGTTCTCACTGCATTAATGGACTTGCTTCAATATTAAAATCAAAACCTTCGATTTCGGCAGTCGCTACGAGCTGGTGAATATATTGTGCAACAGCTTTTCGGCGAACTTTCTCATTAAGATAATCGGCAATGCGTTGTTGCACTGCAACAAATGGCAATTGTTGACCGTCGATCCGCTCTAAAACTTCAACTATGTGGATACCATACCGAGTTTCTAAGGGATGAAGGTGTAAGCCAACTGGCAATTTCATCAATACTCTTTCAAGTTCAGGAACTGTTTGTCCCTTACTTACTTGGCCTAATAAGCCGCCACTATCTTTGGTACTACACGCAGAAAACGTCTGACTTAACTTGGCGAAGCTTTCGCCATTTTGTAACTGCGTAATTAGCGTTTTGGCGCTGTCGTTGGCATCTATCCGCCCTTGTGCATCATCTGGCGGACATGCCAACAAGATGTGACGTACTTCTAACAGTGGTGAGCTAAAGAAACGTTCTGGGTTCTGCTGATAGTAACTTTGACATTCAATGCTGTTTGCTGTCGGAACATCGACCTGCTGTAACAATAATTGCTCTATAGCAATATCGTCTTCTACTTCAACATATCCAGACTTGTGAGCTTGTTGACGTAAAAGTGTCGAAATTATTAGGCTTTGCGCGGCATCTACCATTGCTTGGCGCTTTGAGGCTGCGGGATGATACTGCATTTCTGCAAAAATATCGGCCTCAGCAATAACTTCTTGGTTCACCGTGATCATGGGGATCCCTTCTTTGTATTTGAAAGTCGAGGACCATAACTGATTGTCCTCGACTTATCTTGCTATTAACGTGATGACCGTTGACGGACTATTTGGTGCGGCCGGCGAATATATTGCAGCGGCACACTAAACATATGGACCAATCGACTGAATGGGAAAACGACAAATAACGTCATACCTAAAAAGATGTGTGCTTTGAAAATCCAGTGTACGTCGGAAATCGCAACCACCGCAGCTGTGCTATTAAAGGTTACGGTATTCTGCGCCCAGGCCATTAATTTCAACATTTCATGCCCATCTAAATGGCCTGCAGATACAAAAATTGAACCAAGGCCTAACAGCAGTTGTGCAAGTAGAAGCCATAAGATGGCAATGTCCATCGTGCTGCTGGTTGCACGCACTCTCGGGTTGTTCAAACGTCTTAGCAGTAAGGTGACTAATCCATATAAACAAATCAAGCCGAAGAATCCACCAACACCCATCGCGATGAGTTGTTTGGTTGGCGCATCAATTCCGACTAAATGCCATACCTCTGGGGGGGTCAGTAAGCCGACACCGTGGCCCATCAGAATGGCAATGACGCCGATGTGAAAGGCGTAGCTGCCTTTTCGTAGTTGTTTTTTCTCTAAAAGCTGGCTAGAACTAGTTTTCCAAGTATATTGTTCGCGGTCATAGCGAACCCAACTACCTAGAAACAGCACAGCCATCGCTATGTAGGGATAGATGCCAAAAGCAAAGGTATCAAAATGCGTCATGATGAAACTCCTACATTTCGCGCGAGCGAGGATGCGTTTAACAAATCAGTATTGATTGGAACAAATTGGTCACGTCGTTGGCCTTCGCTCGGTTTGTGTTGGCTACTTGGGCAGCTGTTTTCGGACTGTGCCGACATAAAGCTCACCATTTCCTCTTCCCACACTTTGTCGAGCTCTTTTGGCGTGTCATCGCGTTTTTCAGCACTGATCTGCTTTAGTAAATCAGTAACATCTATGTCTGCTTCCGACACTTCTAACAGCGCATTAAATAGCACTTGGTAATCGCAATCACGTTGATGAAGGCGAGCTGCCAATAGGCCCAATATTGGCGCGACTTCTTGCAAGCCGTACTTTGCATTCTCATCGCCTTGCGTTGACAAAAATTCTAAGTAAAGTGGCACGTAATCTGGAAGTTCCTTCAACGAAATCTCCAGACCGGCACTTTTGTACTGTGCTTGCAAATCAACCATGGCTTGACCACGGTCGCGGGATTCACCGTGTAAGTGTTCAAATAACAAAAGACTTAACGAGCGTCCCCGTTCAAACAAGCTGTCATAATCAGCTTGCCATTCCATCAAGTCGCCATTAAACCGTTGCTGCACAAAGTGCAGCAACGCTTGGCGACAGGTCTCTGACAAAGAACTTTTACTTATTAACTCAACTATTTCTTGACGGCTTTTCGTCAAGTCTTCTGTTGGATAATCAAGCAATAATGAGATGACCTGTAACAGTTGCATGGCTTAATCCTTAATTTCTACAGGGATGACTTGCCGAACGCCTTTTGCTTTAGCGCCAAACAGGTTAACCGAGTTATTGCCGTCGCCGCAGCCATTACCAAAACTGAAGCCGCAAGAGCTCTTCAAGTCGTAGGCGTTTTCTGCATAGGCACGATGACTGGTTGGGATCACAAAACGATCTTCGTAATTGGCCAGAGCCATGTATCGATACATTTCTTCAACTTGGTGAGATGTCAAACCTACTTGTTTCAAGACATCGAGATCCTCGACACCGTCAACTTGTTGAGCGCGTTTAAATGCACGCATCGCAATCATGCGTTCAAGTGCTCGCACCACTGGTTTTTCATCGCCTGCTGTTAACATGTTCGCGAGGTAACGAAGCGGAATGCGTAATGATTTAAGGTCCGGAATTTCACCATTGGTACCTACATGGCCAGCTTGCACCGCACTTTGAATCGGTGACAGTGGCGGGATATACCAAACCATTGGTAAAGTCCGGTACTCAGGATGCAGTGGTAGTGCTACTTTCCATTCCATTGCCATCATATACACTGGGCTTTGCTGTGCCGCTTTAATCCAATTATCTGGAATACCTTCGGCTTTAGCCGCAGCGATAACCTTAGGATCTGTTGGATCTAAGAACATATCAAGCTGGGCTTGATACAAGTCTTTTTCATCAGCAACACCTGCAGCTTTGGCAATTTGGTCAGCGTCGTATAACAACACCCCAAGATAACGAATACGACCAACACAAGTTTCTGAACATACTGTAGGCATACCCGCTTCAATACGAGGGAAGCAGAATGTACATTTTTCTGACTTACCGGTTTTCCAGTTGTAATAGATTTTTTTGTATGGGCATGCTGAAACGCACATCCGCCAACCACGGCATTTGTCTTGGTCTATCAGAACGATACCGTCTTCTTCCCTTTTATAGGCGGCGCCTGAAGGGCAGGCGGCGACACAAGCTGGATTGAGGCAGTGCTCACATAAACGTGGTAAATACATCATGAAGGTCTTTTCGAATTGACCGTAAATGTCTTTTTGCACCACGTCATTAAAGTTCTGATCTTTCTTCCGTTTTTCGAATTCAGTCCCAAGAATTTCTTCCCAGTTTGGACCCCATTCGATTTTCTCCATGCGTTTGCCGGTAATTAACGAGCGCGGACGCGCAACCGGTTGATGCTTGCTATCAGCTGCTGTGTGCAGATGCTGATAATCAAAATCAAAAGGTTCATAATAATCGTCGATTTCCGGTAAGTCAGGGTTGGCGAAAATGTTCGCCAACACCCGACGTTTTCCACCGATGCGTAGTTCTAATTCTCCGCTTGAGTTTTTAACCCAGCCACCATGCCATTTTTGTTGGTTTTCCCATTCTTTAGGAAAACCAATGCCAGGTTTTGTTTCAACGTTGTTGAACCACGCATATTCCACGCCTTCACGCGAGGTCCAAACGTTTTTACACGTAATGGAGCAAGTGTGGCAGCCGATGCACTTATCGAGGTTCAGTACCATGCCAATTTGAGCTCTGACTTTCATTTCACATACTCCAACTTATTTTGTATCTAACCAGTCGACTTTGGCCATCTTACGGACAATGACAAACTCGTCACGGTTACAGCCAACAGTACCGTAGTAGTTAAAGCCATAGGATTGCTGAGCGTAACCACCGATCATATGCGTCGGTTTCATCACAGCTCGAGTGACCGAGTTATGAATGCCGCCACGAGTACCAGTTGTTTCAGCACCCGGTACGTTAACGATCCGTTCTTGAGCGTGATACATCATGCTCATGCCTTCAGGAACCCGTTGAGAAACTACAGCCCGTGCTGCAATTGCGCCATTGACGTTAAATATTTCTATCCAATCGTTATCTTCAATGCCCGCAGCTTTTGCATCCAACTCGCTGATCCAGACGATTGGACCACCACGAGAGAGTGTCAGCATCAAAAGGTTGTCGGTATATGTACTGTGGATACCCCATTTTTGGTGCGGTGTGATCCAGTTGAGGACAATTTCCTTGTTACCATTTGGCTTTTTCTGCAGCACTGGTTGTACTGTTTTTAAGTTAATTGGCGGCTTGTACGAACATTGTTGTTCACCGAAATCGCGCATCCATTCATGGTCTTGGTAGAATTGTTGCCGACCGGTAATTGTGCGCCAAGGGATCAGCTCATGAACGTTGGTATAGCCGGCGTTATAGGACACGTGCTCATCTTCTAAACCTGACCAGGTTGGCGAAGAGATAATTTTCCGCGGCTGAGCAACAATATCGCGCCAGCGAATTTTTTCTTCTTCTTTATTAGTCGCCAGATGGGTATGGTCTCGTCCAGTAATTTTCGACAAGGCATCCCAAGCTTTTACTGCAACGTGGCCGTTGGTCTCCGGAGCAAGTGACAAAATAACTTCGCAAGCATCAATGGCACTTTCGATCCGAGCCATTCCCTGATTCACACCGTCCTTGACGTGTGTGCGGTTTAGCTGCTTGAGGAATTTAACTTCTTCTTTAGTGTCCCAGCCTATGCCTTTACCGCCGTTACCGATTTTCTCAAGTAGAGGCCCAAGTGAGGTAAATCGCTGATAAGTATTAGGATAATCACGTTCAACCACATTGATGTGAGGCATAGTCACACCAGGGACTGGTTCACATTCACCTTTCCACCATGCTTTAACGCCATATGGCTGTGCAAGTTCTGCTGGAGTATCATGATGCATTGGAATAGTGACTACATCCGTTTCAACCCCTAGGTGGTTTGGACATAATTTTGAGAATTCTTTAGCAATACCTTTAAAGATCTCCCAGTCACTTTTGGCTTCCCAGACAGGGTCAATTGCCGCTGACAATGGATGAATAAATGGATGCATGTCCGAAGTATTCATATCGTCTTTTTCGTACCAAGTCGCAGTTGGCAGTACGATGTCAGAATATAAGCAGGTGGTTGACATGCGGAAATCCAGAGTGACCCATAAGTCAACTTTGCCTTCGGCGCCTTGGTCTACCCATGCGACGTCTTCTGGTTTTTTACCGCCAGATTCACCTAAATCTTTACCCATCAAACCGTGTTTTGTGCCGAGTAAATGTTTGAGCATATACTCATGGCCTTTACCGCTTGAACCCAGTAAGTTTGAGCGCCAAATAAACATGTTTTTCGGGAAGTTAATCGGGTTCTCTGGTTCAACACAGGCAAATTTGATAGCGCCTGTTTGCAGTTGATTAACCACATAGTCTTTAACATCCATCCCAGCTGCTTTGGCTTTGGCTGCTATATGTAATGGATTTGTGCCAAGTTGTGGAGCTGAAGGTAACCAGCCCATTCGTTCAGCGCGACTGTTAAAGTCGATGATAGAACCCGTCCATTTTTCCTTATTTGCTAACGGTGAAATTACTTCGGACATGTCCAGTTTTTCATAACGCCATTGGCTAGAGTGGTTGTAGAAAAATGAAGTACCATTCATATGACGTGGCGGACGTTGCCAATCAAGTGCGAATGCCAGCGGAGCCCAACCAGTTTGAGGCCGCAACTTTTCTTGACCGACGTAATGCGCCCAACCACCGCCACTTTGGCCGATGCAGCCGCACATCATCAACATGTTGATAAGACCACGGTAGTTCATATCCATGTGATACCAGTGGTTTAGTGCTGCACCGACAATTACCATAGAGCGACCGCGAGTTTTATCGGCATTTCTTGCGAATTCACGGGCGACTCGGATCACTGCTTCAGGTTCGACACCGGTAATCGCTTGTTGCCATTTTGGCGTATAAGGCACATTGTCATCGAATGATTTTGCTCTGCTCGGATCATTGAGGCCATTGTCCACACCATAATGAGCCAGCGTTAAATCGAACACAGTTGCAACTAGCGCTTCTTTACCGTTTGCTAGACGAACGCGGCGAGCAGGGATCTGACGAACCTGCACTTCTTCATGTTCTGTGTGCTGAAAGTATTTGTATTCGTGCGGTGCACCGCCAAAATATGGGAATGCGACTTCGGCAATTTCGTCGTGGTTTTTAACCAAGGACAATAACAGTTCGACTTCGCCATCTTTATCTTTTTGCTCTAAATTCCACTTACCAGGCTCTTCCGCCTTTTTACCCCAACGATAACCGATCGAGCCATTTGGACTTGTCAGTTCACCGTTTTGTTTAACGCCAATTGTTTTCCAATCTGGATTATTGGCTTCACCGAGGTTATCAACTAAATCGGCAGCTCTTAAGAAGCGTCCTTGAATCAGTTTTCCGTCTTGTTCTTCCAACATCACCAGCATTGGCATGTCAGTATAGCGACGTACATAGTCAGTGAAATAAGTGCTTGGATTTTCCACGTGGAATTCGCGCAAAATTACATGGCCAAAGGCCATTGCTAATGCTGCATCTGTCCCTTGTTTTGGTGCAAGCCAAGTGTCACCAAATTTGGAAGCTTCTGAGTAATCGGAAGTTATTACGCAAGTTTTAGTGCCTTTGTAACGAACCTCGGATAAGAAATGCGCATCAGGCGTGCGGGTCTGCGGAACATTCGAACCCCAAACGATGATGTAATTGGAGTTGTACCAGTCTGCTGATTCTGGAACGTCAGTTTGTTCTCCCCATACTTGAGGTGAGGATGGTGGTAAATCGCAATACCAATCGTAGAAACTTAAGCAGTTACCGCCTATTAACGAGAGGTAGCGTGAACCAGCTGCGTACGAGACCATCGACATTGCTGGGATTGGCGAAAATCCATTAATGCGATCTGGACCGTAGGTCTTCGCTGTGTAAATATTTGCTGCTGCGATTAGTTCATTAACTTCGTCCCAGCTTGCGCGAATGAATCCACCTAAACCGCGACGCTCTTTGTAGCTTTTCGCTTTCACTGGATCTTGGATGATTGATTGCCAAGCAAGAACTGGATCTTTATGAACTGCACGAGCTTCTCGCCATAATTTCATTAGATGCTGACGAATTTTCGGGTATTTCAAGCGGTTAGCGCTGTAGATATACCATGAATAGCTCGCGCCACGAGGACAGCCTCGAGGTTCATGATTCGGTAAGTCTGGTCTGGTGCGTGGATAGTCGGTTTGTTGGGTTTCCCAAGTAACTAACCCATCTTTGACATAAATCTTCCAGCTACAAGAGCCAGTGCAGTTTACGCCATGAGTTGAACGTACGATTTTGTCGTGCTGCCAACGTTGACGATAACCCTGTTCCCAGGTTCTATCTGCATTTGTAGTGACGCCATGACCCTCGGCGAATGGGGTTTTGCGTGTTTTAAAAAAACGCAATTTGTCGAGCAAGTGACTCATTGTTTTACTCCTGCTGGCGATGGTACGCCTAACTATTTAACGTCCATCGGTGCTGAACTTGCCTGCAATATAAGATTGCCGAGAGGAATAATGATTGATCTAGGATAAGCTTGCTACGTGGGGCATTTCGGTACAACCTTGATTTTCTACCACCAAATAGGTAGATGTAAAATCATGTAAATCGTTGATAATTAAGAGATGGTTTGCTCATGATGTTGGATTGAGCAACTTAATTCCTGATGTTGGGAGCAAAGGGGGTAGCCCCTGTGTTCAGACTTTAAAGCAAGCGAATACGTTGAAAACGAGTTAGGCTTGTATCAGTTTTGGATAAACAATGAACAATAAGATGAAATTTTCAATTGTGACTCGGATCGGAGTCGCACTAGCATTAATTGTTGCTCTTGCGCTCGGCACTATGATTATCTCTTATTGGATATCAGAACGTGCTGATAGCGATGCATTGGCGATTAATATCGCGGGTTCGCTGCGTATGCAAACGTATAAAGTTGTGATGTTATCGGCAACACCAGCAGATCCAGCCTTTAATCGAGCAAAACAAAAAATATTTGAAACCTGGCGACATCCTGTATTTAAAAGACTTAATTCCCAACAAAATCATATGAGCGACACTTTTGAACAAGGCAAAGCTGCATGGGAGATAATTGATCAGAAAATATTAAAAGTCGATGTTGATCAGAGATTCGCGTTAGCGACTAGTCAAGTTGATTTACTCGATGATTTAGTTAATCAAATTCAACGTGATGCTGAGTATAAAGTGCGATTATTACGAGCTGTGCAAGTGATAGCATTGTTTACCACAGTTCTACTTGCCGCAATTGTTTTGCACTGGTTGCGAAATCGTGTTGAACAACCTCTAAGTGAATTGACTCGTGCCGCGCATCGCATTGGTCAGGGTGACTTTACCACGCGGTTGGTCCAGCAACAGCCAGATGAATTAGGAGTTCTTGCGACTACTCTAAATAAAATGTCCGATGCCATAGCCTCAATGTATGGCAATTTACAAAAACGAGTTGACTCGCAAACCGCTGCGCTGCAAAACACCAATATTAAATTGCAGTTTCTCTACGATATGGTTCGAAATCTCACTATTGAAACGGTTGATAAATCTAAGCTCGATGACATAGTAGAAAACTTGCAACGTGTGGTCACTATTGACGACATTGAATTGTGTTTAATTACTGAGAATGGCAATAGACCGTACTTACAAATCCTACCTAGCGATCAACAAGAACCCTGTGAAAAATCAAGTTGTCACGATTGTGTAACTGCAAACGAGCAAGGCGAGTGCGGTGAGGATGGCTATGTTTACAGATATGCGGTGCAGCGAGATAATCATTATTATGGAGTATTGGTTGTAAGAACTGGTACATCGACTGTGCTGCTTGATTGGCAACAGCAGTTGCTGCGCACAGTTGCGGATCATATCGCAATCGCTATGGGATTAAAGAGTGAACATGAACAAACTCGACGGATTGCGCTGATGCAGGAACGAACAGTGATTGCGCGAGAATTGCATGATTCTCTAGCGCAGGCGCTGTCGTATTTAAAAATTCAAGTCAGCCGGTTAAACAAGGCTATTCCAAAACATGACGATGCCATGATGTTGGACATTACGGCAGAGTTGAAGCAGGGGTTAGATAACGCTTATCGTCAGTTACGCGAGCTGTTAACTACCTTCCGCTTAAAAGTAGAAGGAGGGGGGCTCGCACAGGCGATTGATCAGGCGATTCAAGCGCTCACTTCACAGTCCGGATTACAATTTAGAGTCGATTATCAACTAATTAATGTGCCTCTTTCTCCACATGAAGAAATTCATCTACTGCAAATTATCCGTGAGGCAAGTCAAAACGCGGTTCACCATAGTAAAGGTACGGAAGTCATTATTCGTTTAGTTCAAAATATTGATCAAAGTATTGAGTTAGCGGTGGAAGATAACGGAGTAGGCATTCCCGAAAGTGCGGAAAAATTAAATCACTACGGACTTGCAATCATGCAAGAACGGAGTCGTCAGCTGTTTGGAGTGTTGAACATAGCAAGACGTATGCAAGGCGGAACCGGTGTCTATTTTAGATTTACACCGGATTATTTGAGGAATCAATCTAATACCGGCGTTTAAACACACGCAAGGAGTGGTTATGTTGACATTCATAAAACATTTTTCGATTGGAAAAAAGTTAGCAATCTTATTGTTTTTACCGATGGTGTTGATTGCATTACTAGCAGGTCAGCAACTTCTAAATCTGTTTGAACAAGCTCGAACAGCACAATATGTAAAGAAAATAGTGATTGATTCGACACAACTGTCAAATTACATCAGTGCGATACAAGCCGAGAGAGGTACAAGTGGCGTCTTTTTGATAAGTCGTGGGACGCAATTTAGTGAGGAAATGCAGCTTGCGCGGCGCAATCTGGATGATGCAAGACAAAAATTAAGTAAAGCTCTTGTCGCAGAACACGCAAATAGCTGGGCTGAGATTGAAAATATACGACCTAAGATTGATAGCTTTGATTTGACATTACCAGAAATCACCAAAATTTATACTGACCAAATTAATACGTTAATTTCTGCTCTGCAATCGGATGTTAATAAAGTCTCAGATTTAAATGAACGTCAGGGCTTAAGCAACTTGGTCTCGCTAATGAATTGGATAGAGCGTGCGGGCCGTGAGAGGGCGATTGTAAGTTTGTTGCTCACCGAGCAAAAGTTGTCTGATGAATTACTGCGCCGTTGGCAAGCAAACTCAGGGGCACAACAAATTTTCAAAACCGAAGTTACTGAATCTTCATGGTTAAAAGCCCGGAATATTCGTATAGAAATTTCGGAAATTGATGTAAATGGGTATTCTCAACAAATTGAGACTATCCAAAAAACAAAGGTTAGCGAGACACTTAATGGCCTGCCTCAGCAATGGTTTCAAGTTGCGACTAAACGAATTTCAAGCTTAAGAGATGTCCAAAATAACATTTTAGAAGTCTTAAATAATGATTCGGAAACTATGGTGAATGACTCCACTCGACTAATGTGGTTGATAAGTGTTGTCCTCGTAGTTTTGATTACTTTGGTGCTTTGGGTAAGTGTGTACATTTCGAGAGCTATCCGAAATTCTCTTCGTGAAATTGATGGCCTGATGTCTTATTTGATGCTGCATGATTTGACCCATCGCAGCAACGTTCATACAAGGGATGAATTTGGTCATCTTTCCACAGGACTAAATCAAGTTACCGGTGAACTAAATAATGTTCTCCTTGAGATTCGTTCTGCAACTGATCAGGTTGCGGCAGCAGCTGAAGAAGCCTCTGCTATAACTGAATTAACCAAACAAGGCGTGAGTCAGCAACAATCTGATACCGAACAAGCGGCAACCGCAATGCATGAAATGTCGGCAACTGTCGCCGACGTCGCGATGAGTACAGCTCAGGCCGCCGAGCAAGCTGATCATATCCAAGAACGCACCGCTGCAGGGCAGCGGCAGTTGGAGTTAACTCGGGGGTTGATTGCAGATCTAACCCAGCAAGTGCAAACAACTGGCGAGCAACTGGATACCCTTTATCAGCACACTCAAGAAATAAATAGTGTGCTCGATGTAATTAAAGGTGTTGCTGAACAAACCAACTTACTAGCACTCAACGCCGCAATTGAAGCAGCAAGAGCAGGTGAGCAAGGTCGAGGATTTGCGGTTGTAGCGGATGAAGTTCGTCATTTAGCACAGAGAACACAACAATCGACCATCGATATCCGGCGGATGATCGATAATCTCCAACATACAGCGAAACAATCAGTGCATTCGATGAATATTAGCGTCGAAAAAGCGAACTCCGGCAATGAGCAAATGGAGCAAATGGCTTTGTTGTTGACAGCTATTGTTGACGGTGTTCATGCTATTCATGACCGGACTACTCAAATTGCTTCTGCTGCCGAGGAACAAAGTACTGTTGCCGAGCAAATTAATATCAACATCACACGAATTAGTGACGTTTCTATGCAAACGAGCTCTGGTGCCTCGCAAACTGCAGAAATGGCGGCCGAACTTGCCCGCCTAGCTGCTGAGTTACAGCGACTAGTTGCTAAGTTCAATTTAGGCGCTCGTTTTTAAATAACGAGAACTCTATTGGATCCATTTTGAAGGTCTTTTTAGCCACCAAAACCTCCAGCCCACAAAACTTATCGTTATTTGAGTGAATGTCGGTTTGGATCTACCCATAGTTGGGGATTTTCAAACCGATGCTGTTCGCGCGACAATTAGACTTTGGTTTCGATGAGCGATTGCCCTATGAGTGATCTGACAGAATTATCCGAGCAAAAAATTCCTAAACCAGATAGAACTACTGCGATGCGCCAAATCATCGACGCTGTTAAAACAGAGTTTCCTTTATACGAGCCAAGTACATATATCTGTGGCGCAAATACTGATTGCCAAGGCTGCCCAAAGAAATTGTTAGAGTTGGTCGATGGCGAAATAAGCTATTGGGAACATGCGATGGCAAAAGGAGTTATCCCTAACTTTGAACAAATTCGACGATTCGGAAAGATGTGCCTTGGAGTTAGGCGTGGGTTAGCTAGAAATAATTTACTGAATTCGCAGAAGAGCCAAGATTAAAGTAAGCTCGATTGTTTGGGTCGATGCAAAATTGAACTAAAATTTTAACCAGTTACCTGCCCAGTTATTTCTGAACTGCTAGTGCAGATAGGAGCGATCAGTTCGCTTAGAATATTACCAATAATGTGCTTTTTAGATAATTAAATCGAAATAAAGGGGCCTAAGCCCCTAGAGGCTGTTGATCTTTGCACATATTTTGCTCAGCAATGCATCGGCAGCCACATAATCACAAATGCCAACGCTACATTGCTGGCGTAGTTTCTGGCCAGTTTGTCGTACCGTGTAGCGATACCTCTGTATCTCTTTATCCTTAAAAAAGCGTTCTCAACTAAGTGCCGATACTTATAAAGGCACCAATCCATGTGACCATTCCCTGTTTTACTGTTCTCTTTTCTTGGTATATTTGCAATGCTGCCATTTGCCTTAATAAATGCTCTGAAGTTATCACTGTCATAGCCCTTATCAGCCGTAACACTACATGACTTTGGGGCCGCGGAGACTAAGCTCTGAGCATGGATAATGTCATTTATCTGACCACCCGATATTTCAAAATAAACGGGAAGCCCACCGCTATCTACGGCGAGATGAATTTTTGTAGTACTCCCACCCCGACTTTTTCCTATCGCTTCATCGGAACTGCTTGCCGCTCCGCTACTGTCTTGATGCGCTTTGACAATACTTCCATCAATAAACAACCATTCTGGATCATTATCGGACGATATACTTTGAAACAGTTTTTGTAACACACCTTTCTTTGACCAAAGGTTAAAGCGCCTAAATACAGAGTTCCAACGACCGAATCTTTCGGGCAAATCTCGCCACTGAATGCCTGTGCGCATACGATAAAGTATGCCTTCCAGTGTATTTCGGTGTTCATATTTATTGTAAACACGCCCTGTCTCTTTAAGTATTTGCTTTAGGGCTTCCCAGGCTTTATCTGTTAGCATTGTCCTTGGCATAGCAACGTCCGTTCTCGGTGGTATTTTTGATTTTTGGCGAAACCATTATACCTTGTTGCTATGCCGTTCATTTTTCACTCAAAGATCAACAGCCTCTAGCGCTTCATTACGCGCTTGCATCGGCAAGAAAACTAAATCGATATCGACCGACAGTCGAGGGAAGTCACGAAAGAATAAATTGATGGCGGTCCCACCTTTGAGTGCGAAACATTCGTGCTTTGCCACAAAAGGAATGATTTCTAGAAGTAACTGGACTTGCCGGTAATAGTGATTATGCCTATCCATCATCGTTACATCTCCTTTGGTACAGTGATTTGCCAAGTGGGTTCGAGCCGACCGCCTTTCGCGATTAATCGTTTACCAGTACCTAATTTATACAACTCCGGAGTTAAGTGTTTGAACCAAGCGTGCTGATTTCTTTCAGCGAGCCAAAGGAACAGTCTTTTCACTTTAATACTGCGGCAATTTTTCAGTAATCCATCGAGTTTGCGCGGTGAAAGGTTGTGGAGTCCTTGCATAAGCTGGTCGGCATGCTCAAAGCTGATGGCATTGGGCACGTCAGATAAAACTTCCAGTATTGCTTTTTCCGGACAGGAGTAGTGCAATGGTGGTTGCTGTGCTTGCCAAGTGTTTGCGCGGATATACATTTCATTATTCATCACGTTTTCAGGCCAGAGTCGGCTAGTGCCGTGCCATGCAAATAGTGCAGGGGCATCGATTCTGTAAAGCCAGCGAGGGAGCGACTGCTTGCTAAAGAGGTGAATTGTGGGATGAGTTGCATGTGTCAGATAATGACTTAATCCGTCTAACTCCAACGCTGTAAGGCCGCCAACATGAATAGGGGTTACCGCCATTCGCTGTAACGAGGCGGTAAGGCTTTTCCAAGACAGCCTAGCATCTTGTCGTACATAAACACCGGAAGCGAGCGGTAATAAGGTCTTGCTGCGAACCGCATTATCAATAAAGTGAAGGTTGAGTCCTTGGTCTTCAAGCCATGATTTGGTTGCGACCATATCCAAGGGTAACACCTGTTGCAATTGCGCTCTGGCTTCAGTGTTTAGCATGACGTGCCTTTAAGTGGTTTGTTGAAGCGCGAATATACGTCAGTTATTGACGTGTTTAAGATATTTAATAAACCAGACTTATCGCGATAGTTTAATAATCCTTCGTTTCACGCTAATTATTGCCGTAAAAAATAGGATTTGCAAACCAAGTTAAGGTTTTAAGTTGCCTGATTTGGTATGCCACCAAAGAGCCAGCTGAAATCATCATTAAGCCACGCGATTTGGCGTTAGACCTCACGCAACAACAACGCAACTAATCTGGGACAGCCAGAATTATAAAAATGGCTGGCCATGTTCGGAAAGAGAAAACTAAACGAGGCCATATATGGACGCTCCCATGTCTGTCAAGTAAACCAAGCCTGCCAGCAAGCATTT
>JAYSCP010000014.1:0-85432 GCA_041914845.1 Alteromonadaceae bacterium
AAAACTAACCCACGAACTCGGAGGTCAGCACTCGTGGGGAGTCATTATGTCTAGCTGTTTTTCACCATCACATTACATAAGGAAATTAAAATGAATTTTAAGGCAAGTTTACTGGTTACCGCTTTATTGGCGTCGGCGTCATGCTTCGCAGCTGATACTTACCAAGTATCTACATCTGTATACTCCCAAGGCAAGCTGGTTGCATCTCCAACCATGGTGGTTGAAGCAGATAAAATGGCTTCAATAACTATGGGTAATGACTTCAGCTATAACCTTACTGTTAAGCCAAACCAAGATGAAACAGTAGGCGTGGTTGCTGCGGTTACTGTTGGTGATAGCACGATAAATCCTTCATTCACTGTTGCCTTCGACAAGGAAACGACAATCGAAATTGGCTCTCAAAAACTGAAGCTAGTGGTGAGCAAGGTGGGCAGCTAATAAGTTGCTTAATTTCGTTCCGGCTACAAACAGCGTGGCCTCCACTGGACTGCCTACGCTGCGCTGCGGCAGCCAATTAGCAAAGCGTCTAGAGCAACTCATAAATATGGAAAATCCATGAAATTGATATTTATTATATTCGCCGTTCTATTAACTTCAGCTTGCCAGAGCACGGCACACAAAACACCAGACCCTTCTTTGAATTCAACTAACTCTGCTCAAGTCATCGTGTATAGACCCAAAAGCGATTGGATGGGGGCAGCAGTAGAATTCAGAGCATACGCAGATGATATTTTAATAGGCACTTTAACACCAGGCAGCCATGTTAGCGCTTTCATACCTGCTGGCAAGTCCACCATAAAAGTTCAAGCTTATTTCGTGGGATTTCCTGATGGAATTCCTGGAACACGAGAACTTATACTTCTCAAAGGAGAAACCTACTACTTTAGATTCACACAGCAATTTGACGGATTCGTAGTAGGCAGTGGTTTTATTGTTCCACTGGGTGGGTTATCTCTACTTCCAGTAAGCACTGAAAGCTTTACAGAACGTAAGTAAGCTGCTCTAACAAATGGTTCAAACCGTTCGCTTCGCTCACTGAGTCGGGCTAAAGCCCGCCCCTTAACCAAACGTGTGTGTCGGGCATGACACGTAACTAGAGAGGTGAAAGTCCTCTTGCCAGGTTTTCGCAGAGCCGAAGGCTAGGAAAAGGGCAAGGGCGTTGTCGCGAGGCAGGGTCTGAAGGAAGCCCAATCCAAAATGACGGGATGATGTACAAGAACCAGATCTGAGGTGTGATACAGCTGAGGCGAGCGGGCACGTGACCGCGAAGCCTTCCATCTGCGTTTGGGCTGTATTTTATAAATCTGGCATCTACGTCATGAAAGCTATGTGTCTTACCCCGAGAGATCTGCATGATGTTGAAGGAACAACTGACAAACGGGCAACCGTGCGTGATCGTTATGCAGAAGTCAGCAGAGGGCATAGTAGGCGAGTTCTCAGCGCTGAAGGCCCGAACATTTTCCGGTGATGGTATACCAGATTGATGATGAATAGAGCATCTGCCAAGTCTCAACTGAGATCGCTGCCACAGGTAGTGGATGAAATTCAACACCAGACGGCATTAAACCAACCACCAAGTAATTCAACATCATGGATGGCGCAGGTATTAGCAAGGGATAACCTGACCGCGCTTTAAACCAAGTGAAACGTAACAAAATCGTTGGCAAACTTAAGCCTTCGAACCATCATACAGACTAGGCATTTCAAATCGAATTATTTAACAACTGGCTAGCCGTGGCGACCAGCCAGTTGAGACCTGATGAGCACAACTCTCAAAACAAAAAGCCCAACCGGTGAGGGCTGGGCTTTTTGCTATTAAATGAGTTGTTCAAACAGGTCGTCTTCGATGCTCAAGTCAATATCCTCGAGCTCTTTTTTCAGACGTTGCCGCTCCTTTACGGCTTCAATTTCGCGCCATTTACGCTTCACCGCTCTACCTTTTGTGGCAGGGCGCTCCAACATGGTTAGTAAGTCATCAAAGCTTTCCATACTTCACCTCGCAGAGTTTTGTTGTTGTTATTTTCGCTAAAATTGATATCACAATCCTTAGCAAAATAAAATATCTAAATGACAAAAAAATGAAGATGAAATGAACAGATTGCGATGATTTTGCGCGAGTTTTGGGTGTTAAGTGGACAATTTTGATAAAAAACAAACAATTAGTGATTTGGTGTTTCGGTAATAAAAAAGCCCCAGTTCGGGGCTTTTGTAAGTTTTTTTGCTGTTGTGCTGGCTATTAATTGTGCCTTAGGCATGCAACCAATATTGTCGTTGGCTTTTGCTTAACGCGAAAAGCGCGCAATCAATTGCTCAGTCGAGGCATCAAAGCCATGTTGCTGTTGACCCGAAAGCACTTGATAAATTGGCGTAGAGAGCTGCTTACCCAGTTCAACACCCCATTGATCAAAGGAGTTGATATCCCAAAGCACGCCCTGCACAAAGACTTTATGTTCATACAGCGCAATTAACGCTCCTAAATAGAATGGCGATAATTCTGGCAGCAGCAGGGTATTGCTAGGTTTGTTACCAGGCGATACTTTATGTGGTGCCAAAATGGCCGCTTGTTCATCTGATGCGCCAGTTGCTTTTACTTCAGCAGTAGCTTCAGCCAGTGTTTTACCTTGCATTAATGCCTGAGTTTGGGCAAAACAATGTGCGGCTAAACGCAGGTGATGGTCTGGAAGATCATGGGCTGGTTTAATTGGCAGAATAAAGTCAGCAGGAATGGCCAAGGCGCTTTGGTGCAACAATTGATGATAAGCATGCTGTCCGTTTGTGCCGGCATCGCCCCAAATTACCGGTGCTGTCGCGTCAGTTAAGGCTTTTCCGTCAATATTGACGCTCTTGCCGTTACTTTCCATATCAAGCTGTTGCACATACGAGGGCAACAAGCGCAAATAGTGGCTGTACGGCAGTAATGCCTGTGCTTGGCAACCCAAACCGTTAATGTACCAAACCCCCAGTAACGCTAAGATCACCGGCATATTCTCAGCAAGCGGCGCTTGTAAGAAATGCTGGTCCATGGCATGAGCACCAGCCAGTAATTGATTAAATTGCGTAACGCCTAACATCAAGCATAACGGCATCCCGATGGCCGACCATAACGAATAACGACCGCCAACCCAATCCCACATGGGCAGAATGTTACTGCTCTCGATGCCAAATTCCGCAGCAGCTTTGATATTCGAGGACGTTGCCCAAAAATGCCGAGCTATAGCCGCTTTATCTGCGCCATTATCGATAAACCATTGGCGAACCGCTAGGGCGTTTTGCTTGGTTTCTTCAGTGCCAAAAGATTTTGAGGCGACAAACACTAAAGTCGTGGCCGGATCTAATGGTTTCACGACGTCACTAACTACGGCACCGTCAATATTGCCAGCGAAATGGATTTTTACTGGGCTGATATTGTATGGCGTTAATGCTTCTGCAGCCATTTGTGGGCCTAACAGCGAGCCGCCGATGCCAATCCAAATTAGATCAGTGATGACTTGACCGGTATAACCCAGATAGGTTTGGCCGTTTAATTGATTCACTAAATCATACATTTGGGCATGACACTGGCTAATTTCAGCACTGATGTCGACACCATCCAATTGCAGATCGCCACCCAATGGCGCGCGCAGGGCGGTGTGCCACACACTGCGGTTTTCAGAAGTATTGATTTTGTCTCCGGCAAACATCTGTTGGCGTTTTTGCGCTAACGGGCTTGCTTCGGCTAGTTGTAGTAGGTTTTGCCAAATCCCTGTCGTAATCAAGTTCTTGGAATAATCCAAGGTGATGCCACAAGCTTCCAAAGTGAAACGTTTGGCACGCGTAGGATCCTTTGCAAATTCCTGACGCAGGTTGAGTGGTTGTTTGGCTTGAGTTGCCAAATTTTGCCAAACAGCTGACGACCACACATCAAAAGACATAGTCTACTCCCGTAGTTAGTGGCGCGGCGTTATTGCAAAGCCGCGCTGATCGCTTGTTCCAATTTACGTTGATCAATAGCAAATTTACGAATGCCTTCAGCCAGTTTCTCGGTTGCCATGGCATCTTCATTCAGAGCAAAACGGAATTCAGCTTCAGTAAGCTCAGCAGGTGCAGATTGGCTAGCGCCATTATCGCGAAGGTGCACAACCAGCTCGCCTTGTTGCTGGCTTAATTCATCCAATAAGGCAGGGCTAATAGTTAAGCGGTCACAACCGGCCAGCGCTAATACTTCGCCGACATTGCGAAAGCTTGCGCCCATCACAATAGTTTTATGGCCAAACTCTTTGAAATAACGGTAGATTTCCCGAACCGATAATACGCCAGGATCTGTTTCCGCGGTGTAACTTTGGCCAGTGCTGGCTTTGTACCAATCCAATATACGGCCAACAAATGGCGAAATTAAGAACACGCCAGCTTCGGCACAAGCGCGCGCTTGGCACATATGGAACAGCAACGTTAAGTTGGTTTGAATACCGGCTTTTTCCAATTCACGAGCGGCTTGAATGCCTTCCCACGTTGAGGCGATTTTGATCAAAATACGGTCTGTACCAAGGCCGTTTTCTTTGTAAAGTGCAACTAGCTGATGCGCTTTGGCAATAGTCGCTGCAGTGTTAAAGCTCAGACGGGCATCGACTTCAGTGGAAACTCGACCTGGCACTAGTTTGCTAATGGCAGTACCCACATCAACCGCAAATTTATCAGAGGCTAAACTAAGCTGGACCACAGGGTCATTGCTTTGTGCTTTGGCATAAGCGGCAGCAGCTGCTAATAATGGTTTAGCGAACTCAAGTTGGCTGGCATTTAACAACAACGATGGATTGGTGGTCGCATCGACCGGGCGGAATTGCTCAATAGCGTTTAAATCGCCACTGTCGACAACGACAGTAGTCACCGTTTTTAGTTGATCTAGTAAATTAGTCATATTGTTTTATTACCATTGTTTAGGGCGTAACAGGCAAGATTCTCTGTGCTTTCGTCTAAATTGTAGGAATATTACAACAATTTTTAGCCGTGGTCACAGAAATCCAACTTAGTTATTGCTCATTTTTTGTCATATTACTATAGTGGTCTTTAGCCGATTGTTTCGGTGTTAAGCTTTTTCTTTAACATCTGTTGTTTAGTGTAAGTAAAGGTCGTTAAGCGTTGACACCAAAATTTTATAAAACTAAAAAAGTCCTGATAGTCGATGATTGCGATCCTGTTCGCGCGTCTATCAAAGGGATGCTACAAAAAATAGGTTTCGAACATATTGCATCAGTCACCGATGCCAATGCCGCAATCGCCAATTGCACCGAAGTGCAATACGACTTTATCCTATCTGATTTTAATTTAGGTGACGGCAAAGATGGATATCAGCTGTTTGAAGCATTGAAACACCTGCATTTACTTAAACCAGGTTGTTGTTTCATTATCATCAGCGCGGAAAGCCAACGGCAAATTGTCCACGGTGTGGTCGAATTGCAGCCGGATAGCTATTTATTAAAGCCGTTTTCGTTTATCCAACTCGAAAAACGTTTGATGCGAGCATTCCAAATTAAACACGCCCTTGGCCGTGTTTATCATGAAATCTATCAAGGACAATTAATCGAAGCTGCCAATTCTTGTGATGTCATTATTAAATCAGACACTGATTTTGCCATTTATGCGCTACGGCTTAAAGGGGAATTGTTAATTCAAATCGAACATTTTCAAGCGGCCGAGCAACTTTATCTGCAAATTTTGAGTCGTCGAGAGTACGCGTGGGCAAAATTGGGGTTAGCTATTTCAAGATTTTGCCAACAGCGTTGGTTGGAAGCCGAGTTTGAACTTAGAGAGCTTAGTAAACTCGATGAAACTCGAGTTGAGGCATTAGACTGGTTGGCTCGGTTATTTATTAAGCGTCAGTTGCTCAAAGATGGTTACGACACACTGGCGGAAGTGACTAAATTATCACCGAAAAATTATCAGCGGCAAAAAGCCTTGGCAAACCTAGCCGTGCTCAACGGCTTAAAGGAAGATGCGGTTAAAATTTATGCGCGGTTGCAACAAGCTGCGCGTTATTCCATTTTCGATACTCCGGACAATTTTCTTAACTACGCGCGAGCAATCTTAGAACATGCTAAAGATGTTAACTTGCTTGAACTTAATCGGTTGATGAAAAAGATCGATGAAATCTTGGGGAACATCGGTAAACGCTTTGCACTAGAATCCTATGTGCACGAAGAGATGGTGGTGCGCTCTCGGATGTGTATCTTACGCGGTAACATTGATGAAGCGCGTGAGTTTTTGGTAAAAAGCGATAATGCCGAAGCAGGCCGCACTTTATCGCCGGAAGCATGTTTAGATAAAGCCAAAGCGTTTTTTGAAGCGGGTAATTTATCGCGTAGTGATGAGTATATGGCGCAGCTCGAAGACTTGGCGGTGCAGGATGACCTGTTAGCCAATACCCTGAATGTGTTAATTCAATACGAACATAAAGCACATGACAATTTGCGTGAAGAAATCAAAACACTGAATAACGACGGGCTTGATGCTTATCAAAATGGTTATTATGGCCGTGCCTTGGAGTTTTTTAATAAAGCCTTTGATTACATGCCTTATAACCCGAGCCTTGCCCTTAACTTACTGCAAACTATCAGTAAAATCGGTGGGGTAAACAAAGATACCGCAAGGCTCGCTCGACGTTGTGTGGTTATTCTTGAACAGAGTGAACTTAACGAAAGTAACAAAAAGCGCTTCACTGCGGTGATGAAAGAACTCAATACCTTGCTGCAACTTGCCTAAGTGGGCGAGCGCAGCAAACTGGTATGCGATCAACGCTTTTGGTATAGTCGCGCCAGTGTTGAGCTTGGATATACTTTTTTATGTTAATGGTCATCTCTCCTGCAAAAGATTTAGATTTTCAATCACCTACGCCAGTCACTAAGCACACATTGCCGGACTTAATTGAGGACGCAAGTGAACTCGCGGCTGTTTGTCGCCAGTTAACGCCTGCCGATTTAAGTTCGTTAATGCATATTAGTGATAAGTTGGCAGGACTTAACGTGGCCCGTTTTGCCAGTTGGCATTTTCCATTTGAACCAAATCAAGCCAAGCCAGCATTGTTTGCATTTAATGGTGATGTCTATCAAGGATTACAGGCACAAACGCTTAATTCTGTGCAAATTGATTATGCACAAGATCACCTGCGGATTTTAAGCGGACTTTATGGTCTGTTGCGGCCACTTGATTTAATGTTGGCGTATCGCCTAGAAATGGGGACTAGCCTGGCAACTGCCCGAGGTGCCAACTTGTATCAATTCTGGGGAGAACGGGTGACACAAGCGCTAGAGCTGCAACTTCAGCAGCTGAATGCACCGTTTTTATTGAATCTAGCATCACAAGAATACTTCAAAGTAGTAAAGCCAAAATTGCTGTCAAAACCGGTGATTGATGTGCAATTTAAAGATCAGAAAAACGGCCAATACAAGGTGATTAGTTTTTTTGCCAAAAAGGCTCGCGGCATGATGGCGCGTTATGTCATTGAACAGCAAATAGATTCTATTGCTGGCTTGCAAGCTTTTAACGCGGATGGTTACCAATTTTCGCCGGCGCAGTCTACGGAACGATGCTTAGTCTTCACTCGTGCAGAACAAGCGTAGTCGCGACGATTTGCGAGCTTTTTAGCGGAGTTACCCAGACAAAAGCGGTTAATTCACTGCCGCACTGCAATTGCGGCTGCGTTTTCTTCGCAGTTTTTGCTAAAATGACGGTCCGATCTTTTTTGAGAACTCAGCATGAAATTTCCTGGCCGTCGTAAACTGAAACACTATTTCCCTGTCTCGCAACCAAAACTGCAGTTGCCGAGCTTCGAAGTTCGGCCAGAGCTGGATACCTATGTGGTCGGGCTTGACCAAACTATCGTCGATGTTATAGCGAATGTTTCGGATGAATTTCTAGAAAAACATGGGATTGGTAAAGGCCTTTCGAACTTAGTTCCGCATGAAAAAGCCGATCAAATTTATCAAGAGCTGGTGCAAAATGGTGCGATTTCTGACCATTTTGCTGGCGGTACTATTGGCAACACTATTCATAACTATTCCGTGCTGGCGGATGATAAGTCGGTGCTACTCGGCGTGATGTCAGCCAATATCCAACTGGGCTCTCCTGCGTACCATTATTTGTGTCATACCAGTAGCAAAGTGGATATGAACCACTTGCAAGGAGTGCATGGCGATATTGGTCGTGGTATTACCATGATTACTGCTGATGGCGAACGCACCTTTGTCATAGACCCAGGTGCCATGGATGCGTTAACGCCGGAATATATTCCAGAAGATATTATTGCCAAAGCCGCCGCGGTTGTAGTTAGTGCGTATCCACTGCGGGCAATTGGTCAGCCGATCCAACTTGCCATGGAGCGTTTGCTGCAAATCGCAAAACGCTATAACGTGCCTGTCGTGATGAGTCTTGGCACTAAACATTTGGTCGAAGAACATCGTGAGTTAATTTTGGCTACAGTTGCCGAATACGTCGACATGCTGGCAATGAATGAGCTAGAAGCCGAAGCTTTAACCGGTTTTAATGATCCGTTACTCGCGGCAGAAGCTGCGTTAGAACTCACGGATATGGTATTGGTGACGGCAGGCCCTGAGGGCTTGTATTTATGTGGTTATACTGACGCGACTATGCAGCGTGAAACTACCAATCCAATTAAATCAGGTGCTTTACCGGATTATAACCAATTCGAATTTAGCCGCCCCATGCAAAAACAAGATTGCCAAGAGCCGGTGAAAGTTTATTCGCATATTGACCCATATTTAGGTGGTCCAGAGCGGATCAAAAACACCAATGGTGCAGGTGACGGTGCGTTAGCCGCTATTTTGCATGATATTGCCGCGAATCATTTCCATCGCCACGCTTTACCGCGTTCGAGCAAACATGAGATGCCATGTTTAGCCTATTCGTCATTTGCGCAAATTTGTAAGTATGCCAACCGCGTCAGTTATGCGATTTTGGTGCAAAATGCGCCGCGTCTGTCGCGTGGTTTGCCGGAGAAAGAAGACAGTTTAGAAGAGTCATACTGGGAGCGTTAAGCCCCTTACCCGCGACTGACCTCGTTTTTTGGTCGCGATTGCACGGATCTTGACCGCAAGCGTCGGCAATTTGCCCGACGCTTCTTTATAATCCTCACAATTTTTAACTCGAATGATTAGCTATCCAGATCGCTTACAGGTTCTGCTAATTTTATCGATTTATTGCTCATGGATGCCTCCAAACTTATGGCGGCGAATTTGCTACGGATGTTTATGCGAATTAATTTAATGAAACCTTCAGCCATTCTGCTGCTCTTAGCTGCGGCTGGTTTGGCATTGCCAACATCGGCGCAAACCGATATTCCACGAGTTGCTACCGGTACTGCGATTGATGCGGATCTGTCGGAACCTGCTTGGCAACAGGCTAAAATCGTTCCTATTGTTTTTGACACTTGGCCTGCGGAAAACACGCCCGCGCCTGTGAAGACCACTGCACGAGTGATGGAAGATGGCGAATTTTTATTAATTAGTTTTGTTGCTGAAGATCCGGATCCGAGTGCTATCCGAGCTTTCTTTCGAGACCGCGATAAGGTCTGGGAAGATGACTCCGTCGGTATCAAGATCGATACTTACAATGACAGTAAGTTAGCTTATCAGTTCTTTATTAATCCGTTGGGTGTGCAAGGGGATGCCATCGAGAACGAAATTACCAAATCGGAAAGTGATGCTTGGGATGGTATTTGGCATAGTGCGGGTAAAATTACCGCCACTGGTTATCAGATTGAAGTGGCGCTGCCACTGAAAATGTTGAATTTTAACGACCGTCTGCCAGTGCAGCAATGGCGACTGGAATTACTGCGTTTTTATCCGCGTGATATTCGCCATCGCTTATCGAGTAATAAAATTGAGCGGGATAATCCTTGCTGGATTTGCCAAATGAGCCCGATCACCGGCTTTGCAGGTGCTAAACAGGGCAGTCATTTTACTTTAGTTCCGGCCTTAGTCGCAGGTTCAAGCCAAAAGCGTGCAGTAGCAAGCACTGGGGCAGGCGATTGGCACACTGAAAGTGATGTAGAACCGAGCTTGGATTTGAAATGGGGGATCACTCCTGATATCAATCTAAACGCCACCTTGAATCCGGATTTTTCGCAAATTGAAGCGGACGAAGCACAGGTTTCGGTCAATGATACATTTGCGTTGTTTTTCGACGAAAAACGGACATTTTTCCTCGACAATGCCGACTATTTCAGCTCGCCGATGGACTTGGTTTATACCCGAAATGTGTCATCACCAGATGCAGGGTTAAAAGTTACCGGTCGCCATGATGCGCAATCTTTTGCATTTTTCGCCGCGAATGATAAAGACACCACTTTTATTGTGCCAGGCAATATCAGCTCGGACATCGGCTTTATTGATGAGAAAAGTGAAAACGCAGTGCTGCGTTATCGCTATGACATCAATCAGCAATTGTCTGCGGGCTGGATCAGTACATTACGTCAAGCGGGTGATTACCACAACGAAGTGCATGGCGTTGATGTAAAGTATCAAGTGACGGACCAAGATAAGTTTATTGGCCAATATCTGCACAGTGACAGTGCCTATCCGCTTGGTTTGGCTGACCAGTTATCTGGCGAAGCGAAACTGCGCGCCAGTGGTGATGACTTGCAAGACTCTGGCAAATTGCTGGCCTATGAGCATGAAAACCGAAACTGGAGCTGGTATAGCCGCTATTTAGGGCTTGGTGAAGAATTTCGCGCCGATCTTGGCTATATGCCACAAACCGACTTTATCAAGGTGGTGCATGGTGGCTCTTATCAGTGGTTTTATGAGAACTCATGGTTAAATCGACTAGAGCTCTTTGGTGATTGGGATATTAGCCATAATGAACCTGGTGAGTTACTCGAAAAGGAAGCAGAAATTGGGGTGGTATTATTTGGCGCTTATCAATCTGAGTCTGAATTCAAATTCACCCAACGGGATCGTGTGGGGAGTCGCTTAGATCAGAATGTGTTGCGTGTAGATGCCAACACGCAATTATTCCAAGAGCAACTTATTGAAATTGATAGCGTCGTGCAACCAGCATCCGGCGTTTATGTCGAACTTTATACAGAGTTTGGTGATAAATTGGATTTCCGCAATAACCGGATAGGGGATGGCTTGCAGTTATCACCGGAACTGCGTTGGAATGCCGACATGCACACCCAATTCACGGTTCGTCATACTTACCGGACTCTCGATGCTGATAGCGCCAAAGTATTTACCGCAAACTTGACGGATGTTCGCTTGAGTTATCAGTTTTCAGTGCAAAGTTTTGTGCGATTGGCGCTGATTTATTCTGATATTGAATACAACCCAGCCAATAATATCGGTCAAGTGACTGCTCGTTCACGGGAGTTAGGATCGCAATTGCTTTATTCCTATAAATTGAATCCACAGACGTTATTTTTTGCAGGCTATAGCGACAATGCCTTTGCCGATGACGAAGTGAATTCATTGACTCGAGACCAGCGGTCGGTGTTCGTGAAGTTCAGTTATGCTTGGATGTTGTAAGATTTTGCGATAACTGAAACCAACAAAGCCAGCATCAATGCTGGCTTTGTTGTTTACTAGGTGGTGAAAGCGCGTATGGCAAATCGTTGGTAGCGAACATTTAATTGATGCATTTCATGACTTAAACTGCCAATCGCGAATCTTTAGCGGTTTTTGCTACTAACCTTTCGCTTTTGCTGCCTTTTTCAGTGCTTTTTTCTTTGCAGCTGTTTTTGGCTTTTTGGTTTTGCTTGGCGCTTTCGCTTCTTTATGTTTTGGCCGAAGCGCTTCAATAACGCGGCGTTTTAACGCTTGCTCGGTGTAACGTTCTACTTTACCAACCACAGCTATATCGTGAGCCTCTACCAACGATATGGCGATGCCTTTTTTGCCTGCGCGACCAGTACGGCCAATTCGGTGAACATAAACGTCCGCCGTTCTTGGCATGTCATAGTTAATGACATGGCTGATATCATCAATATCTAAGCCACGCGCAGCCACATCAGTTGCGAGCAGAATACGCACTGTGCCGCTTGAAAAACGCGAGACTGCTTGCATACGTTTATCTTGTGGCATTTCGCCTTGTAACCAACAGGTTTTGATACCGGCAGATTCCAATTGGCCCGCCAATGTTGCTAAGCGCTCACGTGTTTTGATAAACACGATGACTTTAGTAAATTCAGGTTGTTGCAGAAGATGCACCAGAAGCGCTAACTTGTGATCTGCATCATCTGCTAAATGCACCCATTGGGTTATTTTGTTTTTCTCGCGACGTGGCGGTTCAGCTTCTAATTGCACTGGTTCTTTCAGCGCTCTGCTTGAGAAGCGGCTGATAGCGACACCTTCCAAAGTTGCTGAAAACAGCATAGTTTGACGACGGCGTTTGGCTTCAAGAATGATGCGGTCCATTTCACCAACAAAACCCATGTCGAGCATCCGGTCGGCTTCGTCTAATACCAAAAGTTCCACTTCATCAGCGTGGAAGCTCTCTTCATTTAAGTATTCAATTAAGCGGCCTGGAGTTGCCACTAAGATGTCGTTGTTTTTCTCAAGGGTCTCTTTGTGACTGCCGTAGTTGATGCCGCCGGTAATGACGCCGCAATTTAAGTCGGTAAATTGCGTGAGCATTTTTACTTGTTCAAAAATTTGGAACGCCAGTTCACGGGTTGGCGTCATGATCAACACGCGAGCGAAACCAGGATCCCGACGAGGGAAATCAATCAGATACTGAATAGCAGGTAGCAAAAACGCCAGAGTCTTGCCGGTGCCCGTCGGGGCAGAAGCCAAAATATCTCGACCTTCCAACGCCACAGGGATGGTCAGTTGTTGAATCGTTGTCGGTTTTTGAAAACCGCCAAATGTCAGGGCTTTGGCGATCATATCGTCCAATTGGAATTCGTCAAAACTGCTGATTTCAACTTGGCTGTTGGCTTCTGTCACAAATACTTTCCTATGATAAAACGGTTAAATAACGGCGGTATTATGCCTGTACCAGCTGCTGACAGTGGCTTTGGCATCCGATACACTGCAGCTTCCTTATTAAGGATGTCATATGGCTGCTGGATTTACCTGTAAACAATTTTCCGTGGCGCATAGCGATTGTGCCATGAAAGTCGGCACCGACTCGCTGGTGCTGGGCGCTTGGTCACAGCTGCCACCCCAAGGTGATCTCTTGGATATTGGCTGTGGTAGTGCCATTTTAAGCTTGATGTTGGCGCAGCGCACACAAGCGCAACAACAGATTGATGCGGTCGAACTCTGCCAAGCGGCAGCTGCTCAGGCTAAGGACAATGCTCGAAATAGTCCTTGGGCCGAGCGGATCCGCGTTGTTCAAGCTGATATTCTAACCTATCCAGACAGTGCTGACCATCTTGGCCAGCGTCGATACGCACTAATCATTAGTAATCCGCCATATTTTCAGCATAGCTTGAAGAATCCATCGCCGCAAAAACAGCAAGCGCGGCATACCGATTCCCTACCTTTTAGCGATTTATTACAAGTTGCGGCGCGCTTGGCCTGCGCGGACGGTTTGTTTTCGCTGATTTTACCTTTACCGGAAGCTGCACAGTTGCAAAGCTTGGCGAATGCCGCTGGTTGGTATTTAGTGCGCAGTTGCGCCTTACACGCACAATCAAACAAACCCGCGGGGCGTTTGTTGATGACGTTTAGTCGAGTGCCGAATGTCGAGCTGCCGTTGCTTGAGTCGTTGGTCGTGCGTGATGACTCTGGTGCCTACAGCGCAGAATATCAAACGTTGCTGCGCGATTTTTATTTGAAATTTTAGTGTCGCAATCTTAGCGCCCCCGGCAGTCGCGGGGCAGTTTCAAAGGTCAAAGCCAGTAAGGATAGTTATGTCCGAATTCAGCCAATTGCCGATGAGTCCACAAGAGCTGGTGCAGCTTAGTTTGCAGCAACAAGGCTTATTGCAATTTCAGCGCGGTAAGGCGGGGGCCTTAGCCGCAATTACGCAACTGGGTTATGTACAAATTGACTCCATCAACGTGGTGGCGCGGGCACATCACCATGTAATGCATAGTCGCGTCAGCGATTATCAGCCGCAGTGGCTTGATCAGCTGATGGCAGACAAGCAGATATTTGAGTATTGGTCACATGCAGCCGCATATCTGCCAATGTCCGATTTTCGTTTTAGTTTGTACCGAAAGCAGCAGTTGGTAACGGGCAAAAAACACTGGTTTGCTGTCGATCAACAAGAATTGCATAAAGTCCGGGCAAAACTGCGCGCTGAAGGTCCACTTAAGGCTAGTGACTTTGAAAAAAGCCAAGACAAAAATGGCATTTGGTGGGATTGGCAACCAGCAAAAAAAGCATTGGAACAGTTGTATATGCAAGGCGAGTTGATGGTAGTTCGCCGAGAGAAATTTCAAAAGGTTTATGATTTTACGGAAAATGTTCTGCCACATAATGTGGATTGTACCGTACCAACAACTGAAGAATATGCAGAACACCTGATTGCTAAATTTCTAAATAGTCACGCCTTTGGCACAGTGAACCAAATCAGTTATTTGCGTCCAGAGATGAAAAAGCCAGTACAGCAGCAATTATTGGTGTTGCATGAGATGGATCGTATTGCCAGTTTTATTTACTGTGGGCAACGTTATTTTTGGGATCCAGCACTAGCGAGCTCGCAGCGAAAGTCGGCACGGCTGCAGTTGCTAAACCCTTTTGATAACTTTGTCATTCAACGGCAACGCTTACAGCATTGGCTAGATTTTGATTATCAAATAGAAGTGTATGTCCCTGCCGCTCAAAGAAAAATTGGCTACTACAGTTTGCCGATACTGTATCAAGGGCGATTAATTGGTCAGGTGGATGTTAAGGCGGAACGCAAAAATGGCCTGCTATTATTACAACATTTAGTCTTTTCGCCGGAGTGTAAGTTAACTATCAACCTAGCTCAGGCTTTTCGCCAAGCGTTGCTGGCATATGCCAAATTTAATGGTTGTGGACAATGGCAACTACTGCGAGCAACACCGGAAGTCAGTCATTGGTTTGCCAGCGAGATCGGTTTTGATGTGTCGTGAATTTGGCTGATTGCAAGCAAAAAAAAAGCCGCAGCAAGCTGCGGCTCTCATCGCCGGGGGGGCTTTAGACGTTATTAGCTAGCGCTACGAGCTTTGATTGCTTCGATAAGCGCTGAGCTGCCAAAACCATTGCTTTGTGCCCATTCGATATCGCCAGAGCTTGCAACTTGGCTGCTAGGCAGCTGCTTAACGATAAATTCGCCAGTTTCTGCAGCGTTATGTTTGATAGCAAAGCGGACCATTGGTAAACCATCGCAGCTCATGCCTTCGTAAACGTTTTTAATACGAATTTTTGAATCAGATAAAGTTTTACGCAGGCTGTTTTTGTCATTAGCTGCGATGTATGAACAGATTGATTGAGCAATTTGATCATTTGCTTGAGCAGGCGCGGTAGCAAACATTGGAATTGTTACAGTGGCGATTAAAGCAAATAATTTTGAGTTCATATCTGGTCCTGTTCGTTCAGTAAAGTGACTGTTACGAAAGGCCCGTCAGAGGAAGTGCTGTGCACTTTTCGGAGGATTTACATCATCTGTGATGATGGTAGCCCGGCTATCATGGAAATCCGTTTGTTTTAAACAGATTGCGGTAGACCCGAAGCTTTGCGTGTTCAGCTTTTCAACTGACTTGCCTTTCAAATTGAGCGCATTCTAACCGCTTAAATTTTACGCTGCAACTACGAATTTCAAAATTATTACTAATTTAACGCTAAAATTTGCTATTAATTTGAAGTACTTGCGCTATTAACTTAATTCTTGCAATTCGCTAGCAATTTGTTCAACCCATTGCAGTAAACGGCCATCTGTCTGATCATATTGATTTTCTTCATCAAGTGCTAAACCAACAAACCATTCACCGTCTGCGGTCACAGCTTTGGAATGAGTAAAGTCATAGCCTTCGGTTGGCCAAAAACCAATACGTTGACATTCATTGCTGGCAATAGCGTCATCAAGCATACCCATGGCATCAACAAACCAATCGCTATAGCCAATTTGATCGCCCATCCCGTAAATTGCGATAATTTTATGCTTAAGATTCACCCCAGAAATTTCCGACCAGTGCGCTTCCCAGTCTTCTTGCAGCTCGCCAAAATCCCAAGTGGAAATACCCAATATCAACACGTCGTAATCTTGCATCTGTGTTAATGGGGTAGTTTTGATATTATGTAAAGCAATAGCGCCGTGGGCAGCTATCTGTTGATCTGATTGCAGCAGGACCTGAATTTTCTCGGCGACCATTTCGGTGTAACAGGTGGTTGAACCATAAAAAATTGCAATTTTCATCGACAGGGTAAGGTCCTCGTTTCAAACTGGCGGCAGTTTAACAGAGCGCCATCGCGCTTCGCAAAATCTTTAATACGGGCATTTCATGAAAACAGCGGATGCTGAACTTATTCAACAATTCCTTGATGAACTTTGGTTAGTTCACGGGATGAGCATTCATACGCAAAGTGCGTATGGCAGTGATTTACGGCAATTTGCTGATTATGTGGCAAAGCAGCACAGTCAGTTGGTTGGGGTTTCGACTGAGCTTTTAGAAAGTTACTTAGCAAATCGGTATGACCAAGGGTTATCAGCGCGCAGCACTTCACGTTGCCTGAGTAGTCTCCGTCGGTTCTATGGTTATTTGCAACAACAAAAGTTAGTCGATAAGAGCCCGTTGGCGGCCATTATTAATCCGAAATTAGGCCTGAGTTTACCAAAAACCTTATCAGAGTCAGATGTTGTGGCGTTGTTGGCAGCGCCTGATATTAACGAACCCATCCAATTTCGTGACCGTGTGATGCTTGAAGTGCTGTATGCTGCCGGATTACGGGTCAGTGAATTGGTCGGACTTAAATTAAATCAAGTGAATCCGCGGGCCGGAGTGCTGCGTATCTTAGGGAAGGGTTCGAAGGAGCGCTTAGTGCCGGTAGGCGAGGAAGCTGCTATTTGGTTGCAGCGATTTTTGGCGCATGGGCGCCCATTATTATTGACTAACCCTTCAGATATTGTGTTCCCAAGTTTACGAGGCGAGCAAATGACCCGTCAGACGTTCTGGCATCGCATAAAGTTTTATGCGAAAGTGGCGCACATTCAGGCCGACTTATCGCCACACACGTTGCGACATGCGTTTGCTACTCATCTGCTTAATCATGGCGCGGATTTACGCGTTGTACAGATGTTGTTGGGGCATAGTGATTTGTCGACGACGCAAATTTATACCCATGTAGCGCAAATGCGCTTGCAAAATATACATGAACAGCATCATCCTCGCGGTTGATGGTTTTGGAGAATGAAGTACATGAAACAACTAATCGCAGGGTTAATGCTGGCGACAACGCCTTTTTTGAGTGTTGCGGTGACCAATGATGCCAAGATTAAAAGCGCCTTTGCCGAAGTCGGACTTAATGTAAGTTCGGTGGCTGATTCATCCGTACCCGGTATGTTGCAAGTCATGACCGATAGAGGGTTATTTTTTGCGACCCAAGATGGTACTTATTTAATTGAAGGTCAAATTTATAACCTTAGTAAAAAAGTGTTGGTGAACGAGCAAATCATGAAAACAGTCCGTGCAGAAGGCGTTAGTAAAACGGCTGGCACTGTGATTGAGTTCAAATCACCTTCGGAAAAGCATGTGATTAATGTGTTTACCGATATAAGCTGTGGTTATTGCCGTAAGTTGCATTCTGAATTACAAAGCTACTTAGATGCTGGCATTACCGTACGTTATTTAGCTTTCCCTCGCGGCGGTTTACAGAGTGATACATTCACAGCGCTACAATCTGTTTGGTGCGCCAAAGATAAACAAAAAGCGATGAATGAAGCCAAGGCTGGCGACGAAATCGCCAAAGCGTCTTGTGACAACCCAGTTGCGAGTCATTATGCGCTGGGTCAGACTTTTGGTATCAATGGCACGCCTGCGATTATTATGCCAAATGGTGAGCTGATCCCAGGCTACCAATCAGCAGCTCAGTTGCAGCAGTTTTTCAGCCAGCAGCCTAAATCGTAATAATGCAAGTACAGAAATCTATACAAAAGCGTCCGATTGTGACATCGGACGCTTTTCTTTTACCCGTGCATCCCGTTCTACAGCAAGTGTACGCACATCGGGGCATCAGTTCCGTCGCGGAGCTTGCGCGCACGCCTGATAAATTGCTCCCTTTTCAATCGCTTAAAGGCATAGGTGATGCTGTTGCTGTTCTGCTAAACGCTTTGCAGCAACAACGTAGACTGGTGATTGTCGGCGATTTTGATGCAGATGGCGCGACCAGCACTGCTACCTTGTTAATTGGCTTTCGCCAGCTGGGGTTTCAGCATGTCGATTTTCTGGTGCCTAACCGCTTTGAATATGGCTATGGGTTATCGCCGGAGATTGTGCAAGTTGCTATCGCACAAGGGGCCGAGTTAATCGTGACGGTCGATAATGGCATTTCGGCAATAGAAGGGGTGGCCGCAGCCAAAGCCGCCGGTTTAACAGTGGTTGTTACTGACCATCATTTAGCGGGTTCGCAACTCCCTGATGCCGATGCAATTGTTAATCCGAATCAGCCGGGGTGTGAGTTTGCCAGTAAAGCTTTAGCAGGGGTTGGTGTCGCTTTTTACTTATTGTTGGCGTTAAGAGCCTCAATGCGCGAGCAGGGCTATTTCGCCACGCAAACAGAACCAAACCTTGCCACATTATTGGATTTGGTTGCGCTTGGCACTGTTGCGGATGTGGTACCACTTGATAGTAATAATAGGCTTTTGGTGCATTTAGGATTGCAACGGATCCGCAGCGGGAAAGTGCGGCCGGGAATTCAAGCATTGATTGATATTGCGAAACGTCAAACTCACAAGTTAACCGCGAGCGATTTTGGTTTTGCTTTAGCTCCTAGACTTAATGCTGCAGGGCGTTTAGATGATATGTCCGTTGGCATCGCCTGCTTGTTAGCCACTGATTTAGCCAAAGCTCGGCAAATTGCCGCGGAATTGGACAGTCTTAATTTAGAACGACGTGAAATTGAGCAAGGGATGCAAACCGAAGCCCTCGCGTTTTTAAGTCGGCTCAGTTTTGATGGCAAAGCACTGCCAAAAGCGCTTTGTTTGTACCAAGCTGATTGGCATCAAGGCGTGATTGGTATTTTGGCTGGGCGAGTGAAAGAGCTTTATCACCGGCCAGTGATCGCTTTTGCTCAAGGCGATGATAATCAACTCAAAGGTTCGGCACGCTCTGTCCATGGTGTGCATATTCGAGACTTACTTGATGAAGTGTCCACGCGTTGGCCTGGTTTAATTTTAAAGTTCGGTGGTCACGCCATGGCTGCGGGATTGACGATACCTGCTGATAAATTGCCGGAATTTGAACACGCTTTTCGCGAAATTGCCGAAAAAACTATTGCAGATGAGTTACTAACCTCGGTGATTTATAGTGATGGCGAGCTCAACGCCAACGACTTATCGATGGAACTTGCAGAAGTTTTGCAACAAGCAGGCCCTTGGGGACAAGCATTCCCAGAGCCGGTCTTTCACGGTAATTTTCGGCTATTGCAACAGCGTTTGTTAGGTGAAAAGCACCTGAAAATAGTGCTGCAAGCCAGTGACGGCAAGCTGTTAGATGCGATTTGGTTCAACTGTGATTACAAAGCTTGGCCAAATCCGAATGTCCAATGGGTGGAATTAGCTTATCAGTTAGACATTAACGAATTTCGCGACCAACAAAATTTGCAGCTAATGGTAAGGCATATGGTGGCCGCTAGCTAAGCGACGCTTGACGCGCCGAGGCTAAATACCTAAACATGACAGAACATTACTCAACCGTGCTGAATATCTGGCAATCTAGAGAGTTGTAATGACTTCTCTCGTTATGTTAATGAGTTGACCCTTGATGAGTAGATTACTAGTTATCGCGCTATGGTTTTGCTGCGCTTGTGCATCAGCCAAAGTTTGGCAGGATGGCGCTAATGTGCACTATATCGGTGACATTACGCCATTGCAGAATCAGCAGGTTAAGCAGCTTTTAGCGCAAACCACTATGAAAGTTCAGCAATTAGTGATCCAAAGCGGTGGTGGTAATGTCGATGCGGGGATGGATCTGGCAGATATTATGCTGGAACACAAGCTCGATCTAGTTGTCGACAAATTCTGTTTTTCCTCATGTGCGAATTATGTTTTTATTGCTGGGAAAAATAAGTATATCCAACCCAACGCTATCCTCGGTTGGCATGGCAATGCAGCCTCCGCCAAATGGTTGGATGAAGATATCGATGCTATGTTGCCAGAGTTGAAGGGCGATCGCAGCGCAGTCAAATGGCAGCAATTGCGCCGCCATTATGATGACGTGATCCACAAAGCGTCAGCTCGGGAAGCCAAGCTATATCAGGTATTAGGGATTGATCCAAGCTTACTAACTTTGGGCTTTGCACCTGAACTAAAAGCGGCTGCAATTAAACACAAAGCCCGCGGCTGGACCATGTCTATTGCCTTATTGCAGGCGAAGGGAGTTAAACATATCCGCACGACAGCAAAGCAATGGCAGCCACGCTCAGCCAAAAATTTTCCGTTGTTGGTGCTTGATGCGGTAAACGAACCATAAGTTATGGGTATTACTCAATCAGTTTGAATAACTTCGGGTGTCGCACGAAACCCGCGTTGAATAAACTGCTGCATCACTGCCGGACTGATCTGGCCCATGGCGAGATAAACAGATGGTCTTTTCCTGTTGGGTTAAATGCGCTATGGAGAGTTCACTGGCCTGATACCGTTTGAGCCTGTGTTCTCAACCACCTAATCGAAACGCCAGCGTTTGATGTTCCTTGACACTGGCGCTTTTAAAATAGCGTTGTTCGCTGTAATGCCAGTCAGTTAAGCTGACTGGCATTATTTTTTGTTTAAATGAACTTTAAAGTCGAACAGTAGGAACAAAAAAGTAGACCGTCAACCGCAGGGATAGCGGATGACGAGCCTACATGGACGTATTTACGGCGTGTCTGCATTTTGTTACCACTGCCGTTTTCGCCAAACTACCTGAGTAGTTGCTTAAAAGCCCTTAACTGGTTGGCATTAAAGATACAGCAATCCATTTTTTGTTTGTTTACTATCTAATCTTAAATTAAAAAAGTATTCCCTCTAAACTGATCTTAAAAATGCAACGAGTGCCGCTCGTTCGTCCTTGGTTAAATGCAATTTATGCAACAGCGGAGAGATCTCTGGTACAGGTTTACCTACTTGCGGTTTTATTTTTGGCCTGGCACCACCAGCATTGTAAAAACTGACAATCCCTTCAAATTGACTGAATAAACCGTTATGCATCCAGGGCCCGGTTTTAGTGACTGCTCTTAAACTTGGAGTGCGAAATTTGCCTGCATCAGCAGGATTTCCAGTGTGTAGGTAACGGCCTAAGTCTTCAAATCTGCGGCCATAAAAGTGCAAGCCTGTGACATGGAACTGGTTGTCTGAGAGCAAAGGGCCGTTATGGCAGTTGATACAACCTGCTTTGGTACGGAACAAATGTAAACCCAGCAGCTCTTGGTCTGTTAACGCCGACGTCTGGTTTGCGTTTGCCGTGGTGCTGGCCTGACGTAACAGCCTTTCAACAGCTGTTTCTGGCAACGTTAAACGGCTGGCATAGGTGCTTAATGCCAAAGCCAACTGAGCATGGTTCAGTGATTGTTGCGAAAACACCGATGCAAAACTTGCTGCATAAGGGCTCTCAGCCAAGCGACTGACCGCTTCATCTAGGCTCAGATCCATTTCGATCGGGTTATGGATAGGCTGAAGTACTTGATGCTGAAGGGTTGGGCTGCGGCCATCCCAAAAAAAACTTTGCCACAATTCGAGATGAAAGAGGGCTGGGGTATTGCGGTTACCTGCTTGCGCACGCACACCAACCCCAACAGTCCGAGCATCGCTAAATATCAGGTGAGGCTGATGGCAACTCGCGCAACTGACGCTTCTATCCTTGCTGAGGATAGGGTCAAAAAATAACTTCTCTCCCAAAGCTGCCAGCTGTTGTTCTTTACTGGTTAATTGCCGCAATTCCGGCAACGGCGCTAGATCTTTACCTTTGGCCAGGGGGTTTACCGCTGGCCACTCGCTCAGTGGTTTACTGTACGCTTGACGCAGATTTGCGATATCTGTTGCTGAGTTTGCTTGCAATGATGAGCAAAATAATAATGCTGCGAAAGATTTATAGAAATTCATAGTTGATCCCCAGCCAGAATTGACGACCTGTTTCTATGCCTGACATACCATCGGCAATTAGGTTGGTACGGCTGTTAAGTAAGTTACTGATATCGAAATTTAGTTGCCAATTACCATAGGTACTTGGATAGTCCAGTTTGACTGAAAGGTTTAAAAGCGTTTTTCCTTTCATTTCAACCTGACGAAATACTGGCAAAAGCACCTCTGAACTTGCGCATTCAGGACAAAGTTGTTGCAATTGGTTTGACGCTCGGAATGCGCCTGTATCGACTGCAGTTTCATAACTACCGGTGTAAGTTGCAGTCAAGCCTGTACTCAAATTTTTTGTCCAGTCGGAGTTTAAACCGCCGTTCAGTACCAGAGGTCTTGAGAAATTAGTATTTAACCGGGTCAGACTATCCATAGTCACGATCTGATTGCCAAGAAAAACCAACTCATCCGCAGGCGTAATATCAATAGCTTCATCGTAGGCGTTACTACTGCTATAGGTTTCGCTAAAACTGGTGTTGGCCCAAAAGCTATGCCGACCAACAGTTTGATGCCATGACAAGCTTAAACGGCGGCTGTAGCCTGAACCATTGTTGGCCTGCTGTTTATAGAGGTAACCATCTTCGCCGCGCACAGGGTCACCAGCGCTCCCCAATTGGTCTTTTTTCCAGCGCCAAACTGCTTTAATGCTAAAGGTGCCGATGCTGTCCCAATGCTGTTTCAAGCCCAGTGTCGCTTCATCGTCATAAGGGGTTTTAACATCCTGGTATCTGTACCGGATATCGCTGTCTGCGGAAGACCGCAACCAGCCTTGCAGAATTCCCTGACGAACAGGTCGATATTCCACGTAATACGGTTGCTGGGCTTCGCGTATTTTGTAGATAAGTAAGCCCGCGTCGTAGTAACGGTTAATTCCGAAGGTCAGCATGCTGTTGGCGTCACCACCTAATCGGTAACCACCTGACAACCTAGGAGATAAATCGGTATTGCGGAAGAAATCGTCATAGTCTAGGCGTAAACCCAATTGCAGTTCCAGATTTTGCCAGTCGACACTGTCATTGAGGTATACACCTGTTTTCAGCATTTGCTCGTCAATCAATTCTCTTGGGTAGACGATACGACTTTCAAAAAACTGCGGCGTAGTTTGAATGTTGTTGCTGTACAGTAATAAATCATCCAAACGGCTTAAATCGAGGGGCCGACCTAATTCTTGCTCTAACGTGCTCAGTGGACGGTAAAAACTCAGTTCCAAACAATCACTCTGATAGCCATTACAATCTAGCTGGTTTTGCTGACTAGAGTATTGCCTTGGGCTGTTGTAGTAAAAGCTGTTTTGCAGGCGCTGACGGTTTTGTTGTTCCTGATGTAGTTGCAGTCCAAGTTTCAGCTGATGCTGGTACGAGCCTAGCTGGAGTGGATCCAGTTGCAGGCTCTGCTCCATACTTAAGTTCTGTTGCACTTTGTCTAAATCACCGTATCCCCCTTGTTTCGAAACCAGAGTGTTACTGTTTACTGTGTTCGATGGGTCAAGCTGTCCCCATTCACGGCCTTTTGCCAGTAACCAGACATAATAGTGGTCAGCACCGGCCCGACTATTATCTGAACTGTTGTAACCCAGCTTGCTACGCCATATCCCGCTAGCCAGTTGTTGTTCAGTCCGCACAGATGCGTTCATACCTCCGCCATCTACCACGAAACGGCTGCCATAGACATTTGGCAGTAAATTATTGTTTTGATATGGCGCCCAAGTCAGGTTGACGTCTATCGCATCTAGCCATAAATTACGTTGGTTGTAGCCTACTTGTAAATTTGTGCTTTCCCTGCTGGTTGTCGTCAGTTGACTCAGGCTGACTTCGCTAACTTTCGACTCTAAATAGTTGACGTTAAATTGCAGTGCGTGATGACGATTAAATTGATGGCTGCCTGTTAAGCCATAACTGTCTTTCTGGAATACCGGCGGCTCATCGACAGATTGCAACGCAGCGTCTTCAGTATCGCCGTTCAAAATGTGATAAGAACCCCAGTTACTACGGCTGGTTCTGTAATTTAAAGATAACTTGCTTTGTTCAAAAGCCGAGCGGCTTTTGACATCAACTACGCCTCCTGAGAATTCAGCGTACTCCACAGGTATGTTGCTGTCGTAAACATCAATGGACTCTACCAATTGGCTGTTCAAGGTAAAACTCTGCGGGCTCCCCTGCACATCGTTGATGCTACTCAAACTTCCCGAATAACTGGATGGGTCGAGCCTGCTGTTGTAGCTGACGCCGTTCAGCAAAAATCCGGTTTGCCAGGGTTGTCCGCCGGAGATAGAAAGCTCTTTCGCGCGTATTTCGCTAAGCTCCTCAATCGCATTCGCCTGCTCCGACAGTTGTACTCCGGGCATCAAGGCGACCAGTTCATTAATGTCGCCAGTTGTTTTCGGTGCACGTTGAATGAAGTCTCGGCTCAAATGATATCGGCCTGCAATTTCAGGAAGCTCAGGCCCTGTATAGCGGCCTTTCACTTCGATACGTTCAATACGTTGTTTTTCAAAACAGGTTCTTTGTCGCTCAGGCGTAGTTTCAGAGCGCAGGCAATGCGCCACCTGCTTTTCGTCGATTTGGTACTGTTTGGCTAGATTCGCGGTATGGCTGTTTGCAGCAGCCAGCGGCAAACTAGCGAGAGCGGTCAGGCTTAGGCAGGATAAACGAAACATAACATCACTCCAGCAGGCCCGAAGCGGGCCTGCTTGTTTTATTATCAGTTGGCAGTTAATGGGGTGGCATCCTGCGCATCGAGGAGCCCGTCATTGTCGGCGTCTTTGTCTGCAGTCAGACCGGAAGCTTGGATCTCAGCGTCCGTGGCCGCAATTGTGAAGAAATTCGGTAGACCGTCATGATCGGTATCGATGGACGCTGAAGTGCTGAATGGAAAGTGGTCTGTTAATGCAACATGCTTGGCAGTTAACGCTAACAGCGCTAAGCGGTCGGCAGCTGCGGTCGTCGGAGCGTTAGCAAGTGCTTTGGCTTTGTCTGCCCGGTTAACGGCCAACTCCATCTTTACCAGCTCTTGCAGCAGATTGTTTTGCTCGCTGGTTGCCAGCTTTGCATACAACTGATGTACTCGGTCAGCACGACTTTGCAGGGCAGTAATGATAGTTGCTGCCTGACTAGTGACTCCATAACTAGGTGCTGCGCGCATGGCGCGTAAATAGTTTGAGATTTGATAATAGCTGTCGAGCAAACCTGCTTCGTATCTGTCACCCAATGTGTTACTTAACAGCTTAAGTGCCGTTTCCAACTCGGCTTGGGTTAGGCTGTCGGCTTTCAAGTGGCTATCGAGCTCTGCCAATCCTTGCTCGAATGCTGTAAACGCTTCTGGGAAATAAGCAAGGGAAGCGAGCAGGCTGGCTAAATTCAATTTGCTGCTGGCACGCTCAATCGGAGTTGCCTGACTGGTGATTAGGTTATTCAAGTTATTGATAAGTAATGTTTTTTCTTCGTAACGCGCACTAAGCTTGCTCAGCGACAACATGTATCGATACGCAGCAATGGCATTTGCTGTGCTACTAGTTGCATAGAAGGTTTTGGCTGAGTTGAGGCAGCTTTGTGCTGTTTGTTTTGCAATACTGTTTGCTTTTAGCTCGAATTGAAATTTGACTAAATTGTAACAACCATAACTGCCCAATTGGTCTAACGGGGCCGGGTTTTCTGTTTTGTAAGCGTCAGACAGCAGTATTTTGGCTGCATAGTTTGACACTGCCAGTGCGAGTTCAGGATGACCTGAAAAATACAGGTTCCAAGCGAGGTTTAAGCCGCTAGCTCCCTGTACAAACAGCATTTCATAGAAATCTTTAACTTTAGCAAACTTCCCAGCTTCCGCATCTAAGGTGGTTTGCAAGGCTTCGCCATTTTCCAACCTACGCTGTAAACCAAATTTAGACACAGCAGTTTGGATATTGACTGAAACTGATCCAGAAATTGGACCTACTGCTTGCGCAGGGTTTTTACTAAGCTCTGGATAATAATAAGCAATCAAGCCCGCAGGGAGCACAAGACCTGTCGGGTAGCTCAAGGCTGTGGTTTTCGCATAAGGTGAAATGGCTACTTGGTAGTTGAGGTCATAGTCTGCTGCAGTGTAAAGGGATACTGTTTTGGCTATATAAGTTTTCGCCATGTGCGCGTCGTTCAGTTTAAAGAACATCTCTGCAGTCTGGCCACAATAAAGTGCTTTAAGTTGTTGCTGGGTTTGGCCTTTATAGGTGCCGTTAGCAACAATCTGATAGCCTGTTTTGTCTGACAAATTTCCATAATCTGTCACCGCTTTGAGCGCCAATTGGCGGTTTTGTTCTGTTGGGGCTGCAAGCCAAAGGTCTATCAATGCGTTGGCATTGTTACGCGACGCGGTCAGAAAGAAACCGTAGGCGTTGCTATAAACTTCAGAGCGGACTTGCTCTGCCAAACTTGTGATAGTCGTTGCTGTGGCGTCGGCATCCGCTGTTCGTCCCAGAGAGCGGAAACGATTAACCAAAGACATTAGAAATTGCGCATCTGCGGCTTTAATGTTGCTGACACCCCGCTCCAAAATGTATCGGGTATAAAGGGTGCTTGCTTGACCAAGGTAAGTATTGGCCAGTGATAAGTTACCTGAATCGTTCGCAAAGTCCGCTAAATTACGATATGCCGTAGCTTGGGCGGATAGTTCAGTGATTTGAGTTGTTAGAATTTGTTCTGCTTTGGCCTGAAAGCCTGCTTTGAGATAGCCGACAGCCAATTCAGCCAATACCGTATTCTGTAGGGTATCGTCTAGGATTTCTGCTTGAGCTTGTGCGGCAATCGTCAGATGTGAGCTGCTGTGGCTGTAATAATAGTTAAGTTTGTCCTGATTCGTTATATAAGATGGTGTTAACTGGACTATCGCTGTAACAGTCGATGATTTCCCGTCAGTCACTGACACTGTGAATTGTTGCTTGCTAAACTCTAATTCTGTTGGGGTATAAACAAAGGATCCGGTAGTGGTATTTAGTTGTAGTTCACCCGCTTCAGGGGGATTGACCAGTCCAAAAGTTAACGAGTCGCCATCAATATCCGTTGCGTCAACCTTCCCTTGAGTTTGGCCATTGCTGCTCACAGATACCGAGCTGTTACCTAATGTCGGTAAATCATTCACATTGTTTATAGTAAAACTCAGAGTTACCTCAGAGCTGGCACTGCCATCTGTAGCGGTCAATCTGACCGAATCAGCACCATAAAAGTTCTCTGTGGGCGTATAGCTAAATTGGCCTGCATTTAATAAACGGAACGTACCATGATTGGCTGCGGAACTGATTTGGAAAGTAACAGTGTCTCCATCAGCATCAGATGCGCTCACAGCGGCTGCTAGCGTTGTATCTTCGTTCATTGTAAAGCTATAGCTGCTGGATGAAAATTGCGGTGCTGAATTGCTGCCTCCAGTGCCACAAGCGGTTAAAACCATCATTGACAGCAGGCTTAGCGGGATAGATAAACGGCTGGTAACGGCAGACATCTCAATTCCTAAATTCGTTAAAAGAGGCATTATCTTACCAATAAGATGCAAATGAGATCAATTATCATTTGCATTTTATTGGGTTGATGCGCCGCATGTGCTTGTCACTAGGATTGAAAAATGACTGGCGGTTTTAGGGAAGCGTTGGGCTCTTCGGTGTGTTTCAATCCGAGACAACGTAAAGCGTTTCAGACTTTTTAGCCTAAGGCACTCGCTGACAAATCACATTGCGGGAGCCACTGGGATCTTCAAACACAGTCGCTGAGCTTGAAGCGCTGCGACGAAAGAGTGCCTCTAACGTTAGCACTGTCAGATCTGCAAGGGGAATCGGTGCTGGAAAAGGCTGCACCTTGTGGTGATTTTTTGCTACAATCTCCGCCTTATTTTTGAGGCGCATAAAATCATCATGTTTGAAGTCAATCCAGTTTATAACAGTATCAAAGACTTAGCTGAACGCACTAACGTGCTTCGGGGGTATCTTTGACTACGATGCCAAGAAAGAAAAGTTAGAAGAAGTTTCCCGTGAGCTTGAAGATTCGGCAGTTTGGAATAATCCAGAAAAAGCGCAAGCACTAGGGAAAGAACGTTCTGCGTTAGAGCAAATCGTTAATACTATCGATAAACTGGACCAAGGTCTGGAAGATGTCGCAGGTTTAGTCGAGTTAGCGGTTGAAGCAGAAGACGAAGATACTTTTATCGAGGCGCAAACTGAGCTTGCTGATTTAGAAGCGCAGTTGGCTAAACTGGAATTCCGCCGGATGTTCTCTGGCAAAAGCGATCCTGCAGATTGTTATTTAGATATTCAGTCAGGTTCAGGCGGCACTGAAGCTCAAGATTGGGCCAGCATGTTGATGCGGATGTATCTGCGTTGGGGCGAAGCCAAAGGCTTTAAGCCTGAACTGTATGAAGTGACAGATGGTGACGTTGCCGGTATTAAAGGCTGTACCATCAAATTCACTGGCGAATATGCTTATGGCTGGTTGCGCACGGAAACTGGTGTTCATCGTTTAGTGCGTAAGAGTCCATTTGATTCTGGTAACCGTCGCCATACTTCATTTGCTTCAGTGTTTGTGTCGCCAGAAGTTGATGACGATATTGAAATCGAGATCAATCCAGCCGATTTGCGGATCGATACCTACCGCGCATCAGGCGCTGGTGGTCAGCACGTTAACAGAACGGATTCTGCGGTACGGATCACGCATTTACCCACCAATATCGTGGTGCAATGTCAGAACGACCGTTCGCAACATAAAAACCGTGACAATGCTTACAAACAATTACGCGCTAAGCTGTATGAGTTTGAATTACAAAAGCAAAATGCAGAAAAACAAGCGCTGGAAGATACCAAATCGGATATCGGTTGGGGCAGTCAGATCCGCTCTTACGTGCTCGATGATTCGCGCATTAAAGATTTGCGCACTGGCGTGGAAACACGCAATACCCAGTCAGTGCTTGACGGTGATTTAGATAAATTTATCGAAGCTAGCTTAAAAGCTGGTTTGTAATAACACGACAATTTAACGCTTAATATCAGGAACTTATCATGTCTGAACAGAATACGCCGATTGAAGAACATCAGGACGTCAACAAACTGATTGCTGAGCGTAAACATAAGCTGGCGGCGTTGCGGGAACAAGGCAACGCCTTCCCAAATGATTTTCGTCGTGATGCCACCTCAGATCAACTGCATGCGCAATATGAGCAGCTGAGCAAAGAAGAATTAGAAGCCAAACAAATTCGGGTGACTGTTGCCGGTCGTATTATGCTGCGTCGCGTGATGGGTAAAGCCAGCTTCGCAACTATTCAAGATGTTGGCGGCAAAATCCAACTCTATGTTGCGCTGAAAAGCTTGCCTGAAGGCGTGTACGAAGAAGGTTTCAAAAAGTGGGATTTAGGTGACATCATCGGCGGTAGCGGTGTGTTATTCAAAACCCAAACTGGTGAATTAACTGTGTGGTTGGATGAAGTGCGCTTATTGACCAAAGCGTTACGCCCACTGCCGGATAAGTTCCACGGTTTAACTGACCAAGAAGCCTGTTACCGTCAGCGTTATTTGGATTTGATCGTCAACGATCAATCACGCAAGACTTTCTTAATTCGTTCAAAAACAGTGGCTTATATTCGCCAGTTTTTCAACAGCAAAGGCTTCTTAGAAGTTGAAACACCAATGCTGCAAAGCATTCCAGGTGGTGCTTCAGCACGTCCATTTGAAACGCATCACAACGCTTTAGACATGCAAATGTTTTTACGCATCGCGCCAGAGTTATACCTGAAGCGTTTAGTAGTCGGTGGTTTCGAGAAAGTGTTTGAGCTTAACCGTAACTTCCGTAATGAAGGCGTGTCGACTCGCCATAACCCAGAATTCACGATGCTGGAATTCTATTGGGCATATGCTGACTACAACGATTTAATGGATATCACTGAAGAATTGTTCCGTGGTTTAGCGCAGTCAGTGCTTGGCACGACAGAAGTGCAATACCAAGGCAACGTGTTTGATTTTGGGAAGCCATTTGCGCGCATGTCAGTGACTGAATCTATTCTGCACTACAACCCAGACGTGAAAATTGAGCAGCTGAATACGCGTGAAGCGGTGGCCGAACTTGCCAAATCTTTGGGAATTGAAGTCAAAGCAAACTATGGTCATGGCCGTATTTTGATGGAAGTGTTTGATGAATTGGTTGAGACCAAGTTACAGCAACCAACTTTTATCACTGAATACCCAGCAGAAATTTCGCCATTGGCGCGTCGTAACGACCACAACCCAGAAATTACTGACCGTTTTGAATTCTTCATTGGCGGTCGTGAATTAGGTAATGGTTTTAGCGAGTTAAACGACGCTGAAGATCAAGCTGAGCGTTTCCGCGAGCAAGTTGCGCAAAAAGAAGCGGGCGATGATGAAGCCATGTATTACGACGAAGATTTCGTCACAGCGCTTGAGCACGGTTTACCTCCGACGGCTGGTCAAGGCATTGGTATCGACCGTTTGGTGATGTTACTTGCTGATGCGCCAAGCATCCGTGACGTTATTCTGTTCCCGCATATGCGTCATAGCGATAAATAATCGCCATTGAATCATCTGTACTAAAAACCGACGGCAACGTCGGTTTTTTTATTGTCAAATTTAAACAACCTGCTACGGAGCTGGTTTTTACCAGCGCGAGCTGTAGTTCAAGGCATTGTTTATAAGACTCTAACTGCAATCCCTCATTTGCAATGAGCATGCATGAAAAAACAGCAAACGACACGACTTTAATGAAAAGTCATTAAATGACAACAGATCTCATTTGCAAATAAGAATGATTCTCGTTAATATGCCTGCAGTTTTTATCATGACCAAGTAATTAACGCTTGGCAACGACTTGCAGGGAAATGATCCATCATGAGTTTTATCCAGTCTAAAAAACATCCAACTATCAGCCGTAGCGCATTAGCAAGTGCTTTGTTATTGGCATTGCCAGTCGCAGCGCAAACCACTGCTGAAACGTCGTCTCAAGGCAACCAACCAGCCAAAATGGCTGAAGTCAAAGTCACTGCGGATGCGATTGAGCCAGAATTTATTGCGGAAAAAGCCAGTTCAGCGAAACAAGTGAAACCACTGGTAGATACCCCGCAAACTATCGTTGTGTTAAAAAAAGAACTATTTCAGCAACAGCAAGCCAACACCTTATCTGAAACCCTGCGAAACACCCCAGGCATCACTATGCTCATGGGTGAGAATGGCAACACTGCGACCGGTGATTCAATTTTCATGCGCGGTTTTGATACACAAAGTAGCATTTACGTCGATGGTATTCGCGATTTAGGCTCAATCAGCCGCGATACTTTTAACACTGAACAAGTTGAAATTGCCAAAGGGCCCGCTGGCGTTGATAACGGCCGCGGCGCATCCTCTGGCTACATCAATATGAGCAGTAAAGCTGCGTCACTCGAAAGTTTTACTACCGCGAGTGCGACTGTTGGTTCAGGCTCTCACAAGCGTGTAAGTGCAGATGTGAATCGGACGCTCAATGTTGAGAATGCGGCGATACGCGTTAATTTACTGCGCCAGGACAGCGGCGTTGCAGGCCGTGATGTGGTCGAAAACAACATTACTGGTGTGGCTACTTCATTGGTGTTTGGTCTTAACACAGCAACCCGAACTACATTAAATGTATTGCATGTGCAGCAAGACAATATTCCTGATGGTGGCGTACCGACGATTGGACTCGAAGGTTTTTATAGTGCAGCCATTGCCACAGCGTTCCCGAATAACACAGCGCCTGCACTTGCCAAAGTCGATCGCGAGAACTTCTATGGCAGCAAAAACGATTTTGACCATGTGGTTGCAGATATGCTGACGTTACGCGTTGAGCACGATTTTGCTGACAATGTGAAGCTGCAAAATACCGCGCGTTATGGGGTATCTTCGCAAGATTATGTACTCACAGGTGTGAATACTGGTAACGGTATCGCGGTGCCTACGGCGAGTAAAAACGATGTAAACACGTGGACAGTGAATCGTAGCCGGCAGGGTAAAGATCAACAAAACCAGATATTGGTTAACCAAACCAACTTAAATGCTACCGTGGCGCAAGGGAACCTTACCCACAATATTGCTTCGGGCATTGAATTCAGTTTTGAAAGTCAGATGAATTACACACTGGGACTGCCAACAGGCACGACACAGGTCGTGGCGAATCTATATAACCCATCAACGGCTGATGTATTCGCATCACCTGTCCGTACTGGTGCGAAAACCGATGGCAATACCAGTACTGCTGCTTTATACGTACTCGATACCATTGATTTGAACACACAATGGCAAGTCAGTGCTGGGGTTAGAGCTGAGCATTTTAATACAGATACCAACATCATTTCCTTGCAAGGCACGGCGACGCCGCAAACCATTCCGGTAGGGACAAAAATAGGATCTGAGGCTCGTAAGTCAGATAACTTGCTGAGCTACAAAGTAGGTATCAACTATAAACCAACCGAAAATGGCTCTATTTATCTGTCGCATGCGACCTCACAATTACCACCAGGTGGTACGAACTTCTCTTTGAGCACTTCGGCAACTGACCAGAATAACCCGATGTTAGATCCACAAAAAGGGACTAACCTCGAGCTAGGTACAAAATGGCAGTTATTGGATAAAAACCTGTTTGCCACCGCAGCCTTGTTCGAAACGGTGAACAAAAACGAACTGGTTCGTGACGATCTAAATACTTATGTGCCGGTCGGTGAAAAAACCGTGCGTGGTTTAGAGATGGCGCTGGTTGGTTCGCCACTGCAAAATCTTGAACTGAATGCCGGTGTTGCGTTGATGAATCCGAAAATCACCCGTGGAGCATTGTATAGCAGCGCTCCAACTGATGGTGCTGTCGTACAGTGGACGCCAAAAACGACCTTTACGCTATGGGGAACTTACACCATAGATAAATTGAAATTGGGTGGTGGTGCGCGTTACATGGATTCGGTTGCTCGCTCTAATCGTACGGATCTTGTGGCAGCGACAAACTCGTTGTTGCAAGTGCCAGATTATTGGGTCGTCGATGCGATGGCCACTTACGAAGTCAATCCAACCGTAACAGTCCAGTTCAATCTGTATAATCTGCTAGACGAAGAATACGTGCAGTCACTGAATAACGGTGGCGGTCGTTATCATCAAGGCGCACCACGTTCAGCCAAACTCGGGGTGAATGTCGCGTTTTAATGATGATGACCAATTGCGATACTGTAGTTGTAGTGCGCAGTTGAGATAGATCAGTAACTAAAATGCAGGCCTTAGTTAAACTAGTTGCCAAGTTAATGGCAAAACTAGTGACAGAACTAAGGCCTTTTTAGGAATTTAATTATGATGTTACATATCCCCGAAATATTGAGTAAAGCTGAAGTCGCTGAATTTCGTTTATTACTGGCGCAGAGCAATTGGACCGATGGCCGCGCGACAGTCGGTGAGCAAGGTGCACAGGTTAAACGGAATCGCCAATTACCGGTGGAGAGTCCGCTGGCAAGAAAGCTTGGCGAAGTTATTTTGCAACGGTTGTATCAACATCCAATGTTTTTAGCGGCCGCAATTCCACATCGCAGCGTGCCACCACTGTTTAATAGCTATGCTGGTGGGGAACATTATGGTTTGCATGTCGATGGCGCTATTCGCTTGTTACCCGGCAGTACTTTAAGCCTAAGAACAGATGTTTCTTCGACCTTGTTTTTGTCTGAACCCGAAGAATATGTCGGTGGCGAATTGCAGGTACTAGATACCTATGGTGCACATGAGGTGAAGTTACCAGCCGGCGATTTAATTTTGTATCCGTCAACTAGCTTGCACCAAGTGCTGCCAGTGACCGAGGGCGAGCGTGTTTGCAGTTTTTTCTGGACGCAAAGTATGGTGAAAGATGATGCCAAACGCTTCATGTTATTTGAACTTGATAGCAGCATTCAAAGTTTACGCGGTAAAATCGGTGACGCGCCGGAAGTGCTGAGTCTAACCGCGCACTACCACAATCTACTGCGACAATGGGCAGAGCTCTAAACAGGCAAATCTAAAGCAGACTAAACTTCGAAAGACAACACCTGTAAACGCCAGATCTGCAACGATTAAAGCCAGGTAAAACAACTTTTGGCATCAACATAAGCTTGGTTTTAGCAGGAATCAAAACCTGCTGTAGCTACAGATCGCTTTACCAAGAAATTTATGAACTTGGAAATAATTTGTAAAGATTGAACAATAGGGGATTGGTGAAAATTCAGGCATGCTCTGCTGACATAACAAAAAAACAAAAGGGTGTTCCATGTTAGCAATTCAAGCACTGTCTAAAACTTACGACAACGGGGTGAAAGCCCTCGACGACGTCACACTAACCATCCCCAAAGGTATGTTTGGTTTACTGGGGCCAAATGGCGCAGGTAAATCTAGTTTAATGCGTACCATCGCCACCTTACAAAGTGCCGACACTGGCAGCATTACCTTCGATGGCATCGATGTAATGAAAGATCCGAACGCACTGCGACAAACCCTTGGCTATTTGCCGCAAGATTTTAATGTATATCCACGCATCAGCGCCTTTGATTTACTCGATCATCTCGCGGTGCTTAAAGGCCTCAATGACAAAAAAATTCGCCGCGAAACTGTTGACGCATTACTTGCACATACCAATTTGTATGTCCATAAAGATAAAGCCGTTTCTAGTTTTTCCGGTGGCATGCGCCAACGTTTTGGCATTGCCCAAGCGCTGCTTGGCGATCCGAAATTACTGATTGTCGATGAACCTACTGCGGGGTTAGATCCAGAAGAGCGCAATCGCTTTCATAACTTGCTGGTGAGCCTTGGCGAAGAAAAAGTCATAATTTTATCCACGCACATCGTCGATGACGTTGCCGAGTTATGTCCAAACATGGCGGTGCTGGCTGGCGGCAAAATCTTGTTGCAAGGCAATCCCTTAGATTTAGTCAGTGAGTTACAAGGGCAAGTCTGGAGTAAAACCGTTACTCAGGCGGAGGCGCAAATATTAGAGTCACAATTACCGGTGATTTCTAAACGCTTATTTGCTGGTCGTACTGTGTTAAACGTGTTTGCAATAAGCCAGCCTGAAGGCTTTAGTCCGGTCGCTGCGAATCTTGAAGACGTGTATTTCTCCACGTTATTTAATGCTCGTCAACGACGCCAAGCCTGAGGAATACAAATATGTTATGGCAATCAATTCGTTTTGAATGGCGCTATTATTTGCGCCAACCGTCGTTTTATGTCACCTCATTAATTTTTTTCTTGATGACCTTTTTGGCCGCATCTTCTGAATCTATCCAGATCGGTGGGGGCGGTGAAGTGCTGGGTAATGGGCCTTATGCCGTGATCCGAACCTTAGTGACCATGCTCATTTTCTCCATGTTTCTGGTGGTAAATTTTGTTGGCAGTACGGCAATTCGTAATGCTACCTTTCAAATGGAAGAGCTCACATACAGTAAACCTTTTGTGGTTTGGCAGTATCAACTTGGCCGTTTTCTTGGCTGTTATGCGGTTGTCCTTGCTGTTTTTGCGTTTGTGCCGCTTGGAACCTTGTTAGGTTCAATCATGCCATGGGTCGATAAAGAGCGATTTGGCCCAACCCAATTGCATTATTATACCAATGCCTACCTATTTTTTGCCGTACCCACTATTTTTGTGCTGTCTGCCACGTTTTATGCAATCGCCAATAAATTCCGTTCGATGATGGCGATGTATTTAGTCGCGGTGACTTTATTTGTGCTCTATGTAATTTCGATGACGTTATCACGCGAACCTGAATATCGTCAGTTAGCCGCAATAATGGATCCCTTTGGTTTAAGAACTTTTGCCGAAGTTTCTCGTTACTGGACTATTAGCGAGAAAAACACATTAATGCCTGAGCTCTCTGGTGTTTTACTAAATAACCGGATGTTATGGTCCGCGATAGGTCTTGGGGTTTTACTGGCATTTGGTGGGCTTTTTGGCAAATTAACCTTAAGCCGTGCTGGTACGAAAAAATCGAAAAAAGTGCAAGTGCAGACCCCTGAATTGCCTCTTTCTGCAATCCAAACAGCGGCAAGCAAAACGTCGGTTTGGCAACAATTCGTCACCCGTACTGGTTTTGAAATGCGTCAGATTTTCTTGAGCGCACCTTTTATCATCCTCAGTTTGATTTGTATTTTTGACATGGTTGCCCCGTTGATTGATCCGCAGGGGTTTTACGGCACGGCAGATTGGCCATTGACCCAATCGATGGTGAATGTGGTGACAGACGCCACAGGCTTACTCTTTGTTCTGATTGTCATTTATTACTGTGCCGAAGTTGTTTGGCGGGAACGCTCTAGTGGCATGGGTGATATCGTCGACAGCTTACCTGTCAGCAATATGGTGTTTTGGTTGTCAAAATTAGTTGCGGTGTCGTTATTAATGACAAGTCTGTATGCACTTTGTATGGCGGCAACTGTGTTATATCAAATCGGCAGCGGTTTCACTGACTTAGACATTCCCCAATATTTGGTTCGATTAGGCTTCTTTAGCCTGTTGCCATTCTTAATGACGGTGGTATTGGCGTTTTTTATCCAAGTGCTCAGTCCGAATAAGTACGTTGGTATGCTGGTTTTTGTTATTTACTATGCCAGCTCTTTAGTGATGAGCTCTTGGGGCTTTAGTCACAACATGTATCGATTTGCCAGTACGCCAGAGGCGCCTTTCTCCGACTTAAACCGCTACGGCTGGACGTTAGAAACACAAAGTTGGTACTTGTTGTACTGGAGCGGGTTAGGTGTGGTGATGTTTGTCTTGGGTTATGGGTTATACCAACGCGGACCAGCACAATCACTGCGGACACGTTTCGGTTTACTTGGTTACCAAATTGGCAAAAGTGGGCTGACGGCGGCAGTATTCGGACTGTTTGTGTTTTCCGCTGCGGGCAGTTGGATTTTCTATAACACACGAGTGCTAAATACTTACACCAACGCCGAGCAGCAAATGGACTTGCAGGCTGAGTACGAAAAGCAATTTAAGGCTGGGCAAGATGACCCAATTCTAGTTGCGACCGCTGTCGAAGCAAAAGTTGATATTTTCCCTGAGCAAAAGCTGATTAAAGCCGAAGTTGTGCAGCAGATGCGCAATAAGTTCGATTTGCCAATCAGTAAGATGCTAGTGAACGTGCCGGAATACACCCAATCACTAGAAATCATTGTCGCAGGTGGTGAATTTACCCGCATAAATGGCAATCCGCGCGTTGGTTGGTTGACCTTTGCTGAGCCTATTGCGGCAGGTGCAGCTGTAACACTGACGACTCGGGTTACTCGACAAACCAAAGGTTTCTTGGATGCGAATGTCGATAGAACCTTGGTTGAAAATGGCACATTCATCAATAACGCTGAGCTATTACCCTTGTTTGGGTATCAACCTGGTGCTGAACTGCAAGACCGCCATGAGCGGGCGAAACGCGGTCTAAAGCCTGTTGCACGTATGTATAAACTTGAAGACAGTAAACGTTATAACGAGAGCGGTTTTGGACGTGGCGAAGATTTTATCAGCTTTAGTGCGACAGTTTCGACCGCGGAAGATCAAATAGCCATCGCTCCTGGATATTTGCAACAACAGTGGGTTGATAATGGCCGTCGTTATTTCCATTACCAAATGGATAAACCCATTTTTAACTTTTATGCGTTTTTATCAGCGCGCTTAGCGGTGAAAAAAGAGCAGTACAAAGGCGTGTCGCTGGAGATTTATTACCATCCAACACACCACTGGAACGTTGATCGGATGATGGCATCGATGAAAGATTCATTGGATTATTTTAATGAAGCTTTTGGTCCTTATCAGCATCAACAAATGCGCATCATTGAATTTCCTGGATACCGTAGTTTCGCTCAGTCTTTTGCCAATACAGTGCCTTATTCGGAGCAAATTGGTTTTATCAGCGACCTACGCGATGAAGATGAAATCGACATGCCTTATTACGTGACCGCACACGAAATGGCGCACCAGTGGTGGGGGCATCAAGTCGGCGCCGCGAATGTGCAAGGTGGTTCAGTGATCCCCGAAACTTTAGCGCAATATAGTGCGCTGCGAGTCATGGAGCAAAAATATGGCGATTTGAAGCTGCGTAAATTCCTGAAGTATGAACTTGATCGTTATTTACGTGGCCGCTCTGACGAAAAATTGGAAGAAATGCCGTTACTTCGCGCTGAAAACCAAGGGTACATCCATTACCGCAAAGGTTCCGTGGTCATGATGGCATTAAAAGATCGGATTGGTGTGAAGCGCCTTGATGAAAGCCTGAAAGCGTTCCTACAGGAGTTTCAGTATAAACAAAATCCATATCCAACAACTTTGGATTTAGTGCGGCATTTAAAAACCGATTTATCGATGGCTGATCAAGCGTTTGTCGACGATTTATTTGTGAACATTACGCTGTATGATTTGCGAGTGATTGAGGTAAAAAGCGAACCCGTTGGCAACGATCAGCAGAAGTTAACCATACAAATCAAAGCGGCCAAAATGACTGCCGATGGTAAAGGCCAAGAAACTGTGCAGCCATTGTCTGAACAAATTGAGATCGGTGCTTTTAGTGGCGATCCTGACGAGTTTTCCAAAGACAATAAAACACTGTATCTTCAAAAGCATCAAATCGAGGCCGGCGATAATACTATCGAAATTATTGTCCCTGCCGATGCTGCATTTGTAGGGGTTGATCCGCTGATTAAACTGATAGATCGGGATGCCGCTGACAATGTCAGGAAAATCTAGAAATATTCGGATAATTTAGAGTTGTTTAGTAACTAGCAGAAAATCCGTTTGTTGCAACTGAAGTATCCAAAATCAAGAACCCGCGTTAATGCGGGTTCTTTGTTGGTGGTAAATAAATTATTGGCTTACAGGATAACCCGCATCAAGCCAAGCCTGAAAGCCACCTGCAACAGAATAGACTTTATGAAAACCCATCGTTTGCAAGGATTGGGCTGCCAACGTTGACCTCGCTCCAGAGCGGCATATCAAGTACACAGGTTCATCTGCTAACGCGGTTAATGCTTGTAGAGTGTCGCAGACTGCGGCGACTTTCGGATGTTGATGAATACGCATCTCCAAAACGCCACGAGGGTAGTTAATACTATGGGCGATGTGGCCTGCAGTAAATTCATCTGGTTCTCGCACATCAATCAACACAATTTCATGCTGTGCCGCTAATGTCGTCAGTTGCTTGACGTCGATTTCATTAATTTCTGCTTTTGCTGCTGCGACTAATTGTTGTGCTGTTTTCATCATAAGTTCCTTTTGCTTAACTTTTTAGCGCTCTCGGTAATTCGACTTGATTAGTAAAGTTGCCGTTCTAGTTTTAAGCCAAGATTCAATTCTTTTACACCTATTCGCTTTTAGATTTTAAAAGCATATACATATAACTTCTTTTGCAATATACCCAAGCGGGGTCTACACTGCAATAAATATTAGTAAGCTCTAATTAATTGCAGGTGCTGTGCTTGTAGTAAGTCGAGGCGGGACGCAGATCCGGCTTGAAGGGGTTAAGCACTGTGCTTGGTCGTTTATATCTTCGATTTCATCAGTAAGGTGGCCAAAATGAAAAGAACTATTGTGGTGGGGGCTGGTTTAGGTGGTATGTCAGTTGTTTATGAACTTCGTCAGAAACTACCGAAAGATCATGAAGTAATGTTAATTGGTGAAGGCGCTGAATTTCACTTTATCCCCTCAAATCCGTGGGTGGCGCTTGGCGAACGCACCAGAGAGCAAGTGATTCTTGATCTTACGCCATACGTGAAAAAATTTAAGATCCCATTTAACTCGACGGGGGTCGCTAATATTGATGCGGCTGCCAATCGCTTAACTACCGGCGATGGGCTCGAGCTGCCCTATGATTATTTGGTGCTCTGCACAGGGCCGAAACTAGCCTTCGAAGCTGTCAAAGGGGCAGGGCCTGAACACGGATTCACTCAATCGATTTGTACTGTTAGCCATGCCGAAAAGGCCTATGAAACCTATTTGCAGCTTTTAGCAAATCCAGGCCCGGTGTTGGTGGGAGCTATGCAAGGGGCAAGCTGCTTTGGTCCGGCTTATGAGTATGTGCTGTCGCTAGAAACTTTATTGCGCAAGAACAAAATTCGAGATCGCATACCAATTACTTTTGTCACTAGCGAACCGTACATTGGCCACATGGGGCTTGGTGGTGTTGGTGATTCGAAAGGCCTGATGGAGCATGAATTCCGTGATCGCGGCATCCATTGGATCTGTAACGCTAGAGTTGATCACTTCGAAGACGGTCAAGCTTTTGTCGAAGAGCTTGACCGTAAAGGTCAAGTGGAGTTTTCGCATCAGTTACCGTTTAAGCTTGCGATGTTTTTACCGTCATTTAAAGGTGCTCCTGCCATCGCAGCTGTGCCGGAGCTCTGCAATCCCAAAGGCTTCGTACTTACCGATGAGTTTCAGCGCAGTCCGAAGTATCCATCCATTTTTGCCGCAGGTGTCTGTGTAGCGTTACCGCCGCTTGAGCAAACACCTGTGCCGGTAGGCGTCCCCAAAACTGGATTCATGATTGAATCGATGACCACGGCCATCGTTGAAAATATCTTAAGTTTAGAGCGTGGGGAAGCGATGAGTACCAAGCCAACGTTAAACGCCATCTGTCTTGCCGATATGGGCGATAAAGGGGCCGCTTTTGTGGCGTTGCCGCAAAATCCTCCGCGAAATACCAATTGGACAGCGATGGGAAAATGGGTGCATGTGGCGAAAATCGCTTTTGAAAAGTACTTCTTATATAAAGTTCGGAACGGGACCAGTGAACCCATTTATGAGAAGTACATTTTGGGAGCCGTCGGTATTCACCGCACTAAAGACGAATAATTTTTTTGCTGATGTGAAGACTAGTGGCAAGTGCCACTAGTCGTTTTACCAATTCTGCAGACTGCGTTTCAAGATTTAGGCTTTACCGCTTGTTTAGCGTCTTCCAATTCCTGCCATGCTTGGCTGCCCCAAAGTGGCACAGTGGTTAGTGAATGTTTGTCAGAACCTTCGCTTTCCTTGGTGGAGTATGACAAATACACTAGAGTTCTATTGTCGGCATCAAAAATCCTTCTTATTTTCAAATGCTTAAATAAAATGCTTTTGGATGCGGTGAATACCACTTCGCCAGATTTGGATTTATCGATATCTTTTAGCATCGCTGCTGTGATTTGTCCGGTTTGACGACAAGCAATCGCCATGTCGGATGGATCAGCAAGTGACAAATCTGCTTGTACATGACTAATGTGGCAGGTTACCCCTGGAATTGCCGGGTCGTTAAATGTCTGAATTTTAATATCTTTGGTGGTAAATAAACCCAAACTCACGTCGCCAACTTCCTTAGGTGAACATGCGGTAAGCAGAGCAACAGCGGTGATGCTGAGTAAATGTTTTATGTGCATAGTGCATTCCTTGTAAATAACTGCATAGATATTAAATGTCTGGCCGCCGGGTTACCACTTTGCATAGTGATCTTCGACCAAGCCCAAATGATTATTGAAAGTTAACCTTCGACCATCGAGTAAGGTCAATTCGCCGCTAAAATGGCCGACATATTGCCGAAAATTACTGGCTAAAATCAGCGCTTGCACGCGCTCTTGCCGACAAAACAGCGGGGTAAATTGTAAACTCACTTCACCACAAAGCGTGTTGATTTGCCACATACTATTGCAATCTAAGCGGTCAAACTGAAATTGAGCACTGCTCAGATGCTGGCGCTGTTGTTGATACCATAACGCATTTTCGGTCAAACCGGTTTCATTGACACCTGCAGCGAGGTTAAACCCAAGTTTTTTTCCATCAAGCCAAGTATTTAGCGATGCCCAGCGCCAGCTGGTTTCGCGGCGCATAAACCCGGCAGAAAAGTCATAATTGCCAAGCGCTTGTGTCAGATCTATCGTTTGCTTCGCTACAGTTAAATAGCCTGTGACCGCCAAAGCGTTATTCTTTTCGGTATAGGTGACCCCCTGATAGGCGGTTGGTCCGCAAAGTGCTAACGGTAGCTGTTCTGCTTTGTGCAAACTGAGTTCAGCTTGTATTTCAGCGGTGTTGACTGTGAGTTGCCATGTGTCAGCACTTGGCGTTATGTGCCAAGATATTTTTCCGCGCCGCAGTGATGCCATGCCGTTTACCGGCGACTCACTCATGTGGCAACCCATTTGCAATGGCAGCAGGATACCAGTTTCGATGGTCGGTTGACCTTGTTGAAAAAAATAGGAAAAACCGGAGCTGGCGTAGCGAATATCGGCGATGGCAACGGCCAATAACCAATCAGGTCCGCATACTGAGACAAATTGAAATTGCTTGGCGGCAAAATGGCGACTAAGTTTCCCGGCCAGAGTGTCCATGACAGTGCGATAGGCATAATCGGCAAAATTTAGATTGTGTACTGAATTCTCAAACAAACCAAATTGCGCTTGGCCTTTGGTATCGATTAATTTTGTTGGCGTCGCAAGGACATTTGGCAAATAACGGGCGTTCATTACAGCACCTCTTGGTTATCATCAGGAATTTATATCAGTTCTGAATGGTCAGACCAAGCATTGATTACGTCGAGGCTTGATAAAGCTTTATTAATGGATAGGAATTGCGAGTTGAATGTTAGATTTTTCTGAGTTTGAATCGATACCAACATACCACTCAACATAAAAATAAAACGGACTCAACTGAGTCCGTTTTGTGTAACGCGATAAGGTAATTCTCAGCAACACGCAGCCAATAGAACGCTACGCATTACCTTAGAATTAATGGCCGTGGCCAGAGTGGCCATCGATGCCATGAGCATGACCATGCGCTAATTCTTCTTCAGTTGCATCACGTACCGCAACGATTTCGACATCAAAAGTTAAATCGATGCCTGACAGTGGGTGGTTGCCATCAACGACCACTTCATCATCAGTGACATCAAGTACGATCACTGATTGCTCACGGCCACTTGGATCTGCTGCGCGAAAACGCATGCCGACTTCAACTTCCATGCCCTCAAACATGGCACGTGGCACTGCTTGGGTCAGTTCTTCATGGCGCTCACCGTATGCTTCTGCTGCGACTACTTCGACCGCAAATTTATCACCAACTTTCTTGCCAACCAGCGCTTTTTCTAAGCCGCTAATTAATGAACCTGTACCGTGGATAAACACCAGTGGCTCGCTGCCAGCAGACGTATCCAGCTCATTACCGGCTTTGTCGCTGACGCTATAGTGCATCGCCACGACTTTGTTTTGTTCAATCGACATGTAAACCTCAAATCATTCAATAGTATAAGGAAGGGGTTCAATCCGGAACATGACTTCCGGTGTTTCCGCCAGACGTAAATGGTTGTCTGGTGTTAAATCGTTGGGTAATACGGCGAGCACAGCTAACTTGCCCTGAATGTTCACGGCATTGACGATGACACCACTTCTGCGCCAATTTTGCTCAAGCTGTAACTCAATATCGCTCCCTGCGGCCGGGGTAATATCTGTGGTGGCAGAGAGTAAAAACATAGCCCTCTTATTTTTACCCAGATATTTCATCCGCGCCACCATCTCTTGGCCCATATAACAGCCTTTGCTGAAACTAATTGCAGCAAGTGATTGTAAATTGAGCTGTTGTGGCACATATTCTGCCAATAGTGGTTGTTCGAGATACGGAATACCGTGTTGGATATGCTGGGCTAACCAACGGGTTGGCGCCGCTAAAATATCAGCGTGGGTTTTTAGCAAATGTTGCGCTGCGTCGCTTGGGGTGATCAGCATAAAATGGTCTGCAGCCAAAGCCAGTAAGTAATTGCCCTCATGCTGACTTACAGCGCCGGTCGGGATAGCAGCAAAACCAAGTGTTGCTAATAAATCTGCAGATTTAGGGCCACCGATACCAAACACTGCTAGCTCGCCAAGCGTTTCGCTAAAGCTAACTTTGGAAAACACACCATATTTTTTTAGTTGCAAAAGTGAAGCTTGCAATTCGTCGCGAAAACCAATTTGCAGGATGTCAGCGCCAACTTGGCACAGATGGAAGGTTGACCACATTTTTCCTTTGGCATCACATTGTGCGCCACGTAAAAAATGCTCAGGGGATAACTGCGTGACATCACAAGTTAATTGACCTTGTAAAAATTTTACTTGATCCGGACCACTGATTCTAACGATATGAAAAGCAGGGAGTGGGCTAATAAAAGCGTCAGACAACTCGTTTGATAGCTGAGCCAGTTGCTCAGCGTTTATCCAAGAACTTTGCATAATAAGACAATTTCTCCACACAATAAGCCAGATCATTGGGGAATGCTGTCAAAAGCACAACCCCTAGCCCAAATATTTGTTAGAATTTAGTCAAACTTGATAGAGAGTCACTTATGTCAGAATTAATGATTAAACCTCGTTTACGTTGGGCATGCCGTCGCGGGATGTTGGAATTAGATGTGCTGTTGGCACCTTTTGTTGAAGAAGGCTACGATGCATTAAGCCTTGAACAAAAACATATTTTTGAGCGCTTGTTAGCTGCAGACGATCCAGACTTATTTTCTTGGTTTATGGGTCATGCGCGTAGCAACGATGCTGAAGTGCAAGCATTGGTTGAGCTCATTTTAAAACGAGTCAAAGTCTAATGTCTCAAACTTGGTCAACCGTTGGTTTATTGCCCAGTCATCAACAAAGATGGCTGGCGTTGGCCTTTAGCGGTTTATTAGGTTTATCTGTAATGAGCTGGCCGGCAGCAACGCCTTGGTTATGGCCAGCTTTCCTGCTGTTATTGCCTTGTTTTTATGGCATAGCCCAATGGGGGCAAGCAGTGCAGCCAAGATTTTTATCTGTTAATGCTGCTGGTGAGATCAGGTGGCATGCCGATCAATGGTCATCTGGAGTACTGATACCAGGGGCGGTTATTTGTCGATTCGGCGTCTGGTTGTGTTGGCGTGATGTCGAAGGCCAACGTCAACAGTGTTGGTTGTTTCGTGATCAGCTAGCAGACAGCGATTTTCGTTTGCTAGGACGTCATTGCCAACAGTTACATTGGCAACAAGCGCGTTGACTTGACTCTGCATTAAATTTTCCTTAATTTAACCGGCCATTTTCAACTTGAGAATCAACATGAGTTTGATTGAACTGATTGGCTACATCCCTGCCATTATTTTTCCTGTCGCGACTTTGATGCAACTGTTGCATTTACTGAAAACAAAAACCTCAGAAGGCGTGCCGGCACTTACATGGTTAGCGTTTGCCCTTGGCAACGTATCGCTGTATATCTACGCAGAAAAATACACTGAATTGCAATCGATTTTGGGACAATTGGCGACTGCCGCATTGCAGGTTTATGTGGTTGTACTGATTTTCCGTTATCGGAAAAAAGCCGATTAGGCTCAGAAAACTAGAGTCTAAGCTGATCGATTGTCACCTCACATAGCATTTAAAAAAGCCCGCAAAACATGGTTGTGCGGGCTTTTGTATTATTGGTGGGAATCGTCAGGCGTTAAAATAGTTGGCTGACTCGAGTCTTGTTGTTTTGGGTAATCCAAGGTGTAATGTAAGCCGCGACTTTCTTTGCGCGCCATCGCACAGCGAATAATTAGTTCGGCGACCATGGTCAGATTCCGTAGTTCCAGTAAGTTGTTACTGACGCGGAAATGACGGTAATACTCTTGGATCTCCCTTTGCAATAACTCTACCCGATGCAATGCGCGTTCAAGGCGTTTCGTCGTGCGAACAATGCCGACAAAATCCCACATAAATAGCCTTAATTCATGCCAATTGTGGGTAATTACTACCTCTTCATCAGAATTGCTAACCCGACTTTCATCCCAAGCCGGTAATGAAGGAGGCGTTTTTACCTGTGCTAGGTTTGCCAAAATATGCTTTGCTGCACTTTGTGCAAATACCACACATTCCAGTAGCGAATTACTCGCCATACGATTGGCACCGTGTAATCCAGTGTAAGCAACTTCACCGATGGCGTACAAATTTGCAATATCAGTTTGGCCATTTAAATTTGTCATCACGCCGCCACATGTGTAGTGGGCCGCAGGCACAACAGGAATTGGTGACTTGGTGATATCAATGCCAACACTTAAGCACTTGGCGTAAATCGTTGGGAAATGTTCGATGATAAAATCTTTAGGTTTGTGGCTGATATCTAAATAGACACAAGGCACCCCTAAACGTTTCATTTCAAAATCAATAGCGCGGGCAACGATGTCACGAGGGGCGAGTTCAGCTCGTTCGTCAAAGTCAGGCATAAAACGAGTGCCGTCAGGACGTTTTAAATAAGCACCTTCACCACGCATTGCTTCGGTAATCAAATAGTTGCGAGCTTCAGGGTGATAAAGGCTTGTTGGATGAAATTGATTAAATTCCATGTTGGCAACTCGACAGCCAGCGCGCCAAGCCATGGCAATACCATCGCCTGAGGCGACATCAGGATTGCTGGTATACAGATAAACTTTACTAGCTCCACCTGTGGCCAACGCGACAAACCGTGCAGCAATGACTTCAACTTGCTCAGATTGTCGGTTCCAGACGTAAGCGCCATAACAATGTTTGCCGGACAATCCCAGTTTTTCTGCAGTAATCAAATCCACCGCATTATAATTTTCCAGTAAGCGGATATTAGGATGCTGTTTTACTCGGTCAACCAAAGTGATTTGCACAGCGCGGCCGGTAGCATCTGCGGCATGCAGAATGCGGCGGTGACTATGACCACCTTCGCGCGTTAAATGATATTTGAGCACCCCGTCGTCATCGCGATACTGATCAAAAGGGACACCTTGCTCAATCAGCCACTCCATTGCGGTTTTAGCATTTTCCGCAGTAAATTGTACGGCAGCGTCTTCACATAAACCGGCACCGGCAATCAATGTGTCGTTGACATGAGAGGCAATGCTATCGTTTTCGTCGAAAACAGCGGCAATTCCTCCTTGTGCATATAACGTTGAGCCTTCGCGCAGTGGCCCTTTACTCAGCACAATTACGTTCTGACTATCTGCTAATTGCAGCGCTAAAGATAAACCGGCAGCACCACTGCCGATAATTAATACATCGCAACCATGTTCTTTTTGATGTGGCATGGGATACACTTATCCGACTAATGAATAATATTTAGGTCTGGCATTTTCCTGAATTTATTGGGGATTTCCCTTGAATTCAAGCGGATTTAGCGCAGACTTGCCGATAATACACCTGTCTCTATATGACCTGACGGACTGTGGCGATCAGGGTATTGTAACTTTTTTATCTATTAAACCGAACTTTTTCAGCAAGGCGTCGTCATAAAGGTACGCTTGACGAGAGCCAGTTGCAAAATTTAGACGTTAGCAGAACAGGGGACAGGCTCGGACATGAGCGAGCAAGAATTGGATTGGCAGATTGTTCAGCGGGTACAACAAGGGGACAAAGCTGCATTTAACCTGTTGGTAAAAAAATATCAGCACCGATTAGCGAACTTAATCTCACGATATGTCTCTAATCATGGTGACGTTGCTGATGTCAGCCAAGATGCGTTTATTAAAGCGTATCGTGCATTACCTGGTTTTAGAGGCGACAGTGCGTTTTATACTTGGTTGTATCGGATTGCTGTAAACAGCGCGAAGAATTATTTGGTTGCGAACGGGCGAAAACCGCCATCTACCGATGTAGATGCCGAAGATGCTGATTCGTATGATGGCAGCGATGCCCTAAAAGTGCAGGATTCCCCAGAGAAACTATTGTTAACCGAGGAAATCCGGCAAGTCGTATTTGATACGATTGAACAATTACCTGAAGAGTTACGCAGTGCTATTACCTTGCGCGAACTCGATGGCCTGAGCTACGAAGAAATTGCTGAGATTATGCAGTGCCCAATTGGTACTGTGCGCAGTCGGATCTTTAGAGCACGGGAAGCTATTGATACCAAGCTGAAGCCGTTAATCGGTTAACTATTGCACCAAGACAGGAATAAATATGTCGTCTGAACAACTAGATTGGCTATCAGCCGCAAGTGACAATCAAGGCATCAGTGCACAACAGCTCGACCAACTTATTGCCACGCCAGAATTGCAGGACCAAATGGTTCGCTTTCAACTCGCAGGTGCGGCGATTCGTAATGAATTACCGGATTCACTCGATTTTGACTTTACTGACCGTTTTGCGGCATTGCTTGAGCAAGAAGATGCGCATGTCTTGCAGGTGAATGAAGTACCTGTACTCGCGGCAACCACCGCAAGCTCAGCCTCGGGGAATATTTTTAAAGCCGCAGCGAATTCGGGCTGGTTCAAAACTTTGATGCAAGGTGCAATTGCCGCTGGTGTTGCGGTAATCGCTGTTGTTGGCGTGCAAAATCAGCAGAACAATGCTGATGACGCGCTAACTTCACCAATTCCGGTATTGCAAACTGGCCCGATTGGCAATGTGGTTGCGCCTGTTAGTTTGAGCCAAACGACAGTGCAAACACAATATAACCCGCAGCAACAACAGCAAATGCTTGAGCAGCAGCGCCGTTTACAAGAATTGTTGCAAGCGCGCCAACAACAAATTCGTTTGATGGAACAAGCGGCAATTGAACGGGAAAAGGCTGCGAATGTTGAAAAAGAGCCGAAATCTGGTGGTCAATAACCGATGATTAAGTACGGTATTGGACTGTTGTTGATTTGGTTGACGCTCTGCCAAGTGCAGGCGTCAGAAGATGGCTGGCGTTTAGTGAAGCACAGTCAGCAGGCCGTAAAAACTTTTAATTTTGATGTATCTTTTGTGCAACAAAAAGCCAATCATGTCGCGACCTTCCGCTGGATGCATGGCATCCATCAAGGTGACGGCGCTTTGGGTATTCAAACTGAATTAGAGCAGTTAATGGCTCAAGATGGTTCTGGCACAGATACCTTTCGCCGCAACAATTTCGTCTATTATGCGGCTCCTGACGCACCAATGGTTGCCACATTCAACTCTAGTATCAAAGAGCTGCCAGCAATTTTGTTTAAGTCGCCTGAAATGCTAATTAAACTATTTGATGCTGTGCCAGGTAGCAGTGTGGCGTTGTCTGGTCGAAATGCGCAGTTAGTTAGGTTGGCAGCGCGCGATCCGAATCGTTATAGTTACTGGCTTTGGCTTGATGCTGAAACAGGTTTCCCACTACGGGTAAATACGGTTAATGAAGAAAACGAAGTTTTAGAAAGTTGGATGGTTGTGCATATGCAACTGAAGCCAAGTTTACCTGTTGAGCTCAGTGGGTTAATGAATGCGCAGTTGCCAACCGAACCTGCTGCGTTATCGACAGATATCTCTAGTTTATCGGCGCCATTCACGCTCGGATGGTTACCAACCGGCTATGATATTGTAAGTCAGCATCAACCTGTGATGACCAGAAGTGGTCGAGTGTTAGCGTCTTGGTTGTTGTCTGATGGTCTTCACCAAATTTCGATTTTTGTCCAACCTTCGAATGGTATTGTGCAGCCACAAGCCTTTAGAGACGGGGCAACGACTATTTTAGTACTACCGCAACAGAATTATGATGTAACTGTGATAGGCCCGGTAAATCCGAAATTAGCAAATCAAATCGCTGCTTCGGTGCAGTAAAGTCTAGTTTTCCTTCACCGGTTAATGAATTAGACCCGAAGCACGGTTAGCTGGCTCGGGTCTATTCACTTAAAGCACTTAGGCGTAAACTACATCTGTGTACAAGATGCGAACCTGATATTGCGGAAGGCCATGATGATTGAAGAAATTGCTACGGTAATCGCTGTAGAAGCTGAGGGGATCTGGGTAAAAACCCAAGCCAAAACGACGTGTGGCGCTTGTCAGCAGCAAGATTCTTGCACAAGCGGGGTAGTCGCCAAAGCCCTTACGCCAAAAGAACCTCGGCTTTTTATCCCAACTGTGGTCGCTGTGCTGCCCGGTCAACAAGTTCGGATCGGTTTACATGAAACTGCACTCACCCAAGCCGCGCTGCGTGTTTACCTAGTGCCCTTAGTTGCTTTTATCCTGTCAATGGCGTTGTTAGTACAGTTGGGCGCTAACGAAGCACTGCAGTTGCTAGGGGGCTTGCTCGGAAGCGGCGGCAGCTTGTTCTTAGTTCGTTGCAACGAAAAAAAGCGTGAAAAATCATTACAAGTCAGTCTTTTAGATGTTTTGCCTACGTTGGCTGTCCATCAACAATAAATCTTACAAGCAGGTTTGTCTCGAGTAAAACAATCCTATTGTTGATGATGACAATCCTCGCGAAAAGAACACAGTGCAAGCGCGCACTAAATCTAGTACAATTCGCGACAATTTTAATCTGTGGACCCGTTGGCTCTAACCTCAGTTAGCGCAGAATGGCGGCGCAATCAGCTCAGTTTTATATTGGAAAAAATGGCAAAATTATCTAACATCCGCAATTTCTCAGTAATTGCCCACATCGACCACGGTAAGTCGACTCTATCTGACCGCTTAATCCAATTTTGTGGCGGTTTATCTGATCGCGAAATGCAAGAGCAAGTGCTTGATTCAATGGATCTTGAGCGCGAGCGTGGCATTACTATCAAAGCGCAAAGCGTAACGCTGAATTACAAAGCAAAAGACGGTGAAACCTATCAATTAAACTTCATCGACACGCCAGGACACGTCGACTTCACCTATGAAGTTAGCCGTTCATTGGCCGCTTGTGAAGGCGCATTACTAGTTGTTGATGCTGGCCAAGGGGTTGAAGCGCAAACAGTGGCTAACTGTTACACCGCACTGGAAATGAACCTTGAGGTATTGCCGGTTTTAAATAAAATCGATTTACCGCAAGCCGAGCCTGAGCGTGTGGCGGAAGAAATTGAAGACATCATTGGTATTGAAGCGATCGGTGCAGTGCAATGTTCTGCCAAAACTGGTCTGGGTATCGAAGATGTACTTGAAACTATCGTTAAGGGTATTCCTGCGCCAGAAGGCGATGTCGACGCACCAACTCAAGCGTTGATCATCGATTCTTGGTTCGACCCATACCAAGGCGTCGTGTCATTAGTTCGGGTGAAACACGGTAAAATCCAAGCAAAAGACAAAATCAAAATCATGTCGAGCGGTGCCGTGTATGAAGTCGACAAAGTCGGTATCTTCACACCAAAAGCGACTAACACCGGTATTTTAAGTACGGGTGAAGTAGGTTTCGTTATTGCGGGTATTAAAGAAATTAAAGGCGCACCAGTTGGTGATACTTTAACTCTTGCTAAGAATCCTGCGACTGAGCCTTTACCTGGATTTAAACGCATCAAACCACAGGTTTATGCTGGGGTTTATCCTGTATCTTCAGATGACTATGAAGATTTTCGTGATGCTTTAGAAAAGCTTAGTCTTAACGACTCGTCATTATTTTATGAACCAGAAAGTTCTGGTGCATTAGGCTTTGGTTTCCGTATCGGTTTCCTTGGTATGTTGCACATGGAAATTATTCAGGAACGTCTGGAGCGTGAATACGATCTTGACCTTATCACCACGGCACCAACCGTAGTTTACGAAGTTGTGGTGAAAGGCGGCGACATCGTTATGGTTGATAACCCAAGCGATTTACCACCTGTTGGCAATATTGATGAAATTCGCGAGCCAATCGTGGAAGCGCACATTCTGGTGCCACAGGAATATCTCGGTAACGTGATTAACTTGTGTATCGAAAAACGTGGCGTACAAATGAACATGACTTATCACGGCCGTCAGGTTGCGGTGGTTTATGAACTGCCAATGGCCGAAGTGGTTATGGACTTCTTCGACCGGTTGAAATCGACCAGTCGTGGTTATGCATCACTCGATTATGCGTTCAAACGTTTCCAAACTTCGGATATGTCACGCGTTGATATCCTAATTAACGGCGAGCGTGTGGATGCGCTGGCAATTATCAGCCACCGTGATTTCGCGCAAGGTCGTGGTCGTGAGTTAGCAGAAAAGTTAAAAGAGCTAATCCCTCGGCAAATGTTTGATATCGCAATTCAAGCGGCAATAGGAAGCCACGTCATTGCGCGTACGACTGTTAAACAATTGCGTAAAAACGTTTTAGCGAAGTGTTACGGTGGTGATATTAGCCGTAAGAAGAAACTGTTACAAAAACAAAAAGATGGTAAGAAACGCATGAAACAAGTGGGTAACGTTGAAGTGCCACAAGAAGCGTTTTTGGCAATCTTGAAAGTTGGTAAGTAATCTATCGAACGCTGCGAGTTAGCTATTGCAGTCAGTAACCGCTGGTAACAATTAATCTAAGCGCGCCTCTTTCGGCGCGCGCCTTTCACGCGGTAAGCTTCCGGTATACCTAAGTAACGAGGAATGTGAGTTTCATGGCTGGATATTTTGCAATATTTTTAGTGGTATTAACCATTGGCAGTGGCTTAATTTGGTTGTTTGATGCGTTAGTCCTTGCGCCAAAACGCCAACAAAAGCTCGCAGCTGTTGCGGCGCAAGCACAAACTCCGCTCAGTGACGATGTTAAACAATCCATCATGGCGCAATCTTATATTGCGGAAACGGCGCAATCAATTTTTCCGCTGATTGCCATCATCACGATTTTTCGTTCATTTTTGTATGAACCGTTTCAAATCCCATCAGGATCGATGATGCCAACGTTGTTAGTTGGTGATTTTATTCTGGTAGAGAAATATTCTTATGATGTGAAAGACCCCGTGTGGCGCACGACATTATATAGCAACAGCAAACCTGAACATGGTGATGTTGTGGTGTTTAAATTCCCACTCCAGCCACAGGTTGACTATATTAAACGAGTGATAGGCCTACCAGGCGACAGAGTTATTTACAAAGACAAGCAATTGTTTGTGCAACGTGCTTGTGACAAATCGGCCCAAACCGCTTGCCCAACGTTAGACCCGCTCCGTCAGGAGTTTTTGGCTGAGGGCGAAGCTTTTAAATATAACGTGCCTTTAAAACGGTTTAACGAGCAAATTCAAGAAAAGACGTACCAAATTTATTACAACGAACAAATTCCTGAAAATGTTCGTGATTATTTCCGCCAATCAGGTACTGAAACTAATGAATTTGTAGTGCCTGAAGGTCAATATTTCGTGATGGGCGATAACCGCGATAATAGTTTAGACGGTCGTTTTTGGGGCTTTGTCCCTGCTGACAATTTAGTCGGCAAAGCGGTGTTTAAATGGATGAGTTTTGAATTTAGTGAAGATCCAGACAGCATATTGCCAAGCTGGGTGCCGGTCGGAGTTCGTTTTGAACGCTTAGGCCCAATTGAATAAGGAAAGGCATGCAAGTTTCTTTAGCGCCTTTGCAGAAAAAACTGGGATACCAGTTTGTTGATGAATCTTTGTTAGTGCAAGCACTGACGCATCGCAGCTGCAAAGGACAACATAACGAACGTTTAGAGTTCCTCGGGGATGCCGTGTTGTCCATGGTTATCGCCGAGGCTTTGTTTCAAAATTTCCCGAAAACTCGTGAAGGCGATTTAACGCGGATGCGTGCGTCTTTGGTCAAAGGCGTTACGCTGGCTGAAGTCGCCAAAGAGCTGAATGTCGCCGAATTTCTGCGTTTGGGGCCAGGTGAGCTCAAAAGCGGTGGTTCGCGCCGAGAATCTATCCAAGCGGATGCGGTTGAAGCAATTTTGGGCGCAATCTATTTAGATGGCGGCGTTGCAGTTTGTCAGCAACGGATCTTAGCGTGGTTTGGCTCGCGCTTACATGACATTCAGCCCGGCGTACAAAAAGATTCAAAAACTTTATTGCAAGAGTTTTTACAAGGCCGTCGTTTGGCATTGCCTCAGTATGAAGTTATTGATATTCAAGGTGAAGCGCACGACCAATCCTTTACCATTAAATGTACAGTAGCTGGGATGGCTCCTGTCGTTGCCGTGGGTAGCTCACGTCGCAAAGCCGAGCAGGATTGTGCTCATCTGGTATTGGAACAATTAAAAAAATGAACATTGAATTCACCGAAACTGCCAGTGAAGCCACTGGCGAAACGTTTGCCGGATTAGTTGCCATTGTTGGGCGTCCAAACGTTGGTAAATCGACGCTGCTTAACCAGCTGATCGGTCAAAAAGTTAGTATCACCTCGAAAAAACCGCAAACCACTCGTCACCGTATAGTAGGTATTGACACTGTTGGTCAGTATCAAACGGTCTATGTCGATACCCCTGGATTACACAGCGAAGAAAAGCGAGCCATTAACCGGTTAATGAATAAAGCCGCTGCCAGTTCAATTCTTGATGTGGAATTGGTGGTATTTGTGGTCGAAGGCACGCGCTGGACTGAAGATGACCAGATGGTATTAAACCGGTTGATTGCGGCGAAAAAGCCGGTAATTCTGGTGGTTAATAAAGTCGATTTGTATAAAGATAAAGAAGAGTTATTGCCTCATTTACAATGGCTTGGTTCGCAATTAACTTTCCTTGAAATTATTCCACTTTCAGCGGAGAAAGGCACAAACGTTGAGCGTCTGCGTGAAATTGTACACAAGCAGTTGCCACCTTGTGAGTTTTTCTTCCCAGAAGATTATATTACCGACCGTTCACAACGTTTTATGGCATCGGAAATTGTCCGTGAAAAGTTGATGCGCTTCTTAGGCGACGAGTTACCTTACTCCGTGACTGTCGAAATCGAGCGCTTTAAGTGGGAAGAAAAACATTACCACATCGCAGCATTGATTTTGGTGGAACGTGATACGCAAAAACGGATGGTTATAGGCAAAGGCGGTGAGCGTATTAAAACTATTGCCTCAGAAGCGCGTAAAGATATGGAAGACTTATTCGAACAACCGGTGTTTTTACAAATGTGGGTGAAAGTAAAATCTGGTTGGGCCGATGATGAGCGTGCCCTGCGTAGTCTTGGTTACGGCGAAGATTAATATGCGTGGCGCTTATCATCCCGCCTATCTGCTGCATAGTCGGCCATTTCAGGATGATAAGTTGTTGCTTGACTTGCTGTTACAAGACGGCGGGCGGGTGCGGGCGGTTGCTAGACGACCATCCAAGAAAAAAGGCGGCCGCAGTCAGTGGCCGCTTTTTACGTTATGCCAGATCCAATTAGGTGGGCGTGGTGAGTTAAAAACAGTGCTCGCCATTGAAGAATCTAATGTGATGGTGCAATTGCAGGCTGAGTTTTTATTCAGTGCCTTTTACCTCAACGAATTGATTTGTCGGATCTGGCCTGTGGATGCGCATAGTGATGGTTTGTTTGGCTTGTATCAGCAAAGCCTACATAATTTAGCGCGTTATCAGGGCGATCCACCGATGCTACAGCCCATTTTGCGCCAGTTCGAATTTGCCATTTTGGCTGAACTTGGCATCGCTGTCGATTTTAGTGCAGATGCTTTTGGTGGGCCTTTGTCGGCAGAGACATACTATCACTGGCATGCCGAACAGGGTTTTGTGCCTGCGGTACAAGGATTTTTGGGGGCAGATTTGCAGGCAGTTGCTGCCGGCTCCTGGACTTTGGCATCACTGCGCTGTGCCAAACAGCTGACACGAACATTATTAAAGCCTTTGCTCGGCACACAGCCGTTAAAAAGCCGAGCATTATTTGCTGATGTGACCAGCGCAAGCGGTGGTCACCTAACATAAAGGAAATTCGATGCAACCGATTTACTTAGGCGTCAACATTGATCACGTGGCAACAGTTCGTCAAGCTCGTGGTAGCCAATATCCTGAGCCAGTGTACGCCGCGTTATTAGCTGAACAACATGGTGCCGATGGCATTACCGTACATTTGCGGGAAGATCGCCGGCATATCCAAGATCGTGATGTGTTCTTATTACGGCAAACCATTCAAACCAGACTGAATTTTGAAATGGGCGTGACCGATGAAATGCTTGGTATTGCTAAGCAATTAAAACCGCATTTTTGTTGTTTAGTCCCAGAAAAGCGCCAAGAGCTGACGACCGAAGGTGGTTTGGATATCGTTGGTCAATTTGACCGGATAAGTACAGCAGTCAGCGAATTGGCAGCTGACAATATTTTAGTGTCGTTGTTTATTGACGCTGATCACCAACAAATTGAAGCGGCAGCAAAAGCAGGAGCTCCTTATATTGAGATCCATACCGGCGCATATGCTGATGCAACGTGCCCTAAAGCCCAACTTGCCGAGTTAAACCGTATTCGCAGTGCCGCTGAATTTGCCGCGTCGCTAGGGATTATCGTCAATGCCGGACATGGTTTGCATGTACATAACGTGCAACCAATCGCAGCCATACCGCAAATGCACGAACTTAACATTGGCCATGCTTTAATTGCCCAAGCCATCTTTACCGGTTTAGGGCCGGCTGTTGCGCAGATGAAACAATTGATGGTGGATGCCCGTCGTTAATGGCTATCGTTGGCTTAGGCAATGACATCGTGGATATCAAGCGTATTGAGCAGGCATTGGCTCGTTCACCGCGTTTGGTGCAACGAGTGCTGACTGATGAAGAACAAGGTATTTATGCCAATCATGGCCAGCCTGTGCGCTATTTTGCTAAACGGTTTGCGGCAAAAGAAGCCGCAGCAAAAGCGCTAGGTACAGGTATTGGTCGCGGCATTTCCTTTCAGCATTTTGTGGTGAGCAACAATACCAGTGGCCAGCCACAACTCAAATTACAGGACGCGGCGTTAGCGCTGGCAACGACACTTGGCGTGACTAACATTTGGTTATCACTGAGTGACGAAGTCGATTATGCGCTTGCCACAGTGATCCTCGAGCGCAATTAACGCCTGAGGATCGCTTCGTCATCACCACTGCCATTTCAATGATTCATCGAGCAGGCTTTGCAGCTGATCTTCTAAATCAAATAGTTCTGGTTCTAGTTGAGCAATAGCAGAGCCTGCTTTTAGTTGTGTTTCTAAAATCTCGGTGAGTTGTTTAATATGCGGCACCCCAGTATAACAAGTCGCGCCGTGCAATTTATGGATCAGCTGGATGAGCGGCTCTCGCTCTTCATTTCGTAAATACTTTTGTAAGTCGAGCAGCGTCTCTGGCAAACTTTTCAGCAGAATTTGCAGCATCTCTTTTGCCAGTTCCACTTTGCCTGCAGCACGTTGCAATGCCAAATCCCAGTCCAGATGACGGCTATGCGGTAGGCTATCTAACGTTGATTTTACCGCTTCAGCTTGATGATTTTGGCTAAAACTAGGACAGCATTCTTTGAGTGCAAACAATAACATCTGTTCGTCAAGTGGCTTACTTAAGAACTCACAAAAACCAAGGTTGAGTAAGCGTTCGCGCTCACCGTCCATCGCATGGGCGGTGACTGCAATAATAGGTGTTGTTTCATTGAGGCTACTGTGCAAGATTTTTTGACAAGCAGTAACTCCGTCCATCACCGGCATATTGATGTCCATGAAGATAACATCGTAATGACTATGGGATGCTTTTTGCCAAGCTTCAGCACCATTTGCCGCAGAGTCGATATTCTCAACCAAATCGCTTAGTAAGGTGTTAATTAACTTCAAGTTTGCTTCATTATCATCAACGGTCAAAATACGTAATGGCGCTTTCGGGCCTTGAGGTTGTGGCAATAAAATCTGCTCTTGGCTTTGATATGGCCGGGCCATAGTGTTGGCTAACTTGCGATGGTGTGCTGGTTTTGATAAACAAGCTTGAGCACCTGAATGCAATAGCGCTTCACGTAGGTTCGGCGACAGGGTATTCACTAATAGATAAATATACTGGCAATGCGCGCGTAATTGCCGGATCAGTTCGACAATTTGGTTGACTTGATCTAATGAAACCGCACGGCCAATTATCGCGATATCAAAACTTGGGCTTTGTGCCAAGGCCTGCTGGACTTGTGCCGGGGTTGCACATGCCGCGACTTTCATTCCCCAACTATTGAGTAATGTTAGAGTTGCCTCGCGGGAATATTGTTGGGGTTCGATATACAGCACCGATTTGCCGCGCAACAGCTCTACCGGCAGTGCGTCGCTGACGCTTAGGCTGTGCACTTTACATAACAAGGTAAACCAAAAGGTAGAGCCTTCGTCGGTTTTACTATCAAAGCCGATGCTGCCACCCATGGCATTGACCAAGCGCTGTGAAATAATTAAACCAAGACCGGTGCCGCCATAACGACGACCAATACTGCCATCAGCTTGTGAGAAACCGCTAAATAACTGTTCTTGTTGCTGTGTTGGAATACCAATACCGGTATCTTGCACTGACACATGCAACATGACACGTTCATCTGGCTGTAGCGTGGCGTTAATCCGCACGACGATGCTACCGTGTTCGGTAAATTTGATGGCATTGCCAGCGATATTCATCAGGATTTGGTTAATGCGCAGTGGATCGCCGATGACATCATCTGGGCAATTTGGATCTATCCATAATGCCAATTCAAGTTGTTTTTCAAACGCATGGGCTGCCAGTAATTCGACGGAGTCATTGACTAGCTCTCGCAATGAAAACGGCTCGGGATTAATCGGCATCCTGCCTTCTTCAAGTTTTGAGTAGTCCAGAACGTCATTAACTAGACTCAATAGGCTGTTTGCCGATTTCTGGATGGTATTCAAGTAATCTTGTTGGTGCAAAGTCAGTTGCGTTTTCAGCAGCTGGCGGGTAAATCCAATTACGCCGTTTAGTGGTGTACGCAGTTCATGGCTCATTTTTGCCAGAAATTCAGATTTTAATTTATTGTCTTCTTGCGCTTTGCGCCTTGCTAAGTCAAGCGCAACGTTTTGCATCTCTAGCTGTTCCATGGTCTGCACGAGATCGCTGGTTGATTGATCTATCGTGTTTTGCAGATCTTCTTTATAGCGTTTGAGTTCAACCGCTAACTGGTTAATTCCAAGGCGCATTAAATCGAATTCAGCGACATAAGGTCCTTTTAATTGGCTTGAATATCGTCCTTCTGCCAATTTTTCAATTTGATACAACAATTGCTGTAAAGGTGTACTGACTCGACTCAATAGTCGCAATGACATAACCAGCGCAACGGTTAAACCAAGCAGAATTAATAACAGCGACAATAACATCGACCTTTGTTGCGCAAGTAACACTTTGTCTTTTTGAATTTGGACTAAGACATAACCCAATCGACCTTGGTTGTTCTTCAGTTGGGCAAGCAGGGCGGCAGGGCTTGCTGGATCATTTTGTAATTGTTGCAAATAGGGTAAGTCTAATTGGATCGGTGTTTTCACCAGCAGGCTATCTTCAAGTTGCACGACGGTTGATTGGGTGATTGCCGGCGAATTGGCTGCGACTTGCAGTTGCTCAAAATCTTTATGTTGATTGGATGTGGCGATTAATTGATGATTGCTATCAAACACCGCAATGGTACGAACCATTGGTGCATTTTTGCGCAGTGAGACATTTAATAATCGAAGCAAGCCCACTTTATCGTCAGCTAAGACATCATGTTCAGCGGCCACGGCAAGTGGCTCAGCAATATTACTGGCTTGTTCTTCTAGAAAAGTCGCTTGGTCTTGATAGCGGGCATAACTAAAGTAGCCACCTAGGCACAAACTAATTACCAAAGTCGGCAATAAAGTGATTAATAATATCCTGTCACGTAAACCAATCTTCGTCATCTGCTGCGCTGCTTGCTACAATGGTCCTTGAAAACTTTATCATGACACAAGCTTGGCGAAAAACCTACGGCTTATGTTGGCGAAAACGTGTACTCGCACGCAGTAATTTCTAAGGAATATACGCAGTTATGGTTAGCATTTATAAAGCGAAAGCTAAGGCACAAGGTCCACAACATCTCACACTCACGTTGGAGCGTTGGGATCATGAAGCGCAGAGTATTGCTTATCATGATGGCAAAATTTGTTTCGTGCAGGGTGGTTTGCCCGGCGAGACGGTCAAGGTCAAACTCAACGAGCAAAAACCGCAGTACAACAAAGGTAAAGTGCTGACAGTGCTAAATGCCTCACCTCTGCGCATTCAACCAGCTTGCCCAGTTGCGGGGCAATGTGGGGGCTGCCAATTGCACTATGTTGGTGCAGAAGATAGCCTTGTACTAAAACAACAGGCCGTTGCCCAGCTGCTGGCTCATCAATTAAAGATCAATGAATTGCCTTGGCAGAGCGCAATCAGCGCCGGTGATACCGGTTATCGACGTAAAGCTCGCATTGGTATTTGGTATGAAAAGTCGACTAAACAATTTCAGGTTGGCTTTCGCAAAGACCAAAGCAATGAAGTGTTGGCGGTTGAGCAATGTCTGGTGTTAAGTCCGGTAATTGCTAAAGTACTGCCAGTATTGCAGACAATATTACCTAAATTGAAACATGGCTCGGTTATTACTCATGCTGAAGTGTTTGATGCTGATGGTCAGGCTTATGTTATTATTCGTCATATCAAAGAGTTAACTGCTGGTGATGTTGAGTTGCTACGCCAAAGTTGGCCAGAGGCCTACTGGTATGGCGAGGCAGAATCGGACGTGCTGACACCTTGGCAGGCAAACACACCTGAGCCGAGTTATTCATTAGCCCTGAGTGGTCGCGAGCCACTGCATTTAGCATTCAAAGCCGGTGATTTTATTCAGGTCAATGCGGCAGTAAACCAGTTGATGGTTGACCAAGCATTACAATGGCTTGCTCCTGCCTCAGGCGATAACATTCTGGATTTGTATTGCGGGATAGGGAATTTCAGTTTGGCGCTTGCTGCCTCTGGCGCGAAAGTGTTAGGGCTTGAAGGTGTACCGGCAATGGTCAAACGCGCTCGTGATAATGCCAAAGCGAATGGTCTAGACAATTGCGAATTCAGCCATGTCGATTTACATTTGCCATGGCCAAAAGTGGCGTGGAATAAAGCTGGTTTCAATAAAGTTTTGTTAGATCCGGCGCGTGCTGGAGCCCCCGGCGCAATTGATGAAATCACTCGGTTGAAACCGGCACAGATCTTGTACGTCTCTTGCAACCCGACAACTTTTGCCCGAGATGCGAAAGTATTACTAGCAAAAGGATACCGCATCGCTAAAATCGGGGTAATGGATATGTTCCCTTATACCTGCCATCTTGAAGTGATGGCGTTATTTGACACGGTGAGGCAGTAAGCATGGTCACGGTTCGACATTCACATAGCACTGTTTATAACCCAGGCGAGACCATGGAATGGCTTTGTTCGCTCGGGTTACCTGAAGGCAAAATCAGTTGTCTGATGGCCGCGGAGCAGTGGCTGCAAAGTCGAGCCCTTACTGAACTCACATGCCCACAGGTGCATACCGGCTGGGAAATGGTCGAAATCCTTGCCGATTTACGCATGGATAAAGACGCCTTAACCGCTGCTTTGTTGTTCCCTTTGATTGAAGCTCAGGTGTTAAGTTGCGAGGATGTGCAATCGGAATTCCCAGCGGCCGTCGTTACAATGTTGGCTGCGGTCAATCAAATGGAAGCGATCCGGACTATCCCAGTAGGACCCAACCAAAATCCGAATGCTCAGCAAGCCGATAATTTGCGCAAAATGTTGCTGACCATGGTCGAAGATGTGCGCGCCGTGGTGATTAAGCTTGCTGCGCAAATCTGTTACTTGCGAGATGTGAAAAATGCCGACGAGGAAACTCGGGTTCTTGCGGCAAAGCAAACCAATGCGATTTTTGGCCCTTTAGCGAATCGATTGGGTATTGGTCAGCTGAAATGGGAACTGGAAGATCTAGCGTTTCGATATCTGCATCCACAGGTTTACAAAAAGATAGCGGCACAACTTGAAGAAAAACGGCTCGATCGTGAGCAATACATGCGAGATTTTGTCGCTGCCGTGTATCAACGCATGCAGGACGAAAAGCTGCAGTGCGAAGTGTATGGCAGGCCCAAACACATCTTTAGCATCTGGAAAAAGATGCAGAAGAAGCATTTAAGTTTTGACCAACTTTATGATATTCGTGCGGTGCGCATCGTGACCGAGCGGGTCCAAGATTGTTATGCGGTGCTCGGCATCGTGCACACCTCTTGGCAACATTTGCCCAAAGAGTTTGATGACTATATCGCAACGCCGAAACAAAACGGTTATCAATCTATTCATACCGTGGTGTTAGGCCCGCATGGGCGTCCGATTGAAATTCAAATTCGTACTCGGCAAATGCATGATGATGCGGAATTGGGTGTCGCTGCGCATTGGCGCTACAAAGAAGGCGGTCCAGCTGGGCGCGAAGGCGCGTTAGATGAAAAAATTGGCTGGCTGCGTAAGATCTTGGCGTGGCAGGAAGAAGTTGTTGATAGTTCGTTGGCTGAAGAGCTGCGAAACCAAGTTACTGAAGACCGAGTTTACGTGTTCACACCCAAAGGTGACATTGTCGATTTACCCGTAGGTTCAACGCCACTCGATTTTGCTTATTATGTGCATTCAAACGTTGGTCATCGCTGTATTGGCGCGAAGATTTCCGGCCGGATTGTGCCATTTACCTATCAGCTGAAAACTGGGGATCAGGTTGAAATTTTAACCGGACGTGAGCCAAACCCAAGTCGTGATTGGTTAAATCCAAACTTAGGTTATTTAAAATCAAGTCGTGCTCGCTCCAAGGTGCAATATTGGTTCCGCTTGCAAGACCGCGATAAAAACTACGCAGCTGGCAAAGAGTTGCTTGATGCCGAATTAGCGCGGCTGAATCTAGTGATGGAACATCCGAGCAAAGTGCTGCAGCGTTTTAATGCCGGCAGTATGGAAGAGTTGCTGGTCGGTATTGGTGGCGGTGAAATCAAAGTCACCCAAGTGGTTCATTACATTCAAAGCCAGTACGCGAAAGTTGAGCCAGAAATTGATCCGCGCCTAATCAGTAAACCAATGCACACCCCAGCGAAGAGTCACGTAGTGGTGCAAGGCGTTGGTAACTTGATGACGCATATGGCTGGGTGTTGCCAACCATTGCCAGGTGACGCCATTATTGGTTATATCACGGTCGGACGCGGTATTGCCGTGCATCGTGACGATTGCGATCAATTCAAAAATTTACAAGAACATCATCCAGAGCGGGTGGTGGAAGCGACTTGGGGCGATCAATATGCGTCAGGTTACGAGGCGAGTATTCGAATTGTGGCGAACGATCGCAACGGCTTACTGCGCGATATCACCAGCATCTTAGCGAACGAGAAAGCAAACGTGTTGAGGATGAGCAGTAATTCTGATGTCGCGAAACAAACAGCAATTATCAACATGACCTTAGAGTTGTACAACCTTGATTCGTTGAATAAATTGCTGACCAAAGTCAGCCTGATTGACGATGTGATTGAAGCGAAAAGGTCGCTTTAGTTTAGAAATTTTAAGCTGTAGCAAAACCGCTAATGGCCATTAGCGGTTTTGCTATTGGAGTAGTGATGACAACTATCGACGACTTGCTGGCCATTATGGCCAAGCTGCGTGATCCTGAACTTGGCTGTGCATGGGATAAAGCCCAGACCTATCAAACCATAGTGCCTTACACCTTAGAAGAAGCCTATGAAGTCGCCGATGCGATTGAACGCGGTGCTATTGCCGAACTAAAAGATGAGCTTGGCGACTTGTTGTTCCAAGTGGTGTTTTATAGCCAAATTGGCGCGGAACTGGGCGATTTTCAGTTTTCAGATTGTATCGCTGCGATTTGTGACAAATTAGTCCGTCGTCATCCGCATATCTTTGCCAAGTCCGAACAACATGCAGATGCGGCGACGGCACTGCAAAATTGGGAAGCATTAAAGCAAGCAGAGCGGCAAATGTCTGGGCTGCCAAGTGTGCTCGATAATGTCCCGCAAGGACTTCCGGCACTCACCCGCGCCTACAAATTGCAAAAGCGTTGTGCCAATGTTGGTTTTGATTGGCCTGATGTCGCTGGCTGTTGGGATAAAGTCAAAGAAGAAATTCTTGAGGTGGAGCAAACTAAACCTGGTTCGGCAGAACTCGCCGATGAGCTGGGCGACTTGATGTTCGCGCTGGTTAATGTGATCCGCAAGTCAGGTCTTGAACCTGAAGCTGTTCTGCGCCAAGCTAATCGCAAGTTCGAACGGCGTTTTCGCGCAGTTGAGCAGTCTTTAGCATCGACAGACCAGCCGGTTGGTCAGGCGAGTCTCGAGCAGATGGAAGCGGCTTGGCAGTTAGTGAAAATGCAACAAGGCTAATGCGGGACTGCAGAAAACAGATAAAAATGCTGTGATGTCGGCCGACAAATCACAGCTTTTTGCCAGATCCGAAAACCTTTTATTGAGCCATTGCTTCGGCTTTGCTATACTTTCCGCCCGTCCTGATATCAATTCTATTTCAATCTACGTTACTGGTGATTTTCACCTTTTAACTATTGATAAGTAATTGATCGATATCCAATTTTACAACGTGCCTCAGGGGTCTCATGACTACAAGATACATCTTCGTGACGGGTGGGGTTGTCTCATCTTTAGGTAAAGGCATTGCCGCGGCATCATTAGCGGCAATTTTAGAAGCACGTGGCCTGAAAGTGACGATCCTGAAATTGGATCCGTACATCAACGTCGATCCTGGCACAATGAGCCCAATTCAGCACGGTGAAGTTTTTGTCACCGAAGATGGCGCTGAAACCGATTTAGACCTTGGTCACTACGAGCGTTTTATTCGCACGAAGATGACTAAACTAAATAATTTCACTCAAGGCCGTATTTACGCCGACGTGTTACGTCGCGAGCGCCGTGGTGATTATTTAGGTGCAACCATCCAAGTTATTCCGCATATCACCAATGAAATCAAAGCCCGCGTTGTTGCCGGCGCTGAAGGTTATGATATTGCTATCGTCGAAATTGGTGGCACTGTTGGTGATATCGAGTCATTACCATTTTTAGAAGCTATTCGTCAGTTAGGTACTGAGATTGGTCGTGAGCGTGCATTGTTTATGCATTTAACCCTGGTGCCGTATTTAGGCACTGCTGGCGAAATCAAAACCAAACCAACACAACACTCAGTGAAAGAGCTGCGTTCTATCGGTATTCAACCAGATATTCTGGTATGCCGCTCTGACCGTTCAATTCCAAATAACGAGAAAGCAAAAATTGCGCTGTTCACTAATGTGGAAGAGCGTGCGGTGATCTCGTTAAAAGACGTATCAAGCATTTACCAAATCCCAGCGTTACTTAAATCACAAGGTCTGGATGATTTAGTGGTTCGTCGTTTCTATTTAGACTGCCCACAAGCAGATTTATCTGAGTGGGAACAAGTGCTTTACCAAGAAAGTAACCCGACCGGTGAAGTCACTATTGGTATGGTCGGCAAATACGTAGAATTAAAAGATGCGTATAAGTCGGTGAACGAAGCGCTGAACCATGCTGGTTTAAAAAACCGTTTAACTGTGCATATCAAATATATCGACTCTCAAGACGTTGAAACCAAAGGTTCAGCAATCCTTGGTGGTTTAGACGGTATTTTGGTTCCAGGTGGCTTCGGTGAACGTGGTGTGGAAGGGAAAATTCTTGCTGCCAAGTTTGCTCGCGAACAAAAGATCCCATATTTAGGGATTTGCCTCGGTATGCAGGTCGCGTTAATCGAGTTTGCTCGTAACGTTGCGGGTATGACTGATGCGCATTCAACAGAGTTTAATAAGAACACGCCTTACCCTGTGGTGGGTCTCATCACAGAATGGCTAGATGCTGCCGGACGCGTCGAGCAACGCTCGGACGATTCGGACATGGGCGGCACCATGCGCCTTGGCAGCCAAAACTGTAACCTCAAGGCCAATTCAAAAGCCCGTACTGTGTATGGTGCTGACGTAGTTAGTGAACGTCATCGCCATCGTTATGAAGTCAACAATAACTTCATCGCACAACTTCAAGAGGCTGGCCTAGTCATCTCTGGTCTGTCGGCTGATAATCAGTTGGTAGAGATGATTGAACTACCTGACCATCCTTGGTTCTTGGCCGGGCAATTCCATCCGGAATTTAACTCGACGCCGCGCGACGGTCATCCGTTGTTCCAAGGGTTTGTCGCTGCAACTTATCAATATCAGAAACAACAATCGGCAAAATAAAATGAAAGCCGCGCCTTGATGGTGCGGCTTTTTGTTCTATGCCTACAGGGGATATTCATGTCAGAAATTATTAACATCGTCGCCCGCGAAATTCTTGATTCACGCGGCAATCCAACCGTTGAAGCAGACGTTTTTTTAGCCAGTGGCGTTATGGGCCGCGGTTGTGCGCCATCAGGTGCTTCTACAGGTACTCGTGAAGCTTTAGAGCTGCGCGATGGCGATAAAAGCCGTTATCTAGGCAAAGGCGTGCGCACCGCTGTTGCTAATATTGATGGCCCAATCAAAGCAGCACTGGTTGGCCAGTCAGCTTATGAACAAGCAAAAATTGACCAAATTATGATTGATTTAGACGGTACCGAATCTAAATCAAAATTAGGCGCAAACGCCATTCTGGCAGTGTCTTTGGCGGTGGCTCGCGCGGCAGCTGCAGATAAAAAAATCCCTCTTTATCAACACATCGCTGACTTAAACGGCACGCCAGGTGTGTATTCAATGCCAGTACCAATGATGAACATCATCAATGGTGGCGAGCATGCGGATAACAACGTTGATATCCAAGAGTTTATGGTGCAACCGGTTGGCGCGAAAACGTTCGCTGAAGCATTACGCATGGGGGCAGAGATTTTCCATCAGTTGAAAAAAGAACTGCATGCGCAAGGTTTAAATACTGCTGTTGGTGATGAAGGTGGTTTTGCCCCAGATTTAAAATCCAACGAAGAAGCGCTGACAGTCATTTCAAAAGCTGTGGCAAATGCTGGTTATGAACTTAATAAAGACGTGACGTTGGCTTTAGACTGCGCTGCGTCTGAGTTTTATGTTGATGGCAAATACAAACTGTCTGGTGAAGGTAAAGAATTCAGCTCTTACGAGTTCAACGATTTCTTAGCTGGTTTAGCAAGCCGTTTCCCAATCGTCTCGATTGAAGATGGTTTAGACGAATCAGATTGGGATGGTTGGAAAGACTTAACCAACAAAATCGGTGACAAAGTTCAGCTGGTTGGTGATGACTTGTTCGTAACCAACACTAAAATCCTAACTCGTGGTATTGAACAAGGTATTGGTAACTCTATTCTTATCAAGTTCAACCAAATCGGTTCTCTGACTGAAACTTTGGCTGCGATCAAAATGGCAAAAGATGCAGGTTTCACTGCCGTCATTTCGCATCGCTCGGGTGAAACTGAAGATGCGTTTATTGCTGATTTAGCTGTGGGCACTGCTGCTGGTCAAATCAAAACGGGTTCATTATGCCGTTCAGACCGCGTTTCGAAATACAACCAACTTTTGCGTATCGAGCAAGAGCTTGGCGCGAAAGCTCCATACAAAGGCCGTTCAGAAATTAAAGGCCAATAAGCTGTTTGGATTAAGGCCAGCGTAGTGCTGGCCTTTTTAGCTGAAAGCGAGAATGACCCTACAAAACAACCTCTGGCAAAACCCAGAGCAAATTTTAGTTTTTACTGAGCTGTGCAATACCTTGTACGAGCGTGAGTTGGCTCGTCTGGCGCAAACACCGCCTGAACAGCATTTATTGCTGACCCGCCGGCTGAAAAGCCTGTCTTTTTATGTGCGCGAAGCCGCCAGTTTAATTTTGCAGTACCCATCGCCGTTGCAACTGGATAGTCAAAACGCGTGTTGGTTGCACAGTCAAAGTCGGCAGTGTCCAGTCCCTCACGTTGATGCGTCTGAGAGTATTTTCAGTTTTTATGCCAAATACGCGCGTCTGGGATTGTTAGTGCCTATTTACCAGCAAGAACAAGGACTTCAGCAAATTTTGCTCGATTCAGTTGATGAAATCGATCATGCCGGTCAACGTCTACATTGTAATGAACATGGTTGGTTTGCGATGGCTGGCTGGCCGCAAGAACCCGATAATCAACAAAAACTGTTATTGAAGCCGAGCAAAGCGATATTTACGGCAGTTTGTTGTGGTCACCAATGGCGCAATGGCGACAAAAAATCCCCTCGTTTATTAAGCCTACGTGAAATGCTATTAGCCAGCCGACTTAACTGGCAGCAGTTTGCTAAACCTCATCCGGCAAAATCGGCAGCACTCGGCCCGAAAGTCCGCTAAAAGCCAATAAAACCGCGTGATTTGCCATGGTTAGGGCTTTTCAGGCCAGAATATAGGCTTCATAATAACGGTAATATTTGTGTTTGGGTGCCTTATGCGATTTGTGATCTTACTTCTTCTGGGCCTAATGGCCGCTTTGCAATACCGACTGTGGTTTGGTCAGCACAGTGTCGAACAATATTTGCAGCGTCAGAAAGAATTGAAAAGTCATGAACTCAGCAATTTAGAGTTAAAGAAACGCAATTTAATGCTGCTTGCCGATGTTGAGGATTTGCAAGGCGGGCTTGATTCTATCGAAGAACGAGCGCGCAATGAGTTAGGATTAGTGAAACAAAACGAAGTGTTTTTCCGGCTTGTTGCCAAGCAAGGCAAAAAATGAATATCGCGCTGGTAATACCCGCCGCTGGCGTTGGTGCGCGGATGCAGGCTGATCGACCCAAACAATATTTGGAACTTATCGGTAAGACAGTGCTTGAGCATACAGTGACTGCACTTTTGCAAGCTTTACCTGACCAGCCGATTTTTCTAGCATTAGCCCAAGACGATCCTTATTTCCCCAAGCTGCCATTAGCGACGATGTCCAATGTGCATCGGGTTGCTGGCGGTACTGAACGCGCAGATTCTGTCCTGTCGGCACTTCGTCAGATTGATGCGGAGCTTTACCCTTGGGTTTTAGTGCATGATGCCGCGCGCCCTTTGGTGAGCCGGGGCGATATTCTTCAACTTATCGCGAACTGTCAACTCGCTCAGCACGGTGGCATTTTAGCTTGTCAGGTGCGCGATACCATGAAGCGTGGCGCTGAGCACCAACTTTGCCATTTGGTGGAGCATACCGTATCACGCCAGCATTTGTGGCACGCCTTAACACCGCAACTTTTTCCAACGGTACAACTTCGCGATGCATTAACCGCTGCACTTGCAGCTGGGATCGTAATCACTGACGAAGCGTCTGCGATGGAGTGGGCAGGATTGCCAGTTCTGTTAAGTCCAGGCCGTGCCGACAATCTAAAAATTACTCAGCCAGAAGATCTGGCGTTAGCCCGTTTTTATTTGGAGCAAGCCTTATGATGCCATTTCGAATTGGTCATGGTTTTGATGTGCATGCCTTTGGTGGCGAAGGCCCGGTGACCTTAGGCGGCGTGAAAATCGAACACAGTCACGGCTTGATCGCGCATTCTGATGGTGATGTGGTATTGCATGCGGTATCAGATGCGCTGCTAGGCTCGTTAGCGCTTGGCGATATCGGTCATCACTTTCCTGATACGGACGCCGCATTTAAAGGTATTGATAGCCGGATTTTATTACGAAAAGTCTTCGCTGATGTCAAAGCGTTGGGCTATCAGATTGGTAATTTGGACGTGACCATTATGGCGCAAGCCCCCAAAATGGCGCCGCATGTGCTGGCAATGCGTGAATGTATTGCAGCTGATTTACAGTGTGAGATAAGTCAGGTGAATGTCAAAGCGACCACCACTGAAAAGCTTGGTTTTGTTGGACGCAAAGAAGGCATCGCCGTGGAAGCTGTTGTGCTGGTCGTGCGCCAATGACCGATGTATTAAATTTCCCATCAACTGCATTTCTCTACGGTGAGCCGCAAGCGCGCGCGTTCTTACGCAGCCAGCCCGAAGATTTTATCGTTGATGAAGAACTCAGCTTCACACCAACCGGTCATGGCGAGCATATGCTGTTGTGGGTGGAGAAAATTGGTCAAAATACCCAGTATGTTGCCAAACAAATTGCGGCAGCCGCAGGTCTGAAAGCTCGACTGGTTAGTTATGCGGGGTTAAAAGATCGACACGCGGTAACTCGGCAGTGGTTTTGTCTGCCGGTGCCTATTAAGCAAGAATTGGCTTGGCAAGACTGGGATATTGAAGGTGTCCGGATATTGGATACGGTTCGTCATCAGCGCCGGTTAAAAATAGGCTCGATAAAGCAAAATCGTTTTCAATTGGTGCTGCGTGGCGTGAGTGATGTTGCTGACATCCAACATCGGCTCGCTCAGATAGTCCAAGGGGTGCCGAATTATTATGGCGAACAACGGTTTGGTCATAATGGTGGTAACTTACTGTTAGCCGACAAGTTATTTCGCGGTGGTAGTATTCCAGATCGGGTGCTGCGAGGTCTTGCTTTATCAGCCAGTCGTTCGATGTTGTTTAATCAGCAAGTGTCGGCACGAGTGCAGCAAGGGTTGTTCCAACAAGTGCTACCAGGTGGCGTGGTGCAATTAGATGGTTCCGGCTCGGTATTTCAGGTTGAACAGCCAGACGACACCATCACCCATCGATTGAAGACATTTGATATTCATCCAACGGCCTTACTCCCTGGTGTTGGCAAAGAATTAGAGCAAGGTCAAGCGCTTGCTTGGCAGCAACAAATTTTAGCGCCATGGCAACATTGGGTTGATGCTCTGATCGCGTTTAATGTAAATACAGAGCGACGCAGTATTCGCTTGGTACCGAAAAACCTTAGTTATCAATGGCAGCATGATACACTGCACTTGCAGTTTGCTTTGCCTGCCGGTTGTTTTGCTACCTCGGTTTTACGAGAATTAGTTAACTATCAGGATATTAGCCGCGACTTGGCATTTCTGGAGTCTTAAATGCGCATATTGTTGAGTAATGATGATGGCGTTCACGCCAAGGGGATTGCAGTGCTGCAGCAGGCGCTTGCCGCTATTGCTGATGTGACCACCGTGGCACCTGATCGCAATTGCAGTGGCGCCAGTAACTCTCTTACTTTACTTAATCCGCTGCGTACTCAGTTAATGGATAATGGTTTTATTGCAGTCAGCGGCACGCCAACGGACTGTGTGCATTTGGCCATCAGTCAGTTGTGCCAGCCGGTGCCAGATTTAGTTGTCGCAGGTATTAATCATGGCGCTAATATGGGCGATGACGTTTTATATTCGGGCACTGTCGCTGCGGCAACCGAAGGTCGTCACTTAGGCCTCCCTGCCATTGCAGTCTCTTTGGCCAGCCATCATGAAGAGCATTTTGCGACTGCCGCTTATGTCACTGTTAAAGTGATTGAACGTCTCAAATCTCACCCATTGCCAGCAGACCAAATTTTGAATATCAACGTGCCAGCAGTGCCGTTAGCTGAGTTAAAAGGAATTAAAGTGACGCGCTTAGGTCGTCGCCACAAAGCGGAGACAATGACCGGAACAACAGATCCTTGGGGTCGGCCTATTTATTGGTATGGTAAACTTGGACCTGAACTTGACGCTGGCGAAGGTACTGATTTTCATGCTGTCGCTAATGGTTACGCTTCGGTTACTCCACTACAAATTGATATGACCGCTTATCGCAGCATCGATATGCTGCAGGATTGGCTGGCCGATGTTGGATTGGAATAATGGCGGTAGCAACCTCTCGCAGCGCTCAGCTGCTTGCGCAGAAATTGCAACAAGACGGCATTAAAGATGCAAAAGTGCTAGCAGCCATTGCCGCTATCCCGCGCCACCTGTTTGTTGAACTAGTCTTGGCGCATAAAGCCTATGAAAATACCGCACTACCGATAGGTCAGGGGCAAACAATATCCCAACCATACATTGTTGCGCGAATGACGGAGTTACTATTACAAGCAGAAGAGGACTGTGTTTGGCAGCCGCAAAAAGTGCTAGAAATTGGTACTGGCTCTGGTTATCAGACCGCCATTTTGGCGCAGTTATTTCCGCAAGTGTGTTCGGTTGAACGCATCAAGTCTTTGCAGTTTCAAGCAAAGCGGCGTCTGCAGCAGCTTGATTTACACAACGTGTCAATGAAACATGGCGATGGTTGGTTAGGTTGGGCGAGCAAAGCGCCTTTTGATTGTATTATTGTTACCGCAGCGCCGACGCAAGTGCCAGACGCATTATTACATCAACTTAGCGAAGGTGGGCGTTTAGTCATTCCCGTCGGTGCGCAAGAGCAAGTGCTCCGTGTTTATACCCGTCGGCAAGATGAGTTTCCGGTGATTGAAGTTGAAGCTGTTAGGTTTGTGCCATTAATCCCTGGTGAACTAGCCTAAAATTTCGGAGTAAGAGTTGAAGATTTTTCAAATAATGTATGACAAAGCGTTGCAGTGGGCTAAACATCGACATGCACCGCGTTATTTAGCGTTACTGAGTTTTAGCGAATCGGTTATTTTCCCAATTCCTCCGGATGTGATGTTAGCGCCAATGGCTTTGGCAGAGCGCAGCAAAGCTTGGGCTTACGCTTGGCTCACCACCATAGCCTCTGTGCTTGGCGGAATTGCCGGGTATTGGCTGGGATATTTTCTTTTTGATCCGGTGGTAATGCCGATGATCGAAAAATTAGGTTATCAAGAAATCTTTACCCAAGTGGAGCAATGGTTTCAGCAATATGGCGTCTGGATAGTGTTTATTGCAGGATTTTCGCCGATCCCATATAAGTTATTTACCGTCAGTGCCGGACTGCTACATATGGCATTTTTGCCATTTGTTATCGCTTCATTTATAGGTCGAGCCAGTCGGTTTTTCTTGGTTGCAGGTCTGATGTATTGGGGCGGTGAGCGGATGCAGCAGAAGTTACGAGATATTGTCGATTGGTTAGGTTGGGGCACCGTGCTGCTAGCTGGGGTGTTGTACCTGATTTATGGCTAATTTCTGGGGGCATCCCCTGACAGTACTAATTACGTGTGGATTGCTTGGGGCTTGTTCAAGCTCACACACGCCTGCGCCAGTAGATGAGGTTTCCGCTCAAGCGAAAAAGTCCACGGTGACTGCTCGTACTTATCAGGTAAAAAAAGGCGATACTTTGTTCTCAATTGCCTTTCGTGCGGGTATGGATTATCGCAGTTTGGCCAAGCTCAACCGGATCCCTGAACCTTTTACCATTTATGTCGGACAAGTGTTAGTTGTCGCCGAAGATAGCAGCTATCAAACTGCCATGCGTGGTCCCTCAAATCAGTCCAAAAAGGCAAATGCGAATTATTCAAATCCAATAAATTCAGCCACTTCAATAAAACAAGCTAAAGTTGTTGCGTCGTCAAATAAAAGCAGATATGGTCAATCTCAACAGGACAAAGATCCTGAAAAACCTAAGAATAACGCTTTCAATTCAAAGTCTGGTCAATGGTTATGGCCAGTAAAGGGTCCAATTTTAGCGAAGTTCTCACAACAGGAACATGGCAATAAAGGACTCGATATTGGAGGTGCGCTTGGGACACCGATCAAAGCTGCAGCAGCAGGCCAAGTCGTATATGCCGGCAATGCACTGCGGGGTTATGGCAATTTGATTATTATTCGACACAACGATGATTTTCTCAGTGCCTATGCCCACAATCACCGTTTATTGGTGAAAGAGCGAGATACGGTAACAGCAGGTCAGCTTATCGCTGAAATGGGTAATACCGATGCAGAGAGAATTCAGCTGCATTTCGAAATCCGTTTCCGTGGTCGTTCTGTCGATCCGCTGCAATATCTAAAATAATCAGATCCACACAAACTCATGACGAAAAGAAAGGAATTCTGGCAGTTAAAAGGTGTGAGCACCCTTTGTAGATTTGGGAGAAGGATATGGGACTTAAAGATGAAGATGATGTAGTCGACTTTAAAGAGTCAGAGCTGACTGATGATGTGGTGCTGTTAGATGACGATACGGCAGAACCTGATTTAAATGCATTAGCCGCTGAAGAAGATAATACACCCGACGACGTTTTTACCCGCGATGATAGCCAAAGAGCCATGGATGCAACCCAGATTTATCTGGGCGAAATCGGTTTCTCGCCTCTACTTTCCGCCGAAGAAGAAGTTTATTTTTCAAGACTAGCCCTAAAAGGCGATCAAGCCGCTCGCAAACGTATGATTGAAAGTAATCTGCGGTTGGTGGTTAAAATTGCCCGACGTTATATCAATCGTGGTCTTGCCCTGCTAGATCTAATTGAAGAGGGTAACCTTGGCCTCATTCGGGCTGTCGAAAAATTCGATCCTGAACGCGGTTTCCGTTTTTCCACTTACGCCACTTGGTGGATCCGTCAAACCATTGAACGCGCGATTATGAATCAAACGCGGACAATTCGTTTGCCCATCCATGTGGTGAAAGAACTCAATATTTATTTAAGAGCCGCTCGCGAGTTATCGCAACGCCTCGATCATGAACCAACCCCAGAAGAAATTGCTGCGGCGTTAAATCGTCCAGTAGAAGAAGTGCGGAAAATGCTGAAGTTAAATGAAAAAATTACTTCAGTCGATACACCCGTCGCTGGTTCTTCTGAAAAACAATTGCTAGATGTACTCGCAGACGAAAAAGAGCTTGGGCCAGAAACAGAGTTGCAAGATGCCGATATTCGTCAGCATTTGGTAATGTGGCTAGAAGAGCTCAATCCAAAACAACGCGAAGTCTTGGCTCGTCGTTTCGGATTGTTAGGCTTTGAGCCGTCAACATTAGAAGATGTTGGGCGCGAAATTGGTTTGACGCGAGAACGCGTGCGCCAAATTCAGGTTGAAGCTTTGCGTAGGTTACGTGAAATCGTGACTCATCAAGGGCTTAATATCGAGACATTATTTCAAGAATAAACCTTTATAGTCGGTTATTTAAGTTGTGAATACTGACAAAGAGTAAAACCTAAAGCCAACATTAATTGTTGGCTTTATTTTTTGATTTTGACTATTTCAGAGCTTACGGAAAAATAGGCGGCGGAGTCATTTTGAAGCCTACTCGTTATTGTTCCTGCTGGGGCTACGAGACGAACTAGTCAACATAATACACCTCAACTAAAAATTTAAACTTGCACAAAGTGCCATAACGGTAATTGCTGCTATTTCCCTTTTGTTTATTACAACTGACGTTTCAGTTGATATATCAATTCAAGCGCTTGGCGAGCGGTGAGCTCGTCCGGATCTATGCAGGTAAGTGCGGTTACAACAGGATGCTCTGTGGCTTCAAGCGGCAATTGCTGTTGCAGTGCTTGGCTTGCCATGGTTTGTTGTGCACTCAACTGCTTAGCATTTTGTGTTTGCAAAACATTGGCTTGCGCTGCCTTGACTTGCGAAAATTGTTCTGACGGAGCCAAGTTGTCGCCCGTGCGCAGTGCGGATTGTTGCTCCAGTTCTGCCAGCTTTTGTTTGGCCATCTCGATCACAGTTTTTGGCACGCCAGCCAACTGAGCAACCTGTAAGCCGTAGCTTTTACTGGCAGCGCCATCTTGCACTTGATGCATAAACACGATGTGTTCATCATGTTCAACGGCATCGAGATGGATATTGGCAACTCCTGGCAATAATGCTGCTAAGTCAGTGAGTTCAAAATAGTGTGTGGCAAAAAGCGTTAAGGCTTTTAGTTGTTCACTCAAATAACTTGCGCAAGCCCACGCCAATGACAAGCCATCATAAGTGCTCGTTCCGCGGCCAATTTCATCCATCAACACCAAGCTTTGCGCGGTCGCGTTGTGCAATATAGTTGCGGTTTCAGTCATCTCAACCATAAAGGTAGAGCGTCCTGAGGCTAAATCATCTGAAGCACCAACTCGAGTGAAGATCCGATCTACAGGGCCAAGTACTGCTTGCGCGGCTGGCACAAAACTACCGATATAGGCCATCAACACGATAAGTGCGGTTTGTCGCATGTAAGTGGATTTACCGCCCATGTTTGGCCCTGTCACAATCAATAAATGGCGATTGGGCTCAAGCGTGACTGGGTTGGCGATAAATGGCTCGCTAATCATTTGCTCAACAACCGGATGACGGCCCTCTTGAATTTGAATGCCAGTGTTCGCACTGAAAGTGGGTGCTTGATAGTTGAGCGTCAGTGCCCGTTCGGCAAAGTTCGTCAGCACATCGAGTTCAGATAAACTTTCTGCTAATAGCTGTAATGCAGGTAATTGCAGCGAAATTACATCAAATAACTGATCGTACAGTTGTTTTTCTAAAGCCAGTGCCTTGCTCTGGCTGCCAAGCACTTTATCTTCGTACTCTTTTAGTTCAGGAATGATGTAACGCTCGTTATTTTTTAAGGTTTGTCGACGAATATAATCGGCAGGCACGGTGTCGGCAGCAGCACGGCCGGTTTCAATGTAATAGCCAGCAACTTTGTTATAGCCAACCTTCAATGAGGCAATACCAGTTCGGGCTTTTTCTCGTTGTTCGAGCATTTCTAAATAATCAGTCGCGCCTGTGGCTAACGCCCGCCATTCATCGAGCGGAGCATGATAGCCTGGGGCAATGACACCACCATCGCGAATGAGCATTGGTGGGTTTTCGACGATCGCGCGTTGTAATAATTCGCATAAATCTGGCAGCGGCTGACAATATTGTTGCTGTTGGCGCAGCAGTGGGCTTTGCAGTTGCGTCAAACTTTGGCTGAGTTGTGGCAGTTGCTCCAAGGCTTGACGAAGTCTGGCAAAATCGCGCGGACGTGCCGAGCGCAGGGCGATCCTGGCAATAATTCGTTCAATATCGCCAATTTGCTTGAGCTGCTCTTGTAATTCTTCATGGAAATTTTGTAATTCGTGAACTGCTTGATGGCGAAGTGCAACGGTCTGCTGTGCACGCAGTGGTGCATGGATCCAGCGTTTTAATAACCGACTACCCATGGCGGTTTGGCAGCGGTCAAGCACGGCAGCAAGACTATGTTCGTATTGGCCGTTGAGCGTTTGCGTGAGTTCTAGATTTCGCCGTGTTGCTGCATCCAGCACTATATGATCTTGTGAGCGCTCCAGCGCAACTGCTCTAATGTGTGGTAAAGCACTGCGTTGGGTATCTTTGACATACCCCATTAAACAGCCCGCAGCCAAAAGCGCAATCGGGGCTTCGCTAATGCCAAAACTCTGCAGATCTTTGGTGCCAAATTGTTGGCAAAGCACGCGCTCAGCGGACGTTCGTTCAAATTCCCAAGCCGGACGGCGACGCACTCCTTTGCGTTTTTGCATGGCTTCAGGCAAATCAATATCTTCGCTATACAGTAGCTCTGCCGGGTTCAACCGCTGTAATAACGCCGACAAGTCATCTAGACCATTAACTTCCGTGAGTGAAAATCGACCAGCGCTTAAATCTAAATAGGCAAGGCCAAAGCGTTGTTTATGGCAAGCCAATGCTGCGACTAGGTTGTCGTGGCGCTCATTGAGTAATGCTTCATCAGTGACAGTGCCAGGCGTAACAATGCGGACAACTTTGCGCTCGACCGGACCTTTACTCAGCGCTGGATCGCCGACTTGCTCGCAGATAGCAACCGATTCACCCAACTGAACTAAACGCGCGAGATAGTTTTCGATGGCATGATGCGGCACGCCAGCCATTGGAATTGGTGCGCCAGCCGATTGGCCCCGTTTGGTCAGCGAAATATCCAGAAGTGCTGCAGCTTTTTTCGCATCGTCATAAAATAGCTCATAAAAATCGCCCATTCGGTAAAACAATAAAATCTCTGGGTGCTCGGCTTTCAGTCCCAGATATTGCTGCATCATTGGTGTATGTGCGCTTGTCGCTTGTGCGCTTGGCTTTTCTGACGGCATAATGAAATTCTGCTTTCCTGCTAGAGATAAAACATGACAGTACCCACGGTTACCCAACAATTGGCAACTGAGCTTGGGCAGCTATTATTACGGAAAAATCTGAGTATAACCACCGCAGAATCATGCACAGGTGGCGGTATTTCCTATGCTATAACCGCGATTTCGGGCAGTTCTGCTTATCTGGACCGCAGTTTTATTACCTACAGCAACAAAGCTAAACAGCAGCTGCTTGCGGTGAAAAGCGCAACTTTATTGCAATTTGGTGCTGTCAGCGAAGAAACGGTGGTGGAAATGGCTCGCGGTGCTGCAGCTGCTGCAGGCTCGAACGTGGCTATTGCAGTGTCAGGTATTGCGGGACCAACCGGCGGTTCTCCACAAAAACCAGTAGGCACTGTTTGCTTTGGATTTGCGGTCGAAGGGCATGTGGTCAGCACGACTTTAGTCTTTAGTGGCGATCGCGAGCAGGTTCGCCAACAAAGTATCGATTTTGCGCTGCAACAAACCATCTTATTGTTGACAGCTGATTTCAGTTAGACTACTGTATGAGCATACAGCATTTTGTGGCAGCGGCTAAACCAGCGACAAGCCACCCGAACTGAGATACCAGATAAAATGGCGGAGAAGAAAATGGACGACAACAAGCAAAAAGCGCTAACAGCAGCCTTAGGTCAAATTGAACGTCAATTCGGTAAAGGCTCAATCATGCGTTTAGGTGATAACACCTCACTGGAAATTGATGCCATTCCAACAGGTTCATTAGGTTTAGATATTGCTTTAGGGATTGGTGGTTTACCTTGCGGGCGGATCGTTGAGATCTATGGTCCTGAGTCTTCAGGTAAAACAACCTTAACCTTGCAAGTTGTTGCAGAAGCACAAAAAATGGGTAAAACCTGTGCTTTTATCGATGCTGAGCATGCCCTCGATCCATTATATGCTGCAAAGTTAGGCGTGAATGTTGCGGATTTATTAGTGTCGCAACCTGATACAGGCGAGCAAGCCTTAGAAATCTGTGACATGTTAGTTCGCTCTGCCGCTGTAGATGTCATTATCGTCGACTCCGTTGCCGCTTTGACACCAAAAGCTGAAATCGAAGGCGATATGGGCGACAGTCATGTTGGTTTGCAAGCACGTTTAATGTCGCAAGCTTTACGTAAGCTAACTGGTAACATCAAGCGTTCTAACACGTTATGTATTTTCATCAACCAAATCCGGATGAAAATTGGTGTGATGTTTGGTAACCCAGAAACAACCACTGGCGGTAATGCTCTGAAGTTCTACGCCTCAGTTCGTTTAGATATTCGCCGTATTGGTTCAGTGAAAGAAGGCGAAGAGGTTGTTGGTAACGAAACTCGCGTCAAAGTGGTGAAAAACAAAGTTGCGCCACCGTTTAAACAAGCCGAATTCATTATTCAGTATGGTGCCGGTATCAGCAAAAATGGTGAGTTAATAGACCTTGGTGTTGCTGAGAAACTGATTGATAAAGCTGGCGCTTGGTATGCTTATAACGGCAACAAAATTGGCCAAGGCAAAGCAAACGCAATGAAGTTTTTAGTTGAAAATCCAGCCGTTGCTAAAGAAATTGAAGATGAGCTACGCCGTCGTTTATTACTGCAGCCAACCAAAGGTTCAGCACCAATTGGCGTAGAGCTAGCAGCAGAATCTGACGAAATGTTGGACGACGAATTTTAATTCAAGTTTAAATCGTTGATTGATAGAGCGCAGATTTTTATCTGCGCTTTTTTTGCAACTAATCATCCAAAGCTAGAGTTGCACCATGTCTGCAGCAGGAGATACTAATTTGTTAGTAGTATAACAAGTTCGATTAACTGCGTTGATCCTAAGATAATTTCACGATTTAAATCGATTGGTTGTGCTAGGGATTTAAAACTCGAATCACTTTGTCATCAATCAAAAAACCCGCATCTCGATACATTTTCTCAATCTGACCATTCGCTCGCAGAATTTTCATCCCGCGTTGAATTGCATCATATGCGGTTTTACCAAAGGGGTGAGCTTTACTAATAACAAAGTGTCGGCTGTCATCTAATAAGATGGCAACACCTGGAACTCGTTGTAAACGAATTTGTTCAAGTTGATAGCCTCCGTCATTTGCATTGAAAAATGGCATCAGCATAAAATCGACCCAGCCCATGTGCACAATACGGGCTTGGCTTAACCATTCATCTTCTCGAATCAATTTTTTCAGCGGTAAAGCGGACATTGTTTGCCAATCAGTTTGCCATTTAGGGGTGGATACGCCGGACAGTCCACGCAAATCATCTAATGTCTTTACTTGCAGTGTTTGCAGATTTTTCGGGCTGGTATAAATGCCTGCAAAATATTCGCCGCGGCGGATCACAGGATCTGAAATGTAAACTACAGCGGAAAGTGCTTTTGCATCACTTAACCAGTAACTATCAAAACTTAGTAACAGTTCGCCCGTTTCTAACATTTTGGTATTGCGGAAATTTACTTTGCCAGCAACATAAGAAAACTGATGCTTAAAGCCACCTAAGGCCAACGATTGCTGTAAAAGCACCATATCAGCGACATCACGACGCATATTTTTGTGCTGAAAATCTCGAATACTTAGGACATCACGGCCAGCCAAAAATTTCTGATAATCTTCGTAAACATCGTCTCGGATATAAATAACAATAGGATCTGCGGTCGGTGTCGCGACACTAAGCGGAGTAAGCAACGTTATCAATATAAACGCAAGAAACCTAATGAACTCTCTAGCTCTCAACAACCACATAATGCCTCTCAGATCGAAAATTACTTATTAAGCGTAGAGCAGAATTTCCGCTAGGGTATCACAATGATTAAATATCCAGAATCATTTAGACATCTAAACGTATAGAAGTTGACATTCCTGGGTGGATTCGGCAAAGTAGCGCCTGTTTTGTTAAGTATGTGGAGTTCCTATGCCAATTAAAGTGGTTGATCAGTTACCAGCCGTTGAGGCACTTTCGGCAGAAAATGTGTTTGTGATGACGGAAAGTAGAGCATCCAAACAGGACATACGTCCACTACGGATAGCCATCCTAAATTTGATGCCAAATAAAGTAACTACAGAAATTCAACTACTTAGATTGTTGGCGAATAGCCCATTACAGGTTGATGTTGATCTAATTCGCTTAGATAACCATGTCAGCAAGCACACGCCAGAAAGCCACTTAAACTACTTTTACCGTTATTTCTCAGATGTACAGAGCCAAAAATACGATGGTTTGATTATCACTGGTGCGCCGCTTGGGCTCGTTGATTATGAAGATGTTAGCTATTGGCCGCAGTTATCGGAGATTTTGGCTTGGGCAGATCACCACGTCACGTCTACCTTATTTTTGTGTTGGGCGGCACATGCTGCACTTTATTACTACTACGGCTTACAACGTGAAATCCGTGGCGACAAGTTGTCAGGAGTTTATTGGCAACAGGTTGTGCAGCCATTAAGCCCGTTAGTCCGCGGTTTTGATGATGAATTTTTAGTGCCGCATTCTCGTTATGCGCAAGTGCCAACGCAAAAATATAAGCACCATCCAGATATTCATGTTCTTGCTGAAGCCGATGTCACTGGGGCTTATTTGTTGCAGAATAGTTCAGGAAGTCGTGTGTTCGTAACCGGTCATCCTGAATACGATTTAAACACGCTCAATGACGAGTACCAACGCGACATTACGGCGGGTTTAACGCCAAAAATTCCTGAGAATTACTATCGACAAGACGATCCTGCACTGCCACCACGAAAATTATGGCAAAGTCATGCATTTTTGTTGTTTAGCAATTGGCTCAACTATTATGTGTACCAAGCGACACCATTTAATATTGAGCAGGTTGGCCAAGGGAGAAATCAATGAGTATCCACAAACTTACTGCCGATGAATTTCGCGCTATTTTGCAACAGCGAATTTTGGTATTGGATGGTGCAATGGGCACGATGATCCAAGCATACCGTTTACAAGAAGCAGACTATCGCGGTGAAGAGTTCGCAAACTGGCCTTCAGATTTAAAAGGCAATAATGATTTATTAGTCATTACTCAGCCACAGATCATTAGTGAAATTCATCGACAATATTTGGAAGCTGGTGCCGATATCCTTGAAACAAATAGTTTTAATGCTACGACCATTGCGATGGCCGATTACGACATGTCTCATCTTGCTGCGCGCATCAATTTTGAATCAGCAAAATTAGCGAAGACTTTGTGCGAAGAATTTACTGCCAAAGATCCAAGCAAGCCGCGATTTGTGGCTGGTGTATTGGGACCTACTAATAGAACAGCCTCAATTTCTCCAGACGTTAACGACCCTGGCTATCGTAATGTCGATTTCGATACGTTAGTTTTGGCGTATTCGGAAGCCACCCGAGCTTTAATTGACGGCGGCGCTGATATCATCATGCTAGAAACTATTTTTGATACACTAAATGCGAAAGCTGCTGCGTTTGCTGTCCTCCAAGTATTTGACGAAATTGGTTATAAATTGCCGGTGATGATCTCCGGCACTATTACCGATGCTTCAGGCCGCACGCTATCAGGGCAAACAACCGAAGCATTTTATAATTCCTTGGTCCACGTTGAGCCTGTGTCATTCGGTTTAAACTGTGCGCTTGGTCCAGATTTACTGCGTCCATATGTGGAAACTATGTCGGGAATTGCTGAATGTTATTGCTCTGTGCATCCGAATGCAGGCTTGCCCAATGAATTTGGCGAATATGATTTAGCGGCTGACGAAATGTCAGTGGAAATCAAAGATTGGGCACTGCAGGGTTTTTTAAATATTGTTGGCGGTTGTTGTGGCACCACCCCCTCTCATATCAAAGCAATTGCCGATGCGGTTAAAGGGTTAAAACCTCGTCAACCGAAAGCGGAGTCTCATCAATTTAATCTTGCCGGATTAGAAGCTTTTAGTTTGGAGTGGTGATGCAAAAGCAAGCACGATTTATCAATATCGGCGAACGGACCAATGTCACCGGTTCTGCTCGGTTTAAAAAGTTAATTTTGGACGGCAAGTTTGAAGCTGCTTTGCAAGTTGCTCGGCAGCAAGTTGAAAATGGCGCTCAAATTATCGATATCAACATGGATGAAGCTATGTTAGATAGCAAAGCAGCCATGGTTCGGTATTTAAATTTGTTGGCTTCTGAACCTGATATCGCCAGAGTGCCGATTATGGTCGACTCGTCAAAATGGGAAGTCATTGAAGCGGCCTTAAAGTGTATTCAAGGCAAGGCTGTAGTGAATTCGATTTCGCTAAAAGAAGGTGAGGCTCCATTTTTACACCAAGCAAAATTGCTGCGCCGTTATGGTGCAGCAGTTGTGGTCATGGCGTTTGATGAAGTTGGTCAGGCAGACACCAAAGCGCGCAAAGTAGAAATTTGTGTGCGAGCCTATAAATTGCTCACCGAGCAAATAGGATTTCCTCCACAAGACATTATCTTTGATCCGAACATTTTTGCAGTCGCTACCGGCATCGAAGAACATAACAATTATGCAGTCGACTTTATTGAAGCCACTCGAGAAATAAAGGCGAAGTGTCCTCATGCCAAAATATCTGGTGGTGTTTCTAATGTATCTTTCTCATTTCGTGGGAATGATGCTGTCCGAGAGGCAATTCACTCAGTATTTCTATACCATGCAATTAAAGCGGGTATGGATATGGGCATTGTCAACGCTGGGCAACTCGCTGTTTATGATGACATCCCAGAATTACTGAGAGAGCGGGTTGAGGACGTTATACTTAACCGCCGTGATGACGCCACTGAACGCTTACTCGATATAGCTGCACAGTTTAAAGGTGATGGTGCAGTAGTCGTTAAAGAAGATGAAGCTTGGCGTAGTTGGCCGGTGAACAAACGCCTTGAGCATGCCTTAGTCAAAGGTATTACTGATTTTATCGATTTGGATACTGAAGAAGCGCGGCAACAAGTCGAACGCCCATTGCATGTCATTGAAGGTCCATTGATGGATGGCATGAACGTGGTTGGCGATTTGTTTGGTGAAGGCAAAATGTTTTTACCTCAAGTCGTTAAGTCGGCGCGGGTGATGAAAAAAGCCGTTGCGTATCTTCAACCTTATATAGAAGCAGAAAAAGCCGGTTCTGGTGCAAGCACGCAAGGTAAGGTGCTGATGGCCACCGTGAAAGGTGATGTGCATGATATCGGCAAGAATATTGTCGGTGTGGTGCTGCAGTGTAATAACTATGAAGTCATCGATCTGGGTGTGATGGTGCCATGTGCAACGTTACTGCAAAAAGCCAAAGAGTTAAACGTTGATATCATCGGGCTATCGGGCTTAATTACGCCTTCGCTGGATGAAATGGTGCACGTCGCAAAAGAAATGACACGTTTAGGTTTTACCATTCCACTATTAATAGGTGGCGCGACGACATCAAAAGCGCACACAGCAATAAAAATCGCACCAAACTACGAGCATGGTGTGGTTTATGTGCCAAATGCGTCCAGAAGCGTGTCGGTCGTACAGTCACTGATTAGTCCAACACAAAAGCCTGAATTCTTGGCTCGAGTAAACGATGAATACCGGCGAGCAGTGGAACAGCACCAGCGTAGTCGTCCGGGTGAGGCAATGTTGACTTTGGAACAAGCCAGAGACAATCGCTTTAAGTTGGATTTAACCAAAGTTGCACCAAAACCGAAAAAGCTGGGTATCCATGTTTGGCAGGATGTTAACCTTACCGTTCTTCGTGACTATATTGACTGGACGCCGTTCTTCTTAACTTGGCAGTTATCTGGAAAATTCCCTGCGATTTTGAGTCATCCAGAAGTTGGAATTGAAGCGCGTAAGGTATACCAAGATGCCAATGATATGCTTGATCTGATGATTCAGCAGCGAAAAGTCACAGGTAAAGCTATTTTTGGATTATTTCCTGCGAATAGTAAAGGCGATGATATTGAAGTCTACGCTGACGAAGAACGGAAGACTGCTATTGCAGAGCTGTACAATTTACGCCAGCAGTTACAACTTAGAAATAACGCCCCAAATAGCTGCCTGGCGGATTATGTTGCTCCGACAGACTCGGGTGTTGCTGACTATATTGGTGCTTTTGCAGTTTGTACAGGTTTTGGTGCTGATGAATTAGCTGCAGAATATGCGGCGGCGCACGATGACTACAACAGTATTATGGTAAAAGCTTTAGCCGACAGATTAGCCGAGGCTCTAGCGGAATATCTGCATCAGCAAGTTAGGAAAGAATACTGGGGTTATGCTGAGAATGAAGTCTTAGATAACGAGCAGCTTATTCGTGAAGCCTACCAAGGTATCCGACCAGCGCCAGGTTATCCTGCATGTCCAGAGCATACTGAGAAAGGTACTTTGTTTAGTTTGTTGGATGCGACGCAAAAAATTGGCCTTGAGTTAACTGAAAGTTATGCGATGTGGCCAGGTGCTGCTGTTTCTGGATGGTATTTCGCTCATCCAGATGCGAAGTACTTTGCAGTGAGTAAAATTGGTCAGGACCAATTGCAAGATTATGCGACGCGAAAAGGGTTTAGTACGGACGAGGCACAAATGTGGTTAGCGCCGAATTTACGCTAAGCAAAGGCTCAATAGCCTTTATATAGAAATTCATGTCAATAAGCACTGTTAGACAAGATCGCAAAGGCCATTTGGTAAAACCATCTGGCCTTTATTATTTAAAGCCAATGGTTACTTATATAAAACTTGCATCAGCATAGTGTTGGAGTCATATTGTGCACAAATGAGATGTAAATAATGCTGTTGCTGTGGATAACAAGGTTTAAATTTGCACCTTTAGCTGAAATTAACCACAAATAGTCGATAAAACACGCAGTCGGTGTGAAAACTTTAAATTCGTGCTTGCACATCGGTGAAAACCTCCTATAATGCGCCCCATGCCGACGGGGTGATGCGAAAGCGAAACGCCGGGTGAGTTTGAAGAAAGTGAAAATAGTCGATAAAAAGACGCTTGACACGAACTGAAAACTGACTAAA
>JAYSCP010000015.1:0-75379 GCA_041914845.1 Alteromonadaceae bacterium
GTCGGGCTCATAACCCGAAGGTCGTCGGTTCAAATCCGGCTCCCGCAACCAACTTTTATTGATTGAAACCTGTACTAAAACTACATCAAATTCTCTTCTGCTCAGAGATTTGATTCGGACGCGGGATGGAGCAGCCTGGTAGCTCGTCGGGCTCATAACCCGAAGGTCGTCGGTTCAAATCCGGCTCCCGCAACCAATTTTGCCAGTGTATAACTCATTGATTTACATAGGATTACCTTTTTAAGGGATTTTCTTGTTTCTAAAACAGAAAACCTGTGACGTGGTTGTGACGAAAATTTTCGTCAACTCGAAATTTTCACAATTTTTTTGTTCCTAAAAAATCAAATTTTTGACCTTCAGACATTTTTCCCCTGCCCAAAAGCGTGTCACAAAATTCTGTGACAATAATTGCCATTAATTGACCTTAAATGCTTTTAACTTAGCTTTTGCTTTGATTTATTTTTATCAATGTAATGAATTAGTTAGCGCTTGGGGGAATTGAAAATCTTTTGACTCAGGTTTTGGCTTGGTGTGACAAAATCTGAAAAATTATTGCGTAAAAATTGGCTTGGCTTTTTGCGCGAAATTTACCCGCCCTTTGTTTCAATGACGGGCTTAGAACTTTAGAGCAGAAGACTTTAGACTTTGAGCGATTACGAACTCAACGATGGCCATAGACCGATATCGTGGCTAAGAGCTTTGTTGGTTTAAATTCGAAGTTAACAACGTCTTCGTTGTGGCAGTTAACAAAACTACTCAAACGCAACAATTTTATGAAAGGAGGCAATTGACTCGGGCTCAATCAATTTTTTTCATCGATTTGGGGTCAATCATGCTGATACCGTGTTTCACGCAGCACTTTTTAATCTCAGTGATTGCTTTTGCTGACTCAATCAGTGCTGTGGTCGATGTATGGTCGTATTCAACGTAGCCGGTAACACCTGGGATAACCGAATAACCCGACATTACCGTATCGGCGTCAACGGCCAGGTAGTATATGTCGCCAGCAGTGACTTCGAGTTCAATTTGACTATCATGTTGACCAGAGAATACTGACCAATCAGATTTGATGACATGCTTACCGGCAGCGACATCAAAGGCGACAAAGGTGTTGTCTCGCAAAATCTCTACGCGCTCCTCATCCACTAACACATCAACATCATAGCTATAAGGCTTTGCCAAAGTACGATACATCACAACCAGTGCCTGATTTGGCTTTGCCGTCAAAGTCACTTCTGAATAACTAGGACCTTTGGGCTTCACCACACAACTGGTTAAGGTGACCATGCATAACGACAGAATAATTGCCCGACACGACATCAGAAAACCCTTGAGCTTTGTAACAAATTAACTAGATGATTGAAACATTATATTTAACTGCGCTAAGCGCCACAAATTTAAGTTTATTAAATGCGCTTTAGTGAGACTCAATTTAAACTATTGAAGCGAATGTTTTTTATCATGAAGCCGCACAAGCACTGCCTCACCTCAAACTGGACAGTCACTTTTTAAAATTCCTCACCATTGATTTGCAACATTTTTGCAACCACACTAAGGGGACATGGATACACTGTCAGGATGACATCATGCCAAGGCCTCGAAGCAAACAAATCGCACTAAGCGAAACGCCGTTTTACCATCTCACCTATCGCTGTGTGCGCCGCTCGTTCTTATGCGGTGAAATTGACGGTTTTAACTTTGAACATCGGCGGCAATGGATTGTTGAGCGCTTGCGACTGCTCACAACCATGTTTGCAATTGATGTGACATCGTACGCCATTATGATGAATCACTATCATGTTTTAGTCCGGGTTAATTTAGAAAAATCAGCAACTTGGACAGCTTCCGAAATCTTTGAGCAGTGGAGTGTGCTGTTTCAAGTGCCGGATTTAATGAAACAATATCTCGCCGGTAATTTAATTGAAGATGAAGACATTCAAACCGCTGAAAGCATGGTCGAAATGTACAGAGAGCGCTTGACCAGCATCAGCTGGTTTATGCGCTGTTTGAACGAGCACATCGCAAGACTTGCCAATGTGGAAGACAAATGCAGCGGCCGATTTTGGGAAGGACGCTTTAAATCCCAAGCCATTTTGGATGAAGCTGCCCTCATTAACACCATGGTTTATATCGATTTAAACCCTATTAGGGCCAAGATTGCTGAAACACCCGAAAGTTCTGCCTATACCAGCATTGCCGAGCGAATTGCTGAAAGGAACTTAACTGCCGACATAACATGTGCATTTCATGGCAAGCTAATGCCGTTTATGGACGGCAAAGGCATCGCTACTGAACCTTATATTCCAATGCATCTCGCTGATTATATTGAGCTTGTCGATTGGACAGGTCGACAAATTCGCCCCGACAAACGTGGCTCGATAAGCGACAACGCACCACCAATTCTGGCAAGACTTGGCATCGAACAAGGCAATTGGCTACAAAATTGCCAAAAACTCGAAGAAGATTTTCGGCAGGTAATTGGACCTGTTGCTGCTATTGAGAAATTTTGCAAAGCGGTTGGTCAAAAATGGCTGCAGGGTATTCATAGCTGCCGACGATGTTTTGGTTAGTGACTTCCTATTCTGCCTAGAGGCAACAGTAGTTTTTACTAAAATCTACGCTGATCGCAGAACTGGCGTTAGAGCTCATTGTTCCCGCCTGCAAAAAATTCCGAAATCAGAAAAACTCAAAGCCAATTATTAAGATAAAAATACCGATGAATCGCTGAAGTTTCATCGCAGAGCAGCACTATCGTTACTTTTTTCCAAACACGGCCAGCCATTTTTTAAATTCTGGCTGGCCAGGTTTAGTTGCTGCCAGGTTTAGTTGCTGATCAATAAGCACTGTTTCAGTTAATTGCTCATCAGCAAAAGATTCCGACGCAATTGCTGATACTTCGCCATAGCTATTCACTCCGGCATAGTGGTTTAAACCATCTTCGGATGTGAACAATAAATCCCCGTCTTTGTATTGCTGCTCACGAGCGCCGCCTTGGCCGTTAGCGCCAGGACTTTCACCAGAAGCAGCTCCACTTGAAGTCGCAGGCTCTGCTAGCTTGATTGCTATAGCACTCCCCAGCGCATTGCCAAACGCATCGGATAGAACAAAGCCCCAACGCTGGAGCTTTCATTCAACACCTATTCTTCAAGGGGTGTAATACAGGTTTTCCATTGGTTTAGATGCGGTTTAATCACATTATCCAGCTCAGCTAAGCTGCTGTATCTTTCGGGTTTAAAATTAATCATGTACCAAAGATTATGACTAAATTGATTGTAATAGCAGTCAATCCCTGACCGGCCGCCTGAACATGAAGCCACCGCCCATTGCGCATCCGGTTCTTTTGGTGGCTGCGGACTGTTGACCAAAAACCAAACATTTAAACGCTTGCCTTCATATTCCATATGATAAAACCGATACAACCCAGCCAAATTGGGGTCTGGCTGAATGGACTTGCTTCCTATTTGCTCGAATGCTGGCTTTGCTTCGGTATCATCTCCGTTTTTCTGGCGCGCATATTTCCCCCAAATTTGGATATAAATATCGTTCCCTTTGCCATCCGGCAAAATCACCACCTGCATGCCATTTGCTTTATCAAACTCCATCCCAGGCACTTTGATAAAACTATTGCTCCCCGGCATGAGGTATTTTTTAGGGATAAAAATATCCTGAAACTGCACGCAGCCCTTTAAAGTTCTTGGTGTGGGATCCAAAATACTATCCATGAGCCAGCTTGCAATACAGGCGGCACAAGCGACAACAATGCTGATTTTATAATTCACAGGTCACCTGCCGGATGCAAATAAAACATGCTCAATCCTTGTTTAATAAACTCAGGTACAGGCCCTTGTAAGTTACCAATGCCCAGTGTGCCTCCGTAAAAATAGATCGAGGCATTGTTTGATTGGAATACTTCATGGTGATATTGAGTAATTTGACGCTCAGATAAGAGTCCTTTTATACCTTGACTATCATATTTAAAGTCGTCTATGACCATTTGCAAGTGGCTCTTGGCTACATCATTCGCCATTTTTACATTTAATCTATCAATTTCATCACTGTTTAAGATTTCAACGACCTGCAGACCCTTTATCAGAACTTTATTGCCAATGCTTTGGCTGCTTGTGTCATCGAATAAAGTACCCATGACCGTTTCATTTGAACGACCAGCACCCAGGGCCATTTTACTATTAAATGTGGTCAGCGCGCCGACCCCTTTCCAATACAAGCCACCCAGCACACCGTGCATCTCAATATTTTGCTCTAGAGTACCCCAAACACCTAAGCCCACATTACCAACCGGATCGTGTTTTTGAACACGGCTATAGTAAAGTTTGTCGAGTTGACCAGTCTCTTGAAAATACTGCTCTTCGGGTGTTACGCGCCTATCAATATACAGACTAGACCCGAGCATGCGCAGACGTGTTTCTTTTGCATTTTCAATTAAAGTATCCCAGTTATAAGCTGGTGCAGGCGCACGATACACCGGGTTTGTCATTCTAAAATCAACCAGTTTTTGTTGCTGACGGGCTTGCCGGATATCCCATTGCTCTGCACGAGCTTGCGCACTTTGACGGCTGCGTTGCTCTATCGCAGCGATGTCTTTTTGCGTCTGTGCGCTCATTGCGTTGTATTTAAAAATTGCATTGGCTGTTTTATCTGCTGCAATCCTTGCTAGCTGCTCTTGCTCTTGGGTCATGACATAAAGGTTGCCACCAAAATCGTCTGCAATGCTATCGGCAACCTCTTGGTCTATCCGGCCTAATGTATCCAAAAGCCCATCGGCACTTGGGCCTGCGTTTAATCGCGCATCCACTTGCTGCGCAAGTGCATCAGACGCCTGCATGGCATTTTGACGGGTCTGCTCAGCATTGATTAGTTTACCTGCAATGCTGTTACCAATCGCATTGCCAAACGCATCCCTCGCCACTTCTTTAAAGTTCCAATGTTCATCCTTAAAGTGATTGCCGTAAATACCGCGCTTGACGTTCCAACTGACTGCCGCGCTCATGATGTTTTGCACAGTGCCGCCGGTGACTGGGTTGCTGTCGCTAAAGCTTCTAAGCATTGAGCCTACGGTATCATCAGCATTACCAACACCGATACTTTCAATCCCATGCATCGCGCCCGCTGCGGCTGCGCTTGTCACCACATTTCGCCAGCTAAAAGAGACGCTGTTATTGCCAACCAGCCGGTTCGCGGCCCAGTTCACGCCCACGCTATTTGCGGCGATTAGCATTTTGCCCGCAGCTGCAAGGTCGCCCGCGTGTTTGCCTGCCTTTACGACAAGTCCTGCATCTTTGGCCCATTGCGCTGCTTTTAATGTTTCAGCCGCGCCCGTGGCAAACCCTTGGGTTACCCCGGAAACTAAGGCTTGTTTGAGACTGAAATGTTCAACCACGCCTAAGGCCTTGCCAACACTTTGCCCTGCAATTGAGCCTGCAACTCCCCCAACAAAACCTGAAGTAAAGCCTGCGGCCATTCCTATCGCGCCTGGCAGATACACTGACACCAGCACAGTCACCGCAATCATCACTATCATCGCAATAGCATTACACTTCGGCGGTGGCGGGATATACGGCAGGTATGGGTTGGTATCGCCAATGATTTGCTCAAGCTGCATTGGCTTAAAGCTGGTGGCGGTATTCTCTTGCGTGGCTCTAGCTGGAATATCAAGCGCCATGCCCGCAACCAGCGGTGCTGTTGGGTCTGAGGTTAAGCCGTTGGTATTGGCAATTAAGTACCAATAGTCCGAATTGCCGTAAAACATCAGCGCGATATTTTTTAAGGTATCGCCGCTTCGCACCTGATAGTTACGTCCAACAGGCCTTGCACTATACGGCCGCGGCTCCACACAGCATTGAACTTGAAATATTACCTGATGCCGACCACTTTTCTATGTTGCCCCACCAAGGGCTATGGCATGAGCAACAATGGATTTATGTGAATGAAATTATTAAACGCTTTTTTGCAAATTAGCACTGATTCGGTTTGAGCAAATTACGAAATTAAATATCAAATTCAACCAGGTCGAAATAGCTAATACGCCTTAAATCGCTAGCAGAATTGGTCATCAACTAGTTTTCGGAGCGCCCCTTAAGGGATGCGTTGTAGTTTTTGAATACTGCCATCATCACCAAACGTCAGTACTTCAGAAGCAACATGGCGCTGTTTACGGGAGCAATTTGCAGTACGTAGCCACTGATGATAAAACAGCAACCAGCGTCCTTGAAATTCTACAATCGAGTGATGGTTATTCTGCTGACCATCCCGCGCCATAAAAATCCCACGATACTGCCAAGGACCAGTTGGTGATGTTGCGGTGTAGTAAGCAAGATCACGGTTTTGCTCTGGCATAGTAAAATAATAGAGTCCATTGCGTTTAAAAACCCATGGGCCTTCCATTTTCGGCTGATAGCCGCCCATATCCATTTTGATAAAATCCCCAGCAACTGCGGTCAGTTCATTATTTAGTTTCACCACATAATAATCGAACTCTTTACCATGGAAATACAGCCACGGTGTGCCGTCGTCGTCAATAAATAATGCTGGGTCGTTGGCATACGGTGTGCGCCATAATGGTCCGCCGATAGCATCCTTAAATGGGCCTTGTGGCTTGTCACTAACGGCAACGCCTATACCCATCCATTTGCTGCTTTTGGCTGGGTTTTGGCGATTTTTAACGCCAGTACCCGCAGGGAAAATCAGATAATATTTACCATTTCGATAGGCCGCATCTGGCGCCCAAGCATAGTCATCAGCCCAACTCAGCTGCTCTATTGACAAGGCAACACCATGGGATGTCCAATGCTTTAAATCTTTGGTTGAAAAAACCAGCCAGTCTTTCATGTGAAAATCTGACTGACATTCTTGATCATGCGAAGTGTAAAGCCATAACTGGCCATCAGGCCAGACATGAGCGGACGGATCTGCCGTGCGCAGATTGCTGCCTAGTGGCAGCGGATTATTCGCAGCAAAGATCGGCAGCGCCAAGCACGTAAATACGCTATACAACAGTCGTCTCATGCTAGTTGCTTCCTTGACGGCATTGCACTGCCAGTTGCGGTTGTTTCTGCCAGGATTTCAGCAGTTTTTTCGCATTACTTTGATACCAAGCATAGCCATGCTGACGCTCTAACGACAGTTGATTGACGTCATGATAAGTTTGGCCATCCCGGTCAAAAAATACTGGCTGTTGTTGCGGTAAGCTGTAAAACCTCGCCCAAGTCAACGAACCTTTTTTTTCCACTAAAGCTGAACCTTGCTCATGTTTTTGCCAAGTTTTATCAGTGATCTGGTGCTGCTCTAGCCAGGCAACGCCATCGCACAAAGCGGACAAGACGCCCGGGTTATCGACCGCTTTCTCAAGCAAAAGCTGCAAAACGGCCGCACTCTCACTACTGACTAGGCTCACCTTCTCGAATTTCCGAGCGGCAACAGGCTCTCCTGTTTGTGGGTGATGCTGTGCCGCCCAAATGGTGCGTTTATCATTGACCTGCACCTGTGCCGATAGCAGCCATCTGACACCTTTGGCGAATGCAGTGCGGGCATTGTCGCGCAAGTCTTCAGCTAACCAACTTAACTCTGGTTGATAGCCGATATCCCACAGCACTCTGAGCAAATCTGTCATGACATTGTCATTCAAGGTAACCGCATCATGATAACTGCCGCGAAGCGGATAAGACTGGGCGAAGCCGCCGTTTGGATATTGCGCTCGCAGGATAAATTGTACTGCCTGGCTAAGCGCCTTACGGATCTTTGCCTGATCGGTCGGCGATGCTTTTGGATAATAAGCCACCAACCAGCGGATTTGAGTACTAGTAGCACCATTATCAAAGGTCGGAATATACGAAGGCTCCGAACCCGCAAGTTGACCAAATTGCCGGGGCTGGCGCATATCTGTCCGTTTACTCCAACCGCCGAGGACCGTCTGATAACTCAATACCGCAGCGAGCGTAGCTGAGTCTTCGATAGCCATAATGCCAAATTCCTTTGCTTTGGTAGCTGGTATCGCTTCACTCAATTTCGCAGCGGTTAATTCTGCCTGCAGTTGTTGCTGCAGCAGAGCCAAATCAGCTGCTGATTGCTGCTGATAGGCTTGCCATTGCGCATTCAACGGTTGCTGCCAGAGGCTGAAATCGCCAGCCTCTGGCGTTGCTAGCGTATTTCCAACCGGGAATACACCCAGCGACAGGCTAGCTATTAACATAGCTAGCCCATAACCTCTTGGCGTTTTTAACCTCAAGCGTTTAAGTCCCATCAAAAATTACCCCGGACTCCAACCAAGTACTGCCGACCAGTTAACAAATACTCGACTGGTCTTGAAGTATACACATCACTCCATTGCTCGGTCGCAGCATTGGTTAAGTTAATCGCTTCAAAACTCACGGACAAGCTATCGTTGATTTTATAACGCGATGAAACATTCAACTGACCTTTATCTTCATACCCGCGGCCCCAATTCCCCTCGTCCTTGTATTTATCCAGAAATTCTTTGTTGTAACGTTCACGAAAGTTGTAAGACAGCCGTGCGCTTAAGGCTTCATGCTCGTAGTAAAGCGTCCAGTTATAGTTTAGCCGCGAGGTTTCTTCGGCCAATAAACTGACCACGGTCTTTTTCATCGGATCTGTGACATCACGCTCGTAATCAATCCATGTCAAGTTTGTGGTGACGCCAAAACGGTTCCATGGTTCTGGCAAAAAACTAAACGGCTGTTGATAGATAACTTCCGCGCCGCGTACCCCTTCGGCTTTCGTATTTAGCAGCTGGGTGACGTCCCAAGTTACCGTCGCAGGATCGCGGGTGCCTAAGTCAATCCCAAGCTTTTTCAGTTGGGCGGCATCTAATACTTCCTGACGCGAACCTTTACTAAGGCCAGTAATGTCTTTGTGAAAAACTGCTAAGGCCAGCAGCGCTTCGTCATCAAAATACCATTCTATGGCAAGGTCAACCTGATCGGATTCATAAGGCCGCAACGTTGGCCCTGCACCCATTTCAATGGTCGCTGTCGGATCTTTATCATCTGGCGTGTTTACTTTAATTGCGGAGGCTAAATCTGCGATAGCCGGACGAGTGATTGCCCGCGATAAACTCAAACGGCCGACTAAAGTTTCGCTCAAATCATAAGCAAGGTTTAAGCTTGGTAAAAAGTCTTTACCATTGCTTTCCGTGCTGCGCCAACCATGACCGCCAGCTAATGCCCCACCGTCACCACGTCCTGCGGTATAACCATCCACATAAATATGATCTAAGTTCACAATACCTGAGGTATTAGTGTTATCAATATAGCGGCCACCAACATTGCCGCGCAGTTCGCGTCCAGCAAGTTCGTAACGGAAGTCAAGTTGGACAAAAGCACCTGTGACTTTCTCTTCAATATCATAAGTTGCGTTGTAGCGCTGTTTTGCCTCAAAAAAGCTTTCGCCAGAAAAAGCCGACATTACTTTTTGATAGTCCGTGGTTAACCAACTAGCTGAGGTCAGCGTAGAATTTCCAGGCACGTTGGCAGCTTTACCAAAATGTTGGCCAGCCGCATCAAGGGAGATGCCGTATAAAGCACCGGCGGTGCGCGCTGCAGATAAGCCTGCGACCAATGACTCGGCTGCATCACCACTAGTTTTATTGGTAGCGGTATTTAAAACCTTCCAACCGTTGTCATATTGCACGTTGTAAGTGGTGAATTCTCGTTGGTTCAAGCCCCATTTTAACGTCAACTCGTCATTAAGTTCATATTTGAAATTCACCGAAAAATTGGTATTTTCACTGTTAATTTGCTGACTTTTGTTACGAACAAGGCCAACTTTATATAAATCTGGATTGACCATCAGTGATTGCAATTCGGCTTGGGTATACGATTTGCCAAATGCTTGCGCTGGCGCAAAGGCAAAGGCTGGCATATCCATATTCATATTACCGCTAGCAAAGCCAGTGCCGGTTTTACCTATCAGATCAATCGGGTTGATATTGCTGTCATAGCTATAAGCAAAGGTCGAGTTATTAGCATCTAGGGCAAAAGTGCGCTGATATGGGACATCTAAATCTGATTTGCCGATCCCCGCGAGAAAAGTCATTTCCAGAGCATCGTTGATTTGCCAATCACCAGAGAATGTCGCTTGGTTAAAATCTGACGTCGATACGTCTTGGCGCGCCTCAGAGCGGATGGGGACTCCTGACAGAGTCCCTGCGACTACCGTTTTATTAGCATCAGTGACCAAGTTCTCCGCATAAATTTTGGTTTTGCTCGAGACATTGCCCCGCAATAATGCCGAGTATTGAAATTCATCCATGGTGCTGTCGAGTTTGGCGTGTAACAAATCAAAATTTAACAGTAAACTATCGTGCGCACGGTACTGGATAGCAGCCGTTAAGCCGAGCCTGTCTTGTTGTTTATTGAAAATCGAATACCGCGGAATACGCGGGATCCACAAGCCTTCCATATTTGCATTGGTATAAACACCTTTAGGATCGAGCTGGGTGACTGGCTTTGCAGTCAATAGATTGCTTGGGCTCCCTGTCGCCCACGAGGGGTTGTTGGCACTCCATCGAACTGTCGTTGCGCCCTCGCTTTGCACTAAACCTTCGGAATATGCTGCGGAAAATAGTACGCCAACCTTATTGTCCCAGTTTTTGCTAAACATCATGGACGCTCGTGGGGTGATTTCTGAAGCGACATCGTTGTAGCGGGCATTGAGGTTATATGCAAACTTGTCGTCTTGATATTGAAAAGGACGTGCGGTCTGCAAATTGACGTTGCCAGAAATGCCACCATCTTCAAGCTCAGCAGCGGCAGTTTTATTCACATCAATTTGGGTGAACAATTCAGAGGCGAACACGTTAAAATCAAAAGCTCGACTTTTATTCGCGCCACCCGAAGCATCGGTTGCTGCACCTGCCGATGCTGATTCCATGCCATTAATGGTGGTTTTGACAAAAGTTGCGCCAAGGCCTCGCAAGCTGATTTGGCGACCTTCACCTGCGTCTTGCTCTATCGCAATACCAGGCACCCGCGCTAAACTATCAGCAATATTTAAGTCAGGGAACTTACCTAAGTCTTCAGCCAGAATAGTTTCTTTACTGCCGACGGCTTCGCGCTTTGCCGCCAAAGCAACATTTAAACTCCCTCTAAAGCCTGAAACTTCAATAACTTCGATATTTTCGTTAGCAGCTTTATTGTTTGGAATGTTGGTATTTTGTGCATTGCTAGTTTCTGCATTCGTTGCTTGCATACTGTTACTTTGCGTGGTTACTGCGGCTTGTTGTGCCAATACTGGCAACGCAACAATGCCAAGTCCCAGCCAAATTGCATGACTAAGTGCCTGCAACGCAAATTGCGGTTTTACGGCTGTATTTCTAATTTTTATCATACCCTGTCATCCTTTCTTGTTGATTTATATTGTTATATTTTTATTTATGCAACTACCATGCGACAGGCTACTGCACGGCTGCTGAATTACTGATCCCTCTACTTGCTCTCTTTTCTACTTCGCCACCGGTGGCATAAGTCAATAAAAAAAGAGCATGTATTGCTACTTCGCCCAAAGACGTAAAACCAAGATTCTTAGACTCTCCTGCACATCACTGACCCTGAGTCCGATTCATATTTAGCAAACAAACACCGCGCAGCTATTACCCAATTGTAAGGCTAGGTAAAAAGGGAGCGAAGTGACGCGTTAATCAAAAAAATCAACCCATTAAAGTGCTGATAAAACCAGCATAAAACAACCCGCCACCGGTGGCAATGGGTTCGAAGATATTTTTTGCCACCGAGAGACAAAGTAGATTACTGACTGACACAACATCACTCTTCAGAATAAAAAATCGTGCTGGGGGTTAAGTGCTTTTAATGTGCCTAAAAGATAAGTTACTGAACATTCAACATCATATTTAGTAGAACATGCAGAAATTCGGAAAAGTAATCAAGGTCAAACTTTTCTCGCTTGAGCTTTACTTAGCTTTGTATACTGGGATTTATATAATAAGGTTTATCAATTGGGTTGTTCAATTTTAGTTCGCAACCCCATGTGAAAGTAAAGCAAATCGCTAGCCAATGTTTTGATATAAATGAGCATATTCGGCGCGATGGTGCTGAAATATAAATTTGCGAAGTGCTTCGCGCTCTTTGCCGACCGCATTAATCCGGGCAGCTAGCAAGCTGCTGTCATATCGCACAGGTTCAAACTCAAGCTGCAAGGCTCCAACCTCAGCAAGCCGCATCTCAACATTTCGGCTCGCCAGTAAACGCTCGGCAGCAAGTGCACTTGGAACTTGAATGGCAATTCCAGAACTCGATAGCGAGCGAACTTGTAACGCCTGTGGTTCTCCGTCTACTGTAATGGTCACATCTGTCACATTGCTTAGTCGCCAGCTACGTTCTTTTCCTTTTAATTCAAGAACCTCAGGAACACCAAGGGTGGGTATAAATTGCCCAAAGGCATCAACGTGCAACGACAGCGGAAACCATAACTTGTAGTGACTAATTTCAGCCAGCAAAGTTAACTTGGCCTTCCCTAGCACTTTGGCTACCATCTGTGGAATTTCGGTCATGACGGTCAAGTGATGTTGCGGCTCGTTGACGGTACAGGTATTTAATCCATCCGCAGCTTGGCTAAACATATCTCGAAAGCACGCAAGCTCATCAGCTGTTAGTATCTCGTTACAATCCACGCTTTAAATTCACAACTAGTACAAAATTTTGTGGAAATTTACCATATAATTACAGGTCTGAATATATTTTCGTCACAAGTACTTGCGATTTTCTTAAATTAGTCTACACAAGCACATTTGATCGCCAGCAATAAGCCTTCGACCCGGTATTTAGTGGAGTCACGTTGTGCTACTGTACAAAGCGACATCGACAAACCAATGGAAAAGGCTCACACACCTTTTGCAAAGTGAACCCGATTGATGTTACTTCACACAAGGTAGAGAGAGTTTTCATGAAATACTTATTGTTGTTTGGATTGACGCTAAACGTCCCGTCGTTTGCCGAAACGGATCGACAGATTTTTCTAAGCCGCCATATGGAAAAAGCCAGTAGCGAGCAAGATCCAGCGTTAAGCCCTTGTGGAATTGCGCAGGCGCAGGCATCGCGGCTCAACTCAAAGACACCTCACTGCCATATTTAATGCACACACCTTACCTACGCACTCAACAAACAGCTCAGGCTTTTTTAAAACCTGGCCGGCAACTACAGAGTTACGACCCACGACAAATAGACGCACTTGTTACTGAACTTACACATAAAACCGGCAACATATTGGTGATTGGTCATAGCAATACTATTCCGGCGCTGGTTGCGAAATTGACCGGCCAAGCAGTAACTCCGCTTACCGAACAAGATTACGGACTGATTTACATTCTGACTAAGCAATCAGAACAATGGCAGTTACAAATCAGCCAATTACCAACACCGACGCTTTGCCAGCAAGGCAATAGCGCAACATCAACGAAACTCCGTTAGCACTATCATCGTCTTGATTTACTACCACTTTCTTGGCAAAGAGGCCCACGACGCGCTATCAATAATACTCTTTTGCCGTTTGAAGTTGACGCAACTTAATTTCATCGGCGCCACACTGCTGGAAAGTCCGCAGCATTAAAACCACAATGGAATGCTAAAGTTTAGGCGAAGCTGTTTGATGTCGTCGCCCGCAAATTTGTCGACGGCCATTTCAACTAACCAATCGTTTCGCTGATATTGTACCCCTGGTAAGGCATGTTGCGGATCGAACCAAAACCGCCACTCTGCTTGGCCGGATCGCTGAGCAAAACCCAGCTGCCAGCGCTTGAGCGTACCGAGTCGAAAAGCCTGCAATAAAATTTGCTGATCGGGCTGCCATTGCCAACCTGCAGTCGCTTTAAAGTTTTTGGGCAAGTTGGTTTTATACGACTGAGCTAACTCTCGGCCTTGTAGCACTGGGATAAACTCCAAGTAACCAGCATTATTAATAAAACTATTTTGGGAGTTAATTGTGCCCTCGGCATAGCCCAAATTATCAAACTCGATGCTGGAGTACACATCTTGCAACACAAGCTCCAGCGACAATTGCGGAGCTAACTGCCCGCGAATAGATAAATCTGCGCTAAAACCCTGACCGTCTTGCTCCCACTCATCTGGCGCATATGGACGTTTAAGGAAATTTCGATGACTATAAACTTCCTCAAAATTCAGCAAGCCATTAATTGCGCCATTTTTGCCGCCAACCAGTTGGCCATCAGCCGAAGTCTGACGAAAGCGACTTACCGCCCAATGCGATAGCCGAAGTTGATATTGCCATTTTTCATAAACATCAGCGTAAGCCACGCTTAAACCGCGAGCCTGCATACTACGAAAATCGAGTTTTACTGGGACCACTTCACCAAGAGTTAATGCTTGTTTATTGGCAATTTGGTAATAAGCCCGGGCGGTTTGTGCATCGGTTTCGACACTGCCGGTTAAACGTTTCGCCAATTGCAGTTGCCAATGATCATCGAGCTGCCAGCGAATGCCATATTGTTGCTCGACTACGCCTTCACTTGCATCCTTTTCAGGATATTCTGACCAATCATCACTAAGCATGGACTGCAAAGGCGCAATATCGGTGTAACCGGCGCTTTGATGAAACAAAGTCACATTCGCACACGCGGACCACGCCGACAAACAAACCGGAATTAGTAGATATTTCATCAACAAACTCTTAAAAGTGACGCTAGTAACAAGAAATCCGCTGTGACTCGTCATCGCAGCGGATTTGGAAATACACTTTTACGAAGGCTTAGGAAGTTCCCCAAACCTCAGTATTAGTGGTTATAACGATTCGATGTTGTTATTAACGTACTTAATCAACACCACTCCTGAACGGTTCAGGATGTCCGCCATTTTCTCGCCGTTGACCTTAATCTCACCAATCTTGGTTTGTGTGGCGCCACTTCGGATAGTGCGGTCAAATACTGCAGTTACCCCTTCACTGTTCTCCATTTGCACTAAATCACTGTCAGTTGCACCGGCTACTTTAATGCTACGTTGAGCCGTCGCATCAGGCAGTTTATAAACCACATTCAAGCCAAGTTTGGCATTATCAATGGCTGTGCGAGTGGCATCGAGCGTTGCCGATAACTGATAACCGGCAATCTTCGCCTGCACTGTTAATGCAGTCTCAACCTGCAAGAAGTTAGTGCCTGATTCAAGCTCATAGGCAGGGCTTGGCGACGCTTTGCTAAAGGTCATATTCAGCTGCGTATTCATTGATGGCAACAATTCTTTATAAAAATCAACTAGTTTAACGTAGCCAACCCCCGCAACTTCTGGTGCGAAATTCTGTACACCATATTGACCGTTATAAACTGCCGCGGGAACAGTCCAAGTACCGGCTAAAGTTAAGCCCATAGCGCCATCTGGATCCGCACCACAAAACTCAACTAATTTTCCAGATGAATAGGCAACTGGCGCGCTGTAGTTCAAAGTACTGCTATCAACTTCAGTGCCGTTATTGAATCTAACTCGGCCATTTGGCAACACCGTCACACCAGTAATAAATGACTGAGACAATTTACCATCGGCTTTTTTAATGTAAGTAACCGCATTAAAACTTCCGGAAAATGGAAAACGTTCACATGCCAAATAAACATCTGAGTTTGTTTGCAAGCGATGGATATTAAACAGCGTGGTCTCACGTAACCAATCACCTTCTGAACGCTCGATTTGGAAACTTAATTTGGTATCGGTCGATTCCGGCAGTTTTTTCGTCACAATTTGGTTTTGGAAAAAGGCCAGTTTCGCTTCGGTTAAATCACTATTGGTGGTAACCGTCGCTTTTTCGTTTAACAACGGCCACACCACATAACCATTAATGAGCAGATTCTTCTGTTGTTGTAGCTTCATGAAATCAACTTCAAAGAATTGTACTACAGCAGCACCCAGCTCTTTAAGACTAATATCCTTTTGAATAAAGGCGTTATCAGAATGCGCTTCTAACAAATCAAGCACATTGCTAGTGGGTACTGTTGGATCAAACAGATAAGTTTGCGCCTTAACTAACGCGGTTACGCTGCTAAAGTTTTCGGATGGCGCTGTAGCGACTTGTTCAAAATCAACTGGCTGGCCTTGCGCATTCAGTGGTTCAAACGTCGATGAGTAGCTACCGGTATGATAAGTTCGCAGGTAATATTTGGTTGTACCATCAACTGTCACTGGGTAAATTTTATACCAGAAAGAGCCGCGGATGACATTCTCAAGTTCATTACCAAACAATATCGTGTAACCAGTGCCGGCGTCATAGCTTTCTTTGGTCACTTTTATCAGCCTGCGAGTTTTCTGCTCAACATTATTTAACCAATCACCGCTTTTCGACTCATAGAAGAATTCGCCTGGTTTAGCACCTGGTGTGTAGCTAAACACACGACCACCCGTTAATCCATCTGAAGACATCGTTAGGGTGTTAAGATCGTTAGTCACTTCAAGTTTGATGCCGTTAGGGACTTTTTTACCGAAATACTGTAATCCTGAGGCGACAAAGGTTTCGATATTATTAATTTTTGCCGACAGCACCACCGACACTTCGTCTTGTTGAGTGTTTTTCAACGCACCAACTAATGACAATACACTAGGTAACAATTGCGTATCATTCATAAACTCGAAACCAGTGTATGTACCCGGGCGGTTAGTCTTGTCGTAGGTTGGTACTGAAATTAGCTTCAAGCCACCTTCAATTTTGCCAGTAAATGACATTGGATTAGTGACTGCGGCTGACGCCAATTGTGAAAGTTCCGCTTGCAGTTTTAACGTCCCTTTGACCGGCTCTGGAGCTACACCAAATTCTGCCGTATCAATGTCATATGGTTTAGCTAACTTGAGTTCGATACCGCTACCTTGTGCAAGTTTTAATGTGGCTGCTTTGCTGGTGATGTCACCTTGCAGTGCAAGATTATAAGTCATCAGATCTTGAGTCGCGGTCAGCTTTATTTCTAAATTTACTTTCTCATCACCAGTCGTTGCATCGACTTTAAAGTGCTTAGTATCGATATCATAAATCAATGTACCAGTAAGATTTGGTAATGCAGAGAATTGTGAAAGATTGAACTCGGTGCCAGATAACTCATCAGCTTCAAGTTTTGCTTCGATAACTGCAATTACCTGTCCAATTTCGGCAAGCAGCACAAATTTATCGGCTTCTTCTTCAACCATATCGGTTGCAGCCATTGTCAGCGCATCAAAGTCTTCGACCTTGCCGTAAAAATCCTCACCGTTACGGCCAGTGCCTTGAATAAGGTTTGCAAAAACTCGGACGTCTTTCACCATCGCAACGGCTTTAGCTAAGGCGTCGCCATTGGTAACTTGGGTAGGCACCACCACAACACGACCATCTTCACCGACATTTTCGCGACGAACATCAAGCTCATGGCCAAAGTCGGTCGCTAAATTGGTTAAGTTGTCTTCTAATACAGGATTATTAACTTGTGCGCTGCCTAAACGCTGCAGCACCAGTTCACTGGTTTGGGTTGCTGAATTCAGGACTTCGTCAAGTGCGAGCTCAAAAGTCGCATCATTGTCACGCTGCACGCGAAATGCGCCATTATTCGCAGCTAAGTCTGTCGCTGCCGCTTGCAAACGTGAGGCCGGAGTGCTTACTTCACCCGCTTTTGGTACGCTGTTTAGCACAGCATTCGCAATTGCCGAATTGATGAGCGAGTATTTCAACTGCATTTTGTCCGTCGCTGCGGCAACTTTGGCGGTGTCGTCCATAGCGATTGGTTGTAACTGATCGACATCACCTTCTAAACCAAAACTGTTCATCACCAAGGATTTTTGCTTCGCCATCTCGACTGCGCTAAACGCGGCTTTTTGCGTGATCAATTCAGCGGCTAAATGCGTTAACGTCGAAATGTTGCCCTTCGCTGGCGCTGCAGAGCTTACCATCGTAATGGTATTCAGTTGCAAATTAGGATCTAACTCGTTGAGCTTAACCTCATCGCCAAACGCTGCGGTTTGACCTGTGGTTTTCTTACAACCATCGACAGCATCACAGCGCATTGTGGTCGAGCCATCTGCAGCCGCATACGCAGTAATTTTCAACGGGCCATCGTAATTGAGTACTGAGAAATTGTAATTACCGGCGCTGTCCGTAGTTAAACTGCCGGTGATATCGGCTGCTGTTAATTCAACCGGTTGATTATTAACAAATTTAAATACTTTTAACGCGGCATTAGCGAGTACACCTTTCACTACTTGGCCAGTGAGCGATGCTTTAGCACTTTTACTAATTAAGATATTGATATCTTTGCTGGTTTTGCCACCTTGATTGTCGGTTACCGTCAGTGTCAGCACTAAGGTTTGGTCGGTATCAACCACAGGCGCGGTAAAAGTTACTGTGTCAGTTGCAGCTCCGGTTAACACCACTTCAGGGCCTGATTTTCTCGCCCATAGATAAGCTGCGATTGTGCCATCGGCATCTGTGGCGATGGCAGAAATTTTGACGGTGCTATTACCGACTGCAGTGCTGTCGGCATTATTAATTACTGGCAACGCGTTGCCTTGGATAGTAATTTTGACATCACTTGATGTTTTTGCGCCTTTATCGTCAGTTACCGTGACGGTTAACACAATATCAGTATTGGTTGTTACTACTGGCGCTTTAAAACTAACCGTATCGGTATTGGCATTAATTAACGTTAGACCCTGCGTCCCTGATTTTATTACCCAGCTATAGCTGGCAATGCTACCGTCGCTATCTGCAGCAGTTGCTTTTACCGAAACATCGGCACCACTTTTTACCGACTGCGCTGCGACAGTAACTGTAGGGGCTTTATTTTCAACGACCGGTGTTGTTGATGAGCCATCGCTACCACCACCGCATCCGCCAAGTGCCGCTAACATAATACCGGCGATAACTGAATGTTTAAATTGCATACAATTTCCTTTGCTGTTGAGTGTCTTGCGTTTTAAGTTGTAAAAAGCTAACGATCCTTTGCTGAACCACAGCTAAATAGTGGCACAGTAAAAAATAGCCTATAGGTCATTTTTATAAGTTGTCAGTAAGCACCAGCGTTTGACGTTTACTTTGTGGACTTGGTGAAGAGGATTCAACGACGGCAGACGCTACAAAGCTGCAGCAATCTCTTTTGAACTCGCATTCCTTCAAAGCCATCCTAAGCAACGATACGAGGTTTAAATTTCTATTTATAATACTGCGCAAAATAATTGAACAATAGGCCTTGAGCGCGAATTTTTTTGCAAATTCCCACAAAAAAATCTAATGACAAGCCTTACTGCAAAAAGAATCGGATTAAAATTCCCAAAGTGGGAAATAATGCGCAAAAATAGGCACAGATAGAGTTGCACAGCTCAAGATCACAACGCAGCATTTAGCGATACATCGACCGTCTTGAACGGCCACTCATTATTTACCCAGTCATAAATTTGTTTGCGGATTTGAGTGTGGTTTCCACTTTGATAGTAAGACGGCACCAACCAATAATATAGACTTGTTTGATTCGACTTCGCAGCGTTTGGGCTTAGATACACACAACCGATAACTCGCCCGCTTTGCCGTTCTAGCAGGTGATAGGTGAACGATTGCCGCTGTTCAAATGACTGTAAATCACGCACCAGAGACTCCCGATTCTGCGCCAAAGTCAGCGCATCCTCAGGCCACGTAGTCGCTAAATCCTTGCGGATCTGCATCCGAGCTTGCATCAAAGCCTGATAGTCCTGCTCGGCAAGTGCAGGATTGACTTTCACGAGCGAAAAATCGCCAAAACTATAATGCTCCGGCACAACGAAGGCTTTATCTAGCCAAGGAGATTCAGCGTTTGCGGGAACAGGCACCAGCATAAAAATTCCCACAAGCACCAGAACACGACGGCAAAGTTTGAAGAACATCGGAGAATCCCCAAATTTGATATTTATGTGATGATAGTAATCTAACGAAAGTAATCTACCGAAAGTAATCTACCAAAAGCAATCTACCGAAAGTAATCCGCATGAGAAGCGCTGTAAAGAAGCAGTTAAAGGCGCGGTAAAGACGCAGCGAAATAACAGCCACCGCAAGGACAACGATGAAACATTGAGTGCTGCCAAAAAATGTATAGTAAGAAATCGCTTTTGCACACTGCGCATGGAAATACCGCCAACAAATTGCATGGTGCAAGCTAAGTGTTGGCGGCTCATAGTTGTCAAGACTATTGATTATTTTCTGATGGTGACACTGCCTCCGTCTTGGCAACTCACACCAGTATCGTCACCATCAACATAAATAGTTTTCACACTATATGAATCGCTCCAACGCAACACCGCTTTCCCATCTGAATTGGTATATTCACTTGGCGTCATACCTTCCATCACTTTGCCAACAACTTTAACGCCACTGGCTTTTCCACCATCGCCCCAAACAACGGTTACTTCACACTCACCGGCAAAGGTAAATGGGGAAACAAGTACTAACGCTAACATCAGTTTTTTTAATTTCATTATGTTCTCCTTGTGAATGAACTTAATAATTTTGCCGTAATTGCTCGCGGCGAATTTCCTCTGCGCGCTCGCTATCGATGCGCAGAAAATCTTGCATTTGCTCTTGTGATGCCGACATTGTGTCGTAGATGCTGTAAGGTTTTATTTGATTAGAAACATCATCGGATAATTTCACAAAATTCACCTGCGGAGCAGCAAAACTTCCTTGATAAGGCACTGCTTCAATTGCAGTAATGCGATAACTTAATTCAATGGGGCCATTAATCATGTGGGCAGAAACACCGCCCATCATGCCGCGTTGCACCATGGCCGTCTCTACATCGGCTAGGAGTGGATTTATGGTTGCGGAATAATTTGGTGGCTGCACAATCACTTCGTGTGATTTAGATTCTGATGCCACGCGCTGACTATTATCACTGCCTTGCCACTGACTTTCACGCATGTATTGCACAGGCGCCGTCCCGGTTGTTTCAATTTTGATCTTGTAAGCACCTGCACCAAGTTTAATTGGCGACCTTGGGTTTGGTTTGATGGCGATAGTGCCGTAACTTAGACTAAAGGTGCTTAACCGATAGCGAGCAAAACTTAAAAAAGATCCACTGCCATCTTTAGATTTAATTGAAGAATTGACGCCATTGACGCTTATATCAAAGACCACCGAAGGCGCAGCGACTTTTTGTAACACCAACTGCTCAAGCTTTTGTTTATCCTCGGCGGTCTTGGCATTACTTAATGCTAACTCCCCCTCTTTCACGCGATTTGTCAGTTCATAAGCGCGCAAATATGACGCAGCATTCCCTTCACGCACGTATAACGCTGCTAGCTTGAATTTGGCATCGTTTAATACACTTGGATATAAATCTTTATACTGAACAATAAAATCTTCTAATTGTGCTTTTGATTGAAGCTTAGAAAGTAACAGCTCCAGATCTGACACCGAGGCACTAACAGCAAAAGCTTTGCGTAACGACCGTTCATCACCTTGACTGCGGTAGATCCGTGCCAGTGCATCTTTTGCTGCAGTCGCTCCATAGCTTGGCACTTTGCCATCAGACACCGCCAAAATGGCTTCATATTGTAGTTCAGTACTTGCTTTCCCCAGTGCAGCACTGAAATTAGCGGAAGTTGGCTCAATACTATAAAGCGCCAATAACGTTTGAAAGTCAGATTTTCCCGCTAAAGAATTCTGTAATGCTGGTTTTACAAGCTCTTTACTTGGTAAGGATAGAAACTGGTAAATTGGCAACAACACCGCTGGATTGGCTGCTGCAAAAGAGGCTAATTGTGGCCTATTGTTATTTTCCCACAGCGCCACAGCAGTGTTTAATTCGGCACGTTTAGTACTTGAATAAACCTCTTGCAATTGATCTGTCATTACCCAGCCACTTAACAAGTGTTTGGTATTAAAAACCCGAGACCATTGCCCAAAAGTTTCTAACACATAAATTTCTTTTGCCGTTGGCAGTGGATGAAAGGCCTGTAATTCAAGGCACTTGGTCGCCAGTTTATAAAAACAATCCAAGGGTTTGATGTTATCGCCAGTAGCCTGCCAAACGCGATTAAGGCGAGCCAGTTGTTCTGGCGAATAATTAAGCACTAGCGTTTCAAGCTGTTGCAAAGTGGTTGCTTGCTGTATTTTTTGTATAAATAGTTGCCGTTCAAGCTCTCGACGAAAGCTGCCGTCAGGATATTGCTGCACAATTTCACGGAGTAAGTCAGCCGGTATAGTTAACACTTCTTGCGCAAGGCGGTTAAACCCAGCAACATCAGTTTGGTGATTTCGATGCTGGTATAAACTTAGCGTGGCTTCCTCTGCAGTTAGCTCCGGCTTTGATTGCACTAACAATTGTTTTTTTATCAGTAACTGTTGGGACAGCAACTTGTAAAACGTGATGCCATCAGGCTGCAGATCATGCTCCCCGATAGCATCATAAGCGTCATCAGCATACTTTTCTGCAGCCGCTAAATTTTGCCGTTTAAGCTCTAACTCGCTTAACGCAATTAAGGCATGGAACATCCCGAGCTGGATATTTTTGGCCTTAAACCCTGCGTAGGCATCTTTAAATTTGCTTTCTGCTTCGGCATAATTTTTAGAATTTAGTGCCTGATAACCTGTACGGATACCATCTGCATTCGTTGGAGTTTGGCTACAAGACACTAAGGCCGCGGTCATCGCGAAAGAGGTTATCAAGCGTTTCATAGCTGGCCTTTAAAATTTATAGGTCATGGCAATACCAACGCCTTGCTTCGCTGGAGCAAAAGTGAGCCCTTTAGAAACACCTTCAGCTTCCATGCGAAGCGCTGCAGCTTCGCTGCCATATGACGACGCCAGATAAGTACCAATAAGAATGGAAGCTAAAGCAACCACAGCACCTGCCGTCCCTGTACCATCTAGGGTTTTAGTTCTTTCACCATTTTCATCCTTTTCCACATTAGTTACGGCAACAACCAGACCTGCCAGTGCCAATGTGCCTGAGGTATACTGCGCTATGGTTTTCTTTGATTCAGCAGCATCAGCTTGAGCCAATAGCTCTGCATGTTTATTCTCGCTTTTTTCCAGTTTATCAAGCGCATCAAGCGGCGCGGCTGATTGCTGCATTGCAAAATTAAGCGCATCGGCATTGCTAAATTTAAATTCACCCGCAGTATCGCTTGCCGCAGCAAAACCGCTACAAAGTGCTAACGCAAAAGGAAGAACTCTTTTCATAAAAAACCTCATATTTGTAAAATCGACTTAGGATTGACTGCGCCTTTTTAAGCGAAGAAATTCGGACTCTTGTTTGAAATTACTGAGGATTTTTAAGAACAACAACCACGTAAATGCGGAAGAATTTTCTAAGGTTGGTTTGAATTTTTTTTATTGAGCAGCACTTCGCGAGCAGTTAACTTCGCAAAAGCGCAGAAGATGCGGCAAAACCGCTTTTTACACGTGTGCCTTTAATGCTAATTAGCCTTTAACCAAGCTATAACTTTGTCGCTTTGGATTAGCTCTGCCACTTGCTGAGCCGAACCGCCCATCTCGGTTTTTGCATGCGGATTTAAGCCTTGGCTTTTTAGAAACGCTAACATCAACAAATGTTCTTTTGCAGCAGCGTTGATAAAGAGCTGCGCTTGTTGCGATTCAGTAAGTTGAGCCTGTCCTAGCTCAGGGGATTCTGGCTGGTTTTGTTGCTGATTTTGTTGTTGGTTTTGCTGGGCTTTGGCCTGAACTTTGGAATGCGCTTTTGACGGTACAGCCTCGCCAGAAACTAAAAGTTGCGGCCATAACGTTTGGGCATCCGCTAATCGCCCCCACAACACCGTTTTTAGTAGCCTATCAAACACAGGCTGTTGGCTGTCAGTGATGTCTGGTACAAAGGATAATTCTTGCCACTTAAACTCTGGCGCCAAGTTGCCAAATTGGATTTGCGTCGCGTTAAGCTTTTGATACGGAAACCTTAATAGTGGTTTGACGGGTTTATCGAAGGCGGCAATCACAGGTGTGCCTTGCAAAGACCACTCGGCGCCTGTGCAAGGATCAGTAAATTTACCCTCAGCCTTAGCGTTATTTGCTTGGTACCGCAATTGGCAGCCAAAGTATGGCGATAACCCCAAAAACAACACCACTTTTACTGCCGAGGTTTTATTGCTGGGCAACATTTTGTTTGCAGGCAAGAATTCGTGTAAATGTTGCACCAGCGCCATTGATGGCACATCGGAGCGCAGCAATAAATCAGCCAGCAGCTGGTAATCTGCTTTACTTGGCGGGATGTCAGTGGTTAATAAGTCTAAAGGCGGGCTTGCTGAAGATGAATTTTTTAAGCGCCCGTTTTTTGCAGGCGAGTTATTGGCCAGCTCATCAGTTGTTATTACGTCCTGGCTCGCCAGCGTTTCTTTTGCTGCTTGCCCATCTAGATGACATAACCACAGCGGTAGCGGCCACTTCACTGCTGCGGCATTTTGAAAACTGAGCGCTTTACAAGCCCCGATACTCGGAACTTCCGCAACAGCGCCGTCAGATTGCGTTGCTGCCAACACAGAGCCTGACAATAAAATAAACAAAGCGACAAGGCTAATTTTATACGGCATCCTCTGGTTCCTGCGACACTGTTTGGTAATTGCGTTGGCGGGGTTATGATTTTTAAATTGTATTTTCGGTTCGCGTACCATTCTCAGCAGCAAAGAAAATACTGCTCAACAAAACCAACCTTACATGCAGGCTGCAATCCCCGATTACGGCCGTGTATTCAACCGTTTGAAAAACAGACCGCCTAAACACCAGAGATGAAGAGCAGACTCAACACTATTAGCCAGCGCTTTGCATCAATATTACCTTACTCTTAGAACATCGAAGCATCGGGTACATAACCTGATAAACCTTACCACCCCTTAACACCATAACCTAAGCAACCATAGTTCCCATTCAAACACCCAAATGCCGCTACGCGGCCAAAAATCACTGTCCGGCGCGCACCAAACGGACTCGATAGTCGTAGTCCTTACCGTGGTCGAAGACATGGCCGTAGTCGAAACCGACGCTCCACGCATTATTGGAAAAGCCGGCACCGGGCGAAGACGACCAGAACCAATTGCTAGGGGTATTGGGAAATACCATAGTGTTAATAGTGGGGCTAACGCAGCGCTGCTCCACCAGACTCTCCAACTCATTCTTGTTGGGCAGCCGCCAATCGCTATGCCCGGCAAAACTATGACTTTGCGCCGCACCTAACGCATTTTGCCAGTTGAAGGTGCTGGCTGCTCCAGCGCAAGTGCTACCATCCCAAGTTTGACCAAGACTGCAGCGCATCCACATTAAGCCGGTGCTGTTATGCGTGACTGTGCCATCGTTGTGCAAGGTAAAATCCTGGTCTGGTGTGCTGGCGGTTATATCATTCCGACAGTTTGCTAAAGCACTTTGCGTAAACATTAGCGAAATGACCAAGCTAATGCGGCCTAATATACTGATTACTCTGTTCATAGTTTTTCCCATTTTCTTATATATTTATTATTGACTGGCAAAGCCTCGTTGCCGGTGCTCGTAACTGTGCCCCAATACTGTACTTATGATAACGGGCAAAAGTGCGCACCACCTGCTCAGTTTCTGCCAGCAGGCGGTTGGCGTCTCGCCAAATGGGTAACCGGTTTAAATGCCGCATTGCCTTTCCTTGTCATCACCTTTGCCAAATACCAAATCACTGTCCGGCGCGCACCAAACGGACTTGATTGCCGTAGTACTTACTGCTGCCGTCGACACCGCCGTCGTAGAAATCGACGAACCACGCATGACCGGAACCGCCGGCACCGGGCGAAGACGACCAGAACCAACTATTTGAGGTATTAGGAAAATAAGCCGTATCAATAGCAGGATTCACCTGACCATTATTTACAATGCCCATTAACTCCCGCTTTGCAGGCATACGCCAATCATTGGCACCACATAAACCTTGGCTATTCACAGCTTGCACAAAAGCGTGAGTATCACAGCCACTACCACTGCACTGCCCGCCGTTTTGGGTACCGGCATCGCCGCCGTTGGTGTTCATATCTGGGTTATACCATGTGTAGGTATTGTTCATATCCCGCAGGCCGCCATCGGTGGTTTTTACTTCCCAAATAAGCCCTGTGACGTTATCCCGCACACAACTCCACTGGCTGCCAGCAGCTTCAGTGCCATTGGCATCCCAGGCCACATTCTGAATGGCCAACTCTTTGCCATCGGCACCAAGTTTGCTGTAATCAAAGCCGGCGGCGCCACCGCCAATTTTGGTTAAGGTGCCAGCGCGCGCTTTGGCATCGCGGCCAAATTCACCATCTTGCCCCTCAAAACCAGCTACCGGGCAATTTAAGTTATTAGTTGTGTTATCAGCGCACCAATCAATACCGGTATCGTTTAAACCACCAATCGGCACAAACAGAAAAGTGGCGTCAACCGAACAGGCTGCCGTTATGGGTGCTGTGGTGTAAATGTTGGCATTTAATGTACCACCACACCCAACCACAGTTTTCACTTGATAACCAGGATTGGTAGTTAGTGAAAAAGTTGCCACACTGCCATGCTCTATCGGTAAATTGCTGGGGCTATTGGTAAGGCTGATAGAGCCGCCATGCGATGCACTTGCAGTAACCACATAGCTATTGATGCTAAATTTAGCTGTAACAGCACAGGCTGAAGTGATCGCAGCAGTTTCAAACATATTACCTGAAAGTTTGCCACCACAGCCTTCGACACTAGCAATGCTGTAGCCTACATCTGGCGCTACGGTAAAACTGGCAGTTTTACCGTGCTCGATAGTACTCGTTGCAGGGGTAATTTTGCCACCACTCGCGGCCGAGGCGGTCACAGCATAACTTTTAATTTTAAAATTTGCAGTCACAGTACAGTTTGCAGTGATATTGCCTGTTGTGTAGGTTGAGCCCGAAAGTGTGCCGCCGCAGCCAGTCACACTGTCAATGCTGTACCCTGTATTTGGAGTTAGGGTAAATGCAGTATTACCACCCTCTGGTACATTGGCACTGCCTGGAGAGATACTGCCGCCCGCCGTTGCAGTTGCGGTCACAGTAAAATTGGCCGTTTCATCAGAACCACCACAACCAGTGAGGGCAGCTAACATGCAAGCCGTTAGTAATGAATTCCTCTTTTCAGGGGAGAGAATCATGATGAATGTTCCTTATCAGCAAAATTTCAGGTTATCGTATTGTTTTTCAGACCTTAATTAAAAGGCACGAAATTCAATCAACTTTTTCCAATTCAGATTTTATTTATTTTCACTAACCGCTGTCATCGGCAATTTATTAAAAACTTCTAAAGTGCGCTTATAGCGAGTATGCGATTCGCCGATGTTTTTTTTCATTACATCAAGTGCCTCGGTCAGATTTTTTCGTGCGGCATCTGGCTCATTTAAGGCCAATAACACACTGCCGTAAACTGATTTATACATCGCAATACGTAGTGAATCTTCAGCAAATTGCGTTCTAGCCAGTTTTAAACACTGTTCTAGTAATTGCCTAGCCGTGTGATTGTCACCTTTCTCGTGATAACTTCTGGCCAAATTATTGAGGGCATTCAGTGTGGTTACGTTGTCGGGACCCAATAAATCTTTACTTGCGTTATAACTCAGTAGATAAGACTCAATAGCTTTATCATGCTGTTGCAAAAAACCGTAGGCGTTGCCGAGATAAGCATTTCCATACACATAATCAATATGTTTTTTACCAAACCGCCCGACAATCATATTTATCGCCTGCTGGTGCAAATCGACGGCCTTTTGATAGTTTTGCATACTGGTAAAATTGCTGCCAAGTTCATTGAGTGTTATTGCTAGTCGTGGGTGGTCTGCTGGATATAACTTACGTTGAACCGCCAGTAATCGCTCAAGAACTTCGCCCGACTCTGGAAATTTTTCCGCATTTCCCAATGCGCCTTGCAGACTATACAGCGCTTGAACCATTTGCATTGATTCTTCACCAAAATGAGCCTTTGCTAATTCAACAGATCGATTCGCCAATTGCAATTGCTCTTGGAATTGCCCCAAAGCCGCATAATTCGCCATTTTATAATCATTAATAGTGATTAAGTCTGAGTATTGTTGAATTTGCTGAGCTGCAGCTTCTGCACGCTCCAATAGATCGAGGGACTCCGAAAATTTTCCTTGAAAATGAGCAATGTTCGCGGAAGATAAATAGTACTTCAAACGAGAATGGACGGTTAGCTTGTCGGGATTAAACTGTGAAAGGATCTTCTGCACAGCCGTTAAGTCGCTCAAATCGAGCAACACCGACGCTTTTAAAAGCTCTTTATTCACGTAAATGCTGCTGTCGTTTGGAATTTTTTCTAACAAATCAACAGCGGTTTGATAATCGCCAACACCAATAAAAGTAGATGCAAGCTCTAACTGTAATCGTTGTTGGATTTCTGGCGAACTATTAAATCTATCTACTTTACTTTTGGCTATTAATAACAAATCTTGGGCACTAATTGGATTGTTATCATAGGATTCCGGCGATGCCGCACTAAATACATCCACCATAAAACTAGAGGTTTGCTCAGCAATTTGTCGTTCAACTTCAAGTTTTTTATTGTGATGCCATACAGTCACAGCAAAACCAAGTACACCAAATGCAAAGCTCAGCGCAAAACCAGTTCCCCAAGGTTGCCTTATGAACAACTTACGTACACGATCAGAAACCGAACTTTTATATGCAGATATTGGCAAGTTACTCAAGATTGCTAGTAAATCTTGTTGTAGTTCATGTGCAGATACGTAGCGCTGTGAAGGTTCAGCGGCGGTCGCTTTGCAAATTATTGCTGTTAATTCTTTATGTTGCAGTTTGCTGGGCTTAGTTTGGTTTAATGATACAGCCAAGATTTTACCCAAACTATAAATGTCGGCTTGTGTACTTAGCGCTTCACCATTGAGTTGTTCTGGGCAGGCAAAACCAACCGACATTGCCCGCACATAACAAGACACATCGCTACTTTGCGCGGCAGTTTGGTGTTGAAGCTGTGAAATGCCAAAATCTATCAATCGTGGCCGTCCAGCACTATCTACCAAGATATTGGCCGGCTTTAAGTCGGCATGGATCACTTGATGGTTGTGGGCATATTGCAATGCATCACACAAAGCAATGAGTAATTTCAAAACTGTGTCTAGATTTGGACGATTTTGCGCTAGCCACTCAGACAAACTCACGCCATCCACAAATTCCATCACGATGTAATGGGCTTTTTGCCCTTGCAGCTCAACAATGCCACCATCCAAAATAGTGGTTATTGCAGGGTGATTTAAACGTGCGCACAAACCTGCTTCATCAAAGGCTTTGCTGTGTTCAGTCACTGGGTAAATCAGTGGGTTTAGCACTTTTATCGCGACTTGTTGTGCAAATTGGCCGTCTTGTCGGCTTGCTTTATAAACAGCGCTCATACCGCCCAAAGCAATTAAACTGTCACACTGCCAAACACCTAAACGTATCCCCACCAAATTTGCCGATATATCTGTTTGGCAATACTCATGCGCGACCTGCGCAACCTGTTTTTGCACGTTTAATGTGCGCTCTCCTGCTTGTTCGGCAGCGGTCAGCAGCAATCTCAGTTTTTCGGCAATTTCACGGGATTGTTGTTGCAAGGAGTGAAGAAAATCTTGTTGTAACTCTTTGGTTGAAAATGCAATCGCTTGGCTATACGCATCATATAAATTCATTAGACAACATCCATTTACTTTGGGAAGGAACTACATTGCGCTTTGCGTAAGCTCAACTTGTACGTAATTCTTAAAAAACTTCAGGTAGTTATAAATCGTTGCATCGGAAACGCTTAACACCGAGGCGATTTGCGGAATTTCCATATTATTGAAGTGATGAAGCACTGCAGCTTGAGCTTGCAGCGGAAATTCAGCTTCCATTTTCGCGATGATTCTATCGATTTTTAGCAATGTCTCGACATCAAGACCAAGATTTGCATCATCTTCGATTTGTTTCAGTGTGCGTTTTTGCGCGCTGCGTTTGCGCAGTAAATCGACAACGACCGAACGAACCGCTTGCCCTAGTTGGTTGATAAGTTCTTTATGATCATCAGTTAATAACTGCGTACTGCCTTGGCTTAGTTTTAAATAAACTTCGTGTACCAAAGCCGTTGTTGAATGATGTTCAAGTTCACCTTCAACGAATTTGTCTTTAGTGCCGCGGGCCAAGTCTTTAAGACGGCTGTATACATCTAAGGAGGACAACAATTGTTGGTTACTACGTTTTAATTGTTGGGACAAAGATGACATTGATTTCCCTCAATAAATTTGCGGCTAATTTCCTAATATATGCGACCAAATATTGCTGTCAACGAAAAAAATGACTTCTACCATTTGTACCTGAAATGACCTTAACAACGCCAAAGCAGCCATTGCAGGCATAAAACTAAGTAATGCATCGGCAACGCTTCGCCGTGCAATAACTACACATGACTTTTTAACGCTTTAAGCTTTGATATCATTTCCAGCAAAAAATGCCCCACTGTGGCCACTTCCTGATGCAATGAGTGATCATCATTCACCAGCTGCAGTCTGAGTTGATGCTGTTTTGCCCAAGCAATCACATTACCGACGGGGATCACTTCGTCTTGCCATCCATGAACCACGGCAACGTTTGATGTAGATGGAATTGGGTATGGCACCGGATAATCAACCATGCCAAACGCTGGAGCCATCAGCACTAACCCATCAGGTTTTAGCTGTTCAGACGCTCGGGTGCTAACATAACCGCCCATACTGGAGCCGACCAAAATCAAATGATCATAGGCTGGTAACTCTGTGGTCAGTAAAATCTGCACCCGATCTTCCGGTTGCATGGTTTTGGTGTAATCGACACTGATTGTTTGGGCACCGGCTTGTTCAGCAATTTCACGCAGCTGAGTGATTTTACGGCCATTGGGCCCCGTTTCCTTGCCGTGACTAAACACCACTAAAATGCTCACAGACTCACTCCTCTAAAATTGGCTATTAGAAATTAAACGGTGATTAGCCTAAGGAGAAGACGACGCTCCATAAGTGATCAGTTAATCAATTCGTTTGAAATTTCTGACAGGCGCTCACTGCATCAATTTGAAAACGTAAATGTTGAATTGCTATTTGACGACTATCATACCGCTCCTGCTTGTTTTTGCTGCATTTGTTTGAAATAGATTACAAATCTATAGATGATACTTTTTGAATGCAGGCTGGGACGATTGCAAAAATTCATGCAGGGAGCAAGGCAACAGCTTCAGTTCGGAGTATTGTCACCAAACGTGCCTTTTTCCGAAATAAGTTGCGTGTCAGATCCAACTAACTCTCAGCTGCTAGTATTCGACCGTCTATTAAAAGCATCGTTGTAAGGCCGATTTGACAAAACTTTACTAGAAGACCACTTGGCTGGACAGCAAATTACCTAAAGAACTGACCCTACGGACATTTCTGCAAAAACGCATATTTACCAGGCTTGCGTGAAAGCAGCATTGGCAAATCGCCACTCCTTCTGAAATCTACTTGAACACTTAAACTCCTGCCTTTCAATCAACTTTTGCGTGAGGTAGGTCGCACTAGCTGAATTCACAAGCGTCAGTAATCGCTTGCGTCGTTTGTGCTTACTTGAGCACAAGTACTGCGCAAATGTTGTCTTTCACTTGTGTGATAATATAACATATCCAGAAATTAACTGGCATAACTAAGCAGATGACACACATGACTGATAATCGGCTACCCGTAACCGTTCTTTCTGGCTTTTTAGGCGCAGGCAAGACCACCTTACTAAATCAAATTCTCCATAACCGCGCAGGTCGTCGGGTTGCGGTGATCGTTAACGACATGAGTGAGTTAAATATCGATGCGGCGACGGTAAAAAACGAAGTGAGTCTCAACCGCGCTGAAGAAAAACTGGTTGAGATGAGCAACGGTTGCATTTGCTGCACACTTCGCGAGGATTTACTGCTTGAAGTTGGACGTTTAGCCAAAGAAGGTCGCTTCGACTATTTAGTCATTGAGTCAACTGGCATTTCCGAACCCTTACCAATTGCCGAAACCTTTACGTTTAACGATGAAGATGGCACTAGCCTATCGGATATCGCACGGCTTGATACCATGGTGACTGTAGTCGATGCGGTCAATTTTCTAAAGGATTATCGCGAAGCCATGCCCTTACAAGAAAAGGGCGAAAGCTTAGGAGCTGAAGACGAGCGTAGCGTTGCCGATTTACTGATTGAGCAAGTGGAATTTTGCGACGTCCTCGTAATTAGCAAAGCCGACTTAGTCACTCCAAATGCACTTGCTGAATTGCAGGCTATCTTACGAAAACTAAATAGTAGCGCGATTATTTATGAAGCCAACAACGGCCACATCGACATTGATAAAGTCCTTGGCACAGGGTTATTTGACTTTGACAAAGCGCAACAAGCACCGGGTTGGCTAAAAGAATTACGCGGTGAGCATCAACCCGAGTCGGAAGAATATGGCATTAGCAGCTTTGCTTTTATTGCAAGGCGACCGTTTCACCCCCAGCGCTTTTATGAATTTCTGCACCAAGACTGGCCTGAAGGCAAACTGTTGCGCTCAAAAGGTTATTTTTGGCTTGCCTGTGAACCTGATTACGCTTGGCAATGGCATCAAGCTGGCGGCATCGCTCGTTATGGCATGGCCGGATTATTTTGGCATGCTGTGCCACAAGAAGATTGGCCTCAAGATGAAGATACCATCAACTCAATAAAAAGCAGCTTTATTGCCCCTTTTGGTGACTGTCGCCAAGAGCTAGTATTTATAGGTCAGAAGCTAAATAAACAAGCAATGGTAAGACAGTTAGAAGCATGTTTATTGACCGAGCAAGAATTCACGCTTGGCGAGGCGACATGGCGCACGTTCGAAACGCCATTTCAAAGCGCCGTTGGTAGTGAATTTGCATGATGTTAGCAAGTTTTTTGCCTGCAGCCTCGCCACAACAGGCGATGCGCCAAGTCGTCAGTGACCAGCAAAATGTGTTAACAGAAATCTTTGCGGACGATGTCAATTTAGTCATTTGGCAGCGGCAACTCTGCAAGCAACTTCAGCCGTATGCAGCTGCGTTACGCGATTTTACGGCTTTGCAAGGGGTTGCAACTCCAGAGGAGTTGCTGTCGTTGTTATCGCAGCGATTACCGCATGGTGTGGGTAAAGATCAATTTATTCATGACATCGTACTGATGGCGCAAATGCTTTGTTGCTTGATGGATTGCGCAGCGGTTGGATTTAGACTGAAATCATTGCAAAGTGCTATGTGCCCACGGTTCCACACCGATCACATCGCACTGCGCTTACTGGTCACTTACGATGGTGTAGGCACGGAATGGTTTGCCGAAAATCAAACTGAGAATCGCTGCGCAACGAATAACGATAACATTCGGCAAATTGACACTGGCCATGTCGCACTTCTCAAAGGCTCTGCATGGCAACCTAACGCTGGCGGAGCAATTTGGCACCGTTCACCACATAGCAACCAGCCAAGATTGCTGTTAAGTATGGATCCGATTGGGGATTAGTCGGAACATGGACGGCGCTTTTCAAAACCGAAAAAACCAAAACAAAAAAGGCCATCCAGTTAAATTCTCGGATGGCCTAATATCAATTGTATTTAAAGAGGCTGTCGACAGAAATACTCCAAATAGCTTAATGAAATTCCATCGCGTTTCCCTCGCTGTAGTAACCCCGCGACAAAGGCCTAACGGAGCACTGGCTGCGACACAAACTCTTCGTCAGGCGATTTCACGCCAAAATTACCAAACTCTGCGAGCAACATGGCAATCTCCCGTTCACTAAAACCTACCAGATGAAAATGGCTGGCGATTTCTTCCATACTGGCGCCATTAGCCAACATTCGTTTCCCGGATTGCAGATGAATATTACGAACAAAATTAGAAGTCATCGAAATTTCCTACGGAATTAAAAAATGCTTGGCGAATATCACCAAACAACAAGACATCCTGATGACAGAACTTTGACTAATCGGCTAATGTCGAATTTTTTGCGGTTAGTTGTCGAAAATGATGGCGATACCACTAAGGATGGATTAGAGATCGTTTGATGTTTGCGCTAAAAACCAGTGTTTTGCAACGCTGGTTTTATTTGCTCGTCGAGAAAAACGTTTCGCTCCGGAAATTTTAAGCTAAGCGGTTCCAGCCATTCGTCGTATTTTTTGGTTGTTTTGTGTACAGTGCTGGCTGTTTTGAAGCAAAAGGGTATCATCGGTGTCGCCACTTTCTTTCGTTCAAAATGGGAGACCGCTATGCCAATGCAAAGTGAATTCGTTAAAAACGTCCATCTCAATACAGTAAAAACCATGAGCCAACATGGTATGCACCCGCAAAAAATCGTTGAGCACTTAAAATCAGTGAGTTGCGACGATGATGATATTGGTGAACTAATGCAGGCAATAAAACCAGAACTATACCAAGGCAGCACAAGTCAGTTAAAACCGTGATTTAAAATCATTGGTAGCTGCCGATTATCTAGTCAAATCTTCGGCAGCTAACCATCCGAAAACGCCAACATGAGCCTACTGTCAAATGTACTGGCTTGACTCTCAATGCTTCGAGCAACGCTTAATAAGCTATCGGACCTAAAAAGTAATATCCATGTCGTGAAGTCTCCCTCAATTATGCTTTTAGTTGAAAATATAACTAGGAGGTCGACAAGCCAAAAAAGTCTCTGAAATTACTTGGGATAAATCCAGTCCAGCGTTTAAATGCTCTGCGAAAATTATGCTCATCCGAATAGCCGAGCAACTGCGCGAGTTCTTTATTGGAGCATTGTCTATTTTGCAATATTTGCTGGGCACGATCTTGGCGAACTTCATCTATTAACTTGTTAAAACTGATAAATTCTTGAGTAAGCTGTCGACGGAAACTGCTATTGCTGAGTTCAAGATTGACTGCAACTTCTTCTGTCGCCAAAACTTTCGGTAAAGCGCGTCGTTGATAACGATAGATAAGCTCAGCCAGACTAGGTTGTTTTGGTAAGATCCGACTTAATTGCTCACATGAACGCTTTGCAGATAGAAATTTTGGTCGGTCGATATTTTTAAAAGGTCGCAACAACAAAGATTTATTAATCCGAACACCATCCATCGGCTGGCAAAACAACACCGGACAATTAAAGTGTTGATGATAATGCACTCCACCAGCTTCCGGCTGAGCTTTTAACAACACCGTCAACCCCGTCAAAGCGCCAAATTGTTGTTTGATCAAGTTTTGGATCAATGAAAACACCACCAGATGAACGAACTCATGCTGAGGTAAGTAAAATCCTGATTTAATTGAAATTAAGGTCGTATCCGCTTGCACAAAAAGTTGCGGGTAAATTCCTGGAAACAATTGGTGGCGAAAATAAGCCAAGAAGCGTAAGGCTTGCGCCAAATTGTTCGCCGACTGCATGCCCTGACACAACGAAATATATTGATTTTGCAGCATTGCTTCGCCAAGCAAAAATGGCAACTCGGGGCTTTTTAATTGTTGCTGGCATTTTTCAATAATGAGATACCAATCTAAATGGCTGATCCGTGCTAAAGGGCGTGTTAAGTCGGTTTCAAACAAGCTGGTGCCGGATAACAATTTATGAAGTGGCACCCCACGTCGCTGCGCTAAAGCCAATAAGTCTGTTGCACCGTGTTGCAACAGCAAATTTTTATCTTGAAAACCAAACCATGCAGGCTTTGTCATATCAATTTAAGCTGCATTTCCACAGTGGTTTTTACTGCAGAGAGCTTTGTAAATGCATGTTCAAGCGCTGCATTTGCGGTCGATTCCGTCACCACCGTAGCATAGCAATTCACCTGAGGGAGCGGATAGTTGACATGCAGTGTTGCTAACGACTGCTTTAAATGTAACGCCAACAAGTCCGCTTGCGCTTGGGCGGTATTGGGTAAAAGCGCCACAAAACAATCGCCACTATACCGGCAAATGACATCGGTATGCCGCATTTGTGAAATCAATAACTCGCTAAGTAAGTTCAAAAAATTATCGCCCGCGCTATAACCATGCTGGCGATTAAATTCACTAAACTGGGAAACGTCGACAATTATTAAACTTAACGCTTGTTGCGAATTGCGATGCAACATAATTTCTCGTTGCAACACGGCATACAAATATTCCAAGCCGTATAACTGTGTAAGCGGATCAATCAAATTATGATCACGTAAAAACAATTCTCGTCCACGTAATTGCCTGTCAATCGCTCTTTGCTCACGATGCCAACCAATCAAACCGCAGGTTAATACCAACATACCGACAGGTGCAGGGAATGATTCAAGCCAACTCATAATGCGAACTGGTTCCGGATAGTGCAAAAACTCATCAAGTAGATTAAGAAAGTAGGAATAAACCAAACATAAACTGCCGTAAAACAACAATTCTGTCACTCGACCAAAAGGACGGCTGCTTAAAATAAGTAACAACCAAGCAGCTGCTACGATGAACGCAGTCCCTTCCCCTAAGACATCTAACCAATCAAATTCGGTTTTAAGACTCCCCATAGTGGCGGCCATCACTGAACTCACAATAAGCAATAAGGCACTACAAGTTAACTTGGTTTGATGTTGTCGTAACATAACCACTCTCGAACAATTAAAAACAGCAATTGTTCGTTTTTAATATGACGTAAAGATGACACAAAACCGGCAAAAATAGCGAGACTTGCGCATAAATGACCCGGGTCATTTTTGCGCAGCAAACCAAAGAATCCACCTTAAAATTGTCACTGCAAATCGGGACACTAGGAGCATCACTTTTAAAAACAAAAGGAAAACAACTATGTTATCTATTCGTCAGAAGCCTTTAGCTTGCGCTATCGCTCTTGCTTGTTTGACTATGAGCGCTACCGCATTTGCGGATGCCGATGTGCAAGGCCGTATTGTTGATGGCCGCGGTAATTTAATCAGCGGTGTTGAAATCACCATCCCTGAATTAAAAATAAGCCGCACTACTGCAGCCGATGGTCGCTTCTTTTTCAAAAAGCTCCCGACAGGCAATTACACCCTGAAAATTAGCTATCTTGGAACTCAACCAAAAACCAACCCATTACAAGTTGCCGCTGAATCAATCAAATTAGGCGATATTAAACTGCAATCTTTAGATACCAACGTTGAGCATATCGAAGTGGTTGGTCAATCAGGTGCTGTCAGTAAAGCCCTCAACCGCCAGCGCAACGCCTCAGGCATTGTCACAGTTGCAAGCTCAGATGAAATGGGACAATTTCCCGATAATAACGTCAGCGAAACACTGCAGCGTCTGGCAGGCTTGTCAGTTGAGCGCGACCAAGGCGAAGGACGATTTGTCCGCGTCCGTGGCCTAGCGCCAGATTACAACGCGGTCACTTACAATGGCACGCAATTAGCTGCGCCAGAAGCCGGCCGTCGTGCAGTCGCTCTTGACGTGATTCCTTCAGATTTACTCGAATCAGTTGAAGTCAGTAAAACCATGGCCCCTGATATGGCGGCGGGTTCACTAGGCGGCACCATTGAGATAAAAAGCCTTTCCGCGTTTGATCGCAGCAGAGACTTTTACTCGATGACCACTGAGGGTGGTTATAACAATTTAACCAGTACCGCCAGTCCAAAATTATCAGGGGTTTATAGCAGTATTTTCGACATTAACGGCGAACCAGATACTTTAGGTGTGGCGATCGCCGCAAGCTTCGCCAACCGTAAATTTGGCTCTGAAAACGTTGAAACCGGCGGAAAGTGGGATTTTGCCGAAGGCTTAGAAGAGTTCGAATTACGGGATTATCAAATTACTCGCGAACGCGCGGGCTTAGCGTTTAACGTTGATTATCATCCTGGCAATAATAACGAATATTACCTTCGCACTTTGTACAGTGAGTTCAGTGATGAAGAAGAGCGTCAAGCGCTTGCCACTGAATTTGACCAAGCCCAATTTGCCGGCGCACTCGGTGAAGCAGAAATTATTCGTTCGTTAAAACAGCGCAAAGAAACCCAAACCATTAGTGCCTTTGTACTTGGAACTCATCAAGTTGTCGGACATTGGGATTGGGTGCTAGAAGGCGGTGCAAGCAAAGCGGATGAGGACACGCCATTTAACATCGCGGGTGCAGACTTTGAACAAGGTATCGACGATGGTGTCGGCTTTGACAATAGTCATATCCCCGTATTACTCGCACCAAGTAACGCCTTTGATGCTGCTGAGTATGAAATTAAAGAAGTTGAAATGGGTGATACCTACACCAAAGAAACTGAACACAACGTCAAATTTGACGCCAGTCGCGAGTACATGTTGAGCCAAGGCAGCTTGCAATTGAAAGGTGGCGTGAAACTGAGTGAACGCAAGAAAACTGCAGAAGAGTCGGTGTGGATCTTCGAAGATTTTGCAGACAATGGCGTGCAAAAACTGTCTTTGGACCAATACAGCAGCAAGGGAGTCGATTCAGACTTGTCGAAGTTTGGCGCGGCAATCGATAGTGGTGCTATTTATTCTTTGATTAATACCTTAGACAGAGATGAATTTATTGATGATGTTGAATCGGCAATCAACGATTACCGTGTCGATGAAAAAATCAATGCGGGTTATCTCATGGCGCATTTTGAGCATGAAAACTGGCAATTGATTTCTGGTTTACGTTATGAACATGACCAACGCGATGCCGTCGGCACGCGTTATGATGCAACCACCGAAACATTTAGTCTCAATCAACAAAGTTACGACAAAGGGTATTTATTACCGGCCCTCATTAGCCGCTACAACTTATCTGAAGAAAGCATCATCCGTGCGTCTTATAGCACAGGCTTAGTGCGCCCTACTTTTGAACAACTCGCACCCGCTTATTTGCTGGAAGAAGACGATGGTGATTTAGAGGCGAGCTTCGGTAATCCTGCATTAAAAGCGCTGACTTCGCAAAACTTAGATTTAGGTTTTGAACACTACGCTGATGACCTAGGTGTGCTGTCAGCCATGGTGTTTTATAAACAAATCGATAATTTTATCTATCAAGCCGATTTAGCGGGACGCGGCGAATATACTAATTTCAAAACTGCCGAAACTTACATCAATGGCGGCACAGCCAATTTATACGGTTTAGAGTTAAATGCTGTCCACAAAGTATCCGGGCACGGCAATTGGCTAGATAACTTATTAGTTTCAGCAAACTTAACCTTGACCGACTCGAACGCGGATATCGAATGGAATGATGATGGTGCTGTCTTAAGTCGAGAAATTGCACTCCCTAGCCAATCAGATAAAACTGCCAACGTTAGTTTTGGTTATGAATCCAACATCGTCAGTATTCGTTTAGCGGCAAACTTTAAGTCGGATTACTTGGCAGAAGTCGGTGACATTACTGATGCAGCGTACGATGTCCATTCGGATAACCACTTACAGTTTGATTTCACCAGCAAATACAATATTGCCAAAGGCATGCAGTTATATTTCAACGCCATCAATTTAAACGATGAGCCCTACTACGCCTACACCGGCAAGAAACCTTATAACTTCCAATATGAACAATACGGTCGCACCTTTGTGTTCGGCATGCAGATCACAAACTGGTAAGCGGAGAATTTCATGTTAAATCATCAATTTAAATTTTCAACCCTGGCAATTATCATGGCCGCACTGTTGAGTGCTTGTGATAGCAAACCGGCATCGTCTGTCCAAGATGTCGCAGCAACACAAGGCGCTGACGTACAGGGAGTGTCCAGCACAGCAACGATGCAGCAAGAACCCGCGTTAGCGATTAAGGCAAGTGAGTACTTAATCACTGAAGTAGCAGGCAACCAATTTACTGTAGTAGCAACGGCAAGCGCATTAGAGATCCGTCAAGATGAGAAAGTGATAGGCAGTATTGCTGGTGAATTTTCATCGGTAAAAATGCATACGTTTGATGAGCAAAGTACTTTACTGATTGCCGCAGATAGCAATACCAATGAACTGCACTTATGGCAATTTGCGCCAAAAGCGGCCAAGCCTTTAACGCCAATTTTTCAAACTTTAAATCATAGCCGAGTGATTGAAGATCTGTGTTTTTACCAAAGCCCAGAGAATGATCAGTTAAGTGTATTTGTGATTGGCGATCGTGGAGGTGCTGACCAGTTATTACTGCGTCAACAGCAGCAATGGCTAAAAGCACCGCTAGAAATTCGCCAGCTGGGTATTCCATACGATAGCAAAGCGTGCGCAGTGAATGCCGCCACACAAGCATTATATGTTAGCGAAGCTGGCCAAGCGATTTGGCAATACCAAGCGGAGCCAGAAGCTGAAGAAGGTCGCAAACTTATTCAAGTCAAAGCCCCCTTTGGCAAGCTTGAAGGCGATATCTCAGCGATGACAGTGTTGGCCGATGGGACATTGATGGTGCTCGAAGAAGAACCCGCCAAACTATTACAACTCAGTGCAACTGGAGCCCTAATTTCAAGCACTGAGGTGAAAGGTTTAGACGAAGCTAGTTCACTATTCGCCAAAACAACGATGGCAAAAACCGAGTTATATGTTGCAGGCGATACAACCACGCCAGTGCAACAGCTATTATTGTCCAAAGCGACAACGGCAAACGATGAAACTAAGCCAATCCAACCTATACAGATAAAACCAACCTTAGAAACGCAAGCGGTCGGTTTACGGGGCGATGTGATGGACGATCCGGCGATATGGCACCATCCGACAGCCCCTGAGCAGAGCATTATCCTTGCCACAGACAAAAGAGCGGGTTTAAAAACCTACAATATGCGTGGTGAATTAGTGCAGCAACTGGATGTTGGCCGCTTAAACAATGTTGACTTACGTTATGGCATGCAATGGCGTGGCAGTAAACATGATGTCGCGGTGGCCAGCCTACGCGATAACAATAGCTTGCAGCTATTTGCTATCAATCCAGACGGTAAACTAAGCGATGCAGGCACTGTACCAACAACCATGCGAGAGATTTATGGCCTTTGCCAATATCACAGCAAAAAGACCGGCGAACACTTTGTCTTTGTAAACGACAAATCTGGATTAGTTGAACAATATCAATTAATTAGTGATAGCCAAAATTGGCAAGCAAAACTAGTTCGTTCACTAAAAGTTCCCTCTCAACCTGAAAGTTGTGTGGCTGATGATGAGAATGGCAGCTTATACCTTGGGGAAGAAGATGAAGCAATTTGGCGCTTTGCTGCCGAACCTGATGCTGCAACGACTGGCGAAGTATTAGTGAAAGCCGATGGTAAATCTTTAGTTGCTGATATCGAAGGCCTAGCACTCATTAAGCACCAAGGTCGCATCATGATGTTAGTTTCAAGCCAGGGTAATGATAGTTATATCATTTACGACACCAAAGCACCCTACCAACAGCTCTTACACTTTCGAGTAACAACCAACCCAGAGCTTGGTATTGACGGTTCCTCTGAAACCGATGGCTTGGACTTAACCCAACAATCACTTGGCGCAGGTTTTAGCCAGGGCGCCTTGGTGGTGCAAGATGGCCGGAATCGCATGCCAGAGACCGGGCAAAACTTCAAAATTGTGCCATTAGAAGATATTTTGCAGCACATTCCATCCGCGAATTAAACGCAAAAGCAGGCTGCGTTAATGCCAGTAAGTTAAGCTGACTGGCATTATTTTTTGTTTAAATGAACCTTTAAAGGCGAACAGTGGCAACAAAAAAGCAGGCCATCAGCCGCAGGGATAGCGGATGACGAGCCACATGGACGTATTGACGGCATGTCTGCGTTTTGTTACCACTGCCGTTTTCGCCAATCTACCTGAGTAGTTGCATCAAAGCCCTTAACTGACGGGCATTACAGCGAAAGCGGCCTTCTTTTTGATCAACTTTTTAAAGGAATACTTAAAATGAAGTCTCTCTCGACTTCGGCATTGTGGTTGGTGTTAATGATGTGCCCTGCACTCGCCAATTTACCAGTCCTCATTAGCAACGCAACTATTGATGACCTATAACAATGGCAGCATCCCCGCTTCAGCTTACATCATGGAGCAGCACTTAACTAAAACCGCTAATTTCTGCTCATGCGATGTAACTATTGATGAGGTTGAACGCCGCGCCGGCATCAATATTCTGCCAGCACTGCCAGTCTGCAAAAAAGTAGGCGTCGAAGGCCGAATTGGTGGCTTAAGAACCAAACTCGGTTGTTAAGGTTGGCTCGCTGAATGAGAAAACCACCAAATTTTGGTGGTTTTCAATGTTCACTCTTGGTTTTAAACCTTTTGCAGCAACTAGTTTTTCAGTTCAAAACGGTCGGCATTCATCACTTGCACCCACACTTTAACAAAGTCATGCACAAGCTTTTGTTTCCCATCATCTTGCGCATACACTTCAGCATAAGAGCGCAGCACCGAATTCGAACCAAAGACCAAATCCACGCGTGTTGCGGTCCATTTGGTTTGACCCGTTTTACGATCCACAATGTGATACAAATTCCGACCTGCTGGTCGCCATTGATTTGCCATATCAGTTAAATTAACAAAGAAATCATTGGTTAACGCGCCTGGGGTATTGGTAAACACTCCGTGCGATGTCCCTCCGTAGTTAGTGCCAAGCACGCGCATACCGCCTAATAACACCGTCATCTGCGCTGCCGTCAAGCCCATCAGCTGTGCACGGTCGAGCATCATTTCTTCAGGAGTGACTACATAATCTTGTTTTAGCCAATTACGAAACGCATCGTGTAAAGGCTCAAGCACAGCAAAAGATTCGACATCAGTTTGCTCCGCCAAGGCATCCCCACGACCAGCAGCAAATGGCACAGAAACCGAAACACCAGCGGCTTTTGCCGCTTGCTCAATTGCTGCAGAGCCGCCGAGCACGATTAAATCGGCAATACTCACAGGTTTTGCAAAACCCTGTTGAATGTCTGCAAGGACTGCCAACACCTTTTGTAAACGTTCGGGTTCGTTGCCTTGCCAGTCTTTTTGTGGCGCTAAGCGAATACGCGCGCCATTGGCGCCGCCGCGTTTATCGGAACCACGGAAGGTTCTTGCACTATCCCAAGCGGTTGCCACTAATTCACTGACAGATAATCCAGACGCTAAAATTTGTGTTTTTAGGGCATCGATATCGGCTTGGCTCAGATCTGCATTGCCTTTTGGAATTGGGTCTTGCCAAATCAAATCTTCAGCAGGAACTTCTGCGCCTAAATACCGAGATTTTGGCCCCAAATCACGGTGGGTCAATTTAAACCAGGCTTTGGCGAATACTTCAGAGAAATAGGCCGGATCTTGGTAAAACCGCTCAGAAATGGCGCGATATTTTGGATCTAACTTCAGCGCCATATCGGCATCTGTCATCATTGGATTAACACGAATTGTCGGATCTTCGACATCAACCGGCTTGTCTTCTTCTTTGATATTAATGGGTTGCCATTGCCATGCACCTGCAGGGCTTTTGGTCAGCTCCCAGTCGTAGGTGAACAATAAATAAAAATAGCCGTTGTCCCACTTGGTTGGGTTGGTAGTCCACGCGCCTTCAATGCCACTTGTTACAGTGTCTCGTCCAATACCGCGGGTTTTATGATTATTCCACCCTAAACCTTGCTCATCCAAATCAGCGGCTTCCGGCTCGGGTCCCAAGTTTTGCGCTTTACCGTTGCCATGGGCTTTACCAACAGTATGACCGCCAGCAGTTAGCGCCACAGTTTCTTCATCATCCATCGCCATGCGCGCAAAAGTGACGCGCATATCTTCAGCTGTTTTCAGTGGGTCGGGATTGCCATCAACGCCCTCTGGGTTTACATAAATTAAGCCCATCATTACTGCAGCTAATGGATTGGCTAAATCACGCTCACCAGAGTACCGGCTGTGTTCGTTGCTTGAAGGTGCGAGCCATTGCTTTTCTGAGCCCCAATAAATATCTTTTTCTGGGTGCCAAATATCTTCGCGACCACCGGCAAAACCATAAGTTTTTAATCCCATGGATTCATACGCGACATTGCCCGCCAAAATCATCAAATCTGCCCAAGACAAACTGCTACCGTATTTGCGTTTAATTGGCCACAGCAAACGCCGCGCTTTATCCAAATTGCCATTATCTGGCCAGCTGTTTAAAGGCGCAAAACGTTGACTGCCAGAGCCTGCGCCACCGCGGCCATCTGCGATGCGATATGTCCCGGCAGAATGCCACGCCATGCGAATCATCAAGCCACCGTAATGGCCCCAATCGGCAGGCCACCAGTCTTGGGAATCTGTCATCAAGGCGGTTAAATCTCGCTTGACCGCAGCTAAATCTAACTTTTTAAAGGCTTCGGCATAGTTAAAATCAGCGCCAAGTGGATCAGTCTTGCTGTCATGTTGGTGCAAAATATCGAGATTAAGCGCTTTTGGCCACCAAGTCATTTGCGCTTGTTCGGAAGAGCTATTCGCTCCGTGCATAAATGGGCATTTGCCGCTAGCAGCTGGTTTTTGTTCCATGGCATTGATCCTCGTAAGTTGACCTTAGAAAGCAACATGGCATTTGCAATGTTGCGAAGAGATGGCTTTAAAGATAGGCGGTTATTGCGGATTGCGAAATTAACTTTTTTCGAAACAGTTAATCTTAAAAAACGATTGGTAAAGAAAAAAGTAAACAATATTGCGATGAAAAAAGCACAATTGGGAAAACGCAGCCAATGGCCTAATGTTGCGACCACTGGCGTAAATGCCGAAGACATCAACTAAGTTCGCGTTGTGCATCCGCCAATAAAGCATTCAGCAGATGAAAGACCTCACTGCTGGCCTTCTCCATTTTTTCATAACAAGCGAGGATTTCATCTTGCACACTCACTTCATGCTGCCAATCCTGTGACATTGACTTTAAAACCTGATGAACATTGTCATGCACTTGCTGATGCGGTAATTCCAGCAACTTGTAATTGGCAAACTGACCAAAAATAGTTTTACCATCTCCCTGATACCACTGCCCCAATCGACAAGCTTGGTGGCCAACCTCAACAGCCTTGCCTTCTTGGCTTTCACGGCCACGGTTAAAGGCTGCATAGGCATTTTGCTTGTAGACAATATGATCCACTTTGACCAATGAGGTAAAGGTCATGATCCGGACCTTTTTCACTTGATCTTGTGCTTTGTGAGCTTGCTTAGCGAGACCAACGAAGGTCTGCTCTAAGTCCTGTAATTGATCCATCTGCATTTGACTGCCATCGCTAAGCTGTTGTTGCTTACTTAAAATCTCAGCACTAATACTTTGGAATTGTTGTACAACAGAACCAATCTGTTTTGTCGCATTGATGGTATGTTCGGCCAGTGTCCGGACTTCTTGGGCCACCACGGCAAACCCACGACCATGTTCACCAGCCCTTGCCGCTTCAATCGCAGCATTCAATGCTAATAAGTTGGTTTGATCTGCGATGGTACTAATCAGCTGCAATATACCTCCGATTTCATTACCCATCTGATTAAGTTGCAGCACCGATGCTTGGCTTTCCGAGGTTAACTGCAAATTTTGTTGAAAAGTTGCAACAACAGTCTCAACGGTTCGACGGCTCTCATCTGCTTTTTTGCGTGTGTCAGCAGATATTTCGCCAACCCCCAAAATATCCGCAGATATGGCATTCAAATCAGCCTGGGTCATTTGTAGATTAGATTTAGTATTCTCGGCATTCATGGTTTGCATGCCTGACATCAAACGGTTTTTTACCAAGTGTTGATAGTTCTGTTCGACATGAACGATAGCGGCATTAATTTCCCGTAATGAATCGCCAAACGCTCCGGCCAAACCGCCGTCTTGAGCGTTGCGGCCAAACCTTTCTTGTTCAACTCGTGCAAAAGTGGTTTCAACTTCGCGGAAATAGGTTTCTAGTTGGTCAAAGGTATCGTTCACTTCCCAAGCAACCTGACCAATTTCCCCCATATGGGGAACGCTGGTAATGCGGTGGCTGAAATCACCATCACGAGCGGATTTTAGTATGTCGCGGATCTGCATTAATACCCGCAATGGTTTTGAAAGTTTATTAAATATAACCAATGAACTGACAGCAGAGGCTAGTAACAACAACCATGGAGCCCAAACACTGGCAACTCCACTAAACACCAATAACGCCATTAGTAACAACAAGGCATTAAAATAGCCTAAGAGGATTGCGAGCTTAGAGCCCCAGAATAAATTTTTCATAAGTCCCATGTTCCTGTTGAATATGCGTCAAAAGCCACTGCATTGATTTTTCACCGCGATCAGTTGGGTTTTGCTGCTCTATCTGCAACATCTGCTGATACAGTAATTTTGCCGCTGCAACCGCTTGCGCTCTGGGTTTGCGCCGACAGGAAAAATAACCAATCTTCTTTTTATCAGCGCTAAATACTGGACTAACATTGGCAAAAACCCAGTAGTTGTCACCATTTTTTGCTCTGTTGTTGACATAAGCAAAGCATTCTCTACCAGCAGCAATTTCTTGCCAAAGGTAACGAAATACGCCCTTCGGCATTTCAGGATGACGAATAAGGTTTTGCGGTTTACCTAATAATTCAGATTCTCGATACCCAGCAATTTGCATAAATACCCGATTGGCATAGGTAATATTTCCCTGTAAATCGGTTTTAGTCACAATAAATGAATCATCATCTAGACTAATTTCCCGACCTGAAAGGTAGACTGGTTGGCTCATGCCTTAAACTCCATAAATTGGAACCTCGCGCAATAACTAATAAGGTTAAACAGTCGACATGGGGCTTTACCAGTGTTCAAGCGCTGGGGTTAAATTCAACCTATTGTCTTTAAATAGTTATAGAAGAAAGCATTTGATTTGTCGCGTAAACAAAAACAGCTTTTATGAATCTAAATCAAAGCATTAACTGTTTTAGGGAATGTGATTAGCCAAGTTATCAGAAAGAGTGATATGTGTCGGGGGCAAAAAGTATGATGAGCAAAAGCGTACTAGGAGCATGGCCCCGCAATACTTAATCCAAGCACTGCAGGGCCCATTTATCAGTTATTTCAAACCAAAACGACCGGCTAACGCCGCGAGTTGCGATGAGACCGCAGCCAAATCTTTAGCGCTTTGATCTAACGCTTGCGCACTTAACACGTTCGCTTCAGTGCGTTGATTCATCTCGTTGAGCTGCGCATTTAAACTTGCAGCCACCATCGATTGCTCTTCCGTAGCCGCTGCGATTTGAATGTTCATTGCTTCAAGTTGGCCAACATCGTTGGTGATCTGAGTCAATTGGCTATTCGCAGCTTCACCGCTTTGGGCACTAGTTTCCGCTTTATGCCGCGCTTCAGTCACTGCCGAAACTGCCGTTTGACTTTGGCTGCGCAGCTGCATAATCACCTGATTAATTTCTGCTGTAGATTGCTGAGTGCGTGCAGCCAAATGACGAACTTCATCGGCTACCACTGCAAAACCACGGCCTTGCTCACCTGCCCGCGCTGCTTCGATCGCTGCATTTAACGCAAGTAAATTGGTCTGTTCAGCAACGGTTTGAATCACATTCAAAATTTTATCAATTTCTAAGGTTTGTGAAGCCAGCTCACTTGTCACTGTTTCGACATTTTTAACATCGGCGGACAATGCTAAAATTTGCTGCATTGAATGTTGCACTTGGCGCATCCCTGCTGCGGTATTGGCACTGGCGTTGGATGTGCTCTGTGCTGCATTTGCCGCATTATTGGCAATCTCTGCAACTGTGGCTTCCATTTGTCGAATTGCTTCGGTTACTTCACGGCTGGTCAGTTGTTGTTCTCTATTAACATTATAACTTTGTGAAGCCGCTTGGTTCAGCGTGGACGCTTGTTGCGCCAGTTCGTTACTGGTTTGCTGGATATCTGCGGCGATTTGGCGAACTTTGCTAATGAAGGCGTTAAAACCACTTGCCAGCTCATCAAGTTCTTCGCCGCGGCCTGCCGATAAATGCACTGACAAGTCTGTTTCACCCTCGCCCATCCGCTTAAACAACGCCGCGAGATGATTAATAGGCGCAGTAATGCTGTTGCTTAACTTGATAGAAATGACTAAGAAAATAAGGGCAATAAGCGCGGTTAATCCCCACATCACTTGTGAAATTTGTCGAGTCATTGCAAACACTTCAGCTTGCGGTACTTGCGCAACCAAATACCAATCCATACTTGGAATAAAAATCGAAGCCAAGATTGTTTCTTTGCCATTAATTTCAGCTTCTAACAAATTCATCTGGCTTTCACTGGCTAGCAGTTGACTCACTTCTTTCGCGGTCAGAATCGTTTGCAGTTCAGTATTCGCTTCCAAAGTCGGGTGAATTTGCACTTTGGCTTCTTTATTTACCAAAAACACAAACCCTGTCTGTTCAATTTTGAACGCACTTAACATTTTCACCATGTCATTCATTGACTTGGCGACACCAGATAAACCTGTGCCGTCCAATTGCTGATAATTAACGAAAATTTGATATCCGACTTCAGCGCTTTTATAAACGGAAACTTGTTTTTCTTTACCGCTTTCTTTAAATTCGAAAAACCAGCTATCTTCCGCAGGATTCAATCGGCGTAAAAATCCGCGTTCGTTCCAATAATCACCAGTAGTCCTCTCACAAAAGGACGCAGCTTGCAGACCATGCACTTCCTTCACTAGCGTCAATTCTTTAATTAATTGTGCTTCACGAGCCGCTGGTTTGCCATCCTCAAGCCACTGATGCGCATAACCAGAGGTTGCTAACTGCTGGGCAATTCGCGACAAACTGCTCACTTCTGCATCTATCGATTGACTGATATTTTTCAAGGTTGTCGGTAATTCTTCTTCAAGCATTCGCTCGGAAAGTTTAGTTTGATTGATCGAGACTGAAATCCAACTAATAGCCAAAGCGGATAACAACACCGCACTAGTTAACGTCACGATGATCTTTTTGCGAATAGATACCTGATTAAACAAGCTAAAAACCTCGATGGTCTAATTTAACATCGACCACATGCCCTCTTAACAACGTTAATCCCGACATAGCAGTCACCAAATGAAAACATAATACAGTTCATTCTAAAGAACCAAGCGAAAGGATGCACTAAATAATGACAGCATAATTTGCAGTTTTCAGCGAAATTGCCAAATTATATCGACGCAATAACATCTGTGGGTCAAGCTGGATAATGATGTTTAATACCTTAATTTACTTGCGATAGACAAAAAATCCTGCGAGGCTAGCGGCGTTTATTTCAAAGTGTTATCTAGAAAACATTAATAAAAACAGTGTCTCTTGAATCACTAATTCAAATAATTGCAAGTTCTGAGGTGTAAATTGGCCGATTGGATGACCTTAATTCCGGCATTAGTAGCCATTATTGTTGTGTTATGGCGTAAAGAGGTGATAGTTGCACTGTTACTATCATTGTTTAGTGCCGAATGTTTACTGTTATTAAAAACGCAAACATCGTTAGTGACGACAATCCCATTAGCAGGCTTAAATTCACTGGAAGCCTTGGTAGCTGTGCTATCAGATCCTGGCAATGCCAGATTAATGCTGTTTGCCTTGATGGTTGGCGCGTTAATGGCCTATATGCGTTATTCCGGTGGCGTTGCGGCCATGGTGAACCAACTGACTTCCCGTGGCATTGCCAAAAATGCTCGACAGACTCGTTTGCTGGCTTTTTTTACTGGGGTCGGCATTTTTATCGAATCAAATCTATCCGTGTTAACCGCAGGCATTTTATCGCGGGGACTTTTTGATAAATTTAAAATTAGCCGTGCTGAACTGGCATTTATCATCGACAGTACTAGTGCACCAATTTGTATCTTGATTCTGTTAAATGGCTGGGGCGCATACGTACTTGGTTTATTGGGTGCTTATGATCTAAAAGAAAACGCAGTGTCGGTATTAATGCAGACTATCCCACTGAATTTCTATGCAATCTTCATTTTACTAATTGTACTTGTCACCATTATCACCGGTAAACATTTAGCTCCGATGCGCGAAGCGAACCGCCAGCTAAACCACATTGAAGGTCATGATGAGAAGCAGCCAAAACCAACCAAATCAAGATATATGTTGTTGCCATTACTGACGATGATTGTGTCGATGGTCGGCTTTATGTATTGGACTGGCAATGGCGATTTATCTGCAGGCTCAGGTTCTAAATCGGTGCTGTACGCAACAACGCTAGCCTGTGTGGTCGCTTACGGGTTATTGCTGAGCAGTCGTTTATTTAGCCACCAACAATTGGTGAATATTGGCTTTAAAGGCATGAGTGAATTGCTAACGCTCGTGAGTATTTTGCTACTGGCAATTGCGCTTGGCCAAAGCTTGAAATCTCTGGGTACTGGCATCTACATTTCAGGTTTAGTCGCACAGTCATTACCGCTTTGGCTCATCCCCGCGATGTTGTTTCTGGCTGGCGCGTTAATCTCGTTTACCACAGGGACTAGTTGGGGAACTTTTGCGATTTTAATCCCGATCGGCATGCCATTAGTCGTCAATTTAGATTTGCCACCAGCGCTTATTCTAGCGGCAATTTTGGGTGGCGGCGTGTTTGGCGACCATTGTTCTCCAATTTCCGATACTACAGCAGTCAGCGCCGTTGCTGCAGGTTGTGATTTATTGGAACACACCAAAACACAATTACCCTATGCCTTAATCGCGGCAGGCCTTGCCTTAATTGGATATTTAGTGGCGGGATTGGCCTGGATTTAAGTCGGTTCAAACCATAAAAAAACGGCGCTTCTTGGCGCCGTTTTTATTTGCAGATAACTAATAAATTTGCCAACTATGCGGAGTCGGAATTATTGATTTGCAGACTGAGCAGTTCAGCAACCAGTGCGCTGGCACTTCCGGGCCAAAACACTTCTGGACGAGGTTGGTCAACACCAGTGACTCCCTCTTGCGGACGACAATTATTTATGGTTTCACACCAATCAGCCGGTAGATCACTGTAACCGGCTAAAGCACCAAAAACCGCACCAACAATCACGCAATTGGTGCCGGAGTCACCACCAAGTCGCATCGTATCGACCAAGGCCTCTCCAATTGACTTCGCATAATTTAATTGAAAAACTAAATTCTGAAACGCCGCTAGAGCGGCAAATTGCCTTCTCAACTCTACTGTCGAGGGCAAAAACAACCCTTGCTCTATTGTCTGATGGACGAGTGGATCAACATCTAAGTCATCTGCCCACTGAGTAAGATGTTCCAAAACCTCAGTAGCAGCCAATCCTTTATCGACGATTTCAGCCAACATCATGGCGTACAAACCGCTTATTTGTTGGCAAATCACCGAGCTATGAGTTAAGGCCGTGTCTTGCATTGCCCAAGCAGCAATTTGCGGCAATGAATAATGAACCCCCATCAGTGCAATAGGCGCAACACGAGCTAATGCTTGCGCGCCATAGTCGCGATCGCTTGCACCTGTAATCAACGCTTGCTGAAATGCTGGGTCAACGGTGAACGGATCGGTTTTTAACCAATAATGATAAGCTTGTAATGCCGGAGCTTCCGAATACGCTTGTTGATAAACCAGCATCCTCGTTTGCAACAGCAGCAATTCACCGTCCTCATTTGGCTGGCCGGGTAAGGTATGCCAAGGACCACATTCTTGAAATTGCAATAATTCGGCTGCAGGCAATCCCGCCAATTCAGCCGGATCTAAAAATTCAACTTGAGTGCCGATAGCATCGCCAAGCAAGGCACCAAATAAAGCACCTTGAGCACGTTCAAGTGTTGGATCTTTCATGTGTTCTCCCTTGCTTGCTGCAACCTTGCAGCTAACTAGTTCTAAATACCAGTGTTTTTATCAATGGTCAACTCACATCAACACAATGGTTGGAGACAACTTTTAACCAAAATTTTCGAAAATACAACTGACTAAGCCGCTTTCCCGCACTTAGCATTGCCATTGCACATCATATCACTTTTGTAGCGTACCACACTGCTGCATGTCCTTGTTGAATACACAAAAAACGTTTCTCCAATAAAAAAGCCAACTAGTTTAAATAGTTGGCTTTTTATCATCGATTAAATGACCAGCTTATTGTCCGTACTTTTTCGCTAAGTACAACCAAGTTTCAAGCACTGTGTCTGGGTTTAACGACACAGAGTCAATGCCTTGGTCCATCAACCATGCGGCAAAGTCTTCGTGATCTGAAGGGCCTTGGCCACAGATCCCAACGTACTTACCTTTGGCCTTCGCGGTAGAAATGGCCATCGACAACAATTTCTTAATGGCCGGATTTCGCTCATCGAATAAATGCGCAATTAAACCACTATCCCGATCAAGACCCAAAGTTAATTGGGTTAAGTCATTGGAACCAATAGAGAAACCGTCAAAATATTCTAAGAACTCATCAGCAAGCAAACAGTTGCTTGGTAATTCGCACATCATGATGACTTTCAGGCCATTTTCGCCACGTTTTAAACCGTGAGCAGCCAGCAAATCAATCACTGCAGCAGCTTCGCTTAACGTGCGCACGAATGGGATCATAATTTCAACGTTGTTGAAGCCCATTTCGTTGCGAACACGTTTTAACGCTTCACACTCAAGCGCGAAACAATCGCGGAAATCCTCACTGATATAACGTGAAGCACCACGGAAACCAATCATCGGGTTTTCTTCATGCGGTTCGTACTGACGGCCACCTACTAAATTGGCGTATTCGTTCGACTTAAAGTCGGACATCCGAACAATGACACGTTCTGGCGAGAACGCCGCAGCAAGAGTAGAAATACCTTCAGTTAATTTTGCAACATAGAATTCAACTGGTGACGAGTAACCCGCCATCATCTGTTCAATTTGCGCTTTGACGTCAGCAGGTTGCGCTGCAAAGTTCAGCAATGCTTTTGGATGCACGCCAATCATGCGGTTGATGATGAATTCTAAACGCGCTAAGCCAATGCCGGCATGAGGCAATTTGGCAAAACTAAAAGCACGCTCAGGGTTGCCTACGTTCATCATGATTTTCATCTTCAGCGCAGGCATTTGATCAACACGGGAAGTCACTACGTTAAATGGCAGAATACCATCGTAAACAAAACCAGTGTCACCTTCAGCACAAGAGACTGTCACCGCTTGACCATTTTTCACCAGTTCTGTGGCATTTCCACAGCCCACTACAGCTGGAATGCCAAGCTCGCGAGCAATGATCGCGGCATGGCAAGTTCTACCACCACGATTGGTCACGATGGCTGACGCGCGTTTCATGATTGGTTCCCAGTCAGGATCCGTCATATCGGTGATTAACACATCACCTGGCTGAATTTGGTCCATATCAGCGATGCTCGCCAAAACTTTGGCAACACCCGAACCAATTTTGTGACCGATGGCTCGACCTTCAGCCACGATAGCCGCAGAGCCTTCGAGCTGATAGCGTTCCATTGAATTTGAGTCTTCGCGCGAACGGACAGTTTCTGGACGTGCTTGAACAATATAGAGTTTGCCGTCTACACCATCTTTCGCCCACTCGATATCCATGGCTCGGCCATAGTGTTTTTCGATGATAATGGCTTGTTTGGCTAATTCCTCGACTTCAGCATCAGTCAATGAAAACTGCTGGCGGGCTTTGCTCTCGACGTCGATAATTTTTACTTGCTTACCGTGGCTTTGCTCTAAAGAGTAAACCATCTGGGTCATTTTGCTGCCGAGGTTACGGCGAACAACCGCAGGACGACCTGCTGAGACTGTTGGTTTATGCACATAGAATTCGTCTGGGTTGACAGCGCCCTGCACGACCATTTCACCTAAACCATAGCTTGACGTGACAAACACAACGTCTTCAAAGCCTGATTCGGTATCAATGGAGAACATAACGCCTGAAGAAGCACAATCAGAACGCACCATCCGCTGCACGCCTGCCGATAATGCCACACCGCGATGGTCGTAACCTTGGTGTACTCGGTAAGAAATGGCGCGGTCATTAAACAATGACGCAAATACATGCTTAATAGCTTCAATCACGTGATCATAACCACGGACGTTGAGGAAGGTTTCTTGTTGGCCTGCGAAAGATGCGTCCGGCATATCTTCAGCAGTTGCAGAAGAACGAACGGCAAATGATGCATCGTTACCCATTCCGGCACACAACTCATCAAATGCACTACGGATCGCTTGTTCAAATTCAGCATGAAATGGAGTATCAATCACCCATTGCCGAATTTGCGCGCCGGCTTTTGCCAAAGCGGTCACATCATCAACATCTAATCCATCTAGCAGTTGATAAATGCGCTCATTCACGCCACTCTGTTCTAAGAACTGGTTGAACGCTTCTGCTGTTGTTGCAAAACCACCCGGTACTTGCACCCCAACACTAGCGAGGTTACTGATCATCTCACCCAATGAGGCATTTTTGCCTCCGACCCGTGGGACATCTTCCATGCCCAAATCCTGGTACCAAACAACGAATTCTTGCACAGTAAGTCTCCAATTTTTGTTACAGGTTATGTAAGCTTACACAGCAACCAACGTAAGCGATTTGATTTTACACTGGCCGACGATTGAATTAAAACCTTAATTTTAATGTAATTTTATAACAACATTCAGGGATCAAACATGCGTACAGCCTTCTATATATCCGACGGTACTGGTATCACCTCAGAAGTGTTCGGACACGCCTTACTCTCTCTTTTTGAAGCAGAATTTGACCATATTACTATTCCATTTGTTGAAACCATCGAGAAAGCAGAACAGGTCAAACAACGGATAAACGATCGTTATAAAACAACCGGAGTACGCCCTTTAGTGTTTCAGACCTTTGTCGACGAACAACTTCGAGCCATTATTAATAGCTCAGAAGGCTCCTGTTATGATTTTTTGAGTGCCTTCGTTGAGCCGATGCAAAAAGAACTTGGCGTACAAGCCAAACCGAAAACCCATCGGACTCATAGTATTCATGAAAAAACCTACGATTTTCGTATTGATGCTGTGAACTATGCATTAGCCAACGACGACGGCTCCAATTTAAAAGATTACGCCAAAGCTGATATCATTTTAGTCGGTGTTTCTCGCTCTGGAAAAACGCCGACAAGCCTATATCTGGCGCTGCAATATGGGATTAAAGCGGCAAATTATCCATTCGTCGAAGAGGACATGGATAGTTTTAGCCTGCCGCCTTCGTTACGTGCGCACAAAGCTAAATTGTTTGGTTTGACCATTACCGCTGAGCGACTGAGTCAAATCCGCGAACAACGCCGTCCAAACAGTCGTTATTCCTCGCTGCGGCAATGTAAACTGGAACTCTCGGAAGTCGAAGCGATGTATGCAAAGGAGCGCATTCCATTTCTCAATTCAACTACACTATCTATCGAAGAAATCAGTGCAAAAATTATGGCTGAGACTGGGTTGAAACGGCAAAAATACTAAGGTTTGATGATTTCTAACTCGCGGTCGCGCAATATCGCGACCGCTCGTAAACCATTCAGCTTGGTCTGCTCTGAAACATAACCTATCGCGTTATCATCAGCGGCAATTAATGCAATCAGCTGTTGTTCTGTTCGATATTGAGTGGCTGATACGTTGCCAGTAAATAGCAAACGAGACCAATAGGATTGATACTGGTTGGCAGTCAGGTTTAATAACCCCATGCAGAACTGTTGATGTCCGGCAGAGTCTCTGGGTAGATGAAATAAATTCGCCGCAGTACCATCACTAAACCTATCGGTTTTGCGCAAATATAACTGCATTAATTGTGCTCGACTAAACTCGGATTTATTGTGCGGATTGACAACAAACACTACATTGGCTGCCGAACTTGCCCAGCTTGTCATCAGTATTAATAGCCAAATTAACCTAGAAAACAAAATCCACCCCTAGCGAAAAGCCAGTAAATGGCCCATGACTGTAGCTATTCCCGCGGAAATAATCAGCTTTCCAAGCAAAATTGGCAGCAAAATCGTAGCGCATCGACAGAACATTCATCGCATAACCGGTTTCGTTGACACTTACACTGATTTGCTGTGCTAGTTGCAATAAAGCCACGTTATTTAGCTTGGTAAGTCCAGCAGCTGAATATGGTTCTTGCTGGTAACGTTCGCGATGGACGGTAACGATCACATCATCGAAACGCCGTGATAATGCAAGATATTGGCTGTTGGTCAGTGCATCGACACTGTCTAAGATCCCATACTTTGCACGCTCGAATTCAAGCTTCCAATCTGCAAAATGCCACCGACCGCCAAAAAATTTATAAGAAGCATCTTTAGTTAAACTCAAAGCTCGATAAAACTCTAACTGTGAGTTTAGATCTGTGGCAAAAACACTGACGGCATTTTTTACTGCTGGAGAAAATATATAATCATCAAGCGCTTGCGCTTTCGAATTGGCAATCAATCCGCCAGCAAAAAATTCTACATTTTGATAACCTAATGCCAAAGAAACAGAGCGCATATCTTGTAATTGAATTTCAACCCCTTGTGCAACGACATTCTTAAAAACATCGCCACGAAACTCTGCCCAGCTGAGCGTATATTTAGCATAGGCATCGCCTAACGTATGTTTTGCTTCATAACTAACACCATCAGCAGTTTCAAATTCAAAACGCCAATACGTTGCTTTGGGTAAGCGCGAATAATCATGTGCATAACCAACATATTGCACATCGGACTGAGAAAAAAGCGGCATAGATAGACGACCAAAACGAATTTGTTGGTCTGGCGATAATTGATATTTAGCAAACGCTAGGGTAACGTCCGGTTGATAGTCGTTAATCCCCTTGGCAATGAGCTGTGCGTTAAAGCTCAGATTTTGGGATAGATCGACCTGACTTTGCAGCCCAAATAGTGATTCATCTTGCCAGCGCAGACCGCTTTTCTGATAAAAATCTACAATATTTGGATTTTCCAACTTGGCGGACAATGCCCCAGCGCGTAAGGAACCAAAACCATGCAGCGTAACTTCAGCCTGTGCACTCGTTGCTAGCAGTAAAGCTAAAAAACTATGGGTTACGTGGGAAACGAATTTCAAAGCAAGTCCCCTCCTTGAGTTGGCTTTTGACCGTGATCATGCCGCCAAGGTTGGAACGAACAATTCGGTACACAATAGCAAGACCAAGACCACTTGTGCCTGCGCCTAATTTGGTGGTAAAAAATGGGTCAAACACATGTTTTTGTTGGTCCAGAGGGATACCTACGCCATAATCAATACAGCTTAAAATTAACTCATCCCCCATAGACTGTAATTGCAGACGGCACATCCCGCCGATGCCGCTAGGGTATGCATGCTGCACAACATTATTTAGCAAAGCGCTTATCACTTGGTTAAACAATCCTGGAATGCTGTTCAACTGCACATTTGGCTCGAAATCCAACAAAATTTGGATATTCGCTTGCTGCAGAGTGGCTTGCTGGCTTTGCACCACTTCACGCAACAGTACACTTAAATTGAACCATCGCGCTGACTCACTGGTCTGCTCTTTCGCTAACAGCTTAAAATTGGTAATTAGCAATGAGGCCCGATCAGCATTATGCGTAATTAAATCAACTGCTTCATGCAACTGTGCCATTCGCTCTTGTAATAACTGTCGACTCAATCTGTTGTCTTCAAGATCTTGCTCTATTTTATTTACCACATCACTCATGCAGGTAACACTGGTGATAATGATGCCAAGAGGTGTATTCACTTCGTGGGCAACGCCTGAGACTAAACTCCCCAACGACGCTTGTTTTTCCGAATGCAACAACGCTTCTTGAGTAATTTTCAAATCATTTAACGCCGACTCGGTTTTTTCTTTTTCTATCTGTAACTGCTCACGCGACTCCAAAATCAACTGCACATCCCCTGACAATCGCGCGGAGAGTGCCACAATACTGAGTGCAACTTCTTCAAATTCATCGCGAAGTCCCTCTACCGGATTCTGTAAAATCTTATCTTTGTTGACTATTGCTTCTAATAACGCCTTGTTTATTTTTTGGATGGGCTTGAGCACTAGTCGGTTCAGCGTAAAAGTTAGCCCAAAAGCCAACAATACCAACATCAACAACAATTCGGTCATTTGACGCAGCAGCAGAAACTCTAACTTCTCAGTAATATAATCTTGGTTATCAACAATAGTTAAAACACCTACAGGCTGTTTAGTTCCTGCGATATCTATGACAATTGGTTGCTCCCGAGTTTGACTGGCGCTTTTTGGGGATGGGCTTTCACCAAGAATTCTCACTTGGTTATTGGCATTATCGCGAACGACGATCTGGGAAATTGCCGGATCTTTACGATATGGCGCTAATATAATTTCCAAAGAACCGGGGTTAAAGTTCCAGATATCAATTGCCACAGCGCTACTGATGATACCAAGCAGATCTTGCTGGCTTTTCTGATGATTGGCGAGTAAATCTCGGTAGTTTTGCCACAGCAAATATCCGGTCATGAGCAATTGACAGCTCACCAAAATAGCGGCGACAACAATTAACAATTTTCCGGTTAATTTAAGTCGTAAGTCCTGAATGTCTCGAAGAATCAAATGGCTCAATTCCAATCTAATTAATTGATAACGATTGGATTGTAGACGGCAATTTTAATTCTGTCGTCGATAAAACCACATAAAATGCCAGCTCCAAACATAAAGCTTTAGCTCGCGCTAACAACACACCATCCAGAGCAAACAATAAAACAAATTGTCTAAAGAATAGCGAATATCGTATTTAGACGGCGAGCAGACGTTTACATAACTCAGCTGGCGATAGCTGCACAAGCTCACCTTGCTCCAAATGCTTCACCAAATCGACAATTGCAGCATTGACCGGTGTTGGAACCCCAAAAGCGATACCTGCATTGACCACAGCGCCATTTAAATACATGATTTCTGTACGTCTACCTGATTGGACGTCATCCCACATACTACTGCGAGCGAACGGTTCAATCGCTAACATGCGCCGAGCGATAAGCGAGAACAAGCCTGTTGGTAGCATTAGAATATGGGGCAACCAATTGGGCGGGACAGCAGAAAAGGAACGAGGTTGTACGCCAGAGGCATGGCAAACGGCTAACCATTCGCGCATAGCCAAGGCTAAAACTTGACGTAAATGTCGGTCAAGCAATTGTTGACGAAGCGGTAAATTGCTGATTGCATTCAATGCATTATTTAAATTTAACAACAGCTTGCCATACTCTGCAGAGCGCATGTCGGCGATTTCTTGAACGCCAAGACCAAAACTACTCAACACACGACCTAAATACTGTAATCGATGATTTCCGGTCGCAGGCCATAACAAATCACCACCACTCGCCTTTGCAAAAAAGCCAGGACTTTGCTTAACCACGTTAAACGGTACAATGGCTCTAAATATCGGGTTAGCGAGCTGAGCTTCAATCATTTCAGCAACGCCAATGCCGTTTTGTAGGGCGACAATCGGCACATCTGAACGGGCATGTTTTTTAATTTGCGGAATAAGATGCGGCAACGCCGTCGCTTTTACTGTCACCAATATCACATCACACTGTAGCAGGCTTGCTTGTGATGTATAAAATGCAACATGAGTATGTCGATGTAAAAGCGGTCCAATTGCAATGCCAAGGCCATGCTCAGCGAGTTCTTGCCCTATATTTTCGCGGCCAAAAAACTGCACTTCTAGCTGCTTGTCTTGAGCAAGTATTGCCCCCAAAAAACAGCCAATAGCACCAGCACCAACAATACCGACCGTGCAATGGATTGCTGCACGATCGGTTTGTTCAAGTTCAGAGGTAGCGCCAAATTGCGACATAAAACCCCGTGGCAAGCAGTGGTACTGTTATTTGCGCACGCTGCGCAAAGTATCAGCGATTAGAAATGCTAATTCTAGCACTTGGTCAGCATTTAACCGCGGATCACATTGGGTTAAATAACGTTGACTCAAATCGTGCTCTGACAAGCCGTAAGCACCGCCGGTACATTCAGTTACATGCTCGCCAGTCATTTCTAAATGAATACCACCAGCATGAGAGCCCTCAGCTTGATGAACTGCAAAGAAGTTACGAATTTCCCGCAGAATTGCTTCAAAATCCCGAGTTTTGTAGTCGTTACTGGCTTTGACTGTATTGCCATGCATTGGGTCAGAACTCCAGACAACTTTGCGACCTTCACGCTCGACTCGACGAACTAATGCCGGAAGTTTATCGGCTAATTTATCTGCGCCCATGCGAGTAATCAGTGTTAATCGACCAGGAATGTTGCTTGGGTTCAATGCGTCGATAAGACGAATCAAGTCCAGCTCGTCCATGCCAGGGCCAATTTTCACCCCAATTGGGTTATGAATGCCGCGGAAAAATTCGATATGAGCATGGTCTAATTGCCGAGTACGCTCACCAATCCACACCATATGTGCGGAACAGTCGTACCAATCGCCAGTTAACGAATCTTTGCGGGTTAAGGCTTCTTCATAATTTAACAGCAACGCTTCGTGCGAGGTATAAAGTGTCGTCTCGCGAATAGATGGCGCATTTTGACCTGTAATGCCGCAGATCTCCATAAAACGCAAAGCTTCTTGGATGCGCTGCGCAATATCTTGATAACGGCCTTTTAATGGGTTTGATTCCACAAACCCCATATTCCAACGGCTGACTTGATGCAAATCAGCTAAACCACCTTGCGCAAAGGCGCGCAGCAGATTGAGTGTCGCGGCGCTGTGGTGATATGCCGTCATTAGACGGTCCGGATCAGGTCGGCGCGCGGCTTCGGTAAATTCGAAACTATTGACGATATCGCCGCGGTAACTTGGCAAACTAATACCATCAATGGTTTCTAAATCACTCGAACGCGGTTTAGCATATTGCCCCGCCATTCGAGCCACTTTTACCACTGGGCAACTACCTGCAAAGGTTAACACCACAGCCATCTGCAGTAAGACTTTAAATGTATCGCGAATTTTTGGAGCATTAAAGTTACTAAAACTTTCAGCGCAATCGCCACCCTGTAGTAAAAATGCTTTACCTTCCGCAACTTGGCCTAACTGACTAAATAAATCTCGGGTTTCTTGCGCAAACACCAGCGGTGGATATTTATGCAGCTGTTGTTCGACCTGAGCGAGTAAGGCTTGGTCTTCATAATGCGGTTGTTGTTGGATGGGAAATGCTCGCCAGCTTTGAGGCGTCCAAGTAGTCACTTTAATGTTCCTATTTCAAAATTAATCTAATGTTTGGTTGAATGTTTCGCTTGGGTAATTGATCCGCAGTCAAAGTACTGCCAAAAGCACACAAATTCAATCTTTGCTGATGAATAATTTCAATCTGGACGTATAAATGGCTAAATTAACGTAAAATTTGCCAAACTTTCATCAATTTTTAGCCAGATTTTGGCTTGTTAAATACACTAATAGTCCTTCACAAGCTGAAGTAATCAACTGACGGACTAGTTCAAATCCCCGAGAGCCACCATAATACGGATCAGGAACCTCTTGAAAGGCTGGAAATTGTGGATGAAATTCCAACAACAGTCGCAATTTCCCTTGCAGCTCAGCAGGGCAACGCCGTTTTAATTCTTGCAGGTTTTGTGAATCCATGGCCAGAATTAAGTCATAATCAACAAAATCCGCTGGCAAGACTGGCCGCGAATAGATACCTTTAAAGCTAACATCAGGGGCTGCTTTGATACTGCGAGGATCTGGAGCCTCACCTTTATGCGACGCACTAGTCCCAGCAGATTCAATTTCGCATTTGAAATTTTGTTCTGCACACAATTGGCGAAAAATCGCGTGTGCAGTCGGCGAACGGCAAATATTGCCTAAACAAACAAAAAGTACTTTCATCAACATAGATCCAAACTCAGTGTTGCGGCAGTATACGAATTTTGTAACTATTTGCCAAAGCACTCATTTTGCGGAGCCACCGTGCATCAACATATTCAGCAAGTTGAACATCAACTCAATCAAGTTATTCTTGGTAAAAGTACACAAATACGATTGGCTTTGACCTGTTTATTAGCTAACGGCCATTTATTACTCGAAGATTTACCAGGGATGGGTAAAACCACGTTAGCCCATGCGCTTGCCCACAGTTTGGGCTTGAGTTACCGACGTGTGCAATTTACCAGCGATCTACTTCCTGCAGATCTTACTGGTTTTAGTATTTACGATGCTCGGTCACAACAATTCCATTTCCAAGCAGGTCCAGTCTTTAGCCAGGTATTGCTGGCGGACGAAATTAACCGTGCCAGCCCCAAAACTCAAAGCGCATTGCTAGAAGCGATGGAGGAGCGGCAGGTATCGATTGACGGCGAAACACGGCCACTGCCTAATCCTTTTTTTGTGATTGCCACACAAAACCCATTATTTCATAGCGGGACCAGCGCACTCCCTGAATCACAACTCGACCGTTTTTTGATGCGTTTAAGTTTAGGTTTTCCAGAACGAGCCGCAGAGCAACAGCTGTTGATGGCAGATAATGACAGCAAGATCCAGCGCCAATTGACTACACTGCTCAATCATGAGCAATTACAACAGTTACAAAAAGCGGTTACCGAAGTAGTCGCAAGTGAGGCATTAGTTAGTTATCTATTAGATTTAGTGACTGCGAGCCGTCATCGAGAAGATATGCTCCCCATCTCTCCTCGTGGGGCTAAGGCTCTGCTAAGAGCATCAAGAGCATATGCGCTTTTACATCAAAGAAATTATGTCACCGCTGATGATGTAAAAGCCGTGTTTCCTGCTGTTGCCGAACACCGACTGCAACTTCGTCAGCATCAACATCACTCGTCGCTAAGTGCGGTTCTATTGCAAGAAGTTCCATGTCAAATTTAACTCTCCACTTGCAACAGCAATTTCGATCACGGATGTGGCGATGGTTAGATCGTCGGCAACCGCCTGCGCGGGAAGTCGAGTTAAATCAAAAGTTTTTATTTGTCTTTCCAACCCGCTTTGGTTTATCGGTGTTGGTACTTGTGGTGCTTTTTTATATTCTTGGAACAAACTACCAAAATAATCTCATTTTGATGCTTGGCTACTTTTTATTGAGTTTATTACTAATTTGCATTGGCTTGAGTTATCTAAACTTATCTGGACTCACATTATCTGCGGGACAAGAGCAAGCAGGATTTGTCGGAGATGCGCTGCAAATTCCCATTCAATTAAGTCACTTTGATCATCGGATCGCTCTGCAAGCGAGTTTCGTCGACCAGCAAGACGTTATGCTCTCTGGGCCACAAACAACACTTACTATGCAATTAAGTAAAAGAGGTTTATTTACGGTACCGCGAATAAAGATTACTTCGGATTATCCTTTTGGGCTTATTCGCACTTGGTGTTATGTGTCCCTAGCACAAAATTACTGGGCATATCCTGCGCCCTTACGACAACTCAGCACGACGTTTAATAGCCAAGGTGATATCAGCGGGGATTTAGCTTGGCACCATCTTAGTAGCTACGTCGCTGGCGATCCGATAAAAAATATTGACTGGAAAAAGCTAGCAAGGCAGCCACTACAGCCAGTGGTCAAACATTATCGACCAGAAGCTATTGCAATTGATTTTTGGCTTGAACTCAGCGATGGCCCGCTTGATGCTGAATTAGCTCGGCTATGCGCCGAAGTTCTCGCCTGTGAAAGTAGACAGCAAAATTACGGTGTACGTTTACCCAATTTAGTCCTTGCGCCATCTCAAGGTCCGTTGCATCAGCAACAAGTATTAAGAGCGCTTGCGTTATGCTAAATGCATTGGAAGATAATCGTTTTACCATTGCTATCCATTGGCGAATTTGGTTATGCCAAGTTGCTTTACTGCTGTTGCTCACCCCTGCATTCACTTTTTGGAGCCAAGCAATATTTGCCTTATTGCTACTGGCCAAACTTGACCAAATTTACTTCAATAGAAATGTATGGGGTTTGGGCACGAGCAACATATTAGCAGCGTTGATTATTGGCGTGTTATTGCTCATGTCAAAGCAACTGGGTGTCATCCATTTAATGTTTCATTTCTTGTTACTAGCATCACTGTTGCGGCTTTTAAGTATTAGGTCCAACGATTTGGCCGATTATCGCCAATTATTGTGGGTTCAATACTTCCTAATTGCCAGCTGTTTTATCGTGCATCAGGACCTACTAATTGCGTTGTGTATTTTGGCGCTACTTGCGCTGCAAGTTCAGGTTCAATTTCATCTCTTTGCGGGTAAAATTCAGCCGATGCCATGGAAGCGGCTTGCTTTGATTTCGTTAGTCTTTATTCCTTTATTTACTGCGCTCTTTGTATTCTTCCCCCGCCTGCCTCCGCTCTGGCAACTGCCAGGTGCCAAAGCCGCACAAACTGGACTTGCTGACGATTTGAGTCCTGGCAGCATTGAGCAATTGGTTGCATCTGATCAGCTGGCGTTTCGCGTAATGTTTGATGGCACTGCACCTAAGCAAAATGAACTGTATTGGCGAGCTAAAGTATACACAGATTTTGATGGTCGTACTTGGCACAGCGAGCGACCAAGCCGTTATCGGGCAAAACCGCTCACCCAGGATACATGGCGTTATACTGTGATGGTTGAACCGCATCAGCAAAGGATTTTGTTTTCGCTAGGGCAGTCAAAAGTCCTACAAGGAACTGTACAACTAACGGGCAACGAGATGCTGCGATCCCTGCAAGTTGTGTCACAGCGGTTAACTTATCAACTAGCAAGCGCCGATATTCCTTTATCCGACAACGCTAATAAAACGGCCTACCTTGCTTTGCCAGCCGGGAACGCTAAAGCTCGTGGGCTTGGCGAAGGATATCAATCGTTACAAGACCCAAAACTAATCGTGGAGGCAATCGCAGCTCGTTTCAGAACAGATGGTTACAAATACACCCTATCGCCCACGGCACTCAGTGGTGATGAAATCGATCAATTCCTTTTCGAGAGCAAAGCTGGTTTTTGTAGTCACTATGCAGGAGCTACAGCCTTTTTGTTAAGAGCCGCCGGCGTTCCAGCACGAGTGATCGGGGGTTATCTTGGCGGTAACTGGCAGGACGAACAAAATTATCTGCAAGTGCGCCAACGAGACGCCCATGCGTGGGTGGAATATTTTGCCGACAACGCTTGGCATCGCTTCGACCCAACGGCTTTAGTAGCGCCCGATCGACTAGAAAATGGTTTGGATGCGGTGTTAGCAGAATCAGAACTTTCTTTATTACAGCAAACGTGGGTTAGGAATAACTCGCTTACCCAATATGTTATGAACAAGTTGGATGATCTTGATTTTTATTGGTCAAAATGGGTTATTGCTTTTAACGAGCAACAACAGTCTAGTTTAATGCAAGAACTCAAGGCTAGTTGGCAACAACTATCATGGCTGCAAATTGGCCGAATTTTGCTTGCAGTGATTTTATGTGGCCTCGCCTTTATCGCCGTACGTTGGTGGCAAAACAAGCAAAAAATAACCGAACCGGTCAAGTTATTTAAACCCTTAGAGCAAGTTGTTAACAAAGCGCCAGCGGAAAGTTATCAACAGTTTTTAAGCCGCATCGCCAGCGATTACCCCGCATTACAGCAATTGTGTCAGCATGTAAGTCACAGTTACGCAAAATGGATATTTGCCAATGATGAAGCTGCAGCAAAGCAAAGCCGGCGCCTTATGCGCCGGCTGGTAAAAACGCTGAAGAAACAGACGTTAGCAGGCTAGTATTCGAAGCGCTGATTGCACATGCTCAGCGCAATTTCGGCCTAATTCTGTTAAATAACCCCCATCATGTTGGGTGATTAATCCTTTTTGATAAAGACGCTCGATGGCGGCTTTACTGCCATCGTCTGCGTCTTTATGCGCTTTGATCCCTTCAAGTGAGGTATCTAGATTAAATAGATTTAAGATCCGGATCTCTTCATTTAATTCTTTACTAACAGGCATACCCTCTCCTTTTATTATTGCTCATAACAACCATAGACGGGGTTAACGCAGCACGCCAGTATTGTTACAAGCGCTGCTGCCCGATAAAAAAGTTAGTTCAGTTCGTTATCACGCCAAAACTTAGTGCCTTTAATGGTTGCCTGTAAAGCTAGACCAGTTTCAGTGAGTTGATAAATAGTAATGTTATCAACTGTGATCTCACCGCCAATGGCATCGCCTTTTTCTTCAGCTTTTGCAGCAGCATCAAGTTGACCGCCAAATGCCCAACCATCATCAACAAAACGTTTTAAAGCATTGGCCGTGTGAAAGACAAAAACTAAACGATAATCTTTGGCTCCGAAGCCTAAACCAAGCCCGACTTCACCCATTTTCATATAGGTAACTTGACCATTATTGCCGTGTACAACACCATACCCACCACCAGCGCTGGCAAAAATTAGATTCACATTTGCATTACTAAATACCGCATAACCTGCGGCCCGTTCGATAGTATCTGCCGCGTAAGGTTTTTCTTTATACAACCGATTTAAAGTCGTCGCACGCATGTTTTCAATAGACGAGCGTTTCGCATCTACTGATTTATCTGAGTTATTTGTACTGGCACAGCCAATGAGCGATAGCGCGATTAACGTAGCGCCAAACCATTTCAACATCATTATCTCCTTTTATAATTATTTGATTACCATAACAGTTCAATAGTAAATCAGCAATGTAAGCAAAATGTTCGACCTAGCAAGTCGCTTGAAGTTTCACTTTTTCAGACAAATCGACTAAAAACTTCAAGGATATCAAAAGAAAACCCCTGACAATGCAGGGGTTTTAACTATAAGTATGAAAATTAATTATGCGTCGATGTAAATTCTAATTGTTTAAAAAGAATCCCGCAGCGCTGCAATCCGTTTTTCCAAAGGTGGATGTGATAAAAACAACTCAGATTTTGCCGGTTTGTTGGCAATACCAAAAGCCATCATCGAACCGTCTAAACGACTTTCGTGGTTATGCTTTAGACGCTCTAGAGCTGCGATCATGCTTTTGCTACCGACCAAGGCTGCTGCGCCTGCATCAGCACGATATTCACGTTGGCGTGAGAACCACATCACAATTGGGGTAGCTAACCAACCGAATAGCATCTCTAACACCATGACAGTCATCATGTAACCAAAACCTTGGCTTTGCTGCTCATCATCACTGTTATTGCCATTTAACGCACCACCGATCAAACGCGCTAAGAAAATTACAAAAGTGTTTACCACGCCTTGGATTAGAGTAAGAGTGACCATGTCACCATTTGCAATGTGAGACACCTCGTGGGCTAACACCGCTTCGACTTCCTCTTCACGCATGTTACGCAACAGGCCAGTACTTACCGCCACTAAAGCCGAGTTTCGACTCATGCCTGTGGCAAAAGCATTCATTTCAGGAGAGTCATAAATTGCAACTTCTGGCATTCCAATGCCTGCTTGTTTTGCTTGACGCTCAACTGTTGTATATAACCAGTGCTCGGTCGAATTGCTAGGCGTTCCGATAACTACAGCACCAGTGGCACGTTTAGCCGCGGATTTAGACATCGCCAGTGATATTAATGAACCACCGAAACCAAACACTGCTGCAAGTAACAACAACCCACCCATACTGCTACTATTTAAGCCAAATATCTTAAACAAAATACTTAAGGTAATTGACAACACCAGCATCACCGCTAGGTTGGTTAATATAAATAATGCGACCCGTTTCATAACTACCTCTTAAAGTACAACCAGTTATCCTAAAGATATGGCCTCAATCTCAAATTTCAAGCGCAGATGCTAGGCACAAATGTAACTAATCATCGCTCAGGCTCTCGCTTTAATAACGTAGTCGCGGTTAACATAATAAAAGTTAATTCGGCCTCAGGACTTTTTATGAACCTACTTTTGCTAAGCAGTTCCCGCGCTAACAACAGCGACTATCTTGCCCCCGCGATGCAAGCTATTGACAACACACTTGGAAAAATTCGCAATGTGTTGTTTGTCCCCTATGCAGGGGTTCGTATTAATTACGATAGTTATTTAGCGATGGTTCAGCAGGCACTGCAACCACTTGGTGTTCATGTGCAAGGGATCCATCAAGTTGAAAATCCGGCAGAGGCTATAGCGAATGCGCAAGGTTTATTGGTCGGCGGCGGCAATACATTTATGCTCTTAGCGAAACTTTATGAATTGAATTTAATTGAACAAATTCAACATAAAGTAGCAAGTGGCATGCCTTACATTGGTTGGAGTGCGGGTTCAAATATTGCAGGGCTGACTATTAAAACGACCAATGATATGCCAATTATCGAGCCACCAAGTTTCCGTGCGTTGGCGCTGCTGCCAATTCAATTAAATCCACATTACACCGATTTTGTGCCTGAAGGTTTTCATGGCGAAACCAGAGATATGCGCCTCGCTGAATTCATGGAAGTGGCACCAAACACGCCGATTATTGGGTTGCCTGAAGGAACTGCCTTAAGATTCGTTCACGGAAAATTGAGTTATCTAGGTGGTGAAAATGCCTATGTGTTTTGTAATGGCGTGAAAACACCAATTGCACCATCTACAGACTTATCGAGCTTGCTCAGCGCTTAATCGAGGTTAAGCGCATCCAGCAAATTACCCGCCAGCAATTTAGCTTGCAGCTGACCAACGCCATCGGGTGAATACGGCAGCAATCCCAAAAATGGGATTTTTAGCCGTTGTTGTAAATCGGCTAAATTGTCGTCAAACCGCAGCATGTTGGTATCAAGCTGATTAGCCACCCAACCAATCACCTTGACGCCACTGCGCTCAAGCTCGCGATAGGTCAACATCGCATGGTTCAAACAGCCAAGTTTCATGCCGACGACCAAGACGACAGGCCAACCATTGGCTACCACCCAATCAGCGAGATACTGGTTAGCATTGATTGGTAACAACCAGCCGCCAGCCCCTTCGACTAGTTTCAAATCTGACGGCAGGTTTGCTAACGCCTCAGTCCACGACTGTAATTGGCCAAGATCGATAGTTCCGGCCAAATGCGGTGCACAGGGTTCAGCAAAAAGAATTGGATTAACTTGTGAATAAGGCAATTGGCGACAGCTAGCTGCTTGCAATTGCAACGCGTCCGAATTAAACCCTGAAGCATCCACTCCAGCCGCGATGGGTTTAAATGCCAGTACGTGTTTACCTAATAAAGCCAAGCCTTTAAGCAAAGCAACACTTACAAAAGATTTCCCAGCATCAGTATCAGTGCCAGTGATAAATAGCGTGTGCGTTGCCATTAGCGCTTTGTCCCAACCAATATAAGTACTTGATAACTGAGTGGTAGGCCAAGCACGGTCCGATTTTTCTCGTAGATGTTGGCGAAGGCTTGCCAACGAGACTTACCACCAAGTCCTACCGGTTTTTGCTCAGTGTAATTGGCACCGATCTGCTTGAACTCTCGGGATAGACTGACTACATCAGGGAAAAATACCTGATAAGTTCGTTGCTGAGCATGCAACGTCAAACCGGCAGCTTTCGCCGCATTAATCACGGTGGCCGTCGGCAAAAACGTAAGTTGCGGTGCTTGTTGTCCAAGTTGCTGCCAAGCTTGATTAAACTCTTGCATGCTCTCTTCAACCAAGGTGCTGAGCGCAAATACTCCGCCAGGTTTTAGTACTCGGGCAATTTCAGCAAATACTTGCTGTGGATGCTCACACCATTGCAGCATTAAGGAACTAAACACTTGGTCAACCGACTCAGCGACAAGCGGTATCGCCGCGGCATCGGCATGAATATACTGCTTGGCAATTCCGGCCATCTTTGCTTGGGTGAGCATGGCTTGACTTAAATCAAGCGCGATTAATTCATCACAGCTCACCGTCAAATTATCGTGAAACCAACCTGGGCCACAGCCCAAATCCAGCAGCACTTGTTGCTGATTGCCAACTTTAGCAGCGGTGTTTGCCGCATCAGCGGCTAGCCGTTGCAACAACGATTGATGCAAATCATGCGCTACGTCGCGCTGCAACAAAGCACCTTGTTGGTAGGTTGTGGCTGCTTTATCGAAACATTGCTGTACGCCTTGTAAAAATGGCGTAGCGCGCACTGAGGGATCTACGTTTAAATTGCTAGAACTTGACAAAGATTCTGTACCAGACACTGCAGGTCCTCTTGTGAATGACTACTACTTAATGTGATCCGCAACCGAGCTTGACCTTTTGGTACTGTCGGTGGCCTTATGGCAGTGAGCCAGATCCCGCGCTCTTTTAATTGTTGGCTAATTGCCATGGTCCGCTCACTCTCACCAATAATCAACGGCTGAATCGCAGACTCTGATGGCAGCAACAATATCCCAGCTTGTGCTGCTATATCCCTGAAAAAAGCAATGTGTTGGTGAAGCTTATCACGACGCCATTGCTGAGTTCGACATGCCTGGATAGCCAAGCGAATGGCTTCGCAATAACCTGGCGACAGCGCGGTACTATAAATATAATGCCGAGAAGTTTGACGGAGATAATCAATAGTCACTGCGTCAGCCGCTAAAAAGCCACCTTGCGCACCAAGCGCTTTGCCAAAGTTCGCCATCAAACATGCCAATTGCGCATTTTCGAGCCCATGCGCTGACATTGTGCCAGAACCTTCATGCCCTAACACTCCAAGACCGTGGGCGTCGTCAAGCAATAATGGCGCTTGATGCTGCTGGCAAAGCGTTAAAAGCTCAGCCATATCGGGCGAATCGCCATCCATGCTGAACACACCTTCAGTCGCGACCACGTGCGGGCCATCATGGTGACTAAATGCACGGGCTAACGCCGATAAATCATTATGCAAAAACCGTTTAAAGCCATTGGGAAGTTGCATTGCAGCATCAATCATCGAAGCATGCGCCAATTTATCCAACAGCAACTGGTCTGATTTTGCTACGAGGCCACTAATCAGCGCTTGATTGGCGGCAAACCCAGAACTAAACAGCAAAATCGCATCAACTTTAAGCCAATCACAAAGCTCCTGACTAAGGCGTTGATGCGCCGGATGATAACCGGTCACCGCTGGCGAGCCAGTACTGCCTGTTCCGTACGCCAACAATGCTTGAGCTTGCGCTGCCCGCAAACTTTCATCGCCCGCGAGGCCTAAATAGTCATTGCCCGAAAAGTTACGGTAGACTTTCCCTGCAGCAAGCAGTTTGCCATTGGCCAAAGGCTGAACAACCTGAGTTTGCCGATAAAGCCCAGCCGCTTTTCGCTCTTCAAGCCATTGCTGCATCTGGGCTAAGTGCATGTTGCTGTACTCATAAAATTTTTGAAAGCCGTATCGTCAACCTAGGATATAACTTCGGGCTAACCACTATATAGCCTCGTGAAATAACACCGGTTTTTCAGCATCACTGATAGCTTCAGCCAAAGCGGCAACATGCGCTTCGTCAGAGACATCATGACGCTGCTCAGGAACAAGCCCCAGCTTTGCAAAGAGTTGCATATCGGCATCAGCCTCAGGGTTTTCGGTGGTCAATAATTTATCACCATAGAAAATTGAGTTAGCGCCAGCCATAAAACATAACGCCTGCATTTGCTCGTTCATCCGTGAGCGGCCTGCCGACAAACGAACATGGCTTTTTGGCAACATGATACGTGCAACTGCAATAGTGCGAATGAATTCAAAACCATCTAAATCGTCAACATTTTCCAATGGAGTGCCAGCAACTTTAACCAACATGTTGATTGGCACACTTTCAGGATGCACAGGCAGATTGGCAATTTGCCGCAATAATGCCGAACGATCGTTTGCCGACTCGCCCATACCAACAATCCCACCACAACAAACTTTCATGCCAGCATCACGCACATGACTTAACGTATCTAAGCGGTCTTGATAGGTCCGAGTTGTGATAATTTCGCCATAAAATTCAGGAGAAGTATCTAAATTGTGGTTGTAGTAATCAAGGCCTGCATCGGCAAGTTCAACAGCTTGATCTGCAGTCAATTTACCAAGGGTCATACAGGTTTCTAAACCCATATTTTTAACACCTTTGATCATTTCCATGATGTAAGGCATATCGCGCTCTTTTGGGTTACTCCATGCCGCCCCCATACAAAAACGGCTAGCGCCTTTGTCTAAAGCTGCTTTGGCCTGAGTCAGCACTTTTTCTACTTCAAGCAAACGTTCACGCTCTAAACCGGTGTTGTAATGGCCGCTTTGCGGGCAATATTTGCAATCTTCTGCGCAAGCACCTGTTTTTATTGACAATAATGTACTTACCTGAACTTCGTTCGGCCGAAAGTTGGCCCGATGTACTACTTGGGCTTGAAACATCAAATCATTAAATGGCAACGCAAATAATGCGTTAACTTCGGCTAAAGACCAGTTGTGACGAACTTCGGTGGTGGTAAGCATAAATTTCCCTGCAAGGCCGGACTTGGCATTGTGAATTCTTAGTTTTGTCGCTAGTCTAGCGGCCTAACAAGCGAAGTCAACGCTTACCAGTTCAGGAAGTTTACCATAGGTTATTTTATGAGCATCGATCTGCAATTTGACCATGACCATATTTGGCATCCGTACACCTCGCTAAAAAATCCACTGCCGGTGTACCCCGTTGTTAGTGCCGAAGGCTGTCAATTGCACTTGGAAAACGGTCAAATATTGATTGATGGCACAGCTAGCTGGTGGTCCGCGGTGCACGGTTATAACCACCCGGTGTTAAACCAAGCTGTAACAGCCCAGCTTAGTAAAATGAGTCATGTAATGTTCGGCGGTATTACGCATCAGCCCGCAGTCGCTTTAGCTAAACAGCTTTGTCAAATGTTGCCAGCAGAGCTTGATAAAGTTTTTTTTGCAGACAGCGGCTCTATCGCGGTTGAAGTTGCATTAAAAATGGCGCTGCAGTATCGACTTTCGCAAGGTCAGACGACAAAGCATCGAATTCTGAGCTTACAGAAGGCGTATCATGGCGATACATTCGCTGCCATGTCGGTGTGTGACCCAAACGATGGTATGCATCAGATTTTTAGCAGTCAGTTGATTGCACAATTATTCGCCCCTGCGCCCGAAAGCCGCTTTGATGGCGTATGGCACGAAAGTGATGCCTTGAAGTTACGTGAGATCTTCGTCCAGCATCATCAGCAAATTGCCGCCATGATTGTCGAGCCAATACTACAAGGCGCAGGTGGCATGCGAATGTATCACCCGAACTACTTACGCTTATGTCGTGAACTTTGTGACGAGTTTGACGTGCTATTAATCGCCGACGAAATAGCCACTGGTTTTGGTCGCACCGGTCAATTGTTCGCCTGCGCCCATGCCAACATTGTCCCAGATATCATTTGCCTCGGGAAAGCATTAAGTGGCGGTTATATCACACTAGCCGCGACAGTCTGCAGTAATAAGGTCGCACAAGGCATTGGTCAAGGTAAAGCACCCGCTTTAATGCACGGACCAACTTTTATGGCCAATCCTCTTGCATGTGCAGTCGCGCTGGCGAGTACTCAGTTAATCAACGAAGGCCACTGGCACTACCAAGTTGGCGCAATTGAAAAACAGCTTAAAGCACAACTTGCTGATCTTCGTGACTTACCACATGTTGTTGATGTTAGAGTGCTAGGAGCCGTTGGAGTTGTTGAACTTGATGCCAATATTGATGTCGCTAAAGCCCAGCGACTATTTGTCGAGCTTGGCGTTTGGATCCGCCCTTTTGGCGCGCTACTTTACATTATGCCGCCTTTTATCATCACCGCTGAAGAGCTTAGTAAATTAACTGCTGCGCTTTACCAAGTCTGCCAGCAGCAAATTACTCATCAAGCAACTGCACTGCCGGGCGCTTAGATAGGCTTTTAGGCATTTAAATTAGTGCACATAGTGGCTGGACGTATTACTCAACTTGATAAAAATAGCTTAATGCCCCAAGCGATATCAGCAGAAGCGCGACAAAATTATAGCGGAGCCGATCTGTCGCTCTTCGCATCCGAAACTGATTTAACGTAATACTTAATAAACTAATCGCACAACACCACCACAACAAATAAATGAGTTTTGGCAATAAATGGGGGTCCCAGTACTCCCGGATACGAATGCCCCAGTATCGAACCAAGCCTGAATTCATTTCAGGCTTGGCTAAATGCGACAATCCGATGGCTATAACAAATACAGCCCAGCCCGCCAGCGACAACCATTGCAGGATACTAACCAACCAATCAGGGCCTTTTCGGCGGTTTTTTACCGGTAAAACGCGATCTTGCATCGGCAAATCGCCCTTCCTTACAAGTTTTACTTGTGTTGAAACGCCCACTGCGTATGATTACAGCTCTTAAGTTAAATTCATTTTTTTTAAAGAGCAAGTTGGAGCCTGTTGCATGACGCACGCTGTCATTAAAGACGTACTTGCTGGCCGCTACGCGGTCGGTGAACACATTACCATCAAAGGCTGGATCCGCACACGTCGCGATTCGAAAGCCGGTATTTCTTTCCTAGCCGTACATGACGGCAGCTGTTTTGATGCACTGCAAGCCGTCGCTCCGGCCGAACTGAATAATTACGAAGACGAAATTAAGCGCTTAACAACGGCTTGTTCGGTTGTTGTATCAGGCGTTGTTGCGCGCTCTGAAGGTCAAGGCCAAAGCTTTGAACTGCAAGCGCAGCAAGTCGAAGTATTAGGCTTTGTTGAAAACCCGGATACCTATCCAATGGCGCCAAAACGCCATTCCATGGAATATTTGCGTGAACAAGCGCACTTACGTGCCCGCACCAATATGGTTGGCGCAATTACGCGTGTGCGTCATTGTTTAGCACAAGCAATCCATCGCTTCTTCCACGAGCAAGGTTTCTATTGGATCAGTACGCCAATCATTACCGGCGCCGACTGTGAAGGTGCTGGCGAAATGTTCCGTGTAAGTACCTTAGATTTGGAAAACTTACCACGTAACGACCAAGGCAAAGTGGACTACAAACAAGACTTCTTCGGCAAAGAAACCTTCTTAACAGTTTCAGGCCAATTAAACGTCGAAACTTATGCATGTGCTTTGTCTAAAGTTTATACCTTTGGCCCGACTTTCCGTGCTGAGAATTCAAACACTACACGCCACTTGGCTGAGTTTTGGATGATTGAGCCAGAGGTTGCTTTTGCAGAATTAAAAGATGTCGCTCAGCTTGCTGAAGACATGTTGAAGTATGTGTTTAATGCTGTACTGACAGAACGCGCTGATGATATGGCGTTTTTCGCAGAACGCGTTGACGAAAATGCGGTAACTCGCCTGCAAAACATGATTAATTCAAGCTTCGTACGCATGGATTACACTGACGCGGTTGAGATTTTGAAAAACTGCGGTAAGAAATTCGATTACCCTGTGGAATGGGGGGTGGATCTGCAATCTGAACACGAACGTTACCTTGCTGAAGTGCATGTTGGGGCGCCTGTGATCCTGCAAAACTATCCAAAAGACATCAAAGCATTTTATATGCGCATGAACGAGGATGGTAAAACTGTTGCCGCTATGGATATCCTTGCACCAGGCATCGGCGAAATCATCGGAGGAAGCCAACGTGAAGAGCGTTTAGACAAGCTTGACGAGCGGATGGACGCGATGGGCCTTAATAAAGAAGACTACAGCTGGTACCGTGATTTACGTCGTTACGGCACTGTGCCGCATGCAGGCTTTGGTTTAGGCTTCGAGCGCTTAGTGTCTTATGTTACTGGCGTAGGTAACGTTCGTGACGTTATCGCCTTCCCACGTACACCAGGCAATGCTGACTATTAATCGTTAGCATTGCACCAACGCGCAGTATTCTTATCAATACGCGCCAATAAAAAACCACCGTTTCGGTTAACACCATTCACTTAAGAATGTTTTGAGCGAACGGGATAACGGGTTTTACT
>JAYSCP010000016.1:0-74569 GCA_041914845.1 Alteromonadaceae bacterium
GCTTGCTGGCAGGCTTGGTTTACTTGACAGACATGGGAGCGTCCATATATGTCCAAGGTTAGTCCAAGGTTAGCGGGGGACTGATTTGAAAATGATTGGTATAGATGCTGCAGGTTTAAATCTTGAATTTTCGGGTTTCAGTAAGGATACAATAGATTTTAAAACATACTACAGCTCTGAGATTCTCGGATATGATGTTGGGCAGCATTTTACGGAGCATAGTGGGACGATTAAGGTTAATCCTCGATATTATTTGGAAAAAACAGAAACATTTGGTGCCGCAGCGAATATGAATAATGACGCATATGAGAAAACTCAGCAGGCATTAAGGGCTGCTGGTGTTAAAGTCCAATAATTAGGAGAAAGTTATATGAATTCTTTGAGGATTTTAAAAGGTACTTTTTTTTGTTGTCTGATCTCATATATAAGTTCTGTGTCGGCGCTCTCGGATGGAGAAGGGGTTTATGCAACTTGCGAATTTAGGACACTTGCAAAATATTCTAGTTATAGGAATGCTGTAATTAAACGGTTGGATACATTTGAATATTTTGATGTTGTGTACCTTTACAAAGATATAGAAGATAGTGTTAATAGAGGTACTATTACGCAAGAAGATGCAATTCGTCAAATTACACGTTCTATGAAAATATCAGACGAGCGTAGTTCAAAAATAAAAAAGATAGATGCTTATAGTCTTTGGTGTGATGATGTGCATTCTTTTTTGTTAATTAAGTATTTTGATATTGATGAGAACATAACAAAATATATGAGAATAGAAATGCGAAATGCCAGGATTGTTCAAATGCTAGATCAATATGAGGATTATGCAAGGGATTTTGATTTTACTGAGTGGACAAAAAACTGAACGATAGAACTAAACAAGGCCACCCACAAAAAAATAAACGAGGCCAGCCACAATTTGAATAGTGGCTGGCCGGCTTTGGGGAAAAGAAACAAGCAAACTAAACTCGAGAACTAAACCGGGCCATCCACAATTTAAAAAGTGGCTGGCCGGCTTTGGGGAAAAGAAACACGCGTCTTGCTCTGCTATGTAATTTCAGCGATGCATGGGTATTTTGATTTTAATAGTTGGCTTTGAATTTTTCTGATTTCGGGATTTTTGCTTGATGTGACAATGAGCTCTAACGCCAGATCTGTGATCAGCGTAGATTTTTGGAAAAAATAGTGCAGTTTTAATCAGATTAAGAATTCGCTAGCCAAAACATCGTCGGCAGTTCTGAATGCCTTGCAGCCATTTTTGGCCAATCGCTTGGCAGAACTTTTCAATCGCTGCGGCAGGGCCAATCACTTGCCGAAAATCGTCTTCAAGTTTTTGGCAATTTTGTAGCCAGTTGCCTTGTTCGATGCCAAGCCTTGCCAGAATTGGTGGCGCAGTTTCACTGATAAGAACTAAATTCGGCCAGCCACAATTTAAAAAGTGGCTGACCGGATTAGCGACAGGATTAGGGAAAAAGGAACAAGCACCTTGCTCTACGATTATAACAAGCTACGTAGTTATTTTGTGCCAGCAGGATTGCTATTGGCAATCGGCAATACTTGGTCCTGTTGAATAAGGACTTGTTCGCCTGGCTTTTCGTTCATACGAACAGTTTTTAATTTACCATCATGTAGATAGCGCACATCATAACCGATAACTTTGCTTTGTTTTTTCTGCACTGTAGTACATTGACGTTTCGCTTGGTTTTCAACATCGGTTGTTTGCATTTCCTTTTGTACTTGCTTACCGGTGTAGCCGCCAGCTGCAGCACCAACCACGGTTGCAACTTTTTTACCGTTACCACCGCCCACTTGATTACCTAGGACTCCGCCTACCACAGCACCGATAACAGTGCCAGAAATTTGGTGTTCATCTTTAACCGGTTTCTGCACCTGCACTTGCACGGTTTTACATTCCTCAACTGGTACGGTGAACTCTTCAGTAACTGCTTTACTGCTAACAACTTCAGCTAGCTGTGGCTGCTGATCTTTGTAGTGTAAACTGGCAATTGAACCCGCCGCAGTTACCCCAACAGCACCAACCACAATACCAATTAACAGACCTTTATTCATTTTAAGCTCCAACAAGTCCGACTGACTTGGTTTTAAATTATGCTTTTTAAACTGTCTTGCAGCTGAACAAGCTTTGTTACAACCCAACGATGCTCGCTGATTGCGTAAAATATCAGCGTTTCGCCGCTGTTTGCTGGAAATTCATACAAGTTGGCAACGCAGCGCCAACGTGTATCTAGGCTTAGTGTCAAACTAATAAGACGGGTTGTGCTTGGGATTTAGCTTCGCTGCGACAACTATCCAACCAATTAATCCGAGTGATAGAAGATAAATCGGCCAATCGCCAAATCGACTATACGGGGTGAAGCCTTCAACCAAATTGACTGAGCGTTTGAGCACCGCATCACTAAACTGCGGCAGTTGTTCGGCAATTGTGCCATCAGGATTAACTACTGCGGTCACGCCTGTATTCGTGGCTCGTAGCAGTGGCCGACCAAACTCTAGTGCTCGCATTTGTGCGATCTGCAGATGTTGCCATGGACCGATTGAATCACCAAACCAAGCATCGTTGCTGACAGTGAGTAATAAATCGGTTTTGTTAGTGAAGTTTGCCTGGATTTGTCGCGGAAAGGCAATTTCAAAACAAAGTGCCGGCAGCACTGCTAAGCCTTTAGCGGTTAGGTTTGTTTGTTGCCAATCACCGCGAGTAAAGGAGCTATTGGGCAAATCAAAAAATGGTGCGACATCGCGTAGCAGTTGCTCAAAGGGTACAAATTCACCAATTGGCAGTAGATGATGCTTACGATATCGATTGGTTTGGAAATAATCGTAACTGCCGGTTACTGGCTGGGCTTGGTCTTGACCAAGTACAATCATGCCATTGTAATCACCAACTTTATATCGCAGGTCTAAAATGCCAGTGATAACCGCGCTGTTATTTTCAGCAGCTAACATATCAAGATTAATTAAAAATGGCTGAGCCTGGTGCTCCAACTGAGGAATTGCTGCTTCTGGCCAAATGATCAAACTGTCGCCAAAATATGGTCTGGTTAACGCCATATATTTTTTCATGGTTGGTAGTTCTTGTTCGAGATCCCAACGCAGTTCTTGTTTGATATTTCCTTGAACTAACACCACATTTTGTTGTTTATCTGTGATTTGCCACCCTTTGAATGTACTTAACATTGGGCTTATTGCGATTAGCGAAATTGCTAGCAAAGGCTGCGAAAATTGTTTTTGTCCGATACGTACACACGCTGCGGCAAAAAAGGCGATAAGCATGGTTATGCCAATTTCACCAACTAATGGCGCCCATGGTGCTAGGTAGCCAGTCGTTTGGGTATATCCGAGTGATAACCACGGAAAACCAGTTAAAACCCATGAACGGAGGTTTTCGTTTAATAGCCAAGACAAGGCAAAGACCGCGGGATAGGTCATAGCGAGATTGCGGCCGAATCGCGCAGCGAGCCATGCAGCTAGTGCAGGGAACAGCGACAGGTAGGCAACTAAAGCCGCCATGATCCCTACGCTAAAGATAAGTGGCATACCGCCAAAAGTCGCGATACTGACATGAACCCAGCTAACCCCTAAGCCAAACCAGCCAAGTCCGTAACTAAAGCCAAACCAAGCTGCATGCTTTGGACTTTGCGCTTGCCAGACCGCGATTGCCAACACTGGTAACGTTAGAAGTGGCATTAACGTCAATTGATAGGGCGCATAGGCAAAAGTATTAATGAGACCTAGCACTATCAGCAAAGTGCAGACAATTAGCGGATGTAGTCTTTGTAACACGGTAATATTCCTGAAAAAAACGCCGAAGTTATTCGGCGTCTGCAGTTTCTTGGGCGATTTTGGGCTTGATGACTTGCAACTGCACTAGTCTGCGGCTGTTGGCTTTGTTGACTTTAAAAGTAAGGCCATCGAGTTCAAGGGTTTCTCCTTTCACCGGCATATGGCCAAAAGCATGTAAGACGATACCGCCAATAGTGCTTGCTTCTTCTTCGTCAAAGTGAGTACCGAAACTTTCGTTGAATTCGTCAAGCGGAGTAAGTGCACTGACTAAAAATACATGGCTACCGAGTTTACGGATATCCGAGCCTTCTTCATCGTCGTGTTCGTCTTCGATATCGCCGACAATTTGCTCCAAAATATCTTCAATAGTAATTAAGCCGGAAACACCACCGTATTCATCAACCACTATTGCCATATGGTAACGTTTTTGCCGAAATTCTTTTAAAAGGGCATCAACACGTTTGCTCTCAGGAATGATAACAGCGGGACGCAGCAGATCCCTTAGTTGCCATTCCGTGTCAGGTTTGAGTGCGTACTGTAAAATGTCTTTAACAATCAAGATCCCTTCAATGTGGTCCTTGTCTTCGTTAACGACTGGGTAACGACTGTGATTGTTTTCAAGCAGAATTGGTAAAAACTCAGCAAGTGGTTGATCAATATCGATGGTAGCCATTTGCGAGCGGGGCACCATGATGTCCCGTGCGCGCATTTTGGATATTTCTAGCACACCTTGCAGCATGCCCTTAGTATCGGTATCTATCAACTGACGAGCATTTGCTTCTACAAATACTTCTTCTAAATCAGATAGATCTTGAGGTTCTGCGGTAAAAATTGCTGCGATACGCTCTAGCCAAGATTTTGCCGTAGAACCGCTTCTCGAGTGTGGATTGTCGTCACCCATGAAAAAAAATTAACTCCGTTCGTCAATAAAATAAGGATCTGCAAAGCCAAGTTCTTGCAAAATCTGCACTTCTTCAGCTTCCATCTCCTCAGCGTCAGTATCATTTATATGGTCAAAGCCAAGTAAATGCAAGCAACCATGCACAACCATGTGTGCCCAATGCGCTTCTAGAGTCTTATTTTGTTCTAAAGCTTCTCTTGCCACAACTTGCACACAAATAACCAAATCACCCAATAACGGCAGTTCAATACCCGGAGGTGCTTGGAATGGGAAACTTAACACATTAGTTGGTTTGTCTTTATGACGATAATCGAAATTAAGTTGCTGACTTTCTGCTTCGTCAACAATACGAATAGTTACTTCCGCCTCAGCTTGAAAAGGGCTAACTGCTGCATTGAGGAAACGTTGCAGCATTTCCTCAGACGGAATATCTGTGGCTTCAGTTGCCACTTGTAGATCTAGGATAATACTCATGCGATCCCGCTTTGATTACTGCGTTTAGTTTGAGAGCTTAAATTCGTTGCGATCCCGCTTTGATTACTGCGTTTAGTTTGAGAGCTTAAATTCGTTGCGTTACCGTCAATTTCAGCTTGCTTACGTTGCAGCTCGCGTTCAGCTTTGGCTTGCTGTTCAGCTTTTTCAAAAGCTTCATAGGCAATTACAATTTTTTGCACGACCGGATGACGCACCACATCCTTTGCTTGGAAATAGTTGAAACTTAATGCATCAACTTGGCTGAGCACGTCGATTGCATGTTTGAGGCCGGAGTATTGCCCACGAGGCAGATCGACTTGCGTCACATCGCCGGTGATCACTGCTTTTGAATTAAAGCCAATGCGCGTTAAGAACATTTTCATTTGTTCGACAGTGGTATTTTGGCTTTCATCCAAAATAATAAAAGCATCACTGAGCGTACGACCGCGCATATATGCCAGTGGCGCAATTTCAATCACACTGCGCTCGAGATACTTTTCGACTTTTTCAAAACCAAGCATGTCAAACAGCGCGTCATAAAGCGGACGTAAATAGGGATCAACTTTTTGAGCGAGATCTCCGGGCAAGAAACCAAGTTTTTCTCCTGCCTCAACCGCAGGTCGAGTCAGAATAATCCGCCGGACTTGATTTTTTTCTAACGCATCGACCGCACATGCGACGGCTAAATACGTTTTGCCAGTGCCCGCAGGACCAATACCAAAAGTCACGTCATGTTTAAGAATATTCGCGACATAACGGCTTTGATTTGGGTTACGGCCTTTAATCAACCCCTTTTTGGTTTTGATCGCAATTTCTTGAGTCGTTTCATCTACTTGAATAAGCGTTGCTGGATGCTCGATGCCACTAATGGCTAGATGAACCTGCTCTGGCGATAGTGGTATTGGCTTACCGGCGGCATTAACAGTCTCCGCATAGAGCTGCTCTACCAGATGTTGAATTTGCGGCAGCACAGTACTTAAACCAAGCACACGAAATTTATCGTCGCGAAAACTTAATTGCACTCGAAAACGCCGTTCAATTTGGCGAATATGGTCATCAAACGGACCACATAATAAAGAAATCCGCTGATGATCTGCGGGGGATACACTAAATTCTAGGCTACTGATTGGGTTGTCCAAAAGTCCTGTTCTCAGTTAATACAACGCTGCCAAGACCGTCAATTCAGGCCGCGATTGCGGCCTGAACCATGGATAAATAGTTAAGGTTGGAAGGTGCCAACACCTAATTCATCCGTTTTGGCCTGACGGGCCATAATTTGCTGTGGAGAAACTTCGCGCCGAAGATCCATATCTTTTTCGGTACGAATCACCACCCCTTTTAATGAATTGGTAAATACATCGGTAATTTTTACATCGACGAATTGGCCAATCATATCAGGTGAACCTTCAAAATTCACTACTCGGTTATTTTCAGTACGGCCTGTTAATTCCATTAGATCTTTTTTCGACGGGCCTTCCACTAAAATCCGTTGTTCAGTACCCAGCATGCCACGAGCAATTTGTAAGGACTGTTGGTTGATGCGGTCTTGCAAGATATAGAGCCGTTGTTTTTTCTCATCTTCACTGACATCGTCAGGTAAATCAGCCGCAGGTGTGCCAGGGCGTGCTGAATAGATGAAACTAAAACTCATGTCAAAACCGATACTCGCGATCAAATCCATGGTTTGCGCAAAATCTTCGGCTGTTTCGCCTGGAAAGCCGATGATAAAGTCAGAGGACATGCTTAAATTTGGACGTATTTTCTTCAGCGCACGGATCTTTGATTTGTATTCAATCGCAGTATGGTTGCGCTTCATTAAAGTTAAAATACGGTCTGAACCAGATTGCACAGGCAAGTGCAAGTGGTCGACCAATTCCGGCACATCACGATAAACTTCAATAATATCGTCAGTAAACTCAACTGGATGCGAAGTGGTGTAGCGAATACGGTCAATGCCGTCAATCGCAGCAACTAGGCGTAAAAGTTCAGAGAAGTGACAAATGCCACCGTCATGAGTTTCACCGCGATAAGCATTAACGTTTTGTCCCAATAAGTTAACTTCACGGACTCCTTGTTCAGCCAATTGGGCAACTTCTAACAGTACATCGTCTAAAGGTCGGCTAACTTCTTCACCGCGCGTGTATGGCACCACACAGAAAGTACAGTATTTAGAACAGCCTTCCATAATAGACACAAACGCAGTTGGTCCTTCGGCTTTTGGTTCTGGTAGGCGGTCAAACTTTTCGATTTCAGGGAATGACACGTCAACAACAGGCGATCTGTCACCACGAACGGCATTAATCATCTCTGGTAAACGATGTAAGGTTTGCGGCCCAAATACTATGTCAACATAGGGCGCGCGCTCACGAATTGCCGCACCTTCTTGGGAGGCAACACAGCCACCTACACCTATGATAAGGTTCGGATTTTTCTTTTTAAGTGGACGCCAGCGGCCTAGCTGGTGGAAGACTTTCTCTTGCGCTTTTTCGCGGATCGAGCAAGTGTTTAATAAAATCACGTCGGCATCTTCGGCTTCTTCAACCAAAGTAAAGCCATGAGTGGCATCCAACAAGTCGGCCATCTTGGATGAATCGTATTCGTTCATCTGGCAGCCCCAGGTTTTTATGTGCAGCTTTTTGCTCATGGTGTACGTCAGCCTGTATCAATCAACAATCGGAAAAATGGCGCGTATTTTACCTGAGCCGCCCGCCAAGTGCTAGAGCTCTGGGGCAGGATGCGCAAACAAGATTATGTCTGCTGGCACGACCAAACTTATTTGAAATAGTTCAAAGTAACCCTTGTATTATTTTTTTTGAACTACACTGCAAATAGACCTTGTTACAAACTGGAGCTGTGTATGAATCGAGTATGGCTTGTACCGATGTTTTTTTTCAGCATCAATGCGATGGCCGAGGTTGCGGTAGTTGTTCACCCTTCCAATACTGCAGCATTAAATGCAGAAGAGATTTCAAAGATTTACCTTGGACGCAGTAAAAGTTTCCCTGATGGCAAGGCTGCAATTCCATTAGCGCAAGCGGATGGAGCAGGGGCAACCTCGACGTTTAATGAAAAAGTTCTGAATAAAACCGGCAGTCAGATCAAAGCTTATTGGTCGAAATTAGTGTTTACCGGTAAAGGCACTCCACCAAAAGAACTTGGCACGGACCAAGAAGTGATTGAGTTGGTTAGTCAAAATCCAAGTGTGATTGGATACATCGATAAAAGCGCTGTGACCCCCGCAGTTAAAGTTGTCGCAACGTTTTAAGGAGATGTCTGATGTTTAAATTGAATCGTATATCACTAATTACCTTGCCGATTGCGCTACTCGCCTCGCCGTTTTTAATGGCGGTGGACTATAGCTATTCTGGCTTTATGACTGTAGGTGTGGGGCGGGTATTTAGCGGCAGTGTTGGCGGCCAAAATGAGGTCGGACTTGATTGCCCCTGTATGATTGCCGACTACTCTCAAGCCGCTGTATATGAAGACTCATGGAGTTTTAAACCAGATTCGAAGCTCGGTTTACAAGGTTCGGTGCTCTTTTCTGATGATTTAATGTTGACAGGGCAGGTGGTTTCACGTGGTTCGAGAGATTTTGATGTAAATTTGGAATGGGTGTATTTGAGCTATCAAGTCAATGACGCAAACACTGTGCAGCTTGGGAGAAAGCGACTCCCTCTGTTTTATTATTCCGAGCAGCAAGATGTTGGTTTTACTTATCCTTGGGTGCATCTTCCAGGACAAACTTATGGTTGGGAAGCGGTTAACTACAACGGCATGAACTGGTCGCATAATATCCAAATGGGGGAGTGGTCGGGAATTGTTAATGTGTTCGGCGGTAGTGAAACCCGTAAAGATAGTGACTACTTAAAGCTTTATAGTGGTCTTGATAGCGAATCAGATACCAAGTGGTCAGGCATCTTTGGTGCTGAGATGGTGCTTGCTAAAGACTGGTTTGAAGGAAGGCTAATGGTCATGCAGTCTGATACCCAAGGCCGATTAGTGTCTGCAGGTGAAGACTGGTCAGACAAAACGATGCAGCAAATTTATGGTGCATCCGCTTTAGTTGATTACAATAATTTCTTGTTCACGACAGAGCTTTTTTACTCTGACCGTACAGAATCTTATGGACGTGATTTGGCGTACACCCTCAGTGCTGGTCGACGTTTTGACAAGTTTCTGCTGTTGCTTACTCACGGCTTGTATCAACAAAAAATCTATCGTGATAATCCAGCAGAATATACCGATGACGATCGTGAGAAACATCGAAATAGCTCAATTGTGCTGAAATTTGATGTTTCTGCCTCCTCCGATTTCAAAATTCAATTTGAACATTGGAACGATTTTAGTGGCAGTTGGTTTAAACAGAACTATGGCGATGCAAAGACGTTCAGCATGGCCTACAACATGGTATTTTAATTGCGTTCGGTAATTACTTAAAAGCCTAAGTACATGTTGCAACTTAGGCTTTTTCTAACAAAACAGTGTTATTTGGGGGGGGGGGGACAATACTAAATGAGGCGTTGGCGGTGGGTGATATAACCCGCGTAAATAATAAGTATCACACCGAGAAACCAAGACATGGTTACAGGTTCTTGCCAGAACCAATAACCAAAAGCACCGGCAAATATCACACTACTGTAAGTCCACATACCGATGTCTGAGGCAGGTGCAAGCGCATATGCTTTTGTCATCGCCATTTGACCAGCAGCAGCGAAGAAACCCATAGCCACAAAAGCCCACCAACTTTGCGTTTCAAGCGGTTGCCAGTAAAAAGGCACCGGGATAAACGAGATCACAGCCGTAAGTAAAGAGAAATAGAACACAATCCTAGCTGCAGGCTCGGTATCTGACATATAACGAATCGTGGTTTTAGTCACAGCCACCAAACATGCCGATAATAGACCAATTGCCAATAACACTGCACTGCCAGCTTCACCATGTACTGGAATTGCTATGAATACGCCGACAAATCCAAGAAAAATACCAAATACGGTAAGCCGACTGGGGGATTCTTTGAGCCAAAAACGCGCTATCAGTGGCACGACAAAAGGCGAAAGTAGCAACACCAACATTGCCTGAGCCAGCGGGAGTTCGCTTATCACATAGAAGAAGCAGTACATCGAGACAATTCCCGTCGTGGCGCGGCTTAAGTGCAAATACCAGCGATCGGTTTTTAGCAGGGCTAATCCTTGCAGCCAAATCCAAGGTAACATCACTAATAATGCAAAGAAATTACGAAAAAATACCACTTGCACTTGGTTAGCATCAGCACTTGTGAATTTTACTAAGGCGCCAATTCCGGCAAAACACGCCTCAGCGAACAACAATAACAGCGCTGCCCATAGTAATTTATTCTTTGTCGACATGTGCATGCCTAGAAGCAAAAAGAGGGACGCAGTCTAGCATAATCAAGTGATGGCCACTGATTTGATTACGTTTGTTTTTCGGATAATGATTGCTCAAACTGCATTTTAGTCAGTAAGTCTTCAGCCGTCATAGGCTTACCAAGCAAATACCCTTGAATAAAATAACACTCGCGTGCAGTAAAGAAATCAAGTTGTTGAACGGTTTCAACACCTTCGGCGATACAGTACATGCCTAGGCTGTTGGCCATGCTGAGCATAGCTTCAATGATAGTTTCATCGTTCCTGTCTATGCCGATATCTTTAACAAAACTGCGGTCAATTTTAATGGCATCTATCGGTAATTCTTTTAGATATTTGAGTGACGAATAGCCAGTACCAAAGTCATCGAGCGCGAGTTGCACGCCAAGCTCGCTTAAGGCCAACATAGTTTCAATTGCGCTTTGATGATCTTGCATCAAGGCGCTCTCTGTGACCTCAAACCGCAGGCAATTGGCTGGGATTTGGAATTTTTCCAATAGTGCTGCAGTTTCTTGCGCAAGTTGTTCTTGTTCCAGATGCCGCGGAGATAAGTTCACAGAGATATACACTGGGAATCCGGCGTTGTGCCAAAGTTGCAAATCAGAAAGTGCTCTAATCAATAACGCTTGGGTCATTGGCACAATGAGCCGTAAATCTTCAGCTAATGGGATAAATTCGACGGGTGGAATGATGGTTTTATGGTCTTGCCATCGCATCAGTACTTCAACGCCAATCATTTGTTTATTTCGGCTGTCGTAGATTGGTTGATAAAAGTTGATGAACTCATTACGTTGCCATGCACTTCGTAGCCGAGTTTCTCTAGCCAATTGCATATGCGCTTTTTGATTCATGTCCTCAATAAAAAACTGAAAATTATTTCGACCATTGTCTTTTGCGTAATACATGGCGACATCGGCATGCTTCAGTAACTCGCGTTCATTCGTTGCATCTTCTGGATAAATCGCTATGCCGATACTTGGCGACACGCTGACGGTGTGGTTACCCAATTGCATTGGTTCACCAATTGCTTTTAGCATTTTTCGGGCGACATGGCTGACATTTGTGTCATCTTTGTAACTTTCTAAAAGAACTACAAATTCATCACCGCCAAGTCGAGCGACAGTGTCAGTCAGCCTGAGTGTGGAGGTCAGCCGTTTGGCCACTTGTTTCAGTAACAAATCACCGACATCATGGCCAAGGCTATCGTTAACTTGTTTAAATTTATCCAAATCAATAAAGCATAAGGCGATAGATCGCTTCTCGCGTTTGGCCTGTTCGATGCCATGTTGGATGCGATCCATTAATAAACTCCGATTTGGCAAACCGGTCAGAGCATCATAGTTGGCGAGGTAACGAAGATTTTCCTCAGCCTGTTTTTGAGCTGTTATATCGGTAAAAACCAAAACGTAGAATTCGACGGTATCGGACTCACCGACTGCCGAGACGTTAATCAACGTTGGCCGCTCGGTTCCATCGGGGCTCATGACTAACTCTTCGCCTTGCCAATGCTGGTTGGCTGACATTCCGGCAAGTAATCTTACATAAAAACGTCGCCGGCTTAAGCTGATGCCAAGATCGTGCTTCTGTGGTTTATTTAGGTACTCGTCCATATTGCCAAAGACATCGGTGAACGATTGATTCGCAGCAATGACTCTTTGTTCAGGATCGAGCAGTACTACCCAATCTCGCGTTTGCTGAAACGCTTCACCAAACAATCGGGCTTTTTCCTTTGTCGCTCTGTTTTCGGTAATGTTGCTATAAGTGCCAATCACTTTTAGCGCTTGATTACCTTTTGTTTCAGTGATTTTGCCGATGTCGCGAAACCATAACCAATCGCCAGCTTTATGCTGCATTCGATAGGTGTAATCAAAAGTCCGATCAGGCGCTGCAACAAACTTTTGCCAAGTTTGTAGATAGCCATCTTGATCGTCTGGATGGATTAAACTCAGATGCTGGCTCAGTGAAATTGGGTTTAACTCTTCGCTATATCCAAGCATGGTGTGCAGACGTTGCGCATAAAGTTGATTTTTGTTGTGGTGCCATTCCCACACGCCTGAATTAACCGCATCAAGCGCTTGTTTTAAGCGTAATTCACTCACTTGGACTTTGGAATGGGCTGATGCCAATAGTCGTTTATTGATTCGGCGATTGTATTGCCATAGCAGCATTATGATAATTGCTATTGCACCATAAGAACTCAGCGCAAAATTGGACATCCAAGGCGCTGGTTCAATTTCGATATTCAAGCTTGCGATAGGGCTTTCCAGGCCTGTTGTTTGTGAGATTGCTTGAACTTTAAACTGGTATCGTCCTGCAGGTAGTTCAGGAAAAATCACAGAGGGAGTAGGTTGTGGTGGATAATGTAATTCTTGTTTCCCTTCCAACCAGAACTTGTAGCGGATCTTACTTTGATCGCGGAAATTCAGGCTGGAAAATTCAATTTTAAGCCCTTGCGCTTGGTGATCAAAGGTAAAGGAGTGATTACTGATATCAGCAAATGTGGCGCTTTGAGGTTGGTTCAAAGCTTGGATTGATGTAATGACAATACTGGGTGCTGAGGGCGCTTCCTGTAATTCTACAGGATTAAAGCGGGTTACCCCTCGATTGCTGCCAAAGGCTAAATCGCCATTAGCAAGTAATGCACTGGACGAAAAAATAAACTCGTTACTTGTTAGGCCATCTTTTTTGGAGAAGTGTTCTATACGCAAGTTTGTTGGGTTGAGTCTGGAAATCCCCATATCGCTGGAAAACCAAAGATTTCCTGAGCCATCCTTTTCCAAGGCATTGACTCTATTCGTTAACAGCAAGTTGCCCGTGTGGAAGTAGTGCCTTAATTTGAAATTCGCTAGATCAAAGCCCAGCAGGCCGACGCCATCAAAGGCCACCCACATCACATTGTTTTGATCAATCACAAAGTCATGAGCAAATCTTTCCAGTAGCGGTTGGAAGGGCGTAACCTGATAAATAAGTTCGGCTTTTTGCGTTAAAGTGTTAAAAAGCCAAATTTGATCGGTCGCACCAATAACCAATAATTCAGGGCGGTTTGGCAAAGCCCCCACAATTTTGCGCGCTTTGGCGACTGGAAGTTGAGAATTTAAACCATCAATAATGGTTAATGAGCCACTCAAGGGCTGATATTTATAGTAATTTTCTCGATTAAAAAACCAAAACTCGTGGTTGTTGCTGTACCAAATCCCCAGAACTTGTTGCTGTAAAATCGCAAGCAGTTCTTGATCTTGTAGTGGAGGTGTCAGAAATTTTTGTTGCTTAGGCGAATAATAAAATAAACTCAAACCGGCTCGAAGCCACAAATTACCCAAATCATCTGGGTAAATTCTGTTGATAAGAGACCGAAAATTATCGGGTAATTTTTGCGGATATGCGTGGCTCTCAACTTGGTTGTTGCGTAAATCAATAGATTTAATACCATCAGTATTACCAATCCAAAGCCGTTGATCAGGGCCTGCGGCCATGGTGCTTGCACTTCTGGCATTGATACTGCCGTTATTATCAGAGGCAGGCGTTAGTGCAATGGTCTGAAACAACGTAGTCTTCGGATGCCAATAATAAGCTCCGTCATCACGGCTTGCTAACCAATAACCGCCATCGGGAGTTGCAATTAAGCTAGTGATGGTGTCCTGACCGATTTCATGCGTACTATCGGTAAAACGCCAGATTAACTCTGCTTTATTTTGCATAATACCAAAACGAAACAACCCCGTATTCGTTGCCAGCATTAGGTGATCACTGCTTGGCAGGATGTCCTGAACATATAAATTGTCGAGTAATTTTTGTGGTTTACTGAGGTCATTTAATGGGAGTTGATACAAGGCTGAGCCTTGGGCTACTAACAGATGTTGTTCGGTAACCGCAACTCTTCGAATTGGTAGTGTGGCAGCCTCAAGTTTTAACTCCTGACTTTTGTTCGAGTCCAAGTCGAGCCTGAACAATCCTCGGGATGTGGCAATAAAAAGCTCGCGTTTGTGCACTAGCAACTGTCTGACTCTGGCAAGTATGCTATTGCCTGGTTCAAATTCGAATAAGCGTTGCAGTTGTCGATTTCGAATATTAAATCGATAGACGCCTCGATTGATGGCCAGTATGAAATGGTCTTTATCTTCAATTATTAAATCGCTAATTACTGCGTTTTGGAGTTCTTCTTGGACTGAAAGGGAGAAAATTAATTCTGCAGAGCCTTTTGTTTTATCAAGTTGAAAAACCCCAACATTACTTGCTACTGCCCAAAAACGCTGATGTTCGTCTTCGATGAGCTGGACAATATTGATGTCTTTAAACGAATAAGTCGAAGGGAGAAAATGTCGTACTTGGGTGCCGTCATAGAGATTCAAGCCGCTGGCGGTTGCAACCCAAAGGAATCCTTGCCGGTCAATCAGTAACTTTTGTACTGCGCCTTGTGATAGACCTTGATCTGTTGTTAGTGGTGTCAATAAGGGCGAAGTCGCAGCGAGAGAGGTACTGACCCAACAGCAAAAAAACACGAAAATTTGCAAAAAACGCATCATCATGAAGTCAATTCTGTAAAAATAACGAAAAACAAGTGAAACATTATTGAAGGATCCGAAGCGTCATAAAGCGAAAATATCGGAATGTGGCTAAGCTGTCTAGCTGATTTACCGATTTTATAGTGCAGCCATTTGTAGCGCAACTAAACCAAAAACCAGCAACATGGCAATCCGTTGTAATTGTGAGGCAATTTTCAATGCTTTCAGTAGATGTACCGGATTGGGATGAGTGTCATTGCCAATTCTAACACGCTGAATTTTATTATTTTCATAATAAATTGGACCAGCAACACTACATTGTAATGCCGCCGCCCAAGCACTTAGCACACAGCGGGCCGCCAAGCCTAATTGTAAATCTTGGCTAAATTTAAAAAATGCTAATGTGTCACGGATATTCACCCAAAGCGCCAGCAGCAGCGCGTTAAAAAGTGAGGGTATAAAACTCAAACATTTTTCTAGCCACGCGGCAAACCAGCCAAATTGTTGTTGTCGTTTTAGTTTGGGATTCCATTGTTGTTGCAGTTCCAAAATAAGCCTGTAACAGCAAGCGGCAATACCACCGCCAATTAAGTACCAAAATAAAACACCAAACCAATGTTTAGCTAAGCGCAATGCCACAGCATCAATTGCCGCTTTAGTAATCCCTGCGCTAGATAATTGCGCGGTTTGGCGCAATATAATTGGCGATAATTGATCACGAGCCAAGCTAAGTTGCTGTTTCTGTAAACTTATACTGAGTTGATTAATTTGGTTAGCATAGAATTGCCAGTCAAGCGCTAGATATAAGAGAAATGCTTGGAAAAACTCTGGCCACTCAGATAATTCATCAAAGGCGATAAGTAATACCGCAAATGGCACCAATAAGATTAATACCGCTAATGTGCCTGCTAAATATTGCTGCTGTCGATCATTGGTCGGTTTAGCGACTCTCGCACTGACGGCGTTCGCCACAGCCCGAAGAAAAAACCATGGTTGATAACTTGCTGGCAAAGGCGCAAAACGGCTTAACAACAACACGGCTATTGCTAATAGCGGTTGTTGTAATGCGCTTTGTTCAAGCATTTGCCAGAAGCTATCAAAGTTCATTACAACTGGACCTGAGCCAATTCTTTAATCAGTTCAAGCACCATTGCGCAGCTGTTGCGGGAGGCAACTTCTAGATAGGCCTCAAATGAACTTGGTGATTCTTTGCCGGCAATGTCACTAAGACTGCGAATCACGACAAATGGGGTTTCCAGCTGGAAACAAGTTTGCGCGATGGCCGCACCTTCCATTTCCACCGCCAACATCGTTGGGAACGTTGCACGAGTTTTGGCAACTCGCTCAGGATCACACATAAACACATCACCCGTGGTGATTAAACCGTGTTTGGTTTTGCAAAAGCCAAGGGACGCTATGCTGCGATCTGCCGCGGCAATTAAGGTCGGATGTGCGGTAAATGCCGCTGGTAAGCGTGGCACTTGTCCAGGTTCATAACCAAAGGCTGTGACATCGACATCGTGATGCCGAACTTCAGTTGAAATGACAATATCACCAACATTCAGCTCCGGATCAAAGCCACCTGCAGAACCAGTATTAATAACGCAAGATGGTTTGAAAAGTTGGATCAATAAGGTGGTCGCAATCGCCGCAGTGATTTTACCGATCCCACTTTGCACTAACACCACGTCGCTGCCGTTGAGTTGACCGCGATGAAATTCAAATTGGGCGATTTTAGTAGTTTCTACGGCTTGCAGTTGTTGTTTTAACAGCGCGACTTCTTGTTCCATCGCGCCGATAATTCCGATAAGTTTCATCATGCGGTTCCAGGCTGAAAAAATGCCATTATACCGCTAAGCAAGCCTAATGTGGCGATTGATTTTTGCCGGCCTTGTTATGAAAAATTCAAGGTTGCCGCAGCCCCATCTGTAAGCGTACCCGCTTGATAGTCACTAATTGCTTGCTCAATTTCTGCAACAGTGTTCATTACAAAAGGACCATATTGCACTATTGGCTCACCAATAGGTTTTGCGGCGAGCACTAATAGGCGCACTGCTGAGTTTGCGGTTAAGGTGAGTTGATTGCCGTCACTAAGCACTGCCGCTTGATGGCTAGGAATGGCTGGCTGTTGATGTCCAATTAGGATGTCACCAACAAAGGGATAAACCAAGGCGTTGTGTCCAAGTGGTAATGCAAAACTAACTTCATCACCAGCATTTAAGCAAAAATCTAAATAGAGGGGCGCGGTGCTTAAGCCCTGTACAGGGCCTTTAATGGTGCAGTTATCATCGCTAATAAAGTCGCCTGCAATGACTTTAACCCAGCTGTTACCACCAAGTGAAACCTTTGGGATTTGCTCAGGAGTTAAATCAACATACGCTGCAGCTTTCATTTTTTCGGCTGCGGGCAAATTAAGCCATAATTGGAAACCTTGCATCAACCCTGATTGTTGCTGAGGCATTTCGGAATGAATAATGCCTCGGCCTGCAGTCATCCATTGTACGCCGCCACTTTTTAAGTGCCCTTTATTCCCCAAATGGTCCTCATGCAACATGTGACCAGCTAGCATATAGGTAACTGTTTCAAAACCGCGGTGCGGATGCGGCGGAAAACCTGCGATGTAATCTGCAGCCTCGTCAGAACCGAAGCAATCAAGCATTAAAAATGGATCGAGTCGTAGATGCTGTTGCAACCCTAAACTACGACGGATTTTCACTCCAGCGCCGTCGGATACGGTTTGTGCTTTGATTATTGAACGGGCAACTCTTTGAATTCTAATCTCTTGACTCATGTTCTCTTCGCTCATTTGGCTTTAGTCATTTGGCCGATTGCTGTAGTATCTGCGGCAGCGCTTGCAGTTAAACTGCGGCTTGTCGCATTTCTGATGAGTGTGTCGTGACTACCTAAATTGTTGTCAGTAACCAATGGTTCATCGAACTCTTCAATTGCTAAGTTCGTAGTAAACCCTAAATGCATTCGATTAAATAGTGCGAATTTTCCAATGAATACTTCGATTTTGTCGAAGTATCCGCAAATTTTATCGTAAATTGGTGTTTTGCTCGTGCGCCAACAACCATATCTTTCTTGCAAGTCCGCCCGCATATCCAGTCATACTACCGTTTTGGCCGATAACGCGATGACATGGCACTACGATAGCCAATGGATTGCGGCCGTTCGCAGCACCGACAGCGCGCACCGCCTTCGGGCGGGCGATGCTACTTGCGATCTCACCATAGCTGCAGAATTTGCCGTATGGGATTTGCAGCAATTGTTGCCACACTTGTTGCTGAAATTGCGTGCTGCTGGCGGCCAACGGCAAGTTAAATTCACGACGGCCTTTTTCAAAGTATTCAGTAAGTTGGGTCAAACCTTGCGACAGTACCTCAGATGTTTTAACAATGAATTCGTGCGTTGTATGCGAAGTCGTTTGCGCGCTAGGTTGTTGAATTATCTTGCATGCGTTTATGCCATTTGCCGAGACTGGTAGTAACAATTGTGTTGGCTGAGCATCAATGGCCGTAACGTCTTGGCCAGCTTGGCTTTCGCGGCTGCTCGGCACTTTAATGATGTCGTGAAGTTTTAGTTGCGAGAGTTCAAGATTTTTATCGTCATTGACCTCTGTAAATTCAATCGCCACTAACCCTTGCTCGCAGGCAATTAACACCAAGTCGCCTATAGGTGTGCGAAGGACCGCATTCATTGTCAGCATATATAATTCCTTTGGTTTAATTATTTGAATCTGCGGCTTGTACTTTATTGTCTGCAGGTTTTAGTTTTTTACTCGGTTTTGCTGGCAAATTAAACCAAAGTTGCAGAGTGGCATAACTACGCCATGGTGATAACATCGCCTCGATGATTGGCGCTGTACGTTGTTGTAGTGCTTTTTGGATACCAAGATCGCCAGCTAACCAAATGTCACTTTCACTCATTCCGCGCATTTTTGCATACGAGATAGTCCAAGGACCTATACCTTTTATACTGAGCCATTCAGCTGGGTCTGCGTCAGGATTTTTCAGCATGGCTTGCGCAAGTGAGCGCAATGTATCACGTCGTGCTTGCGGCACTTTAATCATCAACAAATCACTAGTGGCCACGGCGGTTGGCGTTGGAAATAGTCGCATTGCCATGCCGTCCGGTGTTTCTATGTCGAAAACTCGCTCACCAAGTTCAGTACACAACCGATTAAGCTGAGCGCGTGCACCAGCCACACTCACTTGTTGCCCAAGCACTGCGCGTACTGCAGCTTCCCAACGATCCCAGACTCCAGGAATTCGTAGCCCAGGAATATGTGCGTCTTGAAAAAATCTGCCAATATGTTCATCGATTTGTTGCATATCAGCGTCAAGGTCGAGTAGACGTCGAAGTTTATTAATAACCACGCTTAAACCGTCAGAGTGAGGCCAATGCAGAGTCAACTGCAATACTGGTTTCACCGGATCTGGACGAACTGCAAACCATCCGTGGCGATCATCGATACTAAAAGTACGGCCATAGCTATCGCCTTGTTGCCATTCCATCCCAGATAACGTCCGCGCATGCCAAAAACACAACAAATGTTGCCACGCCAAAGGCGGCCGGTAGGCAAGCTCTAACTGTAATAGTGGGGATTGTTGTGTCATACGATGGCCTCTGATCTGACTTGGTGTCAGTTTTAATTGTTGTTTGAATTCATCTTGGAAGCGTCGCACGCTATGAAATCCAGCATGAAGTGCAATGTCGGCAACGGGCAACGCGGTTTGGTGCAACAGTTGCTTGGCAAAAAGTACTTGTTGGTAAAGCGCATATTGTTTTGCAGAAATTCCAAGTCGTTGAAATAATTTACGCAAATATCTATCTGAAATGCCTAGTCGCTCGCACAGTTGTTGTTGATTGCCATCAACCAGTGCACCTTGTTCAATGAGTTTTACGGCGCGTCGAAGTGTGGTGTCGCTACCAAGCCAAGCAGGAGAACCTGGGGCACTATCGGGACGGCAGCGCAAACACGGGCGAAAGCCTGCTACAGCCGCTGTTATGGCACTTGGGAAATACTGTACGTTTTGTTCTTTTGCTGGTGGAGCAGGGCAAGTAGGACGGCAATAAATGCCGGTGCTTTTAACCGCGACAAAAAACAAGCCATCAAATCGGGCGTCTCTTGCCAGACGTGCTTTTCGAAAATGTTGATGTGTTTCCATCAGGGCCAACTCCAGTGCGTTCTGGCCAGTGTAACGGAAATTTTCACCTACACTAGCCAGATCCGGCACTGAATTGGGTTAAACGTTCAAATCCACTTGCTGGACTAAACCGACTTCACCGCTTTCTTTGAGAAAAATCCCACTTCGAGCAATGTGTGCTTGCAACTTGTCTTGGTCGTACAAACCAAAAGAGGTGGAAACCGACATTGTTGATATTGCTGCCACTCCCATTTGCGACAAGGATTTGAGCTTTTCACCAGGTTGCCAAACCCTGAGGTATGACCAACTGGCATCGTTCTCATCGATAAGACCATTTTTATCGTCATCAAGTTGAGCAAGTTCTTCATAACCTTGATTAGTCGTTGGGCCAAAAAGTTCAGCTCCGTTATCGACTTGCTGATTCTGATTGCGATCGATTGCTAAATAGTATTGCGCGCTAGACAATCCTGCGAGTTGTTTGGTTTCACCATTGGCAAAGAAATCGAAGGCGTGCGTTTCACCAGTATAGCGAAACGGAGTTTGGTCGAAACTCATCACCAAGGGGTCTTTCGCTGCTGTTGTTTGACTGACGCTCATATACAGCTCTTCTGATTGCATGTGCAAGTCAAATGACCAACTGAATGCGCGACCATCGGCTAGCTCAATAGCGCCATTAAAATTTGCACTAACTTGCTGATAACGGTAGGACAGCTCAAACACTGTATTTGTGGCAGCTTGTTCGGGTGCTACGATTGTTGATGAGGCAGACGAAGCTTGCTCTTGTTGGGTGTACTGCGCAGTAATTTTGTCAAGATCGGAACCGTCAATCCATGTCAGCAATTTGCCTGTCGAGAGTTGCTCTAAAATTCTTTTCACAGCGCCTACACTTAGTAACGCATTAAACTGTTGACTGTCTTCATTTTGTTCATCTGATGCCGTAGACTCAGCGGTAGGCTGTGTTGATTGGTTTGCAGGTGTAGCTTGCAAATTATTGACTGGAGAGGCGGCTGTTGGCCGCACAGGTGCAGGCAGTGCGCTACCTCTTGGGATTTCGAGCCGTGATTTTTGTGAAATCATGAATTCCGAAGAAGACAAATTTTGTTGTGCAGCGACGACTTTCATCATGGAACTCCATGCGTTGTAGTTTGCTGCATTATTTATCGACAATAATTGGTGAAACTTTAGGCGGAATTGTTATGTTAGAGCAATTTTTTCTACAATTGAGTACTGAGCCTGAGAGCATTAGTTTTGAGCAAAGTATTCAACTTATTGATAGTTTGTATGAATTCACACCAACCTCGTTCATCAACGGTGATCTGCAAAATGCAGCAGGAGAGAATAACGGTTCTTGCAAAATCCTAGCATTTGCGGCATTACACCAACTCTCTGAACCGCAAACCCTACAATTATTTGGCGATTATTACCGGGTTGAAGTCATGCCTGATGTAAAAGGTACTAATCACCAAAATATTAGAAATTTCATGCGCATGGGGTGGGATGGAGTCAGTTTCTCGGGACAAGCGTTACGCGGGAAATGATTTAAAGTAGAATTTGGAGCCCATTGAATTGGGCTCAAACCTAATGCGTTGGATGGATCTTTACAAGATTAGTGATTAGACGGTTTTTGCTAAAGGACTATTTGCAGTTCGTTTGCTGCATTTTAGAAGTACCGATTCTATTTTTTTCGCTGAAAACGGTTTCGCGATAAAGCCACAAGCACCAGCAAGAATACTTTGTTGGACATTTTCTACTGTGCTATGCGCAGTCATAATGACTACATTCGCATGTGGGTTTATTTCCTTTAATTGCCTAAGCAGGGATTTACCATCGCAGTCAGGTAATTCAATATCAAGAAATACAACATCTTGTTGTTGGTCATTGTAGCTTGATATACCCGATGTTCCATTTGCTGCTTCACTGACTTTGGATATCCCAAGCAGCATCAAGGTTTGACGAAGATACTCACGCACAGATGAGACATCATCAATTATCAATACTGAACAATCGGTTATTTTCATTGCTAACTTCCTTTGTTTGCTTTGGTACGGCACACTCTAGTTAAGTTGTAGCCGCAAGTTGCTATTGTCGCAAGCTGAGTTCCGAATATTGCGATTATTTATGTTAACAAAACACTCATCGTTTCAACAGACATTTGGCTGACAGCTAGACAAATATAAACATCAAAAGTCGTAACGATTATATTTGATGCATCGATCAGTAAAAATGGTGCAAAATTTGCTCGTGGTGGGTGATTTGTGTGCAATCAGCTGAAATCCTCATGTTTTTTTCTTTACCTTTCGCACGACCTTTGTATAATGACGACTCCAACGCTAGGGGCATAGTTCCAATTGGTAGAACAGCGGTCTCCAAAACCGATGGTTGGGGGTTCGAATCCCTCTGCCCCTGCCACTTCTTCTGAGATGACGAATTCCATAATGAATAAGTTAAGTCTCACGCAGTACCAGTTACTGCAAAATCTTAATATTCAATGCCTAGATCCCAGAACTGAAATATTATCAATCCATGATAATTTAGATGCAAATAGCGATTTGCAGTTGTCAGTTTCAAATATAGCATCAGCAAACGACACTTCGAATTGCACAGAGGAGCTAACCGAGTTGAAACAAAACTCAGCCATAGCTCCCTTGCTTTTGCTAGCAGATAGCTCTTCGCCAATCAGTGCTTTATTACTCGATATCCAGCAGGTGTTGCCGGAAGGATTAAATCTACAGATCTTTCAGGATGTTACGCTGCCAAAGATGTTTGCAATTGATGGTCAGAATTTTGTGATTCGCGATTATTCAGTGTTGCAACATTCGCAAACCAAACGTCAACTATGGCAATGGATCAGTCAGTTCCTGGCGTAGCAGAACTATAAGGGCAAATTTAAAATGGCTGCATGGATTATAAGATCAGCGTCGCTTGCTGACGCGGAGCAAATGTTAAGTCTTGAGACACAAACAACCGCTTATCCTTGGACTTTGGCACTGTATCAAAGTTGTTTTAGCGAGCGTTATTTTAATTTTGTGTTGGAATTAGACGCCACTATTGTCGGCTTTTATATCGGTGAATTTGTCGCTCAAGAGGCCAGCCTATTTAATATAGTTGTTTCAGCACAGCAACAAGGGCAAGGGTATGGTCGTGTATTGCTTGAACATTTTATCGCCCAGGCCGATCAACAGTTGGCACTTGAATGTTGGTTAGAGGTGCGAGCATCCAATAGCAAAGCAATTGCACTTTATCAAAGCGCGGGTTTTCATCAAACAGGCTTGCGCCGGAATTATTATCCCACGCCTACTGGGTCTGAAGATGCAATTTTGATGGGATTGCCGTTGCGACTTGGTTGATTAGGCCATGCCGTCACTCAGGGTCTAATTGCATGTACTTATCTAGTTCCGCTTGTGTCAGCCATTCCTTTTGCGCGAGTTGTTCAGGAGACCAAGCGAAGATCCGTAATGGATTTTTGCTATCTCTTGCCATGCTGTGCATTTGGCTTACAGTAGTTGCGGTTAATTGATGGCCTAAACCCAGAATAATCTGTCGAGATTCATCAAAAACTGGAAGCGCTAATATCATGCCAGGCCTTAATTCCTTAAGTGGCGTTGGTGTTTGGGTGCTCGTCAAGGCTACATGATCAAACAGCACTATTTTTTGCAATGCGCGTAAGACATCAGGGCAATACAAAATTCTATTTTGCTTTTTCATCAGCACTAAAACATCACCCGGTGCTAACCTTTCGGCACTAAGGCGTTGCGTCAAATACCCCCAATAATCTCTAGCGGCGGCTAAGATACGTGCGCCGATTGGAATGTTATTCGCCATTAAATGGGCTGGCGTGCCACTTCCTTTATATTCTTCATATTGGTGGTAAATTATGTCAGAAAGCGACTTTAAATGACGGGCTGGAGCTAACAAATCTTTTGCTATAACAGGGTGATTTAAATACGTTTTTCTATCGTTGGCGTTCATTTTGTACAAAGGCTGTGCGTAGATATTCGCTGGGACACCCGTCAAACCAAGTTCAGATAATTGAGCTGCTAGCCCGATAGTTTCAACTTCGGTACGTGATAGTCCAAGTTTTTGGGCCAATTGTGTACTTAATTCAGATAAATTTTTTGCAAAACTGCTGCTGATTTGCGGGTCCTGGCACATCATTTGAAACAACACGCTCATGGTGGCGCTTTGTTCTTGCCTGAGTTGTAAAAGCGTTTGCCGCAATTGTTCGGTTCTCTGTGTAACCTTATCTTCAAGTTGTTGATTTATTGACCGTAGCTGTTTATTTGCCATGGCTAATTGTTGCGTCAATAATCGATTTTGTCGCTGTAAACGGGATTGTTCAAGTCCATCACGAATTAAGGTTTTTAACTCATCATTATTCCAAGGTTTTTGCAGGTAGCGGTTTATTTTCCCGAGGTTTACCGCTGCAACGGCCGAAGTCATATCGGCATAGCCAGTGAGAATTATTCGGTAGGTCATCGGGTACTTATTGGCGACTTGCTCCATCAACTCCGCACCATTCATACCCGGCATGCGCATATCTGAGAGCACCAAGTCTACTTGGTTATTGGCTAATAATTGGATGGCTTCCTCGCCAGAAGAAGCGAGTAATAGCTGATAACTTGGATCTTGTAACAATCGTTGCAGCGATTTTAGGATATTGGATTCGTCATCGACACATAAAACCGTCATCTGAGTTTTGCTAACTTCGGACATGAATGTTCCTTTACAAACGTTTGAGATCCACGCTTACCAAAATCATTACTAAATTGAATTCGCAGCTTCGTTGATTCGAGTAGCGTTAGCTTCTTCGGTTAACATTTCAACGCTTAGTATAGGTAGTCTTACGGTAAAACAAGTGCCTTTGCCAAGTTCACTGCTGACATGTATTGTTCCTTGATGGCGATGAATAATACTGTATGACAAAGAAAGCCCAAGTCCTGTGCCTTTTCCAACCGGTTTCGTGGTAAAAAATGGTTCGAAAATCCGCTTTAAATGTTCTGGCGCTATCCCGCTGCCGCTGTCTTGGATTTTTACTTCAAGGGCGTTTTCAACTTCCTGAACACTCACTTCAATCTTGCCGAAGTTTTCTATTGCTTGTGCTGCATTAACCAACAAATTCATGAAAACTTGATTCAGTTGCATGGGTTGGCAGTAAAGATGAGGAAGGTTGGGGGCGTAGTGACGAACGACTTCTGCTTTGTACTTTAATTCGTTATTTAAAATTCTTAGGGTGCTTTCGATACCGTGGATGATATCAGCGTCCTGCCAATCAGTACTGTCGACATGCGAGAACTCTTTGAGACTTTTCACTATCGCCATTACTCGGTCTGCTCCTTCAAGTGACTCTGCGACTAACTCAGGGCAATCTGCTAATACCATTTCCAATTGATTGCGTTTTATATAGTCTGCTTTCATCGCGTGTAGAGTATTTTGCGGAACCTTATCTATTATTTTTCCTAATAAATCAATGTACTTGCCAACTTTCTGCAAATACTCTTGCAGGGTTTGTAAATTTGAAAAAATAAATCCAACGGGATTGTTTATTTCATGGGCAACACCTGCCGCTAATTGACCGATAGCAGCCATTTTTTCCGATTGCAGCAACTGGTTTTGTGCTTCTTCTAAGCGATTAATTAATTGCTGTTGTTGTAATTTCTCTTCTTCGAGTTTGAGTGTTAATCGCGTGAGTTCTTGGTGGTAGCTGGCGGTCACTGTCATATCATGTACGGTGATACAAGCACAGCTGACTTGTTGTTGTTCATCAAAAATTGGATATATTTCAACGTTTTGAAACATCTGGCATTCTTCGCCAGTAATTGGACGACTACTTTTAAACTGAAAGACTACTGGACGTTGTTCCCAATAAGAATAACTGGCATTTTTCAACACAAATACACTTTGCAGTTTTCGTTTTAAAAAAGTCGCTTGCTCAGGGAATAAAGAAAGAATGGATTTCCCTTGGACGTCACTTGATTGTAATTGCAGTCGATCGGCAAAAAAGTTATTCCAAAACAAAATATTGAGTTCATTATCGACGATGCATGCACCAATAGATAATTGAGTTACTACATGCTCAAATAAGTTGTTTTGGCTCATGGTAGTCCCTCGCTGTTTCTTTGAAAAAACGGCTAGTTTAATAAGGTATCAAGTCGAGTTTTCAGCACTAGAATTGACTCTTCATCTAAACATATCACTACTCTCGAATTGAAACTTGCATTCTCAATACTGAAACAAATTTCTAAGGTTAATGAGTGTTGCCAGTTATAATCTGGCCTAGGTTGCAGCTGTGGATTAAATAATGCTGGTGCAGCGAGGTGCAGCCGCGTCGACATTTGTTCAACCATGCCTTTTAAACAAGCGCCAGCGAGAATGTTAGTCAGCTCTAATACTAATTCATCGAAGCTGTTTGCAGTCATTGGCTGATCATACTGCATACTTTCCCCAAGCTGTGCACAACCTTCTTGCGAGATTATTGATATAACTTCGCCACGCAAGTCACCCATAAACGACTGACGAGCAAAGAAATGTGGACTTTCGGGGCTATACAACATATGCAGCCCATCTGGGGTTGTCATGGTTATTTTAGGGATTGATAAAATCACACGAATATCAATTAATTGCGCTAATGCGTTGGCCGCTTGCCCCATTGAAATATTCATTACTTCTTGTAAGGCGTCTCTTTGTAGCTCTGAAATGGTGACATCAACGTTCATAGCAGACCCACCTCAAGTAATACCTGATGGAGTTGTTGTTGGTTGAGAGGTTTTTGCAAAAAACGCAGTGCACCAAGCGCGAGTACGCGCTCAACCGCTTTCGGCTGAATATCTGCACTTATCACAATGACCACAGTGTTATGCTCACGTTTTTGTAGTTCAGCAAGGACCTCAAAACCATCCATGATTGGCATTTGTAAATCTAAAAAAAGCAATTCTGCTTTGCCGCTATACACAGCTGCAAGTGCTTCTTGACCATTGCATGCCTCGGTTATTTCAGCGTCTAATTCAGGCGGTAATGCCTTTCGAATATTTTTGCGTGATAGCATCGAATCATCGGTGATGGTGACAGGAATTGTCATGCGAACCTCCGGAAAAATTTTCTATTTATGCACTTAAACCGTGACTCAATGGAAATCTCCATCCATGGAGCTATGAACTGAGTAACAGCATGAGCAGCTTTCGAGTTTACTTCCAGAAAAAAATGAAAAAAATCCATCCGTGGACCTATGAAAGCGGCAATTTGCATTAAAATTTAAAATTTGTGGCTCTTTTTGCTTGTTTGTCTCATCTGTCTTTTATTGAGATTAGTTGCTTTATTGAAAAAGGTCAAGAGCCGAGCGTTCATTAGCTCATCGCGAATTCATTTGCGCTTAAACAAACCTTGACGAATTGTCTCAGGTTTTGGCTGAGCAAAGGTTAGTAACTTTATACGGGCATTACGCAAATTGTTTATTTATCAACTACGCTTGGCGCAGAACAACGTAAAAACGAAGGATGGATTGGTGATGAAATACAAAGTGACAACAAATCGGCGTCTAGTTTTGGGAATAGCTTTGTTAGCGGCTATTTTTCCTCTTAAAAGTTTTGCCGATGTTAAACTAAATGGTTTTGCGTCAATAAGAGGCACTTCTGTCTCTTCTGACGGCGGTCTAGAACCAAATCCTGGCTACACAGAGGGAGAGTTATCTTTTAAAAGTGAATCTTTATTCGCCCTGCAAGCTCAATCTGATTTAGGCGATGGTTTAAGTGCCACTGTTCAGTTATTTAGTGAAGGCGTTAACGATTTTGAAGTTGAAGCGCGCTGGGCTTATGTCAGTTACCAACTGAATGATACCAATCGGTTAAGCGGCGGTCGTTTTGCAAATCCAATTTTCCATCAATCAGAATATGAAAAAGTTGGGTATGCCCATAACTATTCTCGACTACCCAAAGCGGTTTATATCGGTTTTGATTTTAGTACCGTTGAGGGGATTGCATGGGATAGTCAATATGCGCTTGGTGACTATAATTTAGTGACTAAAGTGCTTTATGGTGGTTGGGATGGCGAGTCTTTTAGTGCTGTGACTAATAATTTCGTCGATTTCGGCATTGACGATATTTTGTCTGCTAATGCCACCTTGGAAGGTGATGGTTGGCAAGTGTTTGGTGGTTTGTTTATGGGGACTATTGATGGTGCAGTCATCGATAGTACCACAGTGTTCCCATTAGCTGCTGCTGGGATAGCCGCTGCAACTGCTAATGGTGCCACGGCCACTCAGATTAATCATTTTAAAGAACGGATATCTTGGGATCAAAAAGATGCCTTTTACTGGTTCACTGGTTTTGCTGTAGACCGCTCAGATTGGCTAGTGGATTTTGAATATGTTGCATATGAGGTTGAAGATTCGGTTGATGCCTTGAATAAATCTTGGTTTTTTGCAGTTGGTCATCGCTTTGATAAATTTGTAGTGACTGCTCATACTGAAGATTACTCACAAGAAGCTGACACAGGTTTTCTTGATGGGGTAACAAATCCAATTTTGTTCGGTACAGGTAAGGCTATCAACACCGCGTTTGCAGCGCGAGAGTTTGATGGTGTAGGCCTCACCGTCCGTTATGATTTCCACCCAAGTGCAGCGCTTAAAGTTGATTACTTTCAAGGCACAGATACTCGGCCTACGGTTGGTGACTATAACTTGCTATCGTTTGGCGTAGATTTGGTATTCTAAGGAGCTGGTTATGAATAAAAAAATTATTATTGCTGCAGCTTTTGCAAGTGCATTGTTTTCACAGTTTGCCAATGCAGAAATTGCGGTCATTGTGCATCCATCAAATGCAAATACGGTTGATGAAGCAACAATTTCTAAAATCTATTTGGGCCGAGAGAAGTCATTCGCTGATGGTTCTGCTGTTATTCCAATGTCATTAGCCGAATCAGCTGCCGCGAGTGCCACCTTTAATGAAAAGGTATTGAAAAAATCAAGTAGCCAATTAAAAGCGTATTGGTCAAAGTTGGTGTTTACTGGCAAGGGGACGCCGCCTAAAGAGGTTGCTTCAGACGATGAGATGGTTAAGTTAGTCGCTGGCAATCCAAGCTTAATGGGTTATGTTGATGCTGCGAAAGTTGATGCAAGTGTTAAAGTTGTATTTAAGTTTTAACTGCTAAACCTAGAATCACCAATAGTCAAGCTTGTTGATAGTGGCATGACTTTTAAATAGCGCCATCGCGATTGTTTAGTGCGAATCAAAGCCTTCAACGTTCTGCGTTGTTGGCTTTTTTACTTGCTATCAGTATTGTTGGCTTACTGCCAGTTAAACCGCAATGCTCCTGTATCCTCCATAACACATTCAACACTGTGACTTCAGTTGCTAAACTGCTATAATCTGCGCCATTTTCTTTGACGACCCGACTTGCGACTATTAGCTGTCGCGGGTTGCCCTAAATTGGAAGCTCAAGACGCATGGCCACCGCAGAATTTATTGAAGAAGTAAGCAAACGCAGAACCTTCGCAATTATCTCTCACCCTGATGCGGGTAAAACGACAATAACCGAAAAAGTCTTATTATTCGGGCAGTTAATCCAAAAGGCCGGTACGGTCAAAGGTAAAAAGTCAGGTCAATTTGCGACTTCTGACTGGATGGAAATGGAAAAAGAACGGGGTATTTCTGTAACTACCTCGGTTATGCAATTTCCATATGCCGACTGTTTGGTCAATTTGTTGGATACACCAGGGCACGAAGATTTCTCTGAAGACACCTACCGTACTTTAACTGCAGTCGATAGTTGCTTAATGGTTATTGATGGCGCGAAGGGTGTTGAAGATCGGACCATTAAATTAATGGAAGTTACTCGTTTACGTGACACGCCAATTATCACTTTTATGAACAAAATGGACCGCGATATTCGTGATCCGATAGATTTGCTTGATGAAGTTGAAAGTGTGCTGAAAATTGCATGTGCACCAATAACTTGGCCAATTGCTTCAGGCAAAGAATTCAAAGGTGTTTACCATATTCTGCGCGATGAAGTTATTTTTTATAAATCTGGTTTTGGTCATACTATTCAAGAAGTTGATGTTATCAAAGGCTTAAATAATCCAGAATTAGACGCACGCATTGGTTATTACGCACAAGAGTTGCGGGATCAAATGGAATTGGTGCAAGGTGCAAGCCATGAGTTTGACCAAGAAGCATTCCTTAAAGGAGAGCTGACTCCAGTATTCTTTGGTACCGCGCTTGGTAACTTTGGTGTTGATCATATGCTTGATGGCTTAACTGATTGGGCGCCAGCACCGCAACACCGTGCAACGACTAGTCGTCAGGTTGAGCCAGTGGAAGAAGCATTCTCTGGTTTTGTATTTAAAATCCAAGCGAACATGGATCCTAAGCACCGCGACCGCGTGGCTTTTTTACGTATTTGTTCAGGTAAATACGAAAAAGGCATGAAAATGCATCACGTGCGGATCGGCAAAGACGTTTTAGTTCCACACGCTTTAACCTTTTTGGCGGGCGATCGTGAGCATGTGGAAGAAGCATTCCCAGGCGATATCATTGGTTTACATAACCATGGCACCATCCAAATAGGTGACACCTTTACTGCTGGCGAGAAATTTAACTTCACCGGCATTCCAAACTTTGCCCCAGAATTATTCCGTCGCATTCGGTTACGTGATCCATTAAAGCAAAAGCAATTGCTTAAAGGCTTAGTTCAGTTGTCGGAAGAGGGCGCTGTGCAAGTATTCAGACCTCTAGATAACAACGACTTGATTGTTGGTGCAGTAGGTATTCTGCAGTTTGACGTGGTAGTGCACCGTTTGAAATCTGAGTATAACGTTGATGCTATCTATGAGAGTGTAAACGTCAGTACCGCCCGTTGGGTATACTCTGAGGATGGTAAAGCGCTGGATGAATTTAGAAACAAAGCCAGTAGCAATTTAGCGCTAGATGGTGGTGATAACTTAAGTTATTTAGCACCGACCATGGTCAATTTGAACCTGTCTATGGAACGTTATCCAAAGATTAAATTCCATAAGACCCGCGAACAAACCTACGCAGGTAAGGCTTAATATAAATGAATATCAAACAATTACTATCGGACAAGACCCAAGCGGCAATGATTGCTGTCGGGCTGCCTGCGGATACAAATACAGCAGTTACGCAAAGTACCAAACTTGAATTTGGTGATTATCAAATTAATGGCGCTATGGCTGCGGCGAAACTTTTAAAAACCAATCCACGCGCTTTAGCCGAGCAGTTGATTGCGAAATTAGACCTCGGTGACATTGCGGAAAAAGTTGAAATTGCCGGCCCAGGCTTTATTAACGTTACCTTGAATAAATCTTGGTTAGCAGCGCAAACTGCGCCAGCCTTGGTTGATGCGCGGTTAGGTGTTTCAGCCAACGCGCATCCACAAACCGTGGTTGTTGACTATTCAGCACCAAACCTCGCCAAAGAAATGCATGTTGGTCATTTACGCTCAACCATCATTGGCGACGCCGTGGTTCGCGCCCTTGAATTTTGGGGCGATACCGTGATCCGGCAAAATCACATGGGTGATTGGGGGACGCAATTTGGTATGTTGATTGCGCATCTTGAAGACAAACTGGCCACTGGTGTTGATTTAGAAACTGTTGCGCTGGCAGATTTAGAAGATTTCTATCGCGAAGCGAAAAAACGCTTTGACGATGAAGCTGGTTTTGCTGATAAATCGCGGGACTATGTGGTGAAATTACAAGGTGGCGACGCGCACTGCCAAAAACTATGGCAGTTGTTTATCGATACCTCGATTAAACACAGTGAAGAAGTGTATCGCACCTTGAACGTGACTTTAGGTCATGATCATATCAAGCCAGAATCCGCATACAATTCAATGCTGCAGCCGATTGTCGATGGTTTAAAAGCATCCGGACTTGCCGTTGAAGATCAAGGCGCGTTAGTGGTATTTTTGCATGAGCTCGCCGATAAAGAGGGGAATCCTTCGCCGTTTATTATCCAAAAAACTGGCGGTGGCTTCTTATATGCAACCACAGATTTGGCGGCTTGCCAGTATCGCAGCCACGAATTAAATGTCGATCGCGTGATTATTTTCACCGATGCGCGCCAAGCATTGCATTTCAAACAAGTTGAATTAGTCGCACGTAAAGCGAACTTATTGCGCGCTGAAACTGCGTATGAACATTGCCCGTTTGGCACCATGATGGGCGAAGATGGCAAACCATTTAAAACACGCACTGGCGGCACTGTTAAGCTTGCAGAACTGTTAGAAGAAGCTGTTGTGCGTGCAGGTGCCGTGGTTTCACAAAAAACTACAGAATTATCAGCCGATGAAATTGCCGAAGTTGCCCGCAAAGTCGGGATAGGTGCTGTGAAATTTGCCGATCTGTCAAAGAACCGCACTTCTGATTACATTTTCAGCTGGGACTCAATGCTGAGTTTCGAAGGTGCGACTGCACCATATTTACAGTATGCCTATACACGAGTTCGCAGTATCCTGCGTCGTGCGCAGGTTGCTGACGATTTCGCCGCAGCACTTGTCATCGAAGCAAGCCAAGAAAAACAATTGGCGTTGAAGGTTCTGCAGTTTGAAGAAACCTTGCTACAGGTTATCAAAGATGCGCAGCCAAATTTACTCTGTAATTACCTCTATGAATTGGCAAGCTTATACATGACTTTCTACGAAGCATGTCCAATTTTGAAAGATGGCATTGAACCAAGCGTACGTGATAGTCGTTTAATGCTCAGTATCGGCGTATCTAGACTGCTAGCGCAGGGCTTAGATTTGCTCGGTATTGAAGTGATGGAACGGATGTAAAAAAAGCGCTTCGGCGCTTTTTTTAGTGGTTTGCAGTGGGTAAGTTCAAAAGCAACCCAGACAAAACTCGATCTGTGCTTATTAGGAGTTGTATTGGATGAAAATCGACGATATTCGCCGCAGTTATGTTAAAGATAAATTAGATCTGGATAAGCTCGATGCCGATCCTTTTGTGCAATTTGAGCAGTGGCTGCAAGACGCTATCGCTGCAGAACTGCCAGATCCGACCGCGATGTGTGTGGCCACAGTTGATGCAGAAGGTCAGCCGTCACAGCGTTTGGTTTTGCTAAAAGACGTCAGTTCGTCGGGTTTTGTGTTTTACACGAACCTCGGGAGCCGCAAAGCAACAGAACTTGCTGGCAATTCAAAAGTCTGTTTGCATTTCCCGTGGCATCCATTGGAGCGCCAGGTGATTGTCTACGGCACTGCGGAGCGGGTATCTAACACCCAAGTATTAAAGTATTTTTTATCGCGGCCAAAAGAGAGCCAATTGGCGGCGTGGGCATCAGAGCAAAGCCGGCCAGTCTCTACTCGCCAAGCCTTGATGCAAAAATTCGCAGAGATAAAGCACAAATTTGAACATGGCGAAGTGCCAGTGCCGTCGTTTTGGGGCGGATTTTTAGTAGTTCCGCATAAAATTGAATTTTGGCAGGGCGGTGAACACCGGCTACACGATCGTTTTATGTACCAACGTCAAGCCGACGATGCTTGGCAGATTGAGCGGTTGTGTCCGTAATTGCTCCAGCTGTTTGATAGCCACTGCCATCTCGATTTGCCTGAGCTTGTCAACGATTGGCAAGCTCATTGGGCGCGAGCAAAAGCTGCGGGGGTAGCCGCTTGTTTAGTGCCGGCAGTATCTGCAGAACATTGGCATGGCCTTTTAGCACTGAGACAGCAACAGGCCAATTTGTTCATTGCAGCGGGAATCCATCCATGGTGGGCGGCAACAGCGGCTCCTGATGACTTAGCGTGTTTGGAAACCTTGCTGTCATCTCAGTCTCAGATCTGCGCAGTAGGCGAAATTGGCTTAGATTTTGCTCTAGAGCAAGCAACCTTTAACGCTCAACAATTTTTGTTTTCGGCACAGTTGGCTATCGCCAATAGGTTTAGTAAACCCATCATTTTGCATCATCGCAAAAGCCAGCCGCAGTTACTGGCAGAGCTTAAACGTCAGCAGTTTTCCTATGGTGGCATTTTGCATGCTTTTTCGGGGAGTTATGCTCAGGCTAAAGCATTTATTGATCTTGGGTTTAAGCTAGGGATCGGTGGGACAATTAGTTATGAACGGGCACAGAAAACTAGGCATACCGTACAAAAACTGCCGTTAGATTGTTTAGTTTTAGAAACCGATGCGCCGGCAATGCCGCTTGCTGGGCAGCAAGGTCAGATTAACACACCCGTGCATTTGGTTAGTGTATTTGCCTGTTTGCAATTACTGCGAAGCGAATCCAGTGAGGAACTGCAGCATGCGCTTTGGCGCAATACCTTAGCGGCACTAAAGCTCACTCCGGCTGATTTTGCTTGGTAGTTGTGGTGCTAGTAGCAGAGTTATCTTGTAAGTGAAAGGGCTCTGATGGCATGTGCTCTGGGCTATCCAGCGCTGCATGATGGAGTTGACGGTTACTGACTAAATGATGCGATAACCACTGTAAACTGCTGCGCAACATAATACCAATCACCACTGCAAATCCGCACATCCACATTAATTGGCTCATTAGTTCATGCCAGTGCTCTGACACAGTACCAAAACTCGCTTCTTGCTTTAAACTAATTCGAATATAACCAATTAATTGTTTGTTCTGATAGATTTCTTGAACCATGGGTTGCAAGACTACACTGTGCTGCGGCGCAAATAGTAAATTGGCAGGTTCAGTTTCCCCTGATTCACTTAATCGCACACCATTTGCATCATAAACAACAACGTCATGTAAATATGGATTGGACGCCATCTGTTGTGTTAAAGCTTTCAGCCCTTCAAGTTGGTCGTTTTCAATGAGATAGGCCGCAGTTTGCGCCAAGGCTTTTAAGGTTTCACGCATCAACACCGAACTTTGCTGGGCAAATAATTGTTCCCCTTGGCGGTCGGTTTGTTGCCACCAATGAGTCAGTGCAAGACAGCCGAATGCCGCCAGCAAAAATTGCAGGGTCCGAAAGAATAACACCGGCTTTTTCCGGCTTTTCGCAGCAGATGATTTCATTTTATCGACAGAACAGACTGACAGACATTGAATTTTGTCGGTAGAATGCCAGAGAGACTAATAGAAGTACAGGTGAAACAGTGAGCTTTTTCTGGGAATGGAACCGGGAACAACCGGAACAAGATAAGCTGGCCGAGCTTTGGCAGCATGAACAGAGTTGGCAACTTACGCCCAATTCAACAGGCTTTCGTTTAGATACCGCTGAAGTAAAGCCTGCGCTTGCCGTGGTTCGCTTTTTTGCCGGCACACCAAATGCGATGATGCTGGATGCATTGCAGCTCTTGTTGTTCTCGGAGGGCACTCAGTGTCAGATTTGCCAATTTACGCCGCACCCAGAACTGCCGTGTACCACTGAATGGCGCATAAACCGAGAGTTAGCCGAGCTTGAAATACAGCAAATTCGCGAATTTGCAGCGAGTTGGCAATTAGAGGTAATGTGCTTAACTAAACCTGTACTACTCAGTGAGCCTGGTTTGTTAGTCATGGATATGGACAGTACTGCGATTCAAATCGAATGTATTGATGAAATTGCGGAATTAGCTGGGGTCGGGCAGCAAGTTGCTGCTGTTACCGCTCGAGCGATGAATGGCGAGTTGGATTTTGCCATGAGTCTTCGGGAGCGTGTTGCCGCGCTAAAGGGCGCTAAATCATCAATCCTGGCTCGAGTGCTTGCTGATTTACCTTTAATGCCGGGATTGACCAGCTTGGTCGATACCTTGCTTGCACGAAACTGGCGTGTCGTCATTGCTTCTGGTGGCTTTACTTACTTTACCAACGCGTTACAGCAGCAATTAAAGCTCAGCGCGACATTTGCCAATGAACTAGCCATAGTCGACGGTGTGCTTACCGGCGAAGTCATGGGGGATATTGTTGATGCTAAACGTAAAGCGCAAGTTGTTACCCAGCAAGCTGAAACTTATCAGATCCCTGCATCGCAAACAGTAGCGATTGGGGATGGCGCCAATGATTTACCGATGTTAGCTGTTGCAGCGCTTGGAGTTGCATTTCATGCAAAGCCTGTGGTGCAAGCTCAAGCAAAGGTCGCGATACGGCATGGTTCCTTATTGCAATTGCTTTATGCATTGGACGAACAAGACTGGCGCCTATGAAGCATTCGCAAAGTTCGAGTTACCTCGATTTAAGCCAGTATAAATTGCATATTCGTAATTTATTGCCATTAAAACCTAGCCAAGCGCCAGTGTTGATGTTGCATGGCGCTATTGAAAATGGTCGAATTTTTTATAGTCAGCATGGTAAAGGCTTTGGTTGCTTTCTGGCTGACCATGGATTTCCAACTTATTGTGTCGATTTTGCCGGGCGCGGTTTGTCGAAACCCAGTGTCAAAGATGGTCTTGCTCATTCGCAGAATCAGCTAATTTGCACTGACATACCAGCGCTGATTAATTCTTTATATCAGCAGCATCAGCAACCTTTACATATTGTCTGCCATTCGTGGGGCGGCGTTGTTTTGGTTGCCAGTCTATTAAGGTTTGTTGAACTACGCACCAAAGTGCAATCTCTGGTTTGTTTTGGAACGAAGCGACAAATTACTGGCCAAAGTTTGCAGCGTAAATTGCAAATTGATTTGGTTTGGAACCGAATTGCCCCTTGGTTATGCAGTAAGTTTGGCTATTTGCCTGCAAAGAAATTTAAGCTTGGCGCTGATGATGAACCCACTCAGTATTTGTTGGATACTATCGCGTGGATAAAACCATCGAGTTTTCTTGATGTCACTGATGGTTTTAATTATCAGTTTGCTGGTGAAAACCTCACGCAGTGGCCACGTAGTCATTTTATCGCTGCGGTAAATGATAAAGTGTTGGGGCATGCGACCGATGTGCAACATTTTATGCGTGAGGCTGGGCTGGCGGATGCAAAATTTCGGATTCTAAGCCGTGCTAACGGCAATGCTGAAGATTATGATCACATTTCCATGCTGACGCATCCGGAAGCCATCAAGGATCATTTTCCAGAGTTGGTTAGGTGGTTACAGCAAGCTTAAGCGTTGAGTTGTTGTTCCTGCGCTTGAATGAATTCGCGGCGTTTATCTACCTGCCGTTGAATTTGTTCTGCGGGAACACCGTATCTCAATAAGATTTCGTCGCTAATATCAATGACATCGCCAACGCCGACGACACTCCAGAGCTCTTCTTCTAATACCTTAGCTTTATGGATAGCGTAGACGCTAACGTAACTTAATTCTTTATTGATATGTTCGGTATCTGGGCGGCCTGTGCGAGACAAAAAGATCCGAAAGCAAAATAACAGGTCATTGGCGAGAGCATCCTGCACGAAATATTGGCGAGCCTGAGCTGTTTTAAGATCAAAGTCGTATTCAGTGACAAAACTTTGTTCCATCTTTGTTTGACCTTGGCGAAAGCGAATAAATAACTCAAAGCTTTTCGGCGGATCTTGTCGCTTCATTTGTTTTAATTGATTGGCAAAATGCAAGTTAGTCGCATTGTTTTTCAACATTGGCTGCAGATTGAATTTTTGCTGCTTGTCTTGGAAAATGCCCAACAATCGATGCAAATTATTGGGCTCAGCACCACGTCCAATCACATTTAAATCATAGCGTATCCCATGCCGATGCATAAAAAATGGGAAACTATTCAGCGCTTTTACGTACATGTTGCGCAGTGCCTGACCAAGCCCTGCAAATTTAGGAGTTTCCTCAGCTAATGTCAGTTTGGCGCGATTGCTTTTGATGAGTTGCTCAAAAAACAAACGCCCTTGGTGTGGGACATCACCCTCAATGATGCGCAAATTCATTACCAGCTGACTTTTACTGACTGCCATCACCTCGTACTCGAGATCGGTTAAGCCATATTTGCTAGAAATTTTTTGCATATCCGGCAATGCCAGTTGAACTCTATCACCCTTTTGGTAGGAGATTGCTTCGCTGACTTCTATTTGCAAACCTTTGCTCGAAAAGTCACGAGTAATAGCCTCTAGATAGTGCTGCGAATTAACTTTGAGCATCACTTTTGTTTTATATAAAAAGCGTCCTTCGGCGCGTAAATTCACGTACTGCACCGCGACTGATTCCAGTGCCGGAACTTCATCTAGCTTTGGATGGCCATACACTTTTAATTGACCGAGCAAAGACTCGTCAAAGCTAATTTGTTGATATAAAAGAGTACTTTCTTGTTGAGTGATATCAGTTAAACAGGCCACATAACGGAAATCTTGAATCATCCCTTGCACTAATTGTGGTGGCGGTTGATTTAATTTCGAAATTTCAGAATCCGCACTATCTGGGAGTGACATCAGCACATGGGCATCAGCAGGATGGGTGCGATGTACCACAAGGTGGAATACACGCCAACTTGGTTTTTGCGCGCCAAAACCAAAAAACACATTTTGTAAATGTGGGGTTAGGGCTAATTCATCGGCTGTGGCTGAATAATAGTAAAGTTTGCCTTTTGCCGCATGAGTGAAGCAATACAATGTGGTTGAACGCTCTAAGGGGGCTTTGGTTAAGCAGCTTTTCAGGCGTTTACCAGAGAGAATTTGAATTAATACTGATAACTGCCGCTCATCCTGAAAATACTGCACATGTTGGCGATTATTTTCAGTCGTAAGAGCACAGACAGGCACAGGCAGTCCTTCACGTACGGCCAAAAATACCGGTAATGAGCTTATACGAGGTAGATAAAATTGTTCATAGCCTTTTACTACCACCGCATCAAGAGTGTTGTCTAAGTTCACTTTATAGCGACGTTTATTGCCGTTGATAAAATTCTTTAGAAACTCCACAAAACCTTGATGCTCGTTTTCAATGATACGCTTGACTCGCACATATTGTGCGCGTTCAACTACTTCAGTATCAAGCACTTGGTAAGCTATGCCGTTATCATTGCCTAAGGTAAACTCTTGCTCTAAACCTCGAAAATATATGGCAATTTTTTGCCCAGTTTGTAATCTGCGGCTATTTGGTACTTTTAATTTACTACCAGATACGGATAAATCGACAGTGCTTGCTTGAAAATGCTCGCCATCTTCAGTTTCAATCTCAATATCAATGATGAAATTCATTCGCTCTTCGCCACGACTACAGTAGCTCGCGAATTGGATAAGCTGAGGGCCCGCTTTTTCATCCTCAGTGACTTCAGCTGTCGGTTCTTTTGCGATTAGCGGATCGCCTGAAATCACTGCTTGAATTCGTTGATTGGTTTCTTGTTTATGTCGAACGCGATAATTGTTATCTGTGTTCGTGACTTCTTCATACAAACCAAGGGTGTATTGCCCGTAACGTTTGATACCCCGCTCAAATGCTTTGACTGCAGTGTCATCCATGTAATGAGTTTTACCCTTGTGGTCGTAAGGGCGAACCTCACCATCAACTTTACCCCGTAAATCAATATAATAACCGCAGGGTTGACCGAGACGTTTGAGCTCCATCTTTAACAAAAACTGCTTTGGTTTGGGAATGTCGGCGGTTAAAATATTAAATACCTCACTGAACTCACTGGTATTCAGTAAAGGCTTTAACCGCTCTATAATCCCTGCAAAGGGTTGTAAGTCAGGTGTGGTCATGTGCTCAAGTCAGCCGCAATAGTGCAGAGTCATCCGTTAATATTGATTTTTTTAGCAATAATTATACCAATCGATTTAAATTTATAAGACTATCCACGCACTGGCAAGGGCTGATAGCTGTTCAAATTTAATAGATTGATGTTTTTGTTGCAATTTGTCACTAAGATTAGCACGTGATGCTGAAGATAGGTACTCGAAGCTAGAGGATGAGATGGCGAAAATTAAAAGCGCTTATGTATGCAATGATTGCGGTGCAGATTTTATGCGTTGGCAGGGGCAGTGTACCGAATGCGGCGCTTGGAATACCATTAGTGAAGTTCGTATGGCGCAAGTCAGTACGAAAAGCCGTCGTGATGGTGGTTATGCTGGTGCGACCGCAGCGCAGGTAATCCGCTTAGATCAAGTGGATTTACAGGAAGTTCCGCGCTTTAGTTCTGGTTTTGCTGAATTTGACCGAGTCCTTGGCGGTGGTATTGTTCCTGGATCCGCTATTTTGATCGGTGGCAGCCCAGGTGCTGGCAAAAGTACATTATTACTGCAGATTATGTGTGGGCTCGCCGCACAAGGTCCTGCGCTTTACGTCACCGGTGAAGAATCTTTACAGCAAGTTGCCATGCGTGCTCATCGGTTAGGCTTACCCACCAATCAATTAAAAATGCTGGCGGAAACTCAGGTGGAAACGATTTGCCAGCTTGCTCAGCAAGAAAAGCCACGCATCATGGTTATCGATTCTATTCAAGTGATGCAAATGGCAGATATTCAAAGTGCGCCGGGCAGTGTGTCGCAAGTGCGTGAAAGCGCAGCTTATCTGACTAGATTTGCCAAACAGCAAGGCGTAGCCGTGATTATGGTGGGACACGTCACTAAGGATGGTTCGTTAGCCGGTCCAAAAGTCTTAGAGCATTGTATCGATTGTTCAGTATTATTGGATGGCGACTCGGATAGTCGTTTTCGAACCTTACGCGGTCATAAAAATCGTTTTGGCGCAGTCAATGAGCTCGGGGTTTTTGCGATGACAGGACAAGGCATGCGGGAGGTTAAAAATCCCTCAGCAATATTTCTGAATCGGGGGAAAGAAGATGCTCCAGGTTCATTGGTTATGGTGCTTTGGGAAGGAACTAGACCTTTATTGGTTGAAATCCAAGGTCTTGTTGATTACTCCGCCTTGAACAATCCCCGCAGAGTAACTGTTGGTATGGAGTTAAATCGACTCTCGATGTTGTTGGCCGTGATGCATCGTCACGCAGGCATCCAAATGTCAGATCAAGATGTTTTTGTGAACGTAGTGGGGGGCGTCAAGGTCAATGAAACCGGCGCCGATTTAGCAACTTTGCTAGCATTGGTATCAAGTTTTCGTAACAAACCATTACCAATGGAACTTGTGGTTTTTGGTGAAGTTGGTCTTTCAGGTGAGATTAGACCGGTGCAAAGTGGACAAGAACGTTTAAGGGAAGCGGCAAAGCATGGCTTTACCCGAGCGATTGTACCACTGGCAAATGTGCCAAAAGAACCTATTTCTGGCATGACAATAATTGGCGTGACTAAACTCACCGAAGCGTTAGATGCTTTGTAATTGATGCATCGCTGCACGAGCTGCAGCAATAAAAAAAACCCGCGACAGCGGGTTTTTTTAAACGATTTGTTGGTTAACCTTGCTGCGCTGGAAAATTCAATTTCAATACTGCTTGAGTATCATCGCGTAACTTAGTCAAACCCAATTCGTTGTAACTAAACACCATTAACTCAAGAGCTTTGGGTACTAATGGCGAATCTCTGTAGTATTCCACAACATATCTTGCACGGTTTGCTGCCGCAAGGTGTGCACCACGGCGTGAATAATAATCCGCGATAATCAACTCATGGCGGACTAATTTCTCTTTAATTTCAACCATCTTAACTTTGCCGTCAGCCGCATAACGACTGTTAGGGAAAGTGTTGGTCAATATTTTCAAATCTTCGAAAGCCTGTTTGGTGCTTGCCAAATCGCGATCTGCGCGGTCAACCCCAAAAAACTCTTGGAAAGTATTGGTATCGCTACTGATATTGTTGATGGCACGCAAATAATAGACATAATCTAGATCTGGATGATTTGGATTTAACCGAATAAATCGATCGATGCTTGCCAGCGCTTGTTTAATATCACCTGATTGCGTATACGCATAAATCAAATCAAGTTGCACCTGACGTGAAATTGGACCAAAAGGGTACTGGCCTTCCATTCTTTTCAGTAATTCGATAGCGCGACCGTACAAACCATTGTCCAAAACCAATTTAGTTTCATTATAAGCTTGCTGGGCTGTTTGGTTAGTGTTGACTAATTCTTCTTGTTCTTTCTTTGCTGCACAGCCTGAAATGGCTGCGGTTAAACATAAAAGGGCAAATATTTTCGCTTTCATTGAAAAATCCACTACTACTTAAGCCAATTGGCTGTCTAGTCGCTGATAAAATCGTTAAAATAGGCAGAATACACCGATTCTAACCCAGACTGTTCGGGTATGCACACAGGATAACTTGTTCCGACATGACAAAACAGATAAAACTCACAGAAATTGTTCCTGATCATCTATTCGGTAAGCGATTAGATCAGGTATTGGCCGAAATGTTCCCTGATTATTCAAGATCTCGGATAAAAGAATGGATTTTAGCTGGCTGGGTTAATGTAAATAACCGGATGTGTGATACGCCTCGGGAAAAACTGTTAGGTGGTGAACAGATCGAAATCAATGCCGAGCTGCCTGAAGATGAACGTTTCGATGCAGAACCAATTGATTTAAATATTGTTTACGAAGATGAACATATTTTGGTTATCAACAAACCTGCTGGTTTGGTTGTTCACCCAGGCGCTGGCAATCATGATGGAACCTTGCTAAACGCATTATTACATCATTGTCCTGGTATTGCTGAAGTCCCTCGTGCAGGTATTATTCATCGTTTGGATAAAGACACCACTGGTTTAATGGTGGTTGCTAAAACTATTCCAGCGCAAACGCACCTTGTGGAAATGATGCAAAATCGCGAAATTACGCGTGAATATGAAGCTATTGCGCACGGAGCTATGACTGCAGGCGGTATGGTGGACGAACCAATTGGCCGTCATCCAACCAAACGTACGCATATGGCTGTCACTTCAAGCGGTAAACCTGCGGTAACCCATTACCGGGTGATGGAGAAGTTTCGAAATCACACTCGGTTACGGTTACGTCTGGAAACAGGTCGTACCCACCAGATCCGTGTTCACATGACCTATATTAACTATCCATTGGTCGGAGATCCGGTTTATGCTGGTCGTCCTCGTCCACCGCGTAAAGCTGATGAAAAATTATTGGCGGTATTGCGTGCTTTTAAGCGTCAAGCCTTACACGCTGCAATGCTTAGACTTGCCCATCCTATCACCTTAGAGCTGTTGGAATGGCACGCGCCTATTCCACAGGATATGGTAGAACTGACGTTAGCGTTGCGTGAAGACACTGCAATCCACGGCATGGATAACCAATAATGCCGATTGCACCGTTACATTTGATTGTCCCCAACTGGCCAGCGCCAAGTTGGGTGCAGGCAGGTTCTACCACGCGAATTGGCGGGGTTTCTGACGGTGTGTTTGCCAGTTTGAATCTAGGTGATCACGTCGGTGATCACCCAGATGCAGTTGCAGAAAATCGTGCCTTGCTGAAGAAAATAGCGAAATTGCCCGCAGAGCCAGCTTGGTTACAACAAGTGCACGATACAACAATTGTCCAATTGTCTGAATGGCAAGGTGAGCCAGTTGCTGCTGATGCCAGTTTAAGCCGACAAATTGGAGAAGTTTGTTTGGTGATGACAGCAGATTGTTTACCAGTATTATTTTGTTGCCCAGAAACACGACAAGTCGCGGCAGCTCATGCAGGCTGGCGTGGTCTTTGTGAGGGCATTCTAGAGAAAACTTTAGCGCATTTTCGTAACCCTTCAAGTGTGTTGGTTTGGCTCGGTCCGTGCATTGGCCCCAGTGCATTTGAAGTAGGCGAGGAAGTGCGGCAACAGTTTTTGGCCAAAGATTCTGGCGCAGAGGCCGCATTTGTGCGAAGTGCGACCCCTAATAAATGGCTAGCCAATTTAAGCGAACTTGCGAGACAACGTTTGCAACATGCCGGCGCTCAAGCGATTTTTGGTGGCGACTTTTGTACTTTTAGCGATAAAGAACGTTTTTTCTCATATCGACGAGATGGCCAAACTGGTCGAATGGCCACTTATATCACCATGTGCGCAGAGTAACTGCAGTTATTATTGACGCAAGTCAAATTTTTGACGTTTGTAGCTTGAATTCCGAACAATAGCTCCCCATCTTAATTGCAACCGAGTTATTCGTTAGGAGTTCATGATGCGTTTAGAACGATTTACCAGTAAATTTCAAGAAGCTATTGCGACTGCTCAGTCATTAGCGCTGGGCCGTGACCATCAATATATTGAACCAGTGCATTTGCTGCACGCGATGCTCAACCAAGACGGCGGTTCAGTGCGAGATTTGCTGAGTAAGATTGGCGTTAACTTGCATGATTTACGCTCTAAAATCAGTCAAGCGATAGAGCGGATCCCGCAGGTTGAAGGAACTGGCGGTAATTTGCAGTTATCGTCTGCCATGATAAATCTGCTAAATCTTTGCGATAAGTTAGCGCAAAAGCGAAAAGATCAGTTCATCTCCAGCGAATTATTTGTATTGGCGGTCTGTGAAGATCAGGGGGAACTTGGCGTTCTATTGCGGCAACTTGGCGTCCATAAAGAGCGGGTCGAAACGGCGATTGAACAAATGCGTGGTGGCCAGAAAGTCGAAGATGCTAACGCTGAAGATACTCGCCAAGCGCTCAGTAAATACACCATTGATTTAACTGCCCGTGCCGAGGCTGGCAAGTTAGATCCAGTGATTGGTCGCGATGAGGAAATTCGCCGCTGCATTCAAGTTTTGCAACGCCGAACCAAAAATAACCCGGTATTGATCGGTGAGCCAGGTGTCGGCAAAACCGCAATTGTTGAAGGACTAGCACTTCGGATCATCAACAAAGAAGTCCCGGAAGGTTTAAAAAACAAACGGGTGTTGTCGCTGGATCTCGGTGCGTTATTGGCGGGTGCTAAATATCGCGGTGAATTTGAAGAGCGTTTGAAAGCAGTGCTTTCTGAACTTGCCAAAGAAGAAGGGCAAGTCATTCTCTTCATTGATGAAATCCATACCATGGTCGGTGCAGGCAAGGCTGACGGGGCTATGGATGCCGGTAATATGCTGAAACCCGCATTGGCTCGAGGGGAATTGCACTGTCTCGGCGCAACGACTTTAGACGAGTATCGTAAATACATTGAAAAAGATGCGGCTTTAGAGCGGCGTTTCCAAAAAGTGCTGGTCGAGGAACCCTCGGTTACCGATACCATTGCCATTTTACGCGGCTTAAAAGAGCGTTATGAATTGCATCATGGCGTTGATATCACTGATACCGCAATTGTTGCTGCCGCGACATTATCTCATCGTTATGTGGCTGATCGGCAGTTGCCAGACAAAGCTATTGATTTGATTGATGAAGCAGCATCTAGTATCCGCATGCAGATGGATTCTAAGCCTGAAGAATTAGATAGATTAGAGCGTCGTATTATTCAGTTAAAACTTGAAGAAAACGCGATGGCGAAAGAAACTGATGAAGCCAGTGTTAAGCGTCGTGATGCCATTTTGGAGCAAATTCTAGAGCTCGATAGCAAATACAATGAACTTGATGAAGTTTGGACTTCGGAAAAAGCAGCGTTACAAGGTACGCAAAGTATCAAAGCCGATTTGGAGCAAGCTAGATTAGATATGGAAGTTGCCCGTCGCGCAGGTGACTTAAATCGGATGTCGCAACTTAAATACGAGCGGATCCCAGCTTTGGAAAAGCGCCTTGATTTAGCTGCTCAAGCCGAAATGCATGAAATGACGTTATTGCGTAATAAAGTCACTGAGCAAGAAATTGCCGAAGTACTGTCAAAAGCGACTGGTATTCCGGTCAGTAAAATGCTGGAAGGCGAGCGCGAAAAACTATTGCGCATGGAGCAAGCACTTGCCCTGCGTGTGGTTGGTCAAGCTGAAGCCGTTAGCGCGGTCTCCAATGCGATCCGGCGATCTCGGGCTGGGCTTTCTGATCCTAATAAACCGATCGGTTCTTTTTTGTTCCTCGGACCAACGGGGGTGGGCAAAACAGAATTAACCAAAGCTCTAGCGCATTTCCTCTTTGACAGTGAAGATTCAATGGTCAGGATCGATATGTCTGAGTTTATGGAAAAACATGCCGTGTCGCGCTTAGTTGGTGCTCCACCAGGGTATGTCGGTTATGAAGAAGGTGGTTATTTAACGGAGGCGGTGCGCCGTCGCCCTTACTCAGTAATTTTGCTCGATGAAATTGAAAAAGCGCACCCTGATGTGTTCAATATTCTTTTGCAAGTGCTTGATGATGGTCGGTTAACCGATGGCCAAGGCCGCACGGTCGACTTTAAAAATACGGTGATTATCATGACTTCAAACTTGGGTTCCGATTTGATCCAAGAGCACTATCATGAGCAAAGTTATGAGCAAATGAAGCAGATGGTCATGCAAGTGTTAACCCAGCAGTTCCGGCCAGAATTTATTAATCGGGTTGATGAAACTGTGGTGTTCCATCCACTTGATCATGCACAAATTAAACATATTGCCGCCATCCAATTACAACGTTTACGGCAACGCTTGGCAGATAGACACTATCAGTTAGAAGTGAGTGATGCTGCGCTAACAATGATTGCCGCTGTCGGATTTGATCCGGTATTTGGAGCAAGACCGCTGAAAAGGGCAGTTCAGCATTATGTTGAGAATACGCTGGCGCAAAGTCTGTTGCGTGGAGATATTTTGCCAAACAGTGTGATCGTGATTGATGTGGTTGCTGAGGAACTTGTCGTAACCTCGAAACCTATTAACTAACAAATCAACCGTTAGTGTTCTGACAAACGACGTTTTACACGTCGTTTGTTTTTTTACTTTAAGCAAAATACTTTTAGTTGTTCTGCTGCCAGAATTTTTTGCGCTGCAACTTCAGTTTCACTTAGCAACGTAGAGGAGCCGTCTTTGTTCTCTTTATAAAGCGGTTGATCACTTGCAAGCATTTTCAGATTTGCTCTGACCATTTCACAATTGTTCGATTGTTGCTCGCTGGTTGGTTGTTGCGTTGCTGCGGGATTGGCATTAGCTGACTTCCTGTCGTTATTTGCGGAAACCGTAATAGTTTCATAAGGATAGTCAGTCGGTGGTATTTGCCCAACATGGAGTTGATTATTCGCGTCGCGCCATCGATACATTTGGCTATCTTTAGCGAATATTGGCAAACACATGAGTAAGCACAAAAGTTGCAACATCGCTTTCATGATTAGACACTCCTTTGGAGTTTCGTCGATTAAGCTGATTGCTTGAGTGTAAGCCAAAATCGACAAAAGCAGAAAGTTCCAACTCTTCTTTTCGGTTAGCGCAACACCCAGCAATGGTTTGATTACTTGGCAGAATGATTCTGCCGATGATACAGTAGAGCGAAATCAAGTAATTGATTTGTAAAGACGAGGGTACCGATGTCTATTGCAAGTATTATGAGTAAAAAAGTGCTGGTAACCCAAGAAGATGCCAATCTAGCAAGTCTTCGTCAAATTTTTACGCAGTCAAAATTCCAACATGTACCAGTGCTAAATTCAATGCACCAGGTCGTAGGTATTGTTTCTGTAAAAGATTTTTATAAAGCATTTTCGCCAGTAATAGATTCCGGTTCGGAAAAAACTGCTGAATTATTTGTGCAAGGCCGTAAAGTGCGAAGCATCATGACTTCGCCGGTCGTAACAATTCGACCCAATATGTCAGTCATTGCCGCAGCATCGTTATTGATTGATAAAAATATTAGTTGTTTGGTGGTGGTTGATGAATTATCACGATTAATTGGTATCGTATCTTGGAAGGATATTTTACGATTAATAGTGCAGCGCCATCATGCAAAACGCCGCCAAGAAGAAGAAGAGTAGCACCGTGCTCCCTTGTTTTTTCAAAACAGAACCCCATGTTTGGATTTCGCACTCATATTGAGGATCAACTTTGAGCCAGCTTCTTTCTGCACGATTATCGAAATTACAACAAGCCCAGTGGCGAAGCACAATCCAAGGCATTCGTCGTGGTATTGAGCGTGAAACTTTGCGTATCAATCCAAATGGCACTTTGGCTCAAACTGATCACCCCAAAGCATTGGGATCAGCACTGACGCACCCGTTGATAACCACTGACTTTTCGGAGAGTTTGCTGGAATTTATTACTCCTGCGCAGTCTGACATTTCGACAACCTTGGCGCAGCTTGAGGATATCCATCGTTTTGCTGTGCGTCAGCTTGGCGCTGAGCGTTTAGGCGCTGGCAGTATGCCTTGTTATATCGCGCATCAAGATGAAATCAGATTGGCGCAATATGGTAGTTCTAATGTCGGGCGGATGAAGACATTGTATCGGCAAGGCCTTAAGAATCGCTACGGTTCGATGATGCAGGCGATTAGCGGCGTTCATTTCAACTTTTCTATTCCAAACGAGTTTTGGCAGCACTATCAGCAATTACTTGCTGACCAAACTCCGCTTGCTGATTTTATTTCGAATCAGTATTTGTCGCTGATCCGTAACTATAAGCGTTATGTATGGTTAATTGTGTACTTGTTTGGTGCTTCACCAACGATGTGCAAATCGTTTTTGGAAGGGCGGAGAAGTAAATATCCATTTTCACCACTTGGAGAAGGTGCGTTGTATCTTCCTTATGCAACTTCATTGCGCATGAGCGATCTGGGTTACACTAATTCAGCACAATCGGCGCTTGCGGTCAGTTACAACAGTTTGAGTGAGTATATCAGTGGTTTACAGCAGGCTATTTCAACGCCTTCCACTGAATATCAATCGATTGGCACTAAGGTCGCAGGTGAATACCAACAACTCAATGCCAACATTTTACAAATTGAAAATGAGTTCTATTCGACGATTCGGCCTAAGCGAACTATTAAGAGCGGCGAACGTCCGACCTGTGCTTTATCAAAACGTGGCGTCGAATACATTGAAGTCCGTGCACTGGATGTAAACCCATTTAGTCCTGTGGGGATAGACGCTGATCAAATGCGCTTTCTCGATGTATTCCTATTGTATTGTCTACTCGAAGACAGTCCAGCAATGTCAGCTGCGGATCAGGATTTAGCCGATAGCAATTTGAAAAAGGTTGTTGCAGAAGGACGCAGACAAGGCCTTGATTTGATTGAAAACGGTCAACCTAGATTGATGCAAGATTGGGCCGAGCAGTTATTTGCTGATTTATTACCAATAGCCAACTGGCTGGATGAAAGTATGGGCTCTGATCAGTACGCCAAAGTGGTCAAGCAATATTATGTGACGTTATTAAATCCAGCGCTGACATTATCTGGCAAGATCTTAGCGATGCAACAAGCGCCAGCAGCAGGCAACGTCTTAGGCCGTTTATCAGAACAATATAAGCAGTATTTCCTAGAAGGTGACTACCATTTTTATCAACAAGCGGAATTTGAGCAAATGGCAGTCAGTTCGCTAGCTGAACAGCAGGAAATCGAACGACAAGATGAACTAACTTTTGATGCTTATATTGAGCATTACTTTGCCGAAAAACCCTGCATCTAATCCCTCACCCGCGAAGAGTATTCGTGGGTTCACGTGATAACTATGCTTTTGTGTTATTCAAGTAAAAAAAACGGCCACTTTCGTGGCCGTAAAACTAAGGATTAGGAGAATCCAGGGATGAAAACAAAAACTTGGCAGAATCCATTCACAAAGTTAGAAGCGTGATGATGAGTAAAGTTCAGAAAATAATTGAAAATTTTTCAAATAAATTTAAATCATTAATATTATTGGTTTTTATTCTGATTTTATCCGGATGTGCTACCTCTGTACCACGCCAACCAGAAAATATTTGTGCCATTTTCAACCAGAGAGATGATTGGTATGATGCTGCCGCAGATATGCGAAAGCGTTGGGGTGTACCAATACATGTGCCAATGGCCATGATGTTTCAAGAAAGTGGCTTTCGTGACGATGCGCAGCCACCAATGGAATACTTTTTGGGATTTGTTCCTATTGGTCGTGCCAGTAGTGCTTATGGCTATGCTCAGGCTAAAGATGAAACTTGGGCCGACTATCAGCGTCAGGCGGGCTCATCCTTTGCAAGCCGTGATGATTTTGCCGATGCCATTGATTTCATGGGCTGGTTTATAAGCCAGAGTACTAAGTTAAACAAAGTATCTAAAAGCGATACTTACCGCCAATATCTCAATTACCACGAAGGATGGGGCGGATACAGACGAGGTAGTTATCACAAAAAAGCATGGTTAAAAACTGTCGCAATGAAAGTAAAACAACGTGCAGATAGATACCAAACCCAATTAAGAGGATGTGAGGAAGAGCTGAAATCTGGGTTCTGGAATTGGTTCTAATAAGCGGCTATCAGAGTTAGTCCATCTTTTTGGGTAAAAAACGCACGGATTTGATCATGTTATCTTGGACATCCACAATTTCAATAAAATGCCCAAGCAGTTTTAAACTAATGTCAGCTTGTGGCATGTCCTCAAGGTATTCGAGGATTAAACCATTCAAGGTTTTTGGGCCATCCGTCGGTAAATTTAGATGCAATTCTCGGTTTAAATCGCGAAGGTTTATACCGCCATCGACTAAGAATGAACCGTCATCTTGGGTTTTGATTTCCTCGTTATGCTCTTCAGCAATATCTGTTGTAAATTCGCCAACCACTTCTTCTAAAATATCTTCTAGAGTTACCAGCCCTTGAATATCGCCAAATTCATCGACTACAAGGCCGATGCGTTCTTTTGACTGCTGGAATTTCTGCAGTTGCGTATTAAGTGGCGTGCCTTCTGGAATAAAATAGATGTCATGAACACTGCGTAACAAGGTCGCTTTGGTCAGTTGTTCTTTAAATAACAAACGCATGATATCTCGCGTGTGTAAAAAACCTAAAGCATCATCCATGCTATCCCGATACAGTAAAATACGGCTGTGCTGGGTGATGGAGAGTTGATGAACGATTTCTTTCCATTCATCATTAATGTTGACTCCAATCAGCTCGTTGCGCGGCACCATGATATCTTCAACAGTTGCTTTTTCGAGATCTAACACCCCGACTAACATGCTTTGGTGCTGGGAGGGTAACATGGCGCTAGCTTCATGAACCACGGTACGGAGTTCTTCATTACTAAGGCTATTGCCGCGGTGTTGCTCGGCACTGACTCCTAGTAATCTTAAAAAACCATTACAGATCCGATTGACCGCAAAAACTGCGGGGTACAACACGGTCATTAGCGGCTTTAGCAGCACAGTGCTTGGAAATGCAACACGCTCTGGATGAAGAGCCGCTAATGTTTTTGGAGTAACTTCACCAAAAATAAGCACAATTAGCGTTAGTGCCGCGGTACTTACTGCAAGTCCATAATCTCCAAAAAGCCGAGTGCAAATAATGGTACCAATCCCAGATGCAGCAATATTTACGGCATTGTTACCAACAAGGATTAGCCCTATAAGTTGGTCGCGACGTTGCAAAAAATTCATTGCCCTTATCGCACCGCTATGCTGTTGGTTGGCTAAATGCTTTAATCGGTAAGGGTTCAACGCCATCATTGCAGTTTCTGTGGCTGAAAAATAAGCAGAGCAGATAACCAGAACGCCAAGGGTCAGGCAAAGGGTGCTGGTAGATATATCGTCCAAAACGTCGAAACCTTTTTTGCTGAGTAATCCAAATTAATAAGCGATAGCTTGAATTGAGTCAAGCCGCTTTACTGATTTAACAAAACTTCTCGCACGAATCGACTGCCGAAATATGCCAAAGTAAGCAATAAACTTGCAATAATTAACAATGAATTTGCAATTCTGCCGCGCCAGCCGGCACGCCAGTTACCGATAAGTAAAGTCAAATAAACGCTAAAAGCCAGTAAACTTAATACATTCTTATGTAAGTTCTGCAGAGCAAAAAAGTTTTCCGCGAACATCGCGCCACTGATTAAAGTGATCCCCAACAATAATGTACCGAGCGAAATTAGCCGAAAAAGTAATTTCTCAGCTTGGACTAGGGGTGGTAACACTGTACCTGTCGCTAATGGTGTTTTTTGTTTAAGTCTGAGACTGATATAACTAACTTGAAATGAATACAACGTCGCCATAATTAAAATCACATAAGTAATAAAAGCGATGAGAATATGTGTAAGTAACCATGGACTTTGCTCAAAATGATGTATTTGCACTCCACTTGGCAACAACGTTACTAAAAGTTGCACCAAAGCTGCGAAGCCATAAATGATTGGCAGCAACAATAAAATTGGCGTACGTAATGCAGTGATAGTAAATGAAAAAGTGATTAACCAGCACACTAAAGAGCTTACATTTATTAGGCTAAAATTTTGACCATCCGCGGTGAATAGTGACTGGCTAAGAGCAAACATATGTAATACAACGCCCAGAGTTGCCGCAGTAAACACAACTTTTAGTCGCGGACCTTCTGCATGATATAAGCGCTGAGCCACAACAACCCCGGCCACAGCGTAAGCGATGAATGCAAGAAATGGAAACAACGAGAAAGACATGCGATTAATTCCGATTTAGCAGCATAATATCGCTATTGTATGGCAAGCGCTGAAAGAATGACAGTGTTGGAGGCTGACGACTTGGTTTGGCTTTGTTATAATCGCCCCCATTTTTGATAACGCTGGTATGTTCGCATGTTTCAAAACCTGTCTGATCGCTTAACCCAAACCCTAAAAAATATTAGCGGTCGCGGTCGCCTTACCGAAGACAATATTAAAGAAACCCTCCGTGAAGTGCGGATGGCCTTATTAGAAGCCGACGTTGCTTTGCCGGTTGTGCGGGATTTCGTTAATCAAGTCAAAGAACGGTCAGTGGGTCTTGAGGTCAGTAAAAGCTTAACTCCAGGCCAAGAATTCCTAAAAATCGTCCGCAAAGCGCTGGAAGAGGCGATGGGCGATGCTAATGAAGAACTGGCATTAAACACACAGCCACCGGCAGTGGTATTAATGGCTGGTTTACAAGGGGCGGGTAAAACTACCTCAGTTGGGAAATTGGCCAAGTTTTTAAAAGAGCGGAAAAAGAAAAAAGTCATGGTAGTGTCGGCGGACGTTTATCGTCCTGCAGCTATCAAGCAGCTGGAAACATTAGCGAAAGATGTTGGCGTTGAATTTTTCCCAAGTGATATTTCGCAAAAACCAGTCGACATCGTTAACGCAGCCATTCAATCGGCCAAATTAGGTTTCTTTGATGTGTTGCTCGTCGACACTGCCGGCCGTTTGCATGTCGATAGTGAGATGATGGACGAAATTAAAGCATTACATGCTGCGATTAAGCCTATCGAAACTCTATTTGTTGTCGATGCGATGACCGGTCAAGATGCTGCCAATACCGCAAAAGCATTTAACGAAGCATTACCACTGACAGGCGTTATCCTGACCAAAGCTGATGGTGATGCACGCGGTGGTGCTGCTTTGTCTATCCGCCATATCACGGGTAAACCTATTAAGTTTATCGGTATGGGCGAGAAAACGGATGCCTTAGAGCCTTTCCATCCTGATCGAATCGCCTCGCGGATTTTGGGCATGGGCGATGTACTAAGCTTAATTGAAGAGCTTGAACAAAAAGTCGACCGTGAACAAGCTGCGAAAGTTGCAGCGAAGATGATGAAGGGCCAAGGCTTTAGCCTTGAAGACTTCCGCGATCAATTAGTGCAAATGCGCAGCATGGGCGGCATGATGTCAATGCTCGACAAATTGCCCGGCATGAAGAACTTACCAGCTGGCGCTAAAGATCAAATGAATAATAAAAGCTTCAACAAAATGGAAGCCATTATTAATTCGATGACGCCAAAAGAGCGGCAGTTCCCTGACTTAATTAAAGGTTCACGTAAAAAACGGATTGCTGCAGGTTCTGGCACGCAAGTACAAGACGTTAACCAACTGCTGAAACAGTTTATGCAAATGCAAAAAATGATGAAGCAAATGTCTGGTAAAGGTGGCTTGATGAAAATGATGCGCAGCATGGGCGGCAAGTTGCCTCCAGGTATGTTACCTCCACGCTAATCCTAGCGTTGCTGATGTTCGTCATATAAAGGCTGCAACTGCAGCCTTTATTCATGCAAAATTTATTGCGATAGATTGTAGTTTCTGTATCCGCTCTTAATTTTTTCGGATGTTAGTTTAAATCAAAGGATCTGCCCTTAGCCCTCGGCATTACTGGCTTGTCAATAGCATATCCACTGGTTTATCCACAGCCTAATCTGTCTGTAAACCCCGAAAATCCTTGCATTCAGAGAAAAAATGCGTACAATTCAGCGTCCCTGCGGTCTGACCGTGGGGATCTTTATTTAAATAAAACCTGAACGATTGATTTAGAGGACGGTATGGTAACTATTCGTTTACAACGTGGTGGCGCGAAAAAGCGTCCATTTTACCAAGTTGTGGTCGCAGACAGCCGTTTTGCTCGTGATGGCCGCTTCATTGAGCGCGTGGGTTTCTTTAACCCAATCGCTAGCGGTTCTGAAGAGAAAGCGCGTATCGACCTAGACCGTGTTGATCACTGGGTAGCGCAAGGCGCTTCTTTAAGTGACCGCGTGGCTACATTGGTAAAAGCTGCTAAAAAAGCTGCTGCTTAATTAGCATAACTGGGTAGGGTTTAACCGTGAACGGTAAAGATTTAGTTGTCTTAGGTAAGTTTGGCGCTGTATACGGCATCAACGGGTGGCTAAAAGTAAACTCCTACACAGAGATCCCGGAAGGGATTTTTGATTACACACCCTGGCAGATTCAAGTGCAGGGTAACTGGCGACCAGTGCAGATCTCGACTTGGAAGCGTCATAGCAACGGCTTAATTGCCAAGCTAGAAGGCGTTAACGACCGTGATCAGGCGCAGCTCCTTGTCAATGCTGACATTGCAGTGACGCCCTCTACATTGCCGAACCTCGAAGACGGTGATTACTACTGGAAAGACCTTATGGGTATGAAAGTGGTAACTGAAGCTGGCTACGATCTAGGTGAAGTAGTGGACATGATGGAAACAGGCTCAAACGACGTTATCGTGGTGAAAGCTAACCGGAATGATGCATTTGGTCAGAAAGAGCGTTTATTACCGTTTTTAACAGATTCTGTGATTAAAACGGTTGATAAGGCGCAAGGTCGAATCATTGTCGACTGGGATCCTGAATTTTAATGGCCGAACAGCCTAAATTGTGGTTTGGGGTTATTACTTTATTTCCACAGATGTTCGATGCGCTGACCAAATTTGGGGTAACCAGCCGGGCAGTCAAAAATGGCTTGATCGACGTACAGTGCTGGAATCCGCGGGATTTTACCTCGGATAAACATAACACTGTCGACGACAGACCGTTTGGTGGCGGTCCTGGTATGTTGATGATGGTGCAGCCTTTAACGGACGCAATTCGCGCTGCTAAAGCTGCTGCCGGTGGGGATGTTCATACCATCTACTTATCGCCGCAAGGTCGTAAGTTAGATCAACAAGGTGTGGCTGAACTCGCGACTCATTCTAAGCTGCTATTAGTAGCTGGCCGTTACGAAGGCATTGATGAACGCGTAATTGAATCGGAAATTGACGAAGAATGGTCAATCGGTGATTACGTGCTAAGTGGGGGCGAATTGCCAGCGATGACGCTCATTGATGCGGTATCGCGACTAGTACCTGGCGTATTAGGGCATGACATGTCAGCAGTCGAGGATTCGTTTGCCTCTGGATTGCTTGATTGTCCACACTACACCAGACCAGAGGTGTTAGACGGCAAACAGGTTCCCGCTGTATTGCTCAGCGGACACCATGAAAACATCAGACGCTGGCGTCTTAAGCAGGCCCTTGGTAGGACCTGGTTGCGACGGCCGGATATGTTAAATGTCCTGGCTCTGACTAAGGAGCAACGCAAATTACTGGACGAGTTCCAACAGGAACACCAGGCGTTGCAGCAACACGATAGTTTATTCCAGGTAAAGTGAGATTGTTATGAGCAAAGTTAGCCAAAACATTATCAAAGAACTTGAAAACGAACAGCTGAAGAAAGACGTTCCAGCTTTCGGCCCAGGTGATACTGTGGTTGTTCAAGTTAAAGTAAAAGAAGGCGATAAAACTCGTCTGCAGGCTTACGAAGGCGTAGTTATCGCTAAACGTAACCGCGGTTTACACTCAGCATTCACAGTTCGTAAAATTTCGAACGGTGAAGGTGTTGAACGTGTATTCCAAACACACAGCCCAATGATCGACAGCATCACGCTGAAACGTCGTGGTGCAGTTCGCCGTGCCAAGCTTTACTATTTACGCGATCGTTCAGGTAAATCAGCGCGTATCCGCGAAAAGCTTAACTAAGCGACTCAAAGGCTGCCAATTGGCAGCCTTTTTTTATACCTTTCATCAACGAATCATCAGAATAATTAAGGCGTTGCCTTTTCATAACTAGGTTTGCGACTTACAATCTCCAAGCATGAGCTGATAAGCGCATTGGCGCAATTTTGTAGGAAAACTCTGTGGATTCAGCAAGTTTTATTGAAAAACGCAAATTTATCGTCAAGTTAGGCAAGATGCTGCATAAATTTGGCACTCCAGCTTATCGCTTAGAAACTCATCTTCTTAATGTCGCCTCGTTTTTAGGGATAGGCGCAGCATTTGCAATAACACCTACCGTTTTAACCTTCGTGATCTGGGTTCCAGGTGAAGAGACGGAATATACTCATGTCGCGCGGGTGATGCCAGGTGAGCTTGATTTAGGCTCATTGTCGCGAACCGATGAAATTGTTGATGCCGTCGCTAATGGCCAAATGAGCTTGGCTGAGGCTACCCTCCAGTTAAATACCATTGCCGCCATGCCAAACCCCTATAGTCGCGCATGGACCTTTTTAGCTTTTGGTGCCGCAGGCGGCGCATTTGCACTATTAATGCGGGCTAGTTGGCATGATGTGTTATACGCAAGTTTGCTGAGTTTTGTAGTTTATCTTTTTGTGTTGTGGGCAGAGAAAAGTCGACGAGTGACACATATGCTGGAGCCGCTGGTGGCGATGGTGGCTGCATTTGCGGCATCAGGTATTGCGGCATACATAGATCCAAGCATTCATGTACCTTTGGTGGTGTTATCCGCAATTATCGTCTTCATCCCAGGGCTTGCTTTGACATTAGGTCTTGCAGAGCTTGCCGCACGACATTTGGTTTCAGGAACCGCGCGAATTATGGACGCAGTAATGCTGTTGTTCAAATTATACTTCGGTGGTTTTCTTGGCATGGCTCTTGGCCAATTATGCTTTGGAACTGTCAGCTATCAAGCTGCAGAGGCTGTGCCACAGTGGACATCATGGCTTGCCGTGGCAATTCTATGTGGCTCATTAGTGATTGTCTTTCGCGCGCGAAAAAAACATGCGTTTTGGGGGCTGCTATCGGGGTTTATCGCTTATGGTGCTAGTTTGCTTGGCGGAGAGTATTTGGGGTTGGCCTTAGGTGCATTTGCAGGTGCATTTGCAGTGGGTATTTACGGCAATTTATTCACTCGTTTTGCGGATGCGCCCGCCAGTATAGTGTCTTTGCAAGGTATGATAGTTTTAGTGCCAGGCAGCAAAACCTATATCGGTCTGAATGCGTTTATTTCGGGCGAGAGCATGGTTTCAACTGAGCAGCTTGGCCAACAAACCTTTTTAATATTCATGTCTTTAGTTGCTGGTTTTATATTTGCTAACGTTGCACTTCCGCCCAAGAAGAGCCTGTAATTTCTTAAAGCTTGTCTGCCCAACGCTCATGGATTTGCTGGAATTTTCCGGAATCCTTGAGTTGTTGCAGGCTTGAACTTAAAAGTGATGTCAGCTGTTTATCCATCTTATTACTGCAAGCTAGATAAAAGTTCAGCGGTAACTCGGGTAGATCGAGTTGTTTTTTCAACGCTGAGTACGGTACACCAGACTCGGCAGCTCGGTATTTAAGGATGGTGTCATTGACGATAATTAAGTCAATGTTTTGCCGCCCCTGCAAGATGTTGAGCATGCCATATACATTCTCGATGACGTAAAGCTGCTCACCCTCTTTAAAGCCTTGGCTCTGCAAGTAGTGATGCGTGATATCATCTTTTGTTACCGCGATGGTGTATTTTTTTGCATCTTCAAGCGTCTTAATCTTAATGTCGCTGCGTTTTTCTAATGAATAAATCGACGTCAAGCTATAGGAAATAGCGCCTATCCATTGGAAGTGTTGTTCTCGTTGTGCTCCCTTTGAAATCGAATATATGCAGGTATTGGCGTCTCTTTGTGCCAAATTGTAGGCTCTGCTCCAGCTCATCACCTCAATGGTGTGGTCTAGTTTGGCTAATTGCATCGTGGCTTTTACCACGTCGCTGGCAAAACCAGTAACCCCCTGAGGCGTATCAATTTGGAATGGCGGTAAATGTTCCGTAACAATTTTAATTGGGGGCGCAGCAAGCAATATTGGTGCGAAAAAACACAAGCATCCGCTTAGTAATTTTGCTGTGTTCACTTCGCCTCCAAGGCAGGATTGGCATTTGAAAATGATATGGTATCACTAATTTAGCGATGATCTGCACAACACGCAACTTCGTTCGAAGAACCTGCTCGAACCTTTTATCGCTCATGCTGTAAAAGCCGCAAGCTTTACAGCTTGCCTGTGTAGTTTAATTTATTGCTGTAATTAATTATTTACAACAATCAGGTGATTTTCATCTCAGTCTCATCCTTAGTATCTATTGACTATTTGCGTTGACTTAAGCGCTTTGTTTTTTTATTATGCTGCTATGTGTATTTAATTGAATACGGCTTGTAATTAAATGTTTACATTATTTTACTCCGTAGCCGGTTGCAAACTCAGATGATAAAACCGATTTGGAGTATTGGAATGAGTGAAATTGTTGATGATTTAAGAATAGTTGCCGAAAAGCCGCTGAGCCCCCCTTTGGTGTTAAAACGCGCCTTACCATTACCAGCAGCTGGTGCTTTGTTTGTACAAAAGGCGCGGCGGGAAATCGCAGATATCATTCATGGACGAGATCCTAGATTGTTGGTAGTCACTGGCCCTTGTTCTATTCACGATCCGATTGCAGCGATTGATTATGCTAAACGACTCAAAGCGCTGCAGCTCGAGTACGCTGACAGTCTTTACATTGTCATGAGAGTTTATTTTGAAAAACCTCGGACAACGGTCGGTTGGAAAGGTTATATCAACGATCCACATTTGGACGATTCATTCGATTTAGAAACGGGTTTGACTCGTGGTCGAGAATTGTTACTGCAGTTAGTGGAAATGGAGCTGCCGACAGCAACTGAAGCATTAGATCCAATTAGTCCACAGTATCTGTCAGACTTAATTGCCTGGGCTGCCATCGGTGCTCGCACGGTTGAAAGCCAAACCCATCGGGAAATGGCTAGCGGCTTATCAATGCCGGTTGGTTTCAAAAATGGCACCGATGGCAACTTGAATATCGCTTTGAATGCATTGCAATCAGCGGCAAGTCCTCACACTTTCATTGGTATCAACCAACGCGGAGAAGTGGCCTTGGTGCAAACTGCAGGCAATGTTGATGGCCATATCATTCTGCGCGGTGGCGCTAAGCCGAATTACGATGCTGAAAGTATTAATGCTGCGGTTGCTGCATTGCAGAAAAATCAGCTACCAACTGCAATTGTGGTTGATTGTAGTCATGGTAATTCCAATAAAGACCACAATCGCCAAGGGATAGTTGCTGAGGCTGTTGTTGCGCAGCGCTTACTCGGAAATAAAGCTATTATTGGTTTAATGCTCGAAAGTCATATCAATGCCGGTCGCCAAGAATTGGGGGACGGTCAAGGCTTACAGTATGGAGTTTCCGTCACTGACGCTTGTATTGATTGGGAAACTACGGCGCAATTATTGTCTGGCTTGCATCGACAAATGTTGCAAGAACAACATGTTAAGTAAGGATGTGTTATGACAATCTCGACTTCGGCGCAGGCAGCGTCTGCTGAGGAATTAGCACCGCTGCGTCGCCAAATCGATGCAATTGACAGTCAACTTGTTGAGTTATTGGCGGCTCGTGCCAAAGTCACCGCAGAGGTCGGCCGAGTGAAACAACAGTATGCTTTGCCGTTGTATGTACCCGAGCGAGAATTGTCTTTATTAAAGGCACGCCGTGATCAAGCGGAGCAGGTCGGTGTTTCTGCCGAATTAGTCGAAGATGTGTTGCGCAGGGTTATGCGTGAATCTTATCAAACTCAGGAAACTGGGTTTGTGTGCTGCCGTGACGGTGGCGGTAAAGTGGTGATTGTTGGCGGAGCAGGGGCTCTAGGCAAGCGTTTTGCTAGTTTGTTTACGCGGTCGGGTTATCAGGTTGCGACGCTCGAACCTGATGATTGGCCAAAAGCTCAGGCTATAGTTGCAGATGCGGTACTAGTGCTTATAGCGGTGCCAATTCACGCCACTTTGCAGGTCATTTCGCAATTACCTGCATTGCCTACGGATTGCGTACTTGCAGATTTAACCAGTGTCAAAGTCGCGCCGCTTGAGCGGATGTTGGCGCAACATCAAGGGCCGGTGTTGGGATTGCATCCAATGTTTGGCCCTGATATTAGTAATATCGTCAAGCAAGTGGTTGTTGTCTGCCATGGCCGCGATGCCGAGCGTTATGCTTGGCTACTGCAACAATTCAAAGTGTGGGGAGCGGTGTTAAGCGAAAAAGCCGCGGCTCAGCACGATGAGTTGATGCAGCTTATTCAGGCCATGCGCCACTTCAGCTCGTTAGTCTATGGCGTACACTTGGCAGAAGAACACGCAGATTTAGCCCAGCTCTTGGAACTTAGCTCGCCAATTTATCGACTAGAGTTGGCGATGGTTGGCAGGTTATTTGCTCAGAATGCAGAGTTATATGCCGATATTATGCTTTCATCTGCATCAGTAACGGGGCTATTGCAGCGTTATCAGCATCGATTTAATCAACTCTCGCATCTTTTGGCGGCAAGGGACAAAGTCGGGTTGATGGCAGAGTTTGCCAAGGGGCAGCAATTTTTTGGCGAGTTAGCGGGACAGTTTTTGCTAGAAAGCCGCCGTTTATTGCAGAAGGCGTCAGATGAGCGCAGTTGAACCTGTGCTCGGTGCTTTATTGCTAGACTTGTAACTGGCTCAGGCGCTTTGTACACTGCGGTATTGATGCTTGTCAGAGAATTCATATTGTTAGTTTCGTTCTGGTTACTTCTACTTAAAACAATCCGATACAGTATCGCGACCTTACTGAGCCTAGTATTAATCTTCGCTTGGCTGCCGGTCCCCTATACTGGGGTGATGTTTGAACGACAGCTTTCAGCTTGGTTCGCTGCAGATTTTGTTTATAGCGAACAACATCAATGGGTTGCTATTGAGCGAATCTCCCAACATATGCTGCAAGCTGTGGTTGCTGCTGAAGACCAAAAATATTTACAGCATCCTGGATTTGATCTCACTGCGATTGAAAACGCGCTGGCTTTTAACGCCCGAAACAAGAAAGTTCGTGGTGCATCGACTATTAGTCAACAGACGGCGAAAAATGTGTTTTTGTGGACAGGCCGAAGTTGGTTACGCAAAGGCCTTGAGTCTGGTCTAACGGTGCTTATTGAAGGTGCTTGGGGGAAAGAGCGTATTCTTGAGGTGTACTTAAATAGTATCGAATTTGGTGAAGGCGTGTTTGGTGTTGAAGCTGCGGCTCAGCGCTACTTCAAAACTTCGGCCGCAAAACTAACAAAATCACAAGCGGCGCTGCTGGCTGCAGTATTACCGAATCCGCATCGGCTTTTAGTTAAAGCGCCATCTAATTATGTGAGAACAAGACAGCAGTGGATTATGCGACAAATGAACCAGTTACCGCCAGTATATGTCGGCTTAGCGGCACGTTAGTTGGTCTAGTTAGATAAAACCGTTAAAGCTATTTTTTCTTAAATTTGCCAAATATTAGTAAAATATTTCTGTGCCTTCTAGCCATAACCCGCTATCTTATGGCCCTTGTCGGCCAAGCATCAGCTCTAGTCATCAAACTAGCATGTTAAAAGCCGTGCGCGCTAAAAAACTATACCTTGCACAAACAACAAATAATAATCGAGGAATTGCTCAATGAATGAGATTGTTGCTGCAGTGAACGGCCTGATCTGGAGCCCTGCGTTAATCGCATTGTGCCTAGGGGTTGGTCTCTATTTTTCTATTCGTTCCCGTTTCCTTCAATTGCGTCATGCTAAAGAAATGATTCGATTGATGTTTGATGGTAAAAGTTCTGACAGCGGCGTTTCGTCGTTTCAAGCACTGACAATGACCTTAGCTGGACGTGTTGGGACTGGGAATATTGCGGGTGTGGCAACCGCCATTACTTTTGGTGGTCCAGGCGCGATATTTTGGATGTGGGTTGTTGCATTCTTGGGCGCAAGTTCAGCTTTTGTTGAATCGACACTAGGTCAAGTTTATAAAGAAAAAATAAATGGCCAATATCGCGGCGGTCCTGCGTTTTATATCGAGAAAGGACTCGGCATGAAATGGTATGCGTGGGTGTTTGCCATCGCGACAATTTTCGCTACGGGTTTTTTATTGCCAGGCGTGCAAGCAAATTCTATTGCTTCAAGCTTGCAAACTGCTGTTGGTATCAGTCCAAATGTCACTGCTGCGGTGTTGGCGATTACCTTGGGCTTCATCATCTTTGGTGGCGTTAAACGGATCGCCAGTTTCGCGGAATTAGTAGTGCCGTTTATGGCGTTAAGTTACATCATTGTTGCTTGTGTCGTGATTGCGCTGCATATCGAACAACTACCAGGCATTGTGATGCTGATCCTAAATAGTGCATTTGGTATGGATGCAACCTTTGGTGCCATTCTGGGCACGGCTATCCAATGGGGTGTTAAACGTGGTGTTTATTCAAATGAAGCCGGTCAGGGTACAGGTCCACATGCCTCTTCTGCGGCGGCAGTCAGCCACCCTGCAAAACAAGGTTTAGTTCAAGGTTTCTCAGTCTATGTAGATACCTTGTTTGTCTGCTCAGCGACAGCGTTTATGCTGCTTATCACAGGTCAATATAATGTCGAAGCAGCAGATGGAACTCGGTTGTTTACCGGTATTGCTGGTGTCGCTGCGGGCCCAGGCTATGTACAAACGGCCCTTGAAAACGTAATGCCAGGTTTTGGCTCTATTTTTGTTGCTGTAGCATTGCTGTTCTTCGCATTCACCACAATCGTTGCTTATTACTACATTGCGGAAACTAACGTTGCTTTTATCAACAAGAAAGTTGACCGTCCTTGGCTTGGATTTTTGTTAAAAATTGGCATCATGGCCGCAACTGTTTACGGTACGGTAAAAACTGCTGATTTGGCGTGGGCATTAGGTGATATCGGTGTTGGTTTAATGGCTTGGTTGAACATTATCGCCATTATTTTAATGCATGGCGTTGCTTTTAAATGTTTGCGTGACTATGAAGCGCAAAAAGCTGAAGGCAAAGATCCTGTGTTTCACCCAGAAAAATTAGGCATTAAAAATGCGCATTACTGGGAAAATAAATCAGATTCTGAAATTCTGAGCTCAGCCGAAAATCAGGATGGAGAGCCAGGCGCGAGATCTGTCGAACAACAGCGCTAAATCTTATTTATACTAGCTCCAGAAGGCCAGCATACTGCTGGCCTTCTGTGTTTAGAGGCTTGTAACTGATTTACATCCTGTTTAAATTAACTGCACGCCACATCTTTAATGGATAATTTTGATGGATGCTTTTCTCAAATCGACTCGGTTATCGTTTTATTACTTAACAGCAAACGACTCGGCAATGATGCTTGCGCTGCTCAATGAACCTAGTTTTATTCAGAATATCGGTGATCGCGGTGTGCGCACGCTGGCTCAAGCAACGCAATATTTACAAGATGGTCCGCTGACAAGTTATCAGCAGCATGGTTATGGCATGTACCGTGTTGTTCGACAAGAAGATGGCGCGTCTATTGGCCTGTGTGGATTGGTTAGGCGCGACTATTTACCTGCAGCTGATTTAGGCTATGCTTTGTTCCCTGAATTTACTGGGTATGGTTATGCGCAAGAAGCGGCAGTTGCGGTGTTTAAATATGGCAAAACCGTACTGCAATTGCCGAATATTGTTGGCATAGTGCAAGCGAATAACCTTGCGTCGCAGCGGGTTTTGCATAAAGTTGGCTTAGGTAAACAAGGTACAGTTGTTGTTCCCACAACCGGAGAGAAACTCGATTTTTATGCTGAAAACAGTTAGCTCGGTCGTTGTATTTTTTCTTGGACTGTTAGCATTGCAATGGCTCGGACTGATGCCGAAATGGCTTGTTTGGTTTCATGCACTGCTAAGCCTATGTAGTTTCTTCCTATTTGCTTGGGATAAGTTAATGGCGGTCAAACAACGACGACGAGTCGCTGAATCAACCTTATTGCTGTCCAGCTTAATCGGTGGTTGGCCCGGTTCGTGGTTCGCTTGCCAAGTTTTTCGACATAAAACACAAAAGAAAGCGTTTATTCAAACATTGTGGGGATGCACCTTACTGCATTTATTAACGCTTTTACTATTGGTAGTTTATCAATTAGGTTTGTTATAAAGAGGCTTAGTTAGACTTATGCTTCAAATATTCTTCATAACTTTTCGCGTTAACATCCACAAGGCAACTGGTTGATAATGGTTCTGGCAACTGCCGACATTGCGCACGTTGTTCTTGCAGCATCCGATTAAATTTAAACTCTTCTGAATCTCTGCTTGGCATGCTGCAAGCTGTCATCATTAATAGGAATGGTAGTCCAAGCAGGCGCATCTATTTTCACTCGGTAGAAACTCTGAAATGCAGTTATACCATGTTTGTCGATGCATTTCAGAAGTTCCTTGTAAATTTGGCCGCAACTTCTATGACCGAATTTTCGAATTTAGATCCTCCACGCATCAACTTCTTGGTGCATATCTTTGGCTAAGGCGGACATTTTGGCTGCGGCGCTGACAGTTAATTGCGCGACTTCAGTGTTGTTATTAGCAACATGACGGACTTCTGCTGCAGTTTGCAAAAGTATTTCGCTATCACCTTCTTGCAGTTGTAGGTTTTTGGCGATGCCTTCAACAGCGACGACCACGCGGCTGGTTTCGGTTTGAATACTAGCGATTGCAGCGCCTGCGTCTTTGGCGATGCTTGCACCATGATCCGCTTGTTCTAGTATCTGTTGCATTGACTCTACAGCTTTTAGCGCGGTATTTTGCACTTCGTGGATCATTGCGGTGATATCGGTAGTGGCCGTGGCTGTGCGGCCAGCTAAAGTTCTCACTTCATCGGCCACGACGGCAAATCCACGCCCTGATTCACCAGCGCGAGCTGCTTCAATGGCAGCATTTAATGCCAACAAGTTGGTTTGACCCGCGACTTCGCCAATCACTTGCACGACCGAGGAAATGCGTTTGGTATGATTATCTAACGACGAAATAGTGTCGCTGTTCTGTCTAATGGCTTCTGCGATGTTTAAAAGTGCATTGGCAGCAGAGGTAATAACCTGCGCGCCAGTTGCCGATAGTTCGCCCGAGTGCGCGGAAAGTTGCATGGCAGATTGACCATGTGCTGATACGGATTGCAACCCTTCAGCACTATGCTGCAGAGTGCTGTTAATCGCTGATGCCGAGTGCTGTGCGGTTTCAGCACTTCGAACCAATTGCTGAGCTTGTTGGTGCATTTGTGAGGCTGCGAGACTGACTTCACTCGCGTCATCTCGCAGCACATGCAACATTTGTTGTACATGCTGCAATAAATTATCAAAGGCGGTTGCGGTGCGAGCAAGCTCATCATTGCCAGTGAGGTTTAGCCTTAAAGTGAGATCTTTTTTGTCGCTAATGCTCAGCATAGTGTCTCTCAAGCGTTGCAAGGGCTGCAGGATTGAACCAAGAACCGCAAATGCAGCGGTCATAGCGAGGGTGACTGCGAGAATGAGCAATACCCATTGTCCACGAGTTGCGCTGCTAATAGTGGCTGCAGCGTTTTGCTCTGTCTGTTGCACACGCTGATTGGCAAGCTCTACAACTTGATCAATAGCATTTCGATGATCTTGGTAATGGCTCCTTAGTTTGTTGATGATTGCACTGCTGTCTTGTTGAGCCTGACGTGCTGGCAATAACTCATTAAAGGCAATTTGGTAGAATTGCTCCGCCGCTTGGTCGGCCGTTTCTAAATTGCTATTAAATTGTGTCGGTAATTGCTGATGCCGCCAAAATTCGCTGCGAGTTTGGTATTCAGTTTTTAATTTATCAAGCCGAGATTTTAGCGCATTGACTTCAGTCGTATTTGCTTGGCTCAGCTCTAAACTCACCAAATACGATTCAATGATGTAAACGGGTGGAGGAAGTATATCGGCAATTAAATCTTTGTTTTGGACAACCTCGCTGTAAACTGGGCCGTTCACTTTCAGTTGATGCAGCGTTTTGAAAGACCAAGCGCCATAGATCAGCACCAAAGTAACAAAAAATATCATGAGACTTAAAAACCGTTGCCGGATTGAAAAACTAGCCATCATCATTCCACTTTACCTCAACACCTAGACATTGCCTTAACACTAGTCGAGGATTGTCAGAATCGGTAATTAACCACTGAAAAAATATGGATTTTTTCGAATCATTTTCAGTTTTTACTTTTAGTTGATAAAACGGTTCTTAATCGATTCATCAACTCGCGGGTGAAGGCTTAATGAAAATTAGGCAATTCTGTCAAAATTGCCTAAAAATTTTGTTGCAGGAATTTAGTTTTCAGTAAAGGTCAGATGTGGTTTGCCAATTATGTACTGGCGTCGGAAAGTAGAAAAATACTGTGCTAAATCTGCAGCAGCTTGAGTATCGCCAGCTAATTTCAGTACTTCGACCGCAACTTCAGCTGTACACAACTGGTGTAAATGAGCTGCTTCGCGTAATTGATAACTAGAAGCCGCCGTAGGTTGTATTCCCATGACTGGGAACTTGTCGAGATATGGACTTTTTACAAACATTTTTTTGGCTTCTCGCCAAGTACCATCGAGCATTATAAATAAGGGGATTTTGTCTTGGATATTTGGAACTGCGTGCAAACAACGCTCTGGTGCTGCGTATTGTGTTGGGAAAATAATAATCGGTTGATATCTAGGGTTTTCTAGTAGTGCTAACAAAGCCGGATCTGGCATTGTGCGATCCCAAATATAGGCGAAGTTTTCTGCCGCTACATCAGCAATCAACCGCCCCGTATTAGTTGGTTTAAAACATTCACCGGTATACATCAAGAATAAAAACGCACTGCGCGCGGTGGCTATAGGTTTGTCCGCACAAATACAGTCTGGTTTGGGAAGTAGGCAATTATCACAACGGATCACTCGGCTACCGCGGGCGTTAAAAGGTTTGGTGGTACGCTGCAATTCTTTTAATCGCAGCGCCAACACTGAATTAGTGGTCATTGGCCTAGCCTTACAAAAATAATAACGCTAGTTTACCGCAAGGTTTACAGAAGACCTAGCGGCGAGGCTAACGACTTTGTAGGCAAACACCAACATCAGCTGGGTAGAGCTGGCAAAAGCGCTGTGACAATGGGTACGGGTACACGTCTTCGACAATACCAGCCTTGATGCGCTGCTGTTTTTGTTGCCAATAGTTTGCATCCAAAAGCTCTGGATGCAACTTGACAAATAATTCGCGAATATCTGCCTGTGCTGTGACGAATGTGGCGATTTGCTCAGGAAATACATCGCCTGGATAAATTGGATACCAAGGTTCACCGGAGAGCAAATCGTCCCAATTTTCCGCTTTGGGAATTGCGCGGAAGTTCATATCAAGTAGATATTGTACCTCGTCGTAGTCGTAAAACACGACGCGGCCATGGCGAGTGACCCCGAAGTTTTTCAAAAGCATGTCGCCTGGAAATATATTGGCAGCAATCATATCTTTAAGCGCTGCGCCATAGTCTTGCATTAACCGTTGTTTTTCTGCTTTTGATGCTTGTTCTAAAGCGATATTGAGTGGGATCATGCGCCGCTCAATGTAGAGGTGCGACAAAATCACTAAATCGCCTTCGATACTCAGAGAGTTACCAATAGAGCTCTGTAATTCCGCAAGCAATTCTGGTGCAAAGCGATTGATTGGCAGGGCCACATTTGAGTATTCCAAGGTGTCAGCCATGCGGCCGACTCGGTCGTGTTTTTTCACCAAGAAATAGCGGTCTTTAACCGTTTCCCGGCTGAATGCTTTGGTATCGGCAAACTTATCGCGGATCACTTTAAACACATATGGGAATGAGGGCAGGGTAAATACCATCATTACCATACCGCGAATGCCGGGCGCTGCAACAAATTGGTCTGTGGATTTTTGTAAATGACCGAGCAGTTCCCGATAAAACTCAGTCTTGCCTTGTTTATGCAAGCCAATTGACGCGTATAACTCAGCCAAAGTCTTGTGTGGTAATAGTTCTTTGAGGAAATGCACTAGTGCCGAAGGGACCGGTACATCCACCATAAAGTAAGCCCGTGAAAAGCCGAAAATGATGGTCATTTGTTGGCTGTCAGTCACCAACGTATCAATACTTAAGCCACCTTCGACATGCAAAATTGGAATAATAAATGGCTGCTGGCCATCCGGACTGACCACACGACCAACAATATAAGCCGCTTTGTTGCGATAAAAAACTGACTTCAAAATATCAAAACGGATTTGATATACAGGGTGTCGACCATGTTGCGATTGCGCCACAAAGGTTTTCACAATCAATCGAATATCTCTTTCTAAGTCAATAAAAGGGACATTAAAACCAAAACTGGCAACGATAGTTCGAATACAACTTCTAAGGCCATCTTGAGCTGGAAAGTAGCTGTCATAAACAGACGCTATTGGTGCTGGTAATTGCTGTTTACTAAGCGTTGATTCGACGAAAATATTTTGATTATGGAAGTACTTGCGCTCGAACAGTTGGCAAAATACCGAGTTATAAAAAGTCTCTGCCAGTTCTGCTTGCGGATGAAATCGCAAGAACTCCATATACTCGGCTTTTACTTGCTGCCATAAACTCTCATCAAGCTGATTGACGGGTAATTCTTGGCAAAGTGTTTGGATGGCTTCATGTACCCTTTGGTCGTAAAACGAAATTCTGTCCGAACTGTCTTGTAAAAAACCAGTCCAGTCTGCGTTGGAGAATCTTTGACCCGCTTTGGCGGTAATTTGCTGGAAAAGCCGGAAATGTCGGCGAAATCCCTTTAAAATTACCTCGGCAATATGCTGCGCTGGTGTCATTGTACTCCCTTGAATCATGTATCGAAGTTGAGATTAGTTCTACCTGATGCTTGGGTAAAATGCAATCAACCAACGCGGCTCACTCAACACCTCCCACAGTTTGGCTAGACATATTTTGGTCAAGTTGTCGCGTAGCAACAAAGTTAATCTTTCCCGATGAAACACTCTGGGATATAGTCAGGTTCGGCTAATTTATAGACAACTTCGAGGGCTTGCTGATGCTCGTAACTTTCCATAGCAAAGATTATTACCCGATTACCATGTTTGGTGAGCCGGCTTTAGAGTTAATTCGTTTGATGGGAGTAACCAGTAAAGTGCCAGGGGCAATTTATGCCGAAGATGTGCCGCAAGCCTTATGGCAGTTGCAAGAGGCGTTGACTGAACAGCCGGTGGCTGAAGATTTGTCAGGTGAACCCTTGCATGAAACGCCAGTGTCACTGCGTCAACGGGCAATACCACTGTTAGAAATGTTACAGGCAGCAGTTAAATCGCAGCACTCGGTACATTGGGACTAATTTGTGTTAGTCAGAGGGACCTCTGAAACAGCAGGCCCCTCAAGCAACATGATTTAATGAGATTTATGTCCATGTTGGATTTGTTGATGCTCAAACTTCATTGGTTTAAGCATACTGTTTAGTGCTGATTTTTCTGCGTCCGACAAACCAACTTCTGCAACTTTATGCCGCGAAGCTAAAATAGCTGCAGGCATTACTCCCGCTTGTGCGAGGAAGCTTTCATCAACTAAGGCATCACCCCCGCATAAAATTACCTGCCATTGACCGCTGGTTGCCTCAAGTTGAAGCAAAGCCCTGCCTGCTTTGTCCTTAAGCCACCAGTTAGCAATCGCGAAGTGGCCTTCGACGCTGACAGATCCAACCTTGGTATTTGGCCACAATGTCTGCAATTTATTAGCAATCAATTGTTCAGCAATTAATTGCTTATCTGCCACCAATTTGGTTTGGCTTGTTTGGTGTTGTAGCTGACTTTGGGCATGTTGCGCTTGAGACTCTAGCGCTAACATGACCCCAGCCACAGCGAAAATCATGATGAACTTATGCATTGATATTCCTTAGAATTTGTCTTGGAACGACCAACTGAGTTTTAACCATGCGGTACGGCCAGGTTCATTCACTCGTGTGGTTTGTACAAAGCCAGGAATAGCGCCCCCCATGCCGTTGCCACCTGCGCGGCTAACAAATTCAGCATATTCGCGGTCAAACAAGTTGTCGATCCCTAGGGATAATTGCAATGACGGTTGGATTTTCCAAGCCGCATTTGCCGATAAAATGCCAAAACCACTGCTCGCGCCGAGATCTTTACCGACGATATTACCGGTGTTCAGCGCAAAACGGTCTTGTGACGCCACTAAACGCCATAACATACCAACTGACCAATCTTGCTGTTGATAATCGACACCAATACGAGCTTCAAGTGGTGCTAACTGAGGTAAAGCCAAATTATCAGTATCGTTGTTACCACGCGTGTAAGCCAAGCTACTATCTACTTTAAATGAGTGGCCTAAACGTTGGCTGTAGCTAAGTTCGGCGCCATAGCTGCTGGCATCGACATTGCGGACAAACCCTTGCATCTTCATCATGCTGCGATAGTCAACAAGGATAAAATCATCGATTTGGTTGTAGAATACCGATGCCGACCATTGCCGAGTGTCATCGGCAAATAAGACCCCGGTATCGAGTTGCTTCGTGTGTTCAGGGGCAACATTAAATGCGCTCACTGACATCTGGCTTTCTTTGGCGATCATTTCCCAATAGTCAGGGAAACGTTCTGTGCTACCAGCGCCAATGTATGCAGTAACTGGTTTATCGGTTAGTTGATGTTCATAGCGGGTGAAAATACTATGCAAATCGTCTTCGCGTTGTTGGTTGAATGACGGATTGGGCTTCATCGACATCATATTACCAACCATCGGCCGAAGATCCGTGGCTTGCCATTGATCTAGCCGATAGCCGCTGGCAATTTTATCGTTAGTATTCAACTGATAAACTAACTCAGCGAATAAACCGTTTTGCTCAATTTCAGCATCTTGTTGCCATTTACTATAGTTCCCAGAGGGTGGAGCAGAACGCGATGCATGTTCGTTGGCTTGGGTATCTACACCTGCAGTTAACTGCCAATCGGTAGCCAATGGCATGAGTGCAGTGATCCGTCCGCCCTGAGTATCTCGAGTTAGATTGGCATAACCCATCATCCCTGGAGCTCGCAGCTCTTGGTCATCCATCACATGATCGACGCTATTGTCGAACCAATGTAGTTTTAATTCGCTTAACCAAGGTGTGATGTCACGTTGTTCGGCTTTGATACTATAACTTTCTCGCAAAAATTTTGTGCCATCCATGCCCCGATCGGCATAAGCTGCTTCACCATCACTTCGCGCCGCAGTCACTTCAATTAAGGTATTTTGACTGGGTGTCCAGCCGGCACTGAGCTGACTGCTATAACGTTGATATTCAGAATGGACTTGTTTACCTGCGCCGTCTTTATAGTTGTTTGCCGTTGAATTGCTTCCGCCGAAGCGCAAATATCCAGCGCTACTGCCTACAGTTGCATCAATTAGTTGGTCATTGCGGCCAAAACTAGCGCCAAGCATACTGGCATGCAGTTCATAACCTGCTTGGTTAAAATCGGGTGTTTTGCGTTCAAAAAGTATTGTTGCTGCAGAGTGGCCTGCACCGTGTGCAACGGACTGAGGGCCTTTGATGACAGTTAAGCTATCATGTAACTCAGGATAGATATATGCAGTTGGAGCGTCCATCCGATAGTTACAACCGCCCAAAATATTCTCACCGTCGACCAAAATACCTAAACGAGAACCCGCCATCCCTCGGAAAATGGCATCGCCATCGGCTCCGCCTTTGCGAGTCACGGCAAAACCTGCAATTGTTTTTAAATAATCAGCACCGTCATGTGCAGGCAAAGGCTGCCGCGGCTTTTTGGGATCGGTAATAACAATTCCTGGAGCATCAGGTGCTTCGCCTGTGATCACCAAGTGTTCAACTTGATCTGTGTTGTCCTTGGTTTTCTTTGTATCATCTGCGAGAGCTGAGCACGAAATCGCGCCAAATGCCGTTAGTAGTAAAAGTCTGGTGATTGTGTTGTGTTGAAAAGTCATTTGCAGATCCCTGAAAAATAATGCGCGCTGATTGTAATTGCGCGGAGAACTCAAATGCGTGTGGCAAATTGTCGCAGTGCTGGCAGATACAGCGACAAACTTAGCTTTGTTTGATGTAGCACAAGTTTCGCAGATGGTTGGTCTAGCGCTTATCACTGAATCAGGGTAGTGTCAGCGCTATAGTCAATTGTTTAGTAACATCTGATGTAACCAAAGTGCGAGCTTTTACCGTATTAACAATCATCAGCAATTAAGGGGGGATAACATGCAAGTCAACGTCGGTGGTATAGATCGGATTTTGCGCGTGACCGCAGGTGTGGTGCTTATAGCATTAGCTGCACTTGGTATTATTGGTTGGTGGGGCTGGCTTGGTGTCATCCCACTTGCAACTGGAACATTAAGATTTTGCCCGTTATATCCAATCCTGGGATTAAATACCTGTCCGCTGCAAAAAACTGACAAGCAATAAGGGCTAGACTACAACGTCTACTTCCAATTTATATATGCTAAAACAGCCGAGACTAAGCTCGGCTGCTTGCGGCAGCGAATTACTTAGTTTCAGCTAAGTTTGGTAGATATTTAGGCGTCACTCTCGGTTGTTCTAAGCTTTTTGCTAATTTGATAAGCATCGGCTCCGACCAAGGCGCACCAATCAGACTAATGCCAAGTGGTAATTCCCCATCAAATCCTGCAGGCATTGTTAAACTTGGATAGCCAGATATTGCGGCAGGGCTTGAGGTCCCAAAGTTGAATTGGTCGCCTTTAACATGGTCGATTGGCCATGCAGGGCCATATGCCGGCGTAATGATGACATCTGCTTTGGCAAACGAGTTATCGAGAAGGTTTTTTGCTGTCGCTAAATTTCGGTTGCGAGCTTGCAAGTAGTCTGATTTTTGTTTTTCTAAATCAATAGCTTCTGCTTGTTCAAAAAATTCTTGACCATAAAAGGCGAGGGCAGCTTTGCCATTCTTTTCATTAAAATCGCGAATTTTGGCAATGCTGTCGACTGCTGTTGGTGCTTTATAATATTGCAACCACTGATTTAAGTCCCGTTTGTATTCATAAATGAGTACGGTAAATTCATCTTTGGCAGCTTGTTCGTCCAAATCGAACTTTTTACTGCTATGCACCGCAACGCCTTGGGCTTTAAGTTTTTGTTCAACTTGGTCCAGCATATGCCTCACCGCAGGGTATTCGAGATCATACTGGCGAATGAGTACCACTGATTTGACGACGCGTTTAGCCGCATCACCGTGTTTGTAAGATTTTTTTGCCTGCGAAGTCGCCAAGGCATCAAGCAAGATTTCAGCATCAGCGACCGTGCGAGTTATCGGGCCTGCAATATCTTGTGAATTGGCAATAGGAATAATTCCGGCGCCGGAAATTGCCCCTGCGGTGGGCTTGATACCAACCACATTATTAATTGCGGCAGGGCAGGTAATAGAACCGTCGGTTTCAGTGCCGACAGCAACTAAAGTCAAATCTGCGGCGACAGCTACCGCCGAACCTGAGCTCGAACCGCAAGGCGTTCTATCGAGTACATAAGGGTTTTTGGTCTGACCGCCCAGTGCGGACCACCCACTCGCAGAGCCGTTGCCACGGAAATTTGCCCATTCCGATAAATTGGTTTTACCGATGATGATAGCGCCTGCGTCGCGTAATTGTTGAACTAATTCAGCGTCTTGTTTTGTTAAAAAGCCCTTGAGCGCTAGCGCTCCAGCGGTAGTCGGTAAACCATCATTGCTGGCAATGTTGGCTTTAAGCGCTACCGGGATGCCGTGTAACGGCCCCCGCACTTTGCCTGCTTTACGCTCTGTATCCAAGCGTTTTGCCAGTTTAAGCGCATCACGATTGACATCATTAAAGGCATGTAAACTTGGGCCTTCAAGGTTTTTTTGTTGAATTTGTTGCAGATAATACTGAGTGATTTCCTCAGCACTTAGCTCGCCTTGTTGCATTAATAGCTGCGCTTTAGCAATGCTTAATTCCTCAAGCGAGATTGGCGAGGCAGGTTTTTGGGCGCTTGGATTGACAGCAGCATAAGCTGAAGTACTTGCAAGTAAAGTTGTGGCAATACCACACAGCAAAAGATATTTGGACATTATGTACGCTCTCATTATTAGAATTGTTATTAGCGGATATCGACCATAACACTAGCACACTTTAAATTGCATTGAGAACAACGCAAGATCCTGATTTTAGAGACGAATACTTCGACATGCAGGAAGGTTGCCTTCAGTTTTGTGAGGCTAGTAGGCATGCGTCTGCGCTTATAGATTAAAGTAACCTGCCTGATTAAACCTAGGTTCGATGCAAAGATGATGTGATGAGGTATAAAAAAACAAAACCCCCAATTGCTGGTAACACCATTCACTTAAGAATGTTTTGAGCGAACGGGATAACGGGTTTTACTAAT
>JAYSCP010000017.1:0-72863 GCA_041914845.1 Alteromonadaceae bacterium
TGACGCCGGATCGGGAGCGTCCATCTCATCATCCACAATTTAAAAAGTGGATGGCCGTGGTTAGAAAAGAGGAAACTCTTTGTCGTGGATCTTCGTTAAATACCCAAAAATTTGAGTTTTTAACGAAAGAGATGCAGTTCAGGATTTTCAGTTTTGGGTATTTCTTGGCCTAAAAACAAAGGGCTTTTACGCCAGACTTGTGGTCAGCGTGGGGTTTAAAAAATACTGGGAGGTTCTAAGTTAACGTCTTACTAACCAAAACATCGTCGGCAGCTATGAATCCCTTGCAGCCATTTTTGCCCAATAGCTTGGCAGAACTTCTCAATAGCGGCTGCAGGGCCAATCACTTGCCGAAATTCATCTTCAAGCTTTTGACAATTTTGTAGCCAGTTGTCTTGTTGGATGCCAAGCCTTGCCAAAATTGGTGGTGCGGTATCACTGATTGCACCTCGTTTATCTGGGCGGATTTGCCGACCAGTCCAATCGGCGAGTTCAATATAATCAGTAAGATGCATCGGGATGCAGGGTTCACTTATAAGGCCTTTACCGTCCAGAAAAGGCATCAACTTGCCATGAAAAGCACATTTCACGTCGGTTGCTAAGTTTCGTCCTGCAATCCGCTCGGCAATGCTGGTGTATTCAGAGTTTTCGGGAGTTTCAGCAATCTTAGCGCGAATAGGATTTAAATCGATATAAACCATAGTGTTAATAAGTGCTGCTTCATCCAGAATCGCCTGTGATTTAAAGCGTCCTTCCCAAAACCTACCGCTGCATTTGTCTTCAAAATTAGCGCTTCTGGCGATATGTTCATTCAAACAGCGCATAAACCAACTGATGCTAGTTAATCGCTCACGATAAATTTCCACCATGTTTTCAGCGGCTTGAATGTCATCATCTTCAGTCAAGTGGCCTGCGAGGTATTGTTTCATTAAATCAGGAACTTGGAACAGCATGCTCCAATGTTCGAAGATTTCAGCAGCAGACCAAGCCGCTGATTTTTCGAGATTAACTCTCACTAAAACATGATAGTGGTTCATCATGATGGCATAGGAAGCCACATCAATGGCGAACATATTGGTGAGTAATTTCAAGCGTTCGACAATCCATTGGCGTCGATGCTCAAAGTTGCAGCCATCGATTTCACCGCATAAAAACGAGCGGCGCACACAGCGGTAGGTTAAGTGATAAAACGGGGTTTCGCTCAAGGCGATTTGTTTGCTTCGAGGCTTTGGCATGCTGTCATCCTGACAAATTTTCCATGAGCTTTAACTGTGGTTGCAAAAATGTTAAAGTCAAACTCACTTATTGACGCAATGCTATGACTGCAAACTGAGACTAACATCAAAATTCTCTGTTATGAGTGCTTTCAAAGTTGATTACACAGCTGTCTATACGATGTCAGCTTTCGGATAAAACCAGCGTTTTATCAATCAGCATTTGGTTGATTTGTATTTCTGCAATTCGCTCAAAGCCAATGATCACGTCACTAGATGAATGCTAAAACTGCTGGTGACTTGCCAAATACAACCGGTGGTAAGCAGCCCGTGATTGCGGGGGGAAGTTAGGATGACGATTTACAACTGATACCCAATCAGAAAACAGAGGCAATTTTAAGCTATTGGAAAATTTGTCATTCGTTGATGCTCTTCTGTTATTGCACCAGTCTGAATAATGGCCATAAAAAAACCTCAATGTCGCCATCGAGGTCTCTTACAAAATTCAAGCCAATCAAGCCTTACGCTTGTTGCAGGTAAATCGCGGCTTTTTTCGCGAAGTAGGTCAAAATGCCATCGGCGCCAGCGCGCTTAAAGGCCAGTAATGATTCCATGATGACTGCTTCTTCGGCCAACCAGCCGTTTTGAATGGCGGCGACGTGCATGGCGTATTCGCCACTGACTTGGTAGGCGAAGGTTGGTACGCCAAATTCGTCTTTGACGCGGCGTACGATATCTAAATATGGCATGCCGGGTTTCACCATCACCATGTCCGCGCCTTCTTCTAAATCTTGTGCCACTTCGCGCAGTGCTTCGTTGCTGTTCGCTGGGTCCATTTGGTAGGACTTTTTATTGCCACCTTTGAGGTTGCCAGCAGAGCCTACCGCATCGCGGAACGGGCCATAATAACTCGAAGCGTATTTGGCTGAATACGCCAAAATGCGCGTGTTGTGAAAACCGGCGTCTTCCAAGGCTTCACGAATGGCGCCAATGCGACCATCCATCATATCGGACGGTGCAACGATGTCGGCACCGGCTTCGGCGTGCGACAGTGCTTGTTTCACTAACGCATCAGTAGTGATGTCGTTCATCACATAACCGGTTTCATCAATGATGCCGTCTTGGCCATGAGTGGTGAATGGATCAAGCGCCACATCGGTAATAATGCCAAGTTCTGGCACATGTTGTTTTAATAAACGTACCGCACGCTGCGCCAGGCCATCAGGATTCCACGCTTCTTCGGCTTCGAGCGACTTGCACTCAAGCGGTGTCACCGGGAAGATGGCAATAGCTGGAATACCCAGTGCGACTAACTCATGGGCTTCGGCTACCAATAAATCTAAGCTTAGGCGTTCGATGCCTGGCATTGAAGCGATAGTTTCGCGTTTATTTTCGCCTTCAATAATAAACATTGGGTAAATCAAATCATTAACGGTGAGCTGATGCTCCGCCATTAAGCGTCGGCTGAAATCGTGTTGACGCATCCGGCGTAACCGGGTTGCTGGGAAATAACCGCTATTCGATGAGCTCATCGCTAACTTCTCCTGATGATCCCGTTTCGCTGCTGTCTAAAGCTTTGCTCGGGAATAACTGTACTTGGTTGCGGCCACCGCGCTTGGCTTGATAAAGCGCTTGGTCCGCGGCATGAATAAATTCGGTATTTAAAGTGTCTGGCGTTGGGATTGCCGAATAGCAGCCAGCACTGATATGCACGGGTAAATCGCCGATTTCGGTGGCAAATGGCGCGCTTTCGACTTGCTCGCGAATTTGTTCTGCCAGCGCTAAAACGCCTTCGGCATCGGTATTGGGCAAAATCAACGCGAACTCTTCACCGCCATAACGGCAGACATGGTCGCTGGAGCGTTTGAGTAATTGCGCTAGGCGCTCGGCAAGACCGCGAATCACGGCATCACCAGCGACATGGCCATGCTCGTCATTAATTTGCTTGAAGTGATCGATATCTAAAATGACTAAACCAAGTGGACGCTGTTCGCGGCGACTACGTTTTAGTTCCGCTTGTAGCTTTTTATCAAAATAAGCGCGGTTGCGAATACCGGTGAGCGCATCCAGAGTATTTTGCTCTTCTAGAGCACGGTTTTTCTCGGCAAGTTCCGTTAAGGTAACTTGCAGCTCAAAGGTGCGGGTTTGAATGGCGTCTTCTAAGCGCTCTTCAGTCTCGCGCTGCCAGCGCAGTTGTTTGCGGTACACCACTAACGCGCAGATGGCGATACCGACCAGAGTAAAAACGAACGCAACAGTGGCAAAATGCCACGGCAGACTTAACAGCGGTTCGACGATCTGCTGTTGCCAGAATATTTTCATCAACTGCCTCCGTGCAACAGCCGCTGGACGTTTTGCGTTGACGCAACAGCGACATCCGCGACTGAACATTGTTTAAGTCGAGCGACTTCTTCCGCTATGGCGGCGATAAACGCCGGTTCATTGCGTCTAGATTTGGGCTTGTTGGTTAACGTGCGTGGCAGTAAATAGGGCGCATCGGTTTCCAAAATTAGCCGATCCAAAGGGAGATAGGACAATGCCGCTTGCAAGTCTTGGCCACGACGCTCATCACATAACCAACCGGTGATGCCAATATACAAACCTTGGTCTAAATAAGCACGAAGTTGTTCGCTGTTCCCGGTAAAACAATGAGCAATGCCATGATTAATCTGCTGATTTTTTAAAAGACTGAGCTGGGTATCAAAGGCATCGCGCTCGTGTAAATACACCGGCTTTTTAAGCTGCTTACTGAGTTCAAGTTGCGCAGTAAAGACCTCAATCTGGGCAGCCATCGGTGAAAACATCCGATTAAAATCGAGTCCACATTCGCCAACTGCGACGACTGAAGCATGCGAAAAGCATTGTCGCAGTTGTTTGAGCCAGTCTTCCGTGACAGCACCAGCTTGATGCGGGTGCACGCCTGCGGTGGTAAATAAAGTTGGCTGAGTTGGGTGGGTGCCAATATAGTCAATATTGGTGTGGCTTTCGGCAATATCACTGCCAATCAATAATATTGCCTGCACCCCAGCCGTCGCAGCGCGTGCCAACACGTCGCTACGGTCTGCATCAAATTGTGCGGCGAATAAATTAACGCCTGCATCAATCCAAAGTGCATCACTCAATACGTTTAACCCTGATTTTGCGGTCATTGCCGACACGGCCTAGTAAAAATGACCCAAGTGACGCTTTTTCAATAACAACTTCGTCGCCAGCTTTTAATTGGATCGCGTAGCTGTCAGATTGGCGCCATACATGACCATTTGCTAGGGTGATGACTAATTTTCGGTAATTGTTTTGGCTGATTGATTTAATGGTCGACTTCAGCTCGTCGATAGCATCACTCGGACGCTCTTGCGCACGACCGAAATCGTCCTCAATGACTTCTGCTGTATAGGTGGTTTTTTCTTGCGCTGCGGCTTTTACTGGCGTTGCAAGTGCTTTGACAACGGGCGCTGTCGCTGGTACTGCCGGTAACACTGTTTCTGCAGCGGTTGGCGCTGCTTTCGCGACAGTGGCAAGCTCTTTTGTTGCAGTTGCAGTTGCAGTTGCAGTTGCAGTTTGTAGCGTTTGTTCTACAGAAAGTGCCAATTGGTCATAGCATTGCAAACGTACAGTATTATCTGCAAGCTTTCTACAGTCGGTTAGCTGTTGGCTGGTGTTGGCATGCAAAAATCCTGGAGAAAGAGTAAGTGTTGCTGCTACAACAATTTTTAGGGTCTTATTCAACATGTACAGTCCTATTTATTTAAGGTTGCGGCTTTGCTTGAGGTCCATCAACGTCATCTGGATCTTCTGCATCTTTTGGCCGTTCGTAAAAGCGACCAAGCCAAATCCCAACTTCATACAATAAACACATTGGAACAGCTAATAAAGTCTGCGAGAACACATCCGGTGGTGTTAAAAACATAGCAATCACGAAAGCTGCAACAATGAAGTAGGCGCGTTTTTCAATTAAACTTTTACGGTCAACGACCCCTGCCCAAATTAGCAATAACATGGCTACTGGAATTTCAAAGCTGAGGCCAAAGGCAAAAAACATTTGCAGCACAAAGTCTAAGTAGGTGCTGATATCAGGCGCATTGGTTACGCCTTCTGGAGTTACACTGGTAAAAAAACCAAAGACCAATGGGAATACTAAAAAGTACGCAAAAGCGATGCCGCCATAAAATAAAATGGTCGAGGAAGCAATTAATGGTGCGATTAGATGCTTTTCTTTGGTGTAAAGTGCAGGCGCAATAAAACTCCAAATCTGAAATAAGATATAGGGGACGGCCAGCAAAAAAGACACGATAAACGTTAACTTAAATGGCACAAAGAATGTTGATGCTACGCCTGTAGCAATCATGGTGGTGCCTTGGGGTAATGACGCCAATAGCGGCAATGCCAACAAGTGATAAATATCGTTGGCAAAATATGCCAAGCTAATAAAAATCAGTAAAACCGAGGCAATACTTTTTAACAGGCGATTGCGTAGTTCTAACAGATGCCCCATTAAGCTGTTGGGATCATGACGGGCTTTTTGGTTCATTGGTATCCTGTGCAGGCGATGGCATTGCAGCGGTTTGTGCCTTTGCAACATTCTGTGATGGCTCAGATTGCGTTATGTGCGGTATCTGCTCTGACGTCAACGGTGTTGCTGGGGGCTGCTGAGCAGAGGGTGCAGGCAAATTCGGTGTGGTCGCATAAGGATTGGTCACATCAGCGGCTGCTTTGCGCAATTCTGCTAAGGCTGATAACTCATCTGAGGTCAGCCCCAACAACCCTTTCGCTTCAGCTTCTTGCAGCTTTTGGTGAAGTTCGTGCGCACGGAGTTCGTCCGACAATTCGGCTTTCATTTGATGGCCAAATTGTTTAATGCCAGCAATAAAGCTGGTCACTGACCGAATTGCGCCAGGCAGTTTCTCTGGGCCTAACACCACCAGAGCAACTACCCCAATAACCACCAGTTCCCAGAAACTCATTAGATTTTATCTTGTGTCATAGGTTTTGGCTCAGCGGCTGCAACTGTCGGTTGTGGCGCTGCAGCTGGTTGCGTAGCTGCTGGTTGTACCGTGGCTGGCTGCGCCGCTGCGGTTTGCACCGTTACTTGTGGTTGCTCAAAGGTCGCATCTTCAGGGGTTTCCGGTTCTGAGCCTTTCAGCGAAGAGCGGAATCCGCGGATCGCTGAACCTAAATCATCACCGATACTGCGCAAACGTTTTGTGCCAAACAATACTACTACGATCGCCAGAATAATCAGTAATTGCCAAATGCTAATTCCACCAATACCCATGTTAAATTCCTCAGACTTTGAAATAGTGCCAGTATACGCTCAGATTGTTACCGAATAATATCGTAAGTTTTTATCTCAGCAGCCATTTTTGTTAAACAGCTTTGATCAATAAGCCAATTGCTATGCCAATAAACGTTGCTGCAGCCATTACCCAACCCGAGGTGAATAACACCACACCACTTAAAATTAAACTGGCAGCAAGGATATACAGTTTCACACTTTGACCTTGCTCAAGCTGCTTTTGTTGCATCGAGATCAGATGTTTTAGCAACTGTTGCTGTTGTTTAGGTTGTTGTTGCAAATAGCTGTGGAGCAGTCCTGGCATTTCTGGCAATTTTTCTACCAAAAATGGTAGGTTCGCTTTTAGTTGCTTCAACATGGCTGCAGGCCCCATTTGTTGCTTTAACCATTGTTCTAAAAAGGGTTTTGCGGTTTTCCACAAATCGAGCTGTGGGTAAAGCTGGCGGCCCAGCCCTTCGATATACAGCAAGGTTTTTTGCAATAACACCAATTGTGGTTGAACTTGCATATTAAAGCGGCGGGCAGTGTTAAACAGATTTAATAGCACTTGACCAAAAGAGATTTCAGCCAATGGTTTTTCGAAAATTGGCTCACATACTGTCCGAATCGCGCTTTCAAACTCTTCAACGGATGTTTCCACCGGAACCCAACCGGAATCAACGTGTAACTGCGCGACTTTACGATAATCCCGATTAAAAAACGCGACAAAATTCTCGGCTAAGTAGCGCTTATCTTCGCGGTTTAAAGTACCGACAATGCCACAATCGATACCAATATATTTGGGGTTTTCAGGATGCTCGAAAGACACAAAAATATTGCCAGGATGCATATCGGCATGGAAAAAGCTGTCGCGAAATACTTGAGTGAAAAACACCTCAACACCACGCTGTGCAAGGCGTTCTAAATTGGTATTTTGCGCGTTTAGCGCGGCAATGTCTGATACAGGGATCCCATAAATCCGTTCCATGACCATTACGTTTGGGCGACTATGCTCGGCATAAACTTGCGGAATATACAAAGAATCAGAGTCTAAGAAATTTCTTCTGAGTTGGATGGCATTGGCTGCTTCACGTTGTAAATCAAGCTCATCGAGGATGGTTTTGCGATATTCCGCGACCACTTCTTTCGGACGTAAGCGTCTGGCTTCTGGCACAAAACGGCTAATAATTCCGGCAAGGTCTGTCATTAGTTGTAAATCAGCATCAATCTGCTGACGTATGCCAGGACGAATCACTTTGATGACGATGTCGGCAACTGTGCCGTCAGCTTGCGGCAATTTTGCAGTATGCACCTGAGCAATTGAAGCCGAGGCGAGTGGGGTGATATCGAAATCAACAAACAGTTCGGAGATATCGCCAAGTTCCAGCGCTTGTTCAATCAGCAATTTCGCCGCGGCCCCAGGGAACGGTTCTACCTGGTCTTGTAGTTTCGCCAATTCATCGGCGATTTCTGGCGCAAATAGATCGCGTCGGGTTGATAACATTTGGCCAAACTTTACCCACACAGGCCCCAGCTCTTGCAAGGCTAAGCGAAGTCGCTCACCGAGCGTTTTTTCGGGGTGTTGATTGCGAAGCCAAAAAAAACTGTAGCGGGCTAACTTCGCCCACCAAGGGAGCATTCCTTGTGGAATAAGCTGCTCAAGACCATGCCGCAATAAAGTCTTTTGAATTTGGTAAAAACGACTAAAACTCATTGCTCGCGTCTCAATAATGCAATTTGTTGCGCTAGGACTTCAGTACGACCGGACAACGCACTTACTTGTTGGCTAAATTCAGCCACTGCAGCGGGGGCTGGCGTTAATTGCAATTCGTCTTGGCTAAGTTCAGTGAAGGTGGCGTCATAGTTTGCGAGCTTTTGGCGCAACTGACGGGTTAAATGCTGGAGCATCCGCGTAATTTGATGGGTTGGCGCATCACCTAAATAACCGGATAAATACTCTTGCCAATCAGGCTCGAGCGCACTAAAAAAGTGACTAAATCTCTGCAGAGTTGCCAAATCGCCATCAATTTGTAATTCATCGGCGCGGATCAAACGCGTCAACTGTGCAGGATCGGTCAATTGCGACAAGCTGCCAATATTTGTTCGAACTGCACAATCCACCGTTTCTTGGTGTTGATTCAACCAGATGCCATTAGGTTGTGCGGTAAGTACTAAACGCCAGTTTAATTCTGCGATTTCAAAAGCGAGCTGTTTGCCGACCAAAGGCTGTAGGCGTTGTTGCAACTGTGCGTCTAAGCGAATAATTTTATTTAATAAAGGTTCGCCTACCGCACAAATCAATGCTGGAAGAAGTTGGGCTTGTAACAGTCGCGCCGGTAGCAACATTAGAATTTATAGCCTCGATGCAAGGCAACAATGCCGCCTGTGAGGTTGTGATAGCTGGTCTGAGCAAAACCTGCTTCAACCATCATTTGTTCTAAGGTGTCTTGATCTGGGTGCATCCGAATTGATTCGGCTAGGTATTGATAGGATTCGCTGTCATTTGCGACTAATTTACCCATCACAGGCAATAATTTAAACGAATAAACATCATAGACTTTACTAAGCCATGCTTCAGTCGGTTTCGAAAATTCCAATACCAGCAAACGGCCACCCGGTTTTAATACGCGAAACATTGACCGCAATGCAGCATTTTTGTCGGTGACATTGCGCAGGCCAAAAGCAATGGTAATGATGTCAAAACTATTGTCGGCAAACGGCAGAGCTTCGGCATTGGCTTGCACATAGCTGATGTTATTCACTAGGCCTAAATCGCGCAGTTTATCTTTACCGACGTTAAGCATCGACTCGTTGATGTCAGCGAGGATCACTTGGCCGGTTGGGCCAACTCGGCGCGAGAATAATGCAGTCAGATCACCAGTACCACCGGCTAAATCCAGGACCTTTTGACCTGGGCGAACACCACTGCAATCAATAGTGAAGCGTTTCCACAACCGATGAATGCCGAGTGACATTAAGTCGTTCATCACGTCATATTTGGCCGCTACTGAGTGAAAAACATTGGCAACTAACGACACCTTTTCGCTAGACGCAACGGTTTTGAAACCAAAGTGAGTACTGTCGGCGTTGTTTGCTGAAGTGTTCGTTGCTGCGTCATGCTCTGTCATGGGAAGGCCTTTGCCGTTTTTTGAGTTGGCGATAGTGTAAAAGATCCGCGCTCATCAGCCAACCTCAGATGCGCACTATCGCAGTGCTTTAATTGCGTTTCGTCAAAACAAACTCTCGGCTGCACATAATTTGACCATTTACGATCAAATGGATTTTGTGTAAGCCGGCATAGTGTTTACGTGTTGTCAGATCGATGAATTCATAACTACGGCTGGCTTGCCATTCCAGATCGTTAAAACTCCGCTCAACCCATTGAAACACTTTATGTCGAAGTTGACCTTTGGCAGATGCGAAGTCGATAGCGTATTCCACACGAATTTTGCTGCTGTCAGCCGGGATCTTTATTTTCGCGGTGAATTCGAGTTTGTCACCATAAGCAATCTGCTCTTTGGCAAGTGTTAGTTCTGCAGTCGCGGCAAGTGGCTGATAACCAAACAAGGCTAAGGCTCTGGGGTGACGTTGTTTGAGCAGTCCTCGCATGGCGTGTTTGACTATCCAGTTGGCGGCAGGGCTGGTGCCAAACCAAGCCGTTGCCAAATCTAATGCCAGCTCTGGATGGTCTTTACTAATGTCGTTTAGATTGTTGGCGACACTCCGGCGCACATAATCCTCGGGATCGGCATTGAGTTTGGCTAAGATAGGTAAAATTGGACTGGGATCCCGTTTAAATGCCGGCAGTGCTTTCCCCCAAGGTAAACGTGGTCTACAGCCTTCACTTGCAAGGCGGCGCAGATGAACATTGTCAGACTCGGCCCATAATGTAAGCTGCGCTAAAGTTCTGCTCGGGTAGGCTTCTAAAAAAAGTCGAATAGCGAATTCGCTGGTAGAAAATTGCGTGAAATGGCCAAGTGCGGCGAGCGATGTATCGAAATGTTTGAGGCCGAATTGCCGAACAAAATCTGGGAAAATAAAACCAACGAGCCCGGAAAACTGAGCGCTTACCGGATAAAGAATGGCGCATGCGGTGTCATAGTCGCTTGGTAAATGTTGTGCCAAGGTGGTGGCGACTTTTTGTACCCGCTCAGTAAGCGCTAAGTCGGAAAATTCGGGGCTGAGTACTTTGTTAGTAAAATCACTGACTGCAAACGTTGGATAATGTTGGCTGCAAGCCAAGGCAATTTGTTCGACAACCGCAGGGCTAATATGATCTTTCAGTAGTTCTGCGGCCATCAAGGCATCCTATTACAACATGTTTTCCGAAGCCACTTGGTTGCGACCTCGTTTTTTGGCAATGCCAAGCACTGCTGAAGAACGAGCCAAGAATTGATGCCAGTTTTCTTGAGCTTGATACAACGAAACGCCTAAGGAAATAGTGACTTTCGGTAACGCTTTTTTACTGCGAGAAGAAACAAAACGCAGTTTTTCAACCCCGCGGCGGATTTGCTCGGCGATTTCACTGGCGGTGCGTAAATCCACATCCGGCAATAGAATTAAAAACTCTTCGCCACCTGCGCGAACAGGCAAGCCACTTTCTTGCACATAAGCACTTATTTTTTTCGCGACTTTTGACAAAATCACGTCGCCAATGTTGGTGCCATAATCTTGGTTAAATTGTCGAAAATGATCGAGATCCACCGCTATTGCAGCAATTTGTCGCTTCGGATCATCGGTGAGCCACAAATCAACATGCTCTTGCATAGCGAGGCGATTATACAAACCGGTTAATGAGTCCACTTGACGATTGCGCTTGAGCGTTTCAAGTTCTGTGCGCAGTAAGTGGCTTTGTTCCGTTGAATGATGAAGTTCATCTTGCAGTTTTTTCGAAGTTACGCGTAAATCGTAAGTCGCATCTAACACTTTATGAAGGGTTTCGCGCGCTTGTGTTGGGTTGTCATTTTTCAGCGATACCAAACTGTGATCAAGCACTTCAATATAATCATCTAGAGCAATAGCCGCTGATTCCGAGTTTTGTGCAAGTTGACTGACCATTTTATGCATTGAATGCACAAGTCGTTCGTTGTCTTTGCTCGTTGGGACAATAAAATTGCTATATAACTCTGCCATGATGAAATCATCAAAGCCGATTTTACTCAGTAATTTTTGCTCGATGGCATGGCACAATTCAGCGTTAATTCCGCTGATATAATCGTAACTCACGGTATAGTTTACCGGGTGTGCAGCCAAACGATGACGTTGCAAAAAAGCGATGGTCAATGCCGCTTTCTCGCTCGCTTGATCGATTGAATCCTGATACATCATGCCAAGTAAAACTCCAATGGATACCGCATAGACTCAGCGCAAATGAATGACCTTATGTTACGGAAAAGTCGAACTAACGCAAGGTCTGAGCGCTATTTGTGTCCCTTTCACTGTTAAAATAACGAGAGCTTCGCAGAAGTCCAAGCTATTTTTCGTTTGTTTTCGGAAATTTTCTTCAACTGATCAGTAATTTGCGACAGTTTCATTAATTGTTAACGAAAATTAGCTGGTGGGATCCGCTCAAAAGGCGAAAATCTAAGGTAGGACGAATCGCTGTAACGTAGAGTTTTATATACAATCGATAGCAACAGCTGCGCAGCAAAGGATTCGTATGAAACAGTCAATACTCGCAATTTTAGTCACGGCCGCGTTAACCGCCTGTGCTGTGGACCCTCGAAAAACAGACGACAACTTCGCTGCAATGGCTGATCGCGTTTGGGCTGACGCAGAAAAAATTCAGCAACAGGGTGCAGACGAATTACCCGACATGTCGGAAGCCGCACTGGCCAAAGCACAACAACAGCGTTTGGCATTGTTGCAACAGTTGCAAACGGTTGATGTGGCGACGCTAAGCGTGCAGGACCAAATCAACCATACGGTACTTGTGTACCGTTTACAAAATGATGTCGATGAATATCGTTTTGGCGCACATTATATGCCACTTAATGCAGAGTCTGGTTTTCACAGCGATGTGCTATTTATGTTTGATTCTCAGTCGGTTAAGAGCGAGGCGACCGCAAGAAGTTATTTGAAAAAACTGCGTGGAGTTTCACGCTACATTGATCAACAAATGCATTGGATGCAGCTTGGTTTAAATAAAGGTTATACCCAGCCAAAAGCAGTGTTGGCTGGATACCAAAACGGTATTCAATCTTTTATTACGACAAAAGCGACGGACAGCGCATTTTACCTGCCTTTTACAGAGCAGCCTGCTGGTGTGGATAGCCAAATGTGGTTGAAGCTACAGCATGAGGCAGCTGAGCTTATTAATACTCAGGTGACTCCGGCGTACCAGCGTTATTATGATTTTTTCGTGAATGTGTACTTGCCTGGTGCACGGGATTCTATTGCCGCTAGCGATCTACCAGATGGGCAAGCGTATTACCAAAACCGTTTGGAATATTACACCACGCTAAAAATGACGCCACAACAGGTGCATGAGGTCGGTTTAAATGAAGTTGCTCGCATTCGTAAGGAAATGCAGCAAGTGATTGATAAAACTGGCTTCAAAGGGGATTTTGCGCAATTTATTCAGTTCCTGCGGACCGACAAACAGTTTTATGTTGATACACCAGAGCAATTGCTGAAAGAAGCCGCCTATCTGTCCAAAAAAATTGACGCCCAATTGCCTAAATTGTTTAAAACATTACCAAGAACACCATATGGCGTAGAGGCGGTACCGGCGCAAATTGCCCCTAAATACACCACTGGCCGCTATGCCGGTGGCAATGGCAATGGCGAGCCTGGTTTTTATTGGGTCAATACCTACGCATTAGACAGACGACCTTTGTATGAGTTGGAAGCGCTCACTTTGCATGAAGCCGTACCTGGCCATCATTTGCAAATTTCGCTAGCAAACGAGCAATCCGCTTTACCCGATTATCGCCGTAGTTTTTACACGTCCGCCTTTGGCGAGGGCTGGGGTCTTTACTCTGAATATTTAGGTCTCGAAGTTGGTTTTTACCAAAATCCATATAGCAATTTTGGTCGCTTAACTTATGAAATGTGGCGAGCCTGTCGACTTGTAGTCGATACGGGCATGCACACTATGGGTTGGACTCGACAACAAGCCATCGACTACTTAGCGAGCAACACAGCATTATCGATGCATAATGTAACCACCGAAGTTGATCGGTATATCAGCTGGCCAGCCCAAGCGTTGTCATACAAACTTGGGGAAATAACCATTAAACGGTTGCGCAAACAGGCTGAGCAGCAGCTAGGCGATAAATTTGATGTGCGAGCTTTCCATGATGCAGTGTTGGAGAATGGCGCATTGCCTTTGTCTGCTTTAGAGCAACAAGTGAATTTATTCATTAAAAAACAACAAACAAAGTGATATGCTGCGTCGGCGTGATGCTGAAAATACCCTAAATCGGTAAGCGATAGGGGTATATCGGCATCTTTAATTTATTGGGTTTGTCGCCGTTTTTAGGTGCTCAGTTGGTGGTTTTTCTGTATTGCGGTGGGCGTTGTTAGGTTATGTGGGTATTTTTGGCTTTTTTGGCGCTGCTAGCAGTCATTATTGTGTTGATGACGAAAATAGATACCTTAGCGCGTGAGCATAAGCGATTTATTGTTCAGTGCCGACTGATGGAGTCAGAGTCGAATCATGTGCAGCATATCACTTTTGAGATGGCCGAAGAGTTTTCGCTTAATCTGCAACAACAACTGCAGTTTGCAAGGCGCACAACGCGAATCAATGAAGCTGAGTTGCTGCTATTTGAGTTTTGTATCCAATCCATTCCGGCATTATGTAAAGAACTGAGCCAACGCCAGCAAGGATTAACCCAAGCCGTGACAAAAATCGTTAAAGCCAATGGCATTGTTGATATGCAGCAATTAGAAACCTGCATCAACAGACATGGACGATTGATCCCTGCGTGGCAGCGAAATAACTTTGCAGGCTACTTGCAGGCATGCCAGTTGATGGTGGCATTAGTTCGAGATAGTTCGGTAAAAGATACTCGGAATACGGCAAAGACAGAGCCAGCTTAACTTCAGCTGGCATCACTTAAGGTGCAAAGTCGATGTGGTCAGTGACGAAAGACCAATTTTGGCTCAGTATCAATTTGACCATCTTGATCAACAGCTGCAAATCGATTACCAGCTCGCAGGACAGCTAAGCTAAAACTTGGGCTTTTGCGAACAAACTCCAAGTCATAACCAAACCGCTGCAGTTCAGCGACTGAAAATTTTTGAGCCATATTAAGCTGTTGCCAAAAATAGTCAGCGTCTTTAGGATAAGCGCGTCGGTCTTGTGCTACGGCTGCCATGTGATTACTCCATTGAGTGTCAGGATCAGATAAGATCTGACCCTAATCTACTTTATGCGTTGTTTAAAAAAAGTACAAGTTCAAGTTCGATTTTAGTTAACGGCATCACCGATAACCTATTGCCTTTCTTCAGTAGCTGCATTTCGGCTAATTGTGGATGTCGACGCAATTCCGCCAGTGAAAGTACCTTGTTAAACTTTTCTACAAAACCGATATTTACTGCATACCATGGCCAATTACTTGGCGTTGCTTTGGCAAAATAATACGGACTTGTTGGCTCAAACTGGCTTGGATCGGCGTACGCTAATTTGACTACTTTGCCAAGACCTGCGATACCAACCTCGTCACAACTTGAATGATGAATAAGCACCAAATCGTCTAGCTTGACCTCATCGCGCAAGAAGTTACGTGCTTGATAATTGCGGACGCCTTCCCACACCACACCGTCAGGCCCAGCCTTGGCAATATCATCGATACTGCATTCGCTTGGTTCAGTCTTAAAAATCCAGTTCATATTAAATCCTGCCAAGTTAATGACATCATGGTAGCCAAACTCGTCGAGCGCCAATATAAGGAATTTCCCTGATTCGGTGCATTGCGTTATATCAATGCTCGATATCAAAAGCGCGACAAAATAACTTAAATCGGCACAAATTACCAAAGATGCCTTCAAGTGATGAGAGTGGTTGCACAAACAGTCAGCAAGCTGTTGAAACCGTGATCGATTGCTAGCAGTTTACTAACAAGTTGGCCACTTTACTTGGCACTTCTTGGGTCATGTAGCACAATATCAATCTAGTTGAATTATAGAGGGCGCGTGGATGAGTCAAGTATTGTCAGATTTATTGTCGTTATTGAAACTTGAAACTATCGAAACGGGGTTATATCGTGGCCAAAGCCAAGATTTGGGCTTCAAAGCAGTATTCGGCGGCCAAGTCATGGGACAAGCGTTATCCGCAGCGAAAGAGACAATTCCTGAGGATCGTAAAGTACACTCGTTTCACTCGTATTTTTTGCGCCCCGGTGATGCGGCTAAGCCAATCGTTTATGAAGTTGAAAATATTCGCGATGGTAAAAGCTTCAGTACTCGTCGAGTCAGCGCTATCCAGTATGGCAAACCGATTTTCTACATGACGGCATCGTTTCAAGCCGATGAACTGGGCTTTGAACATCAAGATTTGATGCCACAAGTACCGCCGCCAGAGGAGTTGATATCCGACTTAGAGTTCTATCGGCAACATGCTGAGTTGATACCAGAGGCGTTACGCAGTAAGTTCATCTGCGAAAAACCAATTGAAATGCGCTCTGTGGCATTTCACAACCCTTTCCAGCCGCAAGTGAGTAACGCTAAGCGTTATGTCTGGTTTAAAGCCAATGGCGCGATGCCTGATGACTTGCGCGTTCACAAGTATATGCTGGCCTATGCTTCTGACTTTAACTTTCTGCCAACAGCGCTCCAGCCGCATGGGAAGTCATTTATGGCACCCAACATGCAGGTTGCCACCATCGACCATGCGATGTGGTTTCATCACGATTTTCGTTTTGACGACTGGTTGTTGTATGCGGTGGATAGCCCAAGCGCGTCTGGCGCTCGTGGTTTGGTTCGGGGGCAGTTTTTTAACCGCGATGGTACTTTAGTTGCCTCAACCATCCAAGAGGGCGTGATCAGGGCTTACGACAAAGCAAAAGGCGAGTAGTGCCACGGCCCCAGCGCGCGTTATGCGCGCTGGATGCGAATTTGCTGGATACTCGCTAAGACTTCAGGTGCCAACAACTGATTGACGCACTGTTGTAAACTGGCGAAAGCCAGTGTCGGTACTAACGCTTGTGCGACATCGACTTCAACATACCCTGCAGCTTTTAAGGCATTTATCAAAGTGCTAAACAATTGTTTGTCATGGTATTCCGGCGAATCAATGCCATGTAATGTCATCAAGCGTTTTGCCAATTGATGGCAATGCAACTCTAGCTCTTCGCGTTCAATCGGTGTTTCTTGGCTCAGTAAATTCAGTACCATCGCGTAGCGGTGTAGCACACCGTCAGCATTGTGAGACAATAGCTGGAGTTGTGATTTTCCGACCAAAGTTGCCTGCCAAGTGCCAGCCTCTGTTTGCTGAATTAAGCGCCGAGCATGCATAAACTGCAAATTTTGACTGAGGTAATTTGCAAGATCAGCATGTTGCACAAACAGTTCATGTTCGAGGAACGGCTGTAACTGGCTAATTAGCGCGAGTAGCTCAGCCTCTGATTTTTCTTGCTGAAGTAACAATGCTGTCGCCAGCAGTGCCGGAATAACCAGCAGATGACTGATATTATTACGGTAATAGGTCATTAAGACCCGATCACGTTCTGGGAATTTGACGAGTACGCCAAAATCATCCGGTAACATTTCAATTTTGTGTAATTGATGGGCGTGACGCAGTAAATTTGCGGCATCGTCATCCGGAATGGTCACCAAACGATGATAAGGTGCCGCACGCAACAGCTGCAGATAAAACTCCATTTGAATCAACAATTGTTGTTCGGCCATGACCTGTTTATCGGCAACCAATAAGCAGGTTGCTAGTAAATTAATACTGTTGACTGCGGCACTTTGGTTAATACGAATCATGACTTGATGCGACAAATCCGCGACTAATGGATTCAACCATTGGGGTTTTTGTGGTTCGACAGGGTTAATACTGCGTCGCCAATCCGGAACTTCTTGCTGAAGATACTGATTGAGTTGGATTGGTTCACCAAAGTTTACATAACCAAAACCATAATCGCGCAAGTTGCGGATGGCTTTGATAATACCTAATGCCGATTCCTTTGTTTTGGCTGAACCTTGAAGTTCGCGAAGGTAAGTGCTTACTTCCATCACGTGTTCATAACCTAGATAAACTGGAACTAAGGTCACAGGTCGGTCAATACCGCGCAGCAATGCCTGCACCGTCATCGCCAGCATGCCCGTTTTTGGTTGCAGGAGTCGACCAGTGCGACTACGGCCGCCTTCACTGTAGTATTTTACTGCGTAACCTTTGCGAAATAACTGCGATAGGTACTCGCGAAACACTGCGGAGTACAATTTATTGCCGCTAAAGCTGCGACGAATGAAAAATGCGCCACCACGGCGGAAAATTTTGCCGATAGGCCAAAAGTTAAGGTTGATACCCGCAGCAATATGCGGTGCAGCCAAACCTTGTTGATAGATGGTATGGCTTAATAACAAATAGTCCATATGGCTGCGATGGCAGGGCAAATAGACTATTTCATGACCGCGCTGCGCTAGTTCGCGGATTTGGGAATTATTACTAACTTTGATCCCAGTATAGAGCTTTTTCCACAGCCAACTTAAAAAACGGTCGCCAACGCGCACTGTCGACTCTCGGTAATCAGCGGCAATTTCTTCTAAAAGTTTGCGCGCTTCGACCCGCGCTTCGTAATGGCTAAGTTGCTTATGACTTGCTTCATCGTCGACTGCCTTTTTCAGTGCAGCTGAACCTAATAATGCATTAAACAACGCACTTCGATCTGGTTGCCGAGGCCCGGTAGCAGCAAGTTGCTGGCGATAAAAATGGAAGCGTGCAACTCGTGATAGTTTGTGAGCAGTAGCTTCATCTGCACCGTATTGGTCGGCCATAGCTCTTAGGTCTACAGGTGCAGAGAATTGCACCAGCGTGTGTCGGCCAGAAATAAGCACTATCAATAATTTGTTTAGCCAAGTTGGCGCTGGTTTTTCACCGACCACAGCTTTAACAGAGTTTTCTTTGCCAGGCGCACGTCCCCAGCAGACTGATACTGGGATCAGTTGGGCTTGCAATGCTGGATTGTTGACGTGCATTTGCAACAATTTTTGCCCGTCAATGAGTGCAGAACCGTCCCGCCGCTCGCCCCAAAGCACATTCGGTTGCTCGAGAAATAAGGTGCGTGGTAAGCGCACATTTCCGCATTGTACTTGCTCGGTAGGATCTGGCAAATTCGCTTCGGCACAGACTCTACGTAAAGTCGCTAAATCGCTCGCAGAGGCAATTTTGGTGATATAAAACAATGGCTTTTCAGTAGATAGTGCTAATGCATCCATCGGTGATGACGGCACTACTTTGTATTTAACCAACGCTTTTAATGGCCATTTTAAGCACTTGGCGAACAGTGATAGACGATCGAACATAAAATACCTGCACCCGAAAACAGCCCGATAAGATAGCATGGAATGATTTTCCCGCCAAATTCGCCGATTTTCTTCGATTTTTAACAGATCAGACTTGGCACTGTAGATTGCACTGTATATACTCCCAGTAACCACTGTATAGGCATTCAGCATCATGCGACCACTAACACCAAGACAAGCCGAAATATTACAACTACTTAAAGATCATCAGGCCGAATCCGGGATGCCGCCGACACGGGCAGAAATCGCCTTACAACTCGGCTTTAAATCTGCAAACGCAGCAGAAGAACATCTAAAAGCGCTAGCAAAAAAAGGCTTTATTGAGATGTTGCCAGGGACTTCTCGCGGTATTCGCTTGATTGAAGAGCCAGAAGATGAAGCTGCCAATGAACCGGAAATCCAAGGGTTGCCGTTGATAGGCAGAGTTGCCGCTGGTGTGCCAATCTTGGCTACGCAGCATGTAGAACAGTATTTTCAATTAGATGCGAACCTGTTTCATCCTGCAGCGGACTTTTTATTAAAAGTCTCAGGGATGAGTATGAAAGATATCGGAATTATGGATGGCGATCTCTTGGCCGTGCATAAAACAACCGAAGCTCGGCAAGGTGAAGTGATTGTTGCTCGGGTCGATGAAGAGGTGACGGTCAAACGTTTTCGCCGCGATGGACAATTTGTTTATTTACACCCTGAAAATGGTGATTTCAAAGTGATCAAGGTGGATTTAACTCAACAGTTTTTTGCTATCGAAGGCTTGGCTGTCGGTGTCATCCGCAATCAAACTTGGTAAATCACATAGTTGGTAAATCGCATAGCTAGACAAAATATATAAATAAAATCGGTAAGCCCAGCTGACAAGCAATTTACATCCTGGCTATAGGTTTTTTATTTGTATTGAATTTAGAAACCATTCTAGGCAGAACAATCACCGTTAGCACTTATCTGCAACGGTGATTTTTTATTGCTACATACTGATATCTTGGTAAGATATTTGGCAATTTTATTGATGCCACGGCATGCAATACTTGTTAGTAGTACTGCCGACACTACACCGTTGCCAAGAGCGCAGATTTATAACTCGATCAAAGGACTAAGCTATGCAAAAAATTTGGGCGCTAGCCTTTTTGGTGTTAACTCTAGTTGCAGGGGTTCTTGGTTATCGGTATATCACGGCACAATCAGAGTTAACGTCAGCTTTGGTTTACCCAGTGCCGCGTAATTTGACCGAATTTAGTCTTATTGATCATCTTGGTAAGAAAGTCGGGCGTGAGCAGTTATTAGGTCAATGGACTTTAGCTTTTGTTGGTTATACCTATTGCCCGGATATTTGTCCGATGACGATGGCGACCTTATCAAGTTCGGTTGAACAACTGCAGCAAAGTCTACCCAAAGGGCAAAAGCTGGCTATTTGGTTTATCTCGGTTGACCCAAAACGGGATACACAGAAACAGTTGCAAACTTATGTTGGCTACTTTGAACAAAAAGCGCTGACGGGCGTCACAGCGAACCACGATGAGTTGTTCCCATTTGTCCGAGAACTTGGTTTGTCCTACGCGATTAGCAGCAGCACTGAACCTGAGTATCGTGTCGATCACAGCGCATCTATGGTGTTGCTCAATCCACAAGGACAGTTAGTTGCGGTGTTTAAGCCGGAAATTAATCCCGAATCTGTGCCAGTAGTTAATAAAGCGCAGCTATTACGCGATTTTCCGTTGGTGATGGCACAGTTATAGTTCAGCAAAGTTCTCCCAAATGCCTAAATTCCGCGTTGACGAGTGTGCACAGCTAAGTTTTGACTAGACGTGAGAACTAAATTGATGGCATTACTCCAATTTGGGGGAGTTTCTAGCTTTGCTCATACATCCAGTCTCTTCTCTGCGGTATCAAAACTAATTTGCAAAGATCAAAACAGCGGCATTAAACAATGCAGCTGTTTCTTTAAATCATCATTTAACAAACACCCAAGGTTGCGAAAACCAGTAAAAATAACCCGGTTTGCTGCGACTTGGTGCGGTACAGTTGTAACGATTATGCGAAAGCTTCAACGGTTTGCTGGCTTGAGTGGTGAAGGTATCTTCGTCCAGCCAATTCAAGGTAATGGCCTCGCCGTTGAAAAAGCAGTTAAGCGCTTTGGGTTTGAAGTCTTTGGTATCAACAGAAAGCTTAAGCAAAGGTGGGTTTTGCTTGCTCACCGGATCTGCACCCGAATAATCAGTGACTGGTAGTGCTAAGGTTTTTAACTTAGGTGCAAAGTGCTTTATCGCGGCGTATTGGCTAGATGATGGGTAGCGCGGGATCCGCGTTAACGAAGCGCCAGTACCAACAGCACCCGATTGTTGACCGATGCCAATAAAACCAAGTTCTGCGACTAACTTCTCCAGTTCGGCGCTAAAGTCACCATAAGGGTATGCAACCCAGTTACGTCGAACCCCTAATTTTTCTTCAAGTTGTTGTTCTGCAAGCAAAATGTCGGATTTTACCCGCTCGCGCCACTTTGCCTGGCTTTCACCTGCATTTGGCACGGCCAGTCGATGATGATAGGAGCTATGGTTGGCGATAATAGCTCCTTCGTCATGCATGGTTTTGATTTGCTGCCAACTGAGCACAGGGCCCTCTTGGCGGTCGATTAACGCCGGACCTAAAAACATGGTGTAGGTGTAGCCAAATTCTTTCAGAATAGGGCGTGCGTTGGTAAACACATTGGCATAACCGTCATCAAAAGTGATTGCCACTTCATCATCAGCCAATGGCTCACCGGTTTTCAGCTGGTTGATTAAACGTTCTAGACTGACAACTTTGTATTGATGATCTTTGAGGTACTGCAGTTGAGTGCGGAATTCTTGCGGTGTCACGCTGGTTGTGCTAGGGGTATCAGTGGCAACGTGATGGTACTGCAAAATAATAGCAGCGCTGGCACTTGGCACAACAAGCATAATACTTGCTGCAAACAGCCCTAATTGACGTAACAAGTTCATTTATCACCTCAGCGAGCAAACAAAGTTGAATGTAATATGGAATGATTAAAATAACACAGCGGCCAAGGCCGCTGTGAATCAAGTATTAAATAGCATTGATAAGCTTAGTAATACGAATGCTCACCACGTTGGTGGTCCGTGACATCACGTACACCACTTAACTCGCCACTAAAGCGGTTTAGTAGTTCTTTTTCAATACCTTCTTTAAGCGTCAAATCAACTTGTGAGCAGCCGTTACAACCGCCACCAAATTGCAGAATTGCTACACCGTCTTCAGTTAATTCAACAACTGAAACACGGCCACCGTGATTTGCCAATTGCGGATTGATTTCAGCATCAATGACATATTGCACACGTTCTTTCAGTGGCGCGTTGTCACTCACCTTACGAACCTTGGCGTTTGGCGCTTTTAAGGTTAGCTGCGACCCCATCTGATCGGTCACAAAGTCAATTTCCGCATCAACTAAAAACGGTTTGCTGTCGGCATCGATCACCGCATCAAAACCACTGAAGGTAACGCGTAAATCTGTAGCTTCGACGGCATCAACTGGGCAATAAGAAACGCCACACTCCGCGGATGCAGTGCCAGGATTGACGACGAACACCCGAATATTGGTGCCGGCAGCCTGTTTTTCTAACAACTTAACAAAGTGCGCTTGGGCGGCTTCAGAAATATGAATCATCGATAGTACCTGACTAAATTACTAGGTTAATGGCTATGATACCCCTGCACCGACAGCTTGCCAAGCCCGCTTGAGTCTCAGTCAGGTTTATTGTTATGGTAAAACCCTAATTCAGGGAGAAATCATGCCTCTATTGCTTACTACTTTGCCAAAAAAACTATGTGGCGCGCTTTTGTATAGCTGCTTGTATTGGAGCAGTCAATCAGCAGTTGCTGCGAACACCCCACCAGCGCCGACCGAATTTCTAGGCTTTGGCTCTGGGCAATGGCATGTGCGGCATGACCAAGTCGAAGCGTATTTGCGGACATTAGCCCAAAGCGCGCCGACAACTACCCGCTTGGAAGTCATCGCTCACACCCACGAACAGCGGCCACTGTTGCAACTAATTATTGCCAGTGAACAAAATCTGGCGAAACTCGAACAAATTCGCCAACAGCATCTGGCGGTAGCGCGCGGTGAAGTCGAGCTCGACCCAAGCCTGCCCTTGGTGATTTGGTTGGGATATGGCGTGCATGGCAATGAATCAAGTGGTCCCAATGCCGCACTTGAAGTCGCTTATGAATTGGTGGCGGCAAAAACTCCTGAAACCAAGCAGATTTTAGAAAACGCAATTATTTTGTTGCAACCAAGTTTAAACCCAGATGGCATGGACCGTTTTGCAATGTGGGCAAACATGCACCAAGGTACTGCACCTGTTGCGGATCCACAGCACCGAGAGCATGTTGAACCATGGCCAAATGGCCGGCCGAATCACTACTGGTTCGACTTAAATCGTGACTGGTTGCCATTACAGCACCCCGAAAGCCGCGGTCGCATCGCCCAATTTCAGCGCTGGTTGCCCCATGTGTTGGCAGATTTTCATGAAATGGGTCCTGATAGTACCTATTTTTTCCAGCCGGGCATTCCAAGTCGAAATAATCCGCAAACGCCAGCTAAAACGTTTGAATTAACTGCAAAAATAGCGAGTTTTCACGCAGCGGCATTTGATAAAAATCAGGTTCTTTATTTTACTGAAGAAGCATTTGATGATTTTTATGTCGGCAAGGGGTCTACCTATCCTGATGTGCAAGGTTCGATTGGCATTTTATTCGAGCAAGCGAGTAGTCGTGGTCATTTGCAAGACAGTATCAATGGCCCGCTTAGTTTCAAAACCACAATTGACCAACAGATTTTGATGTCCCATTCGACGATGCGTGGCGCTTTAGCGCTAAAAACTGAGCTGCAGCAAACCCAAGCGCAGTTTTTCCGCGATGCACAACAGGCCGCCAAAGTAGACCCTGTGCAGGGCTATTTTGTTGGCGATGATTGGGATCCGACGCGCTTAACTGCCTTTTTGACTTTACTGTCGCAACACGATATTCAAGCCTATGCCGTGACTGAGGATGTGCAACACCAAGGGCAATGGTTTCGGCAAGGTCGAAGCTACTACATTCCGCTGAAACAGCGGCAATATCGCCTAATTAAATCGGCATTTAGTACCGAAACTAATTTCAAGGACAATACCTTCTACGACGTGTCGGCTTGGACGTTACCTTACGGTTTTAACCTCAATATGGCGCAAAGTCGCACCACCCCAAATGCGATTGCCACAAAGGCTTGGCAAGCTGAAGAGACTAAAGTTGTGGCTGCCAAGGCCGGCGCATACGCCTATGCACTGCGTTGGAGTGATCAGCAAGCGCCAGTGATGTTAGCGGCTTTGTTGCAAAAGGGTATTGAGGTGCGATCGAGTGTGCAGGCCTTTCATGCACAGACTACAACCGGTGTTGAACAGTTTGCCGCTGGCACTATGGTGATCCCAGCTGGTTTGCAAAGCGAAGGTTGGTTTGAACATTTATTGGCGGTGCAACAGCAGTTTGCATTGCCACTTAGTGAAATAAGCACTGGCCTCACACCTGTGGGCAGCGATTTAGGGAGTCGATTGCTAGTGCCCGTGACTTTGCCGAAGGTGCTGCTGATCGCAGGTCCAGGCATTAATTCTTCTGAAGCAGGGGAGATGTGGTTCAGTCTAGAGCGTTTGGCCGGAATTTCGCCAAGCCTAGTTGAACCGCAACGTCTGAACAAAATCGATTTACATCGTTACAGCCATATTTTGTTGCCAGACGGCAATTACAGCAGTTGGCAAGACAAGGAAGTACAAATTCTAAAGAGTTGGGTTACTGCAGGCGGCGTGCTTTGGGGGCAAAAAGCTGGCGCACGATGGCTTGCGGATCAGGGTATTTTGCAGGCCAAAGCAATTGGTGCCGATGAACTTGCCAAGTTGTTCCAAACGACATCGTCTAGTTATGCTGATAAGGAACAAATTGCGGGTAAAAAACGTATCGCAGGTGCAATTTTTGCTGCTCAACTCGACTTAAGTCACCCATTAACTTTTGGTTTGCCACGGGCTGTGTTACCGGTGTTTAAAAATGATCCTATGCTGTTATTACCGTCGTCTGCAGCCTATGTCACGGTAGGGCGTTATACCGATAAGCCCCAGTTGGCTGGTTTTACTGCTGGCGAGTATGTAGGGCAAATCCGGCAGGCCGCGTCGTTATTAGCCCACAATCATGGTAAAGGAAGAGTGATTGCTATGACGGATAATCCAGTATTTCGTGGTTATTTTGTTGGTTCTGGGCGCTTACTGGTGAATGCTTTATTCTTGGGTAAAGCATTTAATAGTCAAGAAGATGGTGGCGAAGGTGAGGAAGAGTAAGTCGGTAGTTGCTGGTAAAGTCCGTTAGCTGTGCCAGGCGCTTTGGTGACGGCAAGCGCAGCGACTGCTATATGAGTCGCGCCTTTGCCGACGAGCAGTCGACACAGAGCTTTGACTGTGGCACCCGTGGTGACAACATCGTCGACTAATAAAATTCTAGTTGGGACTTGCGCCTTAGGTGTTAAGCGGAATTGTTTGCGTAAATTGGCGCGCCGCTGCTGGCGGTTTAATCCCACTTGATGCGGATACGCTGCATCAACGGTAAATAATGTGAGAATCGGCAATTGTAATTGTTCAGCGGCAATGGCTGCGAGTTGCTCTGCTTGGTTAAAACCGCGCTGGCGATGACGCTTTTGATGCATCGGCACAAAGCAAACTGCATCAACTGTTACCTGTCCCCGCCATTGTTGGCATGCGTGGGCAAATTGCTGTAGTAAAGCTGCACCGCAGGCTAAATCTTGCTGAAACTTCCACTGACTTATCCAATGTTGCCAAGGTTGTTGATACCAACTCAAACATAGTAATTGCTGAAAGCTAGCTTTGGGTAACCCCTTAGCAATAGCTGGCAGAGCAAGAGCATTAAAATCCACGAGAGCAAGTGATAGTCTTGGCAAATGGGCGCAACAATCATTACAAAGTTGGGCATCAGATTGATGTACCGGTAATGTGCACCAGAGACATTCGTTCGGTAACCAAAGATGGATCTGGCGGTGACACCAAGCGATAATGTTGCTTTGCATGAGTTTATCATTTCAATTAACAATTAATTTACTATGGCGGATATTTTGAAAAATGCCAAACCACCTCTAGTTTTGTTGCATGGCTGGGGTTTAAACCGAGCTGCTTGGGATGGTATTTTACCTCTTTTGGCGGCCGAACAACCTGTGCTATGCCTTGATTTGCCTGGTTTTGGTGATAGACAAACTGTTCCTGAGCCTTATTTGCTGCGGGCAATAGCTGAACAGCTACTGCCCGATATCCCCGAGCAATCTCTGCTTGTCGGTTGGTCATTAGGCGGGTTAGTTGCTCAAGAAATTGCCGCTATTGCACCTAACAAGGTGAAAGCCTTAGCCCTGGTGGCAAGTTCGCCATGTTTTGTGGCGAGCGCGCAATGGCCAGGCATGGCGTCGACTGTGCTTTCGCAGTTTGCTCAGGCCTTGCAAACTGATGCCGTGAAAACCATTGAACGTTTTATGGCTATCCAAGCCATGGGCAGTGAAACTGCAAGGCAGGATATCAAACGGTTAAAAGAATCTGTATTGGGTTTGCCACTGCCGCAAGAGGCTGCGTTGATTGGTGGCTTGGCTATATTAGCGAACACAGATCTGCGTCAGCAAATGACTCTGCTTGAATGTCCGATCAGTGTTTGTTTTGGTCGTTTAGATGCATTGGTGCCGGTCGGGGTCGCGGCATTAATCAGCGCGCTGGTGCCAACAGCGGAGATCACTATCTTTGCGCAAGCATCCCACGCGCCGTTTATTTCCCATCCTGCCGAATTTATGCAGTGGTTAAACGGTTTGCTTTGGCGATTTGGCAACGAAGCAGCAAGTGTTGCTGTAAAGTAGAGCGGCCAAAAGCGCTAAAAACTTCCGGTATGAAGCGGCAAAAATTTGCCGCATTTTCCTTGCTTACCTTGAGTATTGCCGCAGTTGTGGTTACTATTTGTCCAAATCAGTTAAATTTGGATTACAGCATGGAAATTCGATCAGCCTTTTCGGCCGGTGTTCAAGGCCTACAGCGAGCATCCAGCGGTATTACCGAAGCGACTGCGAATATCAACCGTGATGCAGTCAATCAACAACGTGTGCGTAATGCACAAGATGCAGCTGCTGATGCAACAGCGAATAGCAACCGTAATGATATTGCTAACAGGCAACAACCCCAGACTTCTCCTACTACTCCCAGTGTGACCGATAGCTTGGTGCAATTAAAAACCGAATCGATTAATGCAACGGCGAACGTTCGTGCTATTCGTACGGCCGATGAAATGCTCGGTACGCTGATTGACGTCAGTGTGTAAGCCCTAACTATGGCGATTACCTCGGTTTATCCCAACGTTACTCCATATGTCGGCAATCCAGCCGTTGAAATGGTGCGTCGGGAAAATAAACTTCGTGAAATTATTGAACCCGTCGCGCAGATGGAGCGCAATGCCAGTGAAAAAGGCGTTATTTCTGAAGATAAAAGCCGCAATAACAGTAGTTTAGCTAACGTCACTTATACCGAAGACCTAAAAAACCGTAACACAGAATTAAAACAAGCTGTTGAAGGCCGTCCACAAGATCAACAAAAAAGTGGCGAAGACAACAGCAATCAAGGCGAACAGCAGAAACAACAACAGCAACAACAAGCTGAACAAAAGCAACTTGCTGAACTCAAAGCGCGTGATGCCGAAGTGAGAGCGCACGAAGCGGCACATGCTGCGGTTGGTGGTCAGTTAGCGGGTAGCCCAAGCTATACGTTCGAGCGAGGCCCTGATGGCCAGCAATATGCAATTGGTGGTGAAGTTCAGATTAATTTGTCGGAAGTACCAGGCGATCCACTTGCGACAATAGCTCGGATGCAACAAGTTAAAGCGGCTGCTCTTGCGCCAGCAGAACCATCGGGTGCAGATAGATCAATTGCCGCAGAAGCAAGTCGTCGCATTAGTACTGCACAAGCTGAGCTGTTGAAACAAAATTCTGTATTAGCTGCTGAAATCGATCAGGAAAGTGTAGAAAAAGCAGAAACCGCAGCTGTTGACACATCGGTGGCATCTACAGAAAACACCAAAGATAGATTTGCTGGGCGCGACAAGCGGGCGTTACAAGGCGAAGCATTAATGCAGCTTCGCAGTGAAGTTATCCAGGGTTTTTATGCGAGGGCTACTGTTCCTGCTGGCCGTTCTTTGTTGAATATGGCTTAACAATATTGGGTTGTAGAAATTACCATGAAGAGTAGTATCACTCTTCAGTTGTGTTTGATAAAACTATTCACTGACATTCTTAAGCAATTCATTTCAATAATATCCACCCGAAAGTTGTTCTAAATTCATTCGCTTCAATCACAAGATGCATTATCATAACGAGCATTTTGTAACCACCATCACAATCAGCCAAATACTGCACCAGCGGGTCTTTATTTTGTGGGTTGAGTTTTCAAGGAATATCTGTGTTACCAGTCGCACCAGCTCGTTTCTACACCCCTTCTTCTTTCGTCAAGGCAAGCTATTTGTGGTTGAGTGCTTTGCTGCTAGCGGGCCATTCGAATGCAGTGCAAGCGGAAGTGGTTGCGAGCCCGTTGCAGTTGAAAGCTGATCAGGCTGCTGTATGTTCAGTGTTTTTAAGCCAATTTCAGCAACGTTATGTGGCAGAGCCGGAGCTTTGGAGTGACAACCAATTACAAGCCAATTTCGCGGGAGAAACAACACTACCGCCGAACCAAGCAATGCCATTACTGCAATTTCAAGGTGCGATGACTTCAACAGCGTGGCAATGGTTAACCTGGCAACCATTGCCTTCGATTAACCAACAATTCGGTTGGGATGGTGTGGCGAGCTCAGTCGTTGCTAGCGCGGTGACGCAAGATCCGCGGTGGCAAGGACGTTTATTGTTATCTATTAATAATCAGCAATATGAATTGTTTTATTTACCCGATGGCGTGGCATTGCCGACAGCAAGCAATGCCACCGACTTGTTAAATCAGCTAAAAACCTACCAACTCGATTCACAACCTAACGCGGTCGCGAACTTATTCATTTATGGTGATTCGATTTACCAGTTAGTCAAACCATGGGGAGTGCAGCAAGTGTGGCCAAGTTCACAACCAGTTTGTGAGTTGGCACTAGCAGAAGTTCCTGTGTTACCGACTGTGATGGCATGGCGCGAAACATTACGGCAATCTTTTGTCGGAGCTGTTGCCGATTCATTAGCGATAGAACAAGCCAACGCACAACTGAATGATTGGTTGGCTCGACCTTGGTTATTACCAAAGCTCGCTAATAACTGCCAAGCCGGCAATGCGCAATGCATAAGCCGTTCACATCAACGTGATTGGCTGCAGTTTTATGCCAGCCAAGATGCTTGGTCTGCTAGAGAAGCAGGAACTATCCGTGAACTTCAACAACTGGCAGCACTGCAATTAAAAGAGTATTTTCAGCAGCGTTTTAAGGCGACTAGTACAGAAGCGGCAGCACTGTCAGAACAGTTACTTGCAGCCTATTTTGCGGTGCTAACTGCAGATCTGACAATTCCTGCGCCTGTCGAGCACTTGCGCTATCACGCTGAACTACCGAGTTATCCGTTAGATTTGTGGCCGGCATTAACTAGCGACAAGCAGCAAGAATTGGTTCAGCAAAAAAATGGCTTTGGTAAAACGGCGTTGATGCTTGCTGCACATTTTAATGATTACGATAGTGCGAAGCATTTATTAGCAGCTGGTGCCTCGCTCTTGGCCAAGACAGTGGCGAATGATACTTTTGCTTTGCAAGCCAGTCAGCGCGATGCGCTAAGTTATGCTGCTGAAAATGCGCATCCAGCAGTGATTTCTTTGCTGTTTAGTGCCGGTGCTAACGCGGCTATTCGTGATAGCCAAAATCAGCCGCTAACCAGTTATCTCGGGCGAAACCCATCGCTGCAATGGCGACAACTATCCGACAAATCTGTGGTTGATGTGATGATGCAGGGAAGGGTGCCAAAGCCTGGCGCAGATTGCCCAACTGCACGGCAGAAAATGCCATTACTGATGTGTACTTCGCAAGGACTCAGAATTTATGCCGATGAATTGCAAATACGGCTGAAAAAATTATCGACACAGTCATTTGCTTCATTGTTAACCCAAGATCATATGCGTTGGCAAAAACAGTTGGCAAATCAATGCCAACAAAGCCAAACGATTGAATTCGCGGCTTGTGTCAAAAGCCAATATCGGGTTCGAATTCGTATGCTTGACAAGTTGTTGCAAAATGTCGATGTGCAGCGCTGACACTGCATACATAAAACAAAAGCCGCTTTAAGCGGCCTTTGTTTTATAAGGATAATCAACATATTGTTGATTTTGCGTATTTTATTTTTTTAACTTGGCTAACGCAGCAGCAAACGCATTGCCCATGGCGGCGTTGCCATTATCGACAGGTTTGGCGCCTTTACTGTTTGTGTGCTGAGTTGCTTTGTTCGCTTTAGGCTGGTCTTTACTGATACCTTTGGGTTGCGGTTGTTCATCCATCCGCATGGTCAAGGCGATACGTTTGCGATCGATTTCGACTTCCAATACTTTCACTTTGACGATATCGCCAGCTTTCACCACTTGGTGAGGATCGGAGACAAATTTATCGGTAAGCGATGAAATATGGACAAGACCATCTTGATGCACGCCAATATCGACGAATGCACCGAAATTAGTGACGTTAGTGACCACGCCTTCTAACAACATGCCAGGCGTCAGATCGGCCATGGTTTCGACACCGTCTTTGAATGTTGCTGTTTTAAACTCTGGACGTGGATCGCGGCCTGGTTTATCCAATTCTTTCAGTACGTCAGTAATGGTTGGGATACCAAAATGTTCATCGACTAAGTCAGCGGGATTAACACTGCGTAAAAATTGGCTGTCACCAATCAGTTGCTCTACCGGTTTTTGATATTTAGCCAGAATTTTTTCTACTAATGGATAGGCTTCTGGATGCACTGCTGATGCATCTAGCGGATTAGAGCCTTGATTGATCCGTAAGAAACCTGCGGCTTGTTCAAAGGCTTTTGGCCCTAATCGTGGCACTTTCAGTAAATCACGGCGCTGCATAAAACGGCCATTGGTATCACGGAAGCTCACAATGTTTTGTGCCAAGGTTTTGTTTAAACCGGCAACCCGAGCCAGTAAAGGCACTGACGCCGTATTCAAATCGACGCCTACAGCGTTTACGCAGTCCTCGACCACAGCGTCGAGTGATTTGGTGAGTAGGCTTTGGTTGACGTCATGTTGGTATTGACCAACACCAATGGCTTTGGGTTCGATTTTCACCAGCTCAGCGAGCGGATCTTGTAAGCGGCGACCAATGGAGACCGCACCACGCAATGAAACGTCCAAATCGGGGAATTCTAGTGCAGCCAGTTCAGATGCCGAATAAACAGAAGCGCCAGCTTCAGACACCATAATTTTAGTTAGGCGTTGCTCTGGAACCAGCTTAATGACATCAGCGGCCAGTTTATCGGTTTCGCGGGATGCAGTGCCGTTGCCGATGGCAATCAATTCAACTTTGAATTGTTTACAGTAGGCGGCAAGCGTTTTAACTGATTTGTCCCACAAGTTTTGTGGTGCATGCGGGAATATTGTGGTGTTGGCGACTAATTTGCCAGTCTGATCCATGACCACAACTTTAACCCCAGTGCGCAAGCCAGGGTCTAGACCTAAAGTGGCACGCATCCCTGCTGGGGCCGCCATCAATAAATCTTTCAGATTGCGTGCGAAGACGGCAATAGCTTCAACTTCAGCCTTTTCACGCAGTTCACCAAGTAAATCATTTTCGAGTTGTAGGTGAAGTTTAACTTTCCACGTCCATTGCACGACCGTGCGCATAAACGCATCACCGGCGCGGTTTTGCATCCGCAAGTCAAAATGGTTGGCAATCATTTGCTCACAATTGCCATGGGCTTGGGCTTCATCAGCATCCGGTTGCAACTGCAGATTTAACACCCCCTCATTGCGACCGCGGAACATCGCCAAAGCTCGGTGCGACGGCACGTTGCGCCATGTTTCGATGTGTTCGAAATAATCGCGGAATTTTGCGCCTTCTTGCTCTTTACCCGCCACGACAGTGCTCTTTAATACGGCGTGCTGTGCTAAATGGCGTCGCAACTTAGCCAGCAGGTTGGCATCTTCGGCAAAACGTTCCATCAAAATATATTTCACGCCATCCAGTACCGCTTTGATGTCTGCAAAACCAGCATCAGCATTGATAAAACGCAATGCTTCTTGCTCTGGCGCCAAGTTAGCATCACTGTGCAGCAAATCAGCTAAAGGCAATAAGCCTGCTTCGATAGCAATTTGGCCTTTGGTACGACGTTTAGCTTTATAAGGTAAATATAAGTCTTCTAAACGGGTTTTGTTATCCGCGGCCAACAACTCTCGCTCTAGTTCAGGTGTTAATTTACCTTGTTCATTGATGGTTTTTAAAATCACCGAGCGGCGATCTTCAAGCTCACGTAAGTAGGTCAGACGCTGCTCTAAAGTCCGGAGTTGCGTGTCATCGAGGCCACCCGTTACTTCCTTACGGTAACGGGCGATAAATGGCACTGTTGCGCCTTCGTCTAATAATGCAACTGCGGCATTCACTTGCTCAGGGCGCGCAGAAATTTCCAATGCGATTTGTTTATTAATCATGGACATAAAACTAGGTTCCTTGCCTTTGGTGTGAGTCACCAGAATGTGGCGCTACATGTATTTTGCTATTGTCTTACTTCGAGCCGAAAAAATCTATGTGATCTGTCGTTGGCAACTAGTTAACTGCTGAAATAATAGCGGGAGGATATTCAGCAACCGGCACGAACGATAAGGCAGGTGTCCTGCTGCTCCGCTGCAAAATAACTTGTGCTTTCTGCTAAACTGGCTGCGAGCTATGTGTGCCAATTTGGAAACTTCCTTGTGAGAACTGACTTAATTACCCGTGAGGGTTTCGAAAAATTAACAAAAGAATTGAACTACTTATGGCGAGAATATCGTCCTGAAATTACTCAAAAAGTAGCTTGGGCAGCCAGTCTAGGCGACAGATCAGAGAATGCTGATTACAAAGAGAATAAGCGATTGCTGCGCCAAATCGATTCGCGGGTACGCTTCCTACGCAAGCGATTGGAAGTATTAAAGGTTATCGAGTACTCCCCAGTTCAAGACGGGAAAGTGTTTTTTGGTGCTTGGGTGGAAGTAGAAAGCGAGCAAGGGGATGTGCGGATTTTCCGAATTGTTGGCCCAGATGAGATATACGGGCGCAATGATTATATTTCAATTGATTCGCCAATGGCCCGTGCATTAATCAAACAACAGGTTGATAGCGAAGTGACTGTGACCACACCGACAGGACAAATGCTATGGTGCGTCAATCGTATTAGTTATCTCACGCCACTGACCGCCGAATGATTGTTTTGGGGCGGAAAGGGCACATTCCAGCTGCTTCATGACGTTTTTACGGTGGGGTTAGGTATTTGAAATATGACAGTTTTGGTGATATGTCAGTTTTATGGCAGTTGACACCTGCTTAAGATATTGATTTTTAACATAAAAATAAATTATAAAAATATTCCTTTCATGTAATCTAACTGTAATAAAAATCTGCTAGCTAGCGCAGTTCCTATTGGCTATATTCTGATCACTAACGAGATTTGGAGTAGCATCATGAAAAAATTTATTGTTATTGCGGTGGTGGCGGCATTTTCTGTAACCGGTTGTGCCAATTTAGATGGTCAGTACGCGTACGTGGTCGATCAGGAACAAGTAACCAAAGCTGAGAATTTAAAGCGCCAACAACGAAACGTTTCGCATGTGGTATGGGTAAATCCACCAATGAAAAAACAGCAAATTGCCCTGCAACAACAACAGTGAGTTCGACTGACCATTGGTGGTCCCGCGCAGAAATCATTTGTAACAGGAAAACCCATAATGCGTTCTTAACATTGTGGGTTTTTCGTTTATAGTACAAAAAACAGATGATAAGGACTGACTGATGCAAAGCCAGGAAACTACCAAAATTCTAGTTGTTGACGATGATATGCGCCTGCGCGGTTTGCTGGAAAGATATCTCGTAGAACAAGGGTATATCGTGCGCGCCGCTGGTAATTTTGAGCAAATGAACCGCCTGATGGAGCGAGAGAACTTTCACCTACTAGTGTTAGATTTGATGCTGCCTGGCGAAGACGGTTTGTCGATTTGCCGACGCTTGCGTCAGCAGGAAAATGAAATCCCTATCATTATGTTGACTGCGAAAGGTGATGAGGTAGACCGAATTATCGGCTTGGAAATGGGCGCGGATGATTATCTGCCGAAACCATTTAATCCTCGTGAATTGCTTGCCCGTATTCGTGCGGTATTGCGTCGCAAGTCCAAAGAATTGCCTGGGGCGCCAACTCAAGAAGAAACACTGGTTAAATTTGGTCCGTTTAGCTTTAACTTAGCAACTCGAGAAATGCGCAAAGGCGAGGAAGCCATGCCATTGACGAGTGGTGAATTTGCCGTGCTGAAAGTGTTAGTCAGTCACGCTCGTGAGCCGTTGTCGCGCGATAAACTGATGAATATGGCTCGAGGACGAGATTATTCGGCCATGGAGCGCAGTATCGATGTGCAGGTATCGCGATTACGCCGCATGATCGAAGATGATCCAACCAATCCTCGTTATATTCAGACCGTTTGGGGTCTTGGATACGTCTTTGTTCCGGACGGTGTTGCCAATTAATGCGAATTCTACCGCAAAGTGCTTTTGGAAAGACGGTATTTCTTATCGGCTTTCTTTTATTAATCAATCAGCTCGTTTCATACTTTCTGGTGGCTGTTTATGTCATTCAGCCAAGCCTACAACAAACAAATCATCTTATTGCTAAGCAAATCAAGGTGATTTTTATTGATGTTGGGGTACAAGATCGCCAGTTTTCTGAAGAGCTGACTAAACGCTTTCAACAAGCAACAGGGATTGAGGTTTACTCATTAGCGGCTGCAGGCCGCTATGGCTTGGATAAATCTATTTATTATCAATATTTTTCCGATGAGATGAGTCGGGAGTTAGGCGGGCCAGCAGAGGTGCGTATTGAACAAGATGAAAGTTTTTCATTTTGGGTAAGGCCTCCACAAGCTCCTGATTATTGGATTAAAATCCCATTGAATGGCTTGAGTGAAACCGACTTTTCACCATTACAAATCTACATTTTACTGATTGGCTTTCTCTCGGTTGCTGGCGGCTGGTTGTTTGCCCGCCATCTAAACCGACCGCTTCAGTCATTGCAACAAGCCGCGTTGCGGGTAGGTCGTGGTGACATTCCTGAGCCATTGCCGGAAATGGGGTCGACAGAAATTATTTCGGTAACGCGGGCATTTAACCATATGGCCAGTGGCATTCGGCAACTAGAGAAAGACCGCGCTTTATTGATGGCCGGTGTGTCTCATGATTTGCGCACGCCGTTAACTCGGATCCGTTTGGCCAGTGAGATGGTAAGCGAGCAAGACAATTGGATCCGCGATGGTATCGTCAATGATATTGAAGATATGAATGCCATCATCGACCAATTTATTGATTATATTCGCCATCACAAAGAAGAAGCTTTGCTGGAAGAAGATTTAAATCAATTGGTCAGCGAGCAAGTTAGCGCTGAGCGTCTGCAACAGCGCCAGTTAGAAACTGACTTAGCAGCTCATCTGCCACTTGTTCCGATGCGCCGCATTGCCATGAAGCGCGTGCTGACTAATTTAATCGAAAATGCGATTAAGTATTCAGACGGTCCAATCGAAATTCATACTGGCTTTGAAAAAGGCAGCAAACGGCTTTATGTGCAAGTCAGAGACCATGGACCTGGCATTCCCGATGCGCAAATGGCGAAAATGTTTGAGCCGTTTACTCAGGGCGATTCTGCGCGCGGTAGTGCCGGATCAGGGCTGGGTCTTGCTATCATCAAGAAGATAGTCGATATGCATCGCGGGGAAATCACACTTCATAATCATGCGTTTGGCGGGTTAGTTGCGACTGTGTACTTGCCGCTGCAACCGCGGGAATAAACAGCCTCCCGATTTATCACGACTACGATAACTAAGCGATTGGTAGCCAATTTTAAGGTGAGTATTCTTAAAACAAAAAAGCCGCAGATGCGGCTTTTTTACTATCGAGGTGTCGAACTTCGCAAAGTATCGAACCTAGGCTTTTGGCCCTGCGTTACGGATAGCTTCTGACACGTCGTATTTCTTGAAGTTATTCGCAAACTCAGCGGCCAATTTCGCAGCGAATTGGTCATATTGAGTTTGATCAGCCCAAGTAGCACGTGGGTTTAATAGCTTGCTGTCCACGCCAGGGATTGCAACTGGTACGTTCAAGTTCAGCTGTGGTAAGTGCACAGTTTCAACGTTGGCCAACTCACCTGATACGATAGCATCAATGATGGCGCGAGTCGTTGGGATGTCAAAACGTTTACCAACACCGTGTGGACCGCCAGTCCAGCCAGTATTCACTAAATATACTTTGCTGTTGAATTCACGAACGCGTTTGATCAACAGTTCTGCGTATACGCCAGCTGGGCGTGGGAAGAATGGCGCACCAAAACAGGTAGAGAAAGTTGATTCGATAGCTGAAGTAGAACCGATTTCTGTTGAACCTACTTTTGCTGTGTAACCACTTAAGAAGTGATAAGCAGCAGCTTCTTCAGATAACACAGAAACTGGTGGCAATACGCCACTGACATCACAAGTCAGGAATACTACGGCACGAGGCTCGCCTGCACGGTTTGCCAGAACGCGTTTTTCAACGTGAGCTAATGGGTAAGCTGCACGGCTGTTTTGGGTCAGGCTAGCGTCTTTGTAGTCTGGAGTGCGATTTTCATCAAGCACGACGTTTTCTAAGATGGTACCGAAACGGATAGCATCCCAAATCACTGGTTCATTTTTCTTTGATAAGTCGATACATTTCGCGTAGCAACCGCCTTCGATATTAAATACGCTGCCAACAGCCCAACCGTGCTCGTCGTCGCCAATCAGGTTGCGTTTTGGATCTGCAGATAAAGTTGTTTTACCTGTGCCAGATAAGCCGAAGAACAAGGTAACATCACCTTCATCACCAACGTTTGCCGAGCAGTGCATTGGTAACACACCCTTGGCTGGTAATAAGAAGTTTTGTACTGAGAACATGGCCTTTTTCATTTCGCCAGCATAGCGCATGCCCGCCAATAACACTTTGCGGTCAGCGAAGTTGATCATCACTGTACCGTCTGAATTCGTGCCATCACGCTCTGGTTCGCAGACAAAACCTGGAACGTTAATGATTTCCCAAGTTGCTTTGTTTGACGCATTCCAAGTGTCTGGAGTGATGAATAAGTTTTTTGCGAACACATGTTGCCATGCAGTTTCGGTTTTCACGATGACTGGCAGGTAATGTTCTGGATCTGCACCTACTTCAAGGTGAGAAACAAAGTGTTCTAAATCAGATAAATAAGTTTCCGCTTTTGCCCATAACGCTGAAAAGATTTCAGCTGATACTGGCTGGTTCACATTGCCCCATTGAATTTCGTTTTCAGTGGTCGCTTCTTTGACAATAAAACGGTCTTTTGGTGAACGGCCAGTTCTGTGACCAGTTTTCACAACCAGAGCACCGTTGTCGGCTAAAGTGCCTTCATTTCGGCGGATGGCGTGTTCAACTAAATCGGCAACAGTTAAATCTACATGGCGGGTGATTTGAGCGGTCATTATCAGCTGACTCCTTCGGGTACAGAGTTGTGTTGTTGGCATTAAATGCTTTCAGCGCATTCTACTTTATTTATTGTCGCGCTGCGATACATTCTTGTACAAATTTGCGCTATCTCAATGTTTATGCAATTTTAATTTAAATAAATTCGCATATTTATTCATTTCGTGAATTTAATCTCGATAAATTTGTCGTTTGACTTGTAAGTTGTTTTGTTGGGTTACCAAATGCTTCAGTGCAAAAATGGCGGTTTTTATTTAAAATGTATTATTATCAATATCTTAATGATTTTTGAGTCGGTGAGTTTAGTCAGTTTTGTTGTTGGTTAGCACATCATTGACGACATTATTGTTGCCTTTCAGTCATTTTGGGCTGCAGCAAGGCTTAAAATAAGGGGCGGGGTCTTTGTTGCTTGTGTCTGGAGTGTGCTTGAGATTAAGTCTGTTGCTGGTAACAGCAAAACAATAGCGATTGAGATAGCAGCAGAAAAGTCAAAAAGGGCAGCGCTTGAACATGCATGCAAACGCTGCTGACTAATGCGGGAGCTCGAAGTTAGATTGTTGTTAACAGTGAGCGCAGTTGCTCTGCATCGAACACATAAGTGGTGTTGCAATACTCACAACTAATTTCTAATTTGCCTTCAGCGATATGCTCAGCGATTGCCGCTTGCCCAAGGCTAATTATTGCTGCATTACATTTATCGCGAGAGCAGCCACAGACAAAGCGAATAGGTTGAGCTTCGAACAACTCCACAACTTCCTGATGGAATAATCGATATAAAGTCTCTTCGGCCGGTAATGTAAGCAATTCTGTAGCAGTGAGTGTATCGGCAAGTGCGACAACGTGCTGGAAGTCTTCACGCGCTTTTTCCGGATCTACTGGCAGTACTTGCAATAACATACCCGCAGCATGATTATGCTCAGCAGTTAATTCGGTGTGTAAGTACAAGCGCGTCGGTAATTGCTCCGATTGGGCAAAATAGGCTTCTAGCGTTGTGGTCAAGCTATCGCCGGTCAACGGGATGATGCCCTGATAACGCTCGCCTTGAGTTGGGGTAATGGTTACTAATAAATAACCTTCACCAATTAACTCACGGAATGACTCGCCGCTTATTTCTTTTTGCATCCGCACCACACCTCGGAATTCTTGGCGGTGGTTGCCATTGACTGCGGCAAAACGGATTGGGCCATCGCCTTGCAGTTGCACGGCAATATCGCCCTCAAATTTAAGTGTCGCAGTTAACAAGCTTGTCGCCGCGACTAACTCGGCCAACAGTTGTTTGACAGGGAGCGCGTAATCATGATTTTGCAACATCTGATCTAGGCTTGCTGCAACTTTTACCACTTCGCCGCGCACATTGCGCTCACGAAATAAAAAACGGAGTAATTGATCAGACTGACTCATAGTGTCCTCATTGTTGCGATTTCAGCAGCAATAATTGCCGCCGCATTTTTTTATCAGGTTTGGTTTCTGGGTGTGGTGCGAATAGCAAATTCAACTTCCGGAGTTCCGCACGTTCAGCGCGCAGGCTGATACTCTCCACCGTTTCTTCGTAAAGTTGCTGGGCTAGCGGTGCTGCGAGACGTTGTTCGCTAAGACCCTTGACCAGTACCGTGCGTTCATCGGTACCTTGCACAAGCTTAATGGTGGCGCCAATATCAACAGTCCGGCTGGCTTTGCAGCGTTGACCGTTATATTGAACTTTTCCACCTTCGATCATGTCTTTAGCCAAGGCGCGTGTTTTATAAAAGCGACAAGCCCATAACCATTTATCCAAACGTAATACAGCTGTGTTATTGTCTTGCAAAGACTTGGCAGTTCCAGATGATTGTGGCATAAACGACGTCCTCCGCATGTCGCAGAATGTATCACAAATCGTGAAGTGCCTCTAGTCAGCATTACGCTGAGCCTGTTGCGGAATAATGTTATAAATTGGTAAATTTTCAGTTCACCCTTGTTGAGACAAGGCCAACTGAGTAAGATGAAGTTCAGTAAAAGTATAAGAATCAAATTCATGAATTGGCAGCATTTGTCTCAATCAACCGCTATCGCCGCAATTATCCGGTTTTTTAGCGGCTTGCCGGTCGCTCGCTTAAACCAGATATTTAGTGTCGTGCTGGTCATCACACTTGCTTGGTTAGCTGCGCGTGTGACTTGGTTTGTGGTCCCAACCCCCCAGCAACAACCGATACAGCTGTCGATGTCAGGTGTTCAAGCTCATGGTGGTAATGCCGGTGAACTTGAACGAATTATCTCAGCAAAATTATTTGGCCAATATCAAGAAAAAGCGCCCGTTGTCGTACAGGCTGTGGCTGATGCGCCGCAAACGACCTTGAATCTTAAGTTAACTGGGGTTGTGGCCACAGGGAAAACTCCAGAGCAAGGTACCGCCATTATTGAAAACAATGGTGTCGAGCAAGTTTATGCCATTGATGAACAGATCGAAGGTTCTGGCGCCGTGCTCAAACAGGTCATCGAAGACCGTGTCATTTTACAAGTCAATGGCCGCATGGAAACCTTAATGCTAGACGGTCTTGAGTATCAGCAGCTAACCGTCACAAATAGTGCGGTTGAAGAAGGTCAGTTACAAGCAGCTGGTGAAACTGGACCTGAAGAAATGGGCCCTTCGCAAGGCGATCTCGATGAACTTCGCCGTGAAATGACCGCAGAGCCGATGAAGCTATTTGATTATATTCGGGTGCAGCCGCGCAATCGCAACGGCAGAATGTATGGTTATGCGTTATTACCTGGTAAAGACCCCAAAATGTTTGCCCAGTTTGGTTTGCAACCCAATGATGTTGCAGTAGAAATTAACGGAGTGCGCCTAGATGACATGCAACAGGCGTATTCAGTGATGCAAGAATTAGGTGAGGCAAAACAGGTCTCAATAAAAATAGAACGCGATGGCGAGATGAAAGATATCTCAATCAGCTTGTCGCAATAATAATTCACTAAATATGGTTTATTTCCAATGAAATCAAAGTCTTTCCGACGTTCCGCTTTGATGTTTCGGACTAGCGCAGTAGCGCTGGCGATGCTCAGTTTTTTCAGCCAAGCCGTTGAGTATCAGCCAAATTTCAAAGGCACCGAAATCAACGAATTTATCAATATTGTCGGGAAAAACCTCAACAAAACCATCATTGTTGATCCACAAGTTCGCGGCCGCATCAACGTGCGCAGCTACGAGATGCTGAACGAGCAACAATATTACCAATTCTTCTTAAACGTGCTTGAAGTGTACGACTTCTCGGTCGTCGAAATGAAAAGCGGCGTGTTAAAAGTGGTGCGACAAAAAGACGCGAAAATGTCGAATATCCCCGTTGTCGGTGACAACGGCGGTGGTTTAGGTGACGAAATGGTCACTCGCGTTGTGCAAGTTAAAAACGTTTCTGTCCGTGAGTTAGCCCCATTGCTTCGCCAATTTACTGACCAAGCCGGTGGTGGCCATGTCGTTAACTACGACCCATCCAACGTCATTATGATGACGGGGCAAGCGGAAGTGGTAAATCGGTTGGTTGATATCATCCAACGTGTAGATAAAGCCGGTAACCAAGACGTGGAAATTATTCGTCTTGGTTTTGCTTCAGCTTCTGAAGTTGTGCGGATTTTAGAAAATATTTATAAAAAGCAGGGGCAAGGCGACCAGCCAGAATTTTTAATTCCAAAAATTGTCGCAGATGAACGCACCAATAGCGTGATCGTCAGTGGTGAGCTGCAAGCACGTCAGCGTGTTGCTGAAATCGTCAAAAAGTTGGATGCCCAACAAGAAAATCAAGGGAATACCCGCGTTTATTACCTGAAATACGCCAAGGCTGAAGATTTAGTCAAAGTGTTGCAGGGCGTGAGCAATTCTATGGTTGCCGCGGCTACCGGCGGCCAACAGCAAGCGGGGGCTCAATCCTCTTCTCGTGGCAGCAACCGTGAAGTCAGTATCGAAGCGCATGCTGAAAGCAATGCAATTATCATGACTGCGCAGCCAGATATGCTGCGTAACCTCGAAGAAGTGATCCGCCAAGTTGATGTCCGTCGTGCGCAAGTCCTCGTCGAAGCAATTATCGTTGAAGTCGGTGAAACCGCCGGTATCAATTTAGGTGTGCAATGGGTTAGCGCAGAAGGTGGTATGCAGCAGTTTACCAATGCTGGTGTGCCAATATCTTCGATTGCAGCAGGGGCAGCGACAGCAAAGGCCAAAACTGGCACCACCACGACTACAACTGTAGATCCTTCGACGGGCGCCAGAACAGAGGTGGTTACTGGCGGGTCAGATCCTGATTACAAAGCACTGGGTGCTGCTTTAGCTGGTGTTAATGGCAGTTTGTTTGGCATTGTGAAAGACGATTGGGGTGCGGTATTACAAGCGGTAAAAGCGGATACCAATTCGAATATCTTAGCAACGCCACATCTGACGACGTTGGATAACCAAGAGTCTTATTTTATTGTCGGTGAAGAAGTACCTGTGGAAACAGGCACTACTCAATCAACTGGCGGCGGCACGGGGTCGCCATTTACCACCAAAGAACGCAAAGAAGTCGGTATAAAACTGCGCGTGACGCCACAAATTAACGAAGGTAACGCCGTCAAACTGACCATCGAGCAAGAGGTTTCAAGCCGTGCCGGCGATGTTAAAGGCGATCCGATTTTCAACAAACGTGAAATCAAAACCACAGTGATGGCCGACGATGGCATGACAGTGGTACTCGGTGGCTTAATTGACGAAGACGTGCAAGAAAGTGAATCAAAAATCCCGTTATTAGGTGATATTCCAGTATTGGGTCAACTGTTCCGTTCTACCAGCTCAAGTAAACGCAAACGTAACTTGATGGTATTTATTCGTCCGACCATTATGCGCGATGGCGGTGTGATGAGCGATATCAGCCAACGGAAATACAACTATATTCGGGCAAAACAGCTGGTTGAGCAGGATGATGGCATTAGCTTAATGCCGCAAACAGACACACCTGAATTGCCGGTGTGGGGTAAAGACAAAGAATTACCGGCAGAAATCCAGCAACGTTTAGATAGCATGGATAAAGGCGAGAAAGAAACTGGGGGGAACCCATAACATGGCCGCGGTTGATGCAGAATTGGTGCAACCAAGCCGTTATCGGTTGCCCTTTGGCTTTGCCAAGCGCCACGGTGTATTGCTGCAGCAACAGGGCGAGCAATGGCAGTTATTGATTAACCCAAATACCTCGCCGATGGCAATGTTGGAAGTGCGGCGTTTATTGCAGCAGGGCTTTTCAGTGCAAAAGCTCACTGCTTTAGAGTTTGAAGCCATGCTGGAAGCGGCTTATCAGCGTGATTCTAGCGAAGCGCAACAAATCATGCAGGATATCGGTAACGAGGTGAACCTAGCGTCGCTGGCAGATGAAATTCCTGAAACCGAAGACTTGTTAGAAAACGAGGATGATGCTCCAATCATCAAGTTAATCAACGCGATGCTTGGTGAAGCCATTAAGTTAGGTGCTTCGGATATTCACGTCGAAACCTTTGAAAAAGCTTTGGTTGTGCGTTTTCGTATCGATGGCGTGTTACGCGAAATGCTGCGGCCAAACCGGAAGTTGTCGAGCTTATTAGTGTCGCGTATCAAAGTTATGGCGAAGCTCGATATTGCGGAAAAACGCGTGCCACAAGACGGCCGCATCAGTTTGCGGATTGCCGGTCGGGCAGTGGATGTGCGGGTTTCAACGATGCCATCGAGTCATGGCGAACGCGTGGTGTTGCGTTTACTTGATAAAAACAACTCGCATTTGAATTTGGCCGATTTGGGTATGACCTTATCGGTGCAACATGCCTTTGCTGACTTAATTTTAAAACCGCACGGCATCATTCTGGTCACTGGCCCAACTGGTTCGGGTAAAAGTACCACCTTGTACGCAGGCCTTACCGATATCAATACCAAAGACCGCAATATCCTGACGGTGGAAGATCCTATCGAATATGAACTCGAAGGCATCGGTCAAACTCAGGTCAATACCAAGGTCAATATGACGTTTGCCCGTGGTCTTCGGGCAATTTTGCGGCAAGATCCGGACGTGGTGATGGTCGGTGAAATTCGTGACTTGGAAACAGCACAAATCGCTGTGCAGGCATCACTAACTGGTCACTTGGTATTAAGTACCTTGCACACCAATACTGCTTCTGGCGCCATCACTCGCTTGGAAGACATGGGTATTGAACCCTTTTTATTATCCAGCAGTCTGCTTGGGGTATTAGCGCAGCGCTTAGTCCGTACTTTGTGTCCGCATTGTAAGCAGTCGCATGAGCCTGATAAAGAAGAGCGAGCATTACTTGGTGTGAAGAAAGGCGATGAGGTAGTGATTTACCGCGCTGTCGGTTGTGAACAGTGCAATATGACAGGTTACCGCGGTCGAACCGGTATTCATGAGCTTATTGTGGTGGATGAACATTGCCGCGAGTTAATTCATAACGGTAAAGGCGAACAATCGATTGAAAAATATATCCGTTCGCAAAGTCCAAGCATTCGCCAAGACGGTTTTTCCAAAGTGTTATTGGGTTACACCACGCTAGAAGAAGTTCTACGGGTAACGCGTGAGGATGCGTAGTGGCTGCATTTGAATATCAAGCGCTGGATGCTCGTGGCCGCAAGGTCAAGGGTGTCTTAGAGGCAGACAACGCACGTCATGCGCGTAGTCTGCTGCGCGAGCAAAAACTCAACCCATTGACGCTGGATATTGCCTCTCAACAAGAGCAGTTGATGGCCTCCGGCCGTAAGTGGTTTCAAGCGGGTATTTCTGCCAGCGAGCTCGCGCTTATCACTCGACAATTGGCAACATTGGTCGAAGCGGCATTGCCAATCGAGGCTGCGCTTCAAGCCGTTGCGGAACAGTGTGAGAAACCACGCTTACAGAGCATGATGATGTCGGTCCGTTCGAAAGTGGTGGAAGGTTACAGCTTGGCCGAAGGCTTGGCTGAGTTCCCGCATATTTTTGACCATCTATTCCGTTCGATGGTGGCCGCTGGCGAAAAGTCGGGTCATTTGGATGGCGTACTTAACCGTTTGGCTGACTATACCGAGCAGCGTCAGTATATGCGTAGTCAAACCATGCAAGCCATGTTATATCCGGCGATTTTGACCTTTTTCGCGATTGGTGTGATTTCAATTTTGCTGGCCTTTGTGGTGCCAAAAATTGTCGAACAGTTTGTGCACATGGGGCAAAGTTTGCCTGGTACCACTGTCGCGTTGATTGCGATCAGTGATTTCATTCGCAACTATGGACTGGTTTTAATCGTCGCAATCATGCTTGGGGTAGTTGGTTTTAAGCAAGCACTGAAAAAGTCTGATTTCCGGTTAAAGTACGATAAAACCATCTTAAAACTAGGCATTCTTGGCAAGGTCAATCGTGGATTAAACACCGCACGATTTGCCCGAACGTTAAGTATTTTAAATGCCAGCGCAGTGCCATTGTTAGAAGCGATGCGCATCAGTTCGGATGTGCTGAGTAACACGTATATGAAGCAGGCAATGAACGAAGCGACGTTGCGGGTGCGGGAAGGAACGTCACTGCGCACGGCCTTGGCGCAAACCAAACTGTTTCCACCGATGATGTTACATATGATTGCCAGTGGTGAAAAAAGTGGTCAACTCGATGGCATGTTAGGTCGGGCTGCCGATATGCAAGACCGAGAATTCACCACGCTTGTCACAGTGTCTTTAAAAATTTTTGAACCGCTACTGGTTTCGACAATGGCATTTATGGTGCTGTTTATCGTCCTGGCGATCTTACAGCCAATTTTGGCATTAAATAATTTAGTTGGAGGAGGTTAGTTTTATGAAGCAGCAACGTGGTTTTACTCTGCTGGAAATGATGGTGGTTATCGTAATTTTGGGGATTTTGGCGGCAATGGTCGTTCCTAACCTGATTGGTAACCAAGAACAAGCGGCGAAGCAAAAAGCGGCTGTCGATATTAAGCAGTTAGAAAACATGCTTGATTTATACAAAATGCAAAACGGCTTTTATCCAACAACAGATCAAGGCTTAGAGGCATTGGTGACTTTGGCAACCTCAGAGCCAGTGCCGCGCAATTTCCCTGATGGTGGTTACATCAAGCATTTGCCAAAAGATCCATGGCAGGGCGAATACAAACTACTAAGCCCAGGTGAAATGGGCCGTGTCGATATTTTCTCTGCTGGCCCAGACCGGGTTGAAGGCACTGAAGATGATATCGGTAACTGGAACGTTGACGGTCCAGACGAGACGCAAAACTAACATGAAAAAAGTGGTCAGCACTGGCTTTACGCTGATTGAACTGATGATCGTAATCGTGATCATCGGGGTGCTGGCGACTGCGGTCGCATTAAATTTTACCGGCGAGTCACGACAAAGCCTACTGAACAAAGAGACTGAGCGTTTACAGCAACGTATCCAGTTAGCCTCAGAACTTGCCATGATGAAACAACTTGAACTTGGCTTGTTTATTGACGAGGAAGGCTACAGATTTATGCTATTTGAGAAGGACAAATGGCAAATTGTGTTGCAGCCCGCCACCCTTGCTGAGCATAAATTTGCCAAGGGCATGGGCTTTGAACTGGAACTCGAAGGTCTGGAATGGGCGGAAAAAAACTTACTAAGTAAAGTGGAATGGCAAGAAGAGGATGATCAGTTGTTTGAAGAGAACAGCTTTGATCAACTTGAAGCTGATAAAGCCCTTGCTGAGCAAGAGGACAAAGCCAAAGAGCAAGACGATGCGCGTAAACAGGGCAAAACGGTGAAACCGGCGAAGCGAGCTACTGGTTTTATCACCCAGCCTCGGAAAAAAACTGACCCGCAATTGCCCATGATGTTTATTTTGTCCAGTGGCGAGATCACTCCATTTTTACTGACATTACGAGAAGATAGTGATTTGCCAGTGTTAGTCCAAGAACTCAAAGCTGAATTTAGCATTCCGTTGGAGCGTGGCGAGGTTAAAAATGGTCGTTAAACAACGCGGCTTTACCTTGCTTGAGTTATTAGTTGCGATGGCAATTTTGGCGATGACCGGTGTCACTTTAATGCGAGTTAGCTCTGAACATATCCGTTCGGTTAGCTATTTAGAAGAATTATCCATAGCGTCGATGATCGCGGAAAACCAATTGCAGTTGGTACGATTAGAAAACAAATGGCCGCCAAAACCTCAGCAAGAAGGTCAGGTTGAGATGGCCAAGCGTAAGTGGAAATGGCAGCAGGAAACCTTGGAAACTGATGATCCAAATTTTCGAATGGTGAGAGTCAAAGTCAGCACTGAGGATAATCCTGAGCAAGTGGTCAGCACGTTGACAACGTTTGTTGGGCGTAATGATGATTAGCCGCGGTTTCACCTTAATTGAAATGCTCCTGGCGGTGATTATTTTCGCTTTTGTCGGTGTGGCATCAGTGGCGATGTTGGATACTGTGGCAAAAAGTGATGAAGCCTCAAGGCAAAGTATCGAGCGCATGGAAAAAATGCAGCGCGCATTGATGTTATTTGAGCGTGACATTTGGCAAATCACCCCGCGTCAAATTCGGGTGAATGGTGAAGCGCCAAGTAAAGTGACTTTGGCTGGTGCGGCAAATTTCATTGAAAGTGATGATGATGGCATCAGTTTTAGTCACGCCGGTTGGACGAATCCGGGGATGGTATTACCGCGCAGCGAAGTGCAGTTGGTGGGGTACCGCCTTAGAGAGCAAAAATTCGAGCGGCTATTTTATTTATACCCAGATGCAGTAAGTGGCGAAGAGCCGATAGTGCAAACACTGCTCACAGGTGTCGATGAGTTGAAATTTCGCTATATGGCTGAGCCCTCTGAGGAGCAGCAAAGTGAATTACAATGGTTGGAAAGCTGGGACAAAGCAAAATGGCCTCGTGCTGTGAAAGTCACGCTGACCTCACCTGAGCTGGGTAGTATTGAGCGCATCTTTATGCTGCCGCAAAATGGGGCAAGCGAATGAAGCGTCAACATGGGGTGGCATTAATCGCAGTCATGATGGCGCTTGCCTTTGCTGTGGTGATGGTTGTGGCGATGACCAGCCGTTTACAAATGCAGCTGCAGCGAAATATGAATGTGCAAATGCGTCAGCAGGCACTTTGGCTGGCTTTAGGTGCAGAAGAATTTACCCGGCGCTTACTTAAAAAGGCGGTTGTTGGCAAAGAAACGGTGAATTTAGGGCAAGAATGGGCACAAGCTGGCGTGGCTTTTCCGGTTGACCAAGCGACTATAAGTGGCGAAATCAAAGATTTAAATAGTTGTTTTAACCTAAATAGTTTGCAGAAGAAACAGCCTAAATCAGAGAGTGACGGCGGCACTGATTCAGCTGTTGAAAAGTCAGAAGCTGAGCAAGAACGTGATGCCGCTGAGAAAGCGCAAGCTGACAAAACTGATGCTGAAAAGGCGGCAACTAGCAAAACCGACGAGTCGAATCTAACTCCGGCACAAAAAGCCATGCAAAGCTTGCTTGAAAATAATGCAGCCGAACTGAGCATGCCCGCCGAGTATTTGGTTGTGCGGTTGACCGATTGGTTGGATGCTGATTCCGTGTTGCAAAATGCCGGTGGTGCAGAGGAAAACGACTACGCAGCCATAGAGTTTCCGTTCTATACGGCAAATAGTTTGATGGTAAGTAAGTCAGAGCTTCGCAATATTTTGGATATGACCGTTGCGGATTACAACATGGTCGCGCCACTGGTTTGTGCGCTACCTGAAAACAATTTATTAAAAGTGAACGTGAATACTCTGAAACAAGAGCAAGCAGCATTACTTTCTGCCTTGATTCCTTCACTCACTTTAGAGAATGCAGAAGCACTGATTGAGAGTCGCCCAGAGAAGGGCTTTAGTGATATCAATGATTTTAAACAGAGTAAACAAATGGCCGGTGTTGCTTTGCCGGAAGATGTTCTCAGTCTGTTGGATGTTAAATCGAGCTATTTCCAAGCCGATTTAAATATAGATACTGCAGATAGCAGTTTTAAATTAGTCACCGTATTTAAAGTGGACAATAAACAAGTCCAGGTGATCTCGCGGCGCTTTGGAGGCCCAGGGTGAGTGAACAATTAATTATAAGACTTGGCAGTACTGCCGATGCCCCAATTTGGTGGTTGGTGTGGTCACAGTCAGCGCAAGAGGTTATTGCTTCCGGCCGGTTGGCGGATGCGACTGAGTTGGCAGGGCTGGCTGGTCGCATTACCAATCGTGCGGCCACAGTATTAGTGCCGGCCTGCGATGTGGTTTTAAAAGAAGTGGCGGTGCCAACCAAGCCGAATCGTCAGCTATTGCAAGCAATTCCATATATGTTGGAAGAAGAGCAGGCGGAAGATATTGAGAGTTTGTTAGTGATCTTTGGGCAAGCCCAAGCAGCTGAATCTGGATTTTTACAGCAGGTTGCGGTAGTGCGCCGTGAACAATTTGTGCAGTGGCTTGATTGGGTGCAAGCTGCCGGATTTAATGTCCGTCGTATGGTGCCTGATGCGTTGATGTTGCCCGAGTTGGCCCAACCTGTCGCCGTCGAGTTAGGTGGGCAATGGTTATTAAAGCAAACCCCCTGGCAAGTCAGTTGTATTGACGACAGTTGGTGGCCGGAATATTTAGAGCTACTGCAGCTGCCTGAATTGCTGAGTTATAGTCCTTGGCCGGGATCAGTGTTGCAGGCTCATCAGTTAGCGCCAGCAGAATTGCCACTGGCGCTGTTAGCGAAGCAGTTAGACACAACCAGTTTTACCTTGTTACAAGGCGAATTTGCACCGAAAAAAGCGCAGAATAAAACGTTCTTGCAGTGGCGTAGTAGCTTGATGTTAGCTGCTGCTTGTGCGGTGATGTATCTGGGCAGTCAACTGTTACAGACTTATCGGTTTAACCAAGAAGCCGCCGCAGCGCAAGCTGAGGCTACAAGCTTATACAAAGCAAAATTCCCACAAGAGCGTATTACTAACTTAAAACGCCAAGTTGAACGCAAACTTGCCGCGGCAGGTGGGAATAGCGGTAGCGATTTGTTGGGTTATTTAACCTTGGTCCAGCCTGCCATAAGCAAAACACAGCAAATGAGTCTGGATAACTTTCGCTTTGACCAGAAAAAAGCCGAATTTAAATTCCAAGCAACTGCTGCTGATTTCCAAAGTTTTGAACAGTTAAAAACTCAATTACAGCAACAAGGCCAGCAAATCGAGCAAGGGGCGTTAAGCCAAGTTGCCGGCAAAGTGCAGGGAACCATGACTTTGCGGAGTAAATCATGAAGTCGTTCACGACGTGGTGGTTGTCATTACAGCCACGAGAGCAACAGTTGGTTAAGATTGCAGGCTTTTTTATTGGGCTAGGGTTGTTTTACGTCGCAATTTGGCAACCAATTCATCAAGCGAGAGCTAACAGTGAACTTAAAGCGAAAGCTGCTGTTGAGCAATTAAATTGGTTACAAAGCCGTTTACCACTGTTAAGCCAAAATACAGCAGTGGCGACTAGTGGTAGCATTAACGATATCGTTGCGCAAACTGCTCCCCAATTTCAAATCAAAGTCAGTCGGATGCAACCGCAAAATGATCAGCTGCAACTCTCGTTGGAAGATGTTGGTTTTGAACAGCTGTTGCGCTGGTTAACTGAATTACAAAGCAAACATGGTGTGCAGTTATTACAGCTAGATATTGCAGCCTCTGAAGTCCCGGGCACTGTGCGAGTGCGCCGTTTAGTGCTGGAATAACAGGAACAGATGATGAAGAAAGTTGGGTTGTGGCTCCTTGGCATTTTTGCATACGCCATTTTTACGTTGGTAATGACACCTGCTAGTTGGTGGCTGAAGTTGGTAACACTGCCTGCAGGCGTTGAGCTTGGACCTGTCAGTGGTACTTTGTGGTCAGGTACTGTGCAAGGCGTCGCTATTAAACCCTTAGTGATCCCACGTTTGACGTGGCGGTTTGATTTGAGCGGATTATGGCGTGGGCAAGTGGGGGTTGCTTTAGAAGGTGGTTCGCTGCGAGATGATAACTACCCATACTTTCAATTAAAAGCCGAACTTACCCCAAGCCGAGTCACGGTGTTACCGTCGAACTTACGTTTGCCTGTCGGCGGTATACTGCCAAATATCCAGTTGCCGATGCCGGCTGATGCGAGTGGCAGTATTGTGCTGACGGTTAGTGAATATGAGTTGGGTAAACCTTATTGTTCGGTGTTAAACGGCAAGGCGAGTTGGCAAGATGCGCGGTTTAAAGCTCCGACCGGCTGGATAGATTTAAGAGCTATTCATGCAACATTGCGCTGTGAGGCAGGTAATATTGTGTTGAACACGACTCCAGACAATCCACTAGCACTGCAAGTGCAAGCGGAAGTACTCGCGGATAGTTATAAAATTGCCGGCACGCTAAAACCAGATGCCTCGATGCCAAAAGAAGTGCATCAGGCCATGCAGTTTGTTGGGCAACCTGATGGTAATGGTAACTTCCCGATAACTTTACAAGGTCGTATTCGCACCAACTAAGTATGATTACGCTGGCATTCCGATTGCAAAAACAGCAAACGCCAGCTTGATGCTGGCGTTAGTTTTTTAATAATTAGTTCAGTGTTTATTGCACTTGCACGCGCGGTTTGCTGATGTCGGCCAGTAATACCGAATAGTCGGTTATGGAAGGGAACTGCTCGATTTGTTTGACGGGCTGTTGGCTATCAGGGTTGGCAATCGCCAGTAAATGAGCGATACCGAATTGCTCTGCTGCGTGCAAAATCGGCAGGCTGTCATCGACAAACAGTGTGCGCTTGGCATCGAAGCCGAGACGCTGTTGCAGAGCATGCCATAACTGTTGCGACTCTTTGGTCACGCCAAATTCATGGGTTGAAATCAGCTCTGTTAAGTAACTAGCAAGTTCAGTGCGCTCGATTTTCAGCGACAAACTATCAGGGTGAGCGTTCGTTACCAACACGATACGGCGGCCACTTTGCTTCAATGCCGTCAGAAATGCAGGGACATCGGCACGCATGGCGATTTTATCCATCACTTCACGTTTTAGTTCGGTGATTGGCAGTTGCAACCGTTTCGCCCAATAATCAAGGCAGTACCATTCAAGCTTGCCTTGCAACACATCGTATTCAGCTTTTAACTGGGCTTTGGCTTCTTCAACGCTAATTTGACTCAATTCGCTCCAGCGTTTTGGCAGATGTTCCAGCCAAAAATAGTTATCAAAATGCAAATCGAGCAAAGTGCCATCCATGTCGAGTAAAACAGTATCAATTGCAGACCAATCCAGCATAGGTTTTTCCACGTTTCCGATTTATAGTAGCGAGGTAGAATTTCAGCGCTCATTGTAGCAGAGGCAGCGGTATGGCTGATCGTCAAGGTGACAAAATCAAACCGGAAATTCTGGGTGCCGAAGTTGTGGCACAAAGCCGGTTGTTTAAAGTCGAACAAGTGCAATTACGTTTTAGTAATGGTGAGGAGCGGATCTTTGAGCGTATGCGCGGTTCTGGACGCGGAGCCGTGATGGTGGTGGCATGCCCAGATCCCGAGCATTTTTATCTCATTCGCGAATATTGCGCTGGCACTCACGATTATCAGTTGGGTTTCCCCAAAGGATTGATAGACCCAGGTGAAGATGCGTTGCAAGCCGGTGATCGCGAACTGAAAGAAGAAGCCGGCTTTGGCGCGCGTAAGCTGGTGATGCTGCGCTCTGTTGCGCTCGCACCTGGCTATTTTAATGCTACAATGCAAATTGTACTGGCGACCGATTTGTATCCCGAGCGGTTGGTGGGTGATGAACCTGAACCGTTGGAATTAGTTCCTTGGCGTTGGTCACAACTTGACGATCTGCTAGCGCAAGCCGATTTTACTGAGGCGCGCAGTATCGCCGCACTATTCTTGGCAAAAGCGTATCTGGATACTCATCAGGATGTTTTTAAGTAAACTTTTGGAACCCGTCAAAGTTGCCGCGCGCGAAGCCGGCGACTTATTATGGCAAATCTATCAATCTGGCGATTTCGAATACAACGCCAAGGCCGATGATAGTCCGGTTACCAGTGCTGATTACGCCGCAAACAGTGCCATCATTGCCCGATTGTCTGAGTTAACTCCCGATATTCCGATCATTTCCGAAGAAAACTTCCATGTGCCTTTGCAGCAACGCCAGGAATGGCCACGTTATTGGCTGATTGATCCCATGGATGGCACCCAAGAGTTTGTCGCGCGTAGTGGCGACTTTGCCGTCAGTATTGCGCTGGTGGAGCATGGTTGGCCAGCACTCGGGGTGATTTACTGGCCAAAAGAACAAGTTTGGTATTACGCCACCAAAGGCCATGGTGCTTTTAAACAACAGCGCAACTTAATCAATCGTATTCGAGTGCGTGAACATCAAAGCGGCGAGCCGCTGCGTATTGCGGTAAGTCGCCGTCAATCGCGGGCGGTGATCGATGCGCTGCTATTACCAAGCCAGTTGGTGGAATACATTGCGCTTGGTAGTTGCTCGCTGAAAAGTTGTTTAGTGGCCGAAGGGGGCGCGGATTGCTATTTACGCATTGGGCCAACAGGAGAATGGGATACTGGCGCTGTGCATGTGATTGTGGAGGAGGCTGGCGGCAAAATTCTGGATAGTCAGTTTTTTCCGCTCACCTACAATCAACGTGAGACCTTGGCGAACCCAGATTTTATGGTGATTGGTCAATCCAATGCAGGTTGGCGCGAACTCATCCAAGCGCGCGCAACCAATCGATAATAGCTGGTCAGCTAGTTAAAATTCGCGTTCAGATTCTTCACGCGCGATTTGCTCGGCCAATTGCCGATACTGCTGCTTGGTTAACAAATCCACCGATTCCTCAGTTTGCGAATACACAATCAACACTTGGCCATGCTCCAGCTGGGTTCGGACATGCTTTACCTTTTCCAGCAAACTTACTTCTGCATCGCCATAGTCAGTGCCTTCACGCAGGACAAAAGCTTCAATTAAACGTTCTAAGGTGTCTGGGGCGAGTTGTTGCCAAGGAATTAACATTAAAATTTCTCGTGTTGTGAATGAATTTGGCTGTTGCTTGGTGTTGATGCTGGCCGCTGTTGCTCGAGAAATTGCGGTGCAATTTGTTCAAGCCAATAATACCGTCGCCAAGGCATTGTACCTGCGACAAAACCGACATGCCCGCCTTTTGGCGATAACATCAGTTGTACATACGGATTCAGTTCTTCGGCGATAGGAATTGAGGAGGCGCCTAAAAATGGGTCATCCTCGGCATGAACTAATAACAACGGTTTGGCGACTTGGCGCAAAAATGCTTTGCCACTACAGCGTTGGTAATAATCTTCGGCATGTAAAAAGTCATGCATCGGGGCTGTGATCAGGTTATCAAATTGCCGAATACTTTGTAATTGTTGGATGTCCGCTTCGTTCACTGGGAGTGGAAAACTCGCATGAGCTGCTAACTTCCGTTGCATGGTGGCTTTTAACCGCCCCAATAAATAGCGTTGATAGACCTTACTAAAACCCTGATTTATGCGGTCAGCACTGGCGGATAAATCCAGTGGTGCCGATACGGCCACCGCGGCAAAAAGCGGATTTGCCGGGCCTTGTTCACCACAATATTTCACCAAGACATTGCCACCCAAAGAAAAACCTATGGCGGCAAGCGGCACATCAGGAAATTGCAGCTGCAATGTCGAAATCAAAAAGCCAAAATCGGCGGTATCGCCGGAATGATAAGCGCGTGGCAATTTATTGGCTTTGCCATGACAGCCGCGAAAATGCATCAGCACGGTCGCATATCCCTGCATTTCTAAGCTTTTGAGCATGCCTTGGATATAGTGACTGTGCAGATTGCCTTCTAAACCATGCAATAGCACGACTAAGGGCGTATTTGGACTTGGCTGTCGCTGAATGCCCCAATTGAGTTGTAATTCATCGCCATCAGGGAGTTGAAGCATCGACTGACGGGTAGCAATTTGGTGTTTGGGTGCTAAATACTTGGCGAGGATAGTCTGTAAATGGGTAGAACCAAGCCACCAAGGGGCCTGAAACGGCGGTAAGCTGTTTGGCTGCTGTTCAACGCCGTTAGCAACAGGTTTGGTGTGCGATGAGCGTAGATCTTGCAATTTAGCATGTCCTCATGAAGAATAAGTTTTTAAGTCGAAAGAAGAACAACAATGAACCGACGACAGTTTATCATGACCAGCTTAGGAACCGCGCTTGGGCTCAGTCTAGGGATAACCCTCTACCCAGTTCTTACTGCCAGTCAAGCCAATCAACTCACTGCAGCCGACATGGTGTTTGATGCTTTTCTGCCAGCTCTGTTAATGGGGGCGCTGCCAGCCGATCCCCAGCTTGCGCAGCAACAATTATTAAGCACACGCAAAGCGGCGCTTGAATTTCTGCCATTTTTACCACTGACTCAGCAACAACAATTGTCTCAGTTATTTTTATTGTTAGAACAAGAGTTGACTCGCCTTGCGCTGACCGGCAATTGGTTTGCGCTGAGTGAAGTGCCAGTAGTGCAACGACTGAGTTTATTGAGTACTTGGCGCGATAGCTACTTGGCATTATTGCAACAGGCATACTGTGGTCTGCGAGAGTTGTTGTTTGGCGCTTATTATGGTCAACCGGCGCATTGGGCTGAGCTTAAGTATCAAGCAGTGGAGTTTAATCGGTATGGATGATCCAATTCGCCAAGGTCTGGCCCGCGGCTGGAAACACATCGATGCTGCAACCTTAAGCAAAGATGCACAATATGAAGCGGATATCGTTATTGTTGGCACTGGTGCTGGTGGTGGTTTAGCTGCTGAAATTCTGACACAAGCCGGTTTCTCAGTGATTATGCTCGAACACGGCGCATTAAACTCGAGTAGCGATTTTAAGCAGCAAGAGCGCTGGGCTTATCCACATCTGTACCAAGATGGCGCCGGGCGGAAAACCAAAGACCAAGGCATTGCTATTTTACAGGGGCGAACAGTCGGCGGTTCAACAACAGTCAACTGGACCACCTCAATTCGCACACCCAAAAACACTCTTGCTTATTGGCGTGAGCATTTTGGTTTGGACTTTGCTGGTGACAACTCGCTAGAGCCATTTTTTGACCTGGCATCAGGGCGTTTAAACATCAGTGAATGGCAAATGTCGCCCAATTTAAACAACTTGGCACTGAAACGTGGTTGCGAGAAACTCGGTTGGCAATACACCATCATTCACCGTAATGTAAACGGTTGCGCCAATTTAGGCCTTTGTGGCATGGGTTGCCCAATTAACGCCAAACAATCCATGTTGGTGACGACTATTCCCACCGCCTTAGATGGCGGTGCCACGCTAATAAGTAAGGTGTCGGCGCGACATTTCGCTTGGCAAGGTGATAAAATCCAAGCGCTCTTCGCAGTGCCGGTGGATGAACACTATCAGCCGCGTGCAGGCGTTCAGATCCAAATTAAAGCACGTCATTACATTGCAGCTGGCGGTGCGATTAATACCCCCGCGTTATTGTTGCGCTCGAAAGTACCGAACCCATCAGGGCGTTTGGGCAAGCATACTTATCTACACCCAAGTGTCATTTCTGGGGCCTTGTTTGCTGAGCCAATTAATGGTCATGCTGGCGCGCCACAATCGGTGTATTCCGATCAATTTGTCTGGCCTGGATCTGACAATGTTGGCTTTAAATTGGAAGTCCCGCCGGTGCATCCTGTGTTGATGGCGACTAAGTTAATTGGCATGGCCGAACAACATGCGCGTTTGATGAAACAATTCAATAATTTGCAGGTGATGATTGCACTTATGCGCGACGGTTTTGCTGAGCAGGCGCAAGGTGGAACAGTCGAGTTAGACAGTCACGGCGAGCCACAACTTGATTATCCGTTGACGGATTATTTGTTCAAAGGCGCACGTGAAGCGTTGCTGGCGATGGCCGAGTTACAGTTTGCTGCAGGGGCAAAAGCGGTAATGCCAATTCATGCGGATGCGCAGCTCTACAAGAGCTGGCCTGAAGCCAAAGCGGCAATTTCGGCGTTGCCGATGGCCATTTATCGCACGACTTTAGCCTCGGCGCATGTGATGGGCGGCTGTAATATGGCGAGTGATACGACCAAAGGCGTTGTGGATATGCAAGGCCGTCATCATCAGCTGAAAAACCTGTCGGTATTTGATGGCTCAACGTTGCCAACAAGTTTGGGCGCAAACCCGCAGCTGACTATTTACGGTTTGGTTTGGCGCAATAGCACTTTGCTGGCAAATTGGCTGCATGGCAATCAATAACTTGGGTTATGGCCACTATCAATAAAAAACCTGTCAGACTGACCAAGGTCAGCTGACAGGGAAACGGCAAGTTGCGCATAATCAGTCGAAATAGCCCAACGATGGGAGAGTAATGCCGTCAACAGGACAAGGGTAAACCGATTTAGTCGTTTGGACCGGCGTTGCTGATTTTGTACATGAAATATATGGCATAAAACGCACATAATCCCAAGACAATGGCAAGGCCAGTAAAGGAAATGAAAATCACTGGGTCATTAATAAATTGTTGCCACATGTTCATGATTGTTTCTCCACTCAGTTGATAAGTAGAGTTTAGAAAAGCAGTGGTAGCTCAATGCTGATTTAGATCAAAGTTTCGCCTGTGTTTGGTGTATAGCCGCGGATCGCTTGATCCAGATCAACCAACAGCGGTTGGAGCGCAGATGAGTCGCAGCTTACCATCTCAAGATAAGATTGCAGTGTAGTGTTGGCGCCGCAAAGTGGTAGATGCAACCAACATTCAGTTAAGACTCTTGCAAGCGCCAGTTGTTCTTGCTGTTCAGCCTGCACTTCCGCAGCCAATAATGCCGATTTCAGTGACAGTGTCTCTGCGGTTAATTGTCGGCGAATTTGTCGCAGGGGTTGAGTCACTTGCAGATTCACCGGGGCAATAGCGGCAATCATTTGTTTGAGTTGCATATCGGTCAGTTGCCGCCCATGCAGCGACAACCAACAGACACAAAGTAGCAGGTTGATATTAGCGTGGTGCTCGTCTTGTAAACGAAGCAGCAATTGCTGGCGGTTTGGATAAAACCCCAGACTAAACTGCCACAAAGCAGCAGCCAGTTGCGCCTGCGTCCAGCTTGCTGCGCTTTCAGTAGTCCCGGTGCGGTTGGTCCCGGTGCAGTTGGTCACAGTGCGGTTAGCCGCCATTCGCTTGCCAAAATGCTTCAGTTTTGCTTTCTAGCTCTTCTTGCGCGGTAAACCATTGTTCTTCGATATCCCGAAGTTCAGCGCCATACTGCGTTTGCTCAGCCAAAATTTTGGTTAATTCGGCCTTGCGACTGGCATCGTACAACTCACTGTCGGCCAGTTTGTCAGTGATCACCGCTAACTTTTGTTCTAGTTGTTGTTGGCGTAGTTCTAACTTCTCGATACTTTGTTTTAAGCCACGCGTCAGGTTGCGTAAATCAGCTTCTAAGCGCTTTTGGTCTTTACGCTGCTGTGCAACAGGCGCTGTGATTGTGGCAGGCTCAGATTTCTGTAGGGTGAGCTTGGCGTCTGCTTGTAACCACTGATAATAATCGCTGAGGTCGCCAGCAAATGGTGCGACTTTGCCATGCGCTACTAAGTAAAACTCGTCGGTGGTACTTTGCAGCAAATGTCTATCATGCGAGACCACGACAATTGCGCCTTCAAAACCCTGCAAAGCCATGACGATAGCTTCGCGCATATCAAGGTCTAAGTGGTTGGTTGGTTCATCCAGTAACAACAAGTTCGGGCGTTGATAGACCAACAATGCCAACACCAAACGCGCTTTTTCGCCACCGGAAAATGGCGCACAGGCAGCGAGTGCTTTGTCACCGTGGAAGCCAAAACCGCCCAAGAAATCACGAAGGCTTTGCTCTGTCGCTTGTGGTGCTAAACGCACTAAATGCTGTAACGGTGAATCTTGTGGTCGCAAAGTTTCTAATTGGTGCTGCGCGAAATAGCCAATTGCGACCCCAGCGGCATACCAAACTTGGCCCGCTTGCGGTTCTAAGCTACCTGACAACATTTTAATCAGCGTCGATTTACCGGCACCATTTCGGCCTAACAAGCCAATCCGGCTGCCTGGGAGCAATTGGAAGTTTATTTGCTGCAAAATCGAGTGATCGCCATAACCTGCACGTACGTTCTCTAACTTGAGTAACGGGTTCGGCAGACTTCTAGGGTCTAAAAACTCAAACTGGAATGGCGAATCGACGTGAGCTGGCGCCAACAGCGTCATGCGCTCTAAAGCTTTAATACGACTTTGTGCTTGTTTCGCTTTGGTCGCTTGCGCGCGGAAACGGTCGATGAATTTCTGTAAGTGCGCCACTTGGCGCTGTTGTTTTTCATAGACCGACTGTTGCTGTGCCATTTGCTCAGCACGCTGACGCTCGAATTGGCTGTAATTGCCGCGATAAAGCGTTAGGGTTTGGTTGTCGATATGCACGATGTTATCGACTACTGCATCCAAGAAGTCGCGGTCGTGGCTGATAAGCATTAAGGTGCCATCAAAGTTACTTAAGTACTTTTCGAGCCATAACACCGCATCCAAATCCAAGTGGTTGGTTGGTTCGTCAAGTAACAATAATTCTGCGCGTTGCATTAACGCACGGGCGAGGTTTAAGCGCATCCGCCAACCGCCCGAAAATGATTTAACGGCATGCTGTTGCATGTCACCGCTAAAGCCTAAACCGTCTAATAAGGTTCCTGCTTTCGCTTGCGCACGATAGCCATCTAACACTTCGATTTGATGGTGAACATTGACCAAATCGGTGTCTGGTGCTGGATTTGCCACGAGCTGAAGCAGCGGAAACAGTTTTTCGTCGCCTTGCAGCACGTAGTCCATGGCAGAGCAGTCAAGCGCTGGGGTTTCTTGCGCAACAGTCGCGATTGTCCAGCTGCTAGGAATGCTTAAACTGCCGGCATCTTGTTGTAGTTTGCCTTGCAACATGGCGAATAAAGTGGATTTACCACAGCCGTTTGCGCCGATAATTCCGACCTTTTGCCCTGGAAATACGGTAAGATCGGCTTGTTGCAGTAAACAAACAATGCCACGGCGCAGTTCAATTTGTTGAAGTTGGATCATGTGCTCAAATACCAAAGCGAAATTGGGGTGGATAGTAATCTGAACCGCCCGACAAACCAAGAGTTGTGATTAAAGTTGTCGTTAATTTTGCCGCATCAAGCGGGGAGTAATGCTGAAAATGAGCAGTGATCGGAAGAAAAAACGTTTTATCGCTGGCGCGAGTTGCCCTGAGTGTAAAGCAACAGACACGATGATGTTATACATCGAAAATAATGTCGAGAAAGTGAAGTGTGTGCAATGTGGTTTTCAGATGGCACAGCCTGAAGCCCAAGTAGAAAAAGCATCACGGCCTACAGAAACTGTGATTGGCGTATTCAAGCCCGAGTGATCGGGCTTGTAACAGACTTATTGCGTAGGCTTAGTGCTTCTGCCAATTGATGAATAGTTAATAATGGGGTGGAGGCGGTTCTTCATGCGTGCGTAATATGCCGCTATCGCCACCTTGTTGTAACTTTTCGGCAATCATCAACACTTGGCGTTGCAGCTTTTCGATGCGCCGTTGATGTTCAAGTAGCTCTTCGTGCATTTGTGAAAGTGCATCTTCCTGAAAAGCGACTTTGCTTTCCAAATATTCTAAATGCGATTGTAAATCGATGTCTTGCTTACTCATTTGCGAACTCCCAGTATTCCGCCACACCGCTGGAGCTGATAGTCAGCACTTGTTGGTTGGGCATAAGCGCCACATCATACACCAGTGCATTCGGTTGTTTGCTAAAAGCTGAAGGTGTGACTAACCAATCGCTGAATAATGCACCGGTAGCGACTGTCCAGATACTCACTCTTTGCGATGGCGCGCCTGTCAGTAGGTATTTACCATCTTCACTGAAACGCGCTGCGGTAAAAATCCTGCCGCGGTCAAGCGGAAGCTGTGATTGTCGCTGACCCGTTTTTAAATCGTAAATGGTTGCTTGTTTTTGGCTATCAGCGCTAAAGGCATAACGTGCTTGTGGGTCTAGCGCCACTTTGGTGACACGGTTGGCGCTTGGCATGGTTAGCAAAATTTGCGCGCTTTGGGTATCCCATAAATAACTTTGTAAATCGCTGCCGCCAGTTAACGCATAGCGGCCGTTTGGTGATAATGCCACGCTATTTACATTTTCAGTGTGGCCGAGAAATTCAATGCGCCGACCAGAGTTTAAGGTGATGTGTTGAACCTTGCCATCACTTTGGGCAATCAGCAAATGTTTGCCTAAATTCGATACGGCAATATCACGTACGGTGACGCCTGAAGGCATCGACCAAAAGCCAATATTTTTACCATCGCTCATCTGCCACAACGCCACTTGATTGGCTGTGCCGGTTAACAAAAAACCACCATCATCGCTAAAAGTCACTGTGGTCACAAGATTGGCAACGGGCTCGCCATGGCTCAAGCGGAACTTTGCTTGTTGTTGTTGCAGGTCCCAAACTACGATGCCTGAGGTCAGGCTAGACACTGCAACCAGTTGCGTTTTAGGGGAAATTGCACCTGCAACCGTACCTTCGCCAGTAATTACTTGCTGCGAAACTAGGTTATTTTGAACTTCTTGGCAGCCAAACAGCCAAAAAAACAGAAAAATGCCCAGATATTTCTTGCTATGTGTTAACGTCATCTGCACAAATCTTGTAGTATAGGGTTGGTTGAAGGTTAGACCTTTATTCATTATAAAAACACACTTTTGCAGTGAAGTCTGCAGTTTATTGGAGAAACAAATGCGCGTAACGACCAAGCTGTCATTAATTGCAGCGGCTCTTATTTCTTTATCGGCATGTCAAGAAGAAGCTAAAGCTCCAGCGGCTCCAGTATTAGATACTGATGCTGCCAAACAATCTTATGCTTTAGGCGTTTCTGCAGGTAAATACCTGTCAAATGCTATTGAAGAAAACAAAAAATTAGAAGTTACCTTAAATTCTGACCTGATTGTTCGTGGTGTTCAGGATGCTGTTGCTGGTAAAGCAACCATGACTGAAGAAGAAATTCAAAAGATCATGACTGCGCTTGATGAACAATTGCGCAACAAACAAGCTGAATTAGCGAAGAAAAAAGCTGAAGAAGCAAAAGCTGGTGGCATCGCTTACTTAGCTGAAAACGCTAAAAAAGCTGGCGTGACTACAACGGCATCAGGCTTACAATATGAAGTAATCACTGCAGCTGACGGTGCTAAGCCAAAAGCAGAAGATAAAGTCCGCGTAAAATACAAAGGTACTTTCACTGACGGTAAAGAGTTCGACAGCACTGAGAAAAACGGTGGCGAGCCAGTTGAATTCCCATTAAACCAAGTGATCAAAGGCTGGACTGAGGGCGTTCAGTTAATGGGCGTTGGTTCTAAGTTCAAATTCACTATCCCTTCAGAACTGGCTTACGGTGACCGTGATGTGGGTCCAATCCCAGCGAACAGCGTATTAGTGTTTGAAGTTGAACTGTTAGGTATCGTGCCTACAGAAGCTGCTGAACCGGCTGCTCCTGCAAAAAAGTAATTATCGCTACTCCGTATAAAACGGAATAAAAAAACCGCCTACGGGCGGTTTTTTAGTTTATTTTTTCTTCACTTTCTTTCGCTCGATTATGGGCATATTTATGCCATTAAATTCATTGGCGAAAGAGGCTCGTAGCTTAGGCTGACACTGATGGTTGAGCGTGGCGACTAAACAATGTTTGGATAAGTTCGTCTTCCAATGAAAAGCGTTCTTCTAAGGCTTGGCCAAGTCGAGAAAGGTGACCATCAAATACTAGGCTGCCAGCATCATCAATTTGTTCGGCGTAGCTATCATTGAATTCGAGTGCAAGATCCGTAGAGGTAGCAATTCGCGGATACAGATTCTCGGCTAACGATTTACTGTCGTGCCCATTAACCTCACATTGTGAGACGATTTGGTCATACACTTCAAAATGGCCCGCAGACAAATAATCCATGAGTATTTGGCAAAACGACTGAATATCTGTTTGTTCAGGTAATTGCTGATCGGAATTTTTAGTGTCGAAAGGTGGTAATGCAGCTAATTTGCAATAAGACACGATGAGTTGTTGCCGCTCTTCCAGCCAGTTATCTATCGCAGTTAGAGAACCGCCCCATTGTTGCCTTGCAGTTTGCAGCCGAGTGTACATAACGATGTTCCTTTCGATCACATTATTTGGGTTATACCGCTAATTAAAAGAATTCTGTGAGAAAGATCAACACATTTTTAATTGGTCGGTTCAGTATTAAGCATTATCATGACATTTTTTGCTAGTGGGTGCATGCGATGATTGAGCACAGCATTGAAATAAATCCGCAAATGAGCGGTTTTTGGTATGTCGTCAATAAAGGCCGGATTTTGCTCAATGACCGTGGCGAGATCCCGCAGGGGGCGTTGCAAACATTAGGCTTAAAAAATGCTGAGCAATGCTTGCAAATCGGCTTGTGGCAACAGCAACCAGTCTATTTGCTGATTCACCAAGATAGTATTGAAAACGAAGCCTGCTGGCATACAGCTCGTGCTTTGCTATCTCATCCAGAACCAAGCTGGTTTGAATGGGCTGCGCGAGCAACCCAACTAGCCTTGTTTCTTCAGACGCATCGCTATTGCGGTCAATGCGGGCGCGCGATGCGACTGGTGAGCTGGGAACTCGCTATGCTATGCCACAAATGTGGGCATAGGGTATATCCAAGAATTTCTCCTTGTATTTTGGTTGCGGTAGTCAAGGATAAACAAATTTTGTTAGCCCGCTCAAAACGGCATAAACCAGGCTTTTTTTCTATCCTCGCCGGTTTTGTTGAGTCTGGGGAAACTTTAGAACAAGCTGCTGTTCGAGAAGTCGCTGAGGAAGTTGGTATTCAAATCGCGAATTTGCGTTATGTCGGTAGTCAGCCATGGCCGTTTCCACATTCACTGATGGCAGGATTTATGGCGGACTACGCTGGCGGCGAAATCCGCTGTCAGCCCAATGAAATCGAAGAAGCTTATTGGTTTGATTTAACTGCGCTACCAGAAACTCCGCCGCGTGAAACGCTTTCTGGCAAGATGATTTCATTGGCAAAAGCTGAAATTAGCGACTAAAAGGTTGAAGTTATTAAAAAACACTGGAAAAAGAAAATAAAAAAGCCACAATTGTGGCTTAAGTATTTTTTTGGGCCCGTAAATCCGAGCTCTTATTTTTTTCGATTTCTTCACTAGCGCGCCAGTTTTATACCAAATGCTTTAAGGCTGGGCAATAGATGAATCAACAAAACTTGCAAAAAAATTCATTAGACTGTCATGATAGTGTGATGACAACGATACTGCTAGAATAAATAAACCCAGCTTAATGGTAGAGCAAAGATGCAGCTAAAAAATGATCGGTACCTCAGAGCCCTTTTAAAACAACCAGTTGACCGCACTCCGATTTGGATGATGCGTCAAGCAGGACGTTATTTACCAGAATACCGTGCGACCCGAGCTCAGGCCGGTGATTTCATGTCGTTATGCAAAAATCCTGAATTAGCATGCGAAGTAACATTACAACCGTTGCGTCGTTATGATTTAGATGCAGCCATTCTATTCAGTGATATTTTGACTATTCCTGATGCAATGGGAATGGGCCTCTATTTTGGTGAAGGCGAAGGTCCAAAATTTACCAAACAATTGACCGATTTTATGGATGTGGTGAATTTGCCAATTCCAGATCCGGAAGTTGAGCTGAAGTATGTGATGGATGCTGTGCGTACCATTCGCAGAGAGTTAAATGGCTCAGTGCCGTTAATAGGTTTCTCTGGCAGCCCTTGGACCTTAGCGACTTATATGCTTGAAGGTGGCAGCAGCAAAACTTTTTCAAAAATCAAAAAGTTGATGTATAGCGAGCCAGAAGTTGTGCATATATTGCTCGACAAATTAGCCCAAAGTGTCATTTTGTATCTTAATGCCCAAATTGCAGCAGGTGCGCAATCGGTCATGATTTTCGACACTTGGGGTGGAGTGTTAACACCACACGATTATCGTGAATACTCGTTAAGTTACATGCAGCAGATTATTGATGGCTTAACTCGGCATGCTGATGGTCGTCCTGTTCCTGTGACTTTGTTTACCAAAAATGGTGGATTGTGGCTAGAAGAAATTGCAGCGACAGGCTGTGACGCTGTTGGACTTGATTGGACTATTGATATTCGCTCTGCTCGTGCCCGAATCGGCGATAAAGTAGCATTGCAGGGGAATATGGATCCTGCAATCTTATTAGGGACTCCGGAACGTATTCGTTTAGAAGTACAAGCTATTTTGGACGGTTATGGTCAAGGTTCTGGTCACGTGTTTAACCTTGGTCACGGTATTACACCGGATGTTGACCCTGAAAAAGCAAAAGTGTTCATCGACGCAGTACAGTCGTTTAGCCGTACTTACCATATCAACACTGATCTGTAATCGATGCTCATTACAATCGAACTTTGCATCTGATTTTTGCTGCAAGTTCGAGCCTGTGTTAGCTTACTAGCAATAAAAAACCGACCTTAGGTCGGTTTTTTATTGCAGAATTTGGACTATTTTTCAGCTACGGTTTGCACATCACTTTGGTAGCTTTCAAGAAGCTCAGTAAACGGTGCTGTATCCATGCCGCGTGATTCGGCATTTTCAATCGCTTGCGCTAAAAGTTCCCTAGCTTCATCTAGTTTGCCTAGCTCAAATTTTGCAGTTGCAATACTCGCTAATAGACTTGGATGTTCGTCGTCCTTTTTCAAACCTTGTTCTGCAATTTCTATTGCTAGCTCTGGGTTTCGGATTTCTGGCAACGATGAGTTAGCAAGCAAAGCTGAATACTCGACGATTGCAGGGATATAACCCTTGGCAGATGCTTGTTTTAAGTATCTTGCAGCTCTTAAAGGGTCAAATTGAATGTTATCGCTGTTGAGTAGTTTTTGCGCGAGAGTAAATGCGGATGGAGCATGACCGCTGTCAGCAGCTTTAGCCAGCCAATTCATGCCTTTATTGTTATCTATGTCGCAAAGACTGCCTGAAAATAAACATTGGGCAAGACTTACTTGCGCAAGCGCGTAGCCACTAGTCGCCGCTTTTAAATACCAAGGTAAGGCCTTTTCCTCTTTCAAAATACCAGCATGAGCAAGCAAAGCATATTTATACTGATATTCAGCGAAACCTGCATCTGCAGCTTCTTTAATGGCTGCAATGTATTCAGCATTATCCTTTTTATACTTCTGAGTAGGGGTAACAACTTTATCTAAAGAGAATGCATGAATTTGATGATTGAGGCGTAATGACTCACCATAACCGTTTTTCGGTGGGGTAAAAGTCCATTTTTCAACTGCATCTAATACATATTTATCAATTGCACCTTGTGGATAGCTTAATGCAACGTTGGCATTTTCAACTTTCCCAGATTCATCAATATCATAAAAAACTATTGCCCAAGCCGAAATGCCAGATCGTTTGAATGAAGTTGGGTAGTTTGGCTGCGCTAGCCGCTTAGCGACTGTAAAAATTGGGTTAGTATTAGCAAATTTATTACTTGGTAAAAGATTGCTTTGCAGGGCAACTTGACCAAATTCTTTATCTAAAAGAGTAAACGCATTTTTTGCGTCACGTCTCGATGGTAAATTTTGGCGTAATTCGGCATACAATTTGCTCGCATTTGCAGCGCCAGATTCTCTAGCCAACAAAGTCCAAGCGTAGGCTTGGTAAACATCAACAGGTTTGCCCCAACCATTAGCATATGCTTGCGCAAGCATATACTGGGCTTCAGCATTACCTGTCTTTGCCATCAACTCTAATTGCGGAATCGATGCTGAATAATTTTGTTGCTCAAAGAGACTTTTGGCACTTGCGAAATCAGCGTGTGCGGACTGGCTAAACAGTCCTAATAAAAACACGGCCAGACTTATCCTTAGCATAGTGTTTCCCCAGATTGTGATTATTTTGTTTTTTTCGAGTGTACAACTAATTTTGTAATAAACGAAATACCTACATAACTTTTTCGTGTGACTAATTTTCGATCAACGTCTCTTTTTATGATTTTCAACTAAAAAAGACGATTCAGTCCATTCATCGCGGCGACTCGGTATGCCTCAGCCATGGTCGGATAGTTAAATGTTGTATGGACAAAATACTCCACATTATTACCACCATTTTTCTGCATCATAATCGCTTGGCCGATATGTACGATTTCTGCAGCACGTTCACCAAAGCAATGGATCCCGAGAATTTCTTTGGTATCTCGGTGGAATAACAGTTTTAAACTGCCAACACTCGTATTAGCGATCTGCGCACGAGCGAGATGTTTAAACTGCGCACGACCAACTTCATAAGGAATGCGGGCAGCGGTCAGCTGTTGTTCGTTCTTACCGACAGAGCTCATCTCTGGAATGGTGTAAATGCCGACAGGGATATCTTCGATCAGACGTGTGTCACAATGGCCGTGAATGATTGAGTTACCTGCGATACGTCCTTGGTCATAAGCTGCACTCGCTAAACTTGGATAACCGATTACATCGCCAACTGCGTAAACATTATCTACAGAGGTCTGGTAATTCTCATTAACCTTTAGTTGGCCTCGACTATCTGCTTTTAAACCAATGGCTTCCAAATTCAAAGTATCTGTATTGCCAGTACGACCGTTGGCGAAGAGAATACAATCGGCTTTCATTTTTTTACCGGACTGAAGATGCAAAATCACGCCATCAGGAAGACCTTCAATCGCTTCGAATTCTTCACCATGCCGGATGGTGACTCCGGAGTTCCAAAAATGATAACTCAGCGCATCGGAAATCTCGGCATCCATGAAAGACAATAAGCGATCTCGTGTGTTGACCAAATCAACACGAACGCCCAAACCCCGAAAAATGGATGCATATTCACATCCTATAACACCTGCACCAAAAATAATAATGTGTCGTGGGTCTTCATTCAGTGAAAGGATGGTGTCACTGTCAAAAATATGCGGATGGCTAAAGTCTACGTTCTTGGGTCGATATGGGCGAGAGCCCGTGGCCAAGACAATCGTTTGTGCACTGATTATCCGATCAGGCCCAGTAGGTGGGGCTATCCGAATATGATGTTTATCGACAAATGATGCTTCCCCTTGGAATACTTCAACACGGTTCCGGTCATAAAAACTACTACGTAACCGAACTTGTTTACGAATTACTCCCGCCGCATGGCGTAGAATTTGTGGGAACGTTAGGTTTGAAGACTGATTATCCATCTGAAATAGCGGATTTTCGTTGTATTCAATAAAGCGACTTACAGAATGCCGCAATGCTTTCGATGGGATAGTACCCCAGTGAGTACAGCCACCACCAACTTGATTGTGGCGCTCGATGACTGCGACTTTCTTGCCACTTTTCGCAAGGTTCATCGCCGCGCCTTCACCGCCAGGTCCAGTGCCAATAATTATGGCATCGTAATCAAATAATTCAGGTGATGGATTATTAATGGATGAAGCAGTTTTTTTTTCGGCCACGGTAAATTCACTCTAAGAGAATCGTCATTAATTTAGATAATAGCAGTATAAATTCAAAGAATTGAAGTTAAAAAGGCGACATAAGTCGCCTTTTTAAGATATTTAGTGCCGCTTAAGCATACTGCTCAATAAAAAGCTGCCATTGCCGTTGTTGAAACTGGAAGCCCTCACGTAATTCAGCATACTGTTTGCGTAGATCAAATTCATTATAGCTTTGAAGCAACTGGTCTTTTTTATGGCGAATACCCGCTTTTTTCTGCGAAATAAGCGTCTTTTGTAGTTCGAAATAAGCTTGCATACGTTCGAGCAACAAGGCGTATTCATGCTCCATACGCTGTAGAATTAGGTCTGCGTTTGGCAGTTGTAACGCTTTGACTTGTGCACGTTTTAGCTGCATCAGTGCTTTGGCTTTTAAAATTCTGTCTTCTGGACAAACTTTTAGGTTCTTAGCTAACCCAAGCCAGGAACAGCTTTTAATAAGCCATTTTGTGGGATCAAATTGCCACCAGCGAATGCCATTTCGATAGTCATATTCAAAAATATGGTGGAAGTTGTGGTAACCCTCGCCGTAAGTTAGGAACGCCAAAATCCCATTGTCGCGAGCTGTGTTTTGATCCGTATATGGCTGACTTCCCCAAATGTGTGCCAAAGAATTAATAAAAAATGTGAAATGATGACTCAACACTAGCCGAAGAACGCCCACGCTTAGCAACATGCCTAGATAGTTGCCTGTAAGCCAGCCTAAAAATAGCGGAATGCCAAAATTTGTGATTACGGTCAGTGCTAGGTAGTGTTTGTGCTGGAACATCACAATTTTGTTATTTTGCAAATCACGGACATTGGAATAATCATGGTAGCGCTGTGCTTGGTATTCGCGCAGCATCCAACCGATATGACTGTACCAGAACCCCATTTTGGCCGAGTATGGGTCCTTGTCATTCTGATCAACGAATTTGTGATGGATTCTATGGTCCGAAGACCAGTGTAAAGCGCTATTTTGAAGTGCAAAGGCTCCGCCAATTGCAAAAATCCATTGCATCATTGGGTGTGCTTCATAAGTTTTATGAGCCCAGAGGCGATGGTAACCTGCAGTAATAGACATTCCGCAGTAACCAAGACAAATAATAGTGGCAACAATTTCCTGCCAAGTAAAACCAACCATGATTTCGTAGGCTGGAATGCCGACTGCGGCAATAATAAACGTGAGAGCAAAGACCAAAACGTTGGTCCAAATAATAGGTGGTTTTTCCATGGTGGGTACTTTTAGCTTACAGTTGTAAGCTAATTTTACTGTGCAATTACTGTGGGTCAAGGTATAAAATAAAATAACGCTTTGGTAATTAAACTGGATACCGTTTTGAGTAGAGCACAACAAAAAGAACGAACGCGACGCGCGATTATTGATGCGGCTTTTGCCCAATTAAGCCCAGACAAAGGATTTTCCAGTTTAAGTTTGCGTGAGGTCGCGCGTGAAGCGGGTATTGCTCCCACGTCTTTCTACCGCCATTTTGCAGATATGGACGAGCTCGGCCTTACTTTAGTCGACGAAGCGGGCTTGATGTTACGTCAATTGCTTAGGCAGGCTCGACATCGCATTGAAAAAAATGGCAGCGTGATTCGTACTTCAATTGAAACCTTTATGGAGTTTGTAGTCGGCAATAGTAATGTTTTTCGTTTGTTATTGCGTGAGCGCTCTGGAACGTCGGCTCCGTTTCGTCGTGCGGTTGCGCGTGAAATCCAACATTTTTGTGCTGAACTGGCTGATTATTTACGGAAGGAAACAGCCTGCCCTGATGAATACGCTCAGGTGCAAGCAGAGGCGATGGTAACTTTGGTTTTTCATGCCGGAGCCGATGCCTTAGATGCGAGCCCTGAACTTAGGGTGCAAATCACTCACCGCACCATTACGCAATTACGCTGGATGGCGCATGGTGCGGCAGGTTATGCAAGAAAACCTAAAGAGTAATTTTGCGAAGCCACACACCACATTCGATGTGATGGGTATAAGGAAATTGATCGAATAGCGCGAATCTTTTTACTTGGTGGCTCTGTGTTAAGGTGGCAAGGTTCTTTGCCAAGGTTTCTGGGTTACATGATATATAGAGAATATCGTCAAACTGACATACCAATTGTTCGGTTGCCGGATCTAGGCCTGCACGTGGTGGGTCAACCAGAACCGTGGTTAGGTTTAAGGCCGACAAATCAATATGTTTGAGTTGTTTGCCTTGTGAGAGCGCATTGCTCACATCTTCGGCAGACATCTGAAGCACTTGTAAATTGCCGACGTTATTCAGTTGAATGTTTAGTTCCGCTGATTTAATTGAAGTTTTGGATAATTCCGTAGCAACTACTTGCCGAAAGTACGGGGCTAGAGCTAAAGAAAAATTACCATTGCCGCAATAAAGCTCAAGCAAGTCATTGTTTAAGTGTTGATTTGCAATTGCGCAAGTCCACTCAAGCATAAGTTGATTAACTAGCCCATTTGGCTGGGTAAAGCTGTTTTCGACTTGTTGATATTGAATCACTCGTTTTTCAACTTGCAACCGTTCGATCAAATGATCTTTGTTCACCAATATTTTTTGCTTACGCGCTCGGCCGATAATATCAAATGACTGGATATGGCTGAGTTCTGCTTTTAATAATTCAGCTTCGTCTTGCCACTCAGCTGGAATTGGCTTTTTGTAGATCAGCGAAACCAGCAGCTCGCCACTTAATGAAGAGAGATAATCAATTTGATAAAGGCGGTTTCTCAGCAATGGCCTATGCTTGAGTGCTTCCAGTAATGGTTGCATAAAGTCAGCAATAGTTTTGCTGGCGACAGGAAAGTAATTGATCCGGTGTTTGGTCTTCGTTTCAGGATCGAACATGATGTGATACAAATCATCGCCATCATGCCAAACACGGAATTCAGCACGAAGTCTATAATGCGCTGGTTCAGAGCGAAAAACCTCCGGTGTAGGCATGTCAAACGGTGAAAACAGCTGCTGCATGGCGTCTACCTTTGCTTGGAGCTGGGATTCATAATGTTCTGGAAAAACTTGACCTAATTGCATGATGGCGCCTCACCGAAAAATGGCCGTCATAATAAAAGGTTTTTGTTGGAACTCCAAATCAGTTGATAAATCTGTGCAGCAGTTTGAACCAGCTTCTGGCAAAATAGCAGGACTGATTGCGAGGTGACTATGCGAATTGGCTTTATCGACAGTGGGGTCGGTGGTTTAAGTATCCTAAGCGCGGTGCGTGCCTGCGTTGATGCCGATTATGTTTATGTGATGGATAATCGCTATTTACCCTATGGTGAGAAATCCGAAGTGTTTATACAGTCTCGTCTTGCTCAACTTTCGGCAATGTTACTTGCGCATCGTGTCGATTTAATTGTAATTGCATGCAACACCGCGACTACCCAAGCAGTTGCGTCTCTAAGACAGCAATTCAGTATTCCATTTGTTGGGACTGTACCAGCGATTAAGCCAGCAGCACAACTTAGTCCAAATGGATTTGCTGTATTAGCGACCCCTGCAACTTGCCGTGGATATTATCTTCAGGATTTGATCGAACAATTTGCGCCAGGTATTCCTGTGCTGAAAGTGGGCAGTAGTGAACTTGTGCATTTGGCAGAACAAAAGGTTTGGTTCGGGACTGATGTTAGCCATGCAGTAAATTCGGTTATCAAAGACTCGGCATTACCAGAATATCCGCCACTATATATAGTGCTAGGATGCACGCATTTTCCATTTTTAGCTGAAGAGATTCAACGTTGCTTGCCGAAGGCAAGATTACTAGACACAGCAGAAGCAATTGCCAGACGAGTGAAACAGGTGACCATGGAATTAACGACTATAGATTCTAATCAAGGTAGTCATCTATTTATTAGTACTGAAGCACTAAACAAATTACAGCAGAATAAACTAGCGGAATTAGGCTTTGACCAGTACGAGTGCTGGTCAAAGCCTGCTGAAGATTACTCTTCGTTGTCGTCACCGTCTTGACGTTCCTTCGCTTCACGGACTTTCAGCGTACGTCCTTCGTATTCAAAGTCGTTTAACTTCTGAATCATCCGGTTGGCATCTTTCGCTGCAACTTCGACAAAACCGAAACCGCGGCGACGACCAGTCTGGCGGTCTTTCATCAGTCGTACATTAACTACTGTACCTGATTGTTGGAATAATTCGCGGACAGCTTCTTCATTCGCTTTATATGGAAGATTACCGACATATAATGTAGCGTTTGTGCCGGCAGGCGCCGATTTTGTTGGGCTTGCAGTTGACGAATCTGATAGTGGTTTTACTTCAACAAGAACAGGAACCAAGATCCCGCCAAGCAACACACCAATGACTGCTGCAATAGCAATATCGGTTATGACATTAGAAAGCACGAACTGGAACAGTAAATAAGTAATGATGGCTAAAGCCAAAGTGAAGGGTAAAGACGATCGTATACTTGGTAACATAGATAATTCCTAAATACTAATAATGGTGAAAAGAAACGGAGATCGAAGCTACTTATAGTAGTCAAAATCTATATTAACCAGTCCAAACCCATTCGCCAACAAGATAAATCCACATAATTAAAGTGTTTTTGCAGTAAATTTGTACATAACGAGCTTTTATCGAGCAATCGAGCTGAAACCTGCAAAAAAGATCAAATTCGTGCTTGCGCGTCTGAAAAATCTGTCTATAATGCGCCACATGCCGACGGGGTGGTGCGAAAGCGAAACGCCGGGTGAGTTTGAGGAAAGTGAAAATAGTCGATAAAAAGACGCTTGACACGAACTGAAAACTGACTAAA
>JAYSCP010000018.1:0-65019 GCA_041914845.1 Alteromonadaceae bacterium
CAGGCTTGGTTTACTTGACAGCCATGGGAGCGTCCATATATGGCCTCGTTTAGTTAGTTTTTTAGTCGCTCTAAATGGTGGCTGTCCACGTTTAGTTCTAGGTCAAAAATAGCTGCAAGGCATTCATAGCTTCCGACGATGTTTTGGTTAGTAAGACGTTAACTTAGAACCATTCCCAGTATTTTTTAAACCCCACGCTGACCACAAGTCTGGCGTAAAAGCCTTTTGTTTTTTGGCCAAAAAATACCCAAAACTGAAAATCCTGAACTGCATCTATTTCGTTAAAAACTCAGATTTTTGGGTATTTAACGAAGATCCACAACAAAGAGTTTCACTTTTCTAACCACGGCCATCCACTTTTTAAATTGTGGATGGCCTCGTTTAGTTGCAAAAAAATACCACCAAAAACACATTTCGACCTGATTTTTCCCCGATAAAAACTCTGGTTATTTGGCATTTACCGAAAATCAATATCAAAGCCGTTGCACTTTTCTACCCAATGCCAGCCACATTTTAAATTGTGGATGGCCTAATTTAATTTTTAGTTATGGGTTATCTCTGTTGGCTTGTTGCCTCAACATACTGATATATTTCATCTGCAGCAACCTTATGCATCCTAGCAAAATTTATTAACTTTTCATTTAAAAAAATTGTACCGTGCTGCTGTATACCCTTTTCTATATAAAACTTAGCTGCTTCTTTATTTGATCTGCTGATTAAAAAATAAATGCACGGAGGCCCAGACAGTTTATTTTCATTGCCATCCTCCCAAACCTCTGTAGGCGCACCAAAATTTATTAGTAGTTTAATCGAATCGTTATGCCCTAGCATACATAACTTATTTAAATAGTAATTATCACCAGTGGGGTTCGGATCCAAACCATTTCGGAGAAACATCTCTATTGCCGGAGAAAAATTTGTAAAAAAAACATAATCAGCAACAAATCGTCCGTCTGCAAGTCTTTTGTTCACATCAAAATTATTCTTTTTTACTAAATTTAGTGCTTTGATAAACTCCTTTTTTTCAATTTCTGAAATTATATAATTCTCAACTTCAAGACTATTCGCATTCGAATTTGCAATATATAAAAGGCTTAGTAGAACAATTATTTTTTTCATTATTTACCCATACAAGAATCTTTAGCCGCGTAACTACAAAAATACTGAATCCCTATTTTAATACTTCCATCAACAACAGGAACAGTAACTTTAACCCCACCGTTACCGGTTGGTGTTAATCGACCGTTTAACCAAGATTTATTATGCCCTTTAATAATTTCAATTTCGACTTCAGGAATCTGGCCAAGGCCTGTTTTTTCTGAACCTTCACGATAATTCTCTAACCCATTCTCTAGAATATCAACACAATCTAAAAATGCGGCGCACGATGATAAAGAAGCAACGTGTTTACCTCGAAAAGCAATATCAGCTTTTGCTTGAGAATGTATCCACACTAATTCACCAGTGACAGGGTTAATCTCTGGTTGCATATCGCTGGACGGTGCGACTTCCCATGAGCGAGTTTTCGGATTCCATGCAGAGCGTGCAGCTGGATTCCCCTCCGCATTCATCCACCACTGTATCGAAGAAGTCACAGCTCCATTGGCAAACTTACCGCCTGTCAACGCTGAGACTGTTCCACCAACCAAACCAGCAATAAGAGTTCTTGTATAAGGACTTTCCACCAAATCGGTCGTACTTGGGTCCATAAAAAATTTCAGACTTGTGCTCACCATTGAACTTAAGAAACCATGCCCAAACTTGCCACCTTGAAGGATTGCTGAAACACCACCAACCATACTATGAGACGCAATATTCTTGAATGCTTCCCAACCACCCTTTGCAAAATTAAATTTGCTACCAATTTTCTGGGAAATTGATGCCGTGGCATATGCTACGACTCCTGCCCTTATCCCTGCCCCCAAACTTCCTGTCACAGCATAGGTTTTAAAGCCCTGGAACACCGCCATACTTGCCGCATAACATTGGTAAGCTCCAGGGCCACAATATGCAGATATAATCACCGATGCAAAAATATCTACCCCTGGAACTTGGGCTATTAGTCTTAAAAAATCCCAACTCCCTGTTTTCTTCATCATCCACTTAACAAAATACCCACTCGGATCGGTATACGTCATCGGGTTATTCAGCACATACGAATACCGGTTATACCCTTGTGACAGCTGGGCAAATTGCAAGGTCGGGTCGGCCTGCACAAACCGTGCAAGTAGTGGGTCGTAAATTCGACCGTTCATGTGAATAATGCCAAGGCCTTCGACGTTTTCATGGCCGGTATAACCACGGCGTTGCAGGCTTTGAATAAACAGTTGGCTGGTTGGGCCAACTTGCAGCACACTTTGTTGGCCCCACGCATCATACAGGCTATGAGACACTAACTTGCCGCTGCCATCAGTGACAGTAACCGTGGAACCCTGTGCATCACCGTGCAGTACTTCAAAATTGGTGCCGCTGGTTTTAGACGACTGGCTCATCACTACATTGCCGATGAACCAACGCTGCTCGGATATGCTTCCTTTTTCACTGTATTCGTAGGTTTTGCCAACGTACCAAGTTTTAGTAACGCTACCACTTCGGGTATCTTCGCGATAAATCCGACTGTTGTCAGGGGCATATTCAAACTTAGTGGAGTCAGAGCCCTTGGCTATCAAGAACACCATATCGGCTTGGTTATACATAAATATGCGCTGGCCATCGGCTTTGATATTGCCGTGGGCGTCGTAGTCTGTAGCCCCTGCCATGGTGTAACTGCGGATACCGGCAGCGGCACCCGTTGTTTTACGCAGTAAATACGGGTTGCTACTGTCATATTCATAAGTGCCCACGCCAGACTTGGTTTTTAAGTTACCTAATGAGTCATAGCTGAAGCTCTGGCTCATTGGTGTTACTAAATTGCCAAGCACTTGTGGCGCGGTAACGGCAACATCCCGTTTTTCCAAGCGGAAATGACCATCGCTACTGTAGGTGTAGTTTTCATTTACCAAAGTACTACTGATGCCATTGTAGTAATTAGATTGGCGAGATTTGGTATCACCGCGCAAGTTGTAGCCATAGTCCACCGTGTAAAGGGTGTTATTTAAGCCATCTTGCACTTGGATGTTTTTAATAAAACCCCGCTCTGGCGTGTATTCAACCCTGCGCTTGCTGCCGCCAACAAAGGCGGCTTGGGTTACGCGGCCAGCATCATCCATGGCTTTAATTTCAGCAATAACGGTGTTATCGGCGATGGTTTTATACTGAAAACCAGCGGCATTATATTCTTGCTTGACGGTGACTCCGCCCGGCAACAATTGCTTGTACATCCGGCCAATGTCATCGTAAAACGCCATTTGTTGGAATAATTTGCCTTTTTGCAGGGTTTCAGTAGCTGCTGGGCGTCCTAGACCGTCAAAGGCATAAGTTTCGCGGTAATTTGGAATTGCTGTGGTGCTACAGGCGGTGTCTTTGCCGAAGCTACGCAGTTCAATTAACTTGCCGACATTTCGTTTAGAGGGATCTGTGCCATAGCTGTAACAAACCTTACCATCTTCCGAATTGCTCTCAAGTAGACGACCGAGGCGGTCGTAACTGTTGGTTACTAATTGCCCACGGCCATTTTGCTGGCTTATTAACTCACCAAAACCGTTATAACCATAATACCAAGTACCTTTGCTTGCGCTAGTTGAGCTTAAGCGACGTCCATAACGGTCGAAGCTGGCTGTTTCGGTAACTTTAATGTCAACCCTAACACCGTTGTTGCCAACCGCAGGTTTCCCTGTGCTATCCAGCATTGCCAGCACATCGGTGCGAACGTTATTGCCATAAGCATCATATGATTGCTTAACGCCACCTAATAATATTAATCTGCCGTATCAAGGTTGATTGAACAGCGAACCTGTCGTTTTTAGTCTAACTCGGTGCATCAATCGTTATACCAACGCCGCTTATGCGGCGTTGTTTTTGCTAAGTATTTTGGGGTTGATACTGCAAATCCGGGACAAATCCTTTATATTAAATTTATTCTGTTTTAATGGATTGTAAACATGATGGATTTTTACCGAGGCAGATTAATTTATCTGCTGATGTTTCTCTCTTGTTATTCGGTTGCTCAGCAACCGACTATCAGTCCAAACAAAATCGTCAATCCAAATAAAATCGTGACTATCGCTGCAGAGGATAATTGGCCCCCATTCTCCGATGAACGTGGTCGAGGGTTATCGACCGCAATTGTATCCAAAGCATACAAACTGACCGGTTATGAATTGAAAACCGTTGCAGTCCCTTATGCGCGAGCCCTTCATTATGCAGAGTTAAATACGACTAATGGATGTTGGAATGTGACGCGCCAACGCTCCACTGAGCAAAAATTCCTATTGCATCAAGTTCCGTTATTTAAGGCTGCATCTTCATTTTACTATTATAAGGCGGCCAAACCTTATGCATCTGTCGCAGATATCCCTACTGGTGCGGTCGTTGGGGTTATTTTGGGTTATGAATATGGCGATTTATTTGAAGAACATAAAACAAGATTTCATCTAGTCGAAGTCTCAAACCATGAACAACTCTTGGCATTGCTCAATGACAATAAATTGGATCTTGCGATTTTCTTTGATGATGTACTTAATTTTTACCTAAAGCGACTCAAACGAAAAGAACTGCAAGTGGTGCGAGGCAAGCTCAATTTTGTTAGTGAAATTTATGTGGCATTTAATCGTGATGACCCACATAACAAAGAACGAGCCGCGGCGTTAGACCACGGCATACGTTTGTTACATGAAACTGGCGACTATGAAAAACTACTGATGCAATTTGGCATTGAAGCCGTGCATCAGTAACCTTTTAAACTCATTCGCTTTAAAGTGTTATCTTTCAAAATGTGGTGATGGAAAATCGCTGCCACCGCATGGAAACCTAATAAGGCATAACCAAAAGTTGCGACAAGTTCGTGGATCTCTTCGAATAATTCCGCGCTCTCATCATTCGGGGCTATCAATGCAGGTAACTCTAAACCGAAGAAAGGAATTGCTTTTCCTTCAGCAGATAAAATCAGCCAGCCTAATAACGGCATGGCAATCATAAAGGCGTAAATAACTAGATGTACTAGTGCTGCGAGTTTGTGTTGCCACACTGCTGGCGCAGGCTCAATCGCTGGGTACGGCTGACTGAATCGTAAAGCCAAACGCACAAAAGTTAGAAAGAAAATTGCTAGTCCGAGCATGTAATGCACTGTTTTCATTAACTCTCGTGGCTCACTGCCACGCTCAAACATGCCTCTAAACTCCATCGTACAGTAGACAGTAATCATTAATAATAGGGTGAGCCAATGGATGGCTATTGTTGCTTTGTTGTATCGAGGTTGAGACATCATTGCTCCTTACAGCAGCAAGTTATTGGTAGTTAGTAATAATTTATCACAGCTCTGTAGACGTTTCCCATGGTCTAACATTGCGCTAAAACAAATACAAAGTGAATTGTTTGAGGAATATTACAGGCAAAGCCTATTTAATCACCAACGACCAAAATATTGATCTATCAGGTGGGTTAATTGGAAATTCAACTGTTCTTCGAGCTCGTCAGCACTCGTCCCTTGCAAACTAAAATATCGTTCCGCTTGTTCTGCACTCAAACTTTTGCCTGCAAGCAAACATTGCATTTCCGGTAACTTTTTATCAAACCGAGGTTGTAACTGCCATTGCATAAATAGCGGGGTATGTGCAGCAACTAATGGCTGGGCAAATTGACAAAAACCTTCAATATGCTGAGCACCATCTGGCCCTAAACACCCGGGCTCAACTCGATAAATTACCGTCAATTGCAAATTACTCATCACGTGTTGACTCATTTTAATTTGTTGGTTTTTTCAAATTTAATTACTGTTTATAAAAACAGCAAAATTTCTGCGTATTAAGATTGTTTTCAAGCAACATTTTTAGACATCACCGTCATCATCTTAAATCGGGGGGATACTGCATCAAATTCAAGATGGATAAACGATTGACCGGCAGTAAATTTTACCCAGCCGCCAATATGACCAAAAACATCACTGCGTCGGCCACGACCTTTCGCAATAGGCGGACCAAAGCGTTGCACTAAACTAGTGAGAGACGTTTGCGCATGAATATCCATAACCTCCGGGGCACCAAGATGGAACTGCACAAACAAAGTAGTGACAATGCCCTGCTCATCTAACGAGCACTCAATAGCGCCATCTGGCGTCGACAAGTAGAAATCCTGCTCGCTGCCAGTTAAGTTATCATCAATTGCCAAGCGTGTTAACTCAGGGCAAGCGTTGAGCGCTGTTTGGTAATGTTGGCCGAGAATGGCTGCATAAGCAGTCATTAGCAACTCCCGCGCACAACCAAATCACACGGTAATTCGGTATCACCTACTAAATCGCCAGAGAGCAAACGACTGGCCGCGACTCGACCTTTTTCCGCGCTATATTGCTGGATTGTCGTTAACGCTGGCACACTGCGCTCACCCTCGTCTATGCCGTCAAAACCAACGACAACTAGCTCCTCGGGAATACGAATTGCGAACTCTCGAGCAACCATCATGGCTGCAAGCGCAATCACATCACTCATACAAAGCAATACCGTGGGGCGTTGTGCTTGTTGCAGCGCCTCGCGCGCTGCCATCATCGCCAAATCATGTTGGTTGACTGGAATTTGCCAGATAGCTTCTGCCGGTAACTCACGACCACAGGCACTTGCCGCAGCAAGATAACCCTCTAAGCGCCGACGAGAAACCGACTGCTCAGTACCGTATAACTCATGAGGTTGAATTCGACACACCCGATCAGATTCAATCAACCGTAAACCCAACACTGCAATTTTACCCGGCATCTGCCGAAATGCATGTTCAGCGCTTAATTGTGCTGCACTTAGATTGTTAATATTTACTGATGGCAAACCTGCGATATCACAATCGACTGTAATCATTGGTTTTTGCTGGCGGAAAATGCGCTCTAGCTGCTCCGGATTATTCGGGGCACCATACAAAATAAAACCGTCAGGCACAGCTTCTGCACTGCTGCTGCGATGATTGTGCTTACCGGAAAGTAGCAATAAATCACGGCCTTGTTGTTGCAGAGTCTCAGCGACGCCTTTGACAAATTGGTTAGCCACCGGGTCACTAACAGAATATTCCAAGGTATCGCTTAACAACACCGCGATAATCCCAGACTTACCTGTTCGCAAACTCCGAGCAGCAGCATTTGGCCCGCTATAGCCCAAAACCGCACACTGTTCTAAGATCTTACGTCTTAATTCCGGCGATAACTGATCTGGACGATTAAAAGCATTGGACACTGTGGCAACGGAAACGCCTAAAAGCTCAGCGACCGATTTTAGATTATGCTTTTTCGCTACTTTTACTAAAGACTTTTCGCCTGACAAAAGACACCTCGACACTGGGCAGACTGCTGATGAGAATATGCTTAGCTCATTGCTGACGCAACGACAAATCCGATAAACAATAATAAAACTGAGTGATAGATTGCCGCTGCAATATTTCCGGCTTTGATTTCAGCAATGAAATCGATATTTCGGTAGAGAAATTTATCAATCAAAATTAAAGCGCCGACACTGACCAAAAGTGCAATAACCGCATACAGCAGATTGATCAGCATAAACTGCACATTTTGCGGGAGACTGGTAATTTCCATGGTTCATTCCTCTAATTTAAATGGCGGGTTGGGTTTGTGGCGCCAACCCAATGCCCACGCGGTAACTGGCGATACCTCAGCATATTGCAGTTCTGCGCTGAAATAATTCATTAAATCGGTCGTCGCATAATCTTTAGCGGCTTCAATGTTATACAAGTCTGCTGCACCAAATAAATGTGCCATTTCATGAGCTTGCACTTGAGATACCAACCAGCGACGGGAATCTAAGCTCTGTTCAGTCAGCATGACATATTCAACAGTACAAGCTGGATCTTGATTTTTGCAACTTCGGGCAAAAGAACGACTTTCTTGATTGCTGTGAAAGATCACCGCTAACTGCCGCTTACCAAAGTTCGTCATATAATCATGCATTTGCTGCCAATTGCTATAGCCCATTTGTGCTAACAGCAACGGAGCTGCCTCGCTAAAAAAATCAGCTGAACGCAACCATTGCGCACTCACGCCACGGCCTGTTTGTACGTAAAAGTAATGAATATCAAAAGCAGGCGCTGGTTGCTGGTAAATCTTCGATTGTTGTTGATACCAACGACCGACCTGTTCAAAATTTTCTCTGGCAATAAACCGCTGCTGCGAGCTCCACCCTTGCCATAAGTTATCTTCTAGGTAAACGTATACGACAACAATATCGCCAAGTAATTGTTGCGCATACCCGCTTTGTCTGAGGTTGGCGTAACTGGTATATTGGCTTCGTTCAAGCTGATTGTTATCAATCCACTGCGTGAGCTGCATCCGCTGCTGCAGCAATAGTTGTCTATCCTGCTCGGGCAAAGCAAACGCCAAACATTTATCAATCGTTGCAATTGCGAGATGGCGATGTTCACGCAGCAAATGAATAGTGCGTTGTTGGTGCAATAACCAACATTGTTCGGTTGACGAAAGCTCCGGTTTATCAGCAATTAATTGCTGACTTAATTGCAAAGCCTCAGCATGCTGACCTGTTGCCATAAAAGATGCAACCTGCAACAACTCGGGACGAGCATTTTCAGGTAACTCTGCGCCGGTATTGCGCTTGTCTTGACTCAGTTCTATCAACAAAATCAAGGCAAGCGCAAACACCATAAAAAACTGAAATACAGCACAAAAACCTCGCCATAGCCGATATGGCAGAGACCTTTCGGTATGTTTTACGCTTTTCTTCGCCATCTATTGTTGATTAATGGTCGCAATAAACTGGTTTGATTCAGCAATAGCTCGGTTCATTTCTGACACTAAATTATTGACATCCTGTTGCAACATGCCAAATTCGCCTTGAATAGCACCAACCGCTTTTGCATTCAAATTATGTTTTAAATACAGCACATTATCATTTAAGACTCGCAGCACAGGTGGCATCTTACTCTCAGCTCTGCGCATGACTCTTAACAAGGCATCAAACTGACGCTTGGTTTCGAGCAGTTTTTTCTTGCTCTCAATGCGCAATTGTTTGTTTTGATATTGTGAAAGCTCAGTTTCCCACTCAGTAAACAAATCAAACGCTACCGTCTCGACTTTACTGATCCGTGTAGAGACGTCCGCAGCCGCTTTTTTGCTATCTTCGTACTGTGCTGACAGCGCCTCGTAGCGGGTTTGCAAGTCGCCGCCATGAAACTTAATGAGTTGACTCAGCTCATCCAGCGCATCTTTGAACTCCTGCTGGCTTTCTAGCTGTGCATCCCGAGCTTCTTCCACACGGTCAACTAAAATATCACGCTTGTGGACGCCGACTTTTTCCATCGCCGCATAATAAGCTGAGGAACACCCAGTCAAAGTTAAAACACTGATTAAAAATAACTTTCTAAACATCTATTCGTCCTCAGAAGATCCATTCACTAATTCAGCAATTTGCGACAATCGTTGCATGGTTAATGCATTCAACGTTTTCTTCGGGTATTGACCCTTTGCGTTTTTGACCCCAGCTTGCAAGCCGGTCAGCAACTCTAAAGCTTCGTCGACAGTTCGCACTGCATAAACATGAAACTGTCCGCTAGCAACAGCCGCTATAACATCATCATGTAGTACCAAATGCAGTTGATTACTTGCAGGGATCACAACCCCTTGCTGGCCAGTTAAGCCACGGCTTTGACATAAGCGAAAAAATCCTTCAACTTTTTCGTTAACGCCACCAATCGCCTGTACTTGACCATGCTGGTTGATAGAACCCGTCACCGCCAAACTCTGCTTGATTGGTACATTACAGATAGCAGAGATGAGCGCACAAACCTCAGCCAAGGAAGCACTGTCGCCGTCAATCAAGCCATACGACTGCTCCATGGCAATATTTGCTGACAAGGTTAAAGGGAATTCTCGGGCATATTTCGCCCCCAAATAGCCAGTTAACAACATCACGCCTTTGGAGTGGATTGACTTGCCAAGTTCGACTTCACGTTCAATATCGGTCACACCGCTGGACCCCGGATAAACGGTCGCAGAGATCCTTGCTGGTGTACCAAACGCAGTGTCACCAATTTCCAAAACAGTCAAACCATTAATTTTACCAACGGATAGTCCATCGGTATCAATCAAGATTTGTCCTTCTTGAATATCTTCTAAAAACGATTCGCTAATGCGCCCAGTTCGATATTGCTTACCATCAAGTGCTAACTGGATATGCTTGGCCGCCACGTCATTATCGCCCTGTTGATTGGCGTAATAACATGCCTCCCGCACAAGTTCCAAAACATCAGCAAAACGCGCAGACAGTTTGCGTTGATGTTCGGCTTGGCGGAAGCTAAAGGTTAATAATTGCTTTAAACCACAAGCAGTTAACTTACCACCATCAAGTTGCTGAATTTGGTCTTGCAGCTGCAATGACATATATTTCAGCGTTTGTGGGTTATAAGGCAGATACGCCTCGAAATCGGCAAGCACTCGAAATAATTCATTAAATTCATCATCGACATCTTGCACCAAATAATACAAATCACGTGAACCTAGCAGCACGACTTTGACATTTAACGGAATGGCTTTGGGCGTAATAATGGTCGAGTTGGTAACAGCATGCTCACTGAGCGTATCAATAACAATTTCGCCGGTTTTTAACGCCAGTTTTAGTGCATCCCAAACCTGCGGCTGCATTAATAAACGATCAGCATCCAAAATCAAATAACCGCCGTTGGCTTTATGCAATGCGCCAGGCCTTATCATCCGATAGTTAGTGTACAAACTCCCCTGCGCAGACGAATATTCGACCCGACCGAATAAATTGCCATAACTTGGATTGGCCTCGAAGACTATTGGCGCGCCTGACATCAGCTCATGGTGAACCAGCACATTCGGCACAAAATCACTCACAAAAATGCTGCGAAAATCAATCTCTTCGACTTTGTCAGTTTCAAGCTCTTCGGGTAATAATTCCAAAACGGCTTTCACCAACTCTGGTTTCATTTCCCGCAGATAACGCAAAATACCCAGTTCAGTGGCGTAATCGTGTTCCAGTTGCTTCAGTAGCGGCTTGATCGCTTGTTCAATGGTCTCGCGACGCAATGTACGTAAGTTCTCCGATAATTCGCGCTTCCACTGTGGTAGTTCGAGCAATTGCTCATTCAGGATAGTTTCCAGCTCCCCCACCAACTCGTAGAAAAATTGGCGTTTATCGTCAGGTAAATTTGCAAACTCCGTATCGTCTAATGGTTTGCCATCGATGACCGGTGAAAAACTAACGGCGCCATTCTCTTCATAAAGAACCACTTGTTTTTCCAACGCTTTACGCTCGACCAAAGCAATCGCTGCTTCGTATTTGTTGTCAAAAGTAGCGTGAATAGCTTTTTTCTTGCGTTGATACCCAGGGTTATCAAAAGCTGCTGGGAAAGTATCAAGGAGCTCATCAATTAAGGCTTCAATTTTTTTGACAAGGATACGACCTTCACCTGGCAACAACCGCAGCGTTTGAGGCGTACGCTCGTCATCAAAATTATTGAGGTAACACCAATCTTCCGGCGTTTCCTTCTCGCTTGCGGCAGTTTGCAAAATATCTTGGACTAAAGTGAAACGCCCTAACGCGGGTTCCCCCATCACATACAAGTTATATCCGGGCATATCCATGCCGATGGCAAAACCAAGGGCGGCTTTGGCACGATCTTGCCCAATAAAAGTACTGCTATAACCAGCAACGTCCAGCGCATCTTGTATCGTGGCATCGTCGAGTTGAGGACCAAGTTGGTGGCTAGATAGCGCTAGGTTATGGATAGCGGACTCAAGAACTTTAGTAACTGCCGATTGCGTCATGCACAATATTCCTGCAAACAATAATCGGGCTATAGTATCAAAATACTTGGCCAGTTAAAGCAGTTAAATCGTGCACTTAGAATGGTAATCCTCGTCGACTAAAGATTTCACCCTGACACTGGCTACAAGCTCTAAGCTCACTGGGATGGAAATACTCACAACTTTCTCCACAGTGCTGACAAAGGTAACGACCCATACCGACGTTTTCACCTGCGTGGTAAACGCCTTGATGACTAAGATCTGTTAGAAATTCTTGCCACTCAACTTTGGTGGTGTCGGTGATGCTGGCAAGAAGAACCCACAATGACTCAGGCCAAAGTTCTGGTTGTTGCTGCGATTGCGCTTGCTGCTTGAATGTTTCTAGAAAAAGCTGAGTTTCGTAGCGAGTTAAATCGGCGCCAGCATCGAGATAATCACTGAATACAGTGTGCCACTGCGCCAAGGTCTGTACCGGATGCTCAGTAAGCTCCTGCATTTGCGCACTTAGCGCTGCCAACCATTGCTGATACTTCAGTTTTAGCTCTGACATGGACACCTCCCGTTTTTGTCAGTATAGCCTGCGCCGTAAGACTTGCGTGCAAATAAGCCCATTCTTCGCAGTTGTTGTCTGCCCCTGCCTTGCGGTATGCTATGGCTACTTTTGTCGCGCTCGCGACCCTCTGTGAATTAACTCGTTGGATGTTTTTGATGCAAGAACCACAAACCCCGATCCAAAGCTATGAACCGCGTTTGATTGAAACCCAGTTACAACAACACTGGGATGACAGCAAAGCTTTTAAAGTGACCGAACAGCCAGGCAAAGAAAAGTATTACTGCCTCTCGATGTTCCCGTATCCAAGCGGTCGCTTACACATGGGGCATGTGCGTAACTACACCATCGGCGATGTAATTAGTCGCTTCCAACGGATGCAAGGTAAAAACGTTATGCAACCTATGGGTTGGGACGCTTTTGGTTTACCAGCAGAAAATGCCGCAATTGCCAACAAAACTGCCCCAGCGAAGTGGACGTACGCCAACATTGATTACATGAAAAATCAGTTAAAACGCTTAGGTTTTGGCTACGATTGGGATCGTGAAATCGCCACTTGCAAACCTGAATACTACAAATGGGAACAGTGGTTCTTCACGAAGCTGTTCGAAAAAGGTTTAGTTTACAAAAAGATGGCAACCGTTAACTGGGATCCAGTTGACCAATGCGTGCTTGCCAACGAACAGGTTATTGACGGTCGCGGCTGGCGTTCAGGTGCCTTAGTTGAGCAACGCGAATTAGCACAATGGTTTATTAAAATCACTGATTATGCAGAAGAACTGCTGCAAGATTTAGATCAGTTAGATGAATGGCCAGAACAAGTCAAAACCATGCAACGCAACTGGATTGGTCGCTCTGAAGGCGTGGAAATCCAGTTTGCTGTTGCGGATTCAACTGAAAACTTCACAATTTACACCACTCGCCCAGATACTTTATTTGGCGTGACTTATGTCGCTATAGCTCCGCAGCATCCGCTAGCGCAAAACGCAGCCAAGTCAAATCAGACACTTGCGCAATTTATCGAAGATTGCAAAGGCAACAAAGTTGCTGAAGCTGATATGGCCACCATGGAGAAAAAAGGTGCGCCAACTGGGTTATTTGCGGTACACCCACTAACAGGCGAGCAAGTACCAATTTTCGTCGCGAACTTTGTGTTGATGGATTATGGTTCAGGCGCTGTCATGGCAGTTCCTGGACATGACCAACGCGATTTCGAATTTGCCACAAAATATGGTTTAACCATCAAACAAGTGGTTGCTCCTGCCGCAGGTAGCGATAGTGTTGTAGACCTTGCCAAAGCAGCTTTCACTGAAAAAGGCGTACTGGTAAATTCTGGTGAATTCGACGGTTTAGATTTTACTGCTGCCTTTAAAGCCATTGCCGACAAGTTAGTCGAGAAAGGCATCGGCCAAATTAAAGTAAACTATCGCCTGCGCGATTGGGGTGTTTCACGCCAACGTTACTGGGGTTCGCCAATCCCGATGCTGACCTTGGCAGACGGTAGCCAAGTGCCAGTGCCACTGGAGCAACTGCCAGTACGTTTACCAGAAGATGTGGTAATGGATGGCGTAAAATCGCCAATCAAAGCCGACCTTGAATGGGCACAAACCACTTATCAAGGCCAAGCTGCCACCCACGAAACTGACACTTTTGATACCTTCATGGAATCGAGCTGGTACTACGCACGTTACTGTAGCCCTGATCATCAAGATGGCATGTTAGACCCAGCCAAAGCGAATTATTGGCTGCCGGTTGACCAATATATCGGCGGTATTGAACATGCGATCCTGCACTTATTGTACTCACGCTTCTTCCACAAGTTACTGCGGGATGTTGGCTTAGTGCAATCTGATGAGCCGTTTAAACGCTTATTGTGCCAAGGTATGGTGTTAGCAGAAACCTTCTACCGCGACAATGAAGGTGGTGGCAAATCATGGTTCTCGCCACAAGATGTTGCTGTTGAACGTGATGACAAAGGCCGCATCACCGGTGCTGTACTAAAAACTGACGGTGAGAAAGTTGAATCTGCGGGCATGAGCAAAATGTCGAAGTCGAAAAACAACGGCATCGACCCACAAACAGTCATCGACCAATATGGCGCTGATACTGTGCGTTTGTTCATGATGTTTACCTCACCACCAGAACAAACTTTAGAATGGCAGGACTCTGCGGTTGAAGGCGCGATGCGCTTCTTACGTCGGGTTTGGACCTTGGTCAATGAGTTTTCAGCGCTTACAAACATCCCTGCGCTTGATAAGTCGGCATTAACAGCAGACCAAAAAACACTGCGCCGTGATCTGCATAAAACCATCGCGAAAGTGACTGATGATATTGGCCGTCGTTATACCTTTAACACTGCAGTCGCTTCGGTCATGGAACTGATGAACAAGCTGCAAAAAGCGCCTTTGACCACAGCACAAGACCAAGCGGTGATGGCCGAAGCAATTCCAGCCTTACTGGCATTGTTAAACCCAATTACCCCACATTTATCACAATACTTGTGGAAGGTGCTTGGCAACACTTCAGAACTTGAAGCTGCGGGTTGGCCAAAAGTTGATGAAAGTGCCTTGGTAGAAGATGAAAAACTAGTCGTGGTGCAAATCAACGGTAAAGTCCGTGGCAAAGTCACTGTGGCTGTTGATGCGACTCAAGAACAAGTCTTAGCACTTGCAACGGCTGAAGAAAATGTGCAGAAATTCTTAGATGGCGTTGAGCTTAAAAAGGTTGTTTATGTACCTGGCAAACTGCTGAGTTTGGTGGTTGGCTAATATGCCTTGGTCTAAAGCGCTGCGCCTATTTGGTTTGATATTGCTGGCAACGCAGCTTTCTAGCTGCGGTTTTAAGCTGCGCGGGGATTTGCCGTTACAGAAGTACCCGGCAATTTACCTGCAAGGCGATAAACACTCTGAGCTGTTAACCTTACTTGGCAAACAGCTATCACGAAATGAAGTGAAGCTTTTACCAGATCCTGACAGTAAAGCAGCCATATTCCAATTGGATGAAGATAGTTTGTCGCGTCGAGCACTGACCATTTTCCCAAATGGTCAGGTCGCCGAATATGAGCTGATATATAAGGTTAAATATCAACTGTTATTGCCAGGTGAAGAGCCAAAACAATATCAGTTAGAACTCAACCGAGACTATCAGGACGATCCAGACCGCGCGCTCGCTAAATCTAAAGAGTTAGATATGCTACTGACCGAACTGCGTGGTCAAGCTGTTGCAAGGATCTTACGTCAATTGGGTCGGCTGTAGCGCATGCAGAAGCTTTACAGCAATCAACTAGGCGCAGCCCTGGCAAAAGGTCTTGCGCCAGTTTATTTGGTGTTTGGCGAAGAGCCCCTGCAAAAAATGGAAGCTTTAGATGAAATTCGTGCTACAGCTCGTGCGCGTGGTTTCAGTGAACGACAAAGCTTTGTCGTCGAAGGCCAATTTGATTGGTCAGATTGTCTAAATGAATTCAGTAGCTTATCACTATTCAGTGACAGAAAAGTCATCGATATTGATATCGGCACCAGCAAGCCTACGCCAGCCACTCAAGATGCTTTAAAACAGATCGCTGCTCTGTTACACCCTGATGTGCTTTTAGTCGTCCATGCCAGTAAAAATGCTACTGAGTTTGCCAAACAAGTATGGTTTAAACCCTTGGCTGATATTGGCCTGCAAGTGCAATTTTATCCGCTTGATGATTATCAATTCATGCGATGGTTAAAGGAACGAGCCAGCCACATGGGGCTGAAACTGCAAACTGATGCTCTGCAGTTACTCCAACATCACGCGGCTGGTAATTTACTCGCGGCTCGGCAAGAACTAGAAAAATTGGCTCTAACCCACTACGGTCAATGGCTGGATGCGGCATTTTTACAACAATATTTAGCGGACCAATCCCATTTCACAGTGTTCCAACTTGTTGATTCCGTTCTTGCTGGACAAGGTGAAGAAGCGTTACATCGTCTTGACCGGTTACTGCAACAAGATACCGAAGAAGTGATTATTGCTTGGCAATTGCAAAAAGAAGCGATGACACTTTTGCAACTGCAAATCGCTGAAAAACAAGGGTTGCCACTGACCGATCTCTATAAAAAACTCAATATTTGGCCAAAACGTCAACCGCTATACCAACAAGCGTTACTTCGACTTTCCGGCAATTGGCTGCAATTTTTACTGCAAGAGCTTAGCGCTTTTGATAGAGGTTACAAAAGTGGTCTACTTAGCCACCCAGCCGTCGCACTGGGTCACTTGGTGACTTTGTTTATCAATCCATTACCGAAGCTTTTTTCCCTACAAAATGCCCAGCAACAGTAATTTCACCCTACGCGGTTATTATGGCGGCACTTTTGATCCGATCCACCAAGGTCACCTGCAATTAGCGATTTATGTGCAGAAACACTGCCAGTTAAGCCAATTGGATTTATTGCCTTGCCATATCCCTCCGCACCGCGCGGCGCCTGGCAGCAGTAGCGAACACAGAGCAGCCATGGTGCGGCTGGCTATTGCCGAACAGCCAGCACTTGTAATTAACGAATTGGAACTTAAAAAAAACCAGCCGTCTTTTACAGTAGACACCTTGCGAATTTTAAAACAGCAACATCCAACAGATGCGTTATGTTTTTTACTGGGTATGGATTCTTTATGTCATTTCAAAAGCTGGTACCAACACGAACAAATTTTGCAAATGGCTCATTTAATTGTGTTAAAACGCCCTGGGTATGATGCGGTTAAAGGTGATGCGCCATCATTACTGGCGACACATCAAGCAAACAGCTTGGATGAACTGCGCCAGCAAATCGCTGGGAAGATACTCGTCCTTGATAACCCGACCTATAATATTTCAGCGAGCCAAATCCGCGAACAATATCTACAAAATCAGCTAGATCCGTCTTTACAGATCCCAGCTGTACAACAATACATCGAACTGCATCGGCTTTATCGGTAATCGAGATATATCATTGTGACAAAAGCTGTTAAAATGCGCCGTTTTTACGCTCAAGCGAAGGGTTAACCGTGAATACGAATGAATTAATGGCGTTTGTCGCCGATAAAATTGACGATATGAAAGGCCGTGATATCGTCAAATTAGACGTCAAAGGCAAATCGACCGAAACTGATTGGATGATCGTGTGCTCTGGCACTTCGAACCGTCACACACGCTCTGTGGCAGCATATCTTATCACTGAAGCGAAAAAAGCCGGCGTAGCCATATTAGGCACTGAAGGCGACAAGTCTGGCGAATGGGTGCTGATTGACTTAGGTCAAGTCGTCGTCCACGTGATGCTAGAAGAAAGCCGCAATTTCTACCAACTGGAAAAGCTCTGGGCGGCCTAAATAAATGAAGCTCTACTTGATCGCAGTAGGTAGCAAGATGCCTGCTTGGGTAACTACCGCCTATGAAGAATATGCGCGGCGGTTTCCCCGCGATCTGCCATTGGAACTCATCGAAATTGCCGCAGGTAAACGCGGGAAAAATGCTGACATTAAACGCATCCTCGAGCAGGAAGGCGAAAAAATGTTAGCTGCAGTACCAAAGGGTTCGCGAATTATCACTCTTGAAGTTGAAGGTGGTAATTGGAGTAGCCCACAACTTGCGCAAAAACTTGAGCAGTGGCAAATGGATGGACGAGACGTCTGTTTACTGGTCGGAGGGCCGGAAGGATTAGCGCCCGCCTGCATCGCGGCTAGCGAAGGTAAATGGTCTTTGTCTGCATTGACCTTACCGCACCCATTAGTACGTGTTGTGCTTGCTGAGAGTCTTTATCGCGCTTGGAGCATTAGTACCAATCACCCCTATCATCGCGAGTAGTCATGTTAAAACGTCGCGTCGCCATCAATGATCCGGTCGCCGAATCAAGTTTATTTTTAAACCGCGCGTTATTCGCATTTGCTTTTGTTGTCGTGATGTTTGGCGTCATCATTGCCAATCTTTATAATTTACAAGTCACTCGTTACGAAGAATACTCCACTCGTGCAGATGGCAACCGTATTAAACTAGTCCCTTTAGCTCCAAATCGAGGCATGGTATTTGACCGGCGAGGTGTGCTACTGGCAGAAAACTCTCCAGTCCATTCTTTAGAACTTATTCCGGAACAAGTCGACGATCTCCCAACAACCGTTAAAGCCTTAAGCGAACTTATTGAAATATCCCCTGAGCAACAAGCTGATTTTCTTGAAGAAGTGAAAGGACAGCGCCGATTCAAAAGTATCGCGTTGCGAGAACAACTCACTGAACAAGAAGTCGCCATTTTAGCGGTACATTTGCATAAATTCCGGGGTGTGACTTTAGAAGCTAGACTTACCCGTCATTATCCATACGGTGATTTGTTTACTCATGCCCTTGGCTATATTGGCAAAATTAACGAAAAAGAATTTAAAATTCTGGACGAACAAAATCTTAGTGCGAACTACGCTGCCAGCCGAGATATTGGTAAGGTCGGGGTAGAAAAGTTTTATGAAGCCATGTTACATGGCAAAGTCGGCTATCAAGAAGTTGAGGTGAATTCTCGTGGCAGAATTATTCGCACATTACGTGAACAACCAGCAATTTCCGGCGATGATTTATACCTTTCATTAGATTTAGGCTTACAGCTTAAAGCCCAAGAAGTGTTCGGGGAAAATCGTGGCGCAGTGGTCGTCATGGATCCTCGCACAGGTGCCTTACTAGCGTTTTATTCAAACCCAAGTTACGACCCTAACTTGTTTGTTCATGGTATTCGCGGTAAAGACTACAGAATGTTGCTCAACTCACCAGATCGTCCTTTGGTTAATCGCATGACGCAAGGCGTCTATCCACCAGCGTCGACCATAAAACCGCTGCTGGCTGTGCTTGGCCTTGAAACGGGAGTTGTTACCGAACAAACAACAATTCCCGATCCGGGATTTTATCGGCTACCAAATGTTACTCGGCCATGGCGTGATCACAGCCCATACGGCCATGGCTATGTTGATGTTTATACAGGCATTATCAAAAGCTGTGACACTTACTTCTATGATTTGGCTTATAAATTAGGTGTCGATCGCATCTGGAAATTTATGAGTGAAGCTGGATACGGCCGCAAAAGTGGTATTGACATCAGTGAAGAAACTGCCGGATTAATGCCAAGTCGAGCATGGAAAAAGCGTCGGCATAAGCAAAACTGGGGCCCAGGTGACACCATCAATATTGGTATCGGTCAAGGTTATTGGAGTTCGACGCCTTTGCAGATGGCGATTACTACCGCCACATTAATCAACAATGGCGCCCGAGTAACACCTCGACTTGCCAGTAAATTTCACAACAGTGAAAGCGATGGCTCTTTGTTGGTTGAAAAAGAACAAGTGATCCCTGTGGTCAACCCCAATAATTGGGCAATCGCCAGAGAAGCAATGCGTCGCACCGTACAACAGGAAGGAGGTACCGCCAGAGGTGCCTTTTTAGGTGCAACTTATTCCTCTGCCGGAAAAACTGGTACAGCGCAGGTCATTAATATCGCTGCAGGGCAAAAATACAATGCGAAGAGCATTAATGAGCGCCACCGTGATAATGCCCTTTATATTGGTTTTGCCCCCCATGACAACCCAGAAATCGTGGTTTCTGTATTGTTGGAAAACGCCGGTGGTGGCGGTAGTAATGCGGCACCTGTAGCGCGGCAAATGATGGATTACTACTTTTCTGAGCAATACAACAATCCGCAATTACCTGACAGAGCCGCTATTGCAGAAATGCAAGCAAACCGCGCAAAAGCCATGGAAGCTCGCGAACAACGTTATGCGCAAGAAGCCGCTGAAGCGAAATTGGCAGATGAGAAACGCCAAGCTCAGCCGGCAAAACCCGCAGCTTTGCGGCCAACAAATACTGGGCAGCCAAGCACTAGCCAATCACAAGCCAATTCTGTAACCGAAACGCCAGGAGTAGCGCCAATAACTACAAATGCTGAGACTAGCAGCAATATTCCTTTGCAGCAGTCACAGTTACCCGCTTCAACTCCTGCGGCTCGGGAGTTGCCAACGATGACTCTAGATGCAGGCCCAGATACCAATGTTGATGAGGGTCCAGATACTGCGCCACTTGACGCCCCAGAAATCGAGACTGAATCACAAGGAGGCGGCCAATGAATAAATTCGATCATGAGCGCAAATCGCTGTTGATGCGTTTGCACCTTGATGGCCCATTATTTTTTGCGTTATTGGCATTGGTTCTGCTCGGGCTTATCACGCTTTATAGCGCTGATGGTCAAGATTTAGTTTTGGTTGAAGGACAGGCATTAAAAATTGCATTTGCTATGGGCGTGATGTGCTTACTAGCGCAAATCAATCCCAAAACTTACCAGCATTGGTCGATTCCCTTGTACATTGCTGGTGTGTTTTTTCTAATCCTCGTCGAGTTTTTTGGGTATACGGCTAAGGGTGCAACGCGTTGGTTAAACTTAGGTTTTACCAAATTTCAGCCTTCAGAAATCATGAAACTAGCATTGCCAATGGCCGTCGCATGGTACATGGCAAATCAGCCAATGCCGCCAAGAACAAGAAACGTCATCGTTGGTTTCCTGATCTGCATAGTCCCCACGCTTTTAATCGCAAAGCAACCCGATTTGGGTACATCCATTTTAGTTGCAGTATCCGGCGTGTTTGTGCTGTTTTTAAGTGGGATGAGCTGGCGAATAATCTCCACTATTGCCGCTATGGTCGCAGGGTTTATTCCAATTCTTTGGATGTTCTTAATGCATGATTACCAACGTCAACGAGTACTAACCTTACTTGATGAAGAGCGAGATCCGCTCGGCAAAGGGTATCACATCATCCAATCGAAAATTGCTATTGGCTCTGGTGGCGTTGAAGGTAAAGGTTGGATGCAAGGCACTCAATCACAACTTGAATTTCTTCCAGAGCGACATACTGATTTTATCTTTGCGGTCTACTCAGAAGAATTTGGCTTAATGGGTGTAATTGGACTACTGGCTCTTTATCTATTTATCATCGGTCGTGGCCTAATTATTGCCCATCAGGCCCAGGATAACTACAGCAAGTTTTTAGCAGGTAGCATTACTCTGACCTTTTTTGTCTATGTGTTTGTGAATATGGGAATGGTATCTGGTATTCTCCCTGTGGTTGGTGTGCCGCTACCTTTGATTAGCTTTGGTGGTACTTCTTTAGTGACTTTGTTAGCCGGATTTGGCATTCTGATGGCTATCAGTACACATAAACGGTTGTTAGCGAAACAATAATGAACTTCTACGTTAAATATTCCTCTCTGTCAGCTTTTCGTCTTAGTTTCTTGGCGGCAACCCTGGTTTTATCGGCGTGTAGCAGTAATTCAAATTATGATGATGCCAACATGGACCCAAATGCTGGTCGTTATTCCCAAGATAAAGATAGCATTCCGCTGCGGTTACCCACGGCTGAAGAAATACGCGATGCCGAACCGACTGTCGAGCCACTGAGTCGAGGGGGCAACAAGCCCTATAATATTTATGGTGTCGATTATTCACCGCGCACCGATATCATGGAATACTCTGAAATTGGTACTGCCTCTTGGTATGGCAATAAATTCCATGGCCACAAGACTTCCAATGGTGAAACCTATAATGTGTTTGCCATGACAGCTGCGCATAAAACTTTACCGCTGCCCTCTTATGTCCGAGTCACAAACTTGGATAATAACAGCTCAGCAATTGTCAGAGTGAACGACCGAGGCCCGTTTCATCAAGGTCGTATCATCGACTTATCCTATGCCGCGGCTTATAAATTGGGTGTGTACCCCGGCGGAACAGGACGAGTGAAAGTGGAATTGGTTGCATCGCCTGCAATGATTAACCAAACCACCCTAGCAACTGGCGCTAGCTCTGATAGCGAGTTCCAAGAACAGACCTTAAGTGCGGACCAGCACCAAAGTGAACAGTTCGTTGAAGAGCCATACACGCCAGAGCCGACTATTACGACAATTCCAACTAAAACCGCAGCTGTGAGCAGAGCAACTGCACAACCCGCGTTGGTTGACAATAGTCCATCGCGCCAAGGTTGCTTCATTCAATTGATTGCCAGCAGTGATGAAGCAAAAGTACAAAAATTGGGGAACGAAATACGCCAACAGTTGTCAGTCTCTACCAAGGTAGAGGCAGTTAATGGCTTGTTTCGTTTAATTGCCGGCCCTTTTAATGCGAGTGATGCGAGCTCGGCACTGCAACAATTACGTGATGGCCAATACCCAGGCGCTTATTTCACCAACAAAAATTTATGCAGTTAATTGACGTATTTGCCAAGCGCTTTTTACAGCGATAAGCACCGGGCATTTATAGCTTTGGCAATTGGTATACATCTGTTAATTCAGTAGTTTAACTTTATTTAAGAATGAGTCTTATGAAACAGTATCGTCGTTTTCTCCTTGTTAGCAGCTTAAGCTGTTTTAGTCTATTGGCCCAAGCGCAAACAGTGCAAGTCACCCCACAGGCACCTGAAGTCAATGCCAAAGGCTTTATTTTAATTGATTACCATACCGGTAAAGTTTTAGCCGAAGGTAATGCGGATGAGTCGTTAGCGCCGGCAAGTTTGACCAAAATGATGACCAGCTATGTCATCGGTACCGAAATCAAAAACGGCAACATTAAACCTGATGACCAAGTGACTATCAGTGAAAATGCTTGGGCAAAACAGCTGCCAGATTCTTCAAAAATGTTTATTGAAGTAGGTAAATCTATTTCAGTTCATGAGCTTAATCGCGGAATTATCATTCAATCGGGTAACGATGCTTGTATTGCAATGGCAGAGCACATTGCCGGAACTGAAGGTGCATTTGTAGAGTTAATGAACGCACACGCCAAACGCATCGGTATGACAAGCACAACATACGTGAATGCCCATGGTCTGCCAGATCCTTCGCAGCGCACTACAGCCCGCGATATGGCAAAGTTATCTGTGGCATTAATTCGCGACGTGCCTGAAGAATACAAAATTTACGCTGAAAAAGAATATGAATTCAATGGTATCAAACAACATAACCGCAATGGTCTATTGTGGGACAAGAGCTTAAATGTTGACGGTATCAAAACTGGCCATACCGAAGAAGCTGGCTATAGCTTAATTACCTCAGCCACTAAAGATAATATGCGATTAATCTCTGTGGTCATGGGTACTGGCAGTGCTAAAGAGCGGGAAGCTGAAAACAAAAAGTTACTCACCTATGGCTTTCGTTTTTTTGAAACATTTTCTCCCTATAAAGCTGGTGAAGAATTTGCGCAGCAGCGCGTATGGCAAGGCGTTAAAGAAAATATCAGCCTAGGTGTGTTAAGTGAAACCCCAATTACGTTAAAACGCGGCGAGCGAAAAAACCTGAAAGCAGACTTTAAATTAAATCAGCAACTGATTGCTCCAATTAGCAAAGGTCAAGTTGTGGGTTCTGTATTCTTAAAGCTTGGTGAAGAAGACATTGCTGAATACCCGTTAGTGGCTTTAGAAGAAATTGAAGAAGCAGGCGTTTTCGGTCGTCTAGTCGACTATATCAAAATGCAATTTATCTAAGAAAAAATAAGAGCAGTGCGTCAAACCGATTAAATATGGCGAGAAACTCTGGGAAGTATCACGGAACTTTCCAGATACTGAACCAACGGACGCCCTGCCCTGTAGATCTAATAGGCTTGCACACACTGACAAATCTGCAAAGAATGAGTATATCAACCACAAAGTCCCGGCACAGCCCGGGACTTTTTGTTAGAATAACGCCAAGTTTTTAACGGCCCATTTGGTCCACTGGAGCCCATCATGAAAAAAATTGTCAAAGACACTACTTTTGACGCGTTTTTAGAGTTTCCTTGTGCTTTCACTTTTAAAGTGGTTGGCGTTGCGCACGATGATTTAGTGCCACAAGTGATCGCGAAATTGCAGCAACATGCGCAGGCGAATGACTACTCACCATCGATTAAGCCAAGCAGTAAAGGCAACTACCACTCGGTGTCAGTGTCTGTGACTGTAACAAGCAAAGACCATTTAGAATTACTGTATACCGAACTTGGCAGTTTAGAACTGGTCCGTTATGTGATGTAACAGGCTCGACCTTTGGTTCGAAGCCGTTATAATGCACCCACTTTTAACAGGAGCCACCTTTGTCCGAAGCCCTGATTATCCGTGATTTAGGTTTAGTGGATTACACTGAAACTTGGCAGCGGATGCAACAATTTACCGACAACAGAGATGACTCCACTGTCGATGAAATTTGGCTGCTTGAGCACCCACCGGTATTCACCCAAGGTCAAGCAGGCAAAGAAGAGCATCTGCTATTCCCTGGTGATATCCCTGTGGTAAAAGTTGACCGCGGTGGCCAAGTCACCTATCACGGACCAGGCCAATTAGTCGCTTATGTGCTGCTAGACATAAAACGACGTAAAATTGGTGTGCGAGAATTGGTCACTATGATTGAACAGGTGATTGTTGGCGCTTTAGCCGCACACAATGTCAATGCTTATGCAAGACCTGACGCCCCCGGCGTATATGTCGATGAAGCCAAAGTTGCTTCTTTAGGCTTGCGAGTGCGTAAAGGTTGTACATTCCATGGTTTGGCGCTAAACGTCGCTATGGATTTGACTCCTTTCTCCCGGATCAACCCTTGTGGCTATGCCGGTATGCGCATGGTGCAAGCTAGTGAGCTGGGCGGGCCGAATACAATTGCTACTGCAAAACAAGAAATCAGCCGGCAGTTTATCAGCCAGCTTAAAATCAGCGAATTAACAGAAGTTACAGGGTTTGAAGCATGACCAAAACTGCTCATATGGAACCAGGTGTCAAACTACGTGATGCCGAAAAAATGGCACTTATTCCGGTTAAAGTGTTGCCGACTGAACCTACAGAAATGCTTCGAAAGCCATCATGGCTAAAAATCACATTGCCAAAGAGTTCAGAACGTATTGATGAAATCAAAGGTGCGTTGCGCAAACATGGTCTGCATTCGGTTTGTGAAGAAGCTTCATGCCCGAACTTATCAGAGTGTTTCAATCACGGCACCGCAACCTTTATGATTTTAGGTGCAATTTGTACACGTCGCTGCCCATTCTGTGATGTCGCGCATGGCCGTCCTCTGCCGCCAAATGCAGAAGAGCCTGAAAAATTGGCACTAACGATTAAAGATATGAAACTAAAGTATGTGGTAATTACTTCAGTTGACCGTGATGATTTACGTGATGGTGGAGCCCAGCATTTTGCCGATTCTATTAGCGCAATTCGCCGTGAAAATCCAAATATCAAAATTGAGGTGTTGGTACCTGATTTCCGTGGCCGGATGGATACTGCACTACAGATTTTAACGCAGACACCACCTGATGTATTTAACCACAATCTGGAGACTGCACCACGTTTATACAAGCTAGCTCGTCCGGGTGCTGATTATAAATGGTCTTTAGAGTTACTTCGTCGCTACAAAGAATTACACCCTGAAGTCTCAACTAAATCTGGTTTGATGGTAGGTCTTGGCGAAACGACTGAAGAAATCATTGAAGTAATGAAAGACTTACGGGCGCACAATGTTGATATGCTAACTGTTGGTCAGTACCTGCAGCCAAGTAAACATCACTTACCAGTGAAACGTTATGTTTCACCAGAAGAGTTTGATGAGATCAATCGCATTGCTTATGAGCTAGGCTTCAAACACGCAGCTTGTGGGCCATTTGTTCGCTCCTCTTATCACGCAGATCGCCAAGCGGCTGGTGAAGAAGTTAAGTAAGTCGCAAATGATCAAAGCAGGCTGGTGAATACCGGCCTGTTTTTTTAGTGAAAAAAGGCCTATGCTGGATGAAGTTACAGAGGAATGATTATGGACAATAGAAAATTCAGTCGCATTTTGTTTAGTAGCAAAGCCAGAATAATTCAGGCTGGGCAAACCTATGATACTGAGTTACTCGATCTTTCGCTAAAAGGTGCTCTAGTGCAAAGGCCTGCTGGATGGCAGCATACAACGGGGACAGAGGCTCTGCTGCAAGTTGTACTTAACGATAGCGAGTTGCAGTTGGATATGCAGGTCACTGTTGCGCATCTTCACGATGACACCTTAGGGTTGCGCTGTGAACTTATTGATATCGAAAGTGCTAGCCATTTACGTCGCTTATTAGAATTGAATCTGGGCGATGCAGATTTACTTAGCCGCGAACTCAGCGAGCTGTCAAACTAGATTGACGGCTATGCCATTCTGCTAGCGCTTGCTGCGCTGGCGGATAACCAAAAGCTGCGGCCTTTTCCATTTGTTCCTGCCACAACGGCCAATTCGCTTGTTGTCTCGCTAAGTAGGCAAAATAGTATTGAACCGGCATGATTTCATACGCGCGCATTAACTGCTTTTGCATGAGGATTTGGTAGAGCTCGGGTATGGCCATCTCGTAATGTTGCAGATGAGTGGTCTTTGCAACGACTTTATAAGCTTGTTTATTACTCTGCGAACAGGTATCTACAGCGACAAGCTCAATATCACTTTGAGGCAATTGCCAATGCTGCAAGTACGTAGATAAGTCAGACTGACTAAATAGTAAATTCGGGGTTATCCGGCCAGGCAGGCATTCAGCCTTAGCCACTGCCGGCAATAATGCGTACTCGTCGATGAACCCTAGGACATGGCTAAATTCATGTTTTAACAACTGGATGTCCGCATAAGTCGGTAGTTGTAATACACCATTATTGAAATTTGCTGCGCCACGCCCGGAAAGAATTAAAAGTTGATTAAAGCGACCTTGCTTAACAAGTGGCTGCAACACTGACAAATCACATTGTAAACGCCTATCTGGCGCATCTGAACAATTTAACGACTCCGCATCAACACGAAGAGTGGCACCAAAACAGACGGCTAAAGTCTGCAGAAACTCATCCTGTTGCCAGCTTTGCATTAAGTTCAACCACTGGCGACTGTCGAGTTCTGTACTGACAACAGGCTGAATAGTCAGCGCACAATGCTGTTTTGCTGTATTCGCTACAAATTCGTGTTCATCCAACGCCAAAACCGGCAATTTAGTACCTAAACGTTGATAATAAGAAATGAGCTTTGGCTGGACGCTCGGCGGTAAAGAAAGTAGCCAGGAGCGTAGTTCTAACGATGAATCCCGCGGTTGCTGCATCGCAAGCAGCGCATCGACTGCGGGTAAATAACCAAGACTAGCTGATTGTTTATAAAGCTCAGTTGCTTTAACCGAAAGTCCCTTTGCTTGGGCATATTTGGCCTGGTTAAATGCCAACTCACCTGGGACAAATGTTTTTTGCTGTTCACACCCTGTGGCAGTCATAATCAAGAAGCAACAGATCACAAAAAATAGCTTGTCTGAGTATAAAAAAAAGCCAGCAAGCCGGCTTTTTATTTGCACAAAATGATGACTAGTGTGCATGTTCATTCTGATCATCAGCTTGCTCTAGCACTGAAAATCTTAACCGCATCAACTCGATACGCGCGTGTCGATATTCAACATACTCATAGACATTTGTTGCTAGGGCTAATTTAAAAGACTTAGCAGCCGCTGTCGGGTTGTTCTGCATGATCTGCCATTTACCTAAATAAAAATAAAGCTCACATAATTGCTCAGCTAATTGCTTAGGATCAGATGCCTCAGCAGCAATGGCAGTGAGTTCATCTTCACTAATTTCGCCAAGGTAAAATGCTACAATTTGTGTTGCCCAAACTTGCTGATCCAAACCTGCTTTCGACTGCAATAGCGTTGCTTTTGCACCTAGCAAATCCTTTTCAGACTCGGCAAAAAACCGCCACAATGCGCGATATGGATCGTTAGGTTGCAAGCTTTGAAATTTAACGAAATCCTGGATAGCAAGATCTAATTTATCATCATATTGCAGTGCAATACCGCGATTAAGGTAAGCATATTGATATTTTGGGTTTAATTCTAAAGCTGAATCAAAGGCTTCAAAGGCGCTATCATAATCACCATTTAGGGTATGATGAATACCGACAAAATTGTATGCATCAGCCATATCAGGCTTCAAACGCAAAGCGCGAATAAAATCAATCCTCGCTAACACCGATAAACCAACACTGTCATACATTACACCACGCTCATAATACAGTTGCGCTTGTTGTGCTTTGTCCAACTTTGCAGATTGCAGTATTTCACTCATTCGAGAAATTGCGATTTCACTGCGCATTGGCACAGCTTGTGGTTCAGGGAATAGCGGGTCTTCCACTAAAACCCCTTGCGGGGCTTGTGGCGTGCTGATACATCCAGAGATGCTCACTGCTGCACACAGCAGCAGTGAGACTAGCGTAGGCTTATTCAGCGCTTTCAGCATTTGCTTCAGCAGCTGGTTTAGCGTTAGCTTCTTTGATACTCAAACGCACACGGCCTTGTTTATCAACTTCCAATACTTTAACCGCAACTTTTTGCCCAACTTGCAGGTGATCTGCAACGTTGTTCACGCGCTCATCAGAGATTTGCGAAATGTGAACTAAACCGTCTTTGCCTGGCAATACGTTAACGAAAGCACCGAAGTCAACGATACGGACAACTTCGCCTTGGTAAACAGTACCAACTTCGATTTCAGCAGTGATAGCTTCGATTTTGGCAATAGCAATACCAGCAGCTTTGCTGTTGGTCGCTGCAATTTTCACGGTACCATCATCTTCGATTTCGATTGTAGTGCCTGACTCTTCAGTAATTTGACGAATAACAGCACCACCTTTACCAATCACATCTCGGATTTTCTCTGGGTTGATGTGTAAGGTATAGATACGTGGCGCATGCTCAGACAACTCTGAACGGTGCGTGTTGATCGCTTGATCCATAACACCAAGGATGTGAATACGTGCAGCTTTAGCTTGTTTCAGCGCGATCTGCATGATTTCTTTGGTGATACCTTCGATCTTGATATCCATTTGTAATGCTGTGATACCAGCAGTCGTACCAGCAACTTTAAAGTCCATGTCACCTAAGTGGTCTTCATCACCCAGGATGTCTGAAAGTACAACGAAGTTCTCGCCTTCTTTCACCAGACCCATTGCGATACCTGCCACAGAAGCTTTGATTGGTACACCAGCATCCATCAATGCTAAAGATGAACCACAAACAGACGCCATTGAGCTTGAACCGTTTGATTCAGTGATTTCTGAAACCATACGAACTGTGTATGGGAATACATCAAAATCAGGCATTACTGCTGCAACACCACGTTTTGCTAAACGGCCATGACCGATTTCGCGACGTTTTGGTGAACCAACCATACCAGTTTCACCAACTGAGAACGGAGGGAAGTTGTAGTGGAACAGGAAGTTGTCTGTTTTGTCTGACAATAAATCGTCAACAGTTTGCGCATCGCGAGCTGTACCTAAAGTACAAGTTACTAAGGCTTGAGTTTCACCACGAGTAAATAACGCTGAACCGTGAGTACGTGGTAATAAACCAGTCATTACGGACAAACCACGAATCATTTCGTTGTCACGACCATCGATACGTGGTTCACCAGAAATGATACGGCCACGAACGATTTTTGATTCTAAGTTGTGGAAAATTTCACTGGCTTCAGTTTCGTTAAAACCTTCGCCTTCTGCCAATTCAGCTTTGATTTTTGCAAATACTTCAGCTTTGATAGCGCCAATGGCTTCATAGCGTTTTGCTTTTTCAGTAATGCGGTAAGCTTCACCAACAGCAGCTGTTGATAACGCTTCGATTTTCGCGATTAATGGTTCATTTTTCGCTGGAGCAACCCAGTTCCAAGCCGGTTTAGCAGCTTCTGCAGCAAATTCCGCGATAGCGTTGATAGCGATTTGCATTTGGTCGTGGCCATAAACCACAGCACCCAACATCACATCTTCAGATAATACGTTAGCTTCAGATTCAACCATCAATACTGCATTGGCAGTACCAGCAACTACTAAATCTAAACGTGATGTTTTCAGCTCATCTTCTGATGGGTTTAATACGTACTGGTCGTTAATGTAACCAACACGAGCAGCGCCTAAAGGACCGCTAAATGGAATACCAGAGATTGCTAATGCCGCTGAAGTACCCAGAATAGAAATGATATCTGGCTGAATTTCTGGCTGAACAGAAACTACTGTCGCGATGACTTGCACTTCGTTAGTGAAGCCTTCAGGGAATAATGGACGAATTGGACGGTCGATTAAACGTGAAGTTAAAGTTTCGCCTTCACTTGGACGACCTTCACGTTTGAAGAAGCCACCTGGGATACGGCCGGCAGCGTACATTTTTTCTTGATAGTTTACAGTCAGTGGGAAGAAATCCTGACCTGGTTTGGCTTGTTTTTTACCAACAACAGTGACTAAAACTGAGGTATCACCCATGCTGGCCAATACGGCACCGTCTGCTTGACGAGCAATGACGCCTGTCTCTAAAGTTACTGTGTGCTGGCCGAACTGAAATTGTTTTACAATGGGATTCACGTGGATATTTCCTTTCTATTTGACGCGTGGACATGGGCTGCTATTGCGCCCGAAACGCGGGATTTTTTTTGGGTCGATTTTTCGGCTGCAAGTATAGCTGGTTCGGGTTGAAAAAAGATAGCTGACGGGGCTTGCTGGAAGGTAGAAAAACCATGATTTTTCGACTGAAGTCACATTTTTAATGCCTAAAAACAAAAAAAGGAGCCAAAAGGCTCCTTTTTTATCGACCGGGTCGAATTAACGACGCAGACCTAAACGCTCGATCAGTGCAGTGTAACGTGCAACTTCAGTACGTTTTAAATAATCTAACAATTTACGACGTTGAGAAACCATACGTAATAAACCACGACGTGAGTGGAAGTCGTGCTTGTGTTCAGCAAAGTGACCTTGCAGTTTGGTGATGTTCGCAGTTAACAGAGCTACTTGAACTTCAGTAGAACCTGTGTCGCCAGCTTTAGTACCAAAGTCAGCTAGGATTTTTGCTTTTTCAGCTACAGTTAGTGACATTTTTATCCTCCAGGATAGTTAAAACAATTGCCGCCAGGCACTAATCCAGCCAGCAACCAAAAATGAGCGCGCAGAATACCATAAAACCGTCGAATTACAACTACTAATTCTCGTTCACTTGCCGAGCGCTGGTATTTAATAAACGCCGAACCGTTAAAAACTGACTATCTGCACGACCGATGCCTATAAATTGCTGAGTCTCATCATAAAGCTTGATGGCGTCTAACGGCTGCTCAGACAACTCAGCTTGCATATCCGCTGTTAATTCAACACTTTGACCATGCACTAAACGTTGCCACTGCCCCCGCTGTAAAGTCAGCGTTGGTAGTCCTTGCAAGGCCCAATCCATTGGCAATAATAATTGGTCTAAAGTTTGCCAATCACTCGCTTGATTTAAAGGTTCCAAAGCTTCAGTAGTTTGCATCTGCGCAGCGGTAAACGGACCAACTTGGGTTCGATGTAAACCCGTGACGTAAGCACCACAACCTAAGATTTCGCCTAAGTCGTCAATCAGGGTGCGAATGTAAGTCCCTTTGCTGCAGTGCACGATAAAACGTGCGTCTTGACCATCAAAGGCCAAAAGCTCAAACTGAAAAATAGTTATTGGTCGAGCTTCGCGTGGCACAGTGATCCCTTGACGGGCATATTTGTATAACGGTTGCCCTTGATACTTTAGCGCAGAATACATGGTCGGAACCTGCATTTGCGGACCACTCAGTTTGATTATTGCAGCTTGTAGATCTGTAGGAGTAAAAGTAATTGGTTTCGTTGCAATTACTTCACCAGCGGCATCACTAGTATCGGTTCGGACACCAAACCGCGCAGAAACCTCGTAAGTTTTGTCCGTATCCAACAGAAACTGGCTAAATTTAGTCGCTTCACCAAAACAAATGGGCAATAGGCCTGACGCTAACGGATCTAACGCGCCAGTATGCCCTGCTTTTTCTGCTTGGAACAACCAACGCACGCGTTGCAAAATGCCATTGCTCGAAATTTCTAACGGCTTATTTAATAGAAATATGCCATCGACTTGCCGACGTGCCATGCAAAATCCTGCTTATTCTTCTTCGCCTGATGACGGAGTCGCATCAAGTTCTTGCCCTGCAGCCTTACGCTTTTGCTCATCACTACGGCGAACGGTTTCTACCAGATTTGCCATCCGGATACCTTCATCTAATGACTTATCAAAATAAAAACGCACAGTCGGAACGATACGAGCCTGGATACGTTTTGCAATTAAGCTACGAATAAAACCGCTTGCATCATTTAGGATCTGTAAATTCAGAGCGACTTTGTCGGCGTCTAAACCTAAAAATGTCACATAGATTTTTGCGTGTGATAGGTCTTTCGACACATTAACGTCCGACACCGTAATCATTGTATGCAAGCGAGGATCTTTAATATCGCGTTGCAAAATCAGCGCCATTTCTTGTTGCATTTGCTGTGCAAGCCGGTCAAAGCGAGCGTATTCTTTATTCATAATTTATTCCAGATGAAATTTGCAGAAAAGAACAGGGGCTCACGGCCCCTGCTGTTCAACAATTATTTCAATATCAGTACGTTAGATTACAGTGTACGTTCAACCTGAACCACTTCGAATACTTCGATTTGGTCGCCTTCACGCACGTCATTGTAGTTCTTAACACCGATACCACACTCGAAGCCATTACGAACTTCAGACACATCGTCTTTAAAGCGACGCAATGATTCCAATTCGCCTTCGTAAATTACCACGTTGTCACGTAATACGCGGATTGGTGCGTTACGTTTAACGATACCTTCGGTAACCATACAACCAGCAATCGCACCGAATTTCGGTGAGCGGAATACGTCACGAACCTGAGCCAGACCAATAATCTGTTGCTTAAACTCAGGTGCTAACATACCGGTCATTGCGGCACGAACTTCATCTAACAGTTCATAAATGATGCTGTAGTAACGAAGATCAAGCGACTCATCTTCGATGATCTTACGTGCGTTTGCTTCGGCACGAACGTTGAAACCGATGACAATAGCTGAAGATGCTGCAGCCAAGGTCGCGTCAGTTTCGGTGATACCACCCACACCGCTACCGATGATTTTGATTTTAACTTCATCAGTTGACAGTTTAGACAGCGAATCGCTGATCGCTTCCACAGAACCTTGAACGTCAGCTTTTAATACGATGTTAAGTTCAGCAACGTCGCCTTCAGTCATGTTTGCAAACATGTTTTCCAGCTTAGCTTTCTGTTGACGTGCAAGTTTCACATCACGGAATTTGCCTTGACGGTATAAAGCAACTTCACGAGCCTTACGCTCATCTTTAACAACAGTAACTTCGTCACCCGCTGAAGGAACACCTGACAGACCGAGGATTTCTACAGGAATAGATGGACCTGCTTCTTTCACATCTTGGCCATTTTCATCACGCATCGCGCGAACACGGCCATATTCTAAGCCGCAAAGTACGATGTCGCCTTGTTTCAAAGTCCCTTCTTGCACCAGAATTGACGCAACTGGACCACGACCTTTATCTAAGCGCGATTCAATAACCACACCACGGGCCATACCGACTTTCACGGCGGTGAGTTCTAACAACTCAGATTGCACCAACAATGACTCGAGTAAATCGTCGATGCCAAGCCCAGTTTTTGCCGAAACTTGTACGAACTGAGTGTCACCACCCCATTCTTCTGAAATAACGCCATATTGCGATAATTCATTCCGAACGCGGTCTGGATCTGCGTCTGGTTTATCAATTTTGTTCACTGCAACCACGATTGGCACGCCAGCAGCTTTCGCATGTTGGATAGCTTCTTTGGTTTGTGGCATTACACCATCGTCAGCAGCAACAACTAATACCACGATATCAGTCGCTTTAGCACCACGAGCACGCATTGAAGTAAAGGCCGCGTGACCCGGGGTGTCTAAGAACGTAATCATGCCACGGTCAGTTTCAACGTGGTAAGCACCGATATGCTGGGTGATACCACCCGCTTCGCCTGCAGCCACTTTAGCTTTACGAATATAATCGAGTAACGAAGTTTTACCGTGGTCAACGTGACCCATAACGGTAACAACTGGAGCACGTGGCTCTTGTGCACCTTCGCCTTCACGATCAGCCATGACGGTTTCTTCAAGCTCGTTTTCACGAGTTAAAGTGAACTTATGGCCCATCTCTTCACAAACGATTGCTGCAGTTTCTTGGTCGATGACTTGGTTGATAGTCGCCATAGCGCCCATTTTCATCATCGCTTTGATAACTTCAGATGCTTTCACTGCCATCTTCGCTGCAAGTTCAGCAACTGTAATGGTTTCGCCAATTTTCACTTCCCGTTCAACCGGTTGTGCTGGCTTATTGAAACCATGCTGCATGCTGCTTGGTGTCTTTTTCTTTTTATGGCGATTAGCGCGGTTAAATGCATCTTTGTCATCTGCATCATCTTTTTTCTTGGCTTTGCCAACAGGCGCTTTTTTACCATGGCGACGACCACCGCGCTCATCACGAGTGTCTTCTTCATCTTCTGCTTGTTTTGCATAAACGTTGCTGGTTAAGTGGTAATCACCAACTTCAACCGAAGATTTTTCTTCTTTAGCCCAACGTTCAGCATTTTCTTCAGCTAAACGGCGAGCTTCTTCAGCTTGACGTTGTGCTTCAAGTTCCAACTTACGCAAACGTTCTGCTTCTTGTGTCGCTTTGATGCGATCTGCTTCGCGTTTAGCTTCCTCTTTCGCAGCTCGACGTGCAGCTTCTTCTGGATCATCTTTCGCCAGTTGCGCACGTTGCTCTTCACGTTTTTTCGCGTCAGCGGCTTTACGCTCTGCATCAGCTTTACGTTCTGCTTCTTCTTTAGCGCGTTTTTCCGCAGCTAAACGTTCAGCTTCTTGACGAGCAGCTTCTTCTTTAGCACGTTCTTCGGCTAAACGAGCTTCTTCAGCTGCAATTGACGCAGCATCATCAGCAGGACGTTTGACATAAGTCTTTTGCTTACGTACTTCGACTTGAATTTCGCGATTACGACCAGCACCACCGCTTACGCTTAACGTGGTCTTCTCTTTACGCTTTAATGTTAAACGTGACGGTTCGGCACTGCCGCCACCGTGTTGTTTACTTAAATGTTCTAACAAAGACTTCTTCTCGTCTTCGCTGACCATCTGCCCGACATTTTTAGTAATGCCCGCGTCAGCAAATTGTTGGACTAACCGATCAACAGTTGTTCCCACATCACTGGCTAGTTTTTCTATCGTGACTTCTGCCATGTAATAGTTACCTCCGTTGACCTATCAGTTTTCTTCGTTGAACCAGACGATATTACGAGCAGCCATGATCAGCGCCGCTGCTTTTTCTTCTGACATTTTTTCAATTTCAATCAAATCATCAACACCCAGTTCGGCCAGGTCATCCAAAGTTACTACACCTTTACTGGCCAAGACATAAGCGGTGTGTGTTTCTAAACCCGCTAAGCCAAGTAAAGCTTCACTAGGCGTAGCGCCTTCAAGTGATTCTTCGCTAGCTAATGCACGAGTAGTTAGAACGGCTTTGGCACGTTTACGTAATTCTTCAACTGTGTCTTCATCTAAACCGTCGATATTTAACAGTTCCGACACTGGCACATAAGCAATCTCTTCTAACGTTGAGAAACCTTCGTCCACTAATACACTGGCAAAGTCTTCATCAACTTCTAATCCTTCCATGAATAAGTTGAGCACTTTCGAATTTTCTTCTTGGTGCTTTTTCTTCATGTCAGAAACTGACATCACATTCAATTCCCATGCAGTTAACTGGCTTGCTAAACGCACGTTTTGACCTGCACGGCCGATTGCCATCGGCAGGTTTGAATCTTCGACTGCGATATCCATAGCATGTGAGTCTTCATCAACAATAATTGATGCAACTTCAGCAGGCGCCATAGCATTAATCACATACTGCGCTGGATTATCATCAAACAGGACAATATCAACACGCTCACCGCCAAGTTCGCCTGAAACTGCTTGGACACGTGAGCCACGCATACCAACACAAGCACCAACTGGATCTATACGACGGTCGTTGGTTTTCACCGCGATTTTCGCGCGAGAACCTGGGTCACGAGCTGCGCCACGGATTTCAATCATTTCTTCGCCAATTTCTGGTACTTCGATGCGGAATAATTCGATCAGCATTTCAGGACGAGTACGGCTTAAAAACAACTGCGCACCACGAGCTTCTGGATTCACGGCGTACAACAATGCACGGATACGGTCGCCCGGACGGAAAGTTTCGCGTGGAATCATTTCTTCACGTGCAAGCATCGCTTCAGCGTTATTACCTAAATCAACGATTACGCTTTCACGGTTAACTTTTTTGACTACGCCGGTGACTAACTCACCAACTTGGTCAATATATGCTTCAACAACTTGTGAACGCTCAGCTTCGCGCACTTTTTGCACGATAACTTGTTTTGCCATTTGCGTTGTAATGCGGTCAAACACTACAGATTCAATCTGTTCTTCAACATAATCACCAACTTTCAAATCTGGCTCATCATATTGCGCAGCCGAAAGCGTAATCTCGCGATATGGGTGCTCTTGGTGTTGATCATCAGGAATTACTAACCAGCGACGGAAAGTGTCGTAAGCGCCAGTTTTACGATCGATCGACACACGAACTTCAATATCGCCTTCGTTTTTCTTTTTGGTGGCTGCTGCCAGTGCAAATTCCAATGCCTGGAAGATTTTTTCACGCGGTACAGACTTCTCGTTTGATACCGCATCAACTACTAATAATATTTCTTTTGCCATGATTTCTGCCTCACAAAGAGCCGTTGTCCGTTTTAGAACACCGGTACTACGTTTGCTTTATCTACGTTGTCCATAAGCAAACGATAAGGTTTGCCATCCACTTCGATGACGAGCATGTCATCTTCTATCGCGATTAGAGCACCTTTAAATCTGCGACGACCATCCTGAGGAATAGCTAGTTTCACTTCGACTTTTTGGCCAATAGCTTTAGCAAAATGTTCCGAGGTAAATAACGGGCGATCCAGACCTGGTGATGAGACTTCTAGGTTGTATTCGTTCGGGATTGGATCTTCAACATCAAGGATAGCGCCAACTTCACGGCTTACCACTGCGCAATGATCGACATTAACGCCTTCAGGGTGATCGATATACAAACGTAAAGTTGAATGACGCCCAGCAGATACGAACTCAACACCGAGTAGTTCAAAGCCTGCAGCTTCAACAGTTGGTGTCAACAGCTCGGTTAAACGCTGCTCTTGTTTAGTCAAAGAGACCTCCAGAAATAAAAAAAGGGCATAAAGCCCAGAATATTAAAATCATTGCGCCAGATGTGAAAACGCCCCGAGAGATCGGGGCGAAAACAACTCAGTAAAGCATGATATCGCCAATCTTGCTTTAACAATCTGGTTCGAATAATGCGTTTATATTGACACATAATTCTATTAACTATACGGTAAAGTCATGTTGACTTAGCATCTGCGCTGAAGAGAAAATCTCATTCAGTTATTCTGGTGCAGAATTTGGTTGCGGGAGCCGGATTTGAACCGACGACCTTCGGGTTATGAGCCCGACGAGCTACCAGGCTGCTCCATCCCGCGTCCGTAACTGGTATGCATTATATAGTGCTTAGCACTTTACCGCAACAAAATGTTTTGTTTAGTTTTTCTAAACACGATGTATTTTGGTTCTAGACAAAATACATCATTAATTGGTGCCGAGAGCGGGACTCGAACCCGCACGCCTAGGGCACTACCACCTCAAGGTAGCGTGTATACCAATTTCACCATCTCGGCTTTAACTTGCAATACTGAATTATTTAGTGCCAATTCAGCTTCAGTAGTATTAATTACCCACTGGAATATCTTTTGTAGTTTCTTCTTTATTTTCAGTCTTTTCTACAACAACTTTTTCTGCAGCTTTTTCAGCTGTATTTTGCTCAGTTGGAGCTAGACTTAAATTTTCAAACTCAGCTTTCTTTTCAATTGCTGTAGTGTTGTAGTTACCGATCAACAAACTCAATGCAAAAAATATTATTGCAAGGATTGTTGTAGATTTGGTCATGAAGTTGCCTTTACCAGCAGAACCGAAGATGGTCGCTGAAGCGCCTGCACCAAATGAAGCGCCCATATCAGCGCCTTTACCGTGTTGCAACAATACTAAACCAATAATTGCTGCTGATACCAACACATACAAAATCATTAATAATTCGTACATCATTTATCCTGTGCAGTTAAGCAGATTGCAGTAAATTCTGCAGTTTTCAAACTAGCGCCACCGACTAGAGCTCCGTCTATATCTGGTTTTGCAAAAAGCGCAGTGCAATTTTCAGCATTGACACTACCGCCGTAAATTATTCGTATTTGTTTAGCCGCTACAGAATCGTACTTTGCAACATGTTGACGAATAAACTCATGTACCGCTTGTGCTTGCTCTGGTGATGCAGTTTCACCAGTACCTATTGCCCATATCGGTTCGTAAGCAATCACTGAAGTGGCTAACAATTCAGGGTGCGCAGCATACACTGCATCAAGGTGCTGTGCAATAACTTCAAAGGTTTTTTCTTGTTGTCTTTCAATTAAAGTTTCACCAAAACAAATAATTGGCGTAATTTTAGCCGAAACTGCACGTAGCGCTTTTGCTAACACCATAGCATCGTTGTCGCCGTAAAGTGCGCGACGTTCTGAGTGTCCGACAATCACATAAGTTGCACCTACCGAACGCAGCATATCAGCACTAATTTCACCTGTGAAGGCTCCTTGCACTTCGTTGCTGACATTTTGACCACCCAGCTGAAAAGCGTCATTTTTTGGAAAGCCAGCTAGAAATATTACAGGTGGGCAGATCAGAATTTCATTAGTGGTCGTGATCGCCGACAGCGCCTCACTCATCGCCTGAGCAAGTTCACAACTACCATTCATTTTCCAATTTGCTGCAATCAATGGTCTACGTTGTGTCATGCGTTATCCCCTATTTGACCGGCGAGATATTAACGATTTCGTTCGTCGCAAACAAGTGAAGCTATAGAAAAAATGCATTTTGCGTTGATAGCAGCTCAATTTCTCAGCAGAGCGTTACTAGTAAAAAAAAGCGGCGTGAGCTTAAAGCAACACACCGCTTTGTAACACAGAACTAAAATCCCAAGCCTACAAAAGCGAGGTAAGGTAAGTCTGTGCCGATTAAAATTTAGCTAGCGAGTTTCACAGCTGCTGCAATTTTCTCTGCATATTCCTGTACTTCAGCTTGTACTTTTCCTTCGACCATAACACGAATTAATGGTTCCGTACCTGATTTGCGGATCAAGACTCGACCCTGTCCATGTAATTCGGCTTCTACTTGTGCAATAACTTGTTTCACATGTAAGTTCTCTAAAGGTGCAGAGCCTTTTTCAAATTTAACATTTACTAAGACTTGCGGCATTTTGGTCATGCCTTGAGCTAAATCGGCTAACTTTAATCCGGTATCAAACATCGCAGCAAGAACTTGCAATGAGGCGATAATGCCATCACCGGTCCCTGTGTGATCAAGATTAAGAACGTGGCCGGAATTTTCACCACCGATACGCCATCCTTTTTCTTGCAAAAGTTCCATCACGTAGCGGTCACCTACTTTACTGCGGACAAACGGAATATCAAGCTCTGCTAGCGCTAGTTCTAGACCCATGTTGCTCATCAACGTACCAACTACTCCGCCAGTAAGGCGACCACGCTGCTTTGTCGACCTTGCAATCATATAAATAATTTCATCGCCATCAATTTGGCGACCGGTGTGGTCAACCATCATCACTCGGTCGCCATCACCGTCGTAAGCAATCCCTAAATCTGCGCCAAGTTCAACCACTGCCAGCTGTAAAGCATCAGTGTGAGTCGCCCCACATTTCTCATTAATATTAATACCGTTAGGTGCACAGGCAATGGTATGAACTTCTGCACCGAGCTCCCTAAAAACGTTTGGAGCAATATGGTATGTTGCACCATTTGCGCAATCCAACACTATTTTGAGGCCATTGAGCGACATATGATTCGGTAAATGACTTTTACAAAATTCGATATAACGACCTGCAGCATCATCAATACGCTGAGCTTTACCTAGATGCTCCGAAGATTCGCAAACCATTGGCTGCTCGAGCTCCGCTTCTATGGCTAACTCAATTTCATCATCTAATTTGGAACCATCCGCAGAGAAAAATTTAATACCATTATCATAATAAGGATTGTGTGATGCACTGATAACAATACCCGCTTCTGCGCGGAAAGTGCGCGTCAGATATGAAACAGCCGGAGTTGGCATCGGGCCTAATAAACGAACATCGATACCGGCTGCGATAAGACCTGCTTCTAATGCAGTCTCAAGTAGATACCCTGAAATCCTAGTATCCTTGCCAATCAATACTTTACGAGTCCCATGTTGCGACAATACTCGACCTGCAGCCCATCCCAACTTCATGGCAAACTCAGGGGTAATTGGAAATTCGCCAACCCGACCACGGACACCATCAGTACCAAAAAACTTCCTGCTCATGCATTCACTCCAAATTTGCTCGCATGTACAACTTTAATTGCATCTGCGGTTTCTTTAATATCATGCACACGAATGATTTGTGCACCTTTCATAGCAGCTATTGTGGCACAGGCAATACTACCTGCCAAACGTTCTGCGACATCACAGTTAAGTAATTGACCAATCATTGATTTACGCGACATTCCTGCCAGCACTGGATACCCTGTATCGACAAATGATGATATAGCACAGAGTATTTCATAGTTATGCGATAATGATTTCCCAAAGCCAAAGCCAGGATCAAAAATTATCTGTTCCCGTTTTATCCCTGCCTCTACGCAAGCTTCTGCGCGTTGATATAGAAATTCAAGAACTTCCTGCACGACATTCAAATAACTTGGCTGATGCTGCATTGACCTTGGTTGCCCTTGCATGTGCATTAGACAAACTGGAACTTGCGAAGCAACAGCAATATCGAGTGCATTAGGTTCGAGTAAAGCTCGAACATCATTAATAATATCCGCTCCCGCAGCGATGGCTTCTGCCATTACCAACGCTTTACTCGTATCAACAGAAATAGGAACATCGGGGTATAACTGACGAATACTATGAATAATAGGAATTACCCTAGCAAGTTCGTCCTCTAAACAAACGTCTTTAGCGCCAGGTCTTGTTGACTCCCCACCGATATCAATGATATCAGCGCCATTTTTCAACATTTGCTCAACCTGCTGCAGAGCCGCTGCTTGCCCAATAAACCTCCCGCCATCGGAAAAGGAATCTGGCGTAACATTTAGGATCCCCATAAGCCTAGTGCGGCTCAAATCGAGTCGACGATTACGGGGCAATTGCAATTGCATATAACTATATCCTTTAAAAGAAAAACCCCGATTAAACGGGGTTTTTATCATTAAACTCAAACAGTTTAGCTGCCGTGGCTCTCAGAAGTTTTTGCTTCTACAGGCGCTTGTGCAACAGGCGCTGCATCACCACCAGAACCATTGCTCGGATCTGATTTCTTATCTTTCGGTTCCCAGTGTTCTGGTACACGAACTTCACGACGAGCCATCAAATCTTCAATTTGTTTTGAATCAATAGTTTCGTAAAGCATCAAAGCATCTTTCATCGCGTGCAGAATATCCATATTCTCGACAATCATGGTTCGTGCACGTTCATAATTACTATCGATGATTTGCTTAATCTCAGCATCAATCAGCGCAGCAGTTTCACCAGACATTTGCTTAGATTTGCCCATGCTACGGCCTAAGAATACTTCATTTTCTTCATCAGCATACAATAACGGGCCCAGCTTGTCGGAGAAGCCCCATTTAGTAACCATATTACGAGCAATTGAAGTCGCATATTTAATATCTTGCGAAGCCCCCGTTGATACGGCTTCAACACCGTAAATCAGTTCTTCAGCTAGACGGCCACCATAAGCCACAGAGATTTTGCTCTCTAATTTACGCTTACTGACACTGATGGCATCAGCTTCAGGTAAAAAGAAGGTCACGCCAAGTGCACGGCCACGCGGAATAATCGTTACCTTATGCACCGGATCATGCTCAGGTACCAGACAGCCAACTATCGCATGACCCGCTTCATGGTAAGCGGTCATCTCTTTCTCGGCATCAGTCATCACCATTGAGCGGCGCTCAGCACCCATCATGATTTTGTCTTTTGCTTTTTCAAACTCTTCCATGCTGACAACTCGGCGATTAGTACGGGCAGCGAATAAAGCAGCCTCGTTTACCAAGTTAGCTAAGTCTGCCCCAGAGAAACCTGGGGTACCACGAGCAATAACGCTTGCTTCGACATTGTCAGCAAGTGGTACCTTGCGCATATGCACTTTCAGAATTTGTTCGCGGCCACGAACATCCGGCAACCCAACCACGACTTGACGGTCAAAACGACCTGGGCGCAACAACGCTGCATCCAACACATCAGGGCGGTTAGTTGCGGCAATGATGATAATACCTTCATTACCGTCAAAGCCGTCCATTTCTACCAGCATCTGGTTGAGGGTTTGTTCACGTTCATCGTGACCACCGCCTAAACCTGCGCCACGTTGGCGACCAACTGCGTCGATTTCGTCGATGAAAATGATACATGGTGCGGCTTTTTTCGCTTGTTCGAACATGTCACGAACGCGGCTTGCACCGACACCAACGAACATTTCAACGAAATCAGAACCTGATATAGTAAAGAACGGTACTTTTGCTTCGCCAGCGATTGCTTTGGCTAATAATGTTTTACCAGTACCTGGCGGGCCAACCATCAACACGCCTTTTGGAATTTTGCCACCAAGCTTTTGAAAACGTGCAGGGTCTTTCAAATAATCGACAAGCTCAGATACTTCCTCTTTAGCTTCGTCACAACCTGCAACATCGGCAAAAGTTGTTTTAATTTGATCTTCGCCCATCAGACGGGCACGGCTCTTACCAAAGGACATAGCGCCCTTGCCACCGCCGCCTTGCATCTGACGCATAAAGAAGATCCATACGCCGATTAACAGCAACATCGGGAACCACGAGATAAAAATATCACCCCATGACACACCGCTATCACGTTCAGTTCCGCGAGTATCAACGTTGTTGTTGATTAAATCATCCAACACTTTGGCGTCATAACCCATCGGGATTGGTAACTTAAAAGTACTGCCGTCCGTTTTCTTACCGACGATGTTACCGGCATTATCAAATATCGCTTGGCTGATCTGCCCTTGTTTAATTTGCTGCACAAACTCTGTGTAGCTCAACTGGCCATCAGTACGTTCATTGCGGCTAAAGCTGTTGAACATTGTCATCAATACGATAGCAATGACCAGCCAAACCATTAAATTCTTCGCCATGTCGCTCAAGGTTATAACCTCTTGTTACCAGAAATACTTCTGAAGTTACTTTACTAAAGTTTGAAGCCACTCGCCACGATATATGTCTCGCTCGATCGTGAACGCGACGAATCAGGCTTGCGGATCCGTACATTGGTGAATACATGACGTACTTCCTGCACGTACTGGTCAAATCCCTCACCATGGAAAACTTTCACAACAAAGCTGCCATTTCGCTTTAGCACTTTATTACACATATCGAGTGCTAATTCGATGAGATACATGCTTCGTGTTTGGTCTACCGTGTTATTACCGCTCATATTGGGTGCCATATCTGATAATACAACATCAACATTGCGGCCATTAATCCTATCAAGTAAGGCATTTAAAACAGCTTCTTCACGGAAGTCGCCTTGTAAAAATGCAACACCGGCTAATGGATCCATAGGCAAAATGTCACAGGCTATCACCGTCCCTTGTGGCCCAACCAACTCAGCTGCAAGTTGCGACCAACTTCCTGGGGCAGAGCCTAGATCTACGATGGTCATGCCAGGTTTGATCAATTTATCGCGCTCTTGGATCTCTTCAAGTTTGAAAGATGCACGAGATCGCAGGCCTAATTTCTGCGCTTTTTGCACAAATGGGTCTGACATATGCTCTTGTAGCCATCGGCTGGAGCTTGCAGAACGCTTTTTCTTAGTCATGGAGCTACTCTTAATTGGTCTTCCCTGCAAGATGGCGTTACAATAGCGTAATTTCAAGGCTTCCCAATGGAAAAAGTCATCAAATGAGCTTATCAAACAAACAAAAACAGTTTTTAAAGGCAAAAGCGCACGAATTAAAGCCAATTATCCTCTTAGGCGGTAATGGTTTGACCGAAGGCGTAATGGCAGAAATAGATTTAGCTTTGGAACACCACGAGCTAATTAAAGTTAAAGTGCCAAGTATTGACCGTGAAGAAAAAGTTGCGATTATGGATGCTATTGTTCGTGAAGCAAAAGCAGACAAAGTCCAAGTGATCGGCCATATTTTAGTGATTTATCGTCCGGCAAAAGAGCGGAAACTGGTTTTACCTCGCGGCTAATCAGCGTTTTTGGCGGCGTTTAATTATTTTACAAAGCCTGCGGCTCTTAAAAAGTTGCGGGCTTCTTCTTCGTTTTCTGCACGTTGACGAACCATCAGCTCAGGCATTTCCACTGAAGTCGCTTTTAAAAACTGCCAACCAATAATATGATCTTTTGGCACCAATGCGACGACATGCACAAGATTGTTGCGAACACACCATCGCGTATTATCAAGCGCCCCAGCTAAAATATCTTGCGGGCTAGTCTGCCAGGCACGAACATCTAAAACTAAGGCCCACGGCAATGAAATTAGTGGGTTAACCTTTGCCCGAAAGTCACGAATATATTCTTCGATGTCACGAGCTGTCCAAACGCCAATTGCTCGAACCCATAAAGTTCGATCTTCTAGCGTTAATTCATAACAAATTTTCATATTTTTCATCGCGGCCTCCTAAGCTTGCAGGATAACGCAGGTTACTATTTTCTAACAGAATAAAATTTTAAATCTTACACTTCTACTGATTTAGATCAGCAAACCTATGACATAAAAAAAGCGGCATACGCCGCTTTTTCATGTTTATATCAATTCATTACAGATATTGCACATTGGTAATTTCAAATTCAACCACGCCGTTTGGTGTCGTGATGTTAACGACATCATCCAATGATTTGCCAATTAAGCCACGTGCAATAGGAGAATTCACTGAAATTAAATTACTTTTAATATCAGCTTCATCATCGCCCACTATGCGATAAGTGACTTCCTCATCGCTATCGAGATTTAAGATTGTCACTGTAGTACCAAAAATCACCCGACCGGTATTTGGCATTTTGGTGACATCGATAATCTGAGCGTTGGCTAGTTTACCTTCAATATCTTGGATCCGACCTTCACAGAAACCCTGCGCTTCACGAGCAGCATGATACTCGGCGTTTTCTTTTAAATCGCCGTGTTCACGCGCTTCCGCGATCGCCTGAATAATCTCAGGGCGTTTCACTGATTTCAATTCATGCAGTTCGTCGCGCAAACGCTGCGCACCCTGAACTGTCATAGGGATTTGACTCATCCGTTTACTCTCTTATGTAATTCTTGCACTGACGAAACTGTAGCAAAGGCATTTGCTGCGTTTGCTTTACAGGTCGCGAATGCTGCGTTCAGCGTCGTTGTATAGTTGGCTTTGTGCTGCAATGCACCACGACGGATCACTTTAGAATCTTCAATGGCTTGACGGCCTTCAGTGGTGTTTACAATGTAACTGTATTCACCATTTTTGATTCTATCTAAAATGTGTGGACGACCTTCAAATACTTTACTAACAACACGGCATGGAATACCTGCTGCTAGGATCGCTTTGGCAGTGCCGCCTGTCGCATCCAATTCAAAACCTAAACCGACCATTGTTTGGGCCAGTTCAACCACACGCACTTTATCGCTATCACGTACAGAAAGTAAAGCACGACCGCCAGTTGGGATCATGGTGCCTGCGCCTAACTCACCTTTAGCAAAAGCTTCGGCGAAGGTTTCACCAACGCCCATGACTTCGCCAGTTGAACGCATTTCTGGTCCAAGTAGTGGGTCGACACCTGGAAACTTGTTGAACGGGATAACCACTTCTTTCACAGAGAAATACGGTGGAATAATTTCCTTGGTCACGCCTTGATCTTTTAATGACCGACCCGCCATACAACGAGCGCCCACTTTAGCTACGGCAACACCCGTTGCTTTTGACACAAATGGCACAGTACGCGCTGCACGTGGGTTTACTTCAATGAGATAGACTTCGTTATCTTTCACTGCGAATTGGGTGTTCATCAAACCAACAACGCCAAGCTCAAGGGCTAATTTCTTCACCTGTTCGCGCATCACATCTTGAATTTCCACCGATAAGCTATGCGGAGGTAATGAACATGCTGAGTCGCCAGAATGCACACCGGCTTGTTCGATATGTTCCATGATGCCGCCGATAATGACTTCAGTACCATCGCAAATTGCATCGATATCCACTTCAATGGCGTCATCTAAGAACCGATCCAGCAATACTGGTGAATCGTTAGAAACGCTAACAGCTTCAGTCATGTAACGACGTAAATCCTGATCGTCATAGACGATTTCCATGGCTCGGCCACCTAGAACATACGATGGACGCACAACCATTGGGTAACCAATTTCCGGCGCTTTGCTAATGGCTTCTTCTAAGCTAGTCACCGTGGCATTTTTCGGCTGTTTTAAGCCCAAACGCTCAACTGCCTGTTGGAAGCGTTCACGGTCTTCAGCACGGTCGATGGCGTCCGGTGAAGTGCCGATAATTGGCACACCATTCGCCTCTAAGGCACGGGCAAGTTTTAATGGTGTTTGACCACCGTATTGCACGATCACGCCTTTTGGCTGTTCTTTCTTGACGATTTCCAGCACGTCTTCAAGGGTAATTGGCTCGAAGTACAAACGGTCAGAAGTGTCGTAATCGGTAGAAACTGTCTCAGGGTTACAGTTCACCATGATAGTTTCGTAACCATCTTCACGCAGCGCAAGTGCAGCGTGGACACAGCAATAATCGAATTCGATGCCTTGGCCGATACGGTTTGGGCCACCGCCGATAATCATAATCTTATCGCGATTGGTTGGTGCAGCTTCACATTCTTCATCATAGGTGCTGTACATATACGCGGTATCTGATGCAAATTCTGCGGCACAAGTATCCACACGTTTGTACACTGGGTGTAGGCCAAAACCATGACGTTTTTTGCGTACTTCAGCCTCAGCAACGCCCAGTAAATCTGCGATACGCTTATCAGCAAAGCCTTTGCGTTTTAGCACTGTTAAACGAGCCTGGTCTAAACCAGCAAAACCAGCTGCTTTAATTGCAGACTCTTCGTTAATCAAATCTTCGATTTGCACCAAGAACCAAGGGTCGATATTGGTTAAAGTGAAGATTTCTTGCATGCTCATGCCAAACCGGAAGGCATCACCGATGTACCAAATACGGTGTGAGCCTGGCTCGCGCAGTTCACGGGTAATTTTTTCTTTGGCATCAGCGGCGTTGATATCGATAATCGGATCTAAACCACACACACCAATTTCTAAACCACGTAAGGCTTTTTGCAATGATTCTTGTTGGTTACGACCAATCGCCATGACTTCACCTACAGATTTCATCTGAGTGGTTAAGCGGTCATTTGCGCCAACGAATTTTTCGAAATTAAAGCGTGGCACTTTGGTCACTACGTAGTCGATGCTTGGTTCAAACGACGCTGGAGTTTTTCCACCAGTGATGTCATTTGCCAATTCATCGAGGGTGTAACCGATAGCTAATTTCGCTGCAACTTTTGCAATTGGAAAGCCAGTAGCTTTTGAAGCAAGTGCAGATGAGCGAGAAACCCGTGGGTTCATTTCGATGATTACCATGCGGCCATCGACTGGGTTAATACCAAACTGTACGTTTGAACCACCAGTTTCAACACCGATCTCGCGCAACACTGCCAATGAGGCATTACGCATGATTTGGTATTCTTTGTCGGTCAGTGTTTGCGCTGGAGCAACGGTGATTGAGTCGCCGGTGTGCACGCCCATCGCATCAAAGTTTTCGATAGAACAAACAATAATACAGTTGTCGTTTTTATCACGGACAACTTCCATCTCGTATTCTTTCCAGCCGATTAATGATTCATCGATTAACAACTCTTTAGTTGGTGATAAATCTAAACCGCGGGTACAAATTTCTTCAAATTCTTCGCGGTTATAAGCAATACCGCCGCCAGAGCCACCCATAGTGAACGATGGACGAATGATACATGGGAAACCGATGGTTTCTAAAACGCTGTATGCTTCTTCCATGGAATGCGCAAACCCTGCGCGTGGGCATGATAAACCAATAGAGCGCATCGCTTTGTCAAAGCGACCACGGTCTTCAGCTTTATCGATAGCATCAGCGGTGGCGCCAATCATTTCGACATTGTATTTAGCAAGTACGCCTTGGCGTTCTAATTCCAGCGCACAGTTTAATGCTGTTTGACCGCCCATAGTCGGTAACACCGCACATGGACGTTCTTTTTCAATGATTTTTTCTACCACTTGCCAGTGAATTGGCTCGATATAAGTCGCATCAGCCATTTCTGGATCGGTCATGATGGTCGCGGGGTTCGAGTTCACCAGAATAACGCGGTAGCCCTCTTCTTTCAGAGCTTTACAGGCTTGCGCGCCTGAGTAGTCAAACTCACAAGCTTGACCAATAACAATTGGGCCTGCGCCCAGGATCAGAATACTTTTTAGATCGGTACGTTTTGGCATTTCTCGTCTCTTGTCCTGGCTTATTTGCTGTTACGTGCTTGCATCAATTCAATAAAGTGATCAAACAACTCACTGGCTTCATGCGGCCCTGGGCTTGCTTCTGGGTGCCCTTGGAAACTAAACGCTGGTTTGTCAGTTAAATGGATCCCTTGCAGTGAACCATCAAACAACGACTTATGCGTAACCCGGACGTTTGCTGGCAGAGTCGCCTCTTCAACCGCAAAACCATGGTTCTGGGCAGTAATGAGTACACGCTTGCTATCCAAGTTTTGCACTGGGTGATTACCACCGTGATGACCGAACTTCATTTTTAAAGTTTTGGCGCCACTTGCTAAGGCGAGTAACTGGTGACCTAAACAAATACCAAATAGCGGAATATCGGTAGTTAAGAAGGTTTCGATTGCCCGAATTGCGTAATCGCAAGGCGCTGGGTCGCCTGGACCGTTCGATAAGAAAATGCCATCAGGGTTTAATGCCAGAACTTCTGCAGCAGAAGTTTGTGCTGGCACAACTGTCAAACGACAACCGCGGTCAACCAACATACGCAAAATATTGCGTTTCACACCAAAATCGTACGCAACGACGTGAAACTTAGACTCTGGCGCTGCGCGATGGCCTTCACCTAAAGCCCAGCTGCCTTCAGTCCATTGATAAGACTCAGTCACTGTCACTTCTTTCGCTAAATCCATTCCTGACAAACCAGGAAAGTTGCGGGCAAGCTCCAGCGCCTTAGCTTCATCAATATCACCAGCCATCAAGCAACCATTTTGCGCACCCTTTTCACGCAAAATACGCGTTAGTTTGCGAGTGTCGATATTGGAAATGCCGATGATGTTATGGTCTTTAAGATATTGACTGAGAGAACGTTGATTGCGGAAATTACTAGCGAGGAGAGGAAGGTCACGAATAATTAGGCCCTTGGCCCAAACTTTACCGGATTCTTCATCTTCATCATTGGTACCGGTATTGCCAATGTGGGGATAGGTCAATGTGACCATTTGTTCTGCGTAAGAAGGGTCGGTCAAAATCTCTTGATAACCAGTCATTGATGTATTAAAAACGACTTCACCAACAGAAACACCTTCAGCGCCAATGGCTGTACCACGAAATACGGTGCCGTCTTCTAGTACGAGCAGGGCGGACATAGTCAAAATAACCTCCAAACAGCAAAAAACGGGGGAAAAAGCAACTGCTTTACCACCCGTTTTGACCCAGAAATTGTGTACTCAGTTCTGCCTAGGCAAACCTGCTTATTCTAGGCCATTTGCGTCATTTGGTCTAATTATTTTTTGCTTTTTTATGAAAATAACCGTTTGAGATGTTTTTTTAACTTAATCGCTCAAAAAACTATGCTAACTCAGCTAAACCCAGCACCTGCTGCATAGAATAAAGTCCTGGCTGCTTATTTTGCAACCACAAAGCCGCGCGCATAGCCCCTTGGGCAAACGTGGTCCGAGCAGATGCTTTGTGCGTTATTTCTAGACGTTCGCCAAGATCGGCAAAGAGTGCAGTATGGTCACCAATGATGTCGCCGCCCCTTACCGTGGCAAAACCAATCGTCTGATGCTCACGCTCACCGGTATTGCCTTCACGGCCGTAAACCGCGCACTCTTGCAGATCGCGGCCTATTGCTTTAGCAATGCTGTTGCCTATCGCTAATGCGGTGCCACTCGGTGCATCTTTTTTAAAACGATGATGCGCTTCGATGATTTCTATGTCAGCAGTTTGTCCCATCACTTTGGCTGCTGTTTGCACCAAATGCAGCAACAAATTGACGCCAACACTCATATTAGGCGCCCAAACAATAGGAATAAGCTCACTGGCCGCTCTTATCTGAGCATACTGCTCGTCCGTTAAGCCAGTAACACCTATCACCATGGCTTTGCCTGCTTTGACGGCAAGTGCCAGATGTTCCAACATAGGTTCTGGCATGGTGAAATCAACCCAAACCTCAGCCTTAGCAACTTGTGCCAAGCTTGTTTCGCTAAGCTGCAGCTGATTCTTACCACATCCAGCTAGCTCGCCAGCATCAACCCCAACTAAAGCCGAACCAATCCGCACAGTGGCGGCCGTTAACGCCAAATTCTGCTCTTTAGCGACAGTCACTAACGCCCGTCCCATCCGGCCGTTCGCGCCGAAAACTCCAATTGTGCTCATGGTATTTCTCTTCGTTGTTCGCAAATAAACAATAGCGGTAATTTGTGGCGGACATTTAAACAAAAGCCGCAGCAAGAACCAAGCAAAATTACTTCCCCCCGCCTTTTTATGGATCGCTGCGCATTCTGCAGCCAGTGATAATTTGGCAGCCAATATCAACAAATACACAAAAAAAACGCACCTTTTGGGGTGCGTGCATTTGAAATCCGACTAATGAAGTTGACGTCTATTAGCGAGACCTCTTGCCAAGATACTAACAACAACATTGACTGAGTCGTGACTAAGGCAAAAATGGTTGTATCTTGAATAATTATTTCAGCATGGCCTGCAGTGTCGATTGTTGACGGATCAGATCGTGATACAAACGTAATTGATTTTCAGCGCGTTGTAAGTTGTGATTTGGCCGATGCACAGCGAAATAGCAATCGCCATTCAAATAATCTGTTAGGAATCGCACACCGATCATCAGGCACATGACTTTTGCACCGAGCATTAAACTTTGTTTTTCGGCGTCGGTAATACTGTCACCAAGCCCCTGTAAATACCCTTGCGCCAAGGCTTTAAAAATCTCCGGGCGAATAACCACAAGTTCCGGCCTTAAGCTATCTTCTGGCTCAGGTGAGCAACAAGTGCGAACCATATCGCCAAAATCGAACAACCAATAACCTGGCATGCAAGTGTCTAAATCAATTGCTGCAATGCCTTTTCCTAAGGCATCGGAATAAAGCATATTGTTGATTTTTGTATCATTATGACAAACACGTACTGGTAAGTTTGCCATGCAAATTTGTAACTCATCGGCCAAACTTTTCGCTGATAAACACTCGTCAACTAACAATTGGCAAGCCGCCAAACGACCTGCAATATTCTGTGTAATCGCTTGCTCCAGTTGAGTAAAACGCATCCTAAGGTTATGGAAGTTAGGAATAACACTATAAAGTTTGCTGGCATCAAAATCGCTAAGCGCTTTAGCAAACTGACCAAAGGTCAATGCCGCAGCAAACGCTTGCTCGGAATTCTCCACCACTTCAATACTGCGACCGCCATCAATAAACTGCAAGGCTCGGATATCTTGGTTGTCACCGCATAGATAGCGACCATCACAGCTTGCATGTTGACGCAGGACTTGTAAGGGATATTCGCCTTGCTGCTGCTTTGCCAGCAAATGGTTTTCGATGGCCAAGGCATTGCTTATTAGTGCTTCGGTATTCGGAAAAATTTGTCGGTTTATTTGCTGCAGGATAATCCGGTTTTGCTGCTCTTCGATTAAATAAGTACCATTGATATGGCCATTACCAAATCGACGAACACTAGCGTTTTCACTAAATCCATAGGCAGCAAGCACTGCTTTATTTACAATCGAGCTTTCTAACGCCGACATGCCTCTCATCCTTTCTATTCGCAAGTACCAATTTTGTGTTGAAAATAAGCAGCCAGTTTCGGCAGGTCATCAGGGTACGTTACCCCATGCCATAACTGAGAAGATAAATATACATGAAGGCGTTGGCCGCCCAGCAATGCTTGGTCTACAACCGCAGGTAAATAACATTCAGCTTTAGCTTCAGGTTGGTTTTGTAAAAATTCAATGAGCGCAGCTTGCAGACACGACATTATTTGCGCACTAAAGCCCCAAATATTCATCGATACCGGTGTCTCAGCAGTCAGCGGCCTTAACGTGGCTTGCCCGTCCACACCAAAGATTTGCCCCGAGTCATTTGGAGCAATGTCCGTCCATTCCGAAACCTGCAGTAACATGGCATGCTCGACCAAACATACACCACGATTCACACCACCGAATTCACTGAGCGTGGCAACTACCGGAAAAGCGACCATGGCCCAGTCTGAACTTTTTTGGAAATGCTGGACAAGCAACTGCATTGCTTGGTCGCCATAATAGTCATCTGCGTTGATGACAATAATCGAGCGCCCAGCTAACTCATCGCGGGCCGACCAAAGTGCATGCGCTGTACCCCAAGGTTTTTGTCGATTGGCAACCCATTCAGACATTTGCGCTTCGCTAAGCACTGAGTCAGGAAGATCTGACATCTGTTGGCACACCAGCTCAACCTGTAAATCCATCGGAAAATGTGGCAAGACATCCGTGGTAAACAACTCCAGCAAAGACTGGCGCACCACCAAGACCACATGACGGATCCCTGCCGCATACGCATCAAGCACACTAAAATGCAATAAAGTACGACCGGTATCCCCAATCAATGCAAGTTGCTTATTGCCGCCAAAACGACTGCCCATACCACCCGCCAACACAACCAAGCTGAGATTTGCTGACGAGTCACTGTTCGTGGGATATTGAGCCCTTTCCGCCATGTTTCCAAAGCTCCAAACAAATAAAAACGCCGGACCAGCCGGCGTCACAGAAATGGCAATATAACACGCACGTTTCTCAAGGCCAAGCAACGCCAATCCTGACGTTGCCCCCTTTTAAACAGCGGCTTGCAGAATTTTACGCGATACAGCGAGCGTGATGTCGCCGTGCTCACCAAGCTTTAATAACTGATGTTGCTCGAGCTTATTGACCAATTCATCAACGGCCTCGGCTTTGATACCGTAATCGGCTAAACGCGTTGGCACCCCCATTTGTTCGAAGAACGCTCGGGTATAACTGATGGCTTCGTCAATCAACCGCTCTTCATCAGCATGCTGTAAACCCCAAACTCGTCGTCCGTACTGCAAGAGTTTCTCACGCTTTTGCATCCGTTGTTCCGTTAACAAGGCAGGGAGCACTACTGCTAATGTTTGTGCATGATCAAGGCCATGCACTGCGGTAATTTCGTGGCCAATCATATGAGTCGCCCAATCTTGCGGCACACCTTGGCCAATCAGACCATTCAGTGCCATTGTTGCCGCCCACATCACATTGGCTCGAACGTCATAGTTTTGCGGATCGGAAAGTGCCAGTGGCCCTTGTTCAATTAACGTCAGCAGCAGGCCTTCAGCGAAGCGATCTTGTACCGGAGCATTCACCGGATAAGTCATATACTGCTCCATGACATGCACAAAAGCATCAACGACACCGTTGGCTACTTGGCGTGGCGGCAAGCTATAGGTTACTGTTGGGTCAAGAATGGCAAATTGCGGATACACCAACGGGCTGGCAAATGACAGTTTCTCTTGGGTGCTATAGCGCGTGACTACCGAATTACCGTTACTTTCAGTACCAGTCGCAGGTAGTGTTAGCACACAACCCAATGGCATCGCATTGGTCAATTTTGCTTTGCGAGTCAATATATCCCAAGGATCGCCAGCATAAGCAACCGCTGCCGCAATAAACTTAGTGCCGTCGATTACGCTGCCCCCACCAACCGGCAACAAATATGTAATGCCTTGTTCCTTCACCATCTCCACAGCTTTGAGCAAGGTTTCAAATGATGGATTTGGTTCAATTCCAGAGAACTCTAGAACTTCAAAGCCCTCTAGAGCCTGCATCACTTGTTGATAAACACCATTTTGTTTAATCGAGCCACCGCCATAGGTCAGTAAAATTTTGGCATTTGCAGGGACTAATTTGGCTAACTCTTTAATTTGACCTTGGCCAAACACAATTCGAGTCGGATTCTGATAAGAAAAATTAAACATCGACGAACTCCACGCTGAGTGACAAGATAACTCTGATATGGCTCTTTTACTTTTAAATTCAAGGTTTAGCTGTAAATGGCATCGCTATATTTGCCTAAACTAAAGATAAATCGGTTTATATCATAACTGAATATTATTTGACGGAACTTCTAGACGTCCGTATATTCCTAAAAATTATTAAAAATGCTAACACCTGCGATTTTGACAAGATCACTGTCAGGTCTGTAGTGTGTTGATGCCCGTACGAATTGACGAGTTCGACAGCGAACTCAAACCAACTGAGGTATTTAATGTCGGTGTCCAATATCCGCGCAAAATTATCGATTTTGCCGCTACTGTTATTCGTCGCGTTGTTTTTAGGCACCGGCCTATATTTGCAGGCGCAAGGTGTCGCTTACGCGTTCTACCAATTACCAGGACCTGTGGCTATTATTCCGGCATTAGTTTTAGCCATTTGGTTAAACAAAGAGTCGTTACAACAATCGATAGACCGTCTAGTGAAAGGTGCAGGCAATAGCAATATCATCACTATGTGCTTGATTTATTTACTAGCGGGAGCCTTTGCAACGGTTGCACAAGCCACAGGCGGTGTTGATGCTATGGTAAACGCTGGTCTCAGTGTGATTCCATCGAGTCTGTTGCTTCCTGGCCTCTTTGTGATTTCGGCAATTGTCGCCACAGCTATGGGCACATCAATGGGCACTATCGGTGCACTCGCCCCCATCGCGGTCGGACTTGCCAAACAATCGGGTATCGATCCGATGTTCATGGCGGGAGCTTTGCTTAGTGGTGCGATGTTTGGTGATAATTTGTCGATTATTTCCGATACCACTATCGCAGCAACGCGTACCCAAGGCGCGGAAATGCGCGATAAATTCCGGGAAAACTTAAAAATCGCATTACCAGCGGCATTGGTCACCATCGGGTTATTTGCAGGTTTGGCGCAAAGCAATGCCGATATTACGGTGAACGCATTTAACTGGACGGCAGTGGTTCCGTATGCGGCGATTCTAATTTTGGCTGTGCTTGGTCTGAATGTGTTTGCAGTATTATTGCTTGGCATCGTGTTGGCCGCCCTACAGGGAATTGTTTTCGGTGACTATGTAGTCGCCAATATTGGTAAGGATATTTTCAAAGGTTTTGGCAGCATGCAGGAAATATTCTTGTTATCGATGCTGGTTGGCGCTCTCGGTGAATTTTTAAAGCATCAAGGTGGCTTGCAGTGGATAGCGACGCATATTTCTAAGATTGCTAACAGTCTGAAATTGGCAGGAAACAAAGCGCAGCAATTGGCTATCGCCGCGTTAGTCTTTATCAGCAATTTATGTATTGCCAATAACACAGTTGCTATTGTAATCGCAGCAGATGTCAGCAAAGACTTAGCAGAGCAGCACAACATATCGCCAAAACGCAGTGCAAGTTTACTTGATGTGTTTTCTTGTATCAGTCAGGGTCTCGTACCTTATGGCGCGCAAGCCTTGCTGTTAGGTGCTAGTTTCGGGTTATCGCCATGGGATGTGGTGACTCATAGTTTTTATTGCATGATTTTGGCAGTAGTCGCTTTGGCTGCAATTTTTATCAGCAAAACAAGAACAACCTAATTAATTGGTGCAATCACGCCAGAAAAGGCAATTAAAAAAGGCGTGTCAGTCATCCTGGCACGCCTTTTCTTTAGAACTTAACCGTTATTTATTGCAACTTGGCAATTTACCCTGCGCTTTGCGATCTTCGAAATATTTCATCACTGATGGCATATTTCGCTCTAAAGTCGCGATCCGAGTTTCTGGTACCGGGTGAGTCGACAAAATTTGTAGTGGCGCTTTCCCCCCCTGTTTTGCCATGTTTTGCCACAAATTTACCGACTGCTGCGGGTCAAAACCAGCCTTTGCCATCAGCTCAAGGCCGATAACATCAGCTTCGCTTTCATGGATGCGACTAAATGGTAATGCAATACCTACTTGTGCCCCTAGACCTAAAGCGCCAGAAATTTCTTTTTTATAATTAGTGTTCATAGTGTCTAAAGCGACGTTAGTAACACCTAGCGCAGTTTGAATAACTTGATTACTCGACATACGCTCGCGCGCATGCTCTGCCATCACGTGCGCAATTTCATGGCCAATCACAGCTGCCAGTTGACTTTGGTTTTCAGCAACCATCAGCAAACCAGAATAGACGCCGATTTTACCGCCAGGTAATGCAAACGCATTCACTTCATCACCTTCGAATACCTCAATTTCCCAAGGGGTTTGCTGATATTTAGTCGGAGTCACTGCAATCACCGCTTTTGCGACACATTGCACATATTGCGTTGCTTTCTTTTGTTTCGTGATCGGAGTCTTTTCCTTTAATTCCGCAAAAGACTGCACACCTAAAGAGTTAACTTGTGCAGCATCGGCAAGCATTAATTGTGGACGACCTGTAGGCGACTCCGCACACGAAGTAACGAGCAATGCAGCAGCAAGTAATGATGGTTTTAGTAAAGAGGGCATGAACATTCCTATGTTTTAATTTTTCAGCCAGCAAAAACAATACCGCCAGCAATCGCTGGCGGTATTTTTAACCTAACCGGTTAAGTCGTCAAAGAATTTTTTTACTCCGTCAAAGAATCCTTTGGATTTAGGCCGATGTTTGGCTTCGCTATCACCACCCCAACTTTCATCAAGCTGACGCAGTAAGTCTTTTTGCTTGTCAGATAGATTGACTGGCGTTTCCACCACAACCTTACAAACCAAATCACCCACACCACCACCGCGCACAGACTGGACGCCTTTGCCGCGTAAACGGAACATCTTGTCAGTTTGTGTTTCCGCCGGGATCTTCAATTTCACTCGACCATCTAAGGTCGGGACGTCGATTTCACCACCTAGTGCGGCAATACTGAAACTAATCGGTACTTCACAAGCTAAGTTATTACCATCACGTACGAAAATTGGATGATCTTTCACATGCACTTGCACATACAAATCGCCACTTGGCGCCCCGTGCATGCCCGCTTCACCTTCGCCAGTTAAGCGAATACGATCACCAGTATCAACCCCAGCAGGGATTTTTACTTTCAGCAGTTTGCTCTTCTCAACACGACCTTCGCCATGACACTTAGTACATGGATCTGGGATGATTTTGCCGCGGCCATTACAAGTTGGACAAGTTTGTTGCACTGCGAAGAAACCTTGACGCATAGTAACTTGACCAGCGCCTTGGCACGTTGGACAGGTTTTCGCTTGCGTGCCTTTTTTAGCCCCTGAACCATCACAACTGTCACAACTGACTAGTGTTGGTACTTTTATCTCAAGCTCTTTACCACGGACAGCATCCTCTAGCGACAATTCGAGGTTGTAGCGTAAATCTGAGCCGCGTTGCGCTCTCGATTGACCACCACCACGACGACCACCGCCAAAAATATCGCCAAACACGTCACCGAAAATATCGCCAAAGTCAGCACCGCCGCCACCAAAGCCGCCAGCACCTCGATTTGGATCAACACCTGCATGACCATATTGGTCGTAAGCAGCTTTTTTCTGGTCATCGGACAGAATTTCGTAGGCTTCTTGCACTTCTTTAAACTTTTCTTCCATGGCTTTATCACCTTGAGTCCGATCTGGGTGATATTTCATGGCTAGACGTTTGTAAGCCTTTTTGATTTCTTTGTCATCGGCACCTTTCGCGACGCCGAGAACCTCATAATAATCGCGCTTTGACATATTCTGCTTCAACTTAATGGGAGCGGATAGACAAGCGACCGCATAGGCGGTCGCTCTTCCATTTGCAGGGAAAACCGCAGCTTAATGCAGCGGCTTTCCAAGAACAACGCTTATTTGTTGTCTTTAACTTCTTCGAACTCAGCATCAACGACGTCGTCGTTGTTGTTGTTCGCTTGATTCGCTTGCGCGCCAGGGTTTTGTTGCTGTGCTGCACCTTGTAATTTTTGTGCAGCCTGCATCAGAACCTGAGTTTTCGCTTCGATGTCAGCTTTATCGTTGCCTTTAATCACGCCTTCTAAAGCACTGATTGCAGCTTCGATTTCTTGCTTATCGTTAGTTGCTAAGTTCGCCCCCGCTTCTTCAACTTGTTTACGCGTTGCGTGCACTAAAGCGTCAGCTTGGTTACGAGTTTGCACTAACTCTTCAAACTTTTTATCTTCTTCAGCATTTAATTCAGCATCGCGAACCATGCGTTGGATTTCATCATCAGTTAAACCTGAAGAGGCTTTGATAGTGATTTTTTGCTCTTTACCAGTGTCTTTGTCTTTCGCAGACACGTGTAAAATACCATCCGCATCCAAGTCAAAAGTCACTTCGATTTGTGGCTCGCCACGACGCGCTGGACGAATGCCTTCTAAGTTAAATTGACCCAAAGATTTATTTGCAGAAGCTTGCTTACGCTCACCTTGCAGCACATGGATTGTCACTGCTGATTGGTTATCATCGGCAGTTGAGAACGTTTGCGACTTCTTAGTTGGGATAGTCGTGTTTTTCTCAATCAGCGCTGTCATCACGCTACCCATAGTTTCGATACCCAGTGACAGTGGAGTTACGTCTAATAATAAAACGTCAGTCACATCACCAGACAATACCGCACCTTGAATAGCCGCACCAACAGCAACAGCTTCATCTGGGTTTACATCTTTACGTGGCTCTTTGCCGAAGAATGCAGTCACGGCTTCTTGTACTTTTGGCATACGCGTTTGACCGCCAACCAAAATAATGTCATCGATTTCGCCAACAGATAAACCAGCATCACTTAATGCTTGTTTCAGTGGATCGATAGTGCGCTGAATTAAATCTTCAACTAAAGATTCTAATTTCGCACGAGTCACTTTGATGTTTAAGTGTTTTGGACCTGAAGCATCAGCAGTGATGTATGGTAAATTCACTTCGGTTTGTGATGCTGAAGATAATTCGATCTTCGCTTTCTCGCCCGCTTCTTTTAAGCGTTGCATTGCCAGTGGGTCGTTACGTAAGTCGATCCCTTGCTCTTTTTTGAATTCATCAACCAGATAGTTGATTAAACGAGAGTCAAAGTCCTCACCACCTAAGTGCGTATCACCGTTGGTTGACAATACTTCGAAGGTTTGTTCGCCATCAACATCATCGATTTCGATGATTGAAATATCGAAAGTACCACCACCTAAGTCATATACTGCAACTTTAGTGTCGCCTTTCTTTTTATCCATGCCGTAAGCAAGCGCAGCGGCAGTTGGTTCGTTGATGATACGTTTCACTTCTAAACCAGCGATACGGCCAGCATCTTTAGTCGCTTGACGTTGTGCATCGTTGAAATAAGCTGGTACTGTGATAACCGCTTCAGTGACTGGTTCACCTAAGTAGTCTTCAGCAGTTTTCTTCATTTTTTTCAGCACTTCCGCAGAAATTTGCGGTGCTGCTAATTTTTTGCCTTTAACTTCAACCCAAGCGTCACCATTGTCAGCTTTAACAATTTGGTACGGCATGATTTTGATATCACGTTGTACTTCAGCGTCTTCAAAACGACGGCCGATCAGACGTTTGATTGCAAACAGGGTATTTTTCGGGTTAGTCACAGCCTGACGTTTTGCTGGCTGACCAACTAACACTTCGCCATCTTCGGCATAAGCAATAATTGATGGTGTAGTGCGTGCGCCTTCAGCGTTTTCGATAACGCGTGGTTGATCACCGTCAAGGATCGCTACACAGCTGTTAGTTGTACCTAAGTCAATACCAATAATTCTGCCCATAATATACTCCGCTCTTAAATTGGAACAATTTCATTGTGTTGACTGATTAATGGGGCTTACCCTTGTTCGATTCAAGGTTATTTCAACAAATTTTTTTGCAAAAATGCCTCGTTTGCGCAAAAACTCAACGTTTAGTGAGCTAAAGCGAAAAACACCGCGTAATGAAAAGCTGCGACTACAGACAATCACTACAGGCAATGACTATTAGTCGGTAAAACACTTACGCTCGTTGTCATCCACTTGTATAATCAGCGAAATCACTTTTGCAGGAATTACCTCATGCCTTTATTAGATAGCTTCACCGTTGACCACACCATCATGAAAGCCCCTGCTGTGCGCGTGGCAAAGAAAATGACGACGCCAAAAGGCGATGATATCACCGTATTTGATTTACGGTTTTGTGTGCCAAACCAAGAAATCCTTTCAGAGCGCGGGATCCACACTTTAGAGCATTTATTTGCTGGTTTCATGCGCGACCATTTAAACGGTCAAGGCGTTGAAATCATCGACATTTCGCCGATGGGCTGCCGTACAGGTTTTTATATGAGCTTAATTGGTACGCCTGATGAAGCTCGTGTTGCCAAGGCATGGCAAGCTGCTATGGCAGATGTTCTGACAGTTGAAGATCAATCAAAAATCCCTGAGTTGAACGTCTATCAGTGCGGCACTTATGAAATGCACTCGCTCAGTGAGGCTAAACAAATTGCCCAGAACATTTTAGAGCGTGGTGTTGGCGTTAATAAAAACGAAGAGCTAAAACTCGCACCTGAGTTTTTGCAAGGCTGATTTAGTCCTTTTCCAGTTGCATTGAGTTATTCTCGCTACCTGCGTGTTAACTCAATGCACTTCCTGACGCCCTGAAAATTCGCCGATTTATTGGCAAGCAAATCGCACCTAAATTTAATTCGTTTGCGGTACCATCGAATAAATAACCGTATTTTACCTCTGGATATGTGCTTCTATTGGAAACACTGCAAATTTCCTTCTATGCTGGCTAAGGAAACGACCTTTTAAAGCAGGAATGAATGAATAGGACACTTGCCAAAGTACTCTGTGCTCTACAGCTGTTACTGCCAGTTCACAGTACCACAACCCCGCCGGACACCTTTAAATTTGTGCTGTATTATCCACAGGTACCGCCTTACATGTACCAACATAATCAACAGGAAGCTGTTGGCGGATTGATCCCTGCCTTAATCAATGAGTTTTTTCAACAACAAGGTATTAAGCTCACTTATGTCATAGATAATCGCAAAGGCGCTGAGCATCGACTGTATGCAGGCGATGTTGACGCAATGTTACTCGCTAAAAGCTGGACTGCTCATCCGGAGCAACTGCTGTTTTCTGAACCAGTGATCTTACACCGCGACTTCTTGTTTGCCACTAAGCCTTTTGCTGAAGGCTCCACTAGTAAAGACTGGCTGAAAGATGCCACGATTTGTACCCGCCAGTATTATGTTTATGAAGCATTAGAACCATTTTTCGCTACCGGTGCCACTCGCGTAGACTCGTCAAGTGAAACAGCGCAAATGCGCATGCTACAGAGCGGCCGTTGTGATTATGCCTATATGAACGAACATGTCGCAGCTTGGCTTCAACATAATCAATTTAGCGATTTAAAACTGTTCCGCTCGCCAACCTCATTTGGCAATGTTGGTTTAACCATAGCGATGCATAGCAAATGGCAAGCACTCCTCCCGAAACTAAATAAATATCTCCACGAACAACGCCAAAATGGCAATATTGAACGCAAGTTAGTCGAGGAAATTCAAACAAAAAGCCCGGCTATATAACCGGGCTAGTTCTAGATTGGTATAAGTTAAATTTTAAATTGGCCAACCACTTGATTAAGCTCGGTTGCGGAACTGTCAAGCTGCTGTGCTTCACCAAAAAGCTCTTCAGCATGTGCAGCTGTGTTATCCACTAGCTGAGTTATCGCATGGAGACTACGGTTAATATCATCTGCAACAATGGTTTGCTGCTCGGTAGCCACAGCAATTTGAGTGCTCTGCTGCTGTACCACAATAATCGCGTCACTAATTGCACGCAAAGCCTGCTGCATACTTTGTGCACGGCCAGCACTAACCTCGGTTTGAGTGCGACCACGCTGCATAACTTCTTCTGCATTTTTGGCAATTTGTTGCAGTTTTTCTACCATCCGACGAATATCGTCGGTACTCTCACGGGTACGACCCGCTAAAGAACGCACTTCGTCAGCAACAACGGCAAAACCGCGGCCTTGTTCACCAGCGCGTGCCGCCTCGATAGCAGCATTTAATGCGAGTAAGTTCGTTTGTTCTGCAATCCCTTTGATCACATCAACGACAGTGCCAATACTTTCTGACTCTTTGGCAAGTCCCATCACGACATCAACAGCCTCAACCATACTTCGATCAAGGACATTCATATCATTAACTGCTTGCTCTGATAACAAGAAGCCTTGCTCACCCCGTTGTTGCGCATCGTTCGCGGCACCGCTAGTTTGTTGCGCATTACGACTGATTTCTTGCACCGTTGCCGCCATTTCGGTAACAGCGGCAGAAACCGAATCAATCTGAGCTTTTTCGTGCTGAATTTCTTTGTTGGTTAGATTAACGACTTGATTTAAATGTTGGCTAGAATTTTGTACCTGCACAGCTTGCTGCTGAGTACTTTGCAACGACAATCTGAGTTTACTGATAAAGGTATTAAAGTGTTTTGCCAATGCCCCTACTTCATCATTTTGATCGATATTGATTGTTTTTGTTAAATCACCTTCACCACTGGCAATATCTTTCATCGCCTGAGTTAAATCAATTAAAGGCCGAGTGATCAATGTTGAACTGATGAGGATGGATAACACGACCACAATTAAAATCAAGATTGTAATGGTACTAGCCCAACCAATTGCGCTCTGGATTGGGCCGTCAATCAACTGCGCAGGGACTAAAATCCCCACCAACCACTGCATTTCAGGAAAATCACGTTTAACCGGTTCAAATGCTGCGTAATAAGCTTGACCACGGAACTGCACTGCCACAAAACCCGCACTACTATTTCTTGCGGCATCAGCAATTTTGTCGAAACCTTCGGTATCAGCAAATTTATCTGAAAATTCATCAAGCTTATCGTTTGCTTTGATTTCTACGCCGCTTTTGTTGGAAAAGTGCACCACTTGGCCTAGGCTATCCAATAAAAATGGGATCCCTTCCCCTTCATAACGAATTGTGTCGACCTTATCGCCAACTTTGTTAATGTGCAAATCAAGACCACCAACCCCCAATAGTTTGCCATCAGGTGTGTATACAGTGCTTTCAACAACAGCAGAGACAATGCCAGTGGTAAAGTCAGCTGATGGTGAGCCAACAAAAAACTTGTCATGTTTTAAACTTTCTAAATACCAAGGCCTTTTAGTCGCGAAATATCCTTTATTGACGTTGCCGGCATCTGGCCCCTCTTTATCGACACCGGTTCGAGAATCTTCGCGAAAATATTCGGCGCTTCTGTCTAAGGCAAAGAAAGCAGATAGGATATTTTTATCCTGGCTACTAATTGTTTTGAAGGTATTGTTGATATCTTGGTAACCGGCAAGACCATTTAGCTCAGTCCCTCGTCCAGGATAATTCAGAAACCATTGTTGGAATTGTGGGTTATGTAAAAAGGTTTTCGCAACCTGAGCATATTCAGCGAAAAACTGGCCGACACCTACAGCCTCTTTCCGCATCAAACTATTCACTTGCGCTTGCACCTGGGCTTGGGTTTGATTGGCAATATGATTGACGCCAATAATTGCCGCCACGCCTAACAATAAAGCGGTTGAACCGCCAACAGTGAGTAAAATTTTTTGTTTTATCGAAGTTATTTTTTTATACAGCATATGACCCCCGAAAAGTAGCCTAGACATAAAATCACAACGATTTAAATAAATCCAGTGACTTAAATTTTAGATTTCGGGTAAACACCTTCCTATTGTTAATTGATTGATTGGCTGACTGCACCCCAAAGGTGCAGATGAAGAGAATATTCAGCTAGTTAGCTAAATTTTAACGGTGAAATTATTCGAGTCATTGCTGTGGCGCACAATAATGATGCAAAAGTAAATTAAAAATAAATACTGTTAAAACCACCGATTTTTCGAAATCTATTGCCGTATGCCGAAAAAAAACCACCCGACAATATTCTGATAAGGCGGCAGTGATACATCAGCTAAAATTCTCTGTCACATGTAATTGCCGATTTGGCTTGTTATAAAGTAATGCTAGATGCTGGGACACGAAAGTTGTGTGTTTGGCTGCTGAAAAGTAATTAAGCATTGGAGCAGAAGATTGGATTTCTGAGAAAGTCATTAAACCTGCAATTTGCAGCGTTAATGGCGGACGCAGGAGGATTCGAACCTCCGACCGCTCGGTTCGTAGCCGAGTACTCTATCCAGCTGAGCTATGCGTCCGTGGTGTAACAATTTAACTGTTGAGTCTCAAGAATGTTGCAAACAAACTATTACTTAACTTAAGCACAGTCTGTTATTTCACATACTTATGAAAAAAACTGTGCTCATAAAATGCAAAAAACCTGCTTTGTGCAGGTTTAATGGCGGACGCAGGAGGATTCGAACCTCCGACCGCTCGGTTCGTAGCCGAGTACTCTATCCAGCTGA
>JAYSCP010000019.1:0-62154 GCA_041914845.1 Alteromonadaceae bacterium
AGAGGATCGGTCAACCGATCAGCTAAGAAAGTTGCTTAACTGATCGGTGTTAGCCATAATGGCGGTTCTTTGTACAAGCTATAGGTAATAACTTAGGCGCATTTGGCCGTGGCGGCTTTATAACGCTCGGTAACATCAGTGATCTTACCTTGATACAACTGAACTATCCGATCTGCACTTAAAATGGTTTCTGGGCGATGCGCGATAATCAAACGCGTCATATTTAATTGCTTAATTGCCGCATTTACATGGTGTTCTAACTGCACGTCCAAACTGCTGGTTGCTTCGTCCATAAATAGAATTTTTGGTCGACGATATAATGCTCGCGCTAATAAAATTCGTTGGCGTTGCCCGCCTGATAATGAGCTGCCCATATCACCGATAAGTGCGTTGTATCCCATTGGCATAGCGGCAACGTCTTGGTGAATGCCCGCCAGCTGAGCACAAGCCACAACACGATTCATATCCATTTGGGTATCGAAGAAGGCAATATTTTCCGCTAAAGACCCGGTCATCAGTTGATCGTCTTGCATCACTGCGGCGACTTGCTGGCGGTACTGACGCAAGCCTAAATGACGAATATCAATACCATCAACTTCAATTTTGCCATTTTCTGCCGACAACAATCCAAGCATCAGTTTCGCTAAAGTTGTTTTACCAGTACCTGACGGCCCTATGATCGCGACACTTTCACCCGCTTTCACTTCAAAATCTAGCTCACTGAACAGTAACGGATCTGTTGCAGAGTAACGGTAACTCAAGCCACTTACTTTAATACCACCAGTGATTTCACGTTGCTGGCCAACGCCACCTTCATCTTCTTTTTCAGTAAGCGCAATATCAGCCAGTCGATTTAAATGTAATCTTGCCATATAGAGTTGAACAATCTTCTCAATCAATGCAGCAGTTCGCTCGGTAAATTGCGATTTGTAGGAAATAAACGCAAACATCATCCCAACGCTAATCACACCATCCATCACCGCATATGCAGCGAGAAAAACAACTAAAGTATTTTCAAATCCAAACAGTAACTGATTGATTGTTTGATAAGAAATCTGCCATTTCCCTAAACGAAAATTCTCATTAATGGTGTCAGCGAAGCGGTTTTGCCATAAGTTCAAGCGTTGACTTTGTTGGCCAAACAATTTGATACTTTGCATACCACGGACAGTCTCCATAAAATTCGACTGTTCTTTGGCACTTGCGACAATACTCGCTTCCGTCCGCTCTCGTAGTGGCTTATACAACGCCCAGCGCAATAATGCATAGATCACCACAGCGCCAATAACGACCATCGCCAGCTGTGGACTGTATATAAACATCATGATCAGCACCGTAATCGCCATGATGCCATCAATCACCCCTTCAACAAGGCTGGTCGTCATTAACTCCCGCACTTGCGCCAAAGAACCAAAGCGCGACACGATGTCACCGATATGCCGTTTTTCAAAAAAACTAAGTGGTAAATGCAACAGGTGCCTAAATAGATTGGTGGCCATTTGCAAGCTCATCACCGAGCCCAGATGCAAAATGACCCAGCCGCGCAGAGCCTGCGTGACCACTTTAAGTAGCATCATCAAGCCAAAGCCCAAAGCCAACACAGCTAGCAATGGTTGATCCATGCTGACTAGAACATCATCGACGACCAATTGCATATAGTATGGCGAAGCCAATAGAAAGATTTGCAACATCAAAGACAAAGCGAAAATCTTTAAAAGTGATGGCACTAAGCCTTCAACCTTGGTCCAAAATGCCGTCAAACCAAGCTTAATACGCTCATCAACTTTCTTAAATTCTTGAGTTGGCTTTAATTCTAAGGCAACACCACTGAATGCAGTAGACACCTCATCCATCGAGACTTTGCGCTCACCGGCACCAGGATCAAGAATTACAATATGCTTTGCAGTAACCTTTTTTAGCACCACAAAATGGTTCATGTTCCAATGGAGAATGCACGGGAGTTGTAACTGGCTAAGATGCTCTAAATCCAAACGCAACGCTCGCCCAGCTAAGCCCATCTGATCACCTAACTGCATCAAATGCTGCAAATTGGCGCCCTTTAGTGAAACCGCATAGCGATTACGCAAAGTGCTGAGATCTAGTTGATGGCCATGATGGTTGGCGATCATAGCCATACAGGCTAATCCACACTCCGCCGCTTCAGACTGATATATGAGTTGCACGTGGTATTCCTCAAAATTAGCTCTATCAAGACGTTTATGATAAAGAATCAAACAATGTAGAAATTGTGCTGGAAAATATTGGCAGAAGTAAGCTGATATATCTGACAGGAAAAAACCGCAGCAAGCTGCGGTTTTTCAATTAGTTGTTAAACAGGTGAGGGGCAAACAAGAATAACCATTCTCTATATTCCGGAGTGTCCGAAAAATAGTAACCACCAACCACCCAGGCCAATTGGCTTTTGTTTAATTCTATCATAGCCCTTCGGTCTCAACTAATTGTGGGATCTTAATGATTTTAGGATCAGGAATACAACCGCCGTCACCATTTGGACCAGCCCAAACACCAGCAGAAACTAAATTTAACATTTCAAAAGTAACTTCTTTCATAACAATCTCCATTAGCATTAATTTAAAGTTTAAACATAGGAACATAAAAACAGCATCTTTTGAATAAAAATCAAGAGATAAAAACTATACAGACAACCAATAAATTATATTTAGCGCTGATGTTTGTAATTATATTTTATTAGTTTAAATAATAAAGCTGTCAGCAATGACAGGTATTCATTAACAACAAGAAATTCCACAAAATCAAAAACACCCAACTGAAAAAACGCAAAACTTTAAACAACCATAAAAACAGTTAAAATCTAAGAGATAATAAATAGACACATAACATTAAATCAGTAAACCATTGTATGGCGAGTGTGGTTCAAATAGTATTGAAAATTTTCAAAAAACAAGGGGCGCTTTGGGCGCCCCTTATTTGATCTATTTTCGTAGGAACCAATTTGTTATTGGTTAAACAAAATTAGAATATTGATTCTAACCACTGACCGAAAGCGACACCCGCTTCATAACCAGCCTGGAACGCTTCTGCAAAACCTGTAAAGAACGCACCATCTACGTGTTCAACTTCGACCGAATTTAATTCTCTCATTTGTCAATTCCTTATTTAATTAGTTCATCAATTCTTGGACTAAGCCAACCAAGAAACCAACAGCAAAAGTCACAGCTACTGCTGTTACTGGATCAAAACCACCGTTAACATCTTGTACTTGTTCTAAAGTTAATTCTTTCATTTTCAATCTCCATTAATTTAATTTAGTTTTATATCGAAGCCAGCAAGCTGCGATGAATTAAATTTAGAAGAATCCTCGCTGGCTGCAAAGCTGTTAAATCTCTCAGGTGACGAACTACCTAGATTTATGTTAATGGCGGACTAGAATAATTAGCTTTATAAATAGCGAAGAGATTTTGAAACTTAACTACTACGGGTGACGTGGGTGCACTAAATATATGAATAGGCTTTTAGAGTATGCAAAAACAAAGCTCCGGCCGCATGGAACGGCCGGAAATCATTAGCTAGCGCAACAGCAATTAACAATGCGCTGAATTTAACTCAGCACTACTATCCGGTACTTGTAGTTGCGAATACTGGTTTATTTCAACCTCAGCAGTCAGCGTAAACAACGCAGAGATTTCAATATTTGTAGCAAACGCATTTAAAGCGACTTGACCAGATTCCATAATCATCTCCATTAATATTGGTAAGAGCAGCAACTCTTGTTCTATCGATAAATGTGACCGCCAGCAACGCACTTGCTTATAGCTTGCTGCCGATTACAACTGTTAGTTTTGCGAATACAATTACTCAAGTGGAAGTTCACGGTACGTTCTGAAATTTCCAGAATTTGGCTAATTTCCCATGAAGTTTTTCCTTTTGCCGCCCAGTTTAAGCAGGCTTGCTCCCGACTGGTTAACACAAAGTCATCTGCAATTGCCGCAACAGACATAAACCTGTTTATCGCCTCATACAGATAATTGGCAACAATCGACCAATACCAACCGATTTGCTGCGCAAGTGTCATTTGCGAAGGATGCAGCCCAATAATAAGGGCTGCGGTATCAGTACCTTTTCCTCGCAGGGGCACAACTAAAGCATCCGTTGCCTGCGTTTTGGTGGCCCCTAATTCAGAGGCCAGTGCCGGTGTAAATCGCTTCAAACATATTTGCCTGAGCGTTTCTTGCTTAATCACCGAGTCAAAACTGTCTCCAGCTGTTGCGGCGACGACATCTCGTTGCTCATCCGCACGCCATAATATCAATCCACAGAATTTGTATTGATATTGCACCTGCATACTATTGAAGAAGGCTGGCAATTCATCAAATGATTTCATTGCTTGCAATTTAAGGACTAACGGCTCTAATTGACTCATAAGCACCTCTTCCGTAAAACTAGGTTTAGTTTTTCTCAGTTGCAGTACTTGAATCAGACACAGTTGTCGGTGCTTGCGGAGGTACTTCAGAACTTTGCATCGGCGGTAGTTCACAAAGAATGAAACAAAACTCTTCCTCGATTGGCTCTGTTCCTGTTAACTCCGTTGCTGGCACAACATTAGAAAACATTAAAGCGAACAACATAGTAGCGATAACTTGGAATTTAACATTTTTCATTTTTATACCCTTAGTAGTTGATAGTTGAATGTAAATTTGTCGAGCAGGTTCAGACTACCGCTGCCACACACCGACTACAATAACTTAGGGCATAATTTGCGAGGACTTTAACGATACTTAGTTATAACCTTAGTTATAACCAAGCTTAACCAATTGATTTTCATTATTATTTTCAGTATTAACAATAGCGGAAGTGCCATCTCTGTTAAAAGAAAACTTGGTATTAATTGGCAAAGTAGTCAGCGTTTGCTGTTGAAAATTAAATGTTACTAAATCGAAGTACCCCAACCTCCAATTCGAGTCACTACCGATATTGGCAATAATGAGCTTGTTACCATGCAAACTAATTTGATGCATGAGATTAAAAGCTACATTAAGCTGCAGCTCTTGCTTGATATTGAATTGCTCATCTAATAAATAGAATTTCCCTTTGCTATCTGCTCCAACAAATTGCTTATTCCAAGGCAATAGCAAACGGTAGCCTTTGAGAAGCCGTTTCTGAACAAGTTCCTTCCGATCAAACGTATTTACTTGCCACTCGTCACCATTTTTTTCGCTAAAGAAAATACTATTTTTATCTGAGGTGAATGTCGGAAAGCTAATCCTTTGGTTAACGTCCGAGATATCAGTTAAGGTGCCACTCGTATGATCGAGCAACTTTAACTGTTTATTGTTAAACCAAAGCAATAGATAAGCAGCATTGTGCTCATCTTCAATAACGCTAAATGGCTCATTGGATTTAAAGTAAAATTTTTTCTCACCCGTATCTGGGTGATACAGATTTAATAGATAGCTGTGATTGTCTTTTTCCACCAACCAGAGCTTATTTGGCGTTTGGCTATAGCTCAAACTAACCACCTGCTCGGTAAAGGAAAAATAACGCTGAATTGAAGTTAAATCATCGAGCATAATTTGGAAAAAGCTACTTTTTTGTTCAGATTTCAACAACCCATACAAACGGCCCGAGCCATCGCGACCTAAGCCACTAAAACGACTTGCAACCTTAAGTTCTTGCTTATTACCACTCTCAATATCCATGACTTTAAACTTATCACCGCCATTGATAAGAAGATGCTTGCTATCCAACCACAGTAAATTTATCTCATCTGCGGGTACTACACGATAATCAAATGACTCTTCCGCTAAGACTGTCTTATCATTGGTTCGAAACAGCTGGACCTGATAATCTGCGCCGCGACGAATTAAGGCAAAATGCTCTTTATCTGGGGAAAACGCGAGATTGAAATCTATCGATCTTTGTAATGAACTATAGGTAAATTGCTTTAATGACTCGTCATCTAAATTGAGCAAATAGTACACGAAGTTTTTTTCATCTTTCCGCAAGCCATTTATCAGGACAACATTGTCCTTATACTGAATGACCTGACCAACCCGGGAAAAATCATTGAGCAGTATACTTCGTAATACTTTATTTAAATCAGTAATTGAATAGATATTTAACGTTGATTTCCCTTCTGATTCTGTCGAAACAATCACTTGTTCATTATTAATGACCGAAACAAATGGAAATACAGCGTTTGTAGGCCGCTCCATTTTCTGCAATTGCCCTAACTTGCTGTCATATAAATAGGGTTGCCAACCTTCATTTTTGTTCAACCGCCCAGTAAATGCATGGTATCTGCCGTCTTCAGAAACAGATAAGAAGTGCTTTTCACCAATGATACTGACCAGAGGCTCAGTTGAAATGGTTTGCTCATCGGTTAATCCCTGCCACCACTGAAACAAGAGAATGGAAAAAACACTCAAAACTAGTAACAGCACGCCCCATATCAATGATGTTTTTTTACGTGTGGATGGGAATATTTTGGTACTAGCCACTGCAGAATTTTGTTTAAATTCAGCAGTCGCCGGTGATTCTGATTTTTCAAGTTCATCAGGTAACTGCTGACCGATAAACTGATAGCCACGTTTCATTTGGGATTTTATATAGAGCGGAGCATCCGGATCTGTATCACCAAGTAATGCCCGTAATTTACTAATAATTCGCCTGACCGCAGTATCAGTAACTATTCGGCCTGCCCAGACTTCGGCATGAAGCTCCTGTAAACTGACATAACGCTCAGAATGCTGGATTAAGTAACACAACACATCGAACATTTTAGGTTCTACTGCAAGTTCACCAGAGGAGGTATATATTCGACGCGCAGTAACATCCAGCTGAAAAGCGCCGAAGTTTTGTAAAGCCATAAGAATAACCACTCAAATTAACTGCAGATCTAAACTTGGTAGATCTTAATTCTAAACTTTGTCAGAAATGTGAAATATATAGTTTCACAGAACTTTTAGATTGTGAATTGGGCACTAGGGAACATCATGAAATCCTCACAAAATGTCAAAGCGAGGTCATTCACTTTGTTCGAGTTCAATATATATACTATTTGCATTATTAACTATGCAATTTCAAGTCCTTGGTCATATTTATCATAATTTTATAATTCCGTAATGCCACATTGCTTCTAACGAAGATATATTACTTTCTGATCATTAAATTAAAAGGGGATAACCTCAAAAGATTTCGAAGAGTCCGTCACTGCAAACAAGTTTTTATTCGATGAAACTTATTTTGTTAACGATTGCTGGATTTACGGCGGACAATTGCAAAATTGCCAAAAAAAAACCACCCGAAGGTGGCTTTTTTATAACACGATAGAACTTAGTTCTTGCCGCGCAGTTTCTGGATCAGACGTAACTGTGCAATAGCTTCAGCTAATTGTGCTGCAGCTTCTGCGTAGTTAAAGTCGGCACCGGCGTTTTGCATCACTTCGGTCGCACGTTTTTGTGCGGCAAGTGCTGCTTGTTCGTCCAGGTCTTCAGCACGAACTGCGACATCGGCAAGCACTGTGACTGTGTGCGGTTGTACTTCAAGTACGCCACCAGCGACATAAATCAGGTGCTCTTCGCCGAATTGTTTCACAATTCGTACCATGCCAGGCTTGATGCCGGTCAGCAGTGGAATGTGACCAGGTAAAATACCTAACTCACCTTCGCTACCAGTCACCTGAATGGACTCGACAAGGCCAGAGAAAATTTTCTCTTCAGCGCTTACCACGTCCAGCTGTACTGTCATCGCCATTTCGCTCTCCTAAAGCTGTAAAATTACAGCTTCTTCGCTTTTTCGATCGCTTCGTCGATAGAACCAACCATGTAGAAGGCTTGTTCTGGCATGTGATCGAATTCACCTTCCAGAATGCCTTTGAAACCACGGATAGTTTCTTTCAGCGGTACGTATTTACCTGGCGAACCAGTGAATACTTCAGCAACGAAGAATGGCTGAGACAGGAAACGCTGGATTTTACGAGCACGGAAAACCGTGGTGCGGTCAGCGTCTGACAGCTCGTCCATACCAAGGATGGCGATGATGTCTTTCAGTTCTTTGTAACGTTGCAGTACTGACTGCACGCCACGCGCAACTTCATAGTGTTCTTTACCAATCACCAGTGGATCTAATTGACGTGAAGTAGAATCCAATGGGTCGATTGCCGGGTAAATACCTAATGAAGCGATGTTACGTGACAGAACAACAGTCGCGTCTAAGTGCGAGAACGTTGTTGCTGGTGACGGGTCAGTTAAGTCGTCCGCTGGTACGTAAACTGCTTGTACAGAAGTGATAGAACCAGTTTTGGTTGAAGTGATACGTTCTTGCAGAACACCCATCTCTTCAGCCAGAGTTGGTTGGTAACCTACTGCTGACGGCATACGACCTAACAATGCTGATACTTCAGTACCTGCAAGGGTGTAACGGTAAATGTTGTCAACGAAGAACAACACGTCACGACCTTCGTCACGGAATTTTTCAGCCATAGTCAAACCAGTTAACGCGACGCGTAAACGGTTTCCTGGCGGCTCGTTCATTTGGCCATAAACCAGTGATACTTTGTCCAGAACGTTTGAGTCGTTCATTTCGTGATAGAAGTCGTTACCTTCACGAGTACGCTCACCAACACCGGCGAATACAGAGTAACCACTGTGTTCGATAGCGATGTTACGGATAAGCTCCATCATGTTAACGGTCTTACCAACACCAGCACCACCGAACAGACCTACTTTACCGCCTTTTGCGAACGGGCAAACTAAGTCGATAACTTTGATACCAGTTTCTAACAATGCGTTAGAAGCTGCTTGATCTTCGTAGCTTGGTGCTGCACGGTGGATAGGCATACGCTCTTCTTCACCGATTGGACCTGCTTCGTCGATTGGCTCGCCCAGTACGTTCATAATACGACCTAAAGTCGCTTTACCAACAGGAACGTGGATCGCTTTGCCAGTGTTAGCCACTTCAGCACCGCGACGCAGACCGTCAGTTGAACCTAACGCGATGGCACGAACAGTACCGCCACCGAGCTGTTGTTGTACTTCAAGTACTAAACCAGCCAGGTCGCCGCTTGTTACGTTTAACGCGTCATAGATACCAGGTACCGATTCTTGTGGAAAGTCGATATCCACAACGGCGCCAATGATTTGGACTACCTTACCTTGACTCATGTTAATTCCTCTAATTTCTCAAACCTGTAAACCTAAGCGTTAAACAGCAGCAGCACCGGCGACGATTTCGCTCAGTTCCTGCGTAATGGCTGCTTGACGGGCTTTGTTGTAAACCAGTTTCAAGTCGTCCATCAGGTTGCCTGCGTTGTCTGTTGCAGCTTTCATCGCTACCATCCGCGCCGCTTGCTCGCTGGCTGCGTTTTCTACAACGCCCTGATAAACCTGAGACTCTACGTAACGTTCCAATAATTTATCTAAGATAACTTTTGGATCTGGTTCGTAAATGTAATCCCAGCTATGACTTCTGGCTGACAGCTCCGCTTTTGGCAAAGGTAAGAGTTGCTCAATCACTGGCTCTTGCTTCATCGTGTTGATAAAGTTGTTATAAACAATAAACAACTTATCGATTCTGCCTTCAGAGTATTCATTCAGCATCACGCGCACTGAACCAATGACATCAGCCAAACGTGGTGTATCGCCTGAACCCGACTGCTGTGCAACTACATTGCCACCAAACCGACGGAAGAACACGGAAGCTTTGTTGCCGATGACAGCAAACTTGGCATTCACGCCTTGCTCTTTCCAAGATTTAAGTGCCAGAGCTACACGTTTAAATTCGTTGGTATTCAAGCCGCCGCAAAGGCCCCGGTCTGTTGATATCACAATGTAGCCCACGTTTTTCACCGGACGTTCTGTTAAGAACGGGTGGCGATATTCCAGGGTACCATTGGCGATATTACCGATCACTTTGCGCATACCTTCAGCGTATGGACGGCTTTGTGCAACTCGCTCTTGCGCTCTGCGCATTTTGCTAACTGCAACCTTTTCCATAGCGCTGGTGATCTTACGAGTATTGTTAATACTCCCGATCTTACTTTTTATCTCTTTTGCGCCGGCCATGACTAATCTCCGAAAATTTCAACGTTTCGGGTGACGTTACCGCCACCCGAATCTGTTACCAGGTCTGAGTCGCTTTAAACTTCTCAATAGCGCCTTTGATGGTCGCTTCGATCTGGTCGTTGTAGTTACCGGTTTTGTTCAGATCAGCCATGAATGCACCGTGCTCTGCGTGCATATAAGCGAGCAGGGCAGCTTCGAAGTCGAGGATTTTCGCGACTTCAACATCTTTCATGTAGCCTTTCTCGATAGCGAAGATAGACACGCCCATGTCAGCAACGCCCATTGGCGCGTACTGCAGCTGTTTCATCAGCTCAGTAACTTTCTGACCGTGGTCTAACTGTGCACGTGTAGCATCGTCTAAGTCTGAAGCAAACTGCGCGAACGCTGCTAATTCAGAGAATTGTGCTAATGCTAAACGAATACCGCCACCAAGTTTCTTGATGATCTTGGTCTGTGCAGCACCACCAACGCGCGATACAGAAATACCGGCGTTAACTGCAGGACGAATACCGGCGTTGAACAGGTTCGATTCCAAGAAAATCTGACCGTCAGTGATTGAAATCACGTTGGTAGGAACGAACGCAGAAACGTCACCACCTTGGGTTTCAATGATTGGCAATGCGGTTAAAGAACCAGTTTTACCTTTCACTGCGCCGTTGGTTAAACGTTCAACATAGTTATCGTTAACACGTGATGCACGCTCTAACAGACGGCTGTGTAAATAGAACACGTCGCCTGGGTAAGCTTCACGACCTGGTGGACGACGTAACAACAATGAGATTTGACGGTATGCAACAGCTTGTTTTGACAAGTCATCGTATACGATCAGAGCATCTTCACCGAGGTCACGGAAGTATTCACCCATAGTACAACCAGAGTACGGTGCTAAGAATTGCAGAGCAGCCGCTTCAGAAGCAGAAGCTACAACCACGATGGTGTGAGCTAATGCGCCGTGTTCTTCCAGTTTGCGAACTACGTTAGCGATGGTCGAAGCTTTTTGACCGATACATACGTAGATACACTTAACGCCAGAAGACTTCTGGTTGATGATAGCGTCGATTGCCAGTGCAGTTTTACCTGTCTGACGGTCACCGATGATCAACTCACGTTGACCGCGACCGATAGGAATCATCGCATCGACTGATTTGTAACCAGTTTGCATAGGTTGATCAACTGATTGACGGTCGATAACACCTGGAGCGATTTTCTCAACAGGCGCGAAACCAGCCGCATCAATCGGACCTTTACCGTCGATTGGTTCACCTAATGTGTTAACCACACGACCTAACAGACCTGGACCTACTGGAACTTCCAGAATACGGCCAGTTGCTTTAACTTTGATACCTTCACGCAGGTCCGCATATGGACCCATAACTACTGCACCTACAGAGCTGCGCTCTAAGTTCAATGCGATAGCGTAACGGTTACCAGGAAGCTCGATCATCTCACCTTGCATACAGTCAGCAAGGCCATTGATCCGGATGATACCATCGGTAACAGACACGATAGTACCTTCGTTACGAGCTTCACTGACAACTTCAAACTGAGCAATACGTTGTTTGATCAGTTCAGAGATTTCAGTGGAATTCAGTTGCATGCTCTAATCCCCAATTATGACTGCAGCGCAGTGGCTAAACGGTCTAACTTACCGCGAACTGAGCCATCGATAACCATATCACCGGCTTTAATTAACATACCACCGACCAAAGTCGATTCTACGCTACAGTTCAACTTAACTTTGCGTGCTAAACGCTGTGATAATGCTGCGATCAGTTTGTCTTGTTGTTCAGCTGATAACACAGTTGCAGAAACCACATCTACGGTGACTTCTTTCTCGTGTTCTGCTTTTAACAGCAAGTAACTATCTAACACAGCTGGCAATGCTGTCAGGCGCTTATTTTCTGCCATAACCTTTACCAGGTTTTGACCGGCGCCATTCAGTTGCTCACCACAAATCTGGATAATAAAGTCTGCTAGCGTTTCCGCAGCAGCGTTGCTTTGCAGGCGCTCGGCGACAGCAGGGTTTTTCACTACTTCGGCAGCAAAAAACAGCATGTCAGCCCAGGCCGCCAAAGCGTTTTGTTCGACTGCATAGTCAAACGCCGCTTTGGCATAAGGACGAGCGACATTCGTCAGTTCAGACATGGCTCTTCCTCTTACAGTTCTGCAACCAGTTTTTCCAGGATGTCGCTGTGAGCAGCGTCATCGATTGAACGTTGAAGAATACGTTCTGCACCTGCAACTGCTAAAGCAGCCACTTGCTTACGTAACTCTTCTTTCGCTCGGATGCGTTCAGCTTCGACTTCCGCTTTAGCCTGCGCTAAGATTTTCTCGCGCTCAGCCTGCGCTTTAACAGCGGCTTCGTCGATAATCTGCGCTTCGCGTTTTTTCGCTTGGTCAATTAATGCAGAAGCTTGTGCTTTAGCATCAACTAACTGTTTCTTTGCATTCTCTTGCGCTAAACGCAGTTCAGTCTCAGCGCGATCGCTCGCAGCTAGACCATCTGCAATTTTTTGCTGGCGAGCTTCGATTGCACCAATGATCGGTGGCCATACAAACTTCATACAGAAGCCGACGAACACGATAAAGGCAATCAATTCACCAATGAGAGTGGCGTTAATATTCACGAACGCTTCTCCTTAAATTACAAAAAGTAAAAGTTCTGTTCGACGTCCAAATTACAGTGCGAACAGCATGTACAGAGCAATCGCAACACCGATCATCGCGATGGCGTCGATTAAACCTGCAACAACGAACATTTTACCTTGTAAAGTTGGCGCTAATTCTGGCTGACGTGCAGCAGACTCTAGGAATTTACCACCTAAAGTACCGAAACCAATTGCAGTACCTAAGGCACCGAAACCGATTAACAAGGCTACTGCGATGTATTTTAAGCCAATTACCATTTCCATGATGTTCTCCAAGTTTCTAAAGTTAAAGTTAAAGTTAAAACGAAATCTTTTAGTGGTGTTCGTGAGCCATGCTCAGGTAAACCACAGTCAGGATTGTGAAAATAAACGCCTGTAGTGGAATAACCAGTAAGTGGAACACAGCCCAAACAAAGTGCATTGGTAACTGGAACAACCCGGTCATTGCAATCAGGATGAAAATCAATTCACCTGCATACAAGTTACCGAACAACCGCAAGGCTAACGACAATGGTTTCGCCAACAGTGCGACGACTTCCAAAATGAAGTTAAACCAGTACAACCACGGGGTATTAAATGGCTGAGTGGTTAATTCTTTGATAAAACCACCAATGCCTTTAATTTTGATTGAGTAATAAACCATCAGGATAAATACGCCAAGCGCTAATGCGATAGTCATATTTAAGTCAGTTGTAGGAACTGCTTTCATGTAGATGTGCGCCGGGTCATAACCCATCGCAGCACCAATTTGTTGCGCAGTCCAAGGAATAAAGTCGACTGGAATTAAATCCAATAAGTTCATCAATAGAACCCAAACAAAAATTGTTAATGCCAGCGGGGCAATTAACGCATTTTTGCCATGGAAGGTACCTTTGACTGTGGAATCAATGAATTCAACCACCATCTCAACAGCGCATTGCCATTTTGATGGGACACCGGCATTTGCGGTTTTCGCAACTGCACGGAATGAGAATAGGAACACAAGTCCCATAAATATTGACCAGCCCAGGGTGTCAACGTGAACGGTCCAAAAACCTTCACCGACACTCCAGTTGGTCAAGTGGTGAGTAATATACTCTTTGCCTGTAAGCTCTGCACCAGATGCCATCGTTAGTCCCAATTATCGTAGTTAATCAAAATCGGTAACACTGCTTGTAGGATAAAAGCGAACACAAGGCCGCAAAAAAATATCCAATAAATCACTACAAGGTGTTTTAGCACCGCTGTAACCAGCAATGCCAACAATAAAAATTTTAAGGTTTCGCCGCGGTATATTGATTTAAGCACCAAATCTGGCTGCAAATCACCGCGAAAACGAAACACATACCACGTAAACAGGCTGTGAGGTATCGCTGCGCACAAGGCACCGAACATAAAAGACGTTCCCGCCAGCCCATCCCGAACTGCTAAAAACCCACTGGCAACAACCGCCGCACTGAGTGTCTGACACAGAAATATCTTTAAAATCAACTTTGAACGCTGTTTTGCTGTGGTTAAAGTCACAAAGCACCACCTAAATGAAAACAATTCAACTGTTCAAAAAGCTCGCGCAAGTATACTTATCTGCCTTATTTTTGCAACCAAAAGCCGCGTCGTTACTACGAATGTCGACATATTTGAAACCACACTGGTTAGTTTTCATCCGTTACTAAACCCAGCTGAGCTAAAATCCCGTCTAATTCAGGCAAACTGCTATAGGAAATTACCAATTCACCTTTGCCTTTTCGGTTGTAACTTATACTGACTGGTGCACCAAATCGTTCACTGATTTTTTGCTCTAATGCAGCTACATCAGGGTCTTTGACTTTAGCTTCAACAACAGGCGCAGGCTCTAAAATTTTCCGAACTAAATTTTCAGCTTCGCGGACTGTCATTTGTTTTGCAGCAATAATGCGCGCAGCATCAGATTGCTGTTCTAAATCAAGACCCAACAATGCACGAGCATGGCCCATTTCGATATCGCCATGTTCAAGTAAAGTCTTAACGTCATCAGCTAACTGATTTAACCGCAACAAGTTGGTTACTGTGGTACGAGATTTTCCCACAGCTTCGGCAACTTGTTGATGCGTTAGATCAAATTCCGTAGATAAACGCAGCAACGCAACAGCTTCTTCCATTGCATTTAAGTCTTCGCGTTGAATGTTTTCAATCAGCGCAATAGCAACCGCAGCTTCGTCTGGCACATTCTTGATAATGCAAGGAATTTCAGCAAGTTGTGCCAATTGTGCCGCGCGCCAACGCCGTTCACCGGCAATAATTTCAAATGAATTTTCAGTTAACTCGCGCACAACTATCGGTTGAATGACACCTTGAGCACGAATTGAGTTAGCTAAATCTTCCAAAGCATCTTGCGACATATCTTTGCGTGGCTGATATTTACCTGGGCGCAACCATTCGATAGGCAGCTTTTGTAATTCAGCTTGTGGGGTTACCACTGTTGATTCATTGTCGTTCGATGGCGTCTTTTGTGTTGTCAATAATGCGTCTAGACCGCGCCCTAATCCTCGTTTTTTCACCGACATTATGTTTTTTGTTCCTTAAATGACTCAAACTGACGCTGTCGATTTGACAATTTTTTGTTCGGCACGTCGTAAAATTTCACCGGCAAGTGCGAGGTAAGCCTTTGCACCAGTTGAGCTTTTATCGTAATACATCACTGGTGTACCAAAACTTGGTGCTTCAGCAAGTCGCACATTTCGTGGGATCACAGCGCGATAAACTTTTTCGCCAAAATGGCGTTTTAATTGCTCAGAAACATCATTTGCTAAGCGGTTACGTGGATCGTACATAGTCCGCAAGATCCCTTCGATCTTTAGGTCAGCATTAATAACAGCAGCCAGTTTATTGATGGTATCAACTAATGCCGTTAAGCCCTCTAATGCGTAATACTCGCATTGCATGGGTACTAACACAGAATCAGCCGCAGCCATAGCGTTTACAGTAAGCATATTTAACGAAGGCGGGCAGTCAATAAAAATAAAGTCATACTGTGCACGGTAATCTTTTAATGCGTTACGTAATCGAAGCTCGCGCGCAAAAACATCAAGTAGACGAACTTCTGCTGCAGTCACATCAGAATTTGCAGCGACTAGATGGTAGCCACCTGCGGTTTCTTTGACGACAACATCAGCTAATGGTTTTTCTTCGACAAGCAGTTCGTATGCGGTTGCAGGGACTTGATGTTTATCAACACCACTGCCCATCGTTGCATTGCCTTGAGGGTCTAAATCGATCAGCAAAACACGGCGTTTGGTTGCCGCCATCGAGGCTGCTAAATTTACTGCAGTGGTGGTTTTACCGACACCACCTTTCTGATTTGCGATTGCGATGATTTTGCCCACGAAATTCCCTCGTCACTGCGCCGTTTTTTCCAAAATTAACAAATAGCGCTGACCAATCAGCGCAGGTACTTGCAGTTCGATATTGCCCACCACTTTAACAAAATCCGGTAAAGCTGCAATTTCTTCCTGTGCCAGAGCACCTTTCATGGCGAGAAACTGACCATTTGTGGCTGGCAGATGTTTACACCAGCTGATCATATCACTCAAGGAAGCAAAGGCACGGCTTAACACTGTATCATAACCGAGGTCGGTATGGTGCGCTTCAACACGACTTTGCAGCGGTGTCACGTTAGTTAAACCTAGCTGTAATTTTACTTGGTTTAAAAAACGGATCCGTTTACCCAGACTGTCTAACAGGGTAAATTTTTTCTCTGGGCAACAAATCGCCAATGGAATTCCAGGTAATCCAGGGCCTGTGCCAACATCAATGATGTTATTGCCGTGCAAATGTGGCGCGACAACTAAGCTATCCATGATGTGCTTTACCAGCATTTCAGCAGGATCGCGCACCGACGTTAAGTTGTACGCACTATTCCATTTATCAAGTAGCATCACGTATTGTACTAATTGATCCAGCTGTTTTTCTGATAATTTTAGTGATGTTTTAGCAACTAATTCAGTTAGTTGCGAAATCAAATTTCCCTGCATAAATTCCTCAAGCTGTTTTACGCAGCAAACCTTGTTTCTTCAAGTAAACCAATAACAATGAGATCGCAGCAGGTGTTATTCCTGAGATCCGAGATGCCTGACCCACTGTTTCAGGTTGTGATTGATTTAATTTCAACACAACTTCGTTAGACAGGCCTTTTACCACGCTATAGTCAAACTTTTCTGGTAAACGCGTGGTCTCATTGCGCTCATGCTTGGCAATTTCATCTTGTTGACGGTTGATATAACCTTCGTATTTTATTTGGATTTCCACCTGTTCAGCAGCAGCTTGATCTGCAAGACCAGGACCAACACTTTCGATCGCCATGAGATCCTTGTAGTTAACTTCCGGACGGCGGATCAGATCTTCTAAACTTGCTTCACGACTTAATGGCGTTTTCAGCAGCTGATTAACTTCAGCTAACGCGCCATGTTGTGGGTGGATCCATTGTTGTTTCAGGCGCTGACGCTCTAACTCGATTTGCTCAATTTTTTGATTAAATGCAGCCCAACGAGCATCATCTACTAAGCCTAGTTCACGTCCTTTTGTGGTTAAACGGATATCAGCATTGTCTTCCCGCAACATCAAACGGTATTCAGCACGGCTGGTGAACATGCGGTAGGGTTCTTTGGTCCCTAGCGTTGTTAAATCATCAACCAATACCCCTAAATACGCTTGATCACGCGAAGGAGTCCATGCGTCTTGTTCTTTCACCAGCAATGCCGCGTTTAAGCCTGCAAGCAGACCTTGCGCACCAGCTTCTTCATAGCCAGTGGTTCCGTTAATTTGTCCGGCAAAAAACAGGCCTTTGATAAACTTGCTTTCAAGTGATGTTTTAAGATCTCGTGGATCAAAGAAATCATATTCAATGGCATAACCTGGTCTGGTGATATGCGCATTTTCTAAGCCCGGGATCGAATGAACTAACGCCAATTGCACATCAAATGGCAAACTGGTTGAGATGCCATTCGGATATAACTCGTGGGTCGTTAAACCTTCTGGTTCAATAAAAATCTGGTGCTTATCTTTATCGGCAAAACGATTGATTTTATCTTCAATCGACGGGCAATAACGTGGGCCAACACCTTCGATAACTCCAGTATACATTGGCGATCTGTCTAAGCCCCCACGAATAATATCGTGAGTTTTTTCATTGGTATACGTGATAAAACAAGGGATCTGACGTGGATGATCGCTTTGTTTTCCCATGAATGACATTACCGGCAATGGCGTATCACCTGGCTGTGGTTGCATCTTGCTAAAATCAACGCTTCTTGCATCGATGCGTGGTGGTGTTCCAGTTTTTAACCGGCCAACACGAAATGGCAGATCACGTAATCGTTTTGCCAGTGAAACGGACGGTGGATCGCCTGCACGGCCACCACTGTAATTTTCTAGTCCAATATGAATCTGGCCTGCAAGGAAAGTACCTACGGTTAGAACTACACTTTTTGCCGTAAATTTCAAACCCATTTGGGTGACTACACCTATGACGCGATCCTGCTCTACGATCAGATCATCACAAGCTTGTTGGAATATTTGCAGATTGGTTTGGTTTTCAAGGATCTGCCGTATCGCAGCGCGATATAACTGACGATCTGCTTGGGCACGAGTGGCTCGAACTGCTGGGCCTTTAGAGCTATTTAAAGTGCGAAATTGAATACCTGCTTTGTCTGTTGCCAGTGCCATAGCACCGCCCATTGCATCAATTTCTTTAACCAAATGACCTTTGCCGATACCACCAATTGCAGGGTTGCATGACATCAGTCCTAAGGTCTCAACGTTATGAGTTAATAATAAAGTTTGCATGCCCATCCGTGCTGCAGCTAACGCTGCTTCCGTACCGGCATGTCCGCCGCCGACGACAATCACATCATAGGTTTGTTGAAACAACATATTAGCCTCACACCATTACAAACTGAGCAAAAAAGGGCGCGTATTGTAACTGGATCTTGCCTGAAACGGAACGACTAAAATTCCAACACGATCCAAATGGATCATTAGTATATAAAGAGATCTTTTAAAGAGATCTTTCTTATTATTCTTACTACTATAGAGGCTGTTTGCGGTGCATAAGTGCTTTTTAGCTTTGATCATCAGGATCTTACGAAAGATCTAAACTGTGATCTGATCCGGATCTGTTAGCCTTGAAGCTGTGATCAACTTGGCTATTTATCCACAGACTGAATTGATGTTTTTTTGATTCAGAGGATAACACCAGCTTTTACACTGGGTTATACGCGATTTATCCACAGTTGTGATCAAGATGAGATCTAGTTGTGAGTAACTCAGTATAAATTGATCCAACGTTAAACCTGATCTGATGTGAGCCTGTATACAGCAAGGATCCGTTGTGCGTACTTATCCTATCGCCATTTATCCACATTCCTGAAAAAATCAGTTTTTAGTCGAATTTAATTTTTTTCGTCAGCTATGGTTTTTTATAATTTAAGAAAATGTCATTGCCGAAGAACGGGAGTTATTCTCCTTTGAAATAGCTAATTCTAAACAATCCAGTTTTGGTAGATTCAGATACATTCCTCATGATCGCTCGATGTGGTTGAGCTTATTTATCGACTCACTGAAATTTAAATTTCCTCAAACCTAATCCGGAATGCTTGCTTTTTAAGCGAAAAATCCAATTTATCAAGACTTTATCAGAGTTTTGTTAAGTTTTATTAACATGTCCAGATTACATTATTGGCGTTGGCTCTGCTGTGAGAGCTAATTGTTTGAACGTTAGATATCCAGTTTCTGGACAGTGACTTGTGTTTTTGGCGGGTAGATATACCCGCCTTTTTTTTATGCATTGCGCACAATAAATAATTTTAGTTTCTATTTTGCTAGTAAAGCTGTGAATTCTGGTAACCAAGCAACAGCGATATCTTCAGGTAAATCAGCTTGTTGCACATCAATATCTAAACTTACACCTAAATACTTTGCTTGGCATTTGTCGAGCAATTGCCGCATTTTTACGCCAGCAAAACAAAAAGTATCATAGCTTGAGTCACCTAAAGTGATCACGGCATACGAAATTGTGGTAAGATCAGTTTGATCGCGTGCTAATTGATCCGCAAAGGGTTGGATATTGTCGGGCAGATCACCCGCACCGTAGGTCGAGGTGATCACTAACCAGGTTGAATTTCTGGATAGTTGTTCTAATTCGGGTGTCAGATGCAGCCTGACTTCATAACCCGCTTGTGCCAGTGTTTCAGCAACTTGGTCTGCAGTGTATTCAGCAGCACCCATTTGGCTGCCCACGAGGATCTCAATCATCTAGTAACCTCTTTGTAGGTAAATGATTGGCTATACTACTGGAATAAAAACGTGCAAAGCCATGCTTATCTGCACGTTTGGGGTATTTTTACAGCAAAGCAGGCTCTGTAAAACTACAATAGCACAACCACCTATCGCCTGCGTGTTATTGAGGTTTATACAAAATATGTCTGAGTCCCTGACTTTTTCCCAGCTAGCGCTGCCGGAACCCTTGTTACGTGCAGTAACAGAATTGGGTTATGAAACTCCATCGCCAATTCAGGCGGCGGCCATCCCAAAACTGTTGGCTGGAGAGGACTTACTTGGCCAAGCACAAACCGGTACTGGTAAAACAGCCGCATTTGCTCTGCCTTTGCTTGCCCGACTCGATCCGGCTCAAAACGAACCACAAATTTTGGTGTTAGCGCCAACCCGTGAACTGGCTATTCAAGTTGCTGAAGCTTTCCAAGCTTATGCGCGTTTTATGCCTGCGTTCCACGTTCTGCCGTTATACGGCGGTCAAAGCTATACCAACCAACTTAAATCATTAAAGCGCGGCTCACAAGTTATTGTTGGTACGCCAGGTCGTATCCTCGATCACTTAGATCGCGGCACGTTGCAATTAGATAAATTGCGCGCAATCGTATTAGATGAAGCTGACGAAATGTTACGAATGGGCTTTATCGATGACGTGCAAACCATCATGGATGCAACACCTGCGGGCCGTCAGGTGGCAATGTTCTCTGCAACTATGCCGTCGCAAATCCGTGCTATTGCGCAAAAGCATTTAAAAAATGCCCAAGAAATCAAGATTGAATCAAAGACTAGTACTGTTGAGCGTATCACTCAGCGTTATGTCATGCTTGATGGCAATCAGAAACTCGATGCTTTAACTCGTGTGTTAGAAGGCGAAGAGTACGATGCAAGCATCATCTTCGTTCGCACGAAGAGCGCGACCGAGGAAATTTCCGAAAAATTAGGTGCTCGCGGTTATGCTGTAGCTTGCCTCAATGGCGATATGAACCAAGCCAATCGCGAACAAACCATTCGCCGTTTAAAAGCGGGTCAGATCGACATTATCGTGGCAACTGACGTTGCTGCCCGTGGTCTTGACGTTGAGCGTATCAGTTTAGTTATTAACTATGATATTCCATATGATAGCGAAGCATATGTGCACCGTATTGGCCGTACAGGCCGTGCTGGTCGTGAAGGCAAAGCGATTTTATTCGTCTCTCCACGCGAACGTCGTTTATTGCGCACTATTGAACATGCTACTCGTCAACCGATCGAAAAAATGTCTCTGCCAACTGGTGAAGTCATTGAACAACGTCGTATCGAGCAGTTCCGCGAGCAATTAGCGAACACCATTGAAGCGAAAAACTTAAGTTTCTTCCAAGACTTAGTCAATGACTGGCGTGAAAAGTTAGAAACAACAGACGCAGATTTAGCTGCCGCTTTGTTGTTCCTAGCACAAAAAGATCAGCCGTTAAACGTTGCTAAACAGTTCCCGGAAATTCGTGAACCGCATGCGCGTGGTGAGCGTCCAGATCGTGCAGAACGTGGTGATCGTCCTGCCCGTTACGAACGTTCAGGTGACCGTCCAGAACGTGGACCACGTCAACGTCGTGAAATGCAAGGTAACTACAATACTTACCGTATTGAAGTTGGTAAAGAACACGGCGTCCGTGCCGGTGATATCGTTGGTGCTATTGCTAACGAAGCGAATATCGACAGTCAATTCATTGGTAACATCAAACTGTTTGATCATTTCTCAACAGTTGAATTGCCAGCCGACATTCCAAATGAAATCTTCCAACACTTGAAAAAAGTTTATGTGCGCAAGCAAAAACTGAATATCAGTGTGGATAATGGTGCGCCTGCAGAACGTCCAACTTATGAACGTTCTGAACGTCCAGCTTCTGATCGTCCGTCTTCAGACCGTTCAGGCTCTGACCGTCGCCCAAGTGGTGCAGGTCCGCGTCCAGGTGCAGCACCAAAACGTCGTACTCGCGACTAATAGTCGTTGTGCCTTACCCAACTGCTCAAACAGTTGAGGTATAAGCAAAAGTTCGACGAATCAAGGCCAGCCGTGTGCAAACATGAGCTGGCTTTTTTTGCCTTTCTTCCGGCGCGGTGCTGCGGGTAGCCGCCAGCAAACCGATAGTTGAATCTATTAAAAAGATCCCCATTTCCTCAGTAAGATAATTGCTAGGAGATCGCAGATGATCATCGCTTGTCCACATTGCGCTGGCTTAAACCGCGTTGCTTTAGATAAATTGTCGCAACAAGCAGTTTGTGGCAAATGCAAAAATCCGTTAATGACTCACCAGCCAATCGAACTAAACTTAACTAATTTTGCTAATCACGTACAAAAGTCAGAAGTACCATTGGTCATTGATTTTTGGGCGAGTTGGTGTGGGCCTTGTCAGAATTTCGCGCCAGTTTTTGCACAAACCGCGGCTGAGCTTGCACCGATGTTTCGCTTTGGTAAGGTGAATACAGAGCAACAAACCGAATTGGCTGCACAATTTCAGATCCGATCTATTCCGACACTCATATTGATGCAACAAGGGCAGGTTATTGCTCAGTTATCTGGCGCGCTGCCAAAACAGCAATTTGTGCAGTGGTTACAACAAAATTCAGCAAAATTACAGCCGTTGAGTTAGTTTTAAATTCATCGACTGCAATTTAACAGAGGGTTCGTTATGCAATTTTTGAAGTTATCTTTAGCCGCGCTGTGCGCGTTGTCTTTTACCGCGAATGCAGTGCAGCTAAGCAGCCCTGATATCAAAGAAGGCCATTTTATGGCAAAAACCTTTGAATTCTCTGGTTTTGGTTGTGCCGGTGCCAATAAATCGCCTGCGCTTAGTTGGTCTGATTTGCCAACAGGCACCAAAAGTGTTGCGATAACCGCCTACGATCCTGATGCTCCGACTGAAGCGGGTTGGTGGCATTGGTTAGTGGTCGATATTCCTGTAGCAACGACATCTTTAGTTCAAGGCGCTGGCTCTGAGGGCGGAAAGTTACCTGAAGGGAGCCGTAGTTTTATCAACGACTTTGGGGTAAAAATCTTCGGTGGCGCTTGCCCGCCTGAAGGCCATGGTATGCATCGTTATCAATTTACTGTGTGGGCGCTCCCAGATGCTAAATTGGAAGTTCCAGATAACGCCAACCCAGCGTTAGTTGGTTATATGCTCAACGCCAAAGCGTTGGCAAAGAAAACTTTAACCGCAACCTACGCGCGTTAACTCAATAACTGCGACTATCGCCGTATAGTCGCCAGCAAATTATAGCGTTAGGCTTGTAGCATAGAATATTGATGCCCAAGCCTAACAATGCTGACTTCCCGAACCATTTTACTTGCTGGCTTTTGCAGTCAACTGCTGTGCCTTGGCATTGCCAGATTTGCCTACACGCCTTTGCTAGCGTTGATGCAGGCGGAGGGATTGCCTTCGCGCTGGGGTGGTTTTCTCGCATCAATTAATTACGCCGGTTATGTGGCTGGCGCACTTATCGCTATCAGCTTGTCCAATTGGCTATACAAATGGCGTTGTTATCGCTTTGGACTGATTTTAGCGGTAATTAGTACCTTGGGTATGGCGGTCAGCCATTCGTTACCAGCATTGGCGATATGGCGGTTTATCGCCGGTCTCAGTGCTGCAGCATCGATGTTGTTGGCATCGGGTCTGATCATGCAACATCTCAGACAGCGTGGGTTGAAGCCCGAACTGGGTTTGCACTTTGCTGGACTTGGTTTAGGGATTGCCTTAGTCGCATTGTGTAGCGAATTGATGAGCCAGTATAGTCTTGCAAGCGCTAGCCAGTGGTTGTTATTTGCAGCGCTTGCTTTCATTTTGTTAGTGCCCGCTTGGTTGGGTTTGCCTGCGGTAAAGGTTGTGCCGAGCGAGAAAATTTCGGTTAATGCTGAGCTGCTACCACGAGCGTTTTACCCAATTTTTTTATTAATGTATTTTTGCGCGGGCTACGGTTATGTGGTTTCAGTCACCTTTTTGGTGGCAATTGCCAGTACATCGGCTTTGTTACAACAGGTTGGTCACTGGGCATTTTTGCTGCTTGGGCTTGCAGCTGCGCCAAGTGCGATAGGGTGGGATCAGATCGCTCGGCGCTTGGGCTATCTGCCAAGTTTGCGGCTCGCGGCGTTTATCAATGCCGTAGCCATTGTTCTGCCGGTGTTGGTGCCTAACGCTTTGGTTTTTGTCATCTGCGCCATGTTATTTGGGGCGAGTTTTATTGGCTGTGTCAGTTTGGTGTTGACGGTGGCGGGGCGATTGATGCCAGAAAAACCAGCGCGGCTGATGGCAATTTTAACCTTATGTTACGGGGCTGCGCAGATTATCGCGCCGAGTATCAGCGCATTATTGGCGGGGGCAACTGGAAGTTATGACTCCAGTTTAATAGTTGCGGCCTTGATGATGGTCTTTGCTGTGGTGCTATTGAGTTTTTTGATATCAATGTTCGACGCAGCGCATTGGCTGCGTCGACAATAGTTTTTAATTTGGCGATAACATATTTTTATTTGCCGATACAGAATGTATAAATAATTATTAAATCAATAACTTATCATGATTTGTGGTGGCTGTAGGTGGGCCGTTTTCGGATAAGAAAATATCATGATAGGTCAAGATAGGAATTTTTATTTTTAACCGTTGGCATACTCACTTCGTTTCTCTCAATTAAGTTTAAGTCTAACCTAAGCGACTATGTGAGCTAAAACAGGGAAATGGACCATGAAAAAACTAAAAAGGGACGCTGAGAAGCACGATGTTTTGGAGCTCTTTGCTGATATGGCTTCAGAGTATGGATACAACTTAAATGATCCGCTTGCCCAAGAGGATTTTGTTAATAGAGTACGAGCTTCTATTGAGGCTAGCAAAAAAAGTAATATCGCAATTTTTGGTAAGCGAATTGAGTCATTGTTTGCCTACGTTGTAGGGGCGCTTGGCAAGGTAATTCTTTTAAAACAAGAGGACTCAGGTGATATTTATTTTGCTGATGGTGACATTTTGGCTCCAGATTACAGGCTCACATTTGATGGCAATGAGCAGGTGTTGGTAGAGGTAAAAAACTTCCATCAAAGAACACCCTATGATCTCTTTACCTTGAAGAAAGACTATTATTTGAAGCTTAGGCGTTATGCTGATTTAAATGGATTGGACCTCAAGTTTGCAGTGTTTTTTTCTGTTTTTAATATGTGGGTACTTCTTAGCATTGAGTCTTTTGAAGAGACAGAAGACTCATTCAAAATTGACTTTGCCCGAGCAATGGCATGTTCAGAAATGGCTCGATTGGGCGATTGTATGATTGGGACTGCCCCTGATCTAGAATTACACCTTTTGACTAATCCGGAAGAGGCGAGCGAGGTTGACGAATTAGGTAGAGCGCTATTCACAACTAGAGAGATAAAGGTGTATTGCGCAGGTAACGAGATCACCAACGAAGAAGAAAAAAAGATCGCATTCTACTTGATTCAGTTTGGTTCTTGGCAGGAGAAAGAAACAGAGGCAATAGTTAGTCAAAACAAAGTACTTGGTATGAAGTTTGTTTTTTCACCAGAAAGTCAGACGGAGCCTAATTTCGCCATGATCGGATACCTCAGCACTATGGTGACAAATGGTTTTAGAAACCACACAATAAAAAACGGACACGTTGTAGCTCTCAAGCTTGGATTAGATCCATCGGTTTTTAAAGTGTTAATCCCACAGGATTACAAAGGCGATGAACTTCCCATATGGCGATTTGTGCTTCAGCCGAATCCTAAGGTGAAAGGTTTGGTGCCTGCGCAGCCATAAAGTTATTCGAACTTACAAAGGGAAGCGAACAATCGCTTCCCTCTCCACAAAGTATTCAATGCTGCAATTTGTTTTGAAACTTACGCAATGGGCTAGGCACTCGCCCGAGCATCCAATCGTTTAAAGCGGCCCGTGAAATGTAAGCTCGCTTGCCACCAGGTTTTGTGAAATGCAGTTGGTTCTCACAGGATAGTTTGTACATCCGACTTACACTTAAATCGCAGTAGATAGCGCTCTCTTCAAGAGTAAGTACCTCTTTGAAATTGAGTGACATTTTCATCAAACAGAGTTCGATTGATGATTTTGCAATCACCTCAGAATCAAGGGTTGCCGCAGCACCTAATGCCTGCGTTATTTCATTCATCGATGCTGTTGATTCTGTATCGTTATCAAATTTTGGTTCTGGGAAATTGGGAAATTGGGAAATTGGGAAATTGGGAATTGCTCATAAATTCAATCTCTTATCTTAATGTTTAATTTGGGAAACTTGAGTGTTCAGGTGTAGATCGCGAATAATCTTGCTAGGGAAAATTCGGTAGTACCGATCGTGTGGTTTGCCGCCAGGGAACTGGCGTTTGAATTCGAAACGGCCCGCTCCTTCATTTGTCATCAGCCAACCGCGTTGTTTCATCATGTTTGCACGCTGCGATAGCTGGCTAACATGTTGGATTTGCAATCCATCTCTGAAAGCCGGTTTGGTAATGAACCACTCGCATTCGTCGTTATCGTTCACGACATAGCCGACATCACCATCCTGCAGTGTTTGTGACGGGTCAACTAAACCCAGACTCCAATGAGGTAGCGCATTTGCCAAAATCCGGCGCAGAGCATGTTCCTCGCTGTCATGGTGATGGCCACGATTGTCGAGCCAGCACTCATACAAATTTCGCATTGAGTTTATGGCTTCATTCGGTTCCCAAGGCATGATTCCCGCAGCTATTGCCATTTCACCCCCTAATGCCAACAGTGCAAAACGATCCAGTGCATAACCGGTTTGGTTGCCGTGTTGCGTTTTAGAAAGTTTTTCCCTGATTTTTGCCAACTCAATACGTAGATATTCAGCAAGATTTGGCAATTTGCTCAGGTACTCAATCCATGCACGAAATACAGAACCATGGTTAGCCGCCATGTTGCGATCCAGCATTTCTGCGAATTCTTTAGAGTTCATTGCAGAATGCAGGTAGTCAAAAGCACCGTATTGCCGCGCAACAGGCAATTCAATGAACCGAGCTTCTTGGCCTGCACGCACTGTTTTTTGAATTTGCGCCAGCGTTTCGGAAAGACTAATTTCGCCGGTACTTAAAAAGCCCACACGCCAACGATTTGTTTTAGCAGCGAAGCCTTCTTTGCTACCGCGAATTTTTGAAACACCGTTGGCTAGCATATAGATGGCCTGATCAACATCGTCGGGGTTTGCTTGATGCAATTCATCTAAGCACAGCAGCATATCGTTACGGCCAGTGGCAATGGCTTCTAAGCCGTTTGCTGTTGCTCGCCAGGTATAGCAATAGGAGCGGTCTGAAAGGATACTGGCACTTAAGATCAAGGCAGTGGTTTTGCCTGATTTGGAATTTCCAACTAGGTGGAAACCACAGCTATCCCAGTTCAGCCAATGAAGAAGCGGCGCTGCAAGAGCGGTGCAGCACGCAAATACCATGAGTGGATTACCTTCACAGAGGCGGCCGACGTGTTGTTGCCAGCCATGCAGCGAACCCAGTTGCTTTAATTGGTCAATAGCAGTGCCGATATAGAACAATTCGTCGTCTTGGCAATTCACAGACCAACCGGCAGTTGCATAACTTTGACCTAACCAACCTGTGGTTTCAGTTACTAACGCTCTCGTTGGTACTGACGTGCACTCATGAAGGTACTGTGTAATCAGATCCCAGACGTTTTTCAGATTGGTGACTTTAAAGCCCGAATCTAAAAGTAAGTCTTTAAGCAGCTTCAGGTTTTCACCATGCAGCCAGCGCATTGGGATAAATTTAATGATTGAACGGTCATCAATATTTGTCCATTGAATGACCAGCCCATAGCTGTGTAACTGGCCATAAGCACGGGCTATAGCCAACACTTGCAGATTGCCAGATAAAAACAGTGGCGGGTGGTTGGATTTAATTTGGTACAGACCATCGGGTCGCAGTTCAAACATAACGGCAGTCTCCTATAGATTCGGTTGCCGTTAGGTATTTAATAGCAAATTCTGATTTTATGTCGCGAAAAAAGGGGCGTGACTTGTTCCGGGTTTTTTTCGATGTCTTAATTTATTTTTATGCTATTTTGACCTGTTTTTTGCTTACGCATTTTCAGCCGGTTTTTTGCTGATGATTCGGCCTTATTGGTTGATAGCATTAAATTAACATTATTTTGGCATGCCAAAATTTCCATCAATACCTTAGTGATAACTTGCACTTAATTTCTTGCTTGGAACTGCTTGTCCATAGCTGCAGCCATAGGCTGCAAGCAAAACCCAATTGATAAAAGCTTGCACCTCGTCTGGGTCAATCTCTTTAGATGTGATTTCCACCGTTAGGTCTTCCCGCAACTCGGGCCACTGCTGGACACCAAGTGTGTATGGGATTTTCCCAACCAAAACTTGGTGTGCGTGGATAGGTAGGTCAAGCAAAGCCTTTATAAAGTAAGCGTCATCTGTACCGATGTTGTTCGCTGAAAGTCGCTGGTACAAAAATGAAATAGGACACAGATCAGCCCGAACCATGCGAATAACTAAGGATTGTTTCGCAAGCTCGTCCAACACTGGACGGTAATATGCCAATTCGGCCGTGCTAACAAACAGGCCTCTCAACCAGTTAACTTCATGTTTCAGCATTCAAACTACCGATAAAAGCTGTCGTAATCTTCGCCGCGAGCGATGGCATCCAACGCTTCTTGTTTGCTGACTACTTTGCCATCCATGTACACATTACCAAGCCCATCACCTGGAGCGTCGTCAATACGTGATTTCTTATCGGGTTCGCTCGATAGGATGACCAAAACAATCTTACCCAGTACAACAAAAATTGCTTTCAATATTTGCAGCATAGATGGAACTCCAAAGTGCAGCTAAGTAATCCTTAGTATCTGGAGTTCATTAAAGCTAAGAATATCTTAGCTTTCAAGGCTGCAGCGAAATTAAGTTCATGGATCTGTCCCCGTTCCCCAAAAGACTCAAAGAAATCCGAACTTTACGTGGTTTATCGCAGAAACAACTTGGTATTGAAGCTGGTATCGACCCATCCGTAGCGTCACCACGCATGAATCAGTATGAGCGGGGTGTACATGCGCCTGATTTTGGCACTGTCCGGCACTTGGCTCGAGTGCTGAAAGTGCCAACGGCGTTTTTCTATTGCGAAGAGGATGAGTTGGCTGAGCTCATTCGGGATTTTGGCATGTCAAAATAGTGTTAACTAAATGTTTTAAATCCTTAATGTCTCACCATTTCACAAATCGGAGCTTAAAATTTTGCTGTAATCTCGACTCTATTTCATTTCTGATATATTATTCACCCCTAGGGTGAATACATATGGAATTTGTACGCCAGAAGGTAACCAGTATTGGAAATAAATTTCAGAACAAAAAAGCTTGAAAAGTGCTTTAAAGACAGCTCTTTAGCGGATCAAGAATACGGAAATCAAGTTGGTCGAAAGTATATTCAACGTATCAACTTGATAAAAGCATCGACAGATCTTGATGCCATCATGAAGTTACCAGGCTTGCGTTGCCATCCATTGAAAGGTGATCGAAAAGGACAATTTGCTGTAAACCTTACAGGGTTTTACCGGCTAATTTTTACTCTGGAAGGCGATAGATTACATATCGCAATGATTGAAGAAGTGAGCAAACATTATGATGACTGATCAACGTTATGTTTCTGATTTAGCCATCCCTCCTGGTGAGTACCTGCAAGAGGTTCTAGATGAATTAGAGCTTAGTCAAGTTGAACTCGCACGCAGAATGGGGAGGCCCCCCCAAGCGATAAATGAGATTATCAAAGGGGACAAAGCTATTACTGCTGATACTGCTATCCAATTAGAGCAAGTTACTGGTGTGCCTGCAGATTTTTGGACTAACTTAGAAGCAGAATATCGTTTAGTAATAGCAAAACAGCAGGAATTGCTTAACGCACAGCAAGAGACTGATATTGCCGCTAAGTTCCCTTACAAAGAAATGTGTAAGTTAAACTTAGTAAAGGCTACTCGAGACCTTATTGAAAGGGTAAAAGAGCTCCAAAGATTCTTTGGGGTTTCATCTTTGTTTAACATAGAAAATGTTAAAGAATATTCGCCAGCGTTTAGATTGTCTGAAAATGAATCTATCAGTAAACAAGCCATAGCGGCTTGGTTGAGAACAGGTCACTTATTAGCATCTGAACAGATTGTTGAAGATTTTGATAAAAGCTTGCTAAAGAATAACATCCAAAGTATCAGGGCTTTAAGTTCAGAATCAGACCCCAATAAAATGCTGAGCTCTTTGAAAGCATTACTTGCTCGTAGTGGTGTGGCATTGGTAGTTATTCCGCATTACCCAAAAACATATGTTACTGGTGCAACTTTCTGGTATGGCAAGAATAAGCCAGTAGTAATGATGTCAATGAGAGGAAGTTGGGGTGATATTTTCTGGTTCAGTTTAATGCATGAACTGGCTCATATTTTACTCCACGATAAAAGGACTACTTTTATCGAAGGTGGTTATGCAACTGATGAGTATAAAACTCAGGAATCGGAAGCTGATTTATTTTCTCAAGAAACTCTAATTCCGAGTGAATTTTATCAACAATTTGTATCGACTAGAGATTTTAGTCCGGCATCTATATTGTCTTTTGCCAAATCAATAGGTATACACCCTGGTATTGTTACCGGTAGGCTGCAACATGATAAATATTTGACCCATTTACAACACCACCACAGGATCAGATATAAATGGGAATAAAAAGTGACCTTAAGAACTCACTTAATAGACACTTTTTAACTGCTTCGTCTTAGTTCACACGATCAAAAAGACTTGATGGCTAACTCCCCAAATAAGTATAAGTAATGTTAAAACGGTTATGCCCCAGCTCCCTGGTGAGCTGGTTCCGTACTTCAATATCCACTTGTTTTGCCACCAGTTCTAAATCTTTGCGGTGTGGGCCGCCGTTGGCTGGGCATTCCCAGCCGGTCAGTGCTTTATAGCGCTCTCGCACGTATTGATGGCGCAGGCCGTGGTTTTTACAGATACCTGCGTTTTCAGTTTGTTTTTCATACACTCGCAATTGTTGGACGTAGTTACGATCTGAGCGAATCAGCGCTTGGCCACCGGCAAATGCCTTAAGTTCGTTAAGCAGCTGGCGTTGGGATTCAGTTGTAATAGGCACTGTGCGGGCGCGGCCACCTTTGGTCCATGATGCTTTTAATGCAATGTGGTCCTTTTGGTCAGCGTAACTTACGACAAATTTGATGGACTCTTCACGGCGTAAGCCAAATTGTTCCTGTAAGCGCAGTGAATATTTGGTGTGTACGTCGGTAATCTTGGCCAGTTTCTGATGGTCCAATACCTTGGCTTTGCCCTCAGGTTTATTTTCCCGACGCGGGATCATGTAAGCGTCGTTCGATTTGGCAATAATGTTTGGCTTGCCAATTTGCTGCGCCGTCCAGCGTAGCACGGCCATTCGGTTTTTTATGGTGGACGCGGACAGGTTTTCTGACTGCCATTTTTGCAGTAAATACTCGATATGTTTGGGCTTTAATCCGTTCGGGTCTTTTAGCTTGTACCCACCTGACGTTAATTGGTCAGCAACCAGGTTCAATACTTTTAAACGCGAAGCGCGTGTGCTGTAACTGCCTGATCTGTCATTTTTGCAAAGTTGATATAAACGAAATCCTAACTGGCTCATATGCACCTCAAAATTGTTGAGAGTACAGAACCTAAGAACGGAGAGATCAGTGCGACATGAGTCTATAGGTAAGTTTTAAAGCCAATGTATACGCCGTAGCGTATAACACTTTGCCGAAGCAACAAGGGCCATGATCTCAAAGCGAAAAAGCTGAGCCGGATGTCTTCTTTGGAAGTTTAAGCGGACTGCGATGTTCTTGGTTCTGCGTGGTATTACACAGACCTCGATATCTCGTTTTGCAGGCGGCCGAAGCGCCTATTTGCTGACAGGGCTTGTTACCAAGCCACAGTAAATTCAATATAGCACTTCGGCGAAAAAAAAGGCAATCCCCCCGCCGACATTCCCCTCTTTACCCAGAAAATCAATATGTGCATCAAGAGCATAGTGTACATATTGTCGCGACTCTTCGAGTCGTCCCTACACATTCGCGTAGGGACGACTCGAAGAGCACATGTAGCCCATCTCTTATATGGCGGCCAAATTTAGTATGTACCTAAAATTAGGGATTGGGCTTTGTTCTGTTTTGTCTTCGCATATTTTCCACTGCCAATCCAAAATCGGTATTGGTCACGTCCTCTTGCCAGCGCGACCAAAAATCTATGGTTGCACTCAATGGTTTTTCTTTCGGTGGGTCAATTTTTATTCTACTTGGCAACAACACTGAATCACCAACTACCATTGCTTCACCAACATCCATAATCGGTAATGCTTCTAATAGGCTCTCCAAACTTTCTGGTAGTAGTTTGCGCACTGTCGCCTGGTCATCAGCATTGGTCAAACGCAGTGAGATGATGTTGTTGCACTGACTGAGAATGGTGGAACTAACATCTGATGGTCTTTGGCTTACAATCATTAGCGCAACGCCATATTTTCGGCCTTCTTTAGCGATTTTTTCAAATGCTTCCACTGCACGTCGTTCAACGGGATTCCCTTCTTTTCTTGGTAGGTAGAGGTGAGCTTCATCACAGACAAATGCAATAGGTCTACGACTTTCAGGTGCCGTCCAGAATTGGATTTGATAAATGATTCGTGCTACTAAACCTATGATTACTGGGAGTATGTCAGCTGGAACCTCTGAGAAATCGATCACTTTGATGCTAGGTTTTTGATTGCCAAAGCCCATTAGTTTTTCGGCGATCATTCTTAAAGAGTCATATTGGTTATATTTATCTGGGCTATTGAAAAGAAAACCGTAGCGCCTATCGTTTAAGCGGCTTGCCATGCGAACTAGCAATCTAGAGAACTCACCATTGAAAGGGCCATTTTTCGGTCCCCTTGAGCCTTCAACCTTTTCTTCATTAAGATATTTCAATGTCTCAATTACTTTATTAAGCGAATAGGGTATTGGACTGTCGAGTGTAAATGACTGTAATAGGTCTTTTCGACCGCTTGCCTGAAGGAACTCTTTCTTTTGATCTGTTATCGCGTCCTGGACAACGACAACTTGGTTATGGGCGCTGAATTCGCTTCGGTCGACAAACAATGACTGTATTTCTTCTGAGTTGAGTAGCCAATAGGGTAGAAATAGCAGTGCGTCACTATCTGCGTCCATTTCATCTGGACCAGGCACCCTTAACTGCTTTGCATAGGATAGATTTTTGTATTCTCCATGCAGATCAAATACAACTAGGTTGGAGGATGGCAATAGCGAGCTTTTTTCAAGAATTGAAGCTACAGTCCATGATTTACCAGAACCAGTGCTTCCCAGTAAGGCGGCATGTCGCTGGAATAATTTGTTGCCATCGACATAGGCTCTGGCATTTTCATTAAGTTTGTATGAGCCCAGTTCAAGCGAGTGTTCGCCATCACCACACTCAGAAATAACTCGCATAAATTCTTCTAAGTGCGCGTCTTTAAGTACGTAGCATGTGGAGTCTATTTCTGGGACGTGATCTAATGACCGAGAAAACTTATATTTTTGAGCAAGCGCATCCCATTTAGCTGCACCCATCAAAGTAATTTTTACTGTATTAATCACGCTGTCGTCAAACGCATCCACTTCTTCTGTGTCTTCTTCTTGCGATTCAAATGCAGCAGGTTGAGCAATGAGCGCTTTAATGACTTTATCTATCATTCCGATGAGCCAACATTCAGTGGCTCCGCTTAGCTGCACAGTTATAAGTTGACCAACTCTTGCTTTGCGCAAATCTTTATCGCTATTTACAAGAATGGTGATCTTTCGCGTATCAACTTCTCTGATATTGCCAAGTGTGTAGCTGTCGCTGTCGAACGTAAATAATGCCATGTCACCCTCCTAAAAATTCGTTGGTAAAAGCGTCAAAGCGCCATAATTCCCTCTCATCTATATGCAACCAGTTTTGAAACTTAGAGTTGAAGATTCTGGCGTTGTCGTTGTCTGCCTGTTTACAGATAATCCACATGTTGGGACATTTACTGAGCCATTCTTCAATTCTTGAGTTTGAATCACGTGTTATTACCAGAGCGCTGCACTGATCTTGTTCAAGCTTTTGTCTAAAAGTATTGTTAACGAGTTGAGAGTCGTTAAAGCCAAATCCTAAAAACAAAAAACTGGTATGGTTAACGACGGCCTTATCGTATTCAGCAAGCTGAGCTCTGTCTTTATGCAACCGTTGATACTTGGCAGTGCCTGGAGTGATCATTGCACGAGTGACGCCTTCCGGCTTGTTTAGAATCCAGCCATCACATTCTATAAGCTGCGAGTCCATTTCGAATGTATTTAAGGAGCCATGTGGTTTGTGTAGTCGAACATGGTTACATTCAACGATCTTCGGTTGTTGCCGAGTTTTCCCAAAAGCTCTCTGAACAGATTGAACCGTTTTTCTGGATTCACTCCAGTCGTAGCGACGAAGAAAGCCACCGAAAAATCCTGTTATGTATGGAATTTTGTGCCGCACAAACGTGTATTCAGCGAGTAGATCATAATTCGGTGTCGCAATATGCAGTTGCTTATCCGATTGTGGCAGAGTATCAACTAGCTTTTTTATCAGCATCCCTGCTGGCCAGACTCGAGATCCGGATAAAAGGTGATGTGCATAACTATTGTCGTGCTGAGCAACAAAGTTTGCTGTTAGTTCAACAATTCGAGTTGTCAGCTCATCATCTTTGATGAAATCCATCGCAGACTCGAAATCATGGGTTTGCGCATCTAATGCCGTTAAGACTTGCTGCCACTGATGTAATTGAGCCTCACTTAAATTACTGGTTAACGACCTGCGAAGATGGCGCTCTAGAGCAGGCATTCCAAAATTAAGATCAAGTGCACATGAAGTTCCTGTACCAAATAACACAAATGGCTTTTCAGCAAAAAAATCTGCAATTGCTTGGTAGGCCACTTCCCTAGTGAGCTCCATGAGCATCTCCTTTTAATTAATCTGAAACCGACGCTTACCCTTTAATTGCTGCGTCTGGGCATTTAAGCATCTCATTAACTGCAAGGTCGATTATTTGCTCAGAATAGCTTTGGTTGCCATTGATGATCTGCCTTATTTTTGTAATCGCACACTTCTTCAATCGGTTTCTCAAAAAGAACAAAATTAGGGATATTTAGCGGGGGAACAGTTTTAAAGCTCTCTGCTTTTGCCACCTTTAATGCTTCTCTGAGTTCCATTAAAAGTCTTCCCAAGATGTTTTGGCCTATTAAGATTTCGTCCGATTCTGGCGAAATCCGTGCTCCCCAAAATTCATCTTTTCTAGATAATTCAACAATAGATAGGTCGCCTGTCGAGAAAAGTAGTTCGCTAAAACGTTCATAGTTTTGTGCTAGTTTGACACGGAGACACCATCGCATAATTTTTGTTCTGACTTGAAGCCAATCTGGACGAGAATTATCTCGAAATGGCTTTCCCACCATTTTCGCTGTCATTGGACTAGTTTGAGCTACTATTTCTTTCTGAACGTTTGGTAAGTGGGGGTATCTACAGGCTTGGTATAATGCTTCTGATGTCAGAATTATCGTTGAATTGACGTTAATTGGAAATCCAGAGGCCATATTGGATAAACCACCGAAGGCCTCTTTTGTTCTACAAAAAACAATCACGTCCTTACGAGTGTAACTACGTAACTTACTAGTCATATCAGAACGTAATTGGGGAGAAGACATTAAACACATTCTCTGGTGAAGCATAAGTTTTACGTGGCAGTAATGGATACCATTGCAGCGCGCCCGAGGTTGCCTCAGAATTCCCCCACCATAATGCTAAAGGGCAATTGTTTGGACAATTTCTATAAGTAGATATCATTGAGCCAAAGCCTATACCAAATGGACTGAAACCCAGCGGTCTCATTGATGGTTTCGGATTATCGCATTTTGCTATTATATTTGCTCCAGCAATAAAAAACTCACGTTCTAATATCTGTCGTCCTAACTCTGAAGAAAATGGCCAAACTGCAATTGGATTTGCTTGACGAGGTTCAAATGGGTACTTCGAAGGGATGCTCATGTATTTGTTTACGGCCTCAGTATCTGGAATTGATATAGGCCATAAAACACCTGATTTATTTCTGTAGTATTTACTATTTTCAATATCTAAGGCGCGCCAATAGTTAATCTCGATAGATTTGCCTGATGTCTTAATAACATCACCCAACTTCTTTTTCTTGAGAAAATAATCGCCACTTGAGTGTATTGCGGCAACGATCACTTGAATACGAGCACTTACAGGGGCGTGATTAACGATCCAATCGGTCAAGTCATTCCCAACCCGATTGCCGCTAAATATTAAATCGTCAAGATAGATGAAATCACCTCCTTGAGCGCCGCATGTATCGAGTTCTATCTGACATTTCTCGTATAGGCAGCTAGCGAAGAGCGTGAGCATTGCTTTTTGGCTCTGGCCATTTTGTTGAATTTTCAGGAAGTTTGCATTACGCCAGTATGATGAAGGATTGCCGCCAGTTACTTTTTCATTAGTAACTAAATTTTCAATCCAAGCTTTAAGGCCTGCCTCTGTTATAAAGGTTTCGTGTATTACGTGGTTGAACTCTCTCAAGAAGGGTAGCTGATTTTCTTGTGTAAACTGACTAACCCATTGTTCAACATGATCTGGAGTCGGTGTGGCAATCTCACCTTGTCGATATGTTTCGATTTCTTTAGCTATTGATTCCAACAATAAAGCTCTTTCATTCATTTGTTCATTCCTTGAATATTGCAAATAGGCAGAGTGTACCAATAATAGAAGAACATATATTTTTAGGTACGGCCAGTCAAAGTTTTTGATGTTGGCCTGTCTATTTTACCGATCTTTTGTATGGGAAAAATTGGTAAAGAGGGAAAAGGGAAATATGCCGTTAGCTGCAATATCTAAAGGTATTTCCCAAATTTCCCAGTTTCCCATTTTCAGATCAGGCTGCCAGAATCGATGGAAGGCTATTCATGGCTTCTGTGCGTTTCGACTCGATAATGTCGGCATAGACTTGCGTGGTTTTAAGCTCTGAATGGCCCAGCAGTTTTGAAACCGTGTAGATATCAATACCATGGGTCAGCATACGCACTGCAAAGGTGTGGCGTGCGCTGTGGAACGTGATGTGCTTGGTGATCCCCGCCCTCAATACCCATTGCAACAAGGCGACATTGGTATAGGTACTGTATTTCAACCCCTTGAAAATACGTTCATCAGGTTTGGTATAGGCTCCCATAAATTGCAGAGCATCGGGCGGTAAATCCAGGTACTGCTGGCCCTTCGTTTTTTGCTGTTTAAAAATAATGCGATAGCCTTGGTCAGTTTTGTTGATGTCACCCCAGGTGGCCTTTTGTACGTCACTCCAACGCAGGCCAGTAACGCAGCTGAACAGGAATGCGCGCTTTAAGACATCGTAACGGCATTCTGCGGCTGTCAGTTGCTTTAACTCATCATCAATCAGGTATTCCCGTTTGTTATTCTCAGGAGCGATGCTTGTTACCGTACGTGTCGGATTACGCCGGATGATGCCGCGCTTTTCAGCTTCGTTTAGCACTGCCCTGATTTTATTGAAATACGAAGACATAGTATTGCGCGATAAAGGTTGATCGCTCTTAGTGCGGGCATTGGTCAGCAGATATTGACGAAACGCCTCGAGATGGGCGTCGTTAAAACGATCAAACGTAATGTGCGCAACCCCAAGAAATTTGACCAAGTGTTTTTTAGCACAGAGCCAATTTTCAGCGTTTGATTTTGAAGTGGATTTAGAACGGTCAGTGATCATCTGATCCATCAGATCAAAGAAGTTCGATTGAAGCAGATCTTGTTGTTCAAAGTGGTAGCGATCTTTGGCAAGTGAAGCAATTTTTTCTGCCAAGATTTGATCAGTCAACACATTGATCTTTTTGTTGTGTTGCGTCTCCGCGCTTGTTTTTGGATTTGCGTAGACAAACATATTCAGTGCATCGCGTTTGCGTATTTTTTGAACCTTACCTTCTTCAGTAGTTGTGGTGCCGTAGTGCCTAGTCAGCATTAAAAAACGTTGACCCTTGGAATTTACTGGTTTCTTTTCGATGGTGATTTTCATTGCTCTGCTCCTGAAATAAATTGGCCACCTATGGCCCACCCAGTGATGTTGGGTGGGCTACAGGTGGCCAAGTTTTAGCAGGCACAAGCAAAGAAGAAAAGAAAAACAATAGCCTAAATATATGAATAAATTAGATATTTTGTTTATTTTTAGCCGATGTTTGCCTATGTTTTCCGTGGTTATTTTCCGATACAAAAGCTCGAAAAAATTCTGCCCAATAGATCATCTGAGCTAAATTCACCAGTGATTTCGTTGAGATGTTGCTGAGTGATACGCAGCTCTTCTGCCAAAATTTCCCCAGCCATATGATTGTGTAATTGGATTTCACCGATGTTCAGGTGTTCTAAAGCCCGTTCTAAGGCATCGAGGTGGCGGCGGCGGGCGATAAAACTGCCTTCCATATTGCCTTCAAAGCCCATACAGGCTTTTAAATGCTCACGCAGGGCGTCGATGCCTTGGCTGTCTTTGGCTGATAAGCGAAACACTGGTGTGGCTGAACCTAAGTCTGCACCAATGGTTTCACCAGTCAAATCGGTTTTGTTACGGATCACCGTGATGCCTAAGCTTGCTGGCAAACGCTCGATAAACTCAGGCCAAATCTCAGCAGGGCTAGTGGCGGTAGTGGTGGTGCTGTCAACCATAAATAACACGCGGTCAGCTTGCAGGATTTCTTGCCACGCGCGTTCGATACCGATTTGTTCTACTTTATCGGTGGCTTCGCGAAGCCCTGCGGTATCGATGATATGTAATGGCATGCCGTCGATATGAATATGCTCACGTAACACGTCACGAGTGGTTCCTGCAATATCAGTAACTATTGCTGCTTCACGGCCAGCAAGGGCGTTTAACAAACTCGATTTGCCGGCATTAGGGCGCCCTGCAATAACGACTTTCATCCCTTCACGCAGAATGCTGCCTTGGGTGGCTTGCTTTTGTACTTGGCTTAAGTCGTTGATGATGGCAGCTAAGTCGCCAGCGACTTTACCATCCGATAAGAAATCAATTTCTTCGTCAGGAAAATCAATCGCAGCTTCCACGTACATCCGTAAGTAGATAACTTTCTCTACTAAAGCATGGATTTTTTTCGAGAATTCACCCTGTAAAGATTGCATAGCCGAGCGAGCCGCTTGCGCGGAACTGGCGTCAATTAAGTCGGCAATGGCTTCTGCTTGGGTTAAATCCAGCTTATCGTTTAAAAATGCTCGTTCAGAAAACTCACCTGGCCTCGCGATACGAACGCCAGGCAAAGCCAAAATACGCTGTAACAGCAAATCCAATAACACTGGGCCGCCGTGACCCTGTAGTTCTAAAACGTCTTCACCTGTGAAAGAATTTGGCCCAGGAAAATATAAAGCGATGCCTTGGTCCAACACTTGGTTGTCGACATCGCGAAATGGCAGGTAATCAGCTTTGCGGGCTGTTGGTACTTTGCCAAGTAGCGCTTGTGCGACGGTTTTAGCGGCAGGGCCAGATACCCGAATAATGCCTACTCCGGCGCGGCCAGTGGCGGTTGCTTGGGCGGCTATGGTATCAGTGCTGTACATGGAAACCTCTTTAACAACTTATCTGTGCATATTTTAACAGCTAAATACAAGCTGGCGAAGCGACAAAGCCACTACGCGGTATTCATCATAAAAAAAGCCCGCAAGCGGGCTTTTTAAAATGGTAACTCGGCTTGGATTAACCTCGGACGTAAAGACCGCGTTTTTCCATATCTCGGTAGATGTAGACCATTTGTGCCAGTGACAATAAGTTGCTGACAACCCAGTACAATACTAAGCCTGCTGGGAAAATCACGAAGAACACACCAAACACAACCGGCATCCACAACATGATTTTTTGTTGCATTGGGTCGGTCACTGTCATTGGCGTTAACTTCTGCATTGCATACATGCTGAGGATATACAGTACAGGTAATACAAAGAATGGGTCAGCCGCTGACAAATCTTGGATCCACAAGAAGAACGGCGCTTGGCGCAGCTCAACGCTTTCTGCGAACATCCAGTATAAGGCTAAGAAAATTGGCATTTGGATTAACATCGGCAAGCAGCCACCCATTGGATTGACCTTTTCCTTGCGATATAACTCCATCATAGCTGGGCCCATTTTCTCGCGATTGTCTTTATAACGAGCTTGTAATTCATCAATCTTCGGCTTCAGGTTACGCATTTTCGCCATTGATTCATATTGCTTTTTGGTCAGTGGGAACATCAGGCCTTTCACTAAAATGGTGATACCAATGATTGCTAAACCCCAGTTGCCTAATGCACCGTGAATTAATTCCATTAACCAAAATAATGGTTGCGATAAGAACCATAAAAAGCCGTAATCCACTGTCAGATCTAAACCAGGTGCGATTTTTTCCAATTGCTCCTGATCTTTAGGGCCTGCATAGAAGGTAGCCGCGATAGATTTTTGTTCGCCTGCCGCTAAGCTAACTTGAGGACCTTTACTACCGATCACGGCCAGATTACCGCCAGAAACCATAGTAAATAATTGATTTTGCTGATCAGCTGCAGGAACCCAAGCAGACACAAAGTAGTGTTCGATCATACTGATCCAACCACCTTTAGTGCTTTGATCTAAAGCTGCGTCCTTCATATCGTCAAAACTGAATTTCTCATAACGAGTCTCAGCAGTTGAATAAGCACCACCGCGGTACACTGGCATCATCATATTTTCGGCTTTGCCGTTATCGATGGTTTGCGCCAAATAGTAATAAGGTTGAACAACTTTACTGCCAACGCTATTGTTGGTCAGGAAATATTCTACCCGGACATCATATTTGCCAGCTGTAAAAGTGTAACGTTTTTCGATGTTTAACTCATCGCGTTGTAGCGTTAAGCTCACCACTAATTCTGTTTGGCCATTGGCTAAAGTGAATTTTTCTTGGGTGGCGGTATAAATTGGTTTGGCTTTGCCTTTTTCATCAGGACCATCGCCTAATAAACCAGACTGAGCTGTGTAGCTAAAACCATTCAGTTTACGCATTAAACTATAAGGCGTTTTGTCTTCCAAGCTCACTGTGTACTTTGGCAAATGTAAACCAACAATATCACCACCAGCAGTATCAATACTGACATCTAACACATCAGTGCTGACTTGAATCAGTTTGCTGGTTTGTGCGACAGCTGCAGGTGCAGCAACTTCGCCAGAAGCAGAGAGTTGAACTTCGCCATTTGCTGCCGCAACTTGTTCAGTCGCAGGCGTTGGCGGTTTTGGTGCATGATCTTCTTGCCACGCGGTGTACAAGAAAAAACTACAGATTGCTAAAGCAATCACTAAAAAACTACGTTGCGATTCCATGTGTGCGCTTATCTCTTTGGCTTTTCAGGAACGGGATCTTCACCACCCGGATTTAAAGGGTGACATTTTAATAGACGTTTGGCACTTAACCAACCACCTTTTATCGCACCAAATCGATTTATCGCTTCAACTGCATAGTGTGAACAGCTCGGCGTGAATCGACAACTTGGTGCAAACAGCGGACTGATGCAACACTGGTAGCCTTTAATCGCAGTAATTAGGATTTTGGCTGGGAAGCGTTGTACTGACGGAGGATTTTGCTCCATAAGCGCTCCAGTTGCTGATGCAATTCGGCATTATCGGTATTGCTAATGTCACCTTTGACCATAAGCACCATGTCTACTGGCGGTAGTTTATGCTGATGTAAGCGAAAACTATCACGAGCACAACGTTTGATGCGATTACGATGCACGGCTAATTTAACACGTTTTTTGGCGATCGTCAGACCAATACGCGGATTATTGCTGGAATTGGCTTTACAGAGGATGGTAAACAGTGGGGATGCAACCCGGAACGGGTTCTGGAATACATTGTCGAATTCGCGGGGAGTTAACAGACGTAACTCCCTGCTGAAGGTATAGCTGACCACGCAGCGCTTTATAATCTGACTAGACTGTTAAGCGTTTGCGGCCTTTAGCACGGCGACGTGCTAATACCTGACGACCATTTTTAGTGGCCATGCGAGCACGGAAACCGTGAACGCGAGCGCGTTTTAATACGCTAGGTTGAAATGTTCTTTTCATAACTTCGTCCGTCCGGTCGATATTTACTAAGGTAATCTGTGTTTTAGTAAAAAACCAAAACGCAGCGATTTCAAAAGAGCGCGAATTTTAAGGACTAATGCGGCTGTTGTCAATGCGATCCTTGGTTAAATAGCGATCAGATCCAAGTTTTTTCACTGATCTACAAGAGTTTTCCACAGGCGATGTGATAGAAAAGGATAATATGTGAATTAGTTGCTTTTGCGTGCGGATTTATTTCCGATTATCCCACAAATTTTCTTCGCAATTTTGAAATGGAATATTAATTAAAATCGTTTAATTACATGTACATAGCATTATCTTGGTCGGATAGGGCTGTTTTTACAAAAGTCAATATTGAAGTTGTGGATAAGATCAGCACATAATGCTGTTCTTTTTGAGCACGCCTGCCCTGCAAAATACCAATTATTCGGGGCTGTTGGAGATATGGTGTATCAGTCAGTTTGGCAAAATTGCCTCGAATCTTTGCAGTCTGAGCTGCCAGCGCAACAATTTAGTATGTGGATCCGTCCGCTGCAGGCAGACAGTTCGCACGATGCGCTTACTCTTTATGCGCCTAATCGCTTTGTATTAGATTGGGTTCGTGACAAATATCTCAATCGGATCAATGAACTGATCCAAGACTATTGTGGTGACCATGCCCCACGTTTACGTTTTGAAGTGGGGAGTAGTGCAAAAGCAGTCAAAGCTGCGCCTGCGCCGGCTCCTGTTAGTTCACGTCCTGTAGCTCCAATCGCTGCGGCTGTTAGTCAGCCTGTGGAAGTTGTTGAGCCTGCGCCGAAAACTATTGTGCGTAGTAATGTTCGAACGAACTATACCTTTGATAATTTTGTTGAGGGTAAGTCAAACCAACTCGCTCGCGCAGCAGCCTCGCAGGTTGCAGATAATCCTGGCACTGCTTATAACCCGTTGTTTATATACGGCGGCACCGGTCTTGGTAAAACACATTTATTGCATGCGGTAGGTAATGGCATTTTAGCGAAAAAGCCTGATGCGAAAGTCATTTACATGCACTCTGAGCGTTTTGTGCAAGATATGGTTAAAGCGCTACAAAATAACGCGATTGAAGAGTTCAAACGTTATTACCGTTCAGTTGACGCATTACTTATCGATGATATTCAATTTTTCGCGAAGAAAGACCGATCACAGGAAGAGTTCTTCCACACTTTCAATGCCTTGCTTGAAGGTAACCAACAGATTATTTTAACTTCGGACCGTTATCCGAAAGAGATCGACGGGGTGGAAGAGCGCTTAAAAAGCCGTTTCGGTTGGGGTTTAACTATCGCCATAGAACCACCGGAGCTTGAAACTCGGGTGGCGATTTTGATGCGCAAAGCACAAGAAAATAATATTCGCCTCCCTGAAGAAGTTGCTTTTTTCGTAGCCAAGCGTCTACGTTCCAATGTTCGGGAACTTGAGGGAGCTTTAAACCGTATCACCGCGAATGCCAACTTTACTGGGCGGCCGATCACTATCGATTTTGTTCGTGAGTCATTACGAGATCTGTTAGCGCTACAAGACAAACTAGTAACCATCGAGAATATCCAAAAAACTGTGGCTGAGTATTACAAGATCCGCGTTGCCGATCTGTTATCAAAACGCCGCAGTCGTTCAGTCGCGCGACCGCGGCAAATGGCGATGGCTCTTTCCAAAGAATTAACCAATCATAGTTTGCCGGAAATCGGTGATGCTTTTGGTGGGCGCGATCATACGACGGTTCTGCATGCTTGTCGTAAAATTGAATCTCTCAAAGAAGAGACTCATGAAATTAAAGAAGATTTCCAAAATTTAATCCGGACGTTGTCGTCTTAATAGGGAAAGGTTATGCAATTTATCATTGACCGTGACTCATTATTAAAACCATTACAAATGGTTTCTGGTGCAATCGAGCGTAGGCATACGCTGCCTATTTTGTCGAATGTTTTACTAGACGTCACTGCTGAAGGTATTACTTTAACTGGTACCGATTTGGAAATTGAATTGGTCGCTGGCGCTGTGGCGCAGCAAGTGATTACGCCTGGGCGTGTTACAATTCCTGCTAAAAAATTGTTGGATATATGCCGCAGTTTACCTGATTCTTCAGTTTTACACCTGACCATGCAAGGCGAAAACTGCATAGTTGCTGCTGGTAAAAGTAAATTTACCTTGGCGACTCTTAGTGCGTACGATTATCCAAATCTTGAATCTTGGCAAGGTGAAGTGGAATTTGACGTTAGTCGTGCGCAGCTGCGTAAACTGATGGAAGACACTTCTTTTTCAATGGCGAACCAAGACGTTCGTTATTACCTCAACGGTTTATTATTTGAAGTTGATAATGGAACTTTGCGTACGGTCGCGACTGATGGTCACCGTTTGGCGCTTAGTTCAATGGAGCTGCCACAAACTGCAGGTCAGCAGAAGCAAGTTATCATTCCGCGCAAAGGCGTGTTGGAATTGATGCGCTTGCTTAGTAGTGATGATCAGTTGATCCGTTTGTCCGTCGGCCAAAATCATATTCGTTTAATTGATAGTTTGTTTAGTTTCAGCAGCAAATTGATTGATGGTCGTTTTCCTGATTATCGACGTGTTTTGCCACGCAATAGCTCTAAACAAGTAACAGCTCATCGTACGGTTTTAAAAGATGCGTGTGTTCGGGCGTCGATTTTGTCGAATGAAAAGTATCGTGGTGTGCGTTTTACTCTGACTCCAGGTGAAGTGCAGATCGTTGCGAATAACCCAGAACATGAGCAAGCAGAAGAGATCATTGAAGTTGAGTATCAAGGTGATAGCTTAGAAATTGGCTTTAACGTTGGTTATGTATTAGATGTACTTAACACCTTAAATACCGATTTAGTGGTGATGCATTTGAGTGATGCCAACTCTAGTTCGCTTGTTGAAGGTGTCGGTAATCCTGGTGCCTTGTATGTAGTTATGCCGATGCGCTTATAAGCCATGGCTCTGCAGCAGTTGCAGTTGAGTCAGTTTCGCAATATTGAATCGGCTCAACTAAGTTTTTCTGCCGATTGGAATCTTATTTATGGTGCCAATGGTAGCGGCAAAACCAGTGTATTAGAAGCAATTTATTTGTTAGCACATGGTCGTTCGTTTCGAACTAGCAAAGCACATAAAGTAATTCGACATGAGCAAGCTTTGTATACGGTGTTTGCAAGAATTGGTGCAGGTTCTCAACAAATAGCTCTGGGCGTACAAAGAGATCGCGCGGGTGATTGGTTAGCACGATTAAATGGTGAAAAGGTACAACGGGTTGCCGATTGTGCAAGTTTGTTGCCGGTGCAGTTGATTACCCCCGAAAGTTTTCGTTTGTTTTTTGGTGGGCCAAAAGAGCGGCGGCAATTTTTCGACATGGGATTGTTCCACGTGGAACACCAGTTTTATGATGTGTGGATGCGTTTTAATAAGGTATTGAAGCAACGCAATGCTTTATTAAAGAGTAGACAACCCAATACGGATTTTTATCAATATTGGGATCTGCAATTTGTTGAGCTTGCAATTCAGCTGCAAAGCATGCGGCTTGGTTATATTGAACTGCTGACTGTTGAATTACAGAATTTAATAAAAGATGTGCCGGCTTTAGCTGGTTTGCAACTTGAGCTGGTCGCAGGCTGGCATTGTAAAGAAAATACAGTTTCGGAACTAGCACAACAATTACGTGATAGTTTTGCCATGGACTTGCGAGTTGGTTATAGCCAGCTGGGGCCGCAAAAAGCTGATTTACGGGTAAAAGTTCGTGGTGAATATGCTGATGAGCTTTTATCCCGTGGCCAGCTTAAAGTTTTGTTGTTTTCGCTCAAAATCGCGCAAAGCAATGTGATATACCGAAGCGGGCATAAACAGCCGCTGTTATTGATCGATGATCTGGCGTCTGAGTTGGATGACCAATCCAAACGCCAGATTTTCAATTTTTTATATCAACTCAACTCGCAGGTTTTTATTACTGCGATTGAAACTTCCCAAGTGTTACCTCAGATATCCTCGGATACTGAGGTTGCATTGTTCCACGTGGAACATGGGCAGATAGAACGGACGGATGAAAATGGCCGAAGAACATAATTACGATTCCTCGAGTATCAAAGTACTAAAAGGCTTGGATGCGGTAAGAAAAAGACCTGGTATGTATATCGGTGATACCGATGACGGATCAGGCTTACATCACATGGTATTTGAAGTTGTCGATAACTCGATCGATGAAGCATTGGCAGGCTACTGTAGTGACGTTTTTGTCACTATTCATAGCGACAACTCTGTTTCTGTGCGCGATAACGGCCGTGGTATTCCAACTGATATGCATGAAGAAGGCGTATCTGCAGCAGAAGTTATCATGACGGTACTACATGCTGGTGGCAAATTCGATGACAACTCTTATAAAGTCTCAGGCGGTTTGCACGGTGTAGGTGTATCGGTAGTGAATGCGCTATCAGATAAACTTGAACTGACCATTCGTCGCAAAAACAAAGTACACAACCAAATTTACCGCTTAGGTGTGCCAGACGAGCCGCTCAAAGTAATCGGCGAAACAGAGAGTACAGGGACAGAAATTCGCTTCTGGCCAAGTGATACCATATTTACTGATATCAACTTCCATTATGATATTCTGGCCAAACGTTTACGTGAGTTGTCGTTTTTGAACTCAGGCGTCAGCATAATTTTGACCGACGAGCGTACGGATAAGAGTGACCACTTCAAATATGAAGGCGGTATCGAAGCATTTGTTCAATACCTAAACCGTACAAAAACCGCAATTCATCCAAAAGCATTTTATTTTTCCTCAACGCGTGAAGATGGTATTTCGGTTGAGGTTGCGATGCAATGGAATGACTCATTCCAAGAAGGTATTTACTGCTTTACCAATAACATTCCACAGCGGGATGGTGGTACACATTTGGCTGGTTTCCGTTCTGCATTAACTCGGGTATTAAATACCTACATCGATGCCGAAGGTTATGCGAAAAAGATGAAGGTTCAAGCCACTGGTGATGACGCGCGGGAAGGTTTGACCGCAGTAATCAGCGTGAAAGTACCAGATCCAAAATTCAGCTCGCAAACTAAAGATAAACTGGTTTCAAGTGAAGTGAAATCTGCCGTAGAAAGCACGATGCACGAAAAGTTGAACGAATATCTGTTAGAAAGTCCAAACGACGCCAAAATCATTGTCACCAAAATTGTAGACGCTGCTCGTGCTCGTGAAGCGGCGCGTAAAGCACGTGAAATGACTCGTCGCAAAGGTGCTTTAGATATCGCTGGCTTACCAGGTAAATTAGCGGACTGTCAGGAAAAAGATCCGGCATTGTCTGAACTATACCTAGTCGAGGGTGATTCTGCGGGTGGATCTGCTAAGCAAGGTCGTAACCGCAAAAACCAAGCAATCCTACCGTTAAAAGGTAAAATTCTTAACGTCGAGAAAGCTCGTTTTGACAAAATGATTTCTTCACAAGAAGTCGGTACACTAATCACCGCTCTTGGTTGTGGCATCGGTCGTGAAGAATACAATCCAGATAAAACACGTTACCATAGCATCATCCTGATGACGGATGCTGACGTCGACGGTTCGCACATTCGTACCTTACTGTTGACATTCTTCTACCGTCAAACCCCTGAACTGATTGAACGTGGTTATATCTACATTGCACAGCCACCGCTGTACAAGGTGAAGAAAGGTAAGCACGAGCAATACATTAAAGATGACGCAGCTATGACTGAGTTCTTAACGACTCTGGCATTAGATGAAGCTGCATTACACGTGAATGCGCAAGCGCCTGGTATTAGTGGTGCTGGTCTAGAAACTTTAGTAAATCAATATCACAAAGGCATGGCGACTATCGAACGTCTAAGTCGGAAGATACCGCATAACCTATTGAATGAATTGATTTATGTGCCATCAATTACTGTTGATATGTGCAAAGATAGTGCCGTAACCGAAGCATGGGTTGCGAAATTAGCTAAACGCCTGCAAGACAAAGAAGGTGATGGTTCGAGCTACACATTCAGCGTGGTTGAAGACCGCGAACGTCAACTTTCACTGCCGAAAATCGTCATCCGCCAGCACGGTATCGACAATGAATATGTGCTGCATTATGACTTCATTACTTCGATTGATTACGGTCGTATCGCTGCTCTAGGTGACTCTATTCGTGATTTAATCGAAGAGGGTGGCTATATTCGTCGCGGTGAAAAAGTGAAGCCAGTCACCACTTTTGCCGAAGCTTTAGAATGGTTAATCACTGAATCGAAAAAAGGTCTGTATATCCAACGGTATAAAGGTTTGGGTGAAATGAACCCTGAACAATTGTGGGAAACCACAATGGATCCAAATACCCGCCGTATGCTTCGTGTGACTATCGAAGACGCGATTGGTGCTGACCAGCTATTCAACACCTTAATGGGTGATGACGTCGAACCACGCCGTGCATTTATCGAAGAAAATGCGTTACGGGTAGCAAACTTGGACGTGTAAGTAAGCGGTTCTTATGGCCACTATAAAGAAAGCCCAGTCAATTGACTGGGCTTTTTGTTTGTATTTTATGTATTGAATGCAATGCGATTAATTTAAAATCCAAGTTAAATATTTACTCCGATGAAAACAACTAAGGCTGTACAGCGTTGTTTGTTTGAACCGCAACTGCGGTGGGCTGATACCATAACTCAGGGCGATCAAGGGGCGTTAATTGTGGTAGGAACGGATTTTGAAGAGAGATAATGCGCCTTTGATCTAGCTTAGATAGCCGCAACGCATCACCGAATTCTGCGTGAAACATCTTTTCAAACTCACCACTTTGGCGTAATAGCTCTAATCCTCGTTCAACTTGTTGAGCCAAAAGCTCCTGATCTTTGGAAAAGAAGTAATATAAAGCTATCGGGTAATGTATGACTACGGAAGGCTCGACGCTAAGAGAAAGACCATGCTGTTTGATTTCAGACCAGATTTCCAGTGTCGAACGAGGAAATGCGTCGACCCGACCTATGTTAACTAATTCAACCATGGCGTCGAAATTATTCGAAGTTACCACTTGGAGACCGTTGCGTGTTAATACGGTCGTGTCTGGCCAATCATGTCCTTGGGTGAACACTAACGACTGTAAATCAGCAAACCCCTTTATCTTAAGTTCCTCAGATTGAGCTCTAACCAGGAGTAATCTCCAGCCATAAAGCCCTTTATCAATCGGAAAACGAACAGGTCTTAATTGCTGCTCACGCTCTGGGGTAGTTAAGCTCCAAAACACATCGACGCCATCATTTGCGGCTATAGTGCGAAGCACTCGCTCTTGTAACATCGGGGTCGGTGAAGGTACCAGCAGGTGATTCACGCCAACCTTACTTAGTGCCGCAGATAGGAGACGAACTTGGTACATATCATGAGAATCACCGGACTGGAAAGGTTGACCGTACACAATGACGCGAGTTGGTGATGCCGGGGTAGCATGCACCATGTTGACAACAACAAACATCGCTAAAAAAAGACCAAAACTGAACAAAAACGCAGGCCGCGACATTCTCGAATTTCCCTATAAGCTAAACGCTAAGCATGGACTAGAAAAACAGATTTGTCGCTTACTCGAGGAAAATATCGCAAGGTGAGCGTCGGAATAATGTAAGCATGAGGCAAAAATGTGCAAACAAAATTATAGCCAGCAAAAATTTAAGATAGCAGAGCAAGGAACATGCTAAAACCTCGGGGGAATTATAGGAAAATCGGCTGTTTAGATGAGAAAAATAGCTGAACCGCTACAGAAATGATGCATAAATAGGTATACTTTTCGGTCATTTTATATCGTTTCGGCTATTCAAATCAGTAGGTGCGAGTCTATGCACAAGTATGACATTAAAACCTTCCAGGGGCTTATCCTGGCGCTTCAAGATTATTGGGCCCGTCAAGGCTGTGTAATTGTTCAGCCTTTGGATATGGAAGTAGGTGCAGGTACTTTCCATCCGATGACTTTTTTACGATCTCTAGGTCCTGAGCCAAGTAACGTTGCCTTCGTGCAGCCTTGCCGTCGACCAACCGATGGTCGCTATGGTGAGAACCCGAACCGTTTACAGCACTACTATCAATTCCAAGTAATCTTAAAACCATCACCTGCCAATATACAGGAACTGTATCTGGGCTCGTTAAACGAGCTTGGTATTGATACTTTGGTACATGATATTCGCTTTGTTGAAGACAACTGGGAATCACCAACTTTAGGCGCTTGGGGTTTAGGTTGGGAAGTCTGGTTGAATGGCATGGAAGTGACGCAGTTTACTTACTTCCAACAAGTTGGTGGCTTAGAGTGTCGGCCTGTAACAGGTGAAATTACCTATGGCCTTGAGCGTTTGGCTATGTACATTCAGGGTGTCGATAGTATCTATGACTTGGTCTGGACTGACGGACCTATGGGCCGAGTTACCTATGGTGACGTGTTCCATCAAAACGAAGTAGAGCAATCAACATACAACTTTGAATATGCAGATGTCCCTGCGTTATTTGCCTACTTTGACCAATGTGAAGCAGAAAGCCATCGCTTAATTGAAGTAGGCTTGCCGTTACCTGCCTATGAAAAAGTTATGAAAGCATCGCATGCTTTTAACTTACTTGATGCGCGTCATGCAATTTCTGTCACTGAGCGGCAACGTTATATTCTGCGCGTGCGAACCTTAGCGAAAGCTTGTGCAGAAGCCTATTACGCTGCGCGTGAGAAGTTGGGCTTTCCGTTATGTCGTCATTTACCAAAGCAGGAGAGTTAATCGTGGCTCAGGATTTTTTTGTAGAAATTGGCACGGAAGAGCTGCCTCCAAAATCACTAAAGCTGTTAGCGACTTCTTTTCAGCAGAACATCATTGAAGAATTAAACCGTCTTGAACTGACGTTTAGTGATAGCCAGTGGTATGCGGCACCGCGTCGTCTGGCAGTGCGCATTAACCAATTAGCTGCACAACAAGCGGATAAAGTTGTTGAGAAGCGCGGACCTGCATTGGCTGGTGCTTTTGATGCAGCAGGTCAACCAACCAAAGCAGCGAGCGCTTGGGCTGCAGCCAATGGCATCACTGTAGAGCAAGCAGAGCGCTTAGAGAATGACAAAGGCGCATGGCTAATCCATAAGGCAAAAGTCACTGGGCAAGCGACAGTGGCGCTTCTCGAGCAAGTAATTGCTACTGCACTCGCTAAGTTACCAATCGCACGTCCGATGCGTTGGGGTTCGTCCGATGCAGAATTTATTCGCCCTGTGCATACCGTTACTATGTTATATGGCAATGATGTTGTGCCTGCGACAGTGCTTGGCATCAGGGCTGACCGACTGAGCCTTGGTCACCGTTTCCATGCCCCAAGTAAAGTTGCTATCGAGAATGCAGATGCCTACCTCAAGGTATTGGAAAAGTCTTACGTGGTTGCTGATTATGAGCGACGCAAAGCTTACATCGACGAACAGGTACACCTTGTTGCGAAAAGTCTGAACGGCATCGCGCAAATGGATGATGCTTTATTAGAGGAAGTGACTTCTTTGGTTGAATGGCCAGTGGTTTTGGTGGGTTCTTTTGAAGAACGCTTCTTAGAAGTGCCGCCTGAACCGTTGATTTCAACCATGAAAGACAACCAAAAGTACTTTGCGTTGAAAGATGCGCAAGGGAACTTGCTAAATAAATTCATTTTTGTTGCGAATATCGAAAGTAAAGATCCACAACAGATAATCTCGGGCAATGAAAAAGTTGTACGTCCACGCTTAAGTGATGCGCAATTTTTCTTTGGTGTTGATCGTAAGACTAAATTAGCCGACCGTCTCGATAGCCTAAGCACGGTATTGTTCCAGCAAAAACTAGGGACTTTACGCGAAAAATCTGAGCGTATCAGTGAATTGTCAGGGTATATCGCCAGTAAAATTGGTGCAGATGTAGAGCATGCAAAACGCGCAGGTCTCTTGTCGAAAACTGACTTGATGACCAATATGGTTGGTGAATTCCCAGAAGTGCAAGGCATTATGGGCATGCATTACGCACGTTTAGACGGCGAAGCTGAAGCTGTCGCGGTTGCGCTGAACGAGCAATACATGCCGCGTTTTGCTGGTGATGAATTGCCGGGGCAGCTAGTAAGTTGCGCAGTTGCTATTGCCGATAAGGTCGATAGCTTAGTCGGTATTTTTGGTATTGGCCAAGCGCCAAAAGGTGATAAAGATCCATTTGCGCTGCGCCGCGCGGCGATTGGTGCACTGCGAATTATGGTCGAAAAACAGTTGCCACTGGATATCTTGGATATTATTGCTTTTTCTAAGACGACATTTGGCGATAAGTTAAGCCAAGCTACAGTTGCGGACGAAGTGTTAGAGTTTTTGTTGGCTCGGTTCCGCGCTTGGTATGAAGCTGAAGGCTACGGAATTGATGTCATTCAAGCGGTATTAGCGCGCCGGCCGACCAATCCTGCAGACTTTGACCGTCGAGTGAAAGCGGTCGCAGAGTTCCGCAAGTTGGAGACTGCTAGCGCGTTAGCGGCAGCGAACAAACGTGTTGCCAATATCCTTGCTAAGGTTGATGGTGCTATTCCGACAACAGTAGAATCTACGCTATTGCAAGTTGGAGCAGAGCAAACTTTAGCGGATGCGCTAAGTGCCAAACAAATCGAACTTAATGGACTGTTCGCTGCAGGTGATTATACTGCGGCATTATTAACTTTAGCGTCATTGCGTGGCGTTATTGACCAGTTCTTCGAAGACGTTATGGTTAACGTGGATGATGTCGCTGTACGGCAGAACCGTTTGGCACTGTTGAATCAACTGCGCCAAGCGTTTTTATTTGTGGCAGATATTTCGGTACTGCAATAAACAGCAAGGTAAGTTACAGTTGCATTGATGAATCAACGCTAAATAAAAAATCCCGGGACTCCGGGATTTTTTTTGCGCTCTAGGCTGGAAATGGCTGATTCAAAAGCCCTTAGTTGGTTTTGGAATTAAAAATGGTAGGCAATCCCAAGTGCATAACGTGAATATTGCACTTCGGTACTACGTCCAACAATAACCTCAATATCAGGTTCAGTGACAGACCAATCGGCGGTTAATGTGAAATCCAAATTGTCAGTAATTGGATAAAATGCAGAGACGCCACCGATAATTGAAATGCCATCATCACTACCTGCGTCAAATTGAGCAGAATTTTGGCCAGCAGTACCAGTAATAAATAAGGTTGTATCCCATTTTGATAAACCTAAACGACCACCAAAACCCCAATTTCCAACTACACGGACAGAGTTCAGTGCACCAAAGATATTTAGTTGCGTGGTTTCTGTGGCAAAAGTGTAATTGACATTGGAGCGAGCTGCAGAAAACAAATCAGCATTCCCAGCGTCAACATACTGGAATTGCACAGACCAATAATCTTCAAATTTATAGCTAATCCCTATGGCAGGCGATGAGTCGTGGCCAGATTCATCTTTATAACCGCCATCGACATCCAGTATATGTGAAGTGACGCCAAAGTCTGCGGTAACAGCCCAACCACTGCCAAATGGATTTTGGGCATAGCTTGCTGTAGGTAGAAGTGCGAGGGCAGCAGCGGCCAGTATTGATAAATTCATTCCATTAATCCCTATGATTATGTCGGGTAAAGCAGCAGGCATTGTAAGAATTAATGGAATAAAGTCAATTTTTCGTGTCTGTATGTGAACCTTTAACTTGATTCCGTCCTTCGGCTTTGGCTTTATAAAGACAGCTGTCGGCTTGTTGCAAACCTGAAGTAAAATCGCGATGAGACGCAATTTCTGCAACACCAAAGCTACAGGTAATAACAAGGTCCGGATGGGCTGAAATAAAGCGTTGTTGTGCGATAGTTGCGCGAATTTTGTCAGCTACTTTGATAGCATCAGCTAGCGGTGTCTTTGGTAATATCAGTAAAAACTCTTCACCGCCGATGCGGCAGGCAATATCAGGATTTCGCAGCTTTCGGCGAAACAGCGAGGCAATTTCGCGAAGCACATTGTCGCCTTCTGCATGACCAAAACTATCGTTAATGTGTTTGAAATGATCTAAATCTGCCATGATCAAACTCATCGGAAAAAACAGCGCGGGCTGTGTGCTTAAATATTGCGGAAGTTCTTGGTCAACAAATCTTCGATTGGCAAGTTGAGTCAGGGCATCAGTGTTCGCTTCGTGTGCTTTAGTGCGTTGCAGCATATCCATCGAGTGGTGGCTGCGCTCGCGAAAGTGCTCATTAATTAAGCAGGCAATGATGAGCGTCATTAATGATGCTATAAAGCGACTACATTCCGCATCGCGATAAACCGCTTGGCCTATATTAGGGCCATAAAGAATAAAAAGTAACGCTGCAACTAGCAGTAAATTGATGGCGATGCCTCGACGCACGCCAAGCAGGCCAAAAATTATCGGGGGAAAAGGAAATACCCAATAAAGAGCAGTTTGTGCATAACCGCCATGATATACCAAGCCAACAACAAACAACGAAACTAACGAAGACTCAACAAGGCAAGCCCGATCTAAAAGATTGGTATGATGAAACCACAGTGCATTCACCACAAATGCTGCAGAGCAACCAAATAAAATAAACTGTAATGCCGTGTCTTCACTTAGAAAATGCCTGATACCTAGCACCAGCATGATGGCTGAGGTGATGTAACTGACAAATAACAGAATATAACGACGGCGATTTTGTTCAACCGTGAAGGCTCCGCCATGATTATGATTCGAGAGTTTCAATCCTGCACCCCTTGCCAAGCTTTGGGTAAGTATGGGGAGCTAGGTGTTGAAATAACAAGTTTAAGTTGCGTTTTTTTTCAGCAAATACTTGTAAGGTAAGCTACTGGTATCTTGCGCGAGCAATTCATGTTCCATAAAACGACAAAACGCCGGTATATCACGAGTTGTTGCTGGATCATCGGCAATAATTAAGAGCGTCTGGCCAGGTTGCATTTTTCTGATCGTTAGCCGCGTCATCATCACTGGCTCAGGGCAGCGCAAACCCAATGCATCTAATTGTTGATCTGCAGTTGCAAACAGTTCGGTCATCGCCTGAAATTCCTAAAAATGGGATGCTAATGGTAAACCTACACACCTATGAATTCAAAAATAATTATAGTGAACCATAAAAAATGGCAGCCGAAGCTGCCATTCTTATCAAGCCTGAAGCGGATTATTCAACGCGTTCAAACACTGTTGCAATGCCTTGGCCAAGACCGATACACATGGTCGCTAAACCATATTTTGCGTCTTTGCTTTCAAGGACGTTAATCAGTGTGGTTGAAATGCGCGAACCGGAGCAGCCTAGCGGGTGACCTAAAGCAATGGCACCGCCATTTAAGTTAACTTTAGTATCCATTACTTCTAATAAACCTAAGTCTTTCATCACAGGCAGTGCCTGTGCCGCAAAAGCTTCATTTAATTCAAAGAAATCGATTTGGCTGATGTCCAAACCCGCTGCTTTCAGCGCTTTTTTCGACGCAGGCACTGGACCGTAACCCATGATTGATGGATCGCAGCCTGCAACGCCCATACCGATAACACGAGCACGGATTTTAAGGCCTAAAGCACGGGCTTTGTCTTCACTCATCACTAACATCGCAGAGGCGCCGTCAGACAGTGCTGAAGACGTACCTGCTGTCACTGTACCATTGGCTGGGTCAAATACTGGGCGAAGTGCGCCTAATGATTCAACGGTCGTTTCTGGGCGAATCACTTCATCAGTGTCGAATAATTTCAGCACGCCATCAGCATCATGACCTAAGCACGGCAGAATTTCAGACTTGAAACGGCCTTCTAAGGTTGCTTCATGAGCCAAACGATGTGAACGCGCGCCAAATTCATCTTGTTGCTGACGGGTAATGCCGTGCAGTTTACCCAGAAGCTCAGCGGTCAGGCCCATCATACCGGCAGCTTTGGCCACTGATACACCTAAACCAGGGTGGAAATCTACACCATGAGTCATTGGTACGTGCCCCATGTGTTCAACGCCACCAATCAAATACACTTCGCCCATGCCCATAGCAATGGAACGAACCGCATCGTGTAGTGCTTGCATGGATGAACCGCATAAACGGTTTACGGTAACCGCAGGCACTGAATGTGGAATGCCAGCTAACAGTGCAGCATTACGCGCCACATTAAAGCCTTGCTCCAGAGTTTGTTGCACACAGCCCCAAATCACATCATCGATTTCAGCTGGGTCTAAGCCTGGGTTGCGCTCTAAAATACCGCTCATCACATAAGCGGATAGTTGTTCTGCACGGACGTTACGGAAAATACCGGCTTTAGAACGGCCCATTGGGGTCCGAATGCAGTCGACAATAACAGCTTGTTTCATGGTAATTCTCCGCAATTAAACCGGGTAAAACACCTGGCCGTTAGCAGCCATGGCGCGGGTTTTGTCTGTCACCTGATAAATTTCACCAAGGTGGGCGTATTGGTCAGCTAACGCAACGAAATTGGCTAAGCCAATGGTATCTGCATAACGCAGAGGACCGCCACGGAACGGAGGGAAACCTAAACCATAGATTAAGCCCATATCTGCTTCAGCGGCAGAGGCGACAATACCTTCTTCTAAACAGCGAATAGCTTCGTTAATCATCGGGATCATACAACGAGCAATAATTTCATCAGCGCTGAAATCATGAGCAGGTTTTGCTACTGCTGATAATACTGCTGCTGTTGCTGGGTCGAGATCTTTCTTCGGTTTGCCTTTGGCATCTTTGCTATAAGCATAGAAACCAACGCCATTTTTCTGGCCATAACGGTTATTGCTGTACATTGCGCTAACAGGGTCGTTATCAACTTTCGCCATGCGAGTTGGGAAGCCTGCAGCCATCACGTCTGTACAGTGGTGCGCAGTGTCTAAGCCCACAACGTCTAACAAGTAAGCTGGGCCCATTGGCCAGCCGAATTGTTTTTCCATTACTTTGTCGACTTTGGTGAAGTCTGCGCCATCCAACACTAATTTGCTGAAACCGGCGAAGTATGGGAACAATACGCGGTTGACGTAGAAACCAGGACAATCGTTCACAACGATAGGTGATTTACCCATTTTCGCAGCATAAGCAACAACAGCAGCGATTGTCGCGTCTGAAGTGTCTTTACCACGGATGATTTCTACCAATGGCATTTGGTGCACTGGATTAAAGAAGTGCATACCACAGAAGCGAGAAGGGTCTGTTAAATTCGCCGCTAAAGAGTCGATTGAAATTGTAGAAGTATTTGAAGTGATGATGGCATCAGCCGCAACCACAGTTTCTATTTCTTTCAGCACAGCGCCTTTGATTTTCGGGTTTTCAACAACAGCCTCAACCACAATGTCGACGCTTTTAACGGTGTCATTGTTTAACGTTGGGGTGATGGATGCGATAACTTTCGCCATGCCAACGGCATCAAGCTTTTTGCGCTCAACTTGCTTGCCGAGCAGCTTCATCGCTTCGCCCATGCCAAGCTCAAGCGCTTTGTCGTTGATGTCTTTCATCACTACTGGCACGCCTTTTAGCGCTGATTGGTAAGCGATACCGCCACCCATAATGCCTGCGCCTAAAACCGCCGCTGATTTAATGGCTTTTTGTGCCACTTTGCCAGCTTGTTTTGCTTTGCCTTTAATTAGTTGGTCGTTTAAGAACAAACCAATTTGCGCGGTTGCTGCATCTGTTTTTGCCAGTTTTGCAAAACCAGCGTTTTCCAGTGCAACAGCACCAGCGCGGTCAAGGCGAGCCGCTTTTTCAATGGTTTCTACCGCAACCATTGGTGCTGGATAATGTTTACCTGCGTTGGCGAAAACCATGCCTTTGGCGGTATTGAAGCTCATGGTGGCTTCGGTTTTATTCAGTTTTAACGGCTGCAGTTTTGCTGCGCGTTTTTTCTGCCATTGCAGTTTGCCAGCAATCGCATCTTGCAGCATTGATAATGCTGCATCTTTTAATTTCTCAGGGGCAACTACGGCATCAACAGCGCCTTCTTTCAGCGCTTGTTCTGCGCTGCGCTCTTTGCCTGTCGTGATCCATTCCATCGCGGTGTCTGCGCCAACAATACGTGGCAAACGAGCAGTACCGCCAAAACCAGGCATTAAACCCAGTTTCACTTCGGGTAAACCGATTTTGGTTGTGGTGTCGGCAACGCGGTAATCCGCGGTCAACGTCCACTCACAGCCGCCACCTAAGGCAAAACCTTTGATTGCGCAGACGGTAGGTACAGGTAAATCTTCAGCAAGGTCAAATACATCAGAGGCTGATTTGATCCAAGGAATTAAATCTGCTTCAGGCTTTAGGAAAGTGCCGAGAAATTCGGTAATATCGGCGCCGACAATAAAAGTCTCTTTGCCGGTGGTGTAAATGAGTCCTTTTAATGCGCTGTCTTTATGCAGGATTTCTAGGGCTGCACGGCAGTCTGCTAAGGTCTGCTGGTCAAATTTGTTTACCGAGCCAGCTGCATTAAAGGTAAACTCGGCAATACCGTCGGCAATATACTGCACGGTAATGCTGGAACTCTGGTAGATCATGGATGTTCTCCTTCGTCGCGTAGGTGACAGCTGCGTTATAATTTCGCAACAGGTCAGATGAGTCTTGTGCGGTTCCAGTGTGTCGCGGTTCAGAAAAAAATTCAACCGTTATTTAAACGTGCGTTTGAATTTGACGCTGACAACTGAATAACTATAGGTGGTATTTCGACAAATGTGGCAATTGAAGTCCCGGTTTTGCAGCTGGAGTATATTGTGCTTAGTACTGTCTGCGCCAGTGATAGCTGCGCCAGCTGACGCAGTGTTACGTGAACGCTTTCTTCAAGCAGAAAAAACAATTAATAAAGTTGATAATCAACAAGCTGAAAAGCTGTTGCGCGATTTACATGATTATCCGCTGAAACCCTATATTGAACTGGAATACCTCAGCCGTGGCCTAGGAAATACGCCGTTGGTGCAGCAGTTTATTGAAAAACACAAAGGGACTCACCTTGAGTGGTCGATGAAAAAGCGTTGGTTGATGTATTTAGCCAGTGCTGAGCTTACCCAGCCATTTTTAAAAAACTACGCATACGGTTCAGACACGCTGTTAGATTGTTTGGCGTTAGAAATGCGGCTGATTAATGAGCCTGCGGCAAAAGTGTGGCCGGACGTCACCGCGTTGTGGGTCGTCGGCGAATCGCAGCCGAAAGAATGTGATGCGCTTTTCAAACGCTGGCAGAAAGCAGGGCAAAGGACGACAGATGTTGTGCTGCAGCGGTTACGAAATGCTGCCGATGGAGGCGATGAGCGCATCATCCCTTACCTTAGGACGTTATTGCCGAGCAATTTGCAATACTTGGGTGATAAATGGAAACAGGTCATTGCGAATCCAAGCATAGTGATAAAGCAAAAGTTTTTACCGTTAAAACACAAAGCCGAACGTGAATTAGTCCGTTATGCCGTTGAAAAATTAGTGTGGAAAAAACCTGACCAAGCGTTAGCGATTTACAAGAGATTTGAAAGCGATCCGCAGTTAACCAAGGAGCAGCGTATTCGTATGGCGCGACAACTCGCCATTGCGTTAGCGAGCAAAAACGATGTGCGGTCGGAAAAGTTTTTGAAAATGGTGCCGGTCGCCGATAAAGACGATTTGTTTTTGCATTGGCAAATCGCATGGCACTTACGCCGCGCTGATTGGGTACAAGTGCAGAAAATTTTGCATGAGTTGCCGAAAGAACAACAAGAAACAGATCAGCGCCAATATTGGTTAGCTCGCGCCATGCTGGCTACAGGCCAAACCGAGCATGGTAAACAAATCATGAAGAAACTGGCGACAGAGCGCAGTTTTTACGGATATATGGCAGCTGCAAGGCTGGGTTTACCTCCATCACTCGGTCATAAAGCGGTGCCGGTGACTCCACAGCAGTATCAAAGCTTTAAACGCAGTGGCAGCATAGTTCGGATGCGCGAATGGGAAGCGATCGGTCGACCAAATGCGGCTAAACGCGAGCTCAACTTTTTGCAAAAATATGGCAGCGAACAGCAAAAGCTCAGTGCTGCCAAGTTAGCGTTTGATAGTGGTTGGTACGATCGTGCTATTTCTGCATTGGCAGATGCTGAGTATTGGGATGACGTGGAAATGCGTTTTCCGATGGTATTTAACAATGAAATTCAGAAACATGCAAAAGCCGCGAGTGTCGATCCGGCTTGGGCTATGGCTATCACTCGGCGTGAGAGTACCTTTCTGCCAACCGCGCAATCGCCGGTAGGCGCACAGGGCTTAATGCAAATCATGCCACAGACCGCCAAACATCTTGCAGGACGCACTATTCGTACTGAGCAACTGATGAACCCAAATTTTAATATTGATATGGGTACTGATTACTTAAACTACTTAATGAAGAAAAATGACAATAATCTGGTGTTCGCGACAGCCTCATACAATGCCGGATTCAGTCGAGTAAAAACTTGGATACCACAGGGTCATCAGCTCGAGATCGATGTATGGATTGAAAATATCCCATTTAAAGAAACACGAGATTACGTCAAAGCAGTTTTAACCTATTATCAGATTTACAATATTCGGATGAAGCAGCAGCGGGACGTGTTTAAACCGCTGACTACCCTGAAAGTTGGTGAATTGAGTTGAATTACCAGTTAAAAACAGGTTTGATCTTAGTTAAATTGAAGCCAGCAAACTAACCATAGGAAAAGACAATGCGCCCAGCATACCAAGCTCTGTACGCGGCCCATTTAGTGGAACTTCAACGCCGCACGAAGGCGGTGTTAACTCGCGAAAATCTCGATGCTTTAGTGATCCACTCAGGTCAAGCGAAGCGTCAGTTTTTAGATGATATGGATTATCCGTTTAAGGTGAATCCACTGTTCAAAGCTTGGTTGCCGGTGGTTGATAACCCGCATTGCTGGTTAATTGTTGATGGCGTGAATAAACCAAAGTTGGTGTTTTATCTGCCAGTCGATTTTTGGCATAAAGTCCCTGATGCTCCTACTGATTTTTGGGCCGGCTTTTTCGATATTCAGTTGATAGGTAAACCCACAGCAGTAGAAAAAGTACTGCCATACGATAAATCGCGCATGGCGTATTTAGGCGAGCAGGTAGAACTGGCGAAGGCGTTAGGTTTTGTCGAACTGAACCCTGAAGGAGTTCTCAGTTACATCCATTATCATCGCGCTTATAAAACAGAATACGAGCAAGCGTGCCTGCGCGAAGCGAATAAAATCGCAATTCAAGGTCATCAAGCGGCAGAAGCCTGTTTCCGGGCTGGCGGTTCAGAATTTGATATTCAGCTGGCGTATTTGGCTGCAGTGCAGCAAGGCGAAAATGAAGTGCCTTATGGCAATATCATTGCGCTTAATGAAAACGCTGCCATTTTGCATTACACAGTACTGGGTCGGAAAAAGCCTGCCGTTCCGCATTCATTTTTAATTGATGCGGGTGCCAGCTTCCATGGTTATGCCGCAGATATCACGCGGACATACAGCAAAGAGCAAAATGAATTTGCTGAGTTAATCAAAGCAATGGACAAAGTACAACTGCAGTTAGTTGATACTTTAAAGCCCGGTATTAATTATGCGGAAGTGCACTTAAAGTCCCATGTTCTGTTAGCAAATGTGCTGGCTGATTTTGATTTTGTGCAATTGGGTGCTGACGCGATTGTCGAAACTGGCATCACTCGCACCTTTTACCCGCATGGCATCGGCCATCATTTGGGGCTGCAAGTGCATGATGTCGGTGGTTTTATGGCGGATGAGCGTGGTACGCACGTGGCATCGCCAGCGGAACATCCGTTTTTGCGCTGCACGCGTTTAGTCGAACCGAACATGGTGTTCACTATTGAACCGGGCTTGTACTTCATCGATTCATTATTGGGCGATTTGAAGCAAACCGAACTGTCGAAGTACCTTAACTGGCATAAAGTCGATGCGTTCCGCCAGTTCGGGGGCATCCGGATTGAAGATAATGTGATTATTCATCGTGAACGAAATGAAAACCTGACCCGTGATGGCGGCTTAAACTAGTCTCGCTAAGTCAATAAAAAGCCAGCGGAAGCTTAACACCGATCAGTTAAGCAACTTTCTTAGCTGATCGGTTGACCGATCCTCTGG
>JAYSCP010000020.1:0-61496 GCA_041914845.1 Alteromonadaceae bacterium
TACGTCATACAATATGGCAATCCTTCAAGCTTCCGCTGTCCAAATCCGCTCCTGCTAATTTGTGCGGTTTATGTTTGATGGCATCCTGACGGAATATGGCCCGAAAACAGCATTCGTATGAGAGCAATGTTAAGGCTTCCAAGCAACTGGCTTTTTGTATCAAACGTCACTCGGTAATCACTCCTTAAATTAACTGACGTCAAAAGTAGAATTTTCTCGTACCATAAACGCAGGAGATTCTTTATGAAAACATCAAAATTTACTGACAGCCAAATTATGGCGATCCTCAAACAAGCCGAAGCTGGTTCGCCAGTCCCTGAGCTGTGCCGAGAACATGGCATGAGCTCGGCGACGTTTTACAAATGGCGCGCCAAATTCGGCGGCATGGACGCTTCGTTGATGGCTCGGTTAAAAGAGCTGGAAGCTGAAAATGCCCGACTCAAAAAAATGTATGCCGAAGAGCGATTAAAGGCGGAAATCATTCAGGAAGCGATGGCAAAAAAGTGGTGAAGCCGTCGCAGCGTAAAGCGATGGCACAACACGCAGTGGCCAATCGGAACGTGACTATCCGCATGGCCGCGCAGCATTTTGCATCAGCGAAACCTGCTACCGATATCAGCCTGTTAATGACGATGAAAATGCGCAGATCGCAGATTTACTCGTTGATTTAACAGGAAAAGAAACGGACTGGGGGTTTGGTCAGTGTTTCCACTACCTGCGAAACGTGAAAGGCTTTGGTTGGAACCATAAGCGGAGCTACCGGATTTACTGTGAGTTAGCGCTGAATTTGCGAATAAAACCGCGCCGACGACTAAAACGAAACGCACCAGAGCCGCTGAAAGAGCCCACTAAACCGAATCAGGTGTGGTCGATAGATTTTATGCATGACCAGCTCGCGGATGGTCGCAGCTATCGCTTGTTCAACGTCATCGACGACTTCAAACGTGAAGGTTTGGCGATTGAAGCAGGGTTCTCGCTGCCGACAATGCGCGTAATAAGAACGCTAAATCAGCTACTTGAATGGCGAACAAAACCGCTGGCGATCCGCTGTGATAATGGTCCTGAATTTATCAGCCACGAATTTACAGCCTGGGCGAAAAAACTGGGGATCCGGATTGATTACATTCAACCTAGCAAGCCACAACAAAATGCGTATAGCGAGCGACACAACAAAACCATCAGATACAGTTGGGTCAGCAAACATTTATTTGATACGCTTGAAGAAGTACAAGACTATGCCACTAAATGGCTGTGATTTTACAATCATGAACGGCCACATAAAGCCAATGGCGGAAAACCACCATTGATGGCCGCATACCCTCTACTTTTAACTGCGGTTAAAAATGGGAGGATTACCAAATGAACGAATAAAATTATACTTTTTTCGCTCTAGCTAACCGTTTTTTGGAGCGATTGATCCACTGTAAACGAGTTTAAAAGCCAAACAGTGCGGACTAAGAAGTAACTTAATGAACTAGCGGTAATTGCAAATATTGCTAGGCTTAAAAAGTTGGTTTACCAACACCTAGAGCCCATTCGACCCCCAGCCTGCAGCACCTGCAGGTGTCAAGTATGCACCCTCAGCCTGCTCTGAATGCAGCACATTACTGATTATTTATACACGATTACGCACTTGTTTGTTTGAAACAGAACCAAATATTCCATTAACGATGACCATAATAAATACCCCAAAAATACCGAGTAGCAACAGCGGTAGCGGGGCATTTTGGTTATTTCGGATAACATAGGCGATAAATATCGAAAATAATAAGTACAAAGCCGTTAATAATTGCCATTTGTGCCATTGAATGAACCCAATTTCTGTGATTGTTGCATCAATTAAAGCTTCCGTGCATTTTATTATTTGATTGGACAAAGTCGCGGTTTCTGTGTTCCCTTCTAATTTATTTTCGATAATGTCTGTTGCTAAATTACGATAGTAGCTAGGATAAAAATCACCAACTATGATGTTAATTTGGTTAGTATTTCTATCGGCAATTACTAATAAACCACTGTTATTTATTTTGCCATTTTCACGCCAACTGTTGAAAATCGATTCACCATATTCCATTAAGCTTTTGTTGCCATTACTTTGATATTCAAAGTTATCTAGCGTTAATACCATAATTTGAATTCCTCTATTGTGAGCATGGAATTCAAGACGATCGCGTAAGCTTGATTCGTGATTTTGTTCTAATACATGAGCATAATCATTGATATAAGGATCACGTGCATTAAGAGTTTCTGCTTGGCTGCTGATAGACCACAACAACACAACGCAAGCCAGTAGTGCTTGGAAGTGTAAAAATCTATGACTCATTTGGTTTTAACTGTTAATTAATAATTTCATGCATTCTAATGATTGGGAATGTGAATTAATAGTTGTTTTTTTGTGTTTTTAATTGGTTTTCATAATTAGTTTAAAAACAGCGTTCAATTAAGATGGCAATACCTTGTCCACCACCGATGCACATCGTTACTAGGCCATATCGAGATGATGAGCGAATTAGCTCATAGACTGTTTTTGTGAGCAATATGGCACCGGTTGCACCTACAGGGTGACCCAGTGCAATTGCGCCACCATTGGGATTCACTTGTTCATCACTGAAGCCTAAGTCTTTTGCAACAGCGATCGCCTGCGCTGCGAAAGCTTCATTTGATTCGATCACACCGATATCTTTGATGTTTATACCAGTTTTTTTTAGCAGTTTTTTTACTGCAGGTATCGGTCCTAAACCCATAAGGCTGGGGTCCACACCCGCAAAGCTATAACCTAATATTTTTGCCATAGGGCGAAGTCTAAGAGTATCCGCATAATTCTGTGTTGAAAGCACAAGTGCTGCTGCACCGTCATTCAAACCTGAAGAGTTTCCTGCGGTTACTATACCATCTTGGGCAAAAGCAGGGGGTAACTGGGCGAGTTGTTCATATGTTGATTTTCTTTTGACGTGTTCATCAAGTTCAAAATTGAAAGACTCGCCATCCTTGATAATTTTAACGGGGACTATTTGCTCACTGAAACGAAACTCGTCCTGTGCAATTGCTGCTTTAGATTGACTGTTTAAAGAATATTCATCTAATTCCTGGCGAGTAATGCCGTATTCTTTGGCAATTCGTTCTGCGGTTAACCCCATGTGACCGCTGCCAAATGGATCAGATAATATACCAATAGTTAAATCTGTCGAAGATGAATGACTGAATCGCAGGCCCCTACGTATTTTGGGTAAAATGTACGCTCCTTGGCTCATCACTTCGGCACCGCCTGCCAATACCAATTCACAGTCGCCAAGTTGTAACATTTGCATTGCACTGATGATTGCTTGTACAGAAGAGCCGCAGAGTCGGTTCACGTTCATTGCACCTGACGTTATCGAAAGGCCGCTTCTTAATGCAATATCCCTAGCCAAATAAGCATCAGCTGAGGAGGTGGTAATAATATGCCCGAAAATCGAGTGTTCAATGCTATCTGGGGCAACCCCAGCTTTAGCGATCGCTGATTTTGCGGCAATAGTACCTAGATCTGCAGGAGATAAGTCGCTAAGACTCCCTAAAAAACCACCAATTGCAGTGCGCTGTGCTGAGAGGATAACGACATTGTGCATGTTACTAAAATCCATTGTTAATAGTTTCAGAGTATGCAATTGAGAACCATAGTTTCGCAAGAAATATCAGGTTACTAAAATTTAGAACTAGCTAAGCCGTTCAAATCTATAACTCTATATATTGGTGCGGAATGCGGGCGCTCATTTTACGAGCAATGGAATTTTAGGGAGAAAATTAAATAAAACAGAGGTTTAAATGGTCGGTACGGCGGGATTCGAACCCACGACCCCTGACACCCCATGACAGTGCGCTACCAAGCTGCGCTACGTACCGACTAGGTTGCTTATCTTACTGGCTTTATTGACTTTTGCAATGCCGTAGAGAGTGACTGCCTGAAAATTGAACGTCAATCGTTAAACTAATATAAAGTTTCTGTGATTATCGATGAACCCTTCTGTACTAACGCCTAAATCGCTTACATTAACCATAAATTATTGTGAAGAATATTAGGCGTTATTGATGTGGATTTGGTTTACTGTTCTTGCCGCATTTATGCAGGCATGGCGCAATGCGTTCCAAAAGCAATTGAGCTTGGATGTACCTGTAATGGGCGTGACGTTAGCGAGGTTCATATACGCTGCTCCGCTGGCTGCTTTATATCTTGGTTTGTTGTATCAACATTATGAAGCCAAGCTTCCTACCTTAACTTGGCAATTTGCTGGCTACATTATTGCCGCTGCACTGATGCAAATTGTTGCGACCGCGCTAATGGTCGTGCTGTTCAAACAACGTAATTATGCAATTGGCGTCGGGTTAGCCAAAAGTGAGGCGATTTTTGCTGCAGTACTTGGTGTATTGTTTTTTGCAAGTACGTTATCGCCAATGGGTTGGTTGGGGGTGTTTGTTGGCGCACTAGCAGTTTTTTTGTTGTCTGGGATTAAAAGCTGGCAAGGACTGTCATGGCAGACTTTAGCTGTAGGCTCTGCCTGCGGCGCGGCCTTTGCTTTAACTTCACTTTGGGTTAGAGAAGCCAGTCTGTGTCTTGATCTAGCGTTCCCATTTAATGCCGCTTGGGTGCTGCTGTTGGTGATTAGTTTACAGACTTTATTGCTTTTAAGCTGGCTGCTGCTAAAAGATCGAAAAACCCTAGTGCTGCTTTGGCAAAAACCGAAATTAACAATTGCGACCAGTTTTTGTAGTTGTATCGGCTCATTAGGTTGGTTCACTGCGATGAGTTTAGAAACCGTCCCCTTAGTGAAAACGCTAGGTCAGATTGAAGTATTTTTCACCCTCATAATTTCTCTTCTGGTATTTAAAGAACCACTAAAAAAGCAAGATTATATGGGGCTTGCTTTGGTGGTTATTGCTGCCATGATGGTACTTTGGGCGTAACTTGGTAACAAAGAGCGCCTGCATTTAACTTTTGGGTAATTATCTGCAATTATTTATTACAAATTGACATGTATTAGTAATAAATGATTAAGAAAACTGTTATGCTCATTGAGTAGTCTGCTTATTCGAGGCCATTGCTGGAATATTGAGGACGTTTTTGCTGTTCAATTGGATTGAACCCATGCTCGGCTGTGACTAGAAACCATAACAAACACAGATCCTTTTCCTAGGAACCGATATGAAATTACGTACCATTGCTCTACTTGTGGCCGCAGGTCTTTTAACTGCGCCTGCTCATGCGAAGATTTTGATTTCTGAAGTGCTCTATGATGCACCCAACAACGATACTACCGAAGAGTTTGTTGAGTTATACAACGATAGCTGTGCGCCAGTCAGTCTGTCAGGCTATAACCTTGCGGACAACGGTGGTAGTTTTAGTTTAACTGGTACAATTCCCGCTGGTGGCTATTTTACCGTTGCCAAAAGTGCATCTGGTTTTAATAGTTTATTTGGCAAAGCTGCGAATCAAGCAGGTTTAAGTTTATCCTTAGGTAACAGTGGCGATTATGTCAAGTTACGTCAAGGCACTACTGAAGTTGATTCAGTCGCGTTTGAAGGTGCAATATCTGGCTGGACCTTAAATGCAATTGATAAATCAGTTGCTCGGAAAAATGTTGCCGATAGTAACACCCAAAATGATTGGCAAGTCTCTACCAACGCAGGAAACCCTGGCACTGGTTTATTAAATGCCAACTGTGGTGGAACTGGCGGCGGAACTGGTGGAGACACTGGTACTATTAATTTACCCACTTATTATGTCGGAACTTCAGGCAAAACAGGCGCGGAATTAAAAGCGACTTTGAACGGATTATTACGTGGCCACGTTCGTTTCAGTTACGCTGAAGTTTGGGATGCGTTAGGCTATACCGATGAAGACCCGACAAACACTAACAATGTGATATTATTGTACGCAGGTCGCTCACAGGCGAAGACGTTCCGTGCCGGAGCTTCAACATCCCTTGATGCTTGGAATCGTGAACACGTATGGGCGAAGAGCCATGGCTTCCCTAGTGAAAGCCAATATGCACATACTGACTTACACCATTTGCGTCCAGCTGATGTGTCAATCAATTCAACTCGTGGTAATAAAGATTTTGATATTGGTGGTACACCATTAACTGAATCGCCAGAAAATAAAACTGACAACGACAGTTTCGAACCACGTAATGCTGTAAAAGGCGATGTCGCACGGATGATGTTCTACATGGATACCCGTTATGAAGGTGGTGATGACTCAGGGACTCCTGATTTATCAATCCCAAATGTAGCACCAACAGGCAGCACCGCACCGCAAATGGGGAAATTATGCGTACTACTCGCTTGGCATTTAGCAGATCCTGTTGATACCTTTGAAGCACGCCGTAATAACCGCATCCATGAGCTGCAAAAGAACCGTAACCCGTTCATAGATAACCCGCAATGGGCTAAGGCGATTTACGGCAGCCAATGCCCAGGTGTCTAAGCTCTGAGCTTAAATGAACATTTAAAGGAGTAGCATTTGCTACTCCTTTTTCTTTTTAAGCCTGAAAAATCAAATGAAGTTAGCTAGAATGCTGCTAAAAACATACAGCGAAGCAATAAAATTATGCACCTCAACGATTTAATTCATTCCTCTTCTGCGCAATACGGCGACTTTTTGCAATTCACTTTGGCTCATCCGGAATTAGCATCAGCGGCAAATTGGCATTTAGCCAATGGTACTTCCGTTGAAATTTGGGATACCGGGGTAATAGTGTTTAATCCATCAGAACCGTCTTCCCTTGATCTGATTCTCTCTTCAGGAGTGCATGGCAATGAAACTGCACCTATTGAACTTTGTGCAGCAATTTGTCAGGACTTATTGCAAGAAAAACTGCTGGCGAAAACTCGTGTGATGTTTCTTTTTGGCAATCCACCCGCGATTAATGCTGGCAAAAGAGAGTTAGTTGATAACCTGAATCGGTTATTCTCCGGCCATCATTTAAAAGGCACTGAACCATCTTCTTGGGAGCGGCAACGCGCGGCAAAACTTGAAGAGTACGTAACTCGGTTTTTCCAAGAAGGTGGTAAAGAAAAAAAACGTGCTCTGTACGATTTGCACACAGCTATCCGTGGTTCACAATTTGAAAAATTTGCGGTGTATCCATTTTTACATGGTCAACCATGGTCTGAGACTCAATTTGAGTTTTTAGCGGCTTGTGACGTACATACAGTGCTGTTAATGCAAACGCCAGCATCAACCTTTAGTTATTATGCAAGTCACAGTCATGGTGCTGCAGCTTTTACCATAGAACTTGGCAAGGTGCGGCCATTTGGCGAGAACGATATGACAAGATTTAGTGCCTGTAATGACACACTTCGCCGACTGATTGCTGGCCTGCCGCTTAGTACAGAACCATTCACTGTCGCTAATTTTAATTTGTTCGCCGTGAGCCGTGGAATAAACAAAACCTCCGAAGATTTTTCCTTAAGCTTTGCTGCGGATATTGAAAACTTTACTCAGTTACCGGTCGGTTCGTTACTAGCGGTGGATGGTGATACGGAGCATCGAGTCGAAGAAGCTGGCGAGGCAATCATTTTTCCAAATGCTAATGTTGCATTAGGTCAACGAGCAATGTTGCTGGTCAAACCAATAGATGTCACGGGTAAAACCAAAGCCGACTGATCAGTTGCTTCCAATTGGAGGCTTGTATCGGCAACTGATAGCTGCCGATACAAGTGGTAAAACCAGTGGCGAACACAAATTCAGGAATCTTCAATCTGACATTTGGTGTTAGTATCGAACGCTATTTTTCAAAAATAATAAGCTAATTCAATAATTTGCTTGTTGCTTCGGCTATCTCATAGTTTCGCATTAGTTTTATTAATGCAATTGCATTGAAAAAATCAGGATGAAAACAGCGACTATGCTAACTTATATTGAGGAGTGCGGTTGCAATGCAGTTTACGTAAAGGTAAAGTTTGCGCCGCGATAGAAAATCGCTAACATTCGATTGTCATTTTTGGTTGACGTACACGTAAACTATAATCACGCAACCTTGGCATTAGCACAATGCTAATGCGACGAATCGGCAATCCAGGGGAGACGCTGACTAAAGCTGCGGCACAGATCGCAGGTCAGTCTGGTTCAATTTCACGGTAAACGCTGGCAAACAACCAAGGTCCGCGTTGCCCGAAACAAAAAGAGAGATCTATGACCAACCCGAACAACGCCACAATTTCGACTATACACCTAGCCGAATTCACCAGTGGCCACGCGTTGCAAATCCCGACATTACGGGTACTAGCAGACGATGGAACAGTTTTCCCGGGGGCGCAAGAGCCTGAGTTATCAAAAGAAACTGCATTGCGCATGTATCAAAGCATGACCTTTATTCGTGTCCTTGACGAACGTATGCTGGCTGCGCAGCGCCAGGGCCGTATTAGCTTCTACATGCAGTGTTTGGGAGAAGAAGCGGCGACCGTCGGTAGCGCGGCTGCTTTGCATGAAGAAGATATGATCATGGCGCAATATCGCGAGCAAGGCGCCTTGCGTTACCGTGGATTTAGCTTGGAACAGTTTATGAACCAGCTGTTTTCCAATGAAAAAGATCTTGGCAAAGGTCGCCAGATGCCTGTGCATTATGGCTCTCGTGACATTCATTATATGACCATTTCCAGCCCGCTAGGGACTCAGATCCCGCAAGCGGCAGGTTATGCTTATGCGCAAAAACTTCGCGGTAAAGCCAATGTTACTATTTGTTATTTCGGTGAAGGTGCGGCTTCTGAAGGCGATTTCCACGCGGGTTTAAACATGGCAGCAGTGCATAAAGCACCAGTGCTGTTTTTCTGCCGCAACAACGGCTATGCCATTTCTACGCCAGCGAACGAACAATTTAAAGGCGATGGTATTGCTTGCCGTGGTGTTGGTTATGGCATGAAAGCCATTCGCGTTGATGGTGCGGATATTTTAGCGGTTTATCAAGCGACTAAACTGGCTCGTGATTATGCCTTAGCGAATAATGAGCCAGTGCTGCTCGAGTCTATTGCCTATCGTTTAGGTGCGCATTCTTCTAGTGATGATCCAAGTGGGTATCGTTCGAAAGAAGAAGAAGAACTGTGGCGTAAAAACGATCCTATCGCTCGTTTCCGTCTGTGGTTACTGAATAAAGGTTGGCTGGATGATGCCGCTGACAAAGCGCAAATTGAAGGCTTACGTCAAGAAATTCTCGACGCATTAAAAGTTGCGGAAAAAGTTGCAAAACCAGGGATCGAGCATTTAATTTCTGATGTATATGCAGAACCAATTCCTGAGCTTGAACGCCAACTTTCTGAATTAAAAGAGCATATCCGTAAGTATCCGGAAGCTTATCCAATCACGGCGGGGAGAATGCTGTAATGGCTAAAATGAATATGTTACAAGCCATCAACAATGCGCTGGATTTAGCGATGGCAAAAGATGATGGTGTGGTTTGTTTTGGCGAAGATGTTGGTCATTTTGGCGGTGTATTTCGTGCGACCTCTAAACTACAAGAGAAATACGGCAAAGACCGTTGTTTCAATACGCCATTAACTGAACAAGGTATCGCAGGTTTTGCTAATGGTATGGCTGCTCAGGGCATGAAACCTGTCGCAGAAATTCAATTTGCCGATTATATTTTTCCGGCGTTTGATCAAATCGTCAACGAAACGGCAAAGTTCCGGTATCGCTCAGGCGATCAATTTAATGTTGGTGGTCTGGTTTTTCGCACACCTTATGGTGGTGGCATTGCTGGTGGTCATTATCATAGCCAATCGCCAGAAGCTTATTTTGCTCATACACCTGGTTTGAAAATCGTGGTGCCTCGCGATCCTGCCCAGGCTAAAGGCTTGTTATTGGCGTCGATTAGCTGCCCAGATCCAGTCATCTTCTTTGAACCTAAAAAATTATACCGAGCCTCGGTTGGCGAAGTTTCTGAAGAATATTACGAAATTCCAATCGGTAAAGCCGAAGTGATGCAAACGGGCACGCAAGTAACAGTGCTCGCTTGGGGTGCGCAAATGGAAATCGTGCAAAAAGCCGTAGATATGGCCCAAGCTGAAGGTATTTCCTGCGAGCTTATCGATTTACGGAGTATTTTGCCTTGGGATGTCGAGACCGTTGTTTCTTCAGTGAAGAAAACAGGTCGGTTGGTAATTAACCATGAAGCACCGTTAACCGGCGGTTTTGCTGGTGAAATTGCGGCAACTATTCAAAAAGAATGTTTCTTGCACTTGGAAAGTCCAATTATGCGGGTGTGTGGTTTGGATATACCTTACCCACTGGCACTGGAAAAAGAATATGTGCCTGATCACCTAAAAACATTTGAAGCGATTAAAGCTTCCGTCAATTTCTAAGAGGCAGACGATGAAACAAGATTTTATTCTGCCAGATATCGGCGAAGGTATTGTTGAGTGTGAACTCGTCGAGTGGTTGGTCAAAGAGGGCGATCAAATCGTTGAAGATCAGCCAATTTGTGATGTGATGACCGACAAAGCTCTAGTACAGATCCCGGCAGTACACAATGGTATTGTCAGTAAGTTGTATTATGCCAAAGGTGATATCGCTAAGGTGCATGCGCCGTTATTTGAAATGACATTGGCAGGCGCTGCGACTGCAGCTGTTGAAGTGACGCCTGCGCCAGTGGCAGCACCATCAGTTCAAAATGTAGCGGGCACTGTGATTGAAGACTTTATCCTGCCAGATATCGGTGAAGGTATTGTTGAGTGCGAAATTGTGGATTGGCTGGTAAAAGAAGGCGATATCATCGCTGAAGACCAACCGGTTTGTGATGTGATGACGGATAAGGCATTGGTGCAGATCCCTGCGAAGCATCCGGGCAAAGTCGTAAAACTTTATACTGCCAAAGGCCACATCGCTAAAGTGCATGCACCGCTATTTGCTTTAGAATTGGCTGCGGCAGACGCGACTGGCGCCAATCAGCATGCTGCGGTTGTATCGCATCAAGCGCCAGTGACTGCTCAGCCTGTTAGCGACGCGAAGCCATCACCAATGCCGGCAAATCATAAAGCCCTGGCAAGTCCTGCGGTTCGCCGTTTGGCGCGTGAGCTTAGTGTCGATATTCACCAAGTGCCAGGTTCTGGTCCAAAAGGTCGAGTATTTAAAGCGGATGTGCAGCAATTTGTTACGGGGGCAGTCTTAACAACAACGACTACCGCAAGTGCTGTTGTTGCAGCACCTGTGGTAAAAGCAGCGACTTCATCAGCGGTAAGCAGCGCTCGCAAAGTTGAGCCTATCAAAGGCATTAAAGCGGCAATGGCGCGGCAAATGACCGAGTCTGTTTCAACAATCCCACATTTTACTTACTGCGAAGAGATTGATTTGACCGAGCTTATTGCTCTGCGTTTACAGCTAAAAGAAGGGCTTGCTAAGCAGGGCGTTAAATTGACGATGATGCCGTTTTTTATGAAAGCGATGTCATTGGCAATCAATGAGTTCCCAATTTTAAATAGTCAAGTCAATGCAGATTGCACAGAGCTGACTTATTTTGATGAGCATAACATTGGGATTGCAGTCGATTCTAAAGTTGGTTTATTAGTGCCTAATGTTAAAGATTGTCAGCGTAAAACTATTGTAGAAATTGCCAATGATTTGACGCGGTTGACTGATTTGGCGCGTGAAGGTCGGGTGAGTCCTGCTGATTTAAAAGGCGGAACAATCACTATTTCTAATATCGGCGCTATTGGTGGCACAGTAGCTACACCAATCATTAACAAGCCGGAAGTTGCTATCGTGGCTTTGGGTAAAGTGCAGCAGTTGCCGCGTTTTGATAGTAAAGGCCATGTTGTCGCGCGCTCCATTATGCAAATTAGTTGGTCAGGCGATCACAGGGTGATTGATGGCGGCACTATTGCGCGTTTTACCAACTTATGGAAAAAGTACTTGGAAGAGCCAAGTTCTATGTTGGTTGCAATGCGCTAATTGCTAGTCAATTCCGTTGAAAACTGTTAAAAATCCGCTTCGGCGGATTTTTTTATGCCGGAAGTGACTGGCCCTCTAGCGACTAGCGACTAGCGGCAAGTCTGTTTGATTTGGGACGCTGATATCGCAAGGTCGACGATGGAAAAGCATCAACTTCGAAATTTTTATATACCGGAAGAGCAGTCGTTTTATCTCCTAAACGCCAACGATGCAAAAAAGTTGAAAGACTGGGTTGCGCTGTGTATCGATGAATTGCAGAAACTGGGTTATAGACAAATTGCATTGGTTGGCAAAGGGGCATACGGTTTTGCATTTGCTGGCGTCGATGCGGCACAGCGAGCCTATGTTTTCAAATTCTCTCGAATTAATCTCCCGCAACATATTCAAGAGCGGCTGGCGGACGAAGCCTTTATGTTATCGCAGGTACAGCATCCGAATGTCCCAGCGTTTATCACTTATCAAGTGGTGAAGAAGCAAGGGATCTTGATGATGGGGCGGGCACAAGGCGTTGATCTCGAGCAATATGCTTTACGCCATGGTCGATTGCCCGTTCGCTTGATTATCGACATTGCCGCCCAGCTCGCGAGCCTATTGATAGTGCTGCGAGGTCATCAAAAAGATGGAGCGCCAACCCCGATAGTTCATGGTGATATTAAGCCATCTAATATCGTATTTGATGAACATAGTGGTGAAATTAGTTTGGTCGATTGGGGGTCTTCGGTATTCGCGCAGGTCGATGAACAAGGCCACTACGTTTCCAATAACGTTATGGCATTAATGTCGTCCGACTTACAGACCTCGAATGCTAGGCTTGGTGATGTGTATTTTATTGGCGCAGAGCAAAGACAGGGTGGGCTTTCTAGCCCGCGCTTTGATGAACAAGGTGTCGCAGGGACTTTATATGCGTTGGCATCCGGACAATCTTGCCGATTTGGCCGTAAAGCAATACCTGCGCGAAGTTTGGGGTTGCCGATGGAATTTGCCACGATGCTTGACTCCATGCTGGCGGATGATCCGGCACTGCGTTGTCAAGCTGGCGATTATTTTTTAAAAGCGATGCCGCGATTAAGTCGCCTAGTCTTGCCGGATTTGCCTTTAATGCCCATTCAGTCGTTGTTGCCAGTAGGATTAAGTCCTGTCGATAAAGAGCTTGATACTGTTGTGTATTCATCGCGTAAATCATTTTTGCGAGAACACAGTGACGAAATGGGGATCCAATATGTCGATGATGTTCAGCTGGAACGGTATTATAAAAATTACTTAGAGGGCATGGGTGAGACGGAAAAAGCCTTTGTGGCAGCCGTAAGTCGACTAGGGCGTTATCCAATTGTTGGTGGTTTAGCCATACATTGGCAACAACAAGGGGTGTATATCGATTGCCATTTGCATCTGTATCAACAAGAGTTACTCACTGCTTTTAACGTTGCGGTTAACAACGTGGTGTATTTAGCCCAAGCCATTGCCAAGGTTGGCACGTTTAAAGCCTGTTTATTCGATGCTAGGCAAACAATCCATTTGTCGCGACAGGCTGGTAATGAACCTTTTGTTGTACCTGAGGGCTTACACATTCCCTATGAAATTACCGCGATGAATGAAACAGGCGCAGCCGCCAAACAACATTCGTACTTTGAAGATGGTAAAGATCCGGATGAACAATTAGTGCTTCCTGATGCGATTATGGATGACATCGCAGCGCTTAATCTTATTCGACATACTGGATGTATCATATTTGAGGTCACTACATTGCATATGAAAATTCACCAATATTTTCATTTGCTTGATACCGAAGCAGAACCAGCATTCCAACGCTTGTTGGCGAATATCGTCAGTAAAATTCATTTGATTAGCGGCGAGGGCGTTGCTGGTTTTATGAAACTTCCACACAAAGACACACGCCATTTTCGTCATCAAATGGTGCAGGCGCAGTGTTTATACCCAGCGAACCCGCAGCATTGGCTGGCAGAGCATCCGAACTAAAACCAATGATTGCAAACATACTGATAATCAATATGATATGGGCAAATTTTAATAATAAGGCGTTTTCAATTTGAAACATCTGAAACTGTGGTTTATTTCGCTGTTCGCTATCGTTATTTGTTATGGTCAAAGTGCGGCAATAGCCAGTCCGGCTGTGATTGATGCCCATAGCTTTGCTAACTTACAAGATGTGCGAACGACACACTTATCTCTTGATTTAACAGTGGATTTTACTAGAAAACAATTGTCCGGTTATGCCGAGCATGAATTAGAGTGGCTTAATCCCAACGCGACTCGGTTGATTGTTGATACACGAGCTTTGGTGGTGGAAAAAGTTCAAGCGACAGCCGATGATGGAAGTTGGGGCGATGTTCGTTATGTTCTAGGTATTGCTGATCCAATTAAAGGGCAGCCACTGACTATTCAATTAAAGCCCAAAACTAAACGGGTCCGCATTTATTATCATACAACATCAGGCACCACTGGTTTGCAGTGGCTTTCGGTGGCACAGACCACAGAGAAAAAGCAGCCCTTTTTATTCAGTCAATCGCAAGCGATACATGCTCGCAGTTGGATCCCATTACAAGACAGCCCAGCAGTACGCATTACTTATCAAGCGAATATTCGAACCCCCAAAGATTTATTAGCAGTGATGAGCGCGGATAACAGTAAAAATATCGAGCGTGATGGCGACTATCAATTTGAAATGCCGCAGAAAGTTCCGGCTTATCTTATCGCGCTTGCCGTAGGTGACTTACACTTTAAAGCAATGTCGAGCCAAACCGGCATTTATGCAGAAAAAGCATGGCTTGATAAAGCAGTCTATGAATTTGCAGATACGCAGAAGATGATCGATGTCGCTAGCAAGTTATATGGTCAGTATCATTGGGGCCGTTATGATTTGTTGATTTTGCCTTCAAGCTTTCCATTTGGTGGCATGGAAAACCCGCGGTTGTCCTTCATTACTCCGACAGTCATTACCGGTGACCGCAGTTTAGTCAGTTTGATTGCGCATGAACTTGCGCATAGTTGGTCTGGAAATTTGATTACCAATTCAAGTTGGAATGATTTATGGATTAATGAGGGATTTACCAACTTCGTGGAAAACAGATTGATGCGTGAGGTTTATGGGGATGCTCGTGCGGATATGGAAGCAAATTTGGCTTATCATGAGTTGCTGCGTGACATGCAAGGGTTAGCTCCTCAAGATACCGCACTACTTGTTGATTTGAATGGCAGAGATCCGGATGATGCGTTTTCATTAGTTCCATACGTCAAAGGACAATTATTTTTAAGCTGGCTGGAAAGCAAGTTTGGTAAAGCGCATTTTGATGAATTTATGGCGGCATATTTCAGTCAACATCAGTTCCAATCGATGGACACCTCTGTTTTCTTAAAGTTTTTGGCGGAAAAACTACTCAACAAATACCCAGGTGTTGTTGCGATTAATCAAGTTGAACAATGGGTTTATCAACCTGGAATTCCTATTGATGCTGTTATTAGCCAATCGGATGCTTTTGCCAATGTTGAAGCGCAGTTGCAGCTTTGGCTTACGCAAGAACAACCGTTACGTCGACTCGATACCTCGAACTGGAGTGTGCATGAGTGGTTACATTTTATTAATCAGCTACCACGACAACTGACTCTTGCTCAGCTGGCTGAACTTGATGAAGTTTTTATGTTTAGCAGTAGTAAAAATGCCGAAATTTTTGTTGCATGGGCACGTTTAACTATCCCGTTAAATTACCCTCCAATTTTCACCCCCTTGCGTAGATTTTTAACGCAAGTTGGCCGTACAAAGTTTGTGGTACCTTTATACAAAGAATTAAAAGCTAATCCGGAGAAAAGTGGTTGGGCTTCAGCCATTTATCGGGAAGCTAAATCTGGTTATCATCCGTTAACCCAGAGTCAAATCGAAAAGATTTTGTTCTAGCCTACATTTATTCACATTTGTGCAAACGCCAAGCTGCTATGCTGCTTGGCGTTATTTTTTTGGGAGTGAACACTTATGAAGTTAATATCTGTGCGGGTAATTTCGAGCATTTTAATGCTGACAGTCGCGGCATTTGCAGCAAATTTGTCGGCAGAGTCGATAAATGAACGTAGTGTTGTTGTGCAAGGCGCTGGCGCTATTGGCCATGCGCCTGACCAAGGGCGTTTGCGTGTGTTGTTTATGGCTAAAGATCAGCAAGTCAGCAGCGCGAAAAAAGTTGTAGATTTGCATACAGAGTCGTTTACCAACTTTGTACTCAGCAAAAAAATTGCTAAACCAGCTATCAGTAATGCGCTGCTGCGAGTTCGTGCAGAATATCCAACAGCAGAGCAACCAAAACCTGGTTTCGTTGCCGAACGCGAGGTGAGTGTCCTGATTACCGATCTTGCACTTTATCCAGAGCTTGTCGATTATGCGGCAACCCTAGGCCAAGTTGATATTCAACCCCTCGAGTTATTGCAAAGCAATGCTGAAAAGCTTTACCAGCAAGCTTTAGTGGCTGCAATTGATGACGCCAAAAGCAAAGCGACACTGCTGGCTAAGCAAAGCGGAGTGAAATTGGGTCCTGTGTTAAAAATCACAGAACTCACCGCGGGTCAACCGATCATGCACAAAATGGCAATGAGCACTGAATCTGGGGTGGAAATGGGCACTCAAATGTTAAAAGCGGAAGTCTCTGTCGAATATCAGCTGGTTGAACCATGATAAATATTCGGCAAAAGGTTTAATTTTGCGGCCAAACCAAGTAAGGTAATGGCCTTTATTTCTAGAAGCTTTTGATTGCTAATGTTTGCTGAAAAAAACACCTTTTATGACACGCTTGTAGCCCAAGCTGAAGCGTTAATCGCTGACGAAACAGATCTGATTGCCAATATGGCGAATGTAAGCGCACTTTTATTCCTCGAAATGCCGAATTTAAACTGGGCTGGTTTCTATATCCTTCGTGATAACGAACTAGTTCTAGGTCCATTCCAAGGCAAACCTGCGTGCGTGAGAATTGCAGTTGGCAAAGGAGTTTGTGGAACTGCAGTTGCTACTGGTGATATCCAATTAGTACGAGACGTTCACGAATTCCCTGGCCACATCGCTTGTGATGCAGCCAGTAACTCTGAAATTGTTTTACCAGTGCGTCACAATGATCAGATTATTGCAGTTTTAGATATTGATAGTCCGTTGCTAGCGCGATTTGATCAAGCTGATGCTGCAGGTCTTGCTCGTTTAGTACAAGTTTTCGAGCAACGCTTGGAACAAACACTATGAAAGATAGTATTTCAATCCACGACTACTTGTACGAGCAAGACCAAGTTGGAGATTGGGAAGGGGAAGAAGAGTTGGTTGCTGACCGCATCAATGCTATATTCCATGCTGTCTGGCCAATTATCCCAGATGAAACACCGGTGCCTGTCATTGATAAACTATTGAACGGCATTTGGGATCAACTTCGTGGCAGTGAAGTATTGCTCGATGTTGACGAAGACGAATTGATTGATTGGGCGCTTGCGCACAGCCATCAATACCTTGAAGAAGTCGCACATCCAGATGAAGATGCTGAAGATGACGACGACGTAGAAGATGATCATGAAGAAGAGTATTAATTAATGACCAGCCAAGTCGAACCTCAAGTAAAACCGCATAACGTGAAAGAAGTTGTCGCGTTGCTCGCAGAGCAGTTCCCGTTGTGTTTTAGTCTGGCTGGTGCCGCTAAACCGCTGAAAATTGGTATATTTCAAGACCTTGCCGAACGTTTAAAAGACAACCCTCTGGTTAGCAAAACAATGCTACGCCAGGCACTTCGTGTTTATACGTCGAGCTGGCGGTATTTAGATGCGGTAAAAGAAGGCGTTCATCGGATAGATTTAGATGGTGTTGATGGTGATGTAATCGATGTTCAACAAGCTGAACATGCCGCCACTACATTAGCTGAAAGCAAAGCAAAAGCATTGGAAGCTCGTAAAGCTAAGCAAGCCGCTGTGCGCGCCAAAGCTAAAGCCGCAGCTGCTGCGGCAGGAACTGATATTGTTACAGCACCGGCAAAACCTGCTTACAAAAAAACAGTGGTTAAACCGACAGTAAAAGCGGTGAAACCAGCTGGCGCAGAGAAAAAATCTCATCAGCCTGTGAAACCAAAACCGGTTGAAGTCGTCCAAGAATTAGTTACGTTGGCGCCAGGTGCTTTAGTTGCAGGGGCTAAAGTCCTTGTGAAATTGGGTGCAAGCCCAATGCCAGCTACGGTAATTGAAGTTGTTAAACAGGATGTTGTTGTACAGTTGGCCTCAGGTATGGTGGTCAAAACGCATAGCGGCAGTTTGTATCAGGCTTAACCTCAAGAGTCTCAGATGAAGAAATTAACAGCGATTGCAGCAGGATTAGTATGGGTGTTGTCTGGCGTCAGTTACGCCAGCGAAGTTGCTGAAAATGCGACAATGCCGAAACTTGAGCAGTTAGATCAGCATTTCACTGCCAGTAAGCGTATTGCGGCATTATTAACCCGCGGGCATTATTTACCCGTGCAACTTGATGACAAATTATCGGCAAAGGTTTTTGACCGCTATCTCGATAGTTTGGATTATTACCATAACGTCATGTTGAAATCTGATGTTGATACATTTGAGCAATATAAGTTTCAGTTTGATGATGCTATCAATAAAGGCCAGTTCGACTTTGCTTTTCAAATGTTTAATTTGAGTTTGCAACGTCGAGCTGAACGCTTTGATTTTGCTATTAGTTTGCTTGATAAAGGCTTCGATTTTACTAAGCCTGATCAATATGAATATGAACGTGAAGACTCTCCGTGGCCAACGAGTAAAGCGCAGTTAGACGAATTATGGCGGCAACGGGTCAAATATGATGCGCTTAATTTAAAGCTGGCCGGTAAAAGTAGTGAAGAAATCAAGACTTTGCTGACTAAGCGTTACAAAACCGCAAAAAAACGTCTGGCGCAAACCGAAAGCGAAGATGTTTTTCAGTTAATGATGAATTCTTACGCTCGTAGTATCGAAGCGCATACGTCATATTTATCACCTCGAAGTGCAGATCGTTTCCAGCAGGAAATGAATCTGTCATTAGAAGGCATTGGTGCTGTTCTTCAGGCTGATGATGATTACACTGTGATTACTAGCCTAGTTCCTGGTGGACCTGCGGATACCACGAAGAAAATTAAGCCGAAAGATAAAATTATCGGTGTTGCACAAGGTCAAGAAGATTTTGTTGATGTGGTCGGGTGGCGTTTAGATGATGTAGTGGATCTAATTAAAGGGCCGAAAGGTTCGACGGTTCGTCTACAAGTTATGGCCGCAAGCGATTCTGCCGGAACTGCACCACAAATTATTGAAATTGTCCGTGATAAAATCAGATTAGAAGACCGTGCCGCAAAAGGCGAAGTTTTCAAGCCAATGCATGGAAAGCCTGGAAAAACAATTGGTGTTATTAACATTCCAAGCTTCTATAACAATTTAACAGAGGATGTTCGCAAAGAAATTACCGCACTGAAATCGCAGAAAGTCGAAGCAATTATTATTGATTTGCGCGGTAACGGTGGTGGCTCTTTGCCCGAAGCAATCTCGCTGACCGGTTTATTTATCGATAAAGGCCCAGTGGTGCAGATCCGCGAAGGAAATGGTCGAGTCACACCGAATGAAGATACAGATCCAAGTATTTTCTATGATGGTCCTTTGACTGTGATGGTTGACCGTTATAGTGCTTCCGCTTCTGAAATTTTTGCTGCGGCTATGCAGGACTATGGTAGAGCATTGATTGTTGGTGAAGATACTTTTGGTAAAGGTACTGTGCAGCAACATCGTGGTTTAGGTCGGATTTACGATAATTTCGACACTGAGCTTGGTAGCATGCAGTACACGGTTGCTAAGTTTTATCGCATTAATGGCGGTAGTACACAGCATAAAGGCGTTGTTCCAGATATCGCGTTTCCAACACCAATAGATCCTGAAGATTGGGGTGAAAGCAAAGAAGAGAACGCGTTACCATGGGATTCAGTGCCTGCGGCTAGTTATAGCAGCGCGACCGACATTAAAGCCGCTTTGCCAATTTTGGTTGAAAAACATAATAAGCGGATTGCTGAAGAGCCTGAATTTCAATATTTAGCGGCCGATATTGTTCAGTACAAAAAAGAGCAGGACGAGAAGACTATTACGCTCAACGAGAAAGAGCGATTAGCCAAAAAAGATGCTCAAAATGCCAAAGACTTAACTCGGATGAATGAGCGTTTATTAAGACTTAAACAGCCTTTGGTTAAAAAAGTTGATGATGCACCTGAGATTTTAGAAAAGTTAGACCCGTTTTTAGAAGAAACTGCTCTAATAACAGCAGATCTTGTAATGACTGGGCGTATTGCCAGCAAATAATATCCTGCGTTACCGCAGTCGACGAATGACAAAGGACCTCACCAGTCCTTTGTTTTTTTTTATAGTGATATTCTGAGAATATGAATGACAGTATCAAGCAAATCGGTCCATGGGCAGTGGTCTAGCCGTTTTATGTTTATCATTGCCGCTACCGGCGCTGCAGTTGGACTAGGCAATATTTGGAAATTTCCTTACATCATGGGGCAAAATGGTGGTGGGGCTTTTGTCTTATTGTATTTACTTTGTATTTTACTAATTGGCATTCCTGTTTTAATGGCCGAAGTGTTGATCGGTCGCCGAGGTCGACAAAGTCCCGGTTGGTCTGTGCGTACTTTGGCCTATGAGGCGCACGCCCACAAAAATTGGCAGTTAGCAGGTTGGATGGGATTAGTCGGTGGTTTTTTGATTCTGACTTTCTACTCGGTGATTGCCGGATGGGCTTTTGCGTATGTCGGTAAATCGCTACAGGGTGTATTTGTTGCGCAAGATGCTAATTCCATAGGGCGAATGTTTGGCGAATTTACCACGGATTTTAATAGTCTGTTGCTGTGGACCTCGGTTGTTATTGTTCTGACTTGTGCAGTGGTTGCGCGTGGTGTGCAACAGGGTTTAGAAAAAACCATCAGGGTGTTAATGCCTGCTTTGTATTTGCTATTGGTTGGTTTAGCGATTTATGCGGGTTTTACTGGTGATTTTTGGCAAGCGTTGAATTTCATGTTTTATCCTGACTTCAGCAAAATCACTATGTCAGGAGTGTTGATTGCCCTGGGGCATGCCTTTTTTACCCTGAGCCTAGCATCGGGCGTTATGATCACTTATGGTGCATATATGCCAAGTAAAGTCTCGATTGCTCGTACATCTTTGTGGATTGCGCTTGCAGATACTTCAGTGGCGCTTATTGCTGGTATGGTTATTTATCCAATCGTGTTTTCGCAAGGACTTGATGCCGGTCAAGGGCCAGGTTTAATCTTTGTCACCTTGCCAATTGCCTTTGGTGCAATGCCTGGTGGGGTTATTGTTGGCACATTGTTTTTTATCATGCTGGTATTCGCAGCGTTTACTTCAACCATTGCGATGATTGAGTCTGTTGTTGCGTGGCTTGTGGAATCTAAGGGTATGCGCCGTATCCAAGCGTGTTTGCTGTCTGGTATTGTGCTTTGGTTGTTGAGTTTGTTAACAATTGCATCTTTTGCTGGGATTAGTTGGGCGCAATGGCAATTTAATTTCCTTGGCAAAGATGTTAATAATCTGTTTGAGATTTTAGATCATTTAACCTCAGATATTATGTTACCACTGGGTGGTTTAACAATTGCCATATTCGCAGGTTGGATAATGAGACAACAAGCTACTGCAGAAGAGTTGAATACTTCGCCACTTACTTATACTATCTGGCGCTTTAGTATTCGTTGGTTTACACCTGTAGCAATTTTGTTGGTGTTTTTAAACCTCACGGGTATTCTCTCACTATAACGAAAATGACCTTGTAAAAAGGCGGACATAATTAATGATAAATTCGGCCCCTCCAAAAGCACCCAGTTTACTGGATGCAGTAATCCCTTTATTGATACTCGTTGTGCTGTTGAGTCTCTCTGTATATTTGTACGGTAGTGATTCTTCCTACGGTCCAAATCAACTCGCACTATTTTTTGCCGCAGGCGTAGCCATACTGATTGGTCTAAAAAATGGCTATCGTTGGGCTGATATGGAAAAAGCCATGGTGCATGGTATTTCATTATCGCTCGGCGCCGTGCTGATTTTATTTGCAGTAGGGGCTCTTATCGGAACATGGCTATTAGCAGGCACTGTGCCTTCGTTGATTTATTATGGATTGCAAGTGTTGGACCCTGCATGGTTTTATGCGGCGAGTTGTATTCTCTGTTGTATAGTATCCCTTGCTATCGGTAGTTCATGGACAACTGCAGCAACAATTGGTGTTGCGTTAATTGGTGTTTCTTTAGGTCTTGGTTTATCCCCAGTAATCACTGCAGGGGCTATTGTCTCTGGTGCTTATTTTGGCGATAAGTTATCCCCATTATCAGATACCACGAACCTTGCTCCAGCGATTGCTGGCACTGATCTTTTTGCGCACATTCGGCATATGCTGTGGACAACCGTGCCGAGCATCATCATTACAATTCTTATTTTTGCTGTGCTTGGTTTAAATGCAGATGCAACTGCAGATGCAGATAAAATAAAAGAACTTAGCGAAAAACTGGTAGAAAGTTTTAATATCAGTCCGCTCATGTTAGTGCCGTTAGTTGTGTTAATGGCGATGGCAGTGAAAAAAGTGCCTGCATTTCCAACCGTATTTATTGGCGCATTACTGGGCGCTGTTTGGGCGTTGTTGTTTCAACCGGAAATGGTTTCTAAGATGGTGCGAATTGCCGATCCTGCCCAGGAATTGCACCCAGCACTTGGTACTCTTAAAGTCGTTTGGTCGACCTTACATGGCGGCTTTAGCATTGATACAGGTCATGCTGAGCTTGATAAGTTGTTATCTGGCGGTGGTATGTCAAAAATGATGAATACCGTTTGGCTAATAATGTCAGCGATGGTGTTTGGTTCGGTGCTTGAACATACTGGTTTGCTTGCACGGTTTGTGCAGGTTATTCTCGCAAAAGTTCATAGTACAGGCTCTTTGGTGGCGAGCACTATTGGCACTTGTGTCGCAACAAACGTACTTGCCGCAGATCAGTATATGGCAATCGTGATGCCAGGACGGATGTATAAAGATGAATATGCGCGCCGTGGTTTAGCTCCTGTCAATCTATCGCGGACACTTGAGGATGGCGGAACTATTACAAGCGCTTTGATTCCATGGAATACTTGCGGAGCATATATGCATGGTGTGCTGGGCATCAGTCCATTGGAATACATCTTTTATGCATTCTTCAATTTAATAAATCCGTTATTAGCGATTATTTATGCTTATTTAGGCATTAAAATTCTACGTTTAACGCCCCCTGAAACACTGATGACTCCGGTGGTTGAAAGCCCCGATAACAAAGGTGTAATACGTTAAACGTTCACCGATTTGTTATCGTCATTCACCGAGACCCGCCTTTGCGCGGGTCTTTTATTTTTGTACACTGCCTTAAAACATTTAGCGGGATCGCTCATGACATCTTCACGCGTTAGCAAAAAATTAGCTGATTACCAACCTGCAGGCTATCAAGTGACTGCCTTCGAATTAACTTTTGAATTAGCACCGACTGATACTAGAGTTACAGCGTTATCAACCATAACGCGGCAGACACCAGGTGATTTGATACTAGATGGTCAACATTTGGAGTTAATTTCGCTGCGGGTTAATGGCCAAAATTGGACGAATTATTCAGCAGACGCTGAAACATTGAGATTGACCGAGCTACCAGAAGAGTTTTTACTGGAAGTTGTAACTAAAGTGTCTCCTGAAACCAATACCGCCCTTGAAGGGTTGTATTTGTCTGATGGTGCTTATTGCACGCAATGTGAAGCGGAAGGTTTTCGCCGGATCACCTACTTTTTAGATAGACCAGATGTGATGACGGTTTATACGACACATATCATTGCTGATGCCAAATTCCAACACTTGCTTTCAAATGGCAATTTAATTGCAGATACCATCCTTGCAGATGGGCGCCGAAAAGTTTCTTGGTACGATCCATTTCCAAAGCCAAGCTATTTGTTCGCATTAGTGGCAGGTAATTTCGATGAGGTACTCGGGAGCTATCGTACCCAAAGCGGGCGCGATGTAAAGCTCGCATTTTATGTTGATAAAGGCAAAGCCAAGGAGGCTGAATTTGCTTTGGGAGCTTTGCAAAGAGCAATGCGTTTTGACGAAGAAGTCTTTGGCCGAGAATATGATCTCGATATCTACATGGTTGTTGCGGTAGATTTTTTCAACATGGGAGCGATGGAAAACAAAGGTCTCAATATTTTTAATAGCAAATTTGTGTTAGCAAAGCCTGCATCTGCAACGGACACTGATTATTTTAATATTGAAAGCATTATTGGCCACGAATATTTTCACAACTGGACAGGAAATCGGGTGACTTGCCGTGATTGGTTTCAGTTAAGCCTTAAAGAAGGGCTGACTGTATTTAGAGATCAGCAATTTAGCGCAATGATGGGTTCTCCTACCTTGTGCCGCATTGATGCCGTCAAAACAATTCGTACCGCTCAGTTTGCTGAGGATGCAGGGCCTATGGCTCATGCCATTCGTCCTGAGCAAGTTCTGGAAATGAATAATTTTTACACTGTGACTGTTTACGATAAAGGTGCTGAAGTAATTCGAATGCAACATACGCTGTTGGGAGAACTTGGGTTTCGTCAAGGCATGGATTTATATTTTGCTCGACACGATGGGCAAGCGGTGACTTGTGATGATTTTGTCCAAGCAATGCAAGATGCCAATGATATCGATTTAAGCCAATTCCGTCGTTGGTATAATCAAGCGGGAACACCAAACCTTGCGGTAGCTATTACCCATATTGACGATGCCTTGCAGATCACAATGCAGCAAGCAACCGATGCTACTGCTGATGGTAGCCCGAAACTGCCATTTCATATACCGGTCGGCATCGAATTGATAGATGCTGCGACTAAACGTCATGGCTCTTTTTTATTAGAGCTGAAAGATGCCGAGCAAACGTTTGTATTTGACGGTTGGGGAACACAGACAGTTCCAGTTATTCTGACCAATTTCTCTGCACCAGTGAAATTGGTGTATCCGCAGTCAATTGATACCTTGTTATTTATTGCTGGTAATGCCCATGACGGCTTTGCCCGCTGGGATGCTATGCAGCAGTTATGGGCATCAATTATTCGTGATGCTATTGTCAACAAAGTGCCGGTATCTTTACCTGCACCACTTATCAGTACTTTAAAGCAATTGTTGAATGAACCTGGGACCGATCAAGCTTTTGCAGCAGAAATGTTGAGCTTGCCTAGTTTTGATAATTTGGCCGAGCAATATGCGATTATTCCTGTTGATGAACTTTTGTCGACGCTTCGCAGTTTATCCGAGCAAATTGCAAGCTCACTCAAAAACGAACTCCAGGCTTGTTATCAACGCTTAAAAGTACTGGCCTATTGCTATGAACCAGTCCAAGTTGGGATGAGGGCGCTAAGAAATCAATGCCTATCGTACTTGTGTTACTTGCCCGATGTAGCAATCGATTTGCTGCAACTGCAATACAACGATAGCGATAATATGACTGATGTGATGTCTGCTTTGCAGGCGCTCGTGCGAGCGGGGCATCCAAGTGCCAGCGATTTTCTTGATATTTTTTTGCGAAGCCTTGGTGATAATGTGCAGTTGTTCGATAAACATTCAAATTTAGTCGCTTCTTTGCAAGGGCCTCAGGTTTTCGCTGCTATTGAACAAACCAATCAACATCGACTTTTTAGCTGGCAAAATCCAAATCGAGTTCGTTCTCTTTATAGCGCGTTCGCTCAGTTAAATCCGCTGATGTTTCACCAAATTGATGGCAGTGGGTATCAACTCGTTGCGCAAGCAGTTGCGAAGGCGGACAGGATTAATCCGCAACTTGCAGCGCGGATGATCACGCCGTTGTTGGCCTGGCGTCGCTTTGATACTGAGCGTGCGAACCTTATGCGGCATCAGTTGGCTGAACTGAGTCGTAGCGTCGGGCTTAGTAACGATGTGTTTGAAAAGGTGAGTCGAGGTTTGGCTTGAGTCAAAAAGTTTACCGTTTTTACCTGCAGCTCAGCGCGGAGCAAGTTCTTTGGTACTACCAAGGGCATGTGAAATCGGTGATTGTACTTGCAGAATCTGGTGAAAAAATTCAGTTAGAACTTAAACATTTTAAGCCTTTTATCCGTCATCACGGTGTGAAGGCTTATTTTGAATTGGTAACCACGGAACACGGTAACTTTATCGCAATTAAAAAAATTAATTAGAGTAAATGCTTTAAACGCAGGTATAAAACAGGTGCGCGTTTTGCAAAGTGATTTTTTATTAAAATCATTGGCTTAGCGTTATTTATTTCTGTGTGGTACAGGGTAGTTAAACTGATATTTTCCCTAATTTGTGGTAAAGCGAGCAAAATGGCCAAAAACCAGCGACAAATCAACATATTTAGCTTGAAGCAAGCCTTGCGCCTCTTAGAAAATGATGTAATTATTTTATGCAAGTGACTAGAGATCAGAGCAGTTGAACTCAATCACGTATTACAAAAACAATATATATAAAACCTGCAGGGACAGGGGGGAGATTCCAAGATGAACAAAAGGCCATTTGCCTTTGCTAAAAATCCTTTAGCATTGGGTGTCGCGTCTGCGCTGTTAGCCTTGTCTGCTACATCCACACAGGCTGCTAATTTTACTCTCGGCGAAGACGTCGAAGTTGTATTCGATTCAACATTTTCATACGGCGCAAGCTGGCGGGCTGAAGACCGCAACTGGGACACTATCGCGAAGGTTAACCACCCGCGCTTTAACTGGTCTAGCTATTCAGCATCAAATGTAGTTTACCAACCTTCTGAGATTTGGGCACAACCTGGTGGTTATTCGTCAAACGGCGATGCAGGGAACCTAAACTACGACAAAGGCGATTTATTCTCATCGTTATTCAAAGGGACCCATGAACTATCTATCACCAAAGGTGATTATGGTATGTTCACCCGCTTCATGTATTTTTATGATACCGCATTGATGGATAATAAAGGTGCTTACACCAATCCATTGTCTGGTAATCCGGTAGACCCATGTGCTGATGATGAAGCTCGCGACCTTGCTTGCCGTGATGTTCGTTTATTAGATGCTTATGTTTTTGCCAATTTTGCATTAAACGATGGCGCTAACCCGTTATCTGTTCGTGTTGGTAATCAAGTACTGAGCTGGGGTGAAAGTACCCTGATCCAGCATGGTATTAATATCACGCCAATCGATGTAGGTATTGCGCGTTTACCTGGCGCTGACCTTAAAGAAGCTTACATTCCAGTAGGTATGGTTTGGGCGTCGTTAGGGATTACTGAACAGTTATCTGCAGAAGTGTTTTATCAATACGACTGGCAAAATAGCTACCTGCCAGTTCCTGGTACCTACTTTTCGACCAATGACTTTGCTGGTAAAGGCGGTTATAATCAGAATATCCAGCTTGGTTTCTCTGGTAACCCTGATATTGACCTATCCTCATTGGTTAATGGCCTAAACTCTCTGCGTGGTGGTATCGCAGCCGCGTCTGCAGTTTTAGCAAATCCAGCTTCTTCGGCTGATGCTATTACGGCCGCTCGCACTAACTTACGTAACTTAACTCAAGCCTATGTTGGCTATGCGACAAGAGTTACGCTGCGTCCTCAAGGTGATGCTGGTGAAATTAATCCACCTGATTCGGGCCAATATGGTGTCAAGCTTGAGTATTTTGCACCAGAGCTTAACGATACCGAATTTGCTGTTTATTACATGAACTATCATAGCCGCACGCCAGTGATTTCTGGTATTGCGTCGAACTTTTGTACTGCGACCTCCATTACTCCAACAGCCGCTTGTACAGCGCCAGGTGTTGTTAGTAACGGCCTAGATAGAGATGTTCAGTTTATCGCCAAAAACCAGATCACCGCTGATAACGTCACTAGCCTAAATGCATTGTCAAAGGGCTTAATTGAATACCCTGAAGACATTAAACTTTATGGTTTCAGTTTCAACACGACCTTAGACGGTACTTCAGTTGCGGGTGAACTTGCTTATCGTCAAGATGAACCTTTGCAAATTGATGACGTAGAAATTCTATACGCCGGTATGCCTGAGCAATTAGCCAACTCGGGTGCGCGTCCAGAACTAGCTGGTATTTCGCAAATTGGTCGTTACAGCGGTAGCAAAGTATTACCAGGTCAAAGCGCACAAGGCTTTATTCTGTCTGATACAGTCCAAGCTCAGTTGACAGTGACCCATTTGTTTGGCCCTGTGGCTGGTACAGATAACCTGACATTGTTAGCTGAAGTTGGCGGCATCACAATTAAAGATATGCCTAACCAAGATGAACTGCGCTTAAACGGACCAAATACTGATCGCAGCGGTTATCCGTTAATGGGCACTGATGCTACTGGAAAATTAATCTCGAAAGTGGGTTTGCATACCGCCTTATCAAACGGTGCTGAAACCAACCCATTCCCGACAGCATCTGCTTGGGGTTATCGTATTTTGGCAAAAGCCGACTACAATAACGTATTCTCAGGGGTCAACTTGTCGCAACGTTTGACTTTTGCGCATGATGTGAATGGTATTACACCAGATCCATTATTTATGTTCTCTGAAGATAAAAAATCACTGAGTTATGCGGTATCGTTCGATTATTTGAACGCGTGGTCTGCTGAAGTTTCATATAATGCGTTTTTCGATGGTGTAGGCACGACCAACAACACAGAAGACCGTGATTTTATTTCTTTCAACATTAAATACTCAATCTAAGGGACGAGACTGTCTTATGAAAAAACTCACCCTACTGGCCTCGGCCATTACTTTGGTTCTAAGCTGTGGTGCAATGGCTAAAATTGCACCAGATCAAGTTGCTCGTCTTGGTGCAGACTTGACTCCGCTTGGCGCTGAAAAAGCTGGAAACAAAGACGGGTCTATCCCTGCTTGGAATGGTGGTATCACTTCAGCTCCTGCTGGTTATAAACCTGGTGACCATCACCCAGATCCGTTTGCTAACGATAAAGTGCTGTTAACTATCGACAAGTCAAACATGGCTCAATACAAGCAATTTTTGACACCTGGCCAAATCGCCTTATTTAATTTGTACGATACGTACAAAATGAACATATATCCCACTCAGCGCTCAGCCTCATACCCACAGTATGTTTATGACGCAACCAAGGATATCGCAGGTAAAGCTGAATTAGTCCAAGGCGGTAACGGTATTATTAACGCAGCGATTGGTATTCCATTCCCGATCCCAGCCAATGGCTTAGAAGCGATTTGGAACCATATCGTCCGTTTTCGTGGCGTAGCTGCCTCGCGTAATGGTGGTCAGGCTGCGCCTACTGCTGATGGTGCTTATACATTGATTGGTTTTGAAGAACAGATCATGTTTAAGTATTCTGATAAAGCGGCGACAGCTGATGCATTGCAAGCGGAAAACATCTTATTCCGTTTCAAACAAAGCGTGACTACTCCTGCACGTCTGGCAGGTACTGCATTATTAGTTCATGAAACCATGGACCAAGTGAAAACGCCTCGTCAAGCTTGGACTTATAACACTGGTCAACGCCGTGTTCGTCGGGCACCAAACGTTGCCTATGACGCACCAGGTACTGCATCAGATGGTTTAAGAACAACAGATGACTTTGATATGTTCAACGGTTCACCTGACCGTTACAATTGGAAACTTGTGGGTAAGCAAGAGCTTTATATTCCATATAACAGCTATAAATTGCACTCAAAAGATACCAAGTATGCTGACTTATTAAAGCCAGGCCATTTAAATCCTGATTATGTGCGTTATGAAAAACACCGTGTTTGGGTTGTTGAAGCAACCTTAAAACCAGGTATTACTCATGTTTACGGCAAACGCGTGTTCTTTATTGATGAAGATAGCTGGCAGGTACATGTTGCCGATCTGTACGACGCTCGTGGTGAATTATATCGTGTTGCAGTTGCGCATGGTTTGAACTACTACGAGGTACCAACCCACTGGAGTACATTGGAAGTTTATCATGACTTAAACTCTCGCCGTTATATTGCGATTGGTTTAGACAATGAAGATAAGATGTATGACTTCTCAGTGAAGCTTTCTGACAACGATTTTACTCCGGCCGCGCTGCGCCGTGAGGGTACTCGTTAATCAAATGCTGTGTGAATGAACGGTTGGCTTTTAAGCCAACCGTTTTTGTTTTAGCAATAATCTTGAGTATTAACTCTAATGAAGTTTAAATTTTTGTCAGGCCTAAGTCTGATGTTTGCCTTGTTTCCTGCGTTGGCAGAACAAAAGGTTCTACCTCAAAGTGCCTATGTATTGCCTAATGCCCATAAATCCGTGCTAACAGATATTATCTCTGTCCAAGGCAAGTTTTATATGGCTGCAGGGGAGCGTGGTCATCTTTTAAAAAGTATTGACGGGCAAAATTGGCTGCAGAGCCCAACTCCACTGCAATCAAACCTTAACTCAGTGTTCTTTTTAAATGACAAACTGGGTTGGGCCGTTGGTCACGACGCTGCAATTGTAAAGAGTATTGATGGTGGCGCGACTTGGAGCCTACAACAATTTCTGCCTGAATTAGATAAGCCACTGTTTGATGTAGTGTTTAACGACGAGCAAAACGGTATCGCGGTTGGTGCCTACGGCATGTTCTACCGTACTACTGATGGTGGTAATACTTGGACAAATGAATTTCATCCTGAACTTGCCTCAGCTGAAGACCAAGCTCTACTTAGCGAGCTTAAAGAAACCGATCCAGAGGCTTATGCGGTAGAAGCTAGTTCAGTTTTACCTCATTTTAATCGTCTATTTGCTGATGGTAACCTGTTGTTTATGGTTGGCGAGGCTGGCTTTTATGCAACCAGTCATGATTTTGGACGTACTTGGGAGAGAGCTGCAGGCTTTTATAACGGCTCATTATTTGGTATTACGCGCACCGGCCAAGGCAATTTGTTTACGATCGGCTTACGTGGTCATGCCTTTCGCAGTACTGATTTAGGTCTCACTTGGCAACAAATAAAATTGCCATCACCATCGACACTAAATAGTGTGCTTGCTGTTGAAGACAAAGTGTTTTTGTTTGGTAATGCTGGGACCTTGTTGATGTCTACCGATGATGGTGTCAGCTTCAAATCTGTTAAAGCCCCAGACGGTAAATCAATTTTGAACGGTGTTTTAGTAGGGCCGCAGCTGGTGTTGGCGACTGAGACTGGTATTAAGTCAGTACAAGCGACGGTAGTAGAATAATATGAGTGCAAATCGTTTCGTTAATAAATGTGAATATGCCTTATTTCGACATCGCGGTATGGTCATTTTGGCATTTTTGATTGCGACCTTATTTTTATTATTTAAGGCGAGTCAAATTAAACTAGATGCTGCTTTTACCAAAAATATTCCGTTAAAGCATGAATACATGCAAACCTATTTGAAGCATGCAAAAGATTTTGGCGGTGCCAATAATATTTTGATTTCGGTCTGTGATGCTTCTGGCAATATTTTTAATCCTAATTTTTTTGATAATTTCAAAAAAATCCACGACCAAGTCTATTACATGCCAGGTGTGGACAGGGTGTTGGTGAAGTCACTTTACAGTCCAAGTACCAGGTTTCTTGAGGTCGTTGAAGATGGTTTTGCGGGCGGGCCTGTAATTCCAGCTGATTTCGTGCCTGATGCTAATGGCTTAGCGATTGTTAAGCAGAACGTCGACAAAGCGAATATCGTCGGTCGCATGGTCGCAGATGATTACAGCTGTGCGATGATTACCGCCCAGTTGCAGGAAGTAAATCCAGATACTCTGGAAAAACTTGATACGATAAAGTTCGCGAATCAGCTGGAATCCGATGTGCGTAAGCAGTTTGAGTCAGAGCAAATTACTATTCATATCATTGGCTTTGCAAAAATGGTTGGCGATGTTGCTAACGGGGCCAAAGGTGTATTGGTGTTTTTTGCTTTGGCGATTGCTATCACAGCATTCATGGTTTACTTATTTTCCCGTTCCATCAAATTGACGTTGTTACCTATAGCTTGTTCGTTGATAGCGGTGATATGGCAAATGGGCTTATTGACGGTTATCGGTTTTGGTATCGATCCGATGTCAATTTTGGTGCCATTTTTAGTGTTTGCAATCGGTGTAAGCCATGGCGTGCAGATGATTAACGCGACCGGTAAAAACGTTGCAAGTGGTTTGGATGCTAAAACTGCAGCTCAGGCCAGTTTCCGCGCGTTGTTAATTCCTGGTGGTGTTGCTCTGCTTTCGGATACGGTTGGTTTCATTACTCTTCTTGCAATTGATATTGGGGTTATTCGCGAACTTGCTATCACCGCTAGTTTAGGGGTCGGCGTCATCATTCTGACCAATTTACTGTTGTTACCGGTTTTGATGAGTTATATCAAGTTCAAACCTTCATATGTTGCTTCGGTTTCAGCACCTACACCAAAAGCTGATAAGTTTTGGTATTTCTTATCAGCTTGTACCGAGCGTAAAGTAGCGACGGTTATTTTATTGATCACTGCTGCATTATTTGCTTTTGGTTATCAGCAGAGTAAGCAATTAAAGATCGGTGATTTGCATCCTGGCGCTGCATCTTTGCATAGCGATTCTCGCTATAATCAAGATACTTTCTTGATTACTGATAGATATGCAATTTCGGTCGATTACATTAATGTCATGGTTGAAACTGTGCCAAATGGTTGCACATTCCATACTGTCATGGATCGGATGGATCAATTCCAATGGCAGATGGAAAACGTGCCAGGCGTACAAAGTGCGGTGTCACTACCATCGGTATCAAAAGCTATTAATGCGGCTTTTAACGAAGGTAACGTGAAGTGGCGTATTTTGCCTCGGACCACCGAAAGTTTAGTGCAATCGTCATCGCGAGTTGAAACCAGCACCGGACTGCTTAATGCAGATTGTTCAGTCATGCCGATCATTCTATTTTTGAATGACCATAAAGCCGAAACTATTGAAAAAGTAATAGCAGAAGCTAAACGCATTGGCGCGGAGCTTGGTAATGATGAAGTTCAATTTAAGTTAGCTTCTGGCCCTGTCGGTGTTATGGCGGCAACGAATGAAGCTGTTGCTGAAGCTCAAGATCCAATGACCTGGTATGTCTATGGTGCAGTGATTTTATTGTGCTTGCTAAGCTTCCGCTCTTTACGAGCTACTGTTGCAGTAATCATTCCATTATATGTGGTCACTGTGTTAGCTACCGCATTAATGACTTATCTTGAAATAGGCTTGACGGTTTCTACTTTGCCAGTAATTGCATTGGGTGTAGGTATTGGCGTTGATTATGGTATTTATATCCTTACCAATATGACCCAGCCGTTGCGTGATGGGGTGCCTCTGCGTGTTGCTTATTGTAATGCGTTGAAAACTACCGGCAGTGCAGTGTTATTTACTGCAATCACTTTAGCGATTGGTGTTAGTACTTGGGGGTTCTCAGCACTTAAATTCCAAGTTGATATGGGCATTTTGTTAACATTCATGTTTATCGTCAACATGTTAGGTGCAGTGTTTGTATTACCGGCAATTGCAGCGTTCTTTTGGCCGCAAAATAAAACAAAAACCGCTAAGTCATAACATCGCATGTTTATGCACAAAAACTTAAGAAAATGGCCATCTGGCCATTTTCTTATTTAAAAGCGCTGAATATCTTGTCAAATCTGGCTTGCACCGCTGGTACAACCAGTATAAAAGAAAGAAATAAAACTCGAAAAGCACTAAAATAGTCAATAAACTTCGCACCTGACACGCTCTGTATGTAATGCACAATCCTGCTGTCCCTCGGCAGAGATTAAATAAAGGATACAAAAATGGCACTGATAGACGGTCAACCATCTGTACTTCTACAAAATGTAAGTAAATTAATAAGACAAAAATTAAAAGACCAAGTCGAACTAGTCGAGCAGTTCACTTACACCTTATACGGAAATGTTGCTAACGAAGATATGGTCGGTCGTAATGACAGCGATCTATATGGAGCAGCATTAAGCCTATGGCAAACTTTTAATGAACACCCGCAAGACGACGCGAAAATTCGCGTGTTTAATCCGGAAGTAGCAAAACACGGTTGGGAATCTAAACATACAATCGTTGAAATTGTTATTAAAGATATGCCTTTCTTAGTGGATTCAGTTCGGATTGCATTGAATCGGCACAGCATTACCGCGCATTTGATGTTGCACTATCCGTTACAAACTTTCCGCAACGAAAAAGGGCAAATTACTGAGTTTTATAAACTTGGTACTAAAGCGAACCCGACAACACAGCAAACTGTATTCCATATTCAAATTGACCGCATGACTGATAAAGCGGCTATCGAAAATTTGGTTGCTGAATTGAATTCAGTGATGCAAGACGTTTCTTTAGCGGTCACGGATTGGCGTCCCACCTTAGAAAAACTGGAATCAGTGATTGCTGAGTTGCCAAAGCATGCTGGTAAAGCATCTGCAGAACAGTTGCAGCAAGCGACTGAGTTTTTGAATTGGTTGCTTAAAGACAACTTCACACTGCTTGGCTATCGCTCTTATCGGATTGTTCCTATCCAGGGCGACTACAAAATTGAAGGGGTTGCCGACAGTGCTTTAGGTCTAATGCGCCGTAGCACTTCTCGTGATTTGATGTTGAACGATTTGCCTGACGTAGCTCGTAAACAAGCGCTCAGTTCAGATTTGTTAATTTTAACAAAAACAAATAATAAATCTCGAGTACATCGCCCAGCCTATATTGATTACATCGGGATCAAACGATTTGACGAACATGGCCAAGTTATCGGCGAAGACCGATTCATCGGGTTGTATTCATCGTCTTTATACAACAACAGTGCGGCAGATATTCCTTTACTGAAGAATAAACTTGCAACTGTGATGTCACGTTCAGGTTTTGCCCATGGCACTCATGCTTACAAAGCATTGTTAAATATCCTTGAAACTTACCCTCGTGATGAGTTAATTCAAGCTGATGTTGATAATTTGCTCGAAGTCGCTACTGGCGTTTTACATATGCAAGAACGCGATATGACCCGTCTGTTTATGCGCAAAGACGCATTTGGTCGGTTTGTATCTGCTATGGTTTATGTGCCGCGTGAGCGTTATAACACGCAATTGCGCAAAGCAACGCAGCAAGTATTGTCTAGTTTCCTAGGCAGTACCGAGCCAGTGGAATTTACCACTTATTTTTCAGAATCAGTATTAGCACGCACTCACTATTTTGTGCGGGTTAACGACAGTAATATCGAGTTCAATGTGAAAGAAATCGAACAAAATTTAATTGAGGCGGCTCGTACTTGGGAAGATAAGCTTACATCGGCGCTAATTGGTAGTTTTGGTGAACTACGTGGTCGTGAGCTTTGCACCAAGTATGTTAATGCGTTCCCGCGTTCTTACAAAGAAGAAATGTTGCCAAGCGATGCATTGGTCGATATTGCTAAAATTGAAGCATTGTCCGCTGATCACCCGCTGGAAATGCTGTTCTATCGACCACAAGAAGAACATGCAGATAGTAAATCTGTGCGTTTGAATCTATTCCATAAAGATCATCCGATCCATTTATCCGATGTATTGCCGATGTTGGAAAACTTCGGTTTACGTGTCATTGGTGAAACCCCATACGCGGTTCGTTGTCCTGAAGGCTCTGTGAGTTGGATACTGAACTTCAGTATGGAATTAAACGGCAAAGTCCCTCTGGATTTCGAAGCTGCACAGCAACTGTTCCAAGAGTCTTTTGCCAAGGTTTGGAAAGGCGATTTAGAAGATGACGGATTTAACCGTTTAATTTTAGGTGCAGGTTTAACTGGCCGCGAAGCTTCATTGTTACGTGCATTTGCCAAGTACAAACGTCAAATCGGCGGTACTTTTAGCCAAGCTTACATTGAGTCGACGTTTGGTCGTTACCCATTATTGGCAAACTTGTTGGTTAAATTGTTTAACCTGAAGTTTGACCCTGCTGCTACTGGCTCTCCAGAACAAGTTGCTCAAGTAAATGCTGAGATTTTGGCACAGTTAGAGCATGTAGCTAACTTGGACGATGACCGGATCATCCGGCGCTTCTTGGCGATTATTCAAGCCATCGTTCGTACTAATTACTTCCAACCAGCTGCAGATGGTACTGTGAAGCCGTACATTTCATTCAAAGTACGTCCAGCTGCAATCCCTGATATCCCATTGCCGTTGCCGTTCTTTGAAATTTTCGTATATTCACCGCGAGTTGAAGGGGTTCATTTACGTTTTGGTAAAGTTGCCCGTGGTGGTTTACGTTGGTCCGATCGTCGTGAAGATTTCCGTACCGAAGTTTTAGGCTTGGTCAAAGCGCAACAAGTTAAAAACACCGTTATCGTTCCAGTTGGTGCTAAAGGTGGTTTCGTCTGTAAGAAATTACCAGAAACTGGTGGCCGTGAGGCTTGGTTAAACGAAGGTAAAGCCTGTTATCGGACTTTTATCCGCGGTTTGTTAGATATCACTGATAACATCGTGCATGGTCAAATCGTCGCGCCTAAATCTGTTGTGCGTTTAGATGAAGATGATCCGTATTTAGTTGTTGCCGCAGATAAAGGCACAGCGACCTTCTCAGATATCGCCAACGGTATTTCGTTAGAGTACAACCACTGGTTGGGTGATGCGTTTGCGTCCGGTGGTTCCAATGGTTACGACCATAAAGGCATGGGTATCACGGCACGTGGCGGTTGGGAATCGGTAAAACGTCACTTCCGTGAAGTTGGTATCGATTGCCAAACGACTGATTTCACTGTTGTTGGTATCGGTGATATGGCGGGGGATGTGTTTGGTAACGGTCTGTTGTTATCTGAGCACATTCGTCTGCAAGTGGCATTTAACCACATGCATATTTTTGTCGATCCGAACCCAGTCGCAGCAACTTCGTTTGTCGAACGTCAACGGATGTTTAATCTGCCAACCTCAACTTGGGATGATTACAATAAAGAATTAATTTCTGAAGGTGGCGGCATATTTTTACGCAGTGCGAAAGCCATCAAACTGTCTGAGCAGATGCAAGCCATGCTTGGCACTGATAAAACCTCAATGACGCCAAATGAGTTGATTCGCGCATCGTTAATGATGCCGGTCGATTTGATTTGGAACGGCGGTATCGGTACTTACGTCAAAGCATCTGACGAGACCCATGCTGAAGTTGGCGACCGTGCATCTGAACCTTTACGTATTAACGGTAAAGATGTTCGGGCGAAAATCATTGGTGAAGGTGGTAACTTAGGAACTACACAACGTGGCCGTATCGAATATGCGGCGAACGGTGGTCGTATCAATACTGACTTTATCGATAACGTTGGTGGTGTTGATTGTTCTGACAACGAAGTTAATATCAAAATTTTGTTAAACGCCTTAGTTGCCAGTGGCGATATGACGTTAAAACAACGCAACGAATTGTTGTACCAGATGACTAACGACGTTGCGGATATCGTTATCAACGATTGTTACCGTCAAACGCAAAGTATCTCTGTATCTATGTTGCTTGGTGCCGATCAGCTGAAAGAATACACGCGGTTTATTCATGCTTTGGAAAAAGACGGTAAGTTAAATCGTGAGTTAGAGTTTTTACCAACTGACGAAGCATTAGCCGAGCGTATGGTTAAAGGTACTGGCTTGACTCGCCCTGAGATGTCTATCCTGACGGCGTACGGCAAAATGGTATTAAAAGAGCAATTGGTATTGCCAGAAATCTTCGAAAACGAATATTTCAAACAACAATTGTTCCAAGCATTCCCGCAAGTATTGCAAGAACGCTATGCCGCTGAGATGGAAACTCATCCATTAAAAGCGGAAATTATCGCCACTAAACTTGCCAATATGTTAGTCAATGACATGGGTGCCAACTTCGCACAACGGATGATGGAAGAAACGGGCGCCAGCATTGCAGAGGTGGCAATTAGCTTCGCCATCGCCCGCGATTTATTCGACTTACCAAAAATCTGGTCTGAATTGGAGTCGCTGGATAATGTCATCGCTGCGGAATTACAAACTAAGTTGTTATTCCAGTTACGCCGGACTATGCGCCGCGTAACGCGCTGGTTCTTACGTCACCGTAATAAAGCGTTAGATATTGCGCAAACTGTTGCGTTCTTCAAGCCAGCGTTTGTCCAAATTTCTAATAATTTGGCGCAATTCTTGGCGACTGCAGAGGCTGAGTCACTGCAAAATTACCAACAAAAATTGGTTGGCCAACAAGTACCAGTTGAACTTGCTCGTTATTTGTCGCAGTTAAGTACGGTATTCTCGGTGATGGATATCGCGCAAATTGCTGATCAAGAGAAAATGGATTTGGCTTTAGCGGCGGAAATTTACTTCAAGCTAGGCGATCGTTTAGATCTGCACTGGTTCTTAGAGCAAATCACGCAACAACCAGTAACCAACCATTGGCAAGCATTAGCTCGCGCGTCGTACCGTGAAGAACTTGATTGGCAGCAACGAGCGCTGGCTCAAGTTGTGATCCGTACCGCAAAAAATGATGATGTGGTTGCTGAAGAAATCGTTAGTCGTTGGTTGGCGGCAAATGATAGCGTATTAGCTCGCTGGCGCCATATGCTGGCTGAATTTAAGACTACGAAGAGTCATGAATTCGCTAAGTTCTCAGTGGCACTACGCGAACTGATGTTGCTAAGCCATCATTGCGATACTGTGTAATTGAGTGTTTTTCTAACGCGTACTTCATCGTGAGCGCTTAGACTGCTAAAATGCCCCGCAATTGTCGGGGCTTTTTTTTACAGGATTTCTAATGTTCTATAATCTCGCGCGCTCAATCATGTTCAAAACTGATGCTGAGGCGTCCCACCACTTCGCCCTAGCGAGCTTAAAAGCTCTGCAACATACTCCAATGTCGATGTTCTGGACGCAGCAAGTAGCAAATAAGCCTGTGACAATTGCAGGTCTAACTTTCCCAAATGCTGTAGGTCTTGCTGCGGGTCTTGATAAGAATGCTGATTGTATCGATGCATTTTCGCAAATGGGATTTGGATTTATTGAAGTTGGAACTGTGACACCTAGACCGCAATATGGAAACGAAAAACCAAGATTGTTTCGTTTACCAGCCGCCAATGCCATTATCAACCGTATGGGATTTAACAACCAAGGTGTTGATAATCTTGTTGAAAATGTCAAAAAATCTAAATTTCGTGGGATCCTTGGCATCAATATCGGTAAGAATAAAGACACACCAAACGAGCAAGGTAAAGATGACTACGTGTGTTGTATGCGCAAAGTCTATGAATTTGCCAGTTATATTACTATCAATATTTCATCGCCAAATACGCCAGGTTTGCGAGATTTACAGTTTGGTGATGCGTTGTTAGATCTGCTCAAAGCGCTTAAAGTCGAACAATTGTTGCTGGCTGACAAGCATCAAAAGTACGTCCCACTTTTTGTGAAAATTGCGCCAGATATGGATGCTATTGCTGTGCAGCAAGTGGCTGAAGCGTTAATTGCGAGCAATATGGATGGGGCAATTGCGACTAATACCACCTTGGATAAAACTTCGGTGGCACAGTTGCCACATGGGCAAGAGATGGGGGGGCTAAGCGGTCTTCCTGTGCAAGCAAAAAGTACAGCGGTGATTGCACAATTACGTGCTGCTGTTGGCCCTGAGTTCCCAATAATTGGTGTTGGTGGTATTGATAGTTTGGCAGCGGCACAAGAAAAAATTGCGGCTGGAGCTAACTTGGTTCAAGTGTATACAGCTTTTATTTATCAAGGGCCTGCACTTGTCAAAACGATCGCTGAAGGCTTATAACGATCTGCTTTAGATCATCGTCAGTTAGATGAAAACAGTCTTGATATGATGTTGTTAAAGAGGGTAAAACCGCATAAAGCATTAAAGCAATTGCGGTGACTCTGCATTGGACTGACGCATGGCTAATTTTACCCCTTCAGCAACATGGTCTTGGTTGACCACGAATGGTCGTTTGGCGCTGCGTTATGGCACAGCGCCAAACGAGCTGCAATTTAGCAATGCATTACCCACACAAGACAGCGCAGAAGCAGGCTGTGCTTTTGCGTTCACTCTTGAACATGCCGAATTTTTTTGGACGTTCTGGCATGCTTTAGAGCCACTAAAGTATCCAGACTCTGGCCGTTTTGCTGCAGTCATTGATGCCATCGCTTGTGTTTGTTTTATAAAGTTACAAGGGCAAAAGAGCTGGCATTTCCAAACCGTGTCTACTAATTTCCGACCCGTGGCAGGCGAGCTCGTCTGTTTAACAGGACAGCAATGTACAGCATTGGCGCTAGTCCTTGAACCAAGTGAACAGAGCAGTTTATTGTTATTGCTAGATAACTTAATCTCTTTGTCTGGAAAGCTTGTTGCTGGCGGTTTACCAATTTTGGTTTTAAATAATCGGTTACAGCCTTGGCAGCCTCGCTCACTTGGCGCGGCCAATTTACCCAAAACTGCCTAAACTGGTCTGCTTTCTTTCAAAAATGCTGCTTTGCTGTGCAATTTTCCAATCAGGGCTGGTCACGGGAGATTAGATCGGTAAAAATACCTTGTTTTTAGTCTGTTAGGTATTTGCCGTGAGTTTAGAGTCGCAAAATTTTGACGATATTCGTCCATACAATGATGCAGAAATTCCAAATGCGATTGAGCAACTGGTTTGCGATCATGAGTTTATTAGTGCGATTGTTAATTACCGTTTCGGCAGCAAAGCACCATGGTTAACTGCAATACTTTCTCCTTTGGTAAAATGGTATCTGCGCCGGCATTGGCGCAGTTTGCGTACCGTTCAGGATGTGCAGTTATATCTCGCAAAATATTTGAACCAAGCACTGAAGAAAACTAGTGATGGTTTAAGCTGGAGTGGGCTGGAGAAGCTTGATCGCAATAATTCGTATCTATTTATCAGTAACCATCGTGATATCGCCATGGACCCAGCAATTGTCAATTGGTGTCTAAGTCGCGAAGGTTTTGATACCACTCGTATTGCAATCGGCGACAATTTGTTAAAGAAACCTTGTGTATCAACGTTAATGAAGATGAACAAGAGTTTTGTTGTGCGTCGTTCAGCCAAAGGCCCTCGTGAGATGCTTAAAGCGCTTGGCCAATTATCAGCATATATCGCACATTCTCTTCGCGAAGGTCATCATGTCTGGATTGCTCAAAAAGAAGGGCGCGCTAAAGATGGCTTTGATCTGACGGACCCAGCGATCCTTAAGATGTTTTACATTGATGGTAAACGACAAGGTCTCAGTTTTCCTGAATATATGGCTGAACTCAAAATTGTTCCGGTAGTAATTTCGTATGAGTTCGATCCCTGTGATGAGGCAAAAGCCAATGAACTTGTTCAAGTCGCAGCTGAAGGCCATTATCAAAAATCAGAATTTGAAGATATAGAGAGTATCGTAAAAGGCATTACTGGTTATAAAGGTCGTGTGCATGTGCATTTTGGTCAATGCTTAACGAATGGCTTTGAGACCCCTGAAGAGCTAGCGACACTTATTGATGCTGAGATTTATCAGGGATATCATTTATATCCTGCAAACCTAATTGCTGCGGGTATAGATCCGCAGGTAAATGTCTCTGTTGATATCAAAGCTCGGGCGCTTTTTGAACAACGACTTGCGACAATGCCAGAGCAGATCCGTGAGCAAGTTTTAAGAATGTATGCTAACCCTTATTTCAATGCACAAAAGCAAAAGGCTGAATAAATGCGCTTTGTAACCTATAAATTTAAAGGGCAAGCACGTCGTATTCCTTTTAGTTACGACAAATTTCATGATATGTACGAAGCCGCAGCAGCTGCAGAGGGTATTGATTTAAAGAATTTTTTTGCTATGGAACAGCAAGTTGCAATGACAACGCGTCATAAATCTGCTGTTAAAGATTATCGGATCAAAGAGTTCACCCGAATGGGCTTCAGTGAGCTATTTTTGCATAAAGATGAAGCCGAGTAATATTCGGCTTTTTCTGGAACAACACGCTTAAAATTACACGCCGTTAATTATTTTCAGCGCAGGCCGCTGTTGTTGGCATTTTTCTTTAGCTGTGGGGCAAAAACTGATTTTTGTGCCGACGCTAATTTTGTGGGCAACGAACCAACCTTTCGGCATTTCTAATGCAGCGATAGCTGGTGATGATGAAGTATGAGTGTCTAGTGAGTAAGGTTGCATGCTGGTGAGCTGGCGTACAGTCCAATTTTCATCAATAAACGCTACATCTAATGCGCTTGGCGTGTTTTTCATCCACAGGCTTATTTCTCTAGCTTCTTGATACAACAAAATCAAACCGTGCTGCAGAGGTTGCTGTCCCATCAAACCCTGCATACGTTTTTCGGTAGTGTCTGCAAGCTGTACTTGAATTTCAAATTCGCCCAATTGTAAGGGGACTAGGGAAAATTCGACTGCACCAACTTGTGCCGAAAGCACAAAGCTTCCCACAAAAAGGCTTTCAGCTATCTTTGACATGACGTAGCTCCGGTTCATTGGATTGAAATCTTTATCGTTGTCACTTGAGCTTAGCAAGTTTTAGTGCGAAATAGTTAAATTTAAGCTTTCGTGCTTTGACTGTTTTACCATAAAAAAGGCTCGCAGAGGCGAGCCTTTTGTCGAAGCGGCAGTAATTAGATTGCAGCTAATGCTTGACGTGGATCGACAAATGTCAGGTTCAATGCTTCAGCAACATGTTGATTTACCACATGGCCGTTAATAACATTTAAACCATTTAACAAATGTTGGTCTTCAAGAAGTGCAGCCTTATAGCCCTTGTTTGCCAATTTGATAATAAATGGCAGGGTAGCATTGTTCAGTGCGAACGTTGAAGTTAATGGCACAGCACCTGGCATGTTGGCAACACAGTAGTGAACTACATCATCAACGATGAAAGTCGGTTCTGCGTGGGTTGTGGCATAAGAGGTCTCAACACAACCGCCTTGGTCAATTGCAACGTCAACGATGGCAGAGCCAGCTTTCATTTTACGGACGTGTTCGCGAGTAACCAGTTTTGGTGCTGCAGCGCCAGGGATCAACACGCCACCGATCACTAAATCAGCTTCAAGGATATGTTTTTCTAGGGCATCTGCAGTTGAGTAGATTGCTTTTACTGCACCATTGAATTGTGCGTTGATGCGACGTAATACGTCGACGCTACGATCTAAAACTACAACGTCTGCACCTAAACCAACAGCCATTTGCGCAGCGTTAGTACCAACCATACCGCCACCGATAACAACAACTTTAGCCGGTTCAACACCTGGTACGCCACCCAGTAACATACCGCGGCCTGAGCACGATTTTTCTAATGCACGCGCACCGGCTTGGATAGACATACGACCAGCAACTTCAGACATTGGCGCTAACAGTGGTAAACCACCGCGGCTGTCAGTCACAGTTTCATAAGCGATACAGATTGCTTTTGATTTGATCAGATCTTCAGTTTGCGGCAGATCTGGTGCTAAGTGTAAGTAAGTGAACAGGATTTGCCCTTCACGTAACATGGCACGTTCAACAGCTTGTGGCTCTTTGACTTTTACAATCATTTCCGCTTTTGCGAATACTTCAGCGGCTGTACCTAATACTGTTGCGCCAGCTGCTGCATAATCAGCATCGCCAAAACCAATGCCCGAACCGGCGTTAGTTTCTACAAAAACGCTGTGCCCATGTGCAACTAATTCACGCACGCTAGCAGGGGTCATGCCGACGCGGTATTCGTGGTTTTTAATCTCTTTAGGAACGCCAATAATCATAATAATTTGCCTGTGTAGGGTGGGTAAAAATATTTCGCTATTATAGTGGTGTTTTTGCAGAATGAATGGTTGTTTTTTAAGTTTCATCCAGCATAATATATTGTATATGAGTTTAAATTAGCATTATTGACTAGCATGTTTTCTGTTAACCCACAAAGTAAGAAGCTAGATAGAATAGATCGCAAAATTCTTGTTGAATTACAAAAGGATGGGCGACTATCAAATGTCGAATTAGCCAAGAGGGTAGGGTTAAGTCCTACGCCTTGTCTGGAGCGGGTTCGCAAGCTGGAGCAAGACAAATACATTCTTGGTTATAACGCCCAGGTCGACCCAAATAAGGTTGGCGCTGCATTATTAGTCTTCGTTGAGATCACTTTAAGTAAAACGTCTCCAGAAGATTTCGACGAATTTAGTAAGGCCGTTCAAAAGCTAGACGAAATTTTAGAGTGTCATTTAGTCTCTGGCAGTTTTGATTTTTTATTAAAAACACGGGTGGCCAATATGGCAGCCTACCGAGAACTGCTTGGGGAGACCCTATTGCGATTACCTAGTGTGCGGGAAAGTCGAACTTATGTCGTAATGGAAGAGGTGAAACAAACGACATTCGTTGCAGTTAGTGCTTAATAAACAGCCAGCTACCACTGATAAGTTGCGTGTCTTCTAAGATTAAAGGATGCAAGCGCAGCGCTAGTCTGGTATCTTTAACCGGTTTTTATTCATTTTTTTAGGGTTTGGCGCTTGCAAGCAAAATCTGTATTTTCGTTAAATGGCACACAGCGATTGGTCGAGGTCGCCTTGATTGTATTCGCAGGCTTATCTGCGTTTATGTTGCTTTCCTTATTGAGTTTTGATGCCGCGGATCCGAGCTGGTCGCAAATTGGCTATCGCACCGATATTCAGAATATCGCGGGTCCTATTGGCGCGAAATTCGCGGATATCTTATTTTGTGTGTTTGGATGGCTGTCATATCTGTTCCCGCCATTTTTTGCTTTTTGTGGCTATTTACTGTTCAAACGTTTTAAAGACTTGCTCAGTGTTGATTATTTTATCCTCGGTTTAAGAGTTTTTGGCCTACTTTTGACCGCAATCTCAGCTTGCGCAATTGCCAGCATTAACTTTGACGATATTTACATCTACTCATCAGGTGGTGTTGTCGGCGATGTTATTGCTGCTGTGTTATTACCCCAATTGAATTTTGTTGGCAGTAGTTTATTACTACTGTGCTCTTTGTGCATCGGTTTGACCTTGATGACTGGTATCTCTTGGTTGACCGTGGCTGATGCGCTAGGACATTTTGTGGTTAGTCTGGCGATGGGGCTCTGGAATTATCAACATAGCATTACCCGCCTTAAAGCCAAATTCAATAAACAAGACTCTGCCTCGGTAAAGGTCATCGCCAAAACGACAGAGAAAAAATCGGTTTATCAGGATGTGGCTACTGTTGATAAACCGACCGTGCCAGTTGCAATTGATACAGATGATGAGCAAAACCTCGTGCAGTCGCCGATTTTGGCCATAGATAGTCGAAATGAACGTATCGAACCAGGATTCTCCAGCGAAAGTGCGGATAATGAGCCGAAAATAGATATTCGATTATTGCTTGACCTTGCTGACGAACCAGTAATGGGTCAGCAAGCGCAGCCGCAAAGTCAAGCGCAATTGGCTACAGCTCATGCTGAGCAGCCGACAGTACTAGTAGAACCCGAGTTGTCTGCACAATTGGCGTCAGATTGGCGTTCGAACCAACAGCCAGCCGTGCAAGCTGTCGAGCCGAAAAAACCAAGCCCAATTAAAGTACAAGCGGATTTACAAAGCCGCGGATTTTTTCCTGAAGAGAATGATGTGGTTGAGCCTTTGCCGTTTCAGCCATTAGATATTAAAACCCAAGCGCGAGCTTTTGTCAGTGTCGATGAAGTGGCTGGGCAAGATCTTGATTACAGTGCGATAGATGATAACTATGTTGAAGCAGATCTAACTCAAAGTTTATCTCATACTCAGGCTGGAGATTATCCGCCGATTGACTACAGCAAAGCCTTTGCTGAAGACCAAGATAATGAAGAAGTTATTTATCCAGAGCCTATGAATTCGGCAGACTCGTTGCCATCTTTAGCCTTATTAGAGCGAGCTAATCGTACGACTAATCCGATTTCGCAAGAAGATTTGGATAAAGTTTCACGTTTGGTTGAGTTAAAACTATTAGATTTTAACGTCGATGCTAAAGTAGTTGGTGTATGTCCTGGGCCGGTCGTTACACGGTTTGAATTAGATTTAGCGCCAGGTGTTAAAGTAAGTAAAATCACCGGTTTATCAAAAGATTTAGCACGTTCTTTGTCTGCTATCAGTGTTCGTGTTGTTGAAGTTATCCCTGGCAAGTCATTCATAGGTTTGGAATTACCAAATCAGCACCGCGAAATCGTCAGATTGTCGGAAGTCATTGGGGATGAGGTTTTTGAACAATCGAAGTCGCCATTAACCATGGTGCTTGGTAAAGATATTGCTGGCAAAGCAGTGGTTGCAGATTTGGCGAAAATGCCTCATTTGTTAGTGGCTGGTACAACCGGATCCGGTAAGTCAGTTGGCGTTAATGTGATGATTTGTAGTTTGTTATACAAATCAACTCCAGATGATGTCCGTTTTTTAATGATTGACCCGAAAATGTTGGAGCTTTCTGTTTATGAAGGTATTCCGCATTTACTGACCGAAGTCGTAACCGATATGAAAGAAGCGGCCAATGGTTTACGCTGGTGCGTCGGTGAAATGGAACGTCGTTATAAATTGATGTCAGCGCTAGGTGTCCGTAATTTGAAGGGATACAACCAAAAAGTCGCTGAAGCAATTGCTGACGGTTCGCCACTTCGAGATCCGCTGTGGCGCCCTGCTGATGATATGCGTACAGAACCGCCGTTGTTAGACAAATTGCCGTCTATTGTCGTAGTTATTGATGAATTTGCCGATATGATGATGATTGTCGGCAAGAAGGTTGAAGAGCTGATAGCCCGTATTGCGCAAAAGGCGCGGGCTGCAGGGATCCACTTGATTTTGGCGACACAACGGCCATCTGTGGATGTAATTACTGGCTTAATTAAAGCGAATATTCCTACTAGGATTGCATTCCAAGTCTCTTCAAAGATTGACTCGCGGACAATCCTCGACCAACAAGGTGCCGAAAGTTTGTTAGGTCAAGGGGATATGCTTTATTTACCACCCGGCTCTGGTGTTCCTAATCGTGTACATGGCGCATTTGTTGACGATCATGAAGTCCATGCTGTAGTTGCCGATTGGAAAAAGCGTGGTAAGCCAAACTATATTCCAGAGATCTTAAACGGTGAAACTACCGAGGAAAATTTATTACCAGGCGAAACGTTAGAAGACGATGACGCAGAAACAGATCCGTTATTTGACCAAGCCGTGGCATTTGTTACTGAAAGTCGCAAAGCATCAGTGTCAGGCGTACAACGTCGATTCCGCATTGGCTACAACCGTGCCGCTAGGTTAGTTGAGACTATGGAACACGTTGGTATCGTCAGTGGGCCAGGCCATAATGGCAATCGTGAAGTTTTAGCTCCACCACCACCCAAAGGGTTTTAAATGAAAAAGATAGTTGTAGGCTTTGGTTTATTGATGTTGTCAGCCGTTGCACAAGCCGCGCAAACGCAAGCAGAACAGCTGAAATACAAATTGGCAGGGTTAAATAGCTTTCAAGCGAGCTTTCAGCAACAAGTCGTTGATGCGCAGAATAAAGTGGTGCAAGCTGATGGCGAAGGGGTCTTGACTTTGCAACAGCCGGCAAACTTTCGTTTTGAAGTATTAACACCATCGCCAAACTTACTTATTGGCGATGGCAAAACGTTATGGCATTACGACCAAGAATTAGAGCAAGTAAATATCTATAACGCAAATAAAGAGGTTGGCTTAACACCTTTTGCGCTTTTGACATCAACTGATGCGGCGTTGTGGGCACAATATGAAGTTGCAGGTGAGCGAGATCATTTTGTGATCACACCAAAAGATAAAAACAACGCTGTGCAAGCCCTAACTTTAACCTTTTCCGGAATTGGGTTGGCTAAGATGGAAGTTAAAAACAGCGAAGGTCAAACAAGCCAATTTGAATTCATTACCAGTCAAAACAATGTGGCGGTAGACCCAACACTGTTTAAGTTTACTCCGCCTGCCAATGTTGAAGTGGATGATCAGCGTAACAAGTGAAAACGCTAAGTTTCGGTTTTGAACCAGATGTGCGGCCTTTAGCCGCACGCTTACGTCCTTTGACACTTAATGACTATATTGGTCAAGACCATATTGTCGGTGTTGGCACACCCTTGCGCCAAGCTATTGAGGCTGGGCGAGTTAGCTCTCTGATTTTCTGGGGGCCACCAGGCACTGGAAAAACTACACTAGCTGAAATAGTCGCACGTCATGCTGACGCCCATATGGCCAAGATTTCTGCGGTAACCGCGGGTGTTAAAGAAATTCGTGATGAAATCGCGGAAGCGAAGCTTAGGCTTGGTCAAAACCAGCGTACGCTATTGTTCGTTGATGAGGTTCATCGGTTTAATAAAAGCCAGCAGGATGCTTTTTTACCGCACATTGAAGATGGCACTATTATTTTTGTTGGTGCGACAACCGAAAATCCATCCTTTTCGCTCAATAATGCGTTGTTATCCCGAGCCAGAGTCTGTGTGCTGAATAAAATTCCAGCGCAAAGTTTGAGTAAAGTATTAACTCGAGCTTTAACTGATACTGAGTTAGGTCTTGGCGCTCAACACCTCAAATTTGAGGCGGGTGCTGAACAACTCTTATTACAAATGGCTGATGGTGATGCTCGACGACTCCTTAATTTGCTAGAGCAAGCCGCAGCTTCCGTCAGTGCCAATTCCGCAATTTCCAGTGAATTGCTAAAACAATTAGCGCCTCGGCAACTTCCAGGTTTTGATAATCATGGCGAGTTATTTTACGATTTAATTTCTGCGTTTCATAAATCGGTTCGTGGGTCTAACCCGGATGCAGCTTTATACTGGTATTGTCGGATCCTTGAAGGTGGCGGCGATCCGCTTTATGTGGCTAGGCGTTTGTTGGCAATTGCCTCTGAAGACATCGGTAATGCAGATCCCAGAGCTTTGACAATCGCTTTAGCTGCGTTTGATACGTTTAGCCGGGTTGGACCGGCGGAGGGCGAGCGCGCCATCGCGCAGGCTGCGATATATCTTGCGCTTGCACCGAAAAGTAACGCTGTGTACAGTGCTTTTAATCAGATGCGTGAATTAGTGCGGCAAAGCCCTTCATATGAAGTGCCACTGCATCTTCGTAACGCTCCGACGCAGTTATTAAAAGAACTTGGTCATGGTGCGTTATATCGATATGCACATACTGAACCTGGCGCTTATGCTGCAGGTGAAACTTATTTACCGGCAGAATTAACTGGTCAAACTTTTTATCAGCCTTCTGAGCGGGGGTTGGAAAAGCAGCTTGCCGAAAAGATGGCTTATTTAGCACAATTAGATGCCACTGCGAGGCGCCATGCTAAATAATTATTTAGCGATAGCCATAGGTGGCGCTTTGGGCGCGTGCTTGCGCTTTGCTTGCCAAGAATTGATGCTACATCTTTTTGGTAGAGGATTTCCTTTTGGCACTTTGCTGGTTAATATTCTCGGGTCTTTTGCTATCGGTTTATTGTATGGTTTACTCATTACCGAGCAGCTTGCGCCGAATCCCTGGCGGATTTTTATCGGGATTGGCATCCTAGGGGCCTTTACTACTTTTTCGACATTTTCTATGGACACTGTGTTGATGCTACATCAAGGCAGTTGGTTTAAAGCCGGCGCCAATATTGTACTAAACCTAGTGTTGTGTTTAACCCTGACCTGGCTTGGGCTCAAGCTGGCGACTTTGAAGTAATCATTTATGTTAGATAGCAAATTTTTAAGATCTGAACTCTCGCAAACAGCAGAACGCTTAGCGACTCGTGGTTTTGTGTTGAATGTTGAGCAAATAAATGCGTTGGAAGAACAACGACGGGCTCTGCAAGTCAGTACCCAAGAGTTGCAAAATACTCGGAATACTAAATCCAAAGCCATCGGCCAAGCTAAAGCTCGTGGTGAAGACATTGCGCCGCTGTTAGCAGAAGTTGATGGCCTAGGTGCTGAGCTTGATAAAGCCAAGAATCAATTAGATGGCGTATTAGCTGAACTTGACGCTATCGCAAGTCAAATCCCAAATCTTCCTGACTTATCAGTGCCTGTTGGTAAAGATGAAACTGGAAATTTAGAGGTTCGTCGTTTTGGTGAAGCCAAAACTTATGACTTCCCAGTCAAAGACCATGTAGCACTTGGTGAAGCCCTGGATAACGGTCTGGATTTTGAAAATGCAGTGAAAATTGCAGGATCGCGTTTTGTGGTTATGAAAGGCCAAATAGCTAGAATGCATCGCGCACTTGCTCAGTTTATGTTGGATTTGCATACTGAACAGCATGGTTATACCGAATTATATGTCCCGTATTTAGTTAATAAAGATTCATTGTTTGGAACTGGTCAGTTACCAAAGTTTGGTGCAGACTTATTCCACACACAACCAGCTACTGAAGAAGGTGTCGGTATGAGCCTAATTCCGACCGCCGAAGTGCCAGTAACTAACTTAGCCCGCGATCGGATATACGATTTAACAGAGCTCCCGCAAAAATTCACAGCACACACACCATGTTTCCGTAGTGAAGCTGGCTCATATGGACGAGATACTCGTGGTCTTATCCGTCAGCATCAATTCGATAAAGTTGAATTAGTGCAATTAGTTCACCCTGAGACCTCGTTTGCCGCGTTAGAGGAATTAACTGGGCATGCTGAAAAAGTCTTACAACTATTAGAACTGCCTTACCGCGTCATGTTGTTGTGCACTGGTGATATGGGGTTTGGTTCGTGCAAAACTTACGATTTAGAAGTGTGGTTACCAGCCCAGAATACCTACCGTGAAATTTCATCCTGTAGTAATATGGGGGACTTTCAAGCTCGCCGGATGCAAGCTCGTTTTAGACCGGAAGAGGGCAAGAAGCCTGAACTTTTGCATACATTAAATGGTTCTGGCCTAGCGGTAGGCCGTACCTTGGTCGCGATTTTGGAAAATTACCAGCAGGCTGATGGATCAATTGTGGTGCCAACTGTGCTGCAGCCATATATGGCCGGCAAAAAAGTATTAACAGTGTAAAATGGTATTCAAAGCCGACCGAGAGGTCGGCTTTGACATTGAGGTTGTATGTCGTCGAATTCTGAAAAGGCAAAAACAACAGCGGCGCCAGCCAAAGTTGCAGTAGTCAAGAAAACAAGAACTAGCTTACCCAAGTTGTTTCTAAGAACTGTTTATTGGGTTCTCATCCTCGCTATCCTTGCAGTTGTGTTGTATATCACCGCAGATACTGTTCTGACTATCTATAAACACACCGCAACATAAATTATAAGCATTTTGCCGGTTTAGGTAACCCAGCAATTCGTGTTGCTTGTTTTGCTGGTCCCTCTGGGAATAACATAAAAAGGTACTTACTACTGCCTTTTTCACTACCAAATTTTTCAGCCATTGCTTTGACCAATAAACGGATCGCCGGTGACGTATTAAATTCTTGGTAAAAATTTCTAACAAACCAAATCACTTCCCAGTGTGCTTCAGTTAGCTGAATTTTTTCAAGATGAGCAAATTCATTGGCAATTTCAGGTGTCCAGACCGCAAGTTCTGCTAAATACCCATGTTTATCAAGTTTAATGTCTGGATATTTTTCAATAAAATTTAGCATGATATGACTCGTTTTGCTGCTGCGCACAATCTTACCCATTCGAGATCGTCGATGAGAAAGATGCTTGGATTGACGTTCAAGTGACGAAAAGCCACATCAGAAGCGAGAGCATATAATTGCGTTGTTGGCCACACCTGCTCACTTTGCAGTAGATAACATGCGTCTTGGCGAAATAACAACGCATCTTTAGGAGTGACCAACTCAATTGCCGGTGGCACTGTTGCCGCTGTTAACTGAAACAATGTGTTCAAGAGAAAATTACCTCGTCGAATTGACCGATTAACTGCTGTTGCTGATGCCCGTTGAGCAATTCAACTGGGATATTTAACTTTTCCACCGTTGTTTGATAGAACGCCAGACTCTTTGCACACGCATACACAGTATCGATGTCATAAAGTGAAAATAGTTTTTGGCTCTTTGTATAGTCTTTCAAGGGCGCATTATGATGTGCTGTGCTAAGGAGCTGTGTAACGCCAGCGCCGCGATATAAAACAGTTATCTGGTGCTCCACTGCAGCAAGCGCAAGCGCTAAGTCATGACTTTCACGCCCCTTGGCAGTTGCAAACGCTGAGCATTGAAGAATGACGAGTATTTTTTTCATTTGATGGTCCTTTTGACCTGCAAATTAGAATTGGATGAGTTTATCAACCGCTGCTAAACGCATACCAAACTCTGCTAACCCAGCTAAGGTATATCCGTCCCGTGGCTGCAAAATGCCGCGTTTTTCGGCCGCCGTAGAGCAGTAAAGGAGTGGGATGTTTAGAGAAGAGCACAGTTTTGCTAGCTCTCCAGCTAAGTCCATCTCGTCAGCTGGTAAATCTGGTTGTGCTAATGCGGCAAGCACAGCATTTTCGTAGAGAAATACATGGTCAATTTGATGCTCAAGTTGCGTTGCCGCGGTAATGAAACGCTGACAATCGACGATGGAAGTTGATGCATAAGTATCGGAACGCATCAGAATTGCAAATGTGGTCATGACCGAATTTCCAGTGAGTATTACGAAAAATGCCCCTAAAGTGGGGCATTTTAAAGCAAATCATCTGAGATGTCAGTGATGGTTAATCGTCACTGCCAAATACACCTAACAGGCTTAACAAACTAGTGAATAAATTTAGGATGTTTAGATACAGTGCGACGGTCGCTCGCAGGTAGTTAGTCTCACCGCCGTGAACAATGTTGCTGGTATCATATAGAATGAAACCAGACATCAATAACACGATGACAGCGTTGATCGCCAAATGCAGGGCAGTCACTTGGAAAAATATGTTTGCGATTGATGCAATAAGCGCCATGATCAAGCCAACGAATAAAAAACCACCCATAAATGAGAAGTTTTTCTTAGTGGTCAGAGTGTATGCTGACAATGAGAAGAAAATCAGCGCTGTTGCTCCCATCGCTTGCATAATTATTTCACTACCATTTGGCAATGCCGCATAGCGGTTGAGCATTGGACCAATAGATGCGCCCATTAACCCGGTGAACAAAAACACAGTAGGGATACCAGCTGCGCTGTTTTCTGTTTTACGTAATAAGAATAGAGTGGCCAAGCCGCCGCCCCATAACAGCAATCCAGTTAATCCACTGATATTCATCGACATTGCGATGCCAGCACAGATAGCGCTGAAAGTAAGAGTTATCGCAAGCATTGCATAGGTGTTGCGTAGTACTTTATTAATTGCAAGGCTGTCGCCCATTGCAATATGTTGATGTTGTTGATATTCCATAGTTTCCTCCATGTTTAGATGCTTGGACTATACAAAATATTTACTCGGCTGTCAGCTTTATCAACTTGAAGATTATTGATGCCCATCGTTCTGACAGCGAGAGTGGTTATAAATTCTACTGTTTGTTGAAAAAATATTCTGTTAAACATTTCAAGGCGTTAAAAAACAAAAAAACGCTTTGCAAATTTCCGTGAAGCTATTATTATACGCGCCAACGGAGAGATGGCAGAGCGGTTTAATGCACCGGTCTTGAAAACCGGCGAGGGTTAGTAGCCCTTCAAGAGTTCGAATCTCTTTCTCTCCGCCAAATTCTAAACAAAAAGGCCAGACGAAAGTTTGGCCTTTTTGTTTTTACTAATCGGTGTTTATTTATTTCCCCATGAGCATTACGTATAAAAATGGGGCGCTTAGGCCCCATTTAAATTTTTTTGAACTAATAGCAAATTATTGAATTTCGCAACTAAAACAGAAAGAATAAACGCCGTTTGGATCGTTAAATTGTGATAACACTGTCAATTCGCGATCAAGTTGTTTCAGCAGTTGTTTTGTCGGGCTCAATTTTTGCTGAGTCTCTGGCAGCCAACCTTGTGCCTGAGCTGTTGCAAATAGATCTCGCATAAATAGCTCTTGCGGTGTTAACTTTTGCTCAACCACTTGCACATCATATTGTTTTAAACCCGCCATATTTGCGGCAGAAGCTATGGCGTCATCTAAAGTTCCAAGTTTATCAACTAAACCAAATTCAAGAGCTTTAGTACCAGTCCACACGCGACCTTGACCAACTTTATCAACATCGGCTTTGCTGATCTGACGCGTTTCTGTGGTTCGCGATGTGCTCACATGCGTGATGAAATCATCATAACCGCGTTCAATCATGATTTGTAACAGTTTCTCTGCTTCTGGTTGCAAGCCTTTAAACAGCGGCAAGCCAGCACTGAAACCGGCAAATTCGGTTGTACCAACACCATCAACATTTAAACCTAAGGTTCCCATTGCTTGTTCTGCGGTATGAAACAGGGCAAAGATACCGATTGAACCAGTGATGGTGGTAGGCGCAGCCCAAATCTCATTTGCAGGCGCTGCTATCCAATAGCCACCTGATGCGGCGACTGCGCCCATGGATGCCACTACTGGTTTACCTGCCGCTTTTAACAGCCGAATTTCCTCAGAAATTAATTCTGACGCAAACGCACTGCCACCGCCGCTATCAATTCGTAACACAACTGCTTTGATGGTATCGTCAAGGCGTGCATCACGAAGCATCGCAGAAGTACTGTCGCCACCAATCATACCTGGTTTGACTGAACCGTCGACAATGGTTCCGCGGGCAACCACGAGAGCCACTTTATCGGTTAATGGATTTGGCATTGCATGTTTTGGGATCACCAAATGGTGATAATCGTCGAAATTCACTTGGTTAAATGTGTGCTCTTCGCTGTCTTCACCAACTATCGCTATGATTTCTTTTCGGAAATTCTCACGGCTTAAAACGGTATCAACTAATTTGTGTTTTAACGCGTACTCGGTCATGTCACCTTGTACTTCACTGATGCGTTGATACAAGCTTGCAAAGGTTTCATCGAAGTTTGTCACATCAAAACCGCGGCGTTCCGCAACCTGCGATTTGTAAGTAGCCCATAATTCATCCAACCATGCCTTGTTTGCTTCCTTCGCTTCCGGTGACATGTCATCACGGATAAAAGGTTCAACTGCGGATTTGTATGTACCTACTTTGAAAACGTGAGTGCTAATTTTTAATTTTTCCAAAGCACTTTTATAGTACATTGGATAACTACCATAACCTTCAAGTAGTACCGTACCATTTGGATTTAAGTTGATGCTGTCTGCGTAACTTGCAAGGAAGTATTGAGACTGACCGTAATAAGTACCAGTAGCATAAACTTTTTTACCAGCAGCTTTAAATTTCTCTATTGCAGTGCCGATAGTGCGCAACTTATCTTGTGAGCCACCGCCCATCTCGGCAAGTGCGAGTACCATGACCTTAATTCGATCGTCTCGAGTCGCATTTTCGATAACTTTTACGACATCGCGTACCAAAACTTCCGGATTCTCTTCGCCGCCACCCGTGCTTTCGTTAATAGCGGCTTCAACTGGATCAACCCACGTTTTCTCCTCAACCAAGTCACCTTTTAAATCAAGGACTAAAGCGGCACTTGCTGGAACTTCAACTTGCTCTTCTCCTGAGAAAATTGCACTGATGAACACGATAAAGGCGATTAAAAAGATGATGTTCAGTACCGAATTACGGATGAACTTAAATGCTTTTACCAGACCGCTGATTAGTCTGCGGAAAAAGCCAGGATTTTGTTCTGACATGCAAGAACCCTTTATATTAGAAAATTTATCTAAAGATACCGAATTTACGCTGCTAACAAAAAGTCAATTTGTAAGAAAATGTATATCTGCCATGCTGTATCTCAACGCTCTTCACTACTTTGCACGATAGCAAAGGTTGTCATCGTGTTAAAAAGCAGCTAGAGTCTTCCAAATTAACAGGTATGACCAGAGAGGTTTTCGTGTCTTATCCGCATTTATTACAGCCGCTGGATTTGGGTTTCACTCAATTAAAAAATAGAGTGATTATGGGATCGATGCACACAGGTCTCGAAGAAGAGAAGCAGGGTTTTAGCAAACTTGCTGCTTTTTATGAAGAACGTGCCAAAGGTGGGGTTGGTCTGATTATCACCGGTGGAATAAGTCCAAATTTCCGTGGCAATTTGGTGCCATTTGGCTCTCAGTTAACTTGGTTTTGGCAAGCACCTAAGCATCGTCAAATCACTGATGCTGTGCACCGACATCAAGGGAAAATCTGCATGCAACTATTGCATGCTGGCCGATATGGTTATCATCCATTTAGCCAAGCCCCTTCAGCAATCCAGAGCCCGATCACGCCATTTAAACCTTCGGCAATGTCTGGACGACAAGTTCGCGTTGCGATTAATGATTTCGCGAAGTCGGCTAAGCTTGCGCAGAAGGCGGGCTACGATGGTGTTGAGATCATGGGATCAGAAGGTTATCTCATCAACCAATTTATTTGCCAACGAACCAACCAGCGGACAGATGAATGGGGCGGAAGTTTTGAAAATCGCAGTCGTTTTGCGCTCGAAACTATTCGGGCAGTGCGGAAGTTGTGCGGTGAAAAGTTTATTATCATTTACCGGTTGTCGATGCTTGATTTGGTCGAAGATGGTAGTAGCTACGATGAAGTTGTTGCCTTAGCAAAAGCTGTCGCTGAAGCCGGTGCGACGATGATCAATACTGGTATTGGCTGGCATGAAGCTAGAGTACCAACTATTGGGACTATGGTGCCTCGTGCGGCTTTTAGTTGGATAACCGAGCGGGTAAAGGCTCAGGTTAAAATCCCAGTGGTTGCGACAAATCGCATTAATGACCCGCAAGTCGGGGAAAATATTATAAAGTCAGGCCAAGCTGATTTGATCTGTATGGCTCGACCGTTTTTAGCAGATCCAGAGTTTGTGAATAAAGCTGCTGCGGGCAAGGCTGATGAAATTAATACTTGTATTGCGTGTAATCAAGCTTGTCTTGACCATGTATTTCAAAATAAACGGGCGAGTTGTTTAGTCAATCCTAGGGCTTGTTATGAGACTGAATTGAACTTTGCGCCGGCGCCTGTACGGAAAAAAATCGCTGTGATTGGTGCAGGCCCTGCAGGTATGGCGTTTAGCGTGTACGCCGCACAACGTGGTCATAGCGTGACATTATTTGATAAAGATACTCAGATTGGCGGCCAGTTTAACTATGCCAAGCAAGTCCCGGGTAAGGAAGAGTTTCATCAGACCATTCGCTACTTTGAACGGATGTTAAAACTTCATGCCGTGGATTTGCAGCTCGGCCAAATGCAAACTGTTGAAAGTTTAGCGGGGGCAGGCTTTGACGAAGTAGTGCTGGCGACGGGGATTGTCCCACGGCATTTGGATTTACCAGGCGCAGATCATCCCAAAGTGCTGAGTTATTTAAATGTGCTGCGAGATCATCAACCTGTAGGCACTAAAGTGGCGATTATTGGTGCCGGTGGTATCGGTTTTGATGTCGCTGAATACTTAACGGAACCGCATTCGCTAACGCTGCAGCCTGAAGCTTGGTTAAAAGAGTGGGGCATTGATAAAGATTATCAAAGTCGTGGCGCCTTATTAAAAGATTCAGTGCCGGAAGTTCCGGTTCGGAAGGTTTATTTATTACAGCGCAAAAATAGTAAGGTCGGTGCGGGTTTAGGCAAAACTACCGGGTGGATCCATCGCACCTCATTGAAGAAAAAAGGCGTAGATATGCTTTCAGGCGCACAATATGTGCGTGTCGATGACGAAGGACTCTGGGTTGAGTTTGAAGGCCAGCAGCGTTGTCTAGACGTCGACAATATCGTGATTTGTGCCGGCCAAGAACCGCAACGTGCGCTGTATGCCGGTTTACAAGCTAAAGGCGTGTCCGTGCATTTAATTGGCGGTGCTGATGTTGCTGCGGAATTAGATGCAAAGCGTGCTATACGCCAAGGTGCAGAGCTAGCTGCTCGTTTATAATTTTGTGTTTGTCTCCGATTATTGAAAAAACACCGGCATGTCTGGTGTTTTTTTTAATTTCTCCCTAGAAATCGGCAATTTACGTTTGCTCGATTACAATCAAGATCGAATGAAATCTTGACTAATTTGTGCCGAAAAGTAACAGTGCATTCGTATGCATACTAATTTGGTGCAAAAACTTACATTTGCACCAAATTAGCGCATTTGGTCATAAATTTGCCATGCAGTTGCCATAAGCTGCCGACAGCAAAACCGGTTGTAGTGCCCGTATTTTCGGGTTTTATCGAGAAATTGCCAATCATGGTATTGGCCTTGCTTAGCAAAAGAAAGGCAGAGAATTTATTAGATAATTTTTACAGGGAGTCAGACATGTCAGGTGTGTTAACGATGATTCTTGCTGGTGGTGAAGGGACCCGTTTGGCCCCATTAACTGGCATTAGAGCAAAACCCGCAGTGCCCTTCGGCGGAAATTATCGGATAATCGATTTTGTAATGAACAATTTCGTTAACTCTGATCTGTTGCAGATATTTGTCATCACGCAGTTTAAATCCCATTCCTTAATGAAACATTTGAGCCGATCTTGGCGAGTAACCGGCTTAACAAACCGTTTTATTGATCCTATTCCTGCACAAATGCAAACTGGTAAACATTGGTATTTAGGCACTGCAGATGCGGTCTACCAAAACTTACACTTAGTTCAAGGCTTAGATCCTGAACATGTGTGCGTATTTGGTGGTGACCACATCTATAAAATGGACGTGCGCCAAATGCTTGACTATCATCGCCAAAACAATGCCAAACTGACAGTCGCTGCGATTCCAGTGCATATTTCCCAAGCCCATGAATTTGGTGTCATTGAAGTTGACGAACAAGGCAAGATGATTGGCTTTGAAGAAAAGCCGAAAGTAAATCCGAAGACTATCCCTGGCCGCCCTGATTATGTATTAGCTTCAATGGGCAATTATATTTTTGAAGCGAAATGCCTAGTCGACGTGTTAGAAGAGGATGCGGCGCAGGTCGATTCTAAGCACGATTTCGGTCACAACATCATCCCAAAACTTTTTCCAAGCGGCGAAGTTTATGTTTACGACTTTTCCACCAACCGTATTCGCGGTGAAAAGGATGAAGTCAAAGGCTATTGGCGTGATGTTGGCACTATCGATTCATATTATGAAGCGAACATGGATTTAATTTCAGTTGTGCCACCCATTGATTTATATAACAAATATTGGCCGTTGCGCTGTTATACTCCGCCGGTGCCGCCAGCAAAGTTCGTGCACGATGAAGCAAATCGAACAGGGCAAGCCATCAGTTCTATGGTTTCTGCAGGCTGTGTGGTTAGCGGCGCAATCGTCTATCATTCGATCTTAGGCTACAACGTTCATGTGCATAGCCATGCTTATGTTGAAAAAAGTGTCTTAATGGGCAATAACGATATAGGTAGGGGTTGTCGAATTCGCCGCGCAATTATTGATAAAGATGTGCGTATTGCCCCTGGCACTATTATTGGTGAAGATCCGATTTTAGATAAAAAGCGTTTTCATGTGTCGCCTGATGGTGTCGTCGTGATCCCAAAAGGGGCATTAGTAGGATTTGATTAAGGATACCGCAATGCGTGTGGTGTTTATTTGTAGCGAGTATGAGGGATTACTGAAAACCGGTGGCTTAGCGGATGCAACACGCGGACTTGCGGAAGCAGTGCAGCAACTAGGCCACCAAGTTGAAGTGATTATGCCACGTTATGGAGCACTTTATCAGCTGCCATTAGCTGAGGAGTGGCATTCGTTGTATTTCGATTTAGCCGGACATCCCTATGGTTGTGCTGTCCGTCATCTAGACGTGGCTGGAATCAAAATCAGCTTGATTGAACACCATGATTTTTTCGCTCGGTCACGACCTTATGATGATGGTGAGCAGCCATATCCAGATAATGTGCAGCGTTTTGCGTTTTTTTGTAAGGCAGCTTTAACTTATCTTAAACAAAGTGATGTCGCAGTTGATATTGTGCATGGTCACGACTGGCAATCTGCTTTGGCGGCTTGTTACCTCAAGGAAATGGCCAGCGATGCACTTCAACATGCAAAGTTTGTCTTGACCATTCATAATGCGGCTTATCAGCAAGGACTCTCGTCACAAGATATTCCGATGATAGGGCTGAATCACTGGCAACTACCAACAAGTTTTCATAGCTCAATGCTAAGCCTTGGTATTTGGCAGGCTGATAAATTGAATACCGTCAGTGTTGGCTACCGCGAAGAATTACTCACTGAGCCTGCCGCCAACGGCCTTGCAGCACTTTACCAAATGCGCCAAGCTGATTTTATTGGCATCCTTAACGGTTGCGATTATGGCCGCTGGGACCCATCGACAGACTTGTCTTTGGTAGCTCAATACCATGCAACTAACTTACAGGGTAAAAGCCTTTGTAAAAATGAATTACTTCGTCATTGCCAACTTGCGCAGTTAGACGTTCCTTTGTTTGTTGCGGTTAGCCGGATCACCGCGCAAAAGGGTTTTAGTTATTTGATCCCTGCGTTAAAACGGTTTTTACCTCAGGCAAAAGCGCAAGTTGTGTTGATGGGAACCGGCGAGCTGCAGTATTTGCAACCATTGCGCGCGCTTGAACAAGAATTTCCAAGTCATTTTCGTTTGTTAGAAGGTTTTGATGAATCGTTAGCGCATCAAGTTGAAGCCGCAGGAGATTTCTTTTTGATGCCAAGTTTGTTTGAGCCTTGTGGTCTCAATCAAATCTATAGCTTGCGTTATGGCACTGTGCCAATTGTGCGCGCCACTGGCGGTTTAAAAGACACAGTGATTGGTTATCCTGCGCTCAATGCGACCGGTCTTTGCTTCGGCGAGCCTGATCCTGATGAGCTTTTCACTGTGATGATGCAGGCGGTAAGCTTATTTAGCGATCAGCAGAGTTATCAGCAAGTTCAACAACGAGGAATGCAGCAAGTATTTAGTTGGCAGCAGGCTGCACTTAGTTACGAACAATTATATTTGCGAGCTGTTGCGGGAAGTTGAACCAAAAATCAACATCTTACATAATTATTCAGCAAATGTAGCCTGCGAATTAGCCAAGAACGATGCCTTCGTTGAAAATCATTTGTCGTTTAGCATTTTTATTTGCTAGCCTTAGGGTTCATTGATTACAGGGCTGTTTTATGGATGCAATTACGTTATTAACTACTCGCTATTCTTCTTCTCGCTTAACAGAACCTGCGCCAAGTGGTGATGCGCTTGCGCTAATCCAGCAAGCTGCGTTGCGAGTGCCAGATCATGGTGCTTTACACCCTTGGCGCTTTGTAATGTTTCAAGGTAAAGCAGCATTAGCCAAATTAGGCGATATTTTTGCCGAAGCGGCTGTCGAAGAAGACCCTGCAATATCGAATGACTTGTTGGAACGAGCTCGGCAATTACCGTTACGAGCGCCGATGGTAATTGCGTGTATCGCCAAATGCACAGAGCATTGCAAAGTACCTATCCATGAACAAGTGCAATCTGCTGCCTGTGCAGTCATGGCGATGCAACAAGCGGCTTTTGCGCTGGGGTATGGCGGGATTTGGCGCACAGGCGCTTATACCCAGTATGAATTTGTTAAGCAAGCGCTTGGGCTTGGCGAAGATGATGAGATTGTCGGCTTCCTCTATTTAGGAACTGCAACTGGTGAGGCTCCAAATCGGCCAGAATTGGCGATAGAAGAGTTTTTTAGCCACTATGCGGGTTGATTGAGCCTACCGTTTGTACGCAAGCTAAATTCACACACTGTTGCCGCCAATAAAAAACCACCGAAACGGTAACACCGATCAGTTAAGCAACTTTCTTAGCTGATCGGTTGACCGATCCTCTG
>JAYSCP010000021.1:0-61445 GCA_041914845.1 Alteromonadaceae bacterium
ATCAGTTTGGCGCATTGACGCCGGATCGGGAGCGTCCATCTCATCAGCCACTCTTTGGCTTGACTTTAACATTTTTGCAACCAAAATCAAAGCTCATGGAAATTTTGTCAGGATGACATCATGCCAAAGCCACGCAACAAGCAAATCGCCTTGAGCGAAACCCCGTTTTATCACTTAACCTATCGCTGTGTGCGCCGCTCGTTCTTATGCGGTGAAATCGATGGCAGCAACTTTGAACATCGGCGCGAATGGATTGTTGAGCGTTTGAAATTACTCAGCAATATGTTCGCCATTGATGTGGCGTCCTATGCCATCATGATGAACCACTACCATGTATTGGTGAGAGTTAATCTCGAAAAATCAGCTGCTTGGACTGCTGCTGAAATCTTCGAACATTGGAGTCTGTTGTTTCAAGTGCCTGATTTGATGAAGCAGTATTTGGCCGGTAATTTGGTTGAAGTTAAAGACATTCAAGCCGCTGAAGAAATGATTGGGGTGTATCGCGAGCGATTAACTAGCATCAGTTGGTTTATGCGCTGTTTGAATGAACATATCGCCAGAAGCGCTAATTTTGAAGACAAATGCAGCGGTAGGTTTTGGGAAGGACGCTTTAAATCACAGGCGATTCTGGATGAAGCAGCACTTATTAACACTATGGTTTATATCGATTTAAATCCTATTCGCGCTAAGATTGCTGAAACTCCCGAAAACTCTGAATACACCAGCATTGCCGAGCGGATTGCAGGACGAAACTTAGCAACCGACGTGAAATGTGCTTTTCATGGCAAGTTGATGCCTTTTCTGGACGGTAAAGGCCTTATAAGTGAACCCTGCATCCCGATGCATCTTACTGATTATATTGAACTCGCCGATTGGACTGGTCGGCAAATCCGCCCAGATAAACGAGGTGCAATCAGTGATACCGCACCACCAATTTTGGCAAGGCTTGGCATCGAACAAGGCAACTGGCTGCAAAATTGTCAAAAGCTTGAAGATGAATTTCGCCAAGTGATTGGCTCTGCCGCCGCGATTGAGAAGTTCTGCCAAGCGATTGGCCAAAAATGGCTGCAAGGCATTCATAGCTGCCGACGATGTTTTGGTTAGTAAATTCTTAATCTGGTTAAAAACTACATTAGTTTTTCCAAAAATCTACGCTGATCACAAATCTGGCGTTAGAACTCATTATCCTTGCACACAAAAATCCCTAAATAAGAAAAATCCAAATCCAATTCTTAAGGATAAAATCCCCATGGATTGCTGATATGACATATCTGTGCAGCACTGTTGCGATTTTTTTCAAACTCTATTCAAACTCAGCCACCATTTTTAAATTCTGGCTGGCTAGGTTTAGTTGAGGTTTAGTTGAGTCTACAGGTGGTAGAGTTTGAACATTTACTGCTCGGTAAGCAGTGTCAAGTTTGCTCTGACCCGGAGGAGCAAATTGTGTTCCAACCTCTAGACCAAGTGAATAAAAACATGCTGCCTCAATATAACTGGGTAGGCAGGCGTCACAATAGGGTCTATGAAAAATAGTGGGAGCTCCACCCGTCTCCATTTTTGCTCTAACAACCATGTTACTTAAACTTTTCGTGAATTCATATTTATCCAAATAGAGATCCATTAGACAGTTTAAAGGCGCTCGTACAAGCTCAATTACAGCAGGTTGATCACGAATGAAGAGAGCATTCTTGTTTTGTACTTCAGGAAACTTACCTAGATAGACGGTTGGTTTGAAACGTAAAGTTAGTAAGGCGGCTGCTGTTGCCTCAGTTATCTCTGGGTCTAAGGCGCGACTAAGCAAAACCTTTTGAGAAGGCACTTGGTATCCGTTTATAAAATACCCTAGCAGGTTTACAAAAATCTCTGCAAAAGGAGGTTCTAAATACTCAAGAGGCATAATCAACACGCTCTCGGGTTGATCGCCGGGAACGGTTCGCGCCTCAATGATGCGCGCTGCGACCATTACGTCGGCAACAGACGTCCAGGCTGACAGCTCACCTAATATCTCTACGCTCCTTGCTTCTGGAAAAAGCTCTTCACTCATATCATTTCCCAATCGACGGTTGTGATTAGCATCGGTATTAATATGTCATTGACGGACTGTAATATAGTCATATTTATAAAACATCTAATTTGGAGTTGAAAATAAGCGTTTCATTGCAGATGCTATCTGGGTTCCTGATGTGTTTTGCTCGCCAAGGTCGACTTTTAACATACGGAACTTTGGCCCTTGTTCCGGCGACCAATCTTCAAACTGGAGTACTCTCATTTTGTAGCCGTTTGGTGGCAGTAGTAGATCCAAAAGACGATTAGTTAAATCTTCGTGGTGACTAGTGACGATCACCTGTCTCTTAGCTCTATCTCCCCTGTCGGCGTAAGCCATTTTTCGAAGCAAAACTGCTGCAGGGATCAACTGATTCATGTCTAAAGATGTCGTAAAATCATCAAACCCGATAACTCTGTGCATCAGAGTATCGGTTAGTGCAAGATTGAGGTTTATGGTCCAGCAGATGGCTAGTTGTGTTTTCTGTCCGGTCGATAAATCTCCAAATTTAACTCCATTATTAGTGATAAATGTCCATTCAGGCTTTTTCTCAGTAACATTGATTTTCAAACTGATCGGTAAAAAATCTTTTGGAAAATGAAATTTATCTAATAGAGAGTTCATTGTTGCTGTCAGGTTTTGTAATTCTACAGCAGGTATTTCCCCCATCAGGCTCAAAAGCTGGCTTCTTGCACTACATTCTTGCTTGCAAATTTTTTGAGCACTTGCGAGCATCTCTTTTGCTTGACCAATTGCTTCAGTTTGTAATGTATTTTGCCGGTCAAGTTCATAGTCAATTTCAAGTTTCGACCATAAAAAAAACGTCTCGACCAATCTCGTAACAAAGTTGGGTTGAAATGCAGAGATTGAAGCTTTTTGAGATACAGAAATTTTACTTATGAAGTGAGTGATCAATTCGTTAATTGAAAATTTTCTACCGCCAAAGATCGGAAGTAACTCATCAGAAAAACTCTGCAGTATTTCAGCTAAGGATTTGGCTAGCACCAGTTGTTGAATTTCAATTGAAATCTGTTTACCCGCAGATTCAATACTCTCACGTATGCCAAACAACGGATGCTGCCTGCCATTCGCCAGAGCAAGCAATACACCAGCTTGAACAGCAATAGATTGGGTTATTTCTTTAAGTTTCGCTTTGTCATCATCGCCATCAAAAGCCTGCAACCAATTTTCAGTATTTGCACGGAAGGTTTGCAGCCAATCCTCAATCCCCGTAATTTCATTCAAGCTTTCTAACGAAAGCTGCACATTTTTATACTGCGCTCGGAGGTCCTCTTGCCGATCTTTTTTAGATTGAATCTGGGCGTCATAATAACTTTGATTGATTCCGACAATGAGCGTCTCAGGCGTTAATTCTTTCGTACCGGATTCAGTGTCAAAGATGTCGTGGTAAGAATCGCTTTCCTCATGCCAATATACATTGATGGTCTCAGAAAACTGTTGCAAACGACTAAGTAGCAACCGGTATTTTTCTTGCGGTTTATCTGTATCAAGGCGAGCGTTTAGATATTGGATGTTCAGCTCTTTTAGGCACGCAGCAATATGATCCAAGTGAATTGGCGTGCTTTCACCCACAACTTCTGGAAGACCATTTACTTTACTTAAACTAGCAGAAAGGTTTCTTAATTGAGACTGCCATTTACTTTGTAAATTACCGCCAGTCAAAGTTAAAGTGCTCTGCAACAACGACGCTTTGGCAGGAAAATCGTCTGGGAGCTGCTTTGCACACTCAGTAACTAACTGTGCTTGTTTCTTTCGTTCGGTTTCATAATCTTTTCTGTAAGTTTTTTGCTGCAACTGCAACTGCCAAGCTTCAATTTGTTTGAGTAAATTTTGCAGGCCATTTTTAATAATCAATCCGGGTTTGTTTTCCGGCTCTAGTAACTCAATCACCTCACTGCAAGCCAATCTTGCAATATTCTCCTGAAAGAAAAATGTCGACACTGAAGTCAGGCTTTTGTCTTGATACAGATCCTTTTGAACTGGATATGGGACGCCATTTACAGATACAAAACCGGTATCTTCCTTTTCGGTTAGAAATTTACTCGGAATTAAACCTTGGTTTAAACAGCAATCTAAAGCCTGCAAAATGGAGGTTTTCCCGACGCCATTTTTGCCGGTTACTAAAATCAAATCGGCATCGTCTAAATCAAGCTCAATTGGTTTCTCAGGCTGATGTTGCCGGTAGCCTTTGAAGTTTGAAATTGAGAGATTTCGGATTGTTAGATTAGATTCAGCCATTGGCATTCCCTTCAAAAAAATGCTGGCCAAGTAAGCTATTCAGATTTTCGCGTAGCTCTTGCTGCCAAGAATTAGCCATCTGTTCAGGTTTGTTATTTGCCATAGCGTCTCGCACTTGACTCAAGTATCGCAGGAAAATCGTTGGGTCGACTCCTACAGGAGCTTTAACCAGGGGAATTGTTTCTTCAAGCAGCGTTTTAAACTTCGCTAAATCAATACGTTTTGGCGTGTATGATGCGGTTTGTAAGTCTCCAAGCCAACGATTTTTAATTTCTTCTATCGTTTGGCCCTTTGCACCTGAAGCAATTTGAACAACAAAGCGCCCACGGTGCCAATCTTGATCACCAGCAAGTTCCTTAAGTTCTTTCACAAATTTGGTTGAGTTAGTCGCGTCAATTACTGCAATACAGGGCGAAAACCACTGATAATCACGTAATAAATCCGCACATTGATCCATTCCCTTGGCAACATTTGCCTTAAGTTGATCCAAGTGTTCTGTCGTTTCATGTTCACTTTTGGCCCAAACATCACCTGTTGCCCAAACAAATACGTTACATGATGACGAGCATGAAAGTGAGATAGGTGTGACTACTGTTTCTGCCGTGGAAGGCAAGCCAAATTCAATTTGCACTAAGTCATTAAATTCCATTTTTATTCCTTTAGACTGGCTTTAAAAAAGTGCGCCGGTTCAAACTTGGTTGGTTCTGGTAATAATAATTGGACGGAGTTCTTACTACATCTCGAAGCCTTTCGCGCACGGCATCAATGCTGTTCAACTTTCCATCATAGAAAATATGCCGCCACCCCAAAGTCATCGCCGTACTTGGTTTGATGGAGCCTTCAGTAATAAAAGACATCCGATACATTTGTGGTTGCATAAAACTACCTGCTTGACCAAGCAAAATGATTAAATCGGTGGAGCCACCCGCTGCATCCGTTTGAACTGAGCTCAAAGGGAAATACGGATTCGCAGAAACAAAAAGCGATTTTTTATCTTGTTCATTTGCGTAGACAATTTCAAAACCTAACCCTCTTTTAGCACAGCATGTCAGCCCGTTCCCTAAGTGCTGGAACAATAGGTAGATCAGAAGCATCAACTCAGACATCAGAGCTCTATTTTCATTGATCGGTATATATGAGTTGGTATCACCAACACTTGTATTTGGGTCTTTTAGCACAGCTAAGCATCGACTTAATTGCGCATATATTTGACTAATCCCTTTTGGCTCGCCGTGAGAGCAAGTTATGGGATGTAACCACGCAGGTGCGGCTGTTCTGAAAGCTGCAGTGCCTGAATCATCTTCTTTAATAGCTTCATCGAATAATGAGAGCATCTCACTAAGCAAGGTGCTCGCAAACGGCACGATAGCCGTGAAACTTGCAGTTTGCGCTAAAGCGCTTTCTTCTAATGCGGTCAATATCAATTGGCGATACACACGTTCGAAAATAGCTTGCCAAAGCGTATCTGCGGGCAAGTTTCCCCCAGGCTCAGGGTTACGTAGAATAAGCTTATCGCCAAATTGTGCATGAAAGCCATGCATCTGTACGAACGTCTTCACGATTTGTTGTTGGTGGAAGCTTGGGTGTGGATCATAGATAGCTACTATCGGCGCTGTCGGTTTATCCAGTACACAACCAGTTGGGGTTTTATTCGACGAATCACCATATTCATCGAGCACGGTTTGCAACGTGTGATGGATCTGAGGTTCGTCACTACCAAACCCATTAAAAAACAAGCTACGCGATCGCAAGCGGTCTTTGAAAATATCGGCGGCCCATTGTCGATTTCGCCATTGCTGTAGTTGTCGCTCGGTCAGCAATATATGCTTGAACTGCTTTGAATCAGGGTCGTCATTCAGCTTTTGTGCGCAACCGTTAATTTTGAAAACCTTTAGCTTTGGCGCAACTCCTGTACCTAGCACATCACATTCACGATAATCATCAAGGCAAGAAATAGCATCTGCATCAACACACTGGCCAAGGCTTCGGTAGGCTTTTTCAAAATTACAATCGTAGTTAGTGGTGATTACTTCGCTGATGAGCCCCTCACGTGCAAGCCAAGCAATATAGGCGTGGGTTGGTGTTGGAGCTAATTCTGTATATTCATCGATTCTCAGCAGCTTCACTAACTGAACATATTGCTCTGTAGTATTAACTGCTTCACTGAATGCATCCATTTCCCACAAATAGAGCTCAGCTAAATTGCCAAGTTTACCGTGTTTGGCTGCATCTACCACATCACAGAAAAAACAGCCACTATGAAGCTTTCCAGCGGTTACGGCTTTAATGCCAGCTACATTAAGTTCAAGCAAACAACCAAATACACCATCGTTCCCGGAACAAATTGGCCCATCAATATCCTCGCGAAATCTAGAAAACCTTAACCGAAGAAGCTCTTCTTTAAGTTTTTTTACCATCCAAGGCACTTGATGAAACCACTCGCCTGAGGGATGTTTACTGGATATGGAAACACCAGCACCGGCAACCGGAACGCAACGCTTACTGAGAATTTGGTTGACTATGTAGTTAAACGGTGTCTGCCTGCTCATACAAACGAGCCTACGGTCAGTAATAGACACTCCTAATGAAATTGGCCCTTTAATATCAGACTGTGGGTCTACAACCATGCAAACATCCTTGTAATTGTTGTCATAACGGGCTGCTAATTGCTTTTAGCTAACCGTTGCATACAGCCATCATCAAAAGCTTATCGTACCTAATATAAACATTTAGTCATAAAAAACACAGGCCATTTTTACTAGATAAGATATTAAAACAAAAGGGCCTTTCGGCCCTTTTGTTAGGTTTTCTGTTTAGTCACAAACTTAATTAAAGTCACAATCTTAATTAAAGTCACAATCTTAATTAAAGCAGTAACAAACTTAATTACACGCAGCCCCCAAATTACTCGCGGTAATCTTCTGGGCTTGGGCATGCACACATCAGGTTGCGGTCGCCGTACACGTCGTCGATACGTGTCACTGTTGGCCAGAACTTGTTGTCAGCAACATATTGCGCCGGGAAGGCAGCGTATTGACGGTCGTATACGCGGTCCCAGTTGGCATCGAAGATGTCGCCCATCGTGTGCGGTGCAAAGTGCAGTGGGCTGTTGTCAGCTGTCCACTCGCCCGCTTCTACTTTGGCGATTTCCGCGCGAATTGACGTCATTGCTTCGATGAATTTATCCATCTCAACTTTTGATTCAGATTCTGTTGGTTCAATCATCAAAGTACCAGCAACTGGGAATGACATAGTTGGCGCGTGGAAACCGTAGTCCATCAGACGCTTGGCAATATCCATCTCAGTGACACCAGTGGCTTCTTTCAGTGGACGCATGTCGATAATACATTCGTGCGCCACGCGGCCGTTGGTGCCTTTGTACAGCACAGGGAACATTGGGTCTAACTTAGCAGCCATGTAGTTTGCATTTAAAATTGCATACTCGGTCGCTAAACGTAAACCATCGCCACCCATCATTTTGATGTACATCCAGCTGATTGGCAGAATGCCTGCGCTACCAAATGGTGCTGCAGAAACTGCGCCGTTATTTGCGCCAGTGTCAGCAATTTTCACCACAGCATGGTTAGGCAGGAACGGTGCTAATTGTTTTTTCACACCGATTGGACCCATACCTGGGCCGCCACCGCCGTGTGGGATACAGAAAGTTTTGTGCAAGTTTAAGTGAGAAACGTCAGCACCAATGAAACCTGGTGACGTCACGCCCACTTGCGCATTCATGTTCGCGCCGTCCATATAGACTTGGCCACCGTGCGCATGCACGATGTCACATAATTCGCGAATTGACTCTTCAAATACACCGTGCGTTGACGGGTAAGTCACCATGATTGCCGCTAAACGGTCAGACACAGCTTCGGCTTTGGCTTTTAAATCAGCCATGTCGATGTTGCCTGATTTATCACAGTCAACCAACACCACTTCGAAACTGGCCATGGCTGCTGTCGCTGGGTTAGTACCGTGCGCAGACACTGGAATTAAACAGATATTACGGTGTGAATCACCACGGCTTTCATGGTATTTACGGATAGCAATCATGCCCGCGTATTCACCTTGTGCACCAGAGTTTGGTTGCATCGACATTTGGTCATAACCAGTCACGTCAACTAACCAATCCGCCAGCTCACCAATCATTTGGTAGTAACCTTCCGCCTGATTTTTTGGTACGAACGGGTGCAAAGACGCGAATTCAGGCCAAGTGACCGGGATCATTTCCGCTGTCGCGTTTAACTTCATGGTGCAAGAACCTAATGAAATCATCGCGTGGTTCAGTGCTAAGTCTTTGTTTTCTAATTTTTTGATATAACGCAGCATCTCAGTTTCGCTGTGATACTGGTTAAATACTGGGTGCGTTAAGTACTTAGAAGTACGCACTAAATCAGCTGGAATAGACGCAGAACCAGTGGCCACAATAGTCGCATCTAAGGCTGCAACATCTAAACCATGGCCGGCACCAAACACGATATCAAACAGCTCAGCGATATCAGCAGCCGAAGTTGCTTCGCTGAAGCTAACGCCTAAGGTTTCAGCTATATCAGTACGGAAATTCACGCCAGCAGCTTCAGCACGCGCAATCACTTCAGCGCGGTTGCTCACAGTGAACGTAATAGTATCAAACCAAGTGGTGTGCTTCAGTGCCACGCCTTTTGCTTGTAAGCCAGCTGCGAACACGTCTGCAGAGCGGTGAATACGTTCAGCGATATTTTTCAGGCCATCAGGACCGTGGAATACACAGTAGAACGAAGCCATGTTCGCCAGTAATACTTGCGCAGTACAAATGTTCGAGTTGGCTTTTTCACGGCGAATGTGTTGTTCACGAGTTTGCATCGCCATACGCAGTGCTTGATTGCCGCGACGGTCTTTCGACACACCGATAATACGGCCTGGCATCGAACGTTTGTAATCATCACGAGTAGCGAAAAACGCTGAGTGTGGGCCACCAAAAGCCATTGGCACACCAAAACGTTGCGCAGAACCTAGTACGACATCAGCGCCTAATTCACCTGGAGATTTTAATAACAACAGCGCCATTGGGTCGGTCGCTACCGCAACAACTGCTTTTTTCGCTTTTAAATCAGCAATTAATTGCGCGTCGTTACGCACTTCACCAGTCGTTGATGGGTATTGAATTAACGCTCCAAACACATCGTGATTTACCGCATCAGCTGCTTTGCCAACGATAGTTTCGAAACCGAACATTTCTGCACGAGTCCGCACTACATCGATGGTTTGTGGGTGCACATCATCAGCAATGAAATAAGTGTTTGATTTGTTTTTGGTCACACGCTTTGCCAGCGCCATTGCTTCGGCAGCAGCTGTCGCTTCATCTAATAACGAAGCAGAAGCTAAGTCCATGCCCGTTAAATCTAACGACACTTGTTGGAAGTTTAACAACGCTTCTAAACGGCCTTGGGCGATTTCTGGTTGGTATGGGGTGTAAGCAGTGTACCAACCTGGGTTCTCTAACACGTTACGTAAAATCACGTTTGGTGTATGCGTTGGGTGGTAGCCCATACCGATGTAAGACTTGAACATTTTGTTCTTCGACGCAGCAGCTTTTAAATAAGCCAACGCGTCCACTTCTGAAGTTGCTTCACCTGTAGCTAACGGCTTTTGCAAACGAATTGATGCTGGCACAGTTTGCGCAATCAGCTCTTCAATGCTGCTTACACCAAGTTCAGCCAGCATTGCCGCGGTTTGCGCCGCGTCAGGGCCAATATGGCGCGAAATAAAATCAGTGTGGTTCGCAAGTTGCGACAGGGTTTTCACAGAAGTGGTCATGCCTGATATGTCCTAAGAGAATCAATAAAACCTTCGAGTTCCCGCCATTTGGCCAGAACTAACTATGCTTTTTACTTAACTTTTAAATCAGCTTCTTACAAAGCTATGAGCGAAGTGGACTAGTCGATCACTTCGCACTAAATCAAAGCCCCGTTTTCAGGCGGGGCTTTGGTTGGCTCGGTTGGGAGCTATTATTCGTCGATGGCGTTTTTGTAGCCCGCTGCATCAAGCAGACCCGCTACTTCGCTTTCGTCGGATGCTTTGATTTGGAACATCCAACCTTCGCCGTATGGCGCGCTGTTTACCAGCTCTGGCGAATCGTTTAATACGTCGTTCACGGCAACAATTTCACCGCTGATTGGCGCGTAGATATCAGAAGCTGCTTTTACAGACTCTGCAACTGCACAATCGTCGCCTTGCGCAACGTTGTCACCAACTTCTGGTAATTCCACAAAAACCATATCGCCGAGCAGGTCTTGCGCGTGTTCAGTGATACCAACAGTGAATACACCATTGCCTTCAGCACGGATCCACTCGTGAGACGTTGCATATTTTAAATCTGTAGGGATGTTGCTCATAATTTTCCTCGGACCTTACTCGACGTTTTTAGTTAATTATTTTATACACATCATTATTGCAGACTTGGCGCTGCGATAACTTAGGTATTCAATGCGTTTGGCTTTAAGGGTGGAACCAATGCCATCACTTGAGTTTGGCAAGTGTAAACCACCCTTACAAAAAGTGAACCCCACCACTAAATTTGGCGAAGTTCACTGGCAAAAAATCAGAACACTTTTTTACCGAAGCGCACAAAGTTCGGCTTAACCACCTGAACCGGCACTAATTTACCACGAATATCTACTTCAGCTGTGTCGCCGACCGATGCTGGCACACGAGCCATCGCAATACTAAAACCTAAAGTTGGTGAGAAAGTACCTGAAGTAATTTCGCCTTCGCCACCTTCAACCACAACACGTTGGCCGTGACGTAACACCCCTTTTTGTTCCATCACCAAACCGACTAATTTAAAAGTACCCGCAGCACGTTGGCTTTCAAGCGCGGCGCGACCGATAAATTGACGATCACTTGGTTCCCATGCGATGGTCCAGCCCATGTTGGCAGCCAGTGGCGATACAGTCTCATCCATATCTTGGCCATATAAATTCATCCCGGCTTCTAAACGCAGGGTATCACGAGCACCAAGACCTGCAGGTTTAACTCCAGCGTCTAACAGTTTTTGCCAGAAATCAGCAGCCATTTCGTTTGGTAAAGCGATTTCGTAACCGTCTTCACCAGTGTAGCCAGTCGTTGCAATAAATAAATCACCCGCTTGCACACCGAAGAATGGCTTCATACCAGCAACTAATGCTTGTTGTTCTGCAGATAATAAAGTCGCGACTTTAGCTTTTGCATTTGGGCCTTGTACCGCAATCATCGCAAATTCTGGACGTTCAGTCACAGTCACGCCAAATGGCAATGCTTGTTGATTGATCCACGCTAAGTCTTTTTCGCGAGTTGCTGAGTTAACCACTAAACGGAAGTAATCTTCTGAAAGGAAATAAACAATTAAGTCGTCAATCACACCGCCAGCTTCATTCAACATGCCGGTGTACAGCGCTTTGCCTTTAACCGTTAATTTAGCAACATCGTTGGCTACTAAATAACGTAAAAACTCACGAGTGCGAGCGCCAGTTAAATCAACGATAGTCATATGAGAAACATCGAACATACCAGCGTCGGTGCGTACGACATGATGCTCTTCAATCTGTGAACCGTAGTGCAATGGCATATCCCAACCGTGGAAATCAACCACTTTGGCGCCCGCTTCGATATGTTTGTGGATTAACACAGTTTGTTGAGCCATCAGTACCATCCTCTTGAACCGGTGCTTTGCCGGCAATAATCGTAGGGTCAGTTACGGCTGTGGTTATGCGTCTGCGCAGTCGCTGCGTATGGCGTTATAACCAGAAGCCGCAAAAAGTTGCGCTGGATTATAACGCAAGGCAACACTGGCAAATAGCCCCTTTTTAATTAGATTTAATAATGCGAAAAACTACTAAAAATGTAACTTTCTGGCTAAACCCGCATTAAAGTGAGGGTTTTTCGCGAGCGCGAACCGGCAAATCACCTTGATTTCCGAGCGCACTGGCCAAAATTTTCTGCTTAAGCATCGGTAATCGATCAGTGAGTTTCATGCCTACTGCTCGAACCAGTTTCAAGGCCGGATGCTGTGCCATAAAGCCACGTTTAAAGGCTTCCATAGTTGCAATCATCTGCTGCGCTTGCGCTTTACGCCAACGTTCATAGCGCCGTAACATCGCATCAGACAACCAATCTTGCTGAGCGCTCATTTTTTCATCTATTAGTTCTGCTAATGCGGCGACATCCATCAAACCAAGGTTCATGCCTTGGCCTGCCAACGGATGTATGGTGTGCGCAGCATCGGCAACGAGCACCACTTTATGCTGCACCCATTGACTGACATAACGCATTTTTAGCGGATAGACTTCACGACTGCTTTGCACTTCACAAAGTCCTAACACACTTTGACCTGCCGCCGTCAGTCGCTGATTAAACGCCTCCGGCTCGCACGCCACCAACTCTGTTGCTTGCGCAGGCGATGTGCTCCAGACAATAGAACATAAATGTGGATCAGCAAGCGGTAATAACGCCAAAGGCCCTGTGGGCAAAAACACTTGGCGCGCGGTTTCGCCGTGTGGCTCGCTGGTTTTCACCACCGCCACTAACGCGTGGTGATCATAATCCCAAAACATCATCGGCATTTTCAAAAGCTGCCGAACTTTCGAATTCGCACCATCAGCGCCAACCACTAATCGCGCTAAAATTCGCTCGTCATTGCTAAGTGTGACTAAATTATGCCGTGCCGTTGCATCAAGCTTGTTAATGCCATGGCCTAACTTAAAAGTTATTTGCGGAAAATCCAGCGCGCGCTGGTACAGCGCTAAACGTAACTCATCGTTATCAACGATAAAGCCAAGTTCAGGTAATGCTGATTGTTTGGCATCAAATTCGATACTAGCAAAACTATCGGCTTCAAATACTTGCATGTGCTGATAAGCCGGTTTGGCGGCGATGTGCTGCCACACAGCTAACTGCTCAAGTAAACGCATGGAGGCGAGATTTAACGCGCTGACTCTTTTATAGCCGAAGTTATTTGCTGCTGGTGCTGGCGCATGATCAACCACCATGATTTGCAATTGTTGACTATGCGGGGCCGTCGCAAGCAAAAGCGCGAGGGTTAAACCTGCGCTACCTGCACCAACAATCAAAATATCCGGCTCTTCCATTTTTTACTCCTTCGACATCAACAACTGTTGCCGATGTTGTGGGCTTAAGCCCATGGTTTGTTTGGCGAATGCGGTTTTTAAGGCTGGGCAATTATTGAGCAGCGTTAACCCCAAGGTCCGGCCTAATGCTAGCAATTTGCTGTCGTTGGAAAAAAGCCGCACGAGGCCATCTGTTAACGTCACCACCTGCCGCATGTCCTGCTCACGCAATGTGGCATAAGCTTTGGTCAAGCCGTAACTGCCAACATCGGTATATTGCTCAACCAAAGCGACTAAGGCGGCCAGATCACGCAGCGCAAGATTAAAACCCTGGCCGGCAATTGGATGTAGATTATGCAGGCTATTACCGCAAAGCACGGTGCGATGCGAAGACGCTTGCAGTGCGGTTTTTAACGCCAGCGGATAACTGACGCGTTCTCCGACGCTCTGGAAAACCCCGGCACGATAACCAAAAGCTTGTTGTAACTCCGCTAAAAACTGTGCAGGCGCTGCCGCCATTAATCTGGCAGCTTCAGCAGCGTCTAGGGTCCACACTAAAGAGTAACGCTGACGCGTTAACGGCAATAACGCCAGCGGGCCATTCACGGTAAAACGCTCGAAGGCTTTTTGTTGATGATCCCCTGCAATGCCGATATTGGCAATTAACGCAGTTTGCTGATAATCCTGCACATGGCAACCGATCCCCGCTAATTCCCGAGTTGGCGAATCACCGCCTTCGCAAAGTGCGAGTAACTTGGTTTCAATCACCGCTCCGCTAGCCAGTTGCAATTGCTGAGTATCGATACTTTGGCTAATTTTTAGGATTTGGTCAGGACGATACCAGCTCAGTTGATTTGCCGACATTTGCGCTAAACGTTGATAGAGCAACTCACCAATCTTTTCAATTTCAATAACTTGACCAAGACTCTGCCGATTAAAATCACTGGCGCTTAATCGGACTTTACCAATATGCCCGCGGTCTGACACAGCAATATGTGAAATGGCACAAGCGTGTGGAGCCAGTTCGGGCCATAATCCCCAACTTGCCAGTAAATCGACACTGGCAGCACTTAAAGCGATACTGCGACTATCAAAACTTTGGCTGGGTGCTTTGATTTCACTTTGTTTTTCGACAATTGCGATCTTCAGCTTGCGACTACTTTGACTTTGCAGCGCAAAAGCCAGCATAGCGCCAGTCATGCCACCACCGGCAATCACGATATCGTATTGCATCGCGCGCTCCTCGTTCATGCTTTGCTTCTTTCGACCTTGGTAAACTCAGTGTGCAACTGTTAGCCTTTAGCCATTAAGGCTTCGATAGCGCTGATAGTTTTAGGGGCAGTATCCGTGAGATTGAGATGGCCGTCTTTGATCACCAACAAATCATCTTCAATCCGTACGGCAATTCCCCACCATTTTTCATCACAGTCAGAGCCTTTAGGAATATAAAGGCCAGGCTCAATGGTCAGCACCATTCCTGGTTCAAACGGTCTATCGACGCCAGCTATCTTATAAGCACCAACATCATGCACATCGAGCCCTAACCAATGACCAAGTCCATGAATAAAATATTTTTTACAGGCAAGTTCGGCAACTAAGGTCGCAAAATCGCCCTGTAAAATGCCCAAATCCAATAAACCCAAGGTCAACACCGCTATCGCGGCATCAAGGGTATCTTTACTGGTGTTGCCAGGTTTAACCTTGGCACATGCGGCAAGTTGCGCATCAAGCACCAGCTGATAAATCGCGGCTTGTTCTTCACTAAATTTGCCATTAATTGGAAAGGTGCGCGTGATATCAGCCGCGTAACCTTGTAATTCACAGCCCGCATCAATTAAGACCAAATCACCATCTTTCAGCACGGCATCATTATCGGTGTAATGCAATATGCAGCCATTCTCACCAGCGCCAACAATAGTGTTATAAGCGCAGTGCCGCGCACCTTGCATGGCAAACTCGTGGCGAATTTCCGCTTCCAGCTGATACTCATAGCGCAAATTTGTGCAGCGCTGCATCGCTCGGGTATGCGCTTTCGCAGATATTTTGCCCGCTGCCTGCATAATTTGAATTTCGAATTCATCTTTAATCAGTCGAATTTCGGCCAGCACCGGACGTAAATCCATCAGCTGCGTTGGCGCAACATAGCCTTTTTTCGGCTGCGCGCGCAAAGTTGCCAACAGCGCAAATAACTTGTCATCGAGTGCTTGGTATAAACCTTGGGAAAAATACAAATGGGTTTTCTGATTACAGGCTTGCAATAACGCGTCATCAAGCATGCTGAGTGATTTGGCTTCAAGACCAAATAAAGCGCTCGCTTGAGTAAAACCATAACGACGGCCATGCCAAACTTCCGCGAGTTCATCTTTATCGCGACAAAAAAGTTGTTGGGAGCATTCACCATTCGCGTCTTTTTGCAAAAGCAGAAGCGCTTCTGGTTCTGGAAAATGGGTTAAATAATAAAAATCACTATCTTGGCGAAACGGGAAATCGGTATCCCGGCTGCGAATGATTTCAGCTGCAGCGCTTACAACGACCACAGAATTATTCGGAATAGCAGCCAACAAAGCCGCGCGGCGCGTCGCGCAATAACCATGGTTTGTGGTCATATCGACTTGGGAAAACATGAAAACTCCAATCTTTATTACAACAACGCCGGTTTTCGCCTAGTCGGCATTACCGGCGCCTTGTATCAGCTAATTGTTGCTTAGTGCAGGGTTTGGCTTGCCACTTCGGTAATAGTGAATTTTTGCCCTACTTCATTAAAACAAGTCAGCACGAGTAAACGCACATGCTCTACCACTAAAAAGTAGGCTTCTTCGTTGTCGGCATCGCTGGTGTCATCTGCAGTGTGAATATCTATACGTGTCACTTCAGTTAACTGTTCAATGGCATCACGCACATCGGCTGAAACCAGCGACAAATCGGTTTGCTGAATGGCAAATCCGACTAAAAAAGCCTGTGACCATTCAACTAAGGCATCAAGACGTTCGGTTAAACCTTCATCATCAGCTGGCAGCATTAAATGAAAGCCGTAATCTTCATCGGCTAATTGCTGAGCAGTTTCCGCGATTAATTCATCAATAAAGCCTTTTAATTCTTGGTTTACCGCCTGACCATCGTTTAAGAAGTCGTACAATACTGGTAAAATTTGCCCCGCATCTGCTGGCACTCCAGCGCTTAACATGCCGGCAATTAAGCCATGTAGCTCGGCGGCAGAAGCCATTAATGCGTTCTGATCGAGTTTGGTCGTCCAGTGTTCAAAGTTAAGCAAGGCAAGATTAGGCATGAGGCGTTGATCCGAAAAATTTTTACTGAGCATCTATGCTAACACCTACGCGCCAGTGCGCCAAGTTTAGTGCCTTGCCAGTGCTGCAGTTAAGCGCTAAAGTCGTGACATCTACAAAGGCGAAAAGCCTATGGAATTAGTAAATTTATGTATCCAAAACAAGCGAAAGAACAAAAAGCTACCAGCGTGAAACCAAAACAATTAACGGTATCTGTGCTGGGGCGTCATATGAAGATTTCTTGCCCGGCAGGCCAAGAAGAAAAACTGCAAGCGGCAATGCTTGAACTAGAACAACGAGTTAGTAAGACTAAATATCAACCAGGTGTTCACGGCGCTGAAGATGTTTTGTTGATGATTGCTTTAAATTTATGCAATGAGTTGCTAGAAACGAAAAAGAACGACTAACAGGGCTTACCGGAATGATTTGCAGTGGTATACTGCAATTGTTCTCTGAGTTGTTTGTGTTTGGCTGATGTCCCCGAGCCGATAATCATTTAAAACAGGGTTTCTTTTCCAGTGCTATTGTGCAAGCCCGGCTCGTACCGGGAAGCCTGCGGTGCTGACCTGACTCCCGCCTTGAACCTACGGTTCAAGGGCTAACGCTGAACACGGCAAACTCGGAGAACACTTCCCCCGCTTTATAAGCTGTCTTTCGTTTTTATTACCTTTTGCATTTATTTATTCTGCTGCGAGATTTGTCTTTAGCGCGTATTGTTGTAGATATCAGAAGCCCCGTTGTTGGTCGAGATAAAGAATGCCAGTAGATCCACGCCAGTTAATTCGCAAACAAATTCGCCAAGCAAGGCAACAACTGTCTAATGCTCAGCAACAACAGGCGGCACAAGCGCTCACCCAACAGTTTTTAAACTTGCCAGAGTTATTAAATAGCCAGCATATCGCGGTGTACTTGCATAATGATGGTGAAATTGCCACAACTGAATTAATCAGAGCACTTTGGCAACTGGGTAAATCCGTGTATTTACCGATGTTGCATCCATTCACTGCGGGTCATCTGTTATTTCAGCGCTATCAATCAGATACGGTCTTGATCTCGAACAAATATGGCATTGCTGAGCCAATCCTAAGCAGCCAAGACATTAAAGTTGTCGCCGAACTGGAGCTGATTTTAACGCCACTGGTCGCTTTCGACGCACAAGGTCAGCGTATGGGCATGGGCGGTGGTTTTTACGACAGAACCTTCGCCAAGCAACCTTTAGCACAGCGGCGGATGATCGGGCTTGCCCATGATTGTCAGCGCGTTGACAACATTCCAACCGAAGCTTGGGACGTGCCATTGCCGGTGGTGATTACCCCATCGACTATTTATCGGTTTTAGCTTATCGACTTTAACTTATTGGCTTTAGCTTATCGATTTTAGCAACTCAGCAAGGTCTCTTTGCGACTACGGCCGCTCACCGCCCATAGAAGACGCGGCTGGCACTGCGCCGGTTCTAAACGAACCACACAGTCAAAACAGTTTATCTCTGTAGATATTTTGATATACTCGCCATTCCTTAGTCACTTTATGGTTTATATGGACATCCTGATCCTCGTTAGTTTGATATTACTGAATGGTATATTCGCCATGTCAGAAATTTCTATCGTTACCGCTCGCAAATCACGCCTCACCGCCCTTGCTCATAATGGTCGGTCATCCGCAGCGATTGCCCTAAAACTTGCAGAAGATCCAACTCAGTTTTTATCTACCGTGCAAATAGGTATTACCTCTATCGGTATCCTAAACGGTATTTTCGGTGAATCTATTTTGGCTGGGCCGTTCGCCATTTGGTTACAAGGTTTTGGCATGTCGGTGCCATTTAGCGAAATATTTTCAACAGTTCTTGTTGTTGTGCTTGTGACCTACGTTTCCATCGTGGTTGGTGAACTAGTACCAAAACGTATTGGCCAAATTAGCGCAGAAACCATCGCCTGCATTATGGCAAAACCTATGTTGTTATTGGCAATGATTACTCGTCCATTCGTGTGGTTATTAGCAACTTCAACCCACTTTTTAATGCGTGTTTTTGGTTTCGCGCAAAATAACGAATCTAACGTCACCCATGAAGATATCCAGGCGCTACTGCAAGAAGGTTCTTCGTCGGGCGTTATTGAACACAATGAACACACCATGGTGAAAAACGTGTTCCGTTTGGATGAGCGGAGTATTTCATCGCTCATGGTTCCGCGTTCAGATATCGTGTTTTTAGATGTGGAACTTAGCATCGAAGAGAACATGCAACGAGTGATGGCATCACCCCACTCGCGCTTTCCGGTCTGTAAAGGCCATGCTGATGAATTAATTGGCGTGGTTTCAGCCAAACAATTATTAGCGCAGTCGGTGGCTGGCCAACTGAAAGATTTAGCCGATTTAGCACAGCCTTGTAACTTTGTGCCAGACAGCTTAACCGGCATGGAATTACTGGAACATATTCGTACCAACGGCAGCCAAATGGTGTTTGTCGTGGATGAATATGGCGATTTAAAAGGTTTAGTCACCCTACAAGATTTGATGGAAGCACTAACCGGTGAGTTCAACCCAGGTAACGACGAAATCGAAGATTTGATGATAGTAAAACGTGCCGATGGCTCTTATTTACTCGATGGCTTGTTACCCATCATCGATTTAAAAGACTGCTTAGGCATTGCCAAATTACCAGAAGAAGACAGTAACCGTTATCAAACTCTGAACGGTTTAATCATGCTGTTGCTTGGCAAGATCCCACAAACCGCTGATTCTGTTGAACTTGACGGCTGGTTCTTAGAAATCGTTGATATGGACGGCAAACGCATCGATAAAGTCTTGGCATCTCGCCAACAAGCTATCGATGATGATGAAGCAGAATCACAAACTTAACTTGGTTTAAAATTTTGCCAATTGCTAAAGCCGCGTTTTTCGCGGCTTTTTCTTGTCATAACATCCAATTAAAAGCGCTAGCACCCACCGCAATCGCGCATTTTTAGGCGCTCGTCGCAGTTTAAACAAGTCACTTCTAGTCACTACGATTTTCATGATAGGCTTGTGGTTTCGACCAAGACCCATAGTCAAAAGAGCGCGTGAACTTTCATCCTGGCAATTTAAAGCAAGTCATGAAAACAAATAACCGCCTTATAAACTCTCAGGAACAATTAATGAAACCAATTCATCTGTTTAGCTTCAGCTGTTCACTGTTGCTTTCTGCTTGTGCCACCACACAAGCGCCAGCACCTGCAGCAGATAAAACCCGTATCGAAGCCCACATGTTATTTTTGTCAGACGACAGCCTAGAAGGCCGCGATACCGGCAGTAAAGGCCATTTAATTGCTAGCCAATATTTAGCCAGCAATTTTCAGCAACTTGGTTTAAAACCGGCTGGCGATAACGGTAGTTATTTCCAACATGTACCACTGCGTCAAAGCAAACTCATCCAAAAAAGCCCAAAACTAACTTTAACCAGCAACGGCACCACGGTTAACTTTGATTATCCAAAAGATTTCACGACCGGCCCAAGCAGTCACGAAGGCAAAGTTGAAGTTAACAAAGCCGGTTTAGTGTTTGTTGGTTATGGCTTAGTATCCAAAGAATTTGGCATCGATGATTACAAAAATCTCGACGTCAAAGGCAAAATCGTGGTGATGGTGCCTGGTCGTCCAGACAAATTACCGTCAGAAGAAGCCGCTCATTTATCTTCATTAAAAGCCCGCTTGGCAGCAGAGCGCGGTGCGGTCGGTATTATTACCGTGCATACGCCAAAAGAAGAGAAAACTCGCCCTTATAGCAACAGCTTGTTGTACCTCAACATGTCGCGGGTACGTTGGTTACACAAAGATGGCACAGCTGAAGGTGATTACCCAACGCTAAAAGCCAGTGCTTATATCAATACCGACGCAGCCAAGTCACTATTTAAAGGTGCGCCAGAAAGCCTTGAGCAAATTTTTGCAAAAATCGACAAAAAAGAAGTTCCGACCGGTTTCGCGCTGGCAGGCGAAGTTAATTTCAGCCGAGAATCTGAACATAAAGCGATTGAAAGCCAAAACGTGGCGGCAGTGCTAGAAGGTTCTGATCCAACCTTGAAAAATGAGTATGTGGTATTTACCGCGCACTCAGATCACATCGGCATCGGTAACGACTTACGTAGCAAAGACAAAATCAACAACGGCTTGATGGATAACGCCGCTGGTAGCGCAATTTTATTAGAAACCGCGCGGTTGTTTGCGAACGCTGCCAACAAACCAAAACGTTCAATTTTATTTGTGGCGGTGACCGGTGAAGAAAAAGGCCTGTTAGGCGCTGATTACTTTGCGCATAACCCAGTACGTCCATCGGATAAACTGGTGGCCAACGTCAATTTGGATATGCCAGTGTTGTTATACCCTTTTGCTGACATGATTGCTTTTGGTGCCAACCATAGCTCATTAGGTGCGGTCGTCGACCGGGCAACAGCAAAACACGGTATCAAGTTAAGCGCTGATCCAATGCCAGAACAAGCAATTTTCACCCGTTCAGACCACTACACCCTGGTAAAACAAGGTGTGCCGGCGGTGTTCTTAATGACCGGCTTTACCTCAAAAGATCCAAAACAAAAAGGTGGCGACATTTGGGGGAAATTCTTCGCGAAGCATTACCATAAACCAACCGATGACGTGGCTGGCCTCACCAAAGACTTCGGTCCAATTCGTTATGACGCAGGTGCCTTATTTGCCGACATCAATTTTGCCATCGGCGAAGAAATTGCGAACACCGAACAGCGTCCGTATTGGCTGAAAGATTCATTCTTTGGTAAGTTATTCGCCAAAGACTATAACCTTGAAAAGTAATAGCTTTTAGAGTTATTCCGTAAATAGCCTGCCAAACGGCCTGCCTTTTATGCAAAAGTCCCTCAAATAATTTGAGGGACTTTTTTTCAGCTAGATTATCGGCTAACGATATAAACCTTAACAACGTTAGGTGCAGATCTTCCAATTAACTTTTGCCATTGCGCAAATCAAAAAAGAAGCTTCGAAAAATCTTGTCACTAAGAGCATCATAGTTTTATGGCTTAAAAAACCGTTGAACCCAGCGCCAGTAGACATCTCAAAGTACCGAGGCGCTCGGTGTAGTCAATTTAATTGCAAATACGTTCATTGTTAAAACTCCTTTTTAAATAAAAAAATGCAAATTGATTTGAAGGCAGATACGTAGCAGCGAAAAAAAACCTGAAGACAAAGCGCCAAAATCAAGGGCATGCCCCAACCATATAACGGTGCATAAATGCTAAATGCAGCAAAAGGCTGTTCATACATATAAATACGGGAAGGTACAGCCGCACCGCTCGCAGACTTCTGTGGCAATGCTTTAGCCTCAAACACTGGCTCAAGAAAAAAACCGCAATAAAATACGAGGAATTGAATGGTTACAACCCCGAGCAGCGTTATTACACGGAAGTGGAAAACGACAAAATCTCGGACACTCTTGATTTTGGTTAAAGGCTGCTCCGGTGAATAAATTGAGATCGCGGTTGTGACGAAAAAAACAACTACGCTAAAAATAAAATTTACAGTATAGATGTAAGGAAAAATCGCCCTTAAATGCCATGAATGCTGCACATTAGCTTCGGCACCGGGCACTAAAGCCAATACCCATTGTGCTAGCTTCACCATCCAACTTGGCATTTCAGCTACTGCAACGCCATATATTACATACCAGTTACAAACAAAAACTAAGACTAATAACATAACTAGTAAGTTATTTAACCTTGACTGTAATCGCTCCAGTTTCTGTTTGTTTCCCGCGGCACTAAAATTAATTTTATTATTCTCTTGTACCAACGCATTTTTTGGATTGTTGTTATCAGATGTCATCTTTCCCTGACTCCTTCATCCACCGCTTTCATCACTGGGGATAATAAAAACTCAATGATCCGTCGCTGGCCGGTTTTTACTTCAACCCTCACTGCCAAGCCTGAGCCTAATGGCACGGTTTTATTGCCGGCTTTAATGCTGTGCTGTTTAAGCGTTACTTTGAGCGGAAACACCAAACCCACGTTTTCCATCTCAACAGCATCGGTGGATATGTCGCTAATGATGCCGTCGATAACCCCGTATTTAGTAAATTCGAAGCTTTCAAGCTTGAGCTCTGCGGATTGAACTCTTCCGCTCGAACTCTGCGCAATGAGCTCAGCGATTTGCCAGACTTCAACAAAGCCGATGTCTATGAACATTCAGGATTTTTGCGTGTTGAACTGGTAAGAAATTGGTTTCTTTAAAATTTCTGCTAAAAATAACCTCGCCTGCCATTTTGAGTGGTGACATAAATTGCGTTGGTCACCACTTCAAAAGTGGCGGCATAGAAATCTCTAAATAAAAACAAATAAACAATTTAATTAACATCTGTTATGTATTTGGTAAAAATCAGCGATCCAAGCTGCTGTCTTTCATTCAGAGGTTATGAACAAAATCATTGGCTGACGCTCTGATCTTTTAAAGCTTTAGTTGAGTGCACCAAGTTGATAAATAGCAATTATGATTGGAGCTAGGGCAGTTTGGTCATGCTAAACGTGCAAAGCCAAAAACTTCTAGGCTATTAAAGAGTCGATTTTAGCAGGGGCAAATACAGTAAGGCAGTCAATGAAGTTCGTAATCGCCACCAACTCGAAGTCGAAGAAACAACTCTCTTCAGCTTCACACATAGCGCTTGTCTCTTGAACAGGCCTTCTTATAAAGAGACTGTATTCAAGAGACAATCATAGTTAAAGTGTTGTATATCCTCAGTCCATAACTAAAACCTACCGCTTCACCGCTTGGCATTGCGGAGGCACACGATAGGCATTTGGGTTATTGGCATCATAACCGTCTGTGAAGGTACAGAGGTACGCCACCAGATCTGCCACATCCGTTGCGGTTAACCGCTGCCCTGCCGCACTTGGACGAAATGGTGCTCTATCCAGTGGAATATGGATGCGATATTCGCTTGGTATATCATTAAAGGCTTCATCTGGGCTGCCATCGGCTTTAACAAAAATCCGGCTTGCTTCAATATCGCGATTGATATAAAAATCAACTACATCGGTGAGTTTGCTATAAACACCGTTATGAAAATAACTGGGCTTTAATGCGATATTTCGAAGTGGTGACACCCGAAATGCTCCGCACAAGGTTGGGTCTAACAAAGAATCCTCCCGAAATGGCCCGCAAAATCCTAAGTCATAAAATTGATGAGTGGCACTTGCGATTTGCGCGCCATTACGCCATTGGCTTTTACCAAGCGCATCAAAAGCGGCTACTGCCTTACTATCATTGTTGTAAACCAGATCCCAGTTGCGCGGCACGCCCAAAATTCGGTAACTAAAATCAGTAAACAGTTGTGGCAAATCCGCTTGTGCCGAAGAATCATGACAGCTAAGGCAAGCGCCGCGGGTATTGGTGTCAAACAATAATTTGCCATTCGCTTCTTGCGCGGAAAAACTGGCAAGACCTGCGGTCACGGCATCAAATTTACTATTTAACGGGGCAAAAGATTTGTCCTCTGCTTCAAATTGCGCAATGGCATTGGCTAAGCGTTGTACCACTTGCTCGGCATTGCTTGTGGCCGTGACGTTGCCAAAAACTGCGCGATATTGCGCAAGGTGACTGCTGCTTAACAGTTTTTCAAGCACTTGCTGATTATTGCTGTTAGCCATCTCATGAGGGCCGGTAAATGGACCTTGCGCTTGTATAGCCAAAGTGCTGGCGCGACCATCCCACATTTGCCCTCGCCGCGGCTGGCCTAATTTACCATTGGCAATTAAATCGGCATCCCCTGGCTGATCTGTCCCCGCCAAATACACGAAGTTCGGCGTAAAGAGCGCATAGGCCGCAAATGGACTGCTGCGAAAACCACTAAACGCCAGCCCTGCGCCCCCCGACGGGGTGGCAGTTTGTTCCACTTGGCCATAACCATTGGCAGGATCATGACAAGAGGCGCAAGATTGTGCGCCAAGTTCGGTACTGAAAAACAGTGCTTGCCCTAATTGCGCTTGCGCACTCAAGGCAGGCGCCGTCAACTGCAGATCAATACTTTGACTATGCAGCTCAGTCGCATCCCCATTCTGAATGCGAAAGGTAACTGTGGCTTTTTCTAGGTTGTTGCTAAGACCAGTGCAATTTTGCGCACGATAACTATACGTTTGTTGATGTCCTTGTTGCACCGGTTTTGTTGCCCAAATGGCGGCGTTATTGCTTTGACATAACGAGCTTAACTGCAGTGTCGGCAGTGCTTGCTGCCACGGTGTATTGTCTTGATTTAAGAAAGTCACCACCAAATTGTTCACACCATCGGCGGGCATCGGTTGATACATCCAGGCCAATAGTAATTTTGGCGCTGTGGCCGGTGTTGGCTCAGGCATTGGTGTTGGTGTCGGCGTTGGAACCGGTGTCGGCACTGGCGTAGGAACAGGTGTCGGTACTGGCGTAGGAACAGGCGCTGGTACTGGCTGCGGATTGCCACCAGTACTATCTAGTGGCGTTGTGACATCATCACCGCCGCAACCGCTTAAAAAGCAGCTAGCCATTAATATAATCAGGTACTTATGCATTTTACGACCTCTAACATCGTTGTCATTCGTCGTAAAATACTAACCGTTTATCGCAGGCTATGAATTGGCTTTACCCTAGTTTTACACTGCCATGGCTTATGTCAGTTTTCGGTCAGCGCTTTGCAAGTTCTCGTCAATAACCCATAAGCTAAAGCGCAAAAAAACGCCACACTTTTCAGTGTTAATGCCAGTCAGTTAAGCTGACTGGCATTATTTTTTGTTTAAATGACCCTTTAAAGGCGAACAGTGGCAACAAAAAAGCAGACCGTCAGCCGCAGGGATAGCGGATGACGAGCCTACATGGACGTATTTACGGCGTGTCTGCGTTTTGTTACCACTGCCGTTTGCGCAGCCGCATAATACTGCCCTACTGTTTAGTAAAAGGGTTTACCTTTTACGAATATGCACCGTCACTTCTTCCCGATCATGGAATAAGTGTTTGGCTTGAAACTCTACCGCCAATTCGGCTTCATCAAAGCGCTGCTGCATTTCCGCGAGCACTTCCAGCACAGTTTCGTAGCGCTTTTTCATCGGCAGTTTTAAGTTGAAGATACTTTCTTGGCACCAGCCTTTAATCAGCCAATCGCAAATCAAAGCACCAACGCGTTGTGGCTTTTCAATCATGTCGCACACTAACCAATAGACATTGCGCTTTTCTGGCTGATATTTAAAACCATCGACCATAAAATGCTTCACTTGGCCGGTATCCATTAATTTTTGGTCCATCGCGCCGTTATCGATAGCCACCACCATCATGCTGCGAATGACCAGCTGATACGTCCAACCACCGGGACAAGCACCTAAGTCGACGGCATTCATGCCAGAAGCCAACCGAGTCTCCCACTCATCGCGTGGAATAAACTGTAAAAAAGCTTCTTCTAATTTCAGCGTGCTACGACTTGGCGCATCGTGCGGAAACTTCAGGCGACGGATCCCATTTTCTAGCGGCGAGTTATTTTCCGCATACGACAGCGCTAATAAAGCTTGTTGGCCGGTTTGCAAAAACAAATGCAGCACTGGCGCACGGTTGTTTTCCTTGGCCAGCATCACGCCGGCTTTACGTAAGCCTTGGCGCAGCGGCACCGTGAGCTTACGTGCGAGTGTTGATAACTCTTTGCCATCGTTAGTATCTGGATATTCCACGCGCAATTCGCCGCAACCAGAAATTTCGTCAGCCAGCGCTTGCGCGACCACTGGAGACACTCGATCTCCGGCTGGCAGTTCCAGCCAATCACCGAGAATGGCTGCCCACTGGCGAATGAAAATAAATTGTTCAAACGGGAAATCGGCAAAAAAGCGCTCAAGCATCGGTTCGTCATAGGCTTCAAAAATGATAAATGCGGCATCATTTTTTAGTTTGCAGTAACCGAAAACGCCATACTGTCCGGCTTTATCCTGAATTTCTGCTGCGCATTCTTTTTCAAATCCAGCACGACAGTAGAGCAAAAGTTGTTTCATTGTGTTTTCCCAATCCACGGAGTAAGTGCAAGCACTACCCAGCTTAGCAATAAAAGTTGGCCACCTAAGGGTGCCAATCCAGAAAAATGCAGTGGCAGCGCAAAAATCCCTGCCCATACGGTATAAGTAAATAACCAAGTCCCCAGATGCCAAGCGCCCAAGACCATCAACAGCAGCAATTTTGCTGCAGGTTTTGGCTGTAGATGCTGGCCATACTTGGCTTCAACATAAGCCGACAAAGCCAGCAACGCTAACGTCTGAAATGCCAATAACGCCAGTGAGCTTATCAACGAACTCAAGGCCTTGGCGTCTAAATGTGCTGAAAAATAATGGGATACTGCCGCCAGCATGCCAATCACGACAGCGCCATAACATGCAGTGAGCGATAAACTAATTTTTGCAAAATTTGCCATTTTAAAGCCCTTCAAGGTGATTCAACAAATTACCTTGGCCATGGAGGTCCATGAATTTACGAGTCTCTAGCGCTGCCATGCTTATGATTTTTTGCTGATCAAGACCACTGCGTTTCAGCGGCACAAAATCATGACAAGCGCTTATAAGCCCCACGATGCTTAACTGCGTCAATTGCTTCAGCGGCAAACTACCCTGCTGCTCGACATAATCAGGCCCACCAAAGGCATCACGTTCTCCTTGTAATATCAAGAGCGGCTTTTGGAGTTTGCTGAAATGCTCTATCCGGTTAACATCTTTGCCCGGCGGACAAAATGGATAGCCAAAAGCGATAGCGCCTTGCACTTGTGATGCAATATGGCCTACCAAACCGACCTCAGCATCGCCCGCCAAATAATGACTACAAACGCGCGCCCCCATCGATTTACCGCCAAGCCAGAGTGGTAAATCCTTGGGTATCGCCGCAATGTAATCGGCAAGTTCGAGCATCAGTTTGGGTAAGCGCGAAGGTGGCGTTCTTTTTCCTGCGACGGTTTGGCACATATAGGCAAAATTCACTCGATACACCGCGATATCTTGTGCAACTAATGCAGCAGTTAACCGCTGCATAAAATCGCTCGTCATCGGCGCACCAGCGCCATGCAGCAATAATAAATTGGCCACCGGCTTGCTCGGTGTATCGATTAAAAACTCAAGAGAAGCCATTAATCAGCCGCAATCGCTATATTAAAATGTTGTTCGGTAAAGTCTTTTTGCTCGCGCTCCACCAAGTCAATCATCCACTCCCGAAACGCAGCAATTTTGCCAAGCTCAGTTTGATTATCGCGACATACCAGATAATAAGCATCTTTACTTTGCAAAACGTGGTTAAACGGCACAATCAAACGACCAGAATTAATGTCCGGCCGCGCTAACACGTTGTGCGCAAGTGCGACCCCTTGGCCGTGAATTGCTGCTTGTAACACCATGGCGCTGTGACTAAAAATCGGCCCCTGATTGACGTTAAAATGTTTAAAACCTTGGCTAGTGAACCAAGATTTCCAGGCATCGCGGGTGGTGTCATGCAACAAGGTATGAAAACGCAAGTCAGCGGGTTCACCCAGCGGCTTCGAGCGATTTAACAGCATCGGCGAACAGACTGGCACCAGATATTCAGTATGCAATTTATCAGCATGCAAGTTGCGCCAGCTGCCGCGGCCATAATAAATCGCCACATCGACATCGTCGGTTAACGAACCTTCGTCGGAATCAACGGCGCGAATTCGCACGTCAATATCTGGATTGATATCACTAAACAAACTCAACCGTGGCACTAACCACTGGATGGCAAAACTTGGCGGCAAACTGACCGTTAACGCACCTTTGGCACCACGGGCTAATAACTTCTCTGTGGCTTCGTGCAGCTGCAGGAAAATTTCTTTAATATCAAGAAAATAGCCCTGCCCTTCTTCAGTTAGCAGCAACGATCTGTTCTTGCGCATAAATAGCTTCAAGCCCAGATGGTCTTCCAACGCTTTAATCTGATGACTGATGGCGGCTTGGGTGACAAACATTTCTTCCGCCGCTTTGGTAAAACTCAAATGCCTAGCTGCCGTTTCAAAGGCTTTTAATGCATTCAGTGGCGGTAAGCGGCGTGCCATGGTGCTTGACCTTAAGCTTTGCTTGGAGGGACATAACCCTCGATAGCCACTTCAGCACCCTCAAATAAAAACTGCTGCATCTGCTCTTCTAACATTTTGAAATGTTCTGGGTTACGCATCGACAGTTTTTTCTCGTTAATCAGCATGGTTTGTTTGGCTTGCCATAACGCGAATGCTTCTTTACTGATGTTTTCGAAGATTTTCTTCCCAAGCTCACCTGGGTACAGTTGAAAATCTAAACCTGGCGCTGTTTTTTTTAAATGAACACAAAATACTTCACGAGCCATGAGTTACCTCTTGCGATGTTTCGATGCTGCCTTTAACACAGCGAGCTTGTTGCTTTGCGCCGCATTGTAAACCATTTTTATTCACGATGCTGAATTTCAGCCATTTCGAGCATTAAACGCCTGGCTCATCCCAGTTTTCACTGCGCAAATGGGTTGCAGTTCGTTATGATATCGCCAGACAGCAGTAAAACTAATATCAGCACTTATGCTTGCACAAATTCCAGCGAAAAGTTCCTCAGCGCAAAGCAATATCGGTTTTGGCGACAGCAACGCCAATTTTCGCGTTTATGTCGCAGCGCCACCGCCAATGCCTGAGTATCAACACTTAACGTCGCTAATACCACTGCAGGCTGGTGACATTCATCAGATTTACCTTGAGTGTGGCAATGGCTGGCGGAAAATTTTTAATGTATACGCGAAGTTATTGTTTACGCTACCGGTTGAACACTTTGTATTTCAAAGCCAAGCCGCCAGCTGGCAACAGTTTCGTGATGAGCAGCTTTTGCAAAAGCATGGCAACAGTGCGTTATGTTTTGATGCGCCAAAACTTGGCACTAGTAGCTTTCATCTAATAGCTGGACGCACACACGCCAAACAGTTAATCAATCAAGGCCTTAAAGCCGAACTTCATTGGTTAAATGCGGAGTTTGCTGTCGACCCGCTCAACAGATTATTAGTGACGCCGTTTTTTGACTACCGACAACTCAACAACGAGAAAATCGCGATTAGCGCCAAGTTGTTGCAACTAATGGCAAAAGACATCACAGATTTAGCGCATTTCGCCACCGCGCTAATAACCAAGTAAGTTTAACTAAGTGAAGGCTTTGCAAAAGGTACAAGCCAAAATCGTTGATGAAAAACTTCTGGTGCAAAAATTGGGCAAGCCCGCTAGCATAGGATTTCCATTACATTTGAGCTGCTTACAGTGAATGCGTTTTTAATCGTTGATGATCATCCGTTGTTTCGCGAAGCTTTGGCGCAAGTGATTTGTGACCATTTCCCAAATGCTTCAGTTAGCCAAGCGTCAAGCTTAGCGCAGGCCTTGAGTGAAATTGCGAAAACACCTGAACTGGATTTAATTCTGTTAGATCTGCATTTGCCAAACTCTGAAGGCCTCAACGGATTAATGAGTTTACGCCAGCAATTCCCAGCAATTGCCGTGGCGATGATCTCCGCAGACGATGATAAAACCACGGTGCTGCAAGCGATGGCCTTTGGCGCCGCAGGATTTATTTCAAAATCATCCTCTCGCGAACAACTCAATACCGCAATAGCACAAATCATGGCCGGTAATGTCTATCTACCTGCAGAAGTTTTTCGCAGTAACCAACCCAACTTGCAACCAGAGCCCGGACATAATGGCCAAGTCCATCAACAAGTGCTCAGCCTGACCCGCAGTCAATTGAAGGTTTTGCAGTTGATGGTGCGTGGTGACTCCAACAAACAAATTGCTTTTGCTTTAGAAATTGCGGAAACCACCGTCAAAGTCCACGTTTCAGCGATTTTAAGTAAACTCGGTGTCAGCAACCGCGTGCAAGCCATTTTATTAAGCCAGCACTTAGATTTTGAAAATTATTTAAAGCGTTAGTGCTTAATCGGGCACAGCATTTCTTGGCAGTAACAAATTCATAATCAGCGCTTTAAGTTTCACCGGCGCCACAGGTTTTGGCAAAAAGTGAAATTGCAATGCCGCTAATTCCGCGCGCAGCTCTGCACTATTTTCGGCGCTAATCACCAGTACTGGTGTTTTTTGGGCATTTTGCTTTCCTGGATTTGATAATGTGCTGCGGGTTTGAAGCGCTTTCGCCAGCTCAGTACCGGTTTTACTATCCGCCAACTGTTGATCAACAATCAATAAATCGGGCGAGACGTTGTCTTTGGTATTCGACAGCAATTCCTCTTCGCTCTGCGCTGTGGTCACCACACAGCCCCATTGGCTAAGTAAAGCCTGCATTGCCAAAATAATAGCCAAGTCATTATCAACAACCAAAATCTGGCATCCTGCCAGTGGTTGTAATAACTGCTGCTCTTGGCATAACTTGGGCAAATGCGCTGCTGATAAATTAGTGAGCACAGAAGATGCGGACAGCACTCGCGGCAATTCAATACCAAACACCGAACCTTTGTGCAATTGCGAATGCAGGGTAACCGAGTGACCTAATAAGGCCGCGGTCTTCTGCACTATCGCTAAACCAAGGCCTAGCCCATCATTGGCTAAATCATTGATTGCAGAAGCAGTTTTTTTGGACGCACCGTCGTCAGTCTTCGAAGTGAATGGTGCCAACCTTTTAAATTCTTGAAAGATAATCGCTTGGTCTGTTGCTGCGATGCCGATCCCGGTATCTAGCACTTGTACAACCACTCGCGACTGCGGTTGCTGCATCGCGGTTTTCGTCATTTGCTCAGTAACTTGCCCATCCTGCTGTTCAGACATGACTCGCCGAACCCCGACCAAAATTTTGCCGCCTGCGGGGGTATAACGAAGGGCATTACTTAATAAGTTGCGCAGAATTCTAGACAATAGGGTTGCATCTGATTGCACCCACAAAGTTGTCGGAACTAAACGTAGAGTTACTTGAGTTTGTTCGGCTTGTGGCTGCGCCTCCGCAACCAAATCTTGCAATAATTGACCAAGAGAGAATTCAGTTAATTCAACTGGTTGCACTCCAGCTTCTAGGCGTGACATATCGACCAATGTCGCTAAAAGCTGCGCAACATTTTCCAGTGAACGAGCCGTCGAATTGACAAGTCTCAACGATTTCTCAGTCGTCGTTTGCTCCGCTAAAGTTGCGTTAAATAATCGTGCAGCGTTTAGCGGTTGCAATAAATCATGACTAATCGCGGCTAAAAACTTAGATTTTGATAAATTCGCCTGCTCTGCCACTTTTTTAGCGGTGAGTAGCTGTTGATTCAGTTCCGACAAGGCTTGGGTGCGTTCTAGAACGCGTTGTTCCAACATTAAATTGGCTTGTTGCAAAGCGGCCGAACTTTGTTTGCGCTCGGTGATATCGCGAATGAGCACAAAAAAACCCAATGGCTGAGTGTTTTGTGTCGGATCTGTAAGTAAATGCGAGGCGAGATTTGGAACATAAGATTTCAATAAACAACGAGTTTCACCTGAACTGTTGTTTTCATCTATTTCAAATACCGTGCTTTGCCCTGACAGCACCCGCTGAAAATGCGGTTGCAACTGCGCTAAAGCCGACGCTTGATGGACTGCTGAAATCGGCTTGCCAAGCAAGGCCCCACGTTCTACACCATAAAAATCGTCGTAGCCTTGGTTGGTAAAACGAAAGCAAAGATCTGCATCCAAATAGGCAATCATCGCTGGGATATGGTCAGTAATAGTTCGGATCCAACGCTCACTTGCACGTAAAGTTTCGGTATATTTATGCTGTTCGCTAACGTCAGTTAAAGTGAACAAGGTACTGCCATCAGAGAGCAGGTAACGCGCTAAAGTTAGTACCTTGCCATCAACTATGGCGCCAGTGACTGCAGCATTAGCGACGACATCTGCAGCAGTCCCCACCGGTAAACAGAGACTAGCAATAGCACTTTGCGTTAATAATTGTGCAGCACTCATCGGCAGCGCCAATTGCTCGTCACTCAGCGAAGCTAATTGACTAAACTGCTGATTCCAAAGTTGAAATACACCTGATGGGTCAGCTAAAGCTACCCCTTGCGCTAAGTTGTCGACGGTGTGCTGTAATAACAGGCTCTTTTGCGCGAGCGCCTGTTGCTGCAGTGATGTGCGTTCGCGAACTTGTTCCGACAAAGTTGCGGCATGTTGGAAAGCAGCATAAGGCGAGGAACTACCTGCAGCTTCTACCCGCTCTATAAGGGCTTGATTAATCTTCTTCAATTTGTTGTTTTGCGCGCGAAGCGTTTCAAGCTCTTGCCGTAAGGCATTCACTTCGTCATTGCTAGCAATTATGTCAGTTAACCTCAAGTCGTCAGCCATTCACTATCACCTAGCATTTTGCCAACAGATTGCCATCGCCCAACATAACTCCGGTAAAAGTTTGGTTGAGATGCACACCGTTAAAGTGCTCACCGTAGGTATTAAATCCCAAGACTTTAAATTCTTTAAATAATGCAGCGGCAGGTTCTGCTAATGCTAATTTTGAAATTTCAATTTTCCTTAGCACGCAATCACAACCAATTGTTAAAAGCGGTAGGCCAAGTGCCGGGGTGAGTTGGTTGAGTTTATTTGCCAAGTCCGCCAGCATGTCACCAGGTTGCATTGCCGTCAGCACCATCCCATTTGCCATAGCGCAATAGAATGTCAGGCTCATATCTGCATTCACTTTTTGGATTGAACGAATATAGTACTCCTGCCCTATCCGCACAGCCAGCGGGTTAAGGGCAAACACAGTGGCATCCAACTCTGCGACCGATAACCCGAGTAACTCGGCATAAGCCAAAGCTGCCGGCTCCGCATTTAATTCATGCACAACTCGACTTTGCGGTGAAGCTGATGTCACCACTAATTTTTCTGTGCCGGCAGTGAGATGCGAAGTGCTAAATACAGCAAACGGCAACGAGGTTTGGAACATCAACATCACTGCGGCTTGGGTATAAAACTGACCTTGGTAATATAAATGAGTGCGGCGTAATTGATGATTGTCCCCCGCTGAACCACCAAAATGCGGGATAGCACCAAGCGCCGATTCAAGCGCCAACAATACCAGCTCTTCCTGCGCTGACAGGCCATCAAGCAAGGTCATCACAAACGTCTGGCCATTAACAGCATCTGCTTGCCGTTTGAGTTGTTCGACAACTTGCTGAGCTTTGATTAAATCGAATTGGCTTAAATCGGTAACAATAAGGCTTGCGACTTGAAAATGACTTTTAGCAAAGGCTAAAGCAACGACGGAATGGTCGGCATACCCCTGCTCATTAATTTCACCGGCACTGGTACACCCCACCACAGGAATGGCAGCAAACTGCTGATTGAGGCTTTTGGCAAGCTCTGGCAAATCATAATCCGCTGCGCAGAAAAACAATACAAACCCAATGGACTCATTGCCCGCTTGACGAAGCAAATCGGCATGTAACTCACTTGCGGCAAGTGTTGCTTCGTGCAAATGTGTACTTGAACGAAAAACTGGCACCAAAGCTGTCCTCTTGGCTAAACAACTGGTAATTATTGGCGCAACAATGTTTTGCGAAAACCTTGCTGACAACCAAGCAAAACCCCAGCAGCATAAACGAGGCGACTGGGGTAAACCACGAATGCATAAGCCGCTATAGCAAAATCGGCTTATCAGTGATGGAGTTAATTTGCCAAACTAAAAGAAGCCTAGCGGATTCACATCATAACTGACTAGTAAATTTTTGGTTTGCTGATAGTGGTTTAGCATCATTTTATGCGTTTCGCGGCCTACACCTGATTTTTTATAACCACCAAAAGCCGCATGTGCTGGATAATGATGATAACAGTTAGTCCAGACACGTCCGGCTTCAATACCGCGCCCCATACGATAAGCTCGGTTCATATCGCGCGTCCAAACGCCTGCACCTAGGCCAAAATCAGAGTCATTAGCGATGGCTAATGCTTCCGCTTCATCTTTAAACGTGGTCACAGAGACTACTGGGCCAAAGATTTCTTCACGGAACACTCGCATGCTGTTATCACCTTTAAACAAGGTTGGTTGGATGTAATACCCACCGCCAAGTTCTGCTGATAACTGTTCTTTGTCGCCACCAATCAGCACTTGCGCACCTTCTTCTCTGCCGATATTGAAGTAACTCATGATTTTATCAAACTGTTGTTGTGATGCTTGAGCCCCCACCATCACTTCGGTATCAAGTGGATTACCACGTTTGATTTGTTTAGTTCTTTCAATAACTTTGGCAATAAATGCATCGTAAATGTCTTCCTGCACTAATAAGCGTGATGGGCAAGTACAAACTTCGCCTTGGTTGAAAAAGGCCAGCACAACCCCTTCGATACACTTACTCAAATAACTGTCTTCAAAATTCATCACATCAGAGAAGAAGATATTTGGCGATTTACCACCAAGCTCAACGGTAGACGGAATAATGTTTTCGGCAGCACATTTTAAAATATGTGAACCAACTGGCGTTGAGCCAGTGAAGGCAATTTTGGCTATACGTTTACTGGTCGCCAAGGCTTCGCCTGCTTCTTTACCAAAACCATTGACGATGTTCAGTACCCCAGGTGGCAATAAATCACCAACCAGCTCGATAAATTTTAAAATGGACCAAGGCGTTTGTTCTGCAGGTTTTAAAATAATACAGTTCCCAGCAGCCAAAGCTGGAGCAAGTTTCCACGCAGCCATAAGCAGTGGGAAGTTCCAAGGAATAATTTGGCCGACCACACCCAGTGGTTCATGGAAGTGGTAAGCCACGGTATTTTGATCAATTTCGCCGATGCTGCCCTCTTGCGCACGAATAGCGCCAGCAAAATAACGGAAGTGATCAACAGCCAGTGGCACATCGGCATTTAAGGTTTCGCGAATAGCTTTGCCATTATCCCAAGTTTCGGCAACCGCCATCATTTCTAAATTTTGCTCTAAACGATCGGCGATTTTTAACAGAATATTCGAACGAGCAGTCACCGAAGTCGCGCCCCACGCTTGCTTCGCAGCGTGTGCAGCATCTAAGGCAAGCTCAATATCGGCTTTTTTCGAACGGGGGATTTGGCAAAATACCTGGCCTGTGACTGGGGAAACGTTATCGAAATATTCGCCAGCCACTGGTGGCTGCCATTTGCCATTGATGTAGTTTTCATAACGCGCAGCAACTGAAACTATTGACCCTGCTTGACCTGGTTGTGCATAAATCATATTAAATGCCTCATTATTGTTAGGAGTAACTTTTGAGACATCACTTTATAAGCCAAAACCCCAAGACGGATATTATGCCTTGGGGTTAAAAACCTACTACTTTAGGCGTAGGCCGCAGCGGTATTCGTTATCAATTTTGCCGCGCAACTGAATGGTTTTGTATTAGCTATCAGATGCTTGTTTAGTTAGATTAAGTTCAAAGTAGCTTTTTAATGGTGCCGGCAACCCTAACATCGCAAGCTCACTGGGTTTGGCCCAAATTTCCGGTGCGGCTTGGCGTAAATTAACATCATATTGTTCTGCACTGATCTGCCAAATCTGCGCTTGCAGTTTGTAGTGGGTAAATTGATGGCTAAATTCGCCATGCAGTTGTGCGCCTGTCAGTAACGGCGAATCTTCGGCAACTTGCGGCAAGCACCACAAAGCGCCCCAAATCCCTGGACTTGGCCGTTTTTGCAGTAAAATGGCATCATTTTGGCTTATCCATAAAAAGCTCCCAGGCTTAGTTGGTACCGTTTTTTTGACTTTGGCATTTGGAAATTCACTAACCCTGTTTTGCAAAAGTGCTTGGCAAGTTGCAGCAAGCGGGCATTGCTCACAAAGTGGCTGTCTTGCTTTGCATACGGTGGCGCCTAAATCCAATAAACCTTGGGAAAAACGCCTGCTTTGTGCAGTTGGCGTCAATTCATGGGCTTTTTGCCACAATTGCTTTTCCAATGTGGTGCTATGAGGCGCGCCAGACAAGGCAAAATAACGGCAATAAAGCCGTCTGACATTACCATCTACGATTGGTCCATATTGATCAAAAGCAAATGACATAATGGCGCCAGCGGTATAACGCCCGACGCCCGGCACTTGCAAAAGCTCAGTAAGCGTTTTAGGGAATTCGGCAAGCCCTGCCAAATACTTGGCGGCTTTATGTAAATTTCTTGCGCGAGCATAATAACCAAGCCCTTGCCATAAGCGCATCACTTCATCTTCATCGGCATTAGCAAGCGCATTGATGCTGGGAAATTCGCTCATCCAGCGCTGGAAATAGGGAATCACTGTCGCGACTTGCGTTTGCTGCAACATCAATTCAGACACAAGCACCCGATAGGCAGCAGTTGCTTGGGCTTTGCAGGCTTGCTCTTTATTAGTTTCCGCTTTAGTGGTTTCCTTTTCAGAGTTTTGCTCTTCAGGGTTGGTTTGTTGCCATGGCAGCTCATTACGACCATGGCTTTGTTGCCAACCAATCACTTGTTGTTGAAAATTCTCAATATCAAACATGTACGCTACTTAATGATGTTCTATCCAAAAAACGGATACGGCATGAATGCAGTGATGGATTGCTGGCAGTCTACCTGCAACTCTGACTACTGCCAATTTCTAAGCCAGGATTTAACAGAACAAAGCCCTGCCAAATGCAGGCTTTCATTGCGGATCAGGGCACAATTGGCCATAATGTGCGCCGCTTAAATTCCCGTGGAGTATGAAATGAACAACGCCGAGCAACCCGCAGTCACAGCAGCAGAAGAAGTTGTTGACCAGCAAGAACCGAAATACCTGCGCCGGATCCGTAGTTTTGTACTTCGCGAAGGCCGCCTGACTAAAGGTCAAGAGCGCGCCATCGTGCAATTTTGGCCTACGATGGGCCTTGAGCACCAAACCAGCACTTATAATCTCAGCGAAGTTTTCGGCCGTGACAGCCATGTCGTTTTAGAAATTGGTTTTGGCATGGGCAAATCGCTAGTTGAAATGGCAAAAGCAGCGCCAGAAAAAGATTTCATTGGTATTGAAGTGCATAAGCCAGGTGTTGGCGCTTGTCTTGGCGAAGCCGAAACAGCCCAAGTGAAAAACTTGCGTTTATTTGAACATGACGCCGTTGAAATTCTCAATGACTGTATCGCTGATGGCTCGTTATCAACTGTGCAGTTATTCTTCCCAGATCCATGGCACAAAAAACGCCATCACAAACGTCGTATTGTGCAAAGCGACTTCGTACAACTGTTACGCAAGAAGCTTAAAATTGGTGGGGTTTTCCATATGGCCACAGATTGGGAAAACTATGCTGAACATATGCTCGAAGTGATGAGTGCCGCTGAAGGCTACCAAAACCTTGCCAGCGATAACAAATATGTGCCGCGTCCGGACCATAGACCATTAACTAAATTTGAAAACCGTGGCGTAAATTTAGGTCACGGCGTTTGGGATTTAATGTTTGAGCGGATTGCCTAATGTTATACCCACAAAGCCAGTTGCTGCTGCGCAACATCAATGATTTAACGGGTAAAATTCTGCTTATCGAACCGATGGCAGATCAGCTTGCATTTGAACTTGCGGATGCCAAATTGGACATCACATGTTTAACTAGCGATGTTGCCGTTGCGAATGCATGGCAAGGTAAAGTTGCGACAACGCTTAGCCACGAGTTCTCCATAGATGCGGTATTTGACACTGTGGTGATATTTTTCCCGAAAAGCAAAGAGTTACTGCATTACCTGTTAGCGAGAATCAAACCGCTGATCCACAATAAAAGCGCAGTCTATTTGGTTGGCGACAATAAAGGTGGCATCAAAAGCTTAGCGGCTCTTGCAGAGAAACTAGCTTTACATGCGCACAAGTTAGATAACGCGAAACATTGTTTATGGTTTGCCTTAAATGGCTTGGCCGAGCAAACACTCAAAGTAAGCACTATGGCGCAGTTTGCCTTGAAACATGGCACTTTTAGTTTCCCATTCTGCTCATTACCCGGTGTGTTTAATCACGGCCAACTAGACCAAGGCACTGCGCTGTTATTAGAGAACCTTGGCCATGTGCAACAAGGCAGCGTGTTAGATTTCGCTTGCGGTGCAGGTTTGATTGGTACAGCACTTAAATTACGCGAGCCAAAGATCCAATTATTTGCTTCTGACATCAGCGCATTGGCAGTAGCGAGTACTGAGGCAACCTTTGCGTTAAATAAGGTGCAAGGGCAAGTCCAAGCGGCGGATGGTTTACCACAAAATATGCCGGCATTTGATCATATTGTCAGTAACCCACCGTTTCATACAGGCTTAAAAACAGATTTAAGTATCGCTGAGCAATTTATCCGGGATAGTAAAGCGAAATTAAAGTCGAATGGTTGTTTAACCTTAGTTGCCAACGCGCATCTGCCATATGCTGAATGGCTTTCAGCTGCTTTTGGTAATGTCAAAGAGCTTGCAAGGCGCCAAGGTTTCGTCGTGTATCGCAGTAGCAAAAACTAAATGTAGCGGCCAAATTCTATGACGGGATTTGGCCGACTAATTTGTACATTGCCGCTAAGTACCTCGAAGATCCATCGCTAGATACCTGTTTTTATTTTAATTTTTAACGCGTTTTCCAAAAAATTCTCCCATTCTAATTTGCTTAATCTGCACAAAGTGCATAACATCAAAGAGCGAAACTGCTAAGGATTTGGCAGAGAAACACGCATGCAACCTAATTTAGTTTAACTAAAGTACAGTGGACGCATTAATGACATCCATTTTAAGGACATCTTCGATTAAAGGCGCACTCAGTTGGGTGGTCATGCTTATTTGTAGCGTCACGCTGCTGGCGTCTTTAACTATTTCCACCCTGCAAGACATCAGCTTTCAAAAGAAAAAACTAATCGACCAGTTGCATGCATACGCCAATATCATTGCCTTTAACTCGGTGCCAGGTCTCATTCTGGATGACGCAGAAACTGAAGACAGTCGGTTAAAATCTTTCGCCGCTGTTGATATTTTATACAACATTCACATATACAAATTAACAGCTGAAACATCAGAACTTAGTTTTTTTTCAAGTTATAACCGCAACGAAACTGGCCCTCATCCAACTCAGTTCGCAAGGGTCGATACTCTGCAACAACCTCATTTTGATGGCGACATTATTGAAATAGCAAAAGCTGTTGAATTTGAACAAAAAAAGATAGGCTACATCTACATCCGCGCTAGCCTTGGTGAACTGAACAAATACATGCAAAGCAGGATTTTGTTCGATTTGTTTATCGCCTTAATCGCCTTGATTTGCGCGTACTTCATCAGTAGTCGTCTGCAAAAACGTTTTACTGCGCCAATCGAAACATTACTGACTATTGTCCAAAAAGTAACCAAAGAGAAAAATTATTCAATCCGGGTTCCTGCTACCCAGATTGAAGAACTCCACATGTTAGGTCGTGCCATCAATAATATGATGGACCGAATAGAGCAACAAATTAATAAAGTCCAAGCTGCTGAACAAGAAATCCGCCAGTTGAACCAAGGTTTAGAACAGAAAATTAACGAGCGAACACTCGCCCTAAAAAGCTCAAATCAAGACCTGCTAAATACCTTGGAAACACTCCATCAGTACCAAAGCCAGATTGTTGAAACCGAAAAAATGGCAAGCCTTGGACAAATGGTTGCGGGTGTTGCTCATGAGGTTAATACCCCGATTGGACTGGGTGTCACCGCATCAACCTTGATGCAAGACAAGCTTGCTGATATTCAAAAATCTTTTGATGATAAAAAATTGACTTCATCTCAGCTGGCAAAATTCCTTACTGATAGTAAAGAAAATCTGGGTATTATTTATCGAAATTTAGAACGAGCAGCCAGTTTGATCCGCAGCTTTAAACAAGTTGCCGTTGATCAATCAAATGAAAATAGACGTCAATTCAATATGTTGCAATTGATGAATGAAGTTCTACTTTCGCTGCGACCGAATCTGAAAAAAACCCAGCATGAAGTCATTATCGAATGCGATCCTAAACTTGATATCGATAGCAAACCAGGACCCGTCAATCAAATTTTAATTAATCTTATTATGAATAGCTTGATCCACGCCTTTGAAAATATCGAGCATGGCATCATTACAATTTCGGTAAAAGTGGAGCAAAATCGTTGTTATGTGAATTATCGAGATAATGGTTCTGGGGTGCCTGAGCATATCAAAAAACGGATCTTTGATCCCTTCGTCACCACCAAACGTGGAGAAGGCGGAAGTGGACTTGGTATGCACTTAGTTTACAATTTAGTAACACAAGCCCTTAATGGTAAAATTGCTCTCGAGAGCAGCCTTGGTCATGGCGTGGATATTCAGTTCGATTTTCCAGTTATTGTCAAAGCTTCCGCAGCTCAAACAGTATGATCAATTAAGATATTGATTTTTAAAAGTTAATTTATTTTTCCTTGCCAAGAATATCAGCAAAGCCTAATTGTTAACAAAATCACTTGTTAACAATTGGCCCGAAAGCTATAATTGCAAAAAAAATGACAACTGGTTGTCATTTGACCAATCTAGACATAATTAGAATTTCCAACACAATTTACATAAGGTTCATCTCCATGCAGACGCCTGTAATTTTGATCGTAGAAGACGAAGAAGTGACCCGCCTGAACCTTGTAAACCTGTTCGAAGGTGAAGGTTACGAAGTATTAGAAGCAGTGAATGGTGAAGAAATGCACCAGCAACTGACTGATAACACCGTAAATCTGATCGTGATGGATATCAATTTGCCAGGGAAAAATGGCTTAATTTTGGCTCGTGAACTGCGCCAAAAAGAAAATATCGGTCTGGTTTTCCTGACCGGCCGTGACAGCGAAGTAGATCGCATCCTGGGTCTGGAAATTGGTGCAGATGATTATCTGACTAAACCATTCAACCCGCGTGAACTGACCATCCGCGCTCGCAACTTATTAAACCGTACTGTTTCACAACCGGTTGTTGAAGAGCATAAGAGTGTTGTTAAGTTTAACGGTTGGACTTTAGATGAAAACAGCCGCAACCTGACTTCACCAAAAGGTGTTTCGCGTCGTTTGCCAAAAGGTGAATACCGCGCTTTACGCCTAATGTTAGATACCCCAGGTAAAATATTCACACGTGAACAACTGATCCGTCATATGACTGGCCGTGATTTACGCCCAAATGACCGTACTGTTGACGTCACTATCCGCCGTATCCGTAAACACTTCGAATCAGATGTGGATAGCCCAGAGTTAATCAGCACAATTCATGGCGAAGGCTACCGCTTTGTCGGTAAATTGGAAAAATAAGCGATAACTGCTAATTTTCCAAACAAAAAAACCAGCGACTCATTCGCTGGTTTTTTTATGGGTGCTAGTTAAAACACGCATTTAGTTCTGACATGTTTTCATTCCAAAGCTTACGAATTAGGCTAGTCTTCATCCTCAGTTTGCGCGCGTAATTGCCGCTCTTGCATCTGGGCAAAAGCCGCTTTAATTTCTTCCAATACAGAATCGACATCTGCTGCATCGACTGGATCAACAAACTCACCACTTAGCTCCGCTTCCGCATCAAAATCACCCGCTTCGTACAAAGCCCAGATTTCATCAGCAAACCGAGTCTGTAAAAGTTCTGGCGCAAATTGCCCATAATATTGCGTCATATTATTCACGTCGCGTTTAAGCATCCAACTGGCATTGTTGTTAGCCGCAGCATCAACAGCTTGCGGCAAATCAATGACAACGGGGCCATATTCATCCACTAAAACATTAAATTCGGACAAATCACCATGCACCAAGCCCTGCCCTAACATACGCATAATGTAGCGCATCATAATGGCATGATCTTCGACCGCCTGTTCTGCAGTCATAGCGACGTCATTTAATCGAGGTGCCACATCGCCATCTGCGTCTGTGACTAATTCCATCAATAACACCCCGTCATAACAACCATAGGGCTCTGGCACACGTACACCCGCGTCAGCGAGTTTGAATAGCGCGTTGACCTCAGCATGTTGCCAACTGTCTTCTTGTTGCTCACGGCCGTATTTTGAACCTTTGCTCATAGCGCGAGAACGCCGGCTATTACGAACTTTACGACCTTCTTGATACTGGGCGGCTTTTTTAAAACTACGATGGTCCGCGTCTTTGTAAACTTTAGCGCAGCGGACTTGCTCTCCACAGCGCACCACAAAAACCGCAGCCTCTTTCCCGCTCATTAGCGGTCTGAGCACTTCGTCGATCAGACCTTCTTCGACCAGCGGTTGCAGCCGTTTTGGAATTTTCATGCAGGGAAAGCCTTTAGCAGTGGGCGACAAACAGTCAACTTGTCGCCACTATGCCCGAAATTGGGCGGAACTGACAATAAAATCACGACGCTATGCGTTCGCTTTAAAGACGGGATAATTTTAGTTTCTCGGTTAGACGCTCGGCACTATTAGCCCATTGTTCAGCTGAAACATCTTGTTGCAGCAGCTGTTCCGTTAACTTTGGTTGCTCCTTTAATACTTCTGGGATTGGTGTAACCAAATTCAACAACAACTGCAAAACCAAAGTGAGGCCGTATCCAACAAGTAACGCAGCTATTATTTTTGCTTTTTCAGCCATGCTCCAACCTCTGCTAACCATTGATCACGCGCTGCTGGCGCTAACCGCAACTCGTCAAAATAACCGTATTTCAAACGTTTACCCGATTTTACCTCAAGCAAAATTCGATCGTTTTCTTCAATAAGTTGATTAAATTCTAAATCGCCTGCCTTTAATGTACTTGCAAACTGGAGGATTAATTGGCTTAACTGTTTATCTAAGCCATTCGGGGCTGCGATCTCGATTTGGCATAAATTGTTTCGACATTCTGCATCATAAATACGCAGTTTATTTTGCGAAACACTGGTGGCAACATGGGCAATAACGAATTCGCTAGCAGTCGCCCATTTATCATCTCGATCTTGGTCAGCAAACTCTTTGTTCTGCAGTATCAACTCATGCTCATAATCGCGCAATTTATTAAGTTCAAGTTGCGCTTGTAACGCAGCAAAAGCATTATCTCCATATGTACTGTAAAACTTGAGTAATGGTTTGAAGGCGTCATTAGTCTGCTGTTCGTTCTGCCAAAGCGCGGTAATTTGCCATTCTGGAGCTTTAGCCCATGGGATCACAAGGTAACATGCAGATCCCAATACGAGATAGCGCCAGTATTGACGAATAAAATCCCTCAACATTTAATTAATTCACTCAATAACTAAGAGGGAGTTATGCTAGCACAGTTGCACGCTTTTGTACTCATTGAACTCCCCTACCACTTAAGTCATTAAGTTTGCTTTAAATGACCTAATTTACCATCTTTATTCGAATTCTCAGGAACTTAGCAATCTTAAAGAGGCATTGAATTGCGTGCGTAAAAAAATGCCCAAGCATTCGAGCTTGGGCATTTTGATGACGTGGCTTTATCGCAATAGCTAAAGACTATTTGCCTTTGCTTTTCTTAAACGATGCTTGGCCTGAAAATTTACCAACTTGTTGCTGCTTCTTAATTAGTGCCGCTTTGATTGGATTTACGCCTGTATGCTTAGTCACCGCGATTTGGCCGCCCGCTTTTGGCTTTTTCGACAGCTCATCACGCGTTTCTTCTGGCACTAAACAACCTTTGCCTTTACCTATCAGTTTCGCCAATCCCATGGCTCGCAGAGCTTCACGGATCATTGGCCAACCTTTAGGATCATGGTAACGCAGTAATGCTTTATGCAACCGGCGTTGCCGCTCACCTTTGGCTACCGGCACTTTGTCGGTATTGCCTTTGAGGTTTTTCAGCGAATTCAACTCGGTATGGTAAATAGTCGTAGCATTTGCCATCGGACTTGGATAGAAATTTTGCACTTGGTCTAAGCGGAAATCACGCTCTTTTAACCATAGTGCCAAATTCACCATATCCATATCGGTAGTGCCAGGATGCGCCGAAATAAAATAAGGAATGAGGTACTGTTCTTTACCCGCTTCTTTACTGTATTTGTCGAACATCGCTTTGAACTTATCGTACGCCCCCATGCCAGGCTTCATCATCTTCGATAATGGCCCTTCTTCGGTATGTTCTGGGGCAATTTTTAAATAACCACCAACGTGATGCTGCACGAGCTCTTTGACATAATTTGGATCTTCAACCGCCAAATCGTAACGTACGCCTGATGCGACTAATACTTTTTTCACACCGTCAACTTTACGAGCTGCGCGGTATAAGTCTACCGTCGGGCTTTGGTCGGTATCCATGTGCTCACAAATGGTTGGATAAACACATGACGGCCTGCGACAAGTTTGTTCGGCTTTCGGGTTTTTACAACGTAACCGATACATGTTGGCAGTTGGGCCACCTAAATCAGAAATAACGCCTGTAAAACCTGGCACTTTGTCGCGAATTTCTTCAATTTCCCGCAAAATTGACTCTTGCGAACGACTTTGAATGATCCGGCCTTCATGCTCGGTAATCGAACAAAACGAACAGCCACCAAAACAGCCGCGCATGATGTTCACTGAGGTTTTAATCATGTCATAAGCCGGGATTTTGGCTTTGCCATACACAGGATGTGGCACCCGTTGATAAGGTAAACCAAAAACACCATCCATCTCTGCTGTAGTTAGTGGAAATGCCGGTGGATTAACCCAAATGTGGCGGTCGCCATGGCGCTGAAAAATTGCACGCGCACAACCAGGGTTTTGCTCTTGGTGCAAAATCCGCGAAGCATGTGCATATAGCGGCTTATTCACGCTTACTTGTTCAAATGCAGGGAGTTTAACGTAAGTTTGTTCCCAAGGTTTTGGCTTAGCAGGCTGCACCATAATTGGCTTGGCTTCAACTTCTACAGGTTTAGTTAAATCAATGCCTTCTTTGGCGAACTCAGAGTAGCTGCTACAACCCACATCATCTGCGCCATATGGGTTTGGAATTGGGTCGATTTTGCCAACTTTATCAATCGCGGTGGAATCCACACCACGCCAGCCTGGCAACGGTTCTTTGCGAATAACAGCAGTGCCGCGAATATCTTGCATCGTTTCAAAAGTTTCACCGGCAGCAAGACGATGCGCCACTTCAACTAACGGCCGCTCTGCGTTGCCATAAATTAAAATTTCCGCCTTGGCATCAAATAGGATCGAGCGGCGGACTTTCTCCTGCCAATAATCGTAGTGGGCAATGCGGCGTAAACTGGCTTCAATGCCACCAATAACCACTGGCACATCTTTATAGGCTTCTTTACAGCGCTGCGAGTAGACAAGCACCGCGCGGTCTGGACGCTTACCACCTTCGTTGTTTGGTGTATAAGCATCATCATGGCGCAACTTTTTATCAGCGGTATAGCGGTTTATCATCGAATCCATATTTCCGGCCGACACGCCAAAGAATAAATTCGGTTTACCAAGTGCCATAAAGGCATCTTTACTATTCCAATCTGGTTGCGCGATGATCCCCACGCGAAAACCTTGGCTTTCTAGCATCCGGCCAACAACCGCCATGCCAAAGCTTGGGTGGTCAACGTAAGCATCACCAACCACTAAGATAATATCGCAGCTGTCCCAACCGAGTTTGTCCATCTCTTTGCGTGACATCGGTAAAAACGGCGCAATGCCATAGCTCTCCGCCCAGTATTTTGGGTAAGAAAACAAATCACGCTCAGCCGCCATACGAGCAACTGGTGCAGATTTGCGCGAAGAAATAGCATTTTCAGCCATAGGGAACACCTTTTTAAAGCCGGTAAAAATAGCCGAGCATTATAGTCAAGTATTCTGGCAAATGCGACTAAAAGCCGCATGGCAGTGTTGATTGGATTTGCTGGTTTAAACGCTGACTTTGGCAAAATATGACTACATCACTGAGATCATTTACTTTAACCGGAAAATCAATCCACTGGTCGCAGGATGACTCAGTTAATCGCCTTGAATGTGTAGGATAAGAATTCACCAAACCATAAGAATCAAATCCATGAATAAACCATTTTTAGCGTTATTTGCCGGCGCTTTTTTTGCCGGGAATGTGCAAGCAACTACTGAAGATAAATTCCGCCAACTTGAAGAAATTTTGCCAACACCAAATACTTATCGCACAGCATCGGGCGCACCAGGTCACCAATATTGGCAGCAGCAAGCGGATTACCAGATTAAAGCTAGCTTAGATGAAAAAACGCATCTACTGAGCGCAACGGCTAAAGTCCGTTATCAGAATAATTCACCAGACCGTTTAGACTATTTATGGCTGCAGCTTGACCAAAACATCTATCAGCAGAATTCAGCAGCTGTTCTTACCGAACCTGGCATTGCCGAAGAAAAAGTGACCTATGACGAATTTCGAACCATAACTCAAAGCCCAGCTTGGCACGGTGGTTACCAAATTAAAGCGCTGACTATTGGCGGTAAACCAGCCAAGTACACCATCAGCGGGACTATGCTACGCATCGATCTACCAAAAGGCTTAGTTTCAGGGGATGACGTTGAATTCCAGATTGAATGGGACTACAAAATCACCGAGCAAAAAGTGCTGGGCGGTCGCTCCGGCTATGAATATTTCGAAGATGACAAAAACTACCTTTACGAAATTGCTCAGTGGTTCCCACGAATGGCCGCTTACTATGATGTCTATGGCTGGCAAAATAAGCAATTTTTAGGCGATGGCGAATTTACCTTAGAATTTGGCAATTACGATGTCGCTATTACCGTGCCTGCCGATCACATCGTTGCGGCAACAGGTGAGCTGCAAAATGCGGGTGATGTGCTTTCCAAGACCGAGCAAAAACGCTTAGAGGCAGCAGCGAAGTCAGACAAACCAGTATTGATAGTCACTGAAGCTGAAGCCATTGAAAATGAAAAAGCAGGTACTGACGAGCGAAAAACTTGGCAATTTAAAGCAAAAAACGTTCGTGACTTTGCTTTTGCCTCCAGCCGAAAATTTATTTGGGATGCGCAACGAGTAAAAAGTGGCAATCGCAATGTCATGGCTATGTCGTATTATCCAAAAGATGGTAATCCACTTTGGCAACAATACTCGACCCAAGCCGTTGTTCACACCATCGAAAGCTACAACAAATACAGCATTGAGTACCCATATCCTGTGGCTATTTCTGTAAATGGTCCCGTTGGTGGTATGGAATATCCAATGATTTCATTCAACGGTGCAAGACCAGAAAAAGACAAAAAAACCGGCGAAAAAACTTACTCTCGCATGACTAAATACGGCTTAATTTCGGTCATTATTCATGAAGTTGGCCACAACTACTATCCAATGATTATCAACTCGGATGAGCGGCAATGGACTTGGATGGATGAAGGTTTAAATACCTTCGTACAATACCTTGCAGAACAAAGCTGGGAAGAAAATTACCCATCGCGTCGTGGTGAAGCCCGTGACATTGTCGAATATATGCGCAGCGAACACCAAGTGCCAATTATGACTAACTCCGAGTCAGTCTTGCAGTTTGGTAACAATGCTTACGGCAAACCCGCGACAGCCCTGAACATTTTACGCGAAACTATTATGGGCCGTGAGCTATTTGACTTCGCCTTCAAAACCTATGCTGAGCGTTGGCAGTTCAAGCGCCCTACCCCTGCCGACTTCTTCCGTACCATGGAAGATGCTTCCGCAGTGGATTTGGATTGGTTCTGGCGCGGCTGGTTTTATACCACTGATCCAGTGGATATTTCCTTAGATAAAGTCACCCTAGTTCACATAGATAGCAAAAATCCAGAGCTAGAAAAGGCTTGGGAGCAAAGCCAAGAAGCCGTAGAACCAGAATCCATCAGCGCACAACGCAATAAGACGTTAGTGAAACGATTAGATTCACAACCTGAGTTAAGAGATTTCTACAACGAACATGCTAAATTTGAAGTTACCAATGCCGACCGCAACGAGTATCAAAGCACAACGCAAAAGCTTGAGGAGTACGAAAAGGCACTGTTAAATCACGACAAACTAGCCTATCAACTAGAGTTTAGTAACCTTGGCGGTTTGGTAATGCCAATTATTCTAGAACTTAAGTTCAAAGATGGTACCACTCAAGAATTGCGGATCCCTGCAGAAATTTGGCGTAAAAATAGTAAAAATGTCAGTAAATTACTGATACTGGATAAAGAGCTAGTCGCTGTAGAACTAGATCCGCATTGGGAAACAGCTGATATTGATGTCAATAACAACAGCTGGCCACGTAAAGTTACCCATAGTAAATTAGAGCTCTACAAACGTAAAAAAGGCGAGAATCAAATGAAGGATTTTAATGAAAAATTAAAACCTGCCAAAGATGAAAAAGCCGACAACGTGGATGACCAACCTTAATGGCAGTTTTTTTAAGCCGTTTCTGCCATGTACAGCGAATTGCTGTGCATGGCATCATCACAAGCTTTGTCTTGCTGTTTAGCCAGTTTGCCCATAGCCACACGTTCTTTGAAAGCCTAGTTGATATTGATACTAACGCCAACTCAGGTAAATTGGAGATCGTGCATACTTATACCCTTCATGATTTGACCGCAGTATTAATGGCGCATACCCAACTCGCAATAAACCTTGAGCATCCAGAACACGAAGCAATTCTACGCCATTACATCGAGCGAAACTTCATACTCAGATCTAATGGCGAACCAATTGATTTGGCCTGGGTGGGCATACAAATCAACCCACAAAATATCGAAATCTATCAAGAGTCGATGCAAAAACAAGACTTGGCTAAACTTGAGCTCAAGCAACGGGTACTGCAGGATAGTTTAGCTAAGCAAATAAACAGAGTTAACTTTAGGCAAGGGCAACTGCAAGGCACTTTGATTTTTACTAACCAGAACAAATGGCAATCTTTTACCAATCAAGACTGAGCAAAATTGTCGATATACTTTTGTAATATCAATAAATGCTCTTCAATTTTTTGCTGGAACTGTAATAACTGCGTTTCCATCCCTGCCCAATGCTGAGTCTCCGCTTGCTCATAGTCTTTTGCTTGATTCTGAACCCACAACAGCCCAACCGAGGACGCAGCCCCCTTTAATTTATGGGCTGCTTCTTGGAACTCATGCATTTGCTGTTGATTTGCCGCCTCAACCATTTTGCTAATATAGCCTGGCAATAACTGCCGGAATAATTTTATGCTGCGGTTCATTGAGTTCATGCCTAGCGATTGCAAATAATCCTGCAAAATATTCAGATCCAGAATGGCGTTTTCGGTACTTATGCCGATTTGGCTCTGACGACGAACTAAACTCGGCGCAAATAACTCAGCAAGTACCTGATCTAGATTATTGGTATTAATAGGCTTCGCCAAAGCTCCTGCAACTTGCAGCCCTGCCAGCTGTTCCTCGGCTTTTCTGACGTTAGCACTTAAAACTACAATTGGGATTTGCGCTAAATGTGCCTCAGCCTGCATGAAACGAGCGATTTGATCACCACTCATATCAGGCAATTGCATGTCCAAAAGAACCAAATCGATATCATCTTCAGTCTCAAGTAGAGCCAATGCATCTTCACCTGTTTCGGCATGAATGACACTATGACCACGTTGCTCCAACAAATTGGTAGCAATTTCGGCATTTAATGGCACGTCTTCAACCAATAATATCGTTAAACTTGGGCAACTTACCGAAGGGACTGCTTCTGGTTTTAATTGGATTTCTGTGGGCAGAACCACAGTGAAGGTTGAACCATGATTAAGTTGGCTACTCACTGCAATTGAACCTTGCATCGCGTCAACTAATGCTTTTGATACCGACAAACCTATGCCTGAGCCAACGATAGACAAACGTCGACCATCACTAGATTTATAATACATATCAAAAATTCGCTGTTGCTCAGCGACAGAAATGCCAATTCCTGTATCGGAGATTAGAAATTTTAATTGCGCGGCAGGTTCTTCATTAAACTCAGCGGTCAGCGTTACCTGACCTTTGGCAGTAAACTTCACCGCGTTGTTGATAAGATTCCACAAGACTTGACGGACACGTGTCGGATCTAATTTTAGAAAGTGCTTGAAATTGCCAACTAATTGCAATTTAAACTGCAGGCTTTTTTGCTGGCAGATTAATTCGGCAAAGTTGGCGATATCGCCAATAAACTTATCAATTTCAATACTTTGATAAACAATATCCAGATCTTGCCTGTCGATTTTATCCAAATCGATGATATCGTTGAAGATATTTCCCAACGTTTCAGCACTACTGAAAATTGTGTTAGACCAACTGCGTTGTTCTTGGCTAAGCTTAGTTTCAAGCAAACGGCGCGTAAGACCGACAATACCATTAAGTGGCGTTCTTAACTCATGACTCAATGTGGCAATAAACTTACCTTTATCTAAAAAAGCACGCTCTAAAGCTTGTTCTGCATGTTTGCGCGATGTAATGTCTCGGCCAAACCCTAACAAACCGATATACCGCCCTTGTCGGTCAAAAAACGGTACTTTGCGCATTTCAAACCACATCACTACCCCTTCAGGAGTGACGTATTCAACATCAAGCGTCACCTCAGCTTGACTTACCGACACTTCATGATCAGTCAAAATAGCTGCAGGTGCGATATCTGGCGCATATATTTCAGAAGGGTATCGACCAATCAGTTCCAAAGCAGATTTACCGATCAATTTTTCGAACATTTTATTGCAACTAGCAAAACGTCCCGTTTCGTCTCGGTAATAAAACAAGTCAGGAGAGCTATCGACTATCGATCGCATCAATAGGCTTTGCTCTTCAAGTTCCATTTGCGTTTTTTTGCGCCCAGAAATCTCTTTGCGTAGCTCGTCTATTGCCCGCCGTTTGGCTTGAAACGCTTTTTTTCGTTCTTCAATTTCAAAATTAAGCTGGCGAATGTTTTCTTGCAAATTTTCATTCAACAGTTTCTCTTGGCGTGCAGAATCTTGTAAATAAAACAATGTGGCATCAAGGTGCTTAATCAGATACAGGCAGGTGGATACCAATGGGGGCGAAAACACGGCAGCAAACAATAACGAACCGGCCACCATATTCCAATCGACTGAGTTATGGACAGTAAGACTAAAAGCAAGGGCGACTAAGCCCGCAGTGACCAAAATAAACAATACCGCTAACGAAAAGAGCTGCAACCAGCCCCACTGCTTTTGCACTGAGGCTAATTGCCGAACCCAGTATCGTACCGGGTATTGACTCATGGTAGCGACACCTTAAGGCACTACGTTGAGCTGAATAGAAAAATTACGGTATGAACAAAACGAGCGCTGAGTACTACCAATATTAAAGGTTCCTTGCCGACTAGCAGAACCCTTAGCGCGACGCACTGTCACTTGATACTCTTTGTCTTGCGCAGTGAAGCGACCTGTTGCCTGAGGACTTTGACTTGAACAAAATAGACCAGTCATTGTCCGGTACGTATCACCACTAAACAAATCAGCACTGTTAACTAACAATTGTTGACTCTCACCCTGTGCATATTTCCAAGGAGCAAATTCAGTCAAAATTTGACCTTGAACAATGGAAAATTGGTCGTCTTGGGTAAAATAATGGGTCATCAAGCCGGCAAAGTTGTCGTCGGCTTTGTTGGTATCACTCGTAACCTCCGCCACATAGACACCACCTTCGCCCGCAACACTGAAATTACTCAGTACATCATTACCCTTACGCTGCAAAGACACTAATAACGCAGTATTTTCATCGATACCAAAACCAAATCTTGAACCACTATCAAGTAGCAATCGCCACAAACGGCCTTGCCGTCCGCGCTCAGAGAAATGGGTATCTAAAACACCATAGCTAAACAGACCAAGGCCACCTTGTGGCTGATAAGTTAGGGTGTCTTCTTTAATTTCAGCGCCACAAGTATTGGAGTTAGCACACCCGAGCAATTCCGCAGAAAGCGGTTTTGCGCCATTAACTACCGCCTCGATACTTGTACCACCACTAATCATCACTGAGCTGCTGCCTTGGAAGTTGCCCCCAGACATCACAGCGGTACCTGCACTGGTTCCCCCAATGACGATTTCGCCACGCTCATACATTTGACGTAATTGAGCAAGCTCAGGTGTATCAGTACCGTCTTTATTTTTCAAAGCTTTTAGTAACAAAGATTGGTCACCACCACTGAAAAAGATTGCATCAGCCTTTTTCAATTGATCAACCGCACCTTTATGCCCCTCAGCACAGAAATCTTTTTGCTTGACGACTAAATCAGGATAAACACGACCACGCTGATAAGTTCCTTGTTCCTTACGTAACAAGGTCAAAAAGTCAGCACAAGCAGCTGCTGGATCAGCTTGATTTAATGCGGCTTGAAAACCCGCGTTTACAGGAAACCAAACGGGGTCTGCGTTAAGCTGCTTAAACAAATCCAAATAAAAATCAACTGCAGCATAAGGGTCACGTCCTGCAGCAGTTACAACAAGAACCAATGGTTTAGGTTTTTTTGACACTTCGCCAGCCATTGCAACAAATTGCTGTAAAAGTTGTTTAGAGGACTCATTTTTGGTCGCGGCAAAATCTACAAGCTCTTTAACCCTGTCACCGTTAGATTGTGTTTGCTGAACTTCAAGCTGATCCAAAATTAAATTTTTCTCTGCATCCGTCAACGAACTGTATAATTCACGACCCGAAACCCAAACCCCGTTGGCTTCAACGTCGCTACTACGCCAAACTCTAGTTAATTCTCGTTCGGAAATAGTTTTTTCAACAAACTTTGGTTTGAGAAATTTTAACATGGCTTGCACTTGCGAACCGATTTGCTCGCGTCCACCTTTCCAAATTTCATCTTGTGCAATCAGTTCTATATAACGATCATCTAATTGATGAACCGAGCCTTTTCGAAAACTTCGAGACCACTCAACTGTACCGGAACAAGCTGAAGACTGAGTAGAACTACAGACTTCAACGCCACCACCGAGTAACATCATGGAATGTGACGGCATCTTCTTTGCGACGGATGCGCTTTTGTTGTTTGCAGGCGCTGCATGAGTATGGAAAGCGAGCGCGGCAATTGCTAGTAGAGTCCAGCGCGATTTGGCTAATTTCATAGGGGCTTCTTATCGTTATATCCTACATGGCCACAACCGTAGTCAATTAACTACGACAAATTGGTGATAGATTAACTGGTATTGATTTCTTTGCCAATTAGAGATAATTCTAATATTGCCACAAAAATCGAACCGATACTTTATGCACCAAGTCCAATAAGTTGAGCAAAAAACAACAACAGTTCTTCTACCGCCACAACAAATGCTCTAGATTGTGGTTTACAGAATTGACTTGTTCAATAAGCGTTGTGCAACAGTTTGTCGAAAGCGCACTAACGTTTAATACGAAGCTGATTTTACCCTAGTTAACGTGCTGACGAAATATCGTCAATGTAATGTTTCTAATTTAATTGTGGTTGTTTTCGCAGTTATCTACTTCTGCGCAGTACTTTCGATGATCCACCGGACTTGTCAGTGCGTAATTAAACACAGTAAAATACTTGAGCATTTTAATCAGGTATTTTGCCTAACTACTCGATGCACTATTGAATATTGCAGTAGGTAGCGCCATATCAAACAACAAAATCACTTTCACGCTTGATTGCTCGAAAAAATGGATTGGTCTCATGCAAATTTTTCATAAGACAAATTTGTGTAATGGGTTAAAATGCCGCCCTTTTCAGCCTTAAGCGTGCTGATGTAGTAGTAATCGACGGAACCTGGAGATTTCATGCCGACAGCAATGCCAGATATAGCCAACCATTCATGTGCCACAACTGAAGGCACTCTCGACTGGGTTGGTATGAGCAATATTGAAGTGCCACTGATGCTGGCGCTGGCCTCAGAAGCGCCGCGCCAAGTCAGCGCTAGCGTAGAGGCTTTTGTAAATCTCAAAGATCCGAAAGCAAAGGGCATTCACATGTCCCGGTTGTATTTATTGTTGGATGAGCTGTCAACTGAATCAAGTTTGAGCCATGCCACTTTATGCAATTTGCTGGACGGTTTTATCACCAGTCATGAAGATTTAAGTGACCAAGCTTTTGTAAAATTCGATTTTGAACTGCATTTGCGTCGCAAAGCGTTAATCACCGAAAAACAAGGCTGGAAAGCATATCCGGTGACTATTACTGGACAAGTACTGGCTGGACAGTTGCAGGTTGAACTCACCCTCAAAGTGCCATACTCGTCAACTTGCCCATGTTCTGCTGCGCTGGCTCGTCAACTTATTCAAGAAGCATTCGTAGCAAAATTTGACGGACAACAGCAAATTAGCCGCGATGTGGTAATTGATTGGTTAGGTACGACGCAAGGTATTGTGGCGACACCACACAGCCAACGTTCAGTTGCCGAGGTAAAAGTGAAGCTCAATAGCAAACTAGTTGAGTTCCCAATCATTGCGTTAATTGATGCGATTGAAGATGCGCTAAAAACACCTGTGCAAGCAGCAGTTAAACGGGCTGACGAACAAGAGTTTGCCCGCTTAAACGGTCAAAACCTGATGTTCTGTGAAGATGCAGCACGTCGTTTAAAACACGCCTTAAATCAACTCAGTGAATTTGATGATTTTTGGCTACGAGTCAATCACTATGAATCGCTGCACGCGCATGATGCTGTTGCAGTAACTGCTAAAGGTATCAGTGGTGGTTATCGCGCATAAATAGCGCATAGCATTTTTTGCACTTCCTACAAAAAAAGCTGCTTCGGCAGCTTTTTTTCTGTCTAAAAACCGTAAAACTTAAAATTTCTGTAATTTAATTACAAAATACATAGCTAAAACCCTAATTTCAAATGCACGGATTTTCGCCAAAAGTTGGCTTGCATTTTTTAATAAAAATCGGTATACCTGTGTAGAGTCTATACGCACAGACGTCTAAATAAAAATAGAACAAAAGCTCTAACAACCATTGACCCTTGAAAGTAATGCCGTTATTTTCTTTCACACGTAAAAACTAGAATAACAAGAATATTAATTCACTTTTTTTAAATTTATATTTACTTTTAAGACAGGTTGGAGGATGTGTCATGGCGTTGTATCACCATAGCCAAGCCAGAGAAAACTGTGGCTTCGGGCTAATTGCGCATTTAGAGGGTGTAGCCAGTCACCGGATCGTCAGAACCGCTATTAGTGGACTTGCCCGCATGCAACATCGCGGCGGTATTTCTGCGGATGGCAAAACTGGCGACGGCTGCGGACTATTGATGCAAAAGCCAGATAGTTTTTTCCGGGCAGTGGCCGAGGAAAATGGTTGGGTTTTGGGTAAAAAATACGGCGTTGGTATGCTGTTTTTAAGCCAAGACCCGGTTAAAGCTGCGCTGGTCACCCAAATCGTCGAAGACGAAATCACTCGTGAAACACTGACTTTAGTTGGTTGGCGTCAAGTGCCAATTGACTCGTCGGTGCTTGGCCCTATTGCGCTTGAGTCACTGCCACAGATTATGCAAGTGTTTGTCAGTGCACAGCCAGGTTGGAGCGATCACGATTTAGAACGTCGACTTTACATGCTGCGTCGGCGGGTCGAAAAACAAGTTGCTGAGCAGCTAGCGGATGATAGCGATTTCTACATCCCGAGCTTTTCATGTTTAGTAACCGTATTTAAAGGTCTGATGATGCCTGCAGATTTGCCAGGCTTTTATCTTGATTTGGCCGATATCCGCATGGAAACCGCAATTTGCGTATTCCACCAACGATTCTCGACTAATACCATGCCGCGCTGGGCTTTGGCACAACCTTTCCGTTTCTTAGCGCATAACGGTGAAATCAATACCATTACTGGTAACCGGCAATGGGCGCGTGCTCGCCAATATAAATTTGCCTCACCACTGCTGCCAGATCTAAAACAAGCTGCGCCATTTGTCGGCCAAAAAGGCTCGGATTCAAGCTCACTCGACAATATGTTGGAATTGTTCCTTGCCGGCGGCATGGACTTATTTCGCGCTATGCGTTTGCTGGTGCCACCAGCATGGCAAGGCAACAAAGTCATGGATGACGACTTAAAAGCCTTCTACGAGTTCAACTCCATGCATATGGAACCATGGGATGGTCCTGCTGGTATCGTGTTAACTAACGGCCAACATGTCGCATGTAACCTTGACCGCAATGGTTTGCGCCCAGCGCGTTTTGTTATTACCAAAGATAAATTACTGACGCTAGCTTCTGAAGTTGGCATTTGGGACTACACACCTGATGAAGTGCAGGAAAAAGGCCGCGTGGGCCCGGGCGAGATGCTGGCAGTCGATACTTCGACCGGTAAGATCTGGCGCTCCGATGAAATCGATCTCGACCTTAGAGCCCGTCACACCTACCGGCAATGGCTCAACCAAAACGTCCAACGGTTAGTACCTTACGAACAGTTTGAAACCGATTTAATCGGCAAACGGGTATTTACCGACGATGAAATGTTAGTCATGCATAAGCTGTTTAATTACAGCTATGAAGAAATTGATCAAGTCATTACTGTGCTCGCTAAAGATGCGCAAGAAGCTGTAGGTTCCATGGGTGATGACACGCCGATGGCCGTGTTATCTCGTAAACCTCGTACATTTTATGATTACTTCCGTCAGCAGTTTGCTCAGGTCACTAACCCACCAATTGACCCATTGCGTGAAGCGCATGTAATGTCGTTGGCGACCAGTATCGGCCGGGAACATAACGTGTTCTCAGAAACCGCAGGTTATGCTCGGCGTATTCAATTTGAATCGCCAGTGATGATGTACTCGGATCTTAAGCAGCTGAAATCAGCGGATCCAACCTACTACAAACATCACATTATTTCGTTGAACTACGACGCGACAGTTGAAACATTAGAACAAGCCATTTTACGTATTCGTGCTGAAGCTATTCACGTGGTGCGTGAAGAAAAAGTGGTGTTGCTGATCTTGACCGATCGTCGCATTCAGCAAGGTTGGCTGCCTATCCCAGCAGCGATGGCGGTGGGTGGTGTCCATCATGCGTTGGTTGATGCGCAGCTGCGCTGTGATTCAAACATCATTATTGAAACTGCGACCACTCGAGATCCACATCACTTTGCGGTACTGGTTGGTCTCGGCGCTACCGGCATTTACCCATTTTTAGCTTATGAAACCGTTGAACAATTGGTTGAGCAAGGCAAGCTGAACATTTCAGCGCGACAAGCTGTGCTTAATTATCGGAAAGGCATCAACAAAGGCCTTTATAAAATCATGTCGAAAATGGGCATTTCGACAGTTGCTAGCTATCGCTGTTCGAATTTATTCGAAGCCGTGGGCGTCAACCGTAATGTGATGGATTTGTGCTTCCCTGATGTGCCATCACGCTTAGGCGGTGCCGACTTTGAAGATTTCCAACAAGACGTACAAATGCGCGCCAACATGGCATGGTTGAAACGCAAGCCGTTGAATCACGGTGGCCTATTGAAATACGTGCATGATGGTGAATATCACGCCTACAACCCAGATGTGGTGCAAACCCTGCAAAAAGCTGTTCGCAGCGGCGATTATGAAGATTACAAAGTTTACGCTGACTTTGTAAATCAACGACCAGTTGCGCATATTCGGGACTTGCTAGAGATCAACACCAGCGCAGCAACGCCAATTGCTATTTCGGAAGTGGCACCAACTTCAGCACTTTACCCACGTTTTGACAGTGCGGCGATGTCAATTGGTGCATTAAGCCCAGAAGCCCATGAAGCACTGGCTATTGCAATGAACCGTTTAGGCGGCCGCTCTAACTCAGGTGAAGGTGGTGAAGATCCTCGGCGTTTTGGCACCGAAAAAAATAGTAAAATCAAACAAGTTGCATCGGGTCGCTTCGGCGTAACCCCACACTACTTGGTCAATGCTGAAGTTATTCAGATCAAAGTAGCGCAAGGGGCAAAACCTGGCGAAGGTGGTCAGTTACCTGGCGAAAAAGTCACGGCAGAAATTGCGCGCTTGCGCTACTCAGTGCCTGGCGTCACCTTGATTTCTCCGCCACCGCACCATGACATTTACTCGATTGAAGATTTGTCGCAGCTAATTTTCGACTTAAAACAAGTCAATCCTGACGCGTTAATTTCAGTGAAATTAGTCTCTGAACCTGGTGTTGGCACTATCGCCACCGGCGTCGCCAAAGCCTATGCCGACCTAATTACCATTTCTGGTTACGATGGCGGTACCGGTGCAAGCCCGCTGACCTCAGTGAAATATGCAGGCAGCCCGTGGGAACTTGGTCTTGCCGAAGTGCATCAAGCTTTAGTTGAGAATGGTCTGCGAGACCGGGTACGTCTGCAAGTCGATGGTGGCTTAAAAACCGGTGTTGATGTGGTCAAAGCCGCAATTTTAGGTGCAGAAAGCTTTGGTTTTGGTACAGGTCCAATGGTTGCACTGGGTTGTAAATTCCTGCGAATTTGCCACCTAAACAACTGTGCGACCGGAGTTGCCACTCAAGATGCTACTTTACGTCGCGACCACTTTAACGGTCTGCCAGAAATGGTGATGAACTACTTCAAGTTCATCGCGCAAGAAGTGCAGGAGTTGATGGCGCAACTTGGTGTGAAAGAGCTAACCGATTTAATCGGCCGCACCGATTTACTGAGTCGTCGTGAAGGTCAAACTGCGCGGCAAGTGAAGTTAGATCTGACGCCTATTTTACAAGCATCAGGCGTTCGCTCAGAAAAACCATTGTATTGCGTGCAAAATAACCCTCCGTTTGACTCGGGACCACTCAATCAAACTTTAGTCGCTAAGTGCGGCGATATGGTGCGAAATAAAACCGGCGGCCGGTTAAGTTTGCCAATCCGCAATACTGACCGTTCAGTGGGTGCTGCACTTTCTGGCTTAATCGCCCGCCAGCACGGCAACCAAGGCATGGCGACAGAGCCAGTGGAAGTCTCCTTTACCGGAACCGCTGGTCAAAGTTTTGGCGTGTGGAATGCCGGTGGTTTACACATGTCATTACAAGGTGATGCCAACGATTACGTCGGTAAAGGCATGACTGGCGGCCAACTAGCAATCTTCCCACCTAAAGGGGTGAGTTTTGCCAAAGAGAACGCCACTATTATCGGTAACACCTGTTTATATGGCGCTACCGGTGGACGTTTGTACGCGGCAGGCCGCGCAGGTGAGCGCTTTGCGGTACGTAACTCAGGCGCAATTGCTGTAATTGAAGGCACTGGCGATAACTGCTGTGAATATATGACTGGCGGCGTTGTTGTGGTGCTTGGCCAAACTGGCGTTAACTTTGGCGCTGGTATGACTGGTGGTTTTGCTTACCTGTATGACGAACACCAAGACCTAGAGCTGCGCATCAACCCAGAACTGGTGGAAAGCTTAGAAATTAGTACACCAATTTTGCAGGAGCATTTGCGTAGCCTTATTCATCAACATTTTGAAGCCACCGGTTCGGAGCGCGCACACAAAATTCTGTCGTCGTTCCAAAGCTGCTTAGGCCAATTTAAGTTGGTTAAACCAAAAACTAGCGATGTAAATAGTTTGCTGGGCCACCGCGCCCGCTCGTCAGCAGAGCTACGAGTTCAGGCGATGTAAGGGGGACCTATGGCACAGAATGTTTATCAATTTATCGATGTAAAGCGGGTTGACCCGCCAAAGAAGTCATTAAGCGCGCGGACAATTGAATTTGTTGAAATTTATCAACCGATGACCGACACCCAAGCCGCTGGTCAAGCTGACCGCTGCTTGGACTGCGGTAACCCGTATTGTGAGTGGAAGTGTCCTGTGCACAACTACATTCCACAATGGTTGAAACTGGCCAATGATGGCAAAATCATTGAGGCTGCAGAATTATCACATAAAACCAATAGCTTACCTGAAGTGTGTGGCCGTGTGTGTCCGCAAGACCGGCTTTGCGAAGGCGCATGTACACTTAACGAAGGTTTTGGTGCCGTTACTATCGGTTCTATCGAAAAATATATTACCGATAAAGCCTTTGAAATGGGCTGGCGCCCGGACTTATCGGCTGTGGTTAAAACCGATAAACGCGTCGCGGTCATTGGCGCAGGCCCAGCGGGCCTTGCTTGTGCCGATGTACTTATTCGTAACGGCGTCACGCCAGTTGTTTTTGATAAGTATCCAGAAATCGGAGGTCTACTGACCTTCGGTATTCCGCCTTTCAAATTAGAAAAAGGCGTACTGGCACTTCGTCGCGAGATTTTCACTGCGATGGGTATCGAATTTCGTTTGAATACCACTGTTGGCGTCGATATTAGCTTTGATAGCCTGCTAGCAGAATATGACGCAGTCTTTTTAGCGCTTGGCACATACACGCCGATGGCGGGTGGACTTGCCAATGAACAAGCGCCTGGTGTTTACGAAGCCTTACCTTACTTGATTGGTAATATTAACCAATTGATGGGCTGGGAAACTGAACACAAGTTTGTTGATTTAAAAGGCAAAAACGTTGTCGTACTCGGCGGCGGGGATACCGCGATGGACTGTGTGCGCACAGCGATTCGCCAAGGCGCCAGTAAGGTTATTTGTGCTTACCGTCGCGATGAAGCCAACATGCCTGGCTCACGCAAAGAAGTACAAAATGCCCGCGAGGAAGGCGTGGAATTTATGTTCAACGTACAACCCCTTGGCATCACTTTAGATGGCAATGGCAACGCTTGTGGCGTGGAAGTCGTTTCAACAGCATTAGGTGCGCCAGATTCGAAGGGGCGTCGTAGTGCTGAAGTGGTAGCAGGCTCTGAACAAGTGATCAAAGCAGATGCGGTGGTTATTGCCTTCGGCTTCCAGCCTAGCCCGCCAAAATGGCTAGCAGATCAGGGTGTTGCCCTAGACAGTAAAGGTCGTGTGGTTGCCAGCGAAGATAGCCCTTACCCACTACAAACTAACCAGCAGAAGATTTTTGCCGGTGGTGACATGGTGCGCGGCTCAGATTTAGTAGTGACAGCCATAGCGCAAGGTCGAAAAGCTGCTGAAGGCATTTTAGATTATTTGCAAGTCTAAGACTCTGATTTAAAACCCCCAGCAATTGGTAACACCGATCAGTTAAGCAACTTTCTTAGCTGATCGGTTGACCGATCCTCTG
>JAYSCP010000022.1:0-61068 GCA_041914845.1 Alteromonadaceae bacterium
TCGCTGTCGATGGAGCGCATTATAGAGAACTTAGAAATTGGCGCAAGATCTTTTTTACAGTTTGATGATCGACCGCGCACTTTTTAAGCGATCACTCCTTTTTTGCTGGTTATTTAGGCAAAAATGAGCAAATTACGCTGATCTATTTTGGATCTTATTGATCGCACACTCCCTAGAACGTAGATTTTTTCAGATTCCGCTGGGTTCAACCAGCCAAAAGTTATCGATCTGGTTGTTTAGATAGGAAAAAAGCCGCAAATGCGGCTTTTTCATAGTTTTCATTCACTAAAGACCAATTATGGTTGGTCTTTATGTAAATGCACTGGCTGACTCTTCTTGCGCATGCGGATATTGATCATCTCGACCACAACCGAGAATGCCATTGCAAAGTAGATGTAGCCTTTTGGTACATGGTGATCGAAACCTTCAATCATGAGCATCACCCCAACTAGAATTAGGAATGATAATGCCAAAATCTTAATAGAAGGGTGTGCGTCAACAAAGTCACCGATAGGTTTAGCTGCAAACATCATTACCGCGACTGCAGCAATAATAGCTATCGCCATAATCTCGATGTCGTTTACCAAACCCACAGCAGTAATCACAGAGTCCAGTGAGAATACGATGTCTAAGATCATAATCTGGATTAATACCATCATCAGACTGTTGGCAACCACTTTTGGTGCTGACGGATCTTCATCTGCGCCCTCAAGGGCATGATGGATTTCTTGTGTCGACTTCACCAGCAAGAATAAACCACCACCTATTAAGATGACGTCTCGTCCAGAGATATCATTACCAAACACGGTAAACCAGGTTTCGGTTAAACCCATTACCCATGAGATGGAGAACAATAAAGCTAAGCGAGCAATCATTGCTAAGGAAAGACCCACTCTCCGAGCAAAGGCACGCTGATGTTCAGGTAAACGCCCTACCAAAATGGATAAAAAGATAATGTTGTCGATACCCAGCACAATTTCCAGCGCCGCTAATGTACCTAAAGCGATCCACGCTTCAGGACTTGCAATCCACTCAAACATAACAGTCCTATAAATCTGTAATAAACCAACGCCCAGTTTACCTACTGCCGCTCACGCGTGCAAACATACAACCATTAGATTGCAGCAGATGTTATTTCATTTATTTTTCCGATCTTTCTCAGGCACAACAGACTTTGGTTTTTGCTCAATTAATGCAAATTTTCGTTTTAACGCCTGAATCGCTTTTTTCTCCGATTTTAGAAAGGCATTAAATTCTGCGATCAATTCCGGGTGTTTGACCGTTGACAATAAAAAAGGGACATCTGTGAAAGGTAATAACTCTGCGATTACTAAGGAATCTGTCATTGCTTGCGCGTCTAAAAAGCTGCTAGCCACATTATATTCAACAACCGCTGCATCGACTCGTTTTTTGCCGAGAAGCCCAAGTGCAGCCGGCACATCTTGTACTTCGACAATTTTGAATTTATGACTCTTTTTTAATTCCAACCATCGGGTAGGAGTAAAGCCATGGATGACCGCGACAGTTTTTACGTTTTCCAGCGCTAAATATTGCTGTTCTGGGCGCACCATCGTGCTGCCCAGCGTGTGGATAACTGCTTCGCTATAAGTTTTAGGGTATAAAGCAGGTAAATATTGCTGCCATCTGGGATTATCTGGGTACACCAAATCAACCTGATCTTTTGCTGCAACATAGAGCCGTTTAACCGGCAGTTTTTGAAATCTGAATTGATGCCCAGAAACTTGCGTGAACAAATTCATTAATTCAAAAAAATAACCACGAGGCTCATCACTACTAAAATCGTAATGTGGATAATAATTGATATCCTCAATACCAACGATGTATTCCTTGCTATAGGCACTCGGCATTCGCAGAAATGCATTTATTATTAGCAGCGAGCAAAGCAATAACCGCAAAATCACCTCAAATTAAAAATAATAATCAAGCCCAAGTTGGACATAATCATCATGTCGAAACCACCAAATTGGTTCAGCGATGTCATCGGTTTGAAAGAGCCAAGCATCGAGACGTAAACGAACACTGTTATTATAACGACTCGACGCTTCAAGTTTGCCGATACGAGTGGCACCATTTTGTAAATCTTGACCTACGCCAAAAAGCAACTCTGAACCCGCTTCGTCATTAAATGCGATTCGTGCACCGAGAAACAAATCACGCTGCGCTGGTGTTAACGCTTGCATACCGCGGCTATCGTATTGGTATTCAACAATCCAGCCAACATCAACAGGGGATTCCAGTACGCCAACCGAACTATATTCAACCCCCGTAGTATAGGCGCTATAGCTGTCTTGAACCGTTTCTCGGCGTATTGCCTCCAATTTCCAGATCCAACTATCATTAATCCACTGACCTTCCAGTCCAAATTGCTGCATTTGCTGATAATAAGGAAGCAATTCATTTTGTTGTGGGGATATGACTAAAAGTGGATCTCTCGCTGTGCCTTTAAAATATGACAAAGCGACATCTATCTGATCAAGTTGTTTGGCATAACGGATTGCCCAGTCTACATGCGGCTGTTCGGAGTCACTTTCATAAAGAGCTTGCTGAGGGTTAACAGGGTATGGCAAACGTAGACGACCATCCATCCCAGCAAAAGTGCGCTCACGAAACCAAGGAAGGACCAAAGTCTGTAAAGTACCCCACTCACCAAGCAAACTTAATTGGATCATGGGCTGACCAAGTTTTGCTTCACCGTCAGGACGGTCGGCTAAATCTGTTTGATTGATGACGTCGACCAAATGCTGCGACTCGGTAACGCCCCAGAATAGTTGATCAATCCCTGCTTTGAGTTCCCAGCCATCTCCCACTTGCAACCAAGATGCTTGGCGAATATCCAATAAGTTACGTTTGCTGTCATTTGCATCAATTCGCAAATACGGACTTATGCTCCAACTACTCTTTTCATCTTCAGATTGCCAATGCCACTCTTGCAACACACTGAGACTTGCTGACAACTGCGATTGACCTTGCTCGGCTTTACTGGGAAATAGTCGAGTGTCGCCACTTAAAGTGGTATCACTGTCGATGTTCAGCGGCTCGACCGCTGAAGCTTCGTTTACTGTTTGCGCGGCAACCTCATCTACAGGATCATTTTGTAACGCGGGTACAACCTCTGCTTCAACAGTAACTACAGCCATTTTAGATACAGGCTTACTAACATCACTGCGGTCAACATCTTGCTGCCTAACTGCAGATTTGACGAACGTCTGCGTAACTGGCCAAGGTGCCGCCATTGGTTTTGCTCGTTTGCCGGAACTAACCCACTGCTGCCAATAGTTCGCGTCAGTTTCGACTTTGACTGCGGCGGCTGAAACATCAATAACAGCAATCTCAGCTACTGTAGGAAGTTGGAGTACTGCGCCTAATTGCACATGATGGACATTTTCGCCAATAAACGCGGTAGGATTTTTTAATCTAAGAGCAACGATGGTCTGATACATGGTGTAAGGGGCATCGCCGCGAGCCGTTTTTGCCAGCTGCCATAAAGTATCTTTAGCTGTCACTGGCCCCAACATTGTTGGATCCTGCTCAACAGCAAAAGCCAGCGAACAAACTGATGGCAGCCATAATGCGAAAAGACAGGCACTGACAGCGTTTATCCTTCTGAGTTGCATGACTCGCTCCTTCGGCACAAACGCCTGCAGCTTAGCGGCTGCGTTGTAACGCGTTGGTATCAAAATCGGCGTCTGTCCGTCCCTTCCCAAACTGCAACTCTCTGATAAGTAAATCAGTACTCTTGCCAGTTTGGTGGTTCACCATCGACAATTTTAGTGGTCGCCAATATTTACCCAGATACTGCTGATAATCTGCCATGGTTAAAGTTTTTAATAAGGAGGCTTTTTTATCGTAAAACTCAATTTTCAGCACCTTGTAATCTTTCTGGTCAACCCAAGCAATGCTTTTGCTATAGCCAGAAAACTCATCAGTGGGCACTTGTTCAATTACAAAACAATTCACACCTTGCAAGATTTCATCGCGTAACCATTGGAATTTAAACTTCTCTAATTCAAATGAACTTAAATCCTCATAGGCAAATTCGCTACCCATAAAAGGGCCAGATTTATTGCGTGATGCAATACGCTTCACCCGTTTCACTGAGGGTAAATATAACCACTGATCATCTGGGGCTCCTGTATGCGAATGGTTTAAAAATGCAGTCCCTCGGACGTCTTTAGGTTCATCAAAAATTGTCAGGCCTTTGTCACCATCATTAGCAACTTCAAGATTTAGAGTTCTGATCTCACGGGTGTTTTCTTCGCCCTGTGAATTGCGCAAAACCATAGTGGTTTTGGCCTCACTATCTTTCCAACCTTCATCCCGTAATTTACGCTCTTTGGCAATCGCTAACCCCTTACCGCCATCATCGGCATAACTTGGGGAGACCGCTGCTATTGCACAACATAAAATGGCTCCGAACATAGAGACTTTGATATTCATGTTAGTTCGCTCCTGCGTTTGGCTTGATTGCCGTTTGTTTACTATCGAAACGTAGCAATACCGCCGGTAAAAATAAGAAATCAATAATAAGCGCCAGTAAAATGATAATGCCAGTCAGCATTCCCATATCGGAGTTGAGGCGGAAATCAGAAAGCAGCAACACCGAAAAACCGATGACCAGCACGACCGTTGTTATAACTAAGGCCCAACCAACACTATGAAATGCATAACGCACAGCAGCCTCAGCATCTAGACCTTCTTTTCGTGCCGCTTGATACTTCGCCAGAAAATGCACGGTGTCATCAACGATGATCCCTAAGCTCATGGAGGCCACTATCGATAGCCCTAGGTTGATTTCACCTGAGTAGAAATACCAGAGACCAAAACCCAACAATGCAGGCACCATATTTGGCAACAAACTAATCAGCCCCAAGCGAACTGACCGCAAACTTATCATTAACAACGCCGAAATTAACAACATAGCCATCGGTAAACTTTGCATCATGCTGGCCATATTGCGCTCCCCAATATGAGCAAACATCAAAGCAGTACTGGAGGCTTCAATTTTGTACTGGGGGTACTGTGCATTAAACCAAGCCACAGCGTCTGCTTCGAACGCCGTCAATTCTTTACTACCCAGATTAATCAGTGCCGCGCTTACTTTGGTTGAACTTTTGTCTAAATCCAGTTGGTTGTTTAGATCTAAACCAAATGGCAACGACATCTCATACATTAAGAGATATTGTGCAGCAAGTTCGGCACTTTCCGGCAATCGGTAGAACGCGGGGTCATCACCATGCATATTTCTATTTAAGCGCTTGAACACATCACTAATTTTACTGACATGTTTGGTATATGGCTGTGATTCCAAATACACACCAAATTGTTCGGTTGCAGTAATAAATGCTGGGTCGTGTACACCTGAGGCGTGTCCACTTTCTAAGGTGAAATCAATTTGCGAAACGCCACCCAGTTTAGCTTCGAGCACATCCAAAGCTTTCCGATAGTCGCTGGTTGGCGCAAAGTATTTCACCAAATCATCATTCACTTTGTTATGCATAGCGAACCACACTGCAAAAATACTCAGTACGAGAGTCCCCCACAGGATCGACAGATGTTTTGAAATCACCCAGTCAGTGATTCTATCCATGCCACCAATATCCTTTTCTGCAGCACCGTGACTGATGGGGAGCAATTGCAATAACGCGGGCAACAGCACCATAGTGATCAACCAAGCCAGCATCACCCCGACCGCGGTCATATTGCCAAGGTCTCGTAATATAGGCACTTCCGAATAGTTCAGCGTTGCAAAACCCACGGCTGTAGTTGCGCTGGTAATAAACACCGGCATCATGTTAAGCCGTATCGCCTGTTGAATCGCCTCACTTTTAGCCATGCCTTGACGCATTAAAAATTGTGTAGAAGCAATGAGATGCACACTATCGGCGACCGCCAAAGTCATCAGAATGGTCGGAACATTCACTGTCGCGGTGCTGAGGTAAATACCAGCCCAACCAGCCAAGCCCATCGTGCTTGCTATAGTCACAATGATAATAATCACTACGGCCCCAGCGGCAAGCGCCGAACGCAGCATCAGCGCGAGAATAACGATGATGACCACAAACATCAGTGGCACTAAGGTGCTAGCATCATGCCGAGCTTCTGCACTAAAGGCTTGATTTAATGCCATCACTCCAGATAAATGAAACTCTAGTTCAGGATGGACGGCTGCCGCTTTTTTTATCATGTCTGCAACAAACGAATAAACGGCTGTCACCTCGGCATTTTGGTCTTTTTCCGGCAGCTGAACCGTGATGTTGATGGCTGTTAAGCTGCCATCTTTCGCCACCAAACGTCCGACAAGTGCGGGTTCAGCCAAAGCAGCCTGCTTGATTTGCAGGACCTTCTCGGGAGATAAAGTCGCTACATCAAGTAATAAATCTTCGACCAGCAAATCATCGTCAACTGCCTGGGTATGCTGAAAATTCGTGATGGAATCAACCCGTAGAGAAAATGGTGTTTGCCACGCGGCATCGGTCAATTGCTTAATGACTCGCAGAGTATTTTCATCAAATACCGTGCCGGACCTTGGCACTATTGCCACCAGCATATTATCTGACTTATTAAAATTTGCTTGCATGCGCTCAAACGCTTGCATCTGTGGGTTATCAGGAGAGAAAAAAATACGGAAATCGCCGCGGAAATATAAGTTTTTGGCGCCCAATGCGCAGGCAAGCATCAGGGTAAAAACAATAAGGATGGTTAACCAAGGATGTCGAACTGCACTATTTAACCAACGCTGTTTCATAACAAATCCTGTGTTGAGTAATCGACAACAAGGCTAAAACAGCAGCCAGATAAAACTCTGCGATGCATTAAATGGAAAGTCCAAACGAATTGGGCAGTTAGCATGTCGAATGATGGTTTTTCAGTCTAGAACACCCACCAGCAAATGCCAACTTTCCCCGACTGTCGCTAATACCGCCAGTACATTGGCGTGAACAACAGCAATACTGTCAAAATTTCAAGCCGCCCCATCAACATACCAAGACTTATTAACCATTTCGCGCCATCTGCTAGTTGGCTGAAATTGCCATCAGGCCCAATAATGGCGCCCAAACCGGGGCCGACATTGCTAATTGCCGTGGCAGCACCAGTTAATGCAGTAATAAAATCAAGGTCATACATGGACAAACCTAATGCCAGCGCGGCAATAGAAGCGAAATAGATAAAACAAAAAGCCAGTACAGATCCTAACAATTGATCGTTAACCGGCTTTGTCCCATATTTTTGCACCCATACAGCGTTCGGGTGAACCAACAATTTAAACTGCTTAACAAGTAATAACCACGCCAGCTGAGTACGGAAGATTTTCAAGCCGCCAGTAGTAGAACCTGAGCAGCCGCCTGAAAAAGTTAGATAGAAGAATAAGATTACCGCCAGACTACCCCATGTAGCATAATTTTCCGAAGCGTAGCCAGCAGTCGTGATGATAGAAACAACGTTAAACAAGCTGTGAGTCAAGCTATCCCAAAAAGCTCGGTCGTGGTGAAGATGCTGATACCAAGTTAACAATGCGACACAACAAAACGTAATTGTTAAAAACGCTTTGACCTGTGGATCACGTATTAGCAAAGATTTGTGGCCGCGCACAGTCGCTACCAATAACACCAACGGCAATGCGGAAAGAATCATGAAGAGAGATGCAATCCATAACAATATCGGTTTGTCATTAAAATGGCCAAAAGATGCATCGTAATTGGCAAAACCTCCGGTTGCCACTGTGGTCATGCCATGAGTAATAGCATCAAAGCCGCTCATCCCAAATAGGAAGAATAACCCCATACAACACAATGACATGCCTAGATACACCAAGCCTATCATCATCGACAAGCTAGAACTTCTCGGTAAGATTTTTTCGGAAATATCGGAGTTTTCAGTTTTAAAAAGCTTCATACCACCGATTTTCAACGCTGGTAAAATAGCAATCGCCATCACGATAATACCGACACCGCCAATCCATTGCAGAATTGCCCGCCAAAACAATAAGCCCCTTGGCATAGTGTCTAAACCACTTAATACCGTTGCACCAGTTGTAGTAATTGCCGATACCGTTTCAAAGGCTGCATCGACAAAACTCATTTGTTTTAACACCAGCATAAATGGGATGGTCGAGAATAGACAAATGCTGAGCCAACATAAGGTTGTGAGCAAAAATAGATGGCGTTTAACCAAAACAAATTCGTGTCGGCCTTTGTAGACCAAACTATAACCTATAGCTCCGGTAAATATCGCAGCGAATAAATAGCTCCAAAAACTCTGTTCGTCATAGAAAATCGCCACGCCGGTGGTTAATAACATAACCCCCGCCAGCATCACGAGAAGATAACCGATCACTCGGTAGAACAAATAACGGCTTTTGGCCGGACTGACACTACTGCTCACACCATAGTCCTGAATGAGGAATAAGCCTTAAAGTGCGCAGCAAAGCTGCATAGGCAATTCCGTATTAAAAGTCTCTTGCAGTGTAACGACATTCCGCTGATTTAGAAAGAAAACACAAATTCGGCCAGATAATTTGCATTTATTTTACCATTTGCTAAACATTTAGAAGCAATCAGCAAGGAGGCTGAACTGATGTTATCGATTATCCATAGCCGAGCGCGTTTAGGGTTACAAGCGCCATTGGTCACCATCGAAGTTCATTTATCGCCAGGCTTACCCGGTTTTTTGTTGGTTGGGCTTGCCGAAGCCACAGTTAGGGAGTCACGGGACCGCGTGCGTTGCGCGTTAATCAATAGCGGCTTTGATTTTCCAGACAAAAAAATAACCGTCAATTTAGCGCCCGCAGATTTGCCCAAAGAAGGAGGTCGCTTTGATTTGGCAATTGCGCTTGGTATTTTAGTCGCAAGCGGCCAATTGTCCAAAGAAGCGGTCCAAGGTTTTGAATTTTATGGCGAATTAGCACTGTCTGGCGAGCTCAGATCAATCATCGGCGAAATCCCGTTGGCTTTAGCATGCCGAGCCCAAGGAGCGGCGTTAGTGTTGCCGATGGAAAATGCCCAAATTGCGAAGCAAGTCCCTGATGTTGCAGTGTTTGGCGCACACCATATCCTACAAATCCATAGCTTTTTATTGGGACAACAGCAGCTCCCCGCCATCCCAGAATTACCAGATGCTGCTGTTGCCGCCAGTTTATGTTTATCCGAAGTGCGCGGCCAACAACATGCCAAGCGAGCATTACAAATCGCTGCAGGTGGCGAACATAATCTGCTGATGTTTGGTCCTCCCGGCACCGGTAAGTCGATGTTGGCGCAACGACTACCCAGTATTTTGCCACCGCTTTCCAGTGCAGAAGCGCTAGAAAGCGCGGCTGTTTATTCCATTGCTGGGTTAGTGAGAAACGAGCACTGGTTAACACGCCCATTCCGCCAGCCACATCACACTAGTTCGGCTATTGCATTGGTTGGCGGCGGCTCGGTGCCGCGACCCGGCGAAATCTCTTTAGCGCATTGTGGGGTCTTATTCCTGGATGAGCTGCCGGAGTTCCCGCGGCAAGTCCTTGATGTGATGCGCCAGCCGCTGGAAACTGGCACTATTCATATTTCGCGCGCGGGCCGACAAGCAGAATTTCCCGCCCAATTTCAATTAATTGCTGCGTTAAACCCAAGTCCAAGTGGCCATCATCAAGATGGTCGCTGCAGTAAAGAGCAGATATTACGTTACCTTAATCGCATTTCCGGGCCTTTTAGCGACCGCATTGATCTGCAAGTTGAGGTGCCATTGTTAGCCAGTGATGCGCTGAGTAATAAAGATATTGGCGCGACCAGCAGTGAGATAGCAAGGTTAATCAAGCAAAGCCGCGAATGTCAGCTCGAACGACAAGGCAAGTCTAACGCTAAATTAACACCAGCAGAGCTCTCACAATTCGCCACACTTTGCGATACCGACCAAGCATTTCTGCAACACGCAGTGCAGCAATTACAGCTATCCACTCGTAGCTATCACAAATTGTGGAAAGTCGCACGCAGCATCGCTGATCACCAACAAGAACCTCAGATCCGCAGAGAGCATTTATTAGAAGCGTTAAGTTTTCGGGCATTTGATAAGTTGCTGGCTTATTTGCGAAATTAAACGGCATCTTTTCACTACTAAATCAACACAAGAGGTGGAGTCTTAAGATTCACTTAAGATTCCATCTCTAAGCTTACAGCTAATCTCCTATAAGGATTGGCTATGAAACCTTGGATACTGCTATTTAGCATCTTTACTTTTGCAACGACCTCATTTGCAAGTTCTGCTATTGAAATTTCCAGTTTAGCGGGCAGCCCAGTGAAAACTGATGCCGAACTCAATGGCAAAGTAGTGATTGTCGATTTTTGGGCCTCTTGGTGTGGTCCTTGCCGCAAATCGTTTCCTTTTCTCAATGAATTGCAACAAAAGCATCAAACTGATGGTTTGGTGGTGTTAGCCGTCAATGAAGATGAAGAGCGCAGTGACGCCGAAGCATTTTTAAAGCAGTACCCTGCCAATTTTGCGGTGCTGTTTGATAAAGAAGGCCAATTAGCCTCGCAATATCAAATCCCTGGCATGCCGACAACCGTGGTCATCGACCGTAACGGCAAAATTCGTTACAGCCACAGCGGCTTCTTTGAAAGCAAAACTGCGGCCTTTGAACAAGAAATTCAACAATTACTGCAAGAGGAAGTGACTCCATGAAACAGGTAGGCAAATTAATGTTGGCAGCGCTGGTCGTTGCGCAACTGAGTGGCTGCGCCACTTTAGAACGGGTAAAACCATGGGAACGCGGCACCTTAGCCAAGAAAGAAATGGCTTTAAATTCAGCAGGTTTAGATAACGCCTTAGATGACCATATCTATTTCAGTAAAGAAGGTTCAAGCGGCGGCCGTAGCTTCGCTGGTGGAGGTTGTGGATGCAACTAAAAAAATTGAATATCACTGCTGCGTTAGCTGCCGCTAGCTGTGCATTGATTGCAGGCCAAAGCCATGCCGAAACTGCAAAAAAAGACGCATTAATCGAAGGCTGGGAATTTAACAGCGCGTTTTTATACTACAAAGAAACTGATCGCGTGCAAGCTGCTGAAGCCATTCTGTCTGGGCGTGGTGATTTCGGCGATGATAAATTCTTAAACCTGAATTTAGTAGTCGACACCTTGACCGGTGCTTCTGCAACTGGTGCTGTGGCTCAGCCAAATGCGCAAAGCTTCACTCGTCCCTCTGGCGACGGCAGCTACACGACAGCAGCTGGCGAAACACCACTGGATGACACTTTCCACGACACTCGTGTTCAACTGGATGCGAGCTGGGAGCAACCGATTGCGCAAAACCTGCGCGCAACAGGCGGTGGTCATTTATCCAAAGAGTATGACTATCTGTCTTTGGGTGCCAATGGCAGTTTGGCTTGGGATCTGAACAACAAAAATACCACATTATCGATTGGTAGCTCGTTCAGCCAAGATACCGTCACGCCAGAAGGGGGTATTCCTTCGGCATTCACGCCTATGTTGTTCAAAAGTAACTTTGGCAGTGACTCCGCTTACCAACAGGCTTTTAATCAAAGCCGTGCCGACGATAGCGATTCAAAAACTACCGCAGAGTTATTATTAGGTGCGACCCAAGTCATCAACAAAGACTGGTTAATGCAACTCAATTATTCTTGGTCACAAGCTGACGGTTATATGTCGGATCCGTTCAAAGTATTGAGCGTGGTAAATGCCCAAGGTTTAACCCAACAAAACTTGTATGAACAACGCCCAGAAGAACGCAACAAACAAAGCATTTACTGGCAGAACAAAGTTCATATGGCTGGTACTTACCTAGACTTGTCCTACCGCTATATGTGGGATGACTGGTCAGTAAAATCACACACTGTGGATACCCGCTGGCGCTTCCCAGTCAGCAGCAATTGGTATGTCGAACCACATGTTCGTTTTTACCAACAGTCTGCGGCTGATTTCTATAAACCATTCTTAATGCAGGGCGACACGTTACCGCAATTTGCCAGCGCGGACTACCGCATCGGCGAAATGGATGCGCAAACCTTCGGCGTAAAAGTGGGCACAGTATTAGATGGTGGTCATGACCTTGGCGTGCGTTTAGAGTACTATCAACAAAACCCGACCAACCCTGGGGTTGAACTGCCAGGCGCTTTGAAAAATGTGGACCTGTTCCCATCGGTCAAAGCTGTTATGCTGCAAGTGAGTTATTCGTTCTAAATGATAGAAAATCAGGGGATTACCAACGTAATCCCCTATTTATTTGTGTTCTCCCGCTCGGTATAGTGATTTTTTCAAATGCTTAACTGGTTCTTTGAATGCTTTGCTGGCAAGAGCAAAGCATCCATGTTCTGGAGACAATAATGACCCAAAGCAATTTCGCTCAGCCGACAGCGCCAACCACGCCATTACAACTGACGGCCACAGCTTACGGCTGGCTCGGTCAATTTCGCGCCATGGCAAGTCCGTGCGAAATCTTGCTAGGCCCTTGCGATGAATTAATGGCACGCCAGTTATGTGCTGCTGCCGCAGCAGAAGCATGGCGAATTGAAGCGAAATTCAGCCGCTATCGTCAGAGTTCGACTTTAAGCCAACTTAATCAGCACACCGGGCAATGGCAAAAGCTTGATAGCGAAACGCTGTCGTTATTGCAATTCTCCAAACAATGTTTTGAATTATCCGACGGCATGTTTGACATCAGTTCAGGTATTTTGCGCAAAGTCTGGAAATTTGACGGTTCAGACAATTTACCAAGCGACGACGCTGTTGCCGCGTTATTGCCGTTTATCGGCTTTGACCGTGTGGAACTCACTGCTGACAGTGCCTTCATTCCGGCAGGCATGGAATTAGATTTAGGCGGCATCGCCAAAGAATATGCAGTCGATAAAGTCGGTCAATTGCTGCTGGAACTTAGTGCATCAGTAGAACCGGCGTTATCACTGGTGGTGAATTTCGGCGGTGACATGTTAGCCGTTCGGCCAAAACCAGCCGATGATCCATGGCGAATTGGTATCGAACATCCTGGTAAACCCGATCAAAGCGCGATGTTAGTGGCCTTATGTGCTGGCGCCTTAGCAACAAGCGGCGATGCGCGCCGGTTTTTATACAAAGATGGCGTGCGTTATAGCCACATCCTCAATCCAAAAACTGGCTGGCCGGTGCAAAATGCCCCGCGTTCTGTCACAGTTTCCGCACCAAGTTGTGTGATGGCTGGGTTATTAGCCACCACAGCTTTGCTACAAGGGCCGCAGGCGAAAGAATTCTTGCAAGCGCAAGGGTTAAAACATTGGGTGATTGATTAGCGTTGATTAAAAGGGCTCATCGGCCCTTTTATCGACGCCAATCAACGCTCAGCACAGCCAAAGCGCAAGCACGCGAGAGGCTCGCTTTTCAATAAACAATTTCTAAAAAAACAATTGCCAAAAACAATCTTCAAAGCACACCAAAAACCTTAGCCCGCAAGGTTGTCACTAAAAGTTCATCAAAAAAACTGCAACAGCACTACCGCCAGCTTTTATTCTGTTGAGAATTCAACCTTTTGGTTTTGGCTGTGCATCACAAACGATTACCTCTGCGCTTACCTGAACTTATCCGGCTAGAAGCGTTAATTACGACGTTACCGGCACCGGTCAAAGCCACGGCATTGGCGCGCTTTCCAGTTGGGTCCTCCGCTGATATCAATAGCTACCCCAGTTATCTGATTGAACTCGCCGAATTTGATGCCAAAAAACCAACCTTGCTGCTGACTGGCGGCGTGCATGGCTTAGAGCGCATTGGTTCGGCGGTGCTTATCGCCTTTTTAGAGAGCCTTATCCAACGCCTAGAATGGGATCATGGCCTGCAGCATCAACTGAGTCAGCTCAACATGTTGTTTTTGCCGATGGTGAATCCTGTTGGTATGGCAGCGCACACTCGCAGCAATGGCAATGGCGTTGATTTGATGCGAAACGCGCCGGTTGCTTGTGAAGAAAAAGCCGCATTTTTAGTCGGTGGGCAACAATACTCAGCAAAACTGCCTTGGTTTCGCGGCAACCCTAGTGAACCAGAAGCCGAAACGCAAATGCTGTTTGCGCTAGTGCGCGACAAACTTTTTCAAAGCCCATTTAGCATGGTGCTCGACTGCCACTCCGGTTTTGGTCAGGTTGACCGTTTATGGTTTCCCTACGCCAAAAGCCGTAAACCGCTGCCGCATTTGGCAGAGTATTATCGTTTGCGCCAGCTGCTTTTTGATAGCTACCCGCATCAGGCGTATCAATTTGAGCCGCAATCGTTGCATTACATGTGTCATGGCGATTTATGGGATTTTTTATATGATGAATCGCTCAGCGACGATCGCATTTTTTTACCACTGACTTTAGAAATGGGGTCATGGAATTGGGTGCGCTAAAATCCGTTCCAACTCTTAACCAGTTTGGGCATGTTTCACCCGATGAAACCACATCGCGTGAAACGAGTGCTGAGAACCCATCTCACCTTGTTTCATTTTTTGATAGCAGCAACCGCTTCGCAGCAGCATTGGCGAGGCTCAATGTATCCGCGCATGCTCAGACAAGAGGCAATGGCATTATGGTATTAGTCGGAGTTAACAGTTGATGGAGATAAGCTCAACACCAAACTCAGCCCCAAACTGCGCACAGACCCCGGTGTTATTGCTCCGTGGCTTGTTGCGCGAAAGTCGGCACTGGTTGAATTTTCCAAACGAACTTGCCAATACTTTGCAACGCCCGGTGCTGAGTTTAGATTTACCAGGCTGCGGGGCATTGCATCACCTGCGCTCAGCCAGCACAGTGCCTGAGTTACGTGCGCAACTGCAAGCGCAATGGCAGCGGCAATACCTTGAATATCAAGAGCAAGCCATGGATGTGGTGGCAATTTCGATGGGCGGCATGCTGGCATTGGATTGGGCTTTCGCCGCGCCTTCCCAAATAAAATCATTGACGCTCATTAACAGCAGTAGCGCCGGCTTAAGCTCGCTTTGGCAGCGCTTTAAACCGCAGAATTACCTAAATGTGTTGCAAGCACTGGTTTGCGATACCCAGCAGCGTGAACAACTGATTTGGCAGATGACGGTGAATTCGCCGATAAACCCGCAAATTTTAGCAAAGTGGCAGCAATGGGCTAACGAGTGCCCAGTAACGCGCGCCAATGCCCTACGCCAACTGTGGGCCGCCAGCCGCTTTCGTATTAATCAAATTCCAAACTGCCCAATCCAGATTTTATCGAGTGTTGAGGATAGATTGGTGTCCTCTGCTTGCAGCCAAGCGCTCGCCGACAAGCTGCAAGCCCCGATATTTAGTCATGCTACAGCAGGCCACGATTTACCGCTGGAGGATAGTGAGTGGTTGGTGGCGAAGATTGCTGAGTTTTTGCAAAAAGCTCGTTGAACAGCAAACTTCAAACTAGGGCTGAGTACTTTCTCCCTACGCTTTAGGGCTTGGCAGCAGCTGGCGCGTTGCAACTTCGCTTTGCAGATGCTGGCTAATATTGACATAGCTATCCACCCAAAACTTGTCGCGATTTTGCGCTAAATAGGCCAGAAATTGTTGGTGTACTGTGTTGTCGACCGCCAGATGCTCGCCGCCCACGCCATGAAAAGTAATACTGGCGATGGTGCCGTGCTGCGCCGCCTGTTCGGTGTAAGCAATGAGTTCGGCCAGCGTTGGCGCGACCGGAAACCAAGTGGATAGTGTATTGCCCGCCAGCTGATTCAGTGAAGTCACCGGTGGACCTTGCAGTTTACAGCCAGTAAAAAGCACGGCCACAGTCGGCAAATAGTCGCCATCTTTGGCTTGCGTCTCACTGCATGGTGGCGTGAAAGTGCGCAGAGTTTTGCCATCAAGTTGCTGTAACTGCGCATTGGCCGCGTGGATTTCTGCGCTGATTTTGGTAACTGGCCAGGTGGCTAAATCTTTGTCTTTGGCCACCCATTGCCGCCCCGGTTTTGAAGCTTGGCAAGCATGATGGATCGTATGATTGCCAAGTTCATGCCCAGCAGCTGCCAATTGCTGCCACTCTGCTTGGCGCTTAATAAAAGCCGGCGAGCTTAGCGTCAGATAAAAAGTCGCCCGAAAGCCATGCTTGGCTAACTCCGGCACCGCGTTATCTAACTGGCTATTGAGCGCATCATCGTAGGATAAACTAACCGCCGCCTTGGCGCCGTTTGGCCATTGGATAGCGGCAGGTTTGGTTGCAGCGACTTCGGCCGCAAGCCTTGAAACGTCTTGCTCTTTAGGAATTGCAGCTTGAGACGAAGCGAAAGCAATGACTACGCAAAAAACAACAACACAACGACCGATAAAAGTGGGTTTCATAGCAAATGGAGCCTCAGCGCAAGTTGGCTTAACTTGCCATAGAACAGGCTTGAACTCAATCTGAGCACACTAAGGCCGCTGAGCAACGAAGTTTAGAGATACTGTGGTGATGCATTTCTGTGGGGATGTTTTATTGGTATCTCAAACAACAAGCCTTTGCGCGCGGTTGCATTAATGTTAAGGTCTGAAGCAAAATAAGGAATGTCAATTTAGTCATGGGAGTGCTTTTATTTTCATAAAGAAAGTGGCTGTCCAAGATTAGTTCGCGAAAATCAATTTACCTTAACGAGTCTAATGAAATGATTGAACCAGAAAAAAGCGATGGAATAAATGATTTTAATTATGTGCGACAGACTATTGGTGCTTTCTTTGCTGTACTTGGCCTTGCCGTTGTTTTGTGCAACATAACTGTTTGGGCTGTTAATAGTGAAAACAAGTACTTGAAAATGGGGCTTATATATTCATATAACCTAATAATTTCTTTTATGCCTAAGGTGAGGTTATTTTTATCCCCTTTGATGGTGCCTGAGTTAAACTGGCAAGTTTATAGATATACAGGCGGTTTTTTCTTAATCTCTGTTGGTCATATAAATAATAAGTTCTTTGGCATCATATTTATCGCATTATATGTTCTTTTTTTTTATTGCATTGCAAAACGTGAAGCAGATAGCAAAAAGGACAAAACAAAACAAACTAAATAATCTAACACTAAACTAAACCTGAAACTAAACCTAACTAAACTTGAACTAAACTTGAACTAAACTTGAACTAAACTTGAACTAAACTTGGACAGCCACTTTTTAGTCATCTTTGCCAGCCACTTTTTAACATCAACTTTTACTTACATAACCTCTCAAACCAGCCAGTTGCAGTCAGTTTTTTTCTATCCCGTCAACCAAAGCTTGTTTTAGATCAAAAAAAATCACCGCAACATCGCAGATAATTCGCGCCATTTTTTTGAGTCTAGCAATCGCCATGAATCACCAAGCGCCCAATGTTCATCCTGAAATGCTGAATTCTGACTTGTCACAAGCGGAATCGTTTCGCCCTGAGTTGTTATCCCCTGCCGGCACCTTAAAAGCCATGCGCTTTGCCTTTGCTTATGGCGCCGATGCGGTGTATGCCGGCATGCCGCGTTATAGTTTGCGGGTGCGCAATAATGAGTTTGACTTGGCAAATCTGGCGATTGGCATCCAAGAAGCGCATGCACTTGGCAAAAAATTGTATTGCGTACTGAATAGCGCGCCGCACAACGCCAAACTCAATACCTTGGTCGAAGATATCGCGGAAGTGGTGAAATTAGGCCCGGATGCACTGATTGTCAGCGACCCTGGGGTTATCTTCCTGATGCGACAGCATTTCCCAGAGATGGAGCTGCATCTGTCGGTGCAAGCCAATACCGTCAACTGGGCTGCGGTTAAATTTTGGCAAGAGATGGGCATCTCGCGGGTGATTTTATCGCGGGAGTTAGCCCTCGATGAAATCGAACAAATTCGTGAAAAAGTGCCAGCGATGGAGCTGGAAGTGTTTGTGCATGGCGCTTTATGTATGGCGTACTCTGGCCGTTGTTTACTCTCGGGCTACATGGACAAACGCGATCCGAACCAAGGCACCTGCACTAACGCCTGTCGTTGGCCTTACCAAGTGACTACCGCGACTGAAGATGCGGTAGGGCAATTTGTGCCAGAGCAGCAACATGCTTTAGATGCCAGCACAACAGATAGCAATAACACGGCCACCAGCAATGGCGACAGTTTGCATGCCAGTAAACCTATTGATGACATTATTCTGCTCACCGATCCGCAAAAACCGGGTGAGCAAATGCCGGCGTTTGAAGATGAACATGGCACTTACATTATGAACTCGAAAGACCTGCGAGCGATTCAGCACGTGGATCGGCTGACCCGTGCCAAAGTGCATTCGTTAAAAATCGAAGGTCGCACCAAGTCGTTTTATTACGCGGCGCGCACCGCGCAAATTTATCGCCAAGCCATCGATGATGCCGTGGCTGGTAAACCGTTTAACCCAGAATTATTAAGCGAGTTGGATGGACTGGCATCCCGCGGTTATACCGAAGGCTTTTTACGTCGTCACATCCCAATAAGTGAATTGCAAAACTATGAAAAAAGCGCATCGGGCAGCGATAAACAGCAATTTGTCGGCGAGTTTGGCGCTATTGATGAAAGCACCGGCCGTATTTGGCTCGAGGTGAAAAACCAGTTTAATGTTGGTGACACCATAATCATCATGGCGCCTGCCGGCAATCATCGTTATCAGCTTGAGGCATTGTGGGATAAACACGGCAATGCCATCAGCCGGGCGCCGGGCGCAGGCCATCGTGTACAGCTGGAGCTTCCAGCAGCAATAAAACTGCAACTGCAAAAGCAGGACAGCCACTTTCTGTTGCTGATTCGGGAGTTGCCGCAGGCTGAAAGCAATCTGAAGCCAATGTTGGACAGCCACATTTCTAAGCAAATGCAGGACAGCCACTTTATGTTGCTCATCCGCGAGTTGCCGCAGGCTGAAAGCAATCAGCTGATGAGTGGTTGCGCCTAATGGCTCTGCAAATTTTGGATGATTGCATCAATTGCGATATGTGCGGGCCTGAGTGCCCGAACAACGCGATTTCGCTGCAAGTGGTCAAAAGCGGCAAGAAGATTTATCAGATAGATCCAGTACTTTGCACTGAATGTGAAGGGTTTTACGACCAACCCACTTGCGTGCAAGTGTGCCCGATTGATGTGGTGGTAAAACTCGAAAGCGCATAAAAACCAGCAAAAAAATGGCTCCAAACGGAGCCAATTTCGCGCATATGCTAATTTGATAAAATCGTCGGAGATTTGCTAAAAAGCCAGTTAATTACCGGCGATCTGCATCTGCGATAACAACACTGAACCAGTTAACACGCCACCACGACGGTCCACATCACGGCCAACCGCAGCAATCCCCATCAGCATTTCTTTTAAATTGCCTGCGATAGTGATTTCTGACACCGGATATTGGATTTCGCCATTTTGCACCCAAAAACCTGCTGCGCCGCGCGAATAATCGCCGGTGACGCCATTCACGCCCTGCCCCATTAATTCGGTGACCAATAAGCCGGTGCCCATATCACGTAACATCTGGGCTAAATCGGCATCGGAATGGCTGACCAGCCAGTTATGAATACCGCCAGCATGACCTGTACTTGGCATGCCTAGTTTGCGGCCAGAATAACTGGTGGTGAGATAGGTGTTTAACACACCGCCGCTGACAATTTCGCGCTCATGCGCTTTCACGCCTTCGCCATCAAATGGTGTTGAAGCAAGGCCGCGCAACAAATGCGGCTGCTCTAAAATACTGATATGGCTAGGTAACACTTGGGTGCCGACTCTATCGAGTAAAAAACTCGATTTACGATAGATACTGCCGCCGCTGATGGCCGACACTAAGTGACCAAACAGGCTACTGGCGATATCGGCGCGAAAAATCACTGGGACTTTTTGCGTATCGAGTTTGCGGCTATTTAACCGACTCACAGTTTCGATTGCTGCTTCACGGCCGATCTGCTCAGCAGCGGCTAAATCTTCAATACGACGACCGACGGTGTAACTGTAATCGCGTTGCATATCGTCACCGGCTTCGCCAATGACTGAACAGCTAAGGCTATGACGGCTACTTGGATAACCCACTAACTGGCCGTGGCTATTACCATAGACTTTCAAGCCTTGGTGCGAGGAAAACGACGCGCCATCAGAATTGGTAATGCGCGCATCCACCGCAAAGGCGGCTTCTTCGGCAGCAACACAACGAGCGATGGCTTCAGCGGTGCTAACATCCGCAGGATGGTATAAATCTAAATCAGGTGGCGTGAACTCTAACCACTCAGCATCGGCTACGCCTGCACAAGGGTCTTCTGAGGTGTAACGGGCGATATCAATTGCCGCTTCCACGGTGCGTTTCAGTGCGGCAGGGCTTAAATCAGCAGTGGATGCTGAACCTTTGCGCTTGCCGACATAAACACTAATGCCTAAGCCGCCGTCTTGGTTAAATTCAACAGTTTCGACTTCACCATGGCGGGTTTCCACACTTAAACCGCGGGTGCGATTCATTGAAGCTTCGGCGCTACTGGCACCCAGTTGTTTGGCGTGTGCCAAAACCTGACTGACCGCAGCTTTGACTTCTGCGATTTCTTGAAAAATGTCTGGAGATTGTTTGCTCATGGCAACAGAGATCCTAAATGCTCGATATTGGCTCAAGCTTACCACAGCTCGCGCGAAAGCGGAGCTGAGAGCTTTGGTTGCTGATGTTTAAATGTAGAAACAACACCTTCACTTGAGACTCTAATGTTAAAATCAAAACAGTACTCTTTATTTTTAAATGAAGGTAAGTTTAAGCATGCAACAAATTGCTTTTTTTACAGAACAGAGTGCAACGGTGTATCTTGATATTGAAGGGTGTTACTTTTTGCATGTTTATGGGCAAGCGCCTTGTGTTGGCTATGAAGTTATTCATAAGCTAGAACCCAGTGAAATTGTCGCATACATATGGGATCCGCAATCCTATGTCGCAACGAAATCAAGATACATGTTGAGTCATCTTAATGAATTTCAGGTTTTGTCTGACCGATAAAATGATGAAATCATCATTGCTAATAGCAAGAACCACCGAAATAGTTAAGCACGGCTAAATTATGCAGAACTTGGCAAAATTGCTTATTGCTTACGGACCTCACAAAAAAGGATTTAAATGCACTCTTCTACTCATTTAGGGAAATTAGTGATTACTACGCTATTTGCTACTAATTTCCTGTCAACACCAATACTTGCCGCCGAGCAATCGGTCCATTTATGTGACCATCGGCAGAAAATCATCGAGCCCGATATGCAAATGGCTGAGGAGCTGTTTACCCAAGAAGTTTATGACAACGCATTAAAAGCGCTAAAAACCCTCGATGCCAAGAGTGAAGATACCGAAGTTCATTTTGCGATTGCAAACACGAAAAAAGTGGTCGTCGGCTACCTATTGCGGGCGAAGGCGATTGCTACTGGCGACACAGCCGATATTGAAAAATTCTGTAATTTCTTGGTGAAAGAAGCCTTTTATCACGATTAATATCAATGGGGTCAGAGTCATTGATGCCAAAGATGGCCATCCATCTTTTAAGTTCTGGCCTGCCTCGTTTATTATTTTTATGGCTGGCCTCATTTATCCAGGCCTCATTTATCCACATTTATCACTGGCCATGTTCATCACATCAGCGAGATATGATCTGTCGATTCGTTAAAGGACCTTTTTATGTCTTCAATTTACATCGAATTAAAACTTGTCTGCACCAATATCCAGACAGCTAAGCAACTCAAAGAGAGCCTTGTTGCTTTTGAATCGATGCCAGATCGGCACTCTTCCGCACTGACTCCTGTTTTTGCCGAAACCGCGGATCTAGCCCATATCCGTGTTGATGGCATTGGCGCCAAAAAAGAAGTAGTGTCCTTTGCTTATCAGGATTCAGCACAACAAGGTTCATTGACACCAAGGCAGTTACTGGCGTGGCGTGAACTTGGTGTTACATTTTTACATTATGAGTTTTGCGATAGTCAGACTGACTATCGGCTGACAGAGTATTATCACGAGTTGATGGAAATCTCGGCGAAGGAATTCAAGAGCCGTGAGGTTTCGACGGAAGTTCCAGATCCAAAAAAAGTGGTGACCCAGACCAAACAAGGGGCCGATGCTAAAGTAGCTCAGGCCATCCAACGCGGCGTTGATGTCAATCAAGTGATTGCAGATTTGCCATTGTATGTGCATGTGATCCGAGCCAGATACCCGTTACCTTTAGCAATGGGAGCATTAACAAAACAACAGGTGGATTGGCGCTTGAGTCTCGATTATGCGCATCAATTCATAGAGGGTTTTCTGGAGTTCCCGACCGCAAAAATTGTGCCCATGCTAAAAAACCTTTTCGAGGCTGCGGGTCCGGATTTACCGCAATTACTACGCCATGAAGCTGTATGGCATCTGTTGCTGATAATGCCAGAAGCAATGGCATGGATATGCCAGCAAGAAGGGGTTGATTTAAATGCCCCAGTGTTGCATGGCTCTTTGACAGATGAACCATTTGGCCGCATTGAACCACGGTCACTGATCACAAAAGAACCCTGCAACTGCGGCAGTATTTTGTATCATATCAACTCGGTGGGGCCTGCGCTTAATGACGAATTGGCAAAGATGGTTAACAGGATTACTGGTAAGTACCGACGCAGTGATATCGATGACAGCATCGCGCTATTAATACAGCATGGGGCAACTGCGTTGCCACCGCAACAACAATCCATGACACAGCGATTTATCTGTTATCTACAAGATATTGAAGGGGCTGCTGGGTTGTCTGAGCTGGTAACACAGGGTTTGCCGTTAACGTCCCCCTTGCCATGTGGCGAACATCCTTTGACGCTGGCAGCTCAATACCCAGCCAATTGGAGTGCACGAATTCAAAAAATTAATGAACTATTATGCGCTGGCGCAGAATTCGAACTCTGGGCAACCCAAGATGGCTTTCCAAAAACTGTGCTGAAGTATTTATTTGATGCCGAATATCGCTTAACGAACAATCAAACGCCTCATCACAAAACAGCAGAAAAATTTACTGCTGCCGAGTTCATCGAGCCCGTGCTGAATCTTTTTGCATCCCCCCTGAAGCTCGGGTTGGATTTGAGACAGCCATTCAAACTTTATTTCTGGCAAGGGCGAAATCATCTGCATTACCGAGGAAATATGTTAGGTGCAATTACTTTGCTGCTCTGCGGGCGCCATAGCGAACTGCGTTCCTGGTGTGTGCCGCTCGTCCGCTTACTCTTAGCACATGGCGCTTCAATTGATGCTGAAATAGAAGCTGTCGATGCGTCAACAATGATCTTTCCTTCCTATCACCAATTGCAACTGACGGGGTCTTGGCAAAAGGTAGTCGGCTCATTTAAGAAAACCGCCAAGGCTTCAGTTCTAGAGCGCCTTAAACAACGACAAACGTTGGAAGGCGAAGATGAAATCGATGCTCAGGTCATTCAGTTGTTACAAGCGCAGCAATCATAGGTCAAAATACTCAGCAATCTTGCGGGTTCTGAATACAGGCTCCGCAAGTCTGATTCTCAACAAATCGGCTCAGTTTCTTGCAAAACGGACAGCCTGATGCTTTTTTGATATACTTGCACAATTAGATAGCAAATGTAGTGTGTATATGGCAGATATTACCGATTTTACCCATGGCGACGATTGGGATCGCGAAGAAGGCAAAAGTAAAACCCAGATCAAAAAAGAGATGCTGGCATTACAAGCGTTAGGCGAAGAACTTGTGGCATTAAGCCCGGCAGCACGGGCGAAAATCCCGATGCCAGCCGATTTAGTCGATGCATTAGCATTGGCCGATAAGCTAACAAAGAAGCACGAAGCACTGCGTCGGCATATCCAATATATCGGCCGCGTCATGCGCACTGTCGATTTAGAGCCAATCGAACGCGCGTTGGCTGTCGTTCGTAACACCAACCAAGCAGCGACCCGTAAATTCCATTTGGTGGAAGATTGGCGCGATAAACTGATTGCCAATAACGACGCAGTGACTGAGTTTATTGAGAAATATCCGCAAATCGAAATCCAACAATTGCGCACATTAATCCGCAACGCCAAACGCGAGCAGGAAAAAAACCAGCCGCCAAAAGCGTTCCGTGAATTATTTCAACTGATTAAACCGGCAATTCTGGAAGAGTAAGCGCTGATAAAGTCATAGTGGCAAGAGTCATCGACTGCACCTCTGACAAGCAACAGCAACAATAAACGGCGACTAAAATCGCCGTTTTTTATGCTTCAGCATCGGGGACGTTCGAGATACCTTCCCCATTAAACGTCAAACAGAATCTTTGCTATCGGCAGATTGCTCTCGAATTTGCTTAATCGTCGCAATCGCAAATCCCGCAGCCATGCCCACCGCAACCCAGACACCTGAACGATCAAACGCTAAATTCACTATCAGACCAAGCACACCACCAAGCACGACAAAACGCCTGCGCTCCACGTTGCGAAGCCAAATTTTTTCATTCAGCTGTTTTTTCTTGGCTTTTGCTGCCAGTTCGACCGTCTTTGGAGTCAACAACGCATCAGCGACAGCTTTGGCTTGCTTTTCATCCATATCAAACTCCTGCTGGAATAAAAATCTGACCTTGTAAATACAGCCGCGTTTGACCACTGACTTGCACTCGTTGGTTTGACAGGCTTAAACGCAGCACGCCACCGCGTGAGGAGGCTTGGTAAGCCAGCAATTGCGTTTTCGCCAAGCGCTCGCCCCAGTATGGCGCAAGCCCCGCATGAATGGAGCCTGTGACCGGATCTTCGTCACCACCGTTGGCTGGCCAAAAATAGCGACTGACAAAATCATATTGGCCTTGAGCAAAACCAGCGCCAGGCGCGGTCACAACCACATCATAAGGCCCAAGCTGTTTCAACAGCGCAAAATCAGGCTTAAGTGTGACGACCTCATGGGCATTGGCAAATACCACAAACCACGCTTGTGCACTGCGCAACACTTCAACAGGTGTGGCTGGTAAAGCAGCCTGCAGCGCCGCTGGCACATCGGTCATTGGCATCGGTAAACGCTCTGGAAAATCCATCAAGTGCCAACCATCGTCGCCTTTTTGCACTGTTAAATCGCCGACGTGCAGTGTGCTGATGCGTAATAGCGTGAGCTCTGGCTGCAGGCGAAACCACACTTCAGCTGCAGCTAAAGTGGCATGGCCGCAAAAATCAATCTCCGTCAGTGGCGAAAACCAGCGAATTTCAACATGGCCAAGTGTAATTTCTCGAACAAAAGCGGTTTCTGAAAGATTATTTTCAGCGGCGATTTGCAACATCATGCCATCCGGCAACCATTCCTTGACCGGGACTACAGCGGCGGCATTTCCGCCAAAAAGTTGTTCGGTAAAAGCATCAACTTGATAGATAGCGAGCGTTTGCGTCATAACATTCCAAACTCTAAGTTGCTTAATGAGACGAGGCTTTACTGATAGCACCGGCTAACAATTGTTTGCGCAGTGCCAAGCGCAGCTGATCATGGTAATAAAATACCCTATCCATATTATCTGGCGCTAGCGACAATGGCTCTAGCACCACGACACTCATTCGTGTCTGTGGATAATACAATGTCGTTGAGATATAACCTTCGACATAGCCACTATGGCTCCACTCTGTCAGGCCATCAATTTCACTGATTTGTAGACCAAAACCATAATAGACACTGCCAAAGCGATGCTTGCGGGCGAAATATGGCTTAACCATCTTTTCATGGCTGTCCGCATTCAGTAATGAAGTTTCGTGCAGGCAATGCATAAATTGCAGCATGTCGCTGGCCGAGCTGACAATCCGGCCTGAGGCGGCAAATTGGTCATTCACATCAAGCGGCGCGAGTTGCAACTGGCCCGCCTGCTCCATAACCCCGGGTATCAACCGAGCAATTTTGCTGGTCGGCTGCTCCGCTGTTGGCACCTCGGTAGTTAACATCAGACATTTACCAAATAAGTCGTTGGCAACGCTGGCATAAGGTTTTTGATAAACCACCGCCAGTACTTCGCCCAGCAAATCATAACCAACATTACTGTAGGCAAATTGACTGCCAGGCTTTGACTGTAATGGCTTATTCAAAGCAACAATCCCTGCACTATGCGATAACAAATGCCGAATTAAGATAGGTTCAGCAAAAAGCGCTGCGCGCTTTGGCAATACCTCCGACAGTGGCGTATCTAGCGTCAGCTTTTGTTGTTCTACCGCCTGCATGATAAGCGTCGCGGTGATTTGCTTACTTTGCGAGGCTAGGGTGAAATTGTCTAACATCGTCAGCTGCCTGCGTTTAGCGTCGGAGCCAAGTGCGGGTTGCGCCGCTTTAGGTTGTTCGCTGTGACCTGCGAAATGCCAGAGTAACTGGCCATTTGCGGCAATGGCTGCAACTCCAGTAAATTCACTCGCTTGGCGAAGACCTTGTGCTTGCATCGCCGCATCTAAGGATGCGGTTTCAATAGCCACGGCATTTCGTGACTGCAAACCGACTTGCAAACAAACTAGAGCAACCAACCACAACGTCTTCAACATACGTCCTCGTAAAATGCAAAACGCCGGGTTCCTCCGGCGCGTATGATAAAACTATGTCCAATTTACCGCTCGCTGCTGACCGAGCGATGCAAGCAGCGGATAATTAAATCAACCGCTTCAACACTAAGTCGGCGCCTACGCCTTTGATGCGGCCAAGCAGTTTTTTCACCGGAGCCGGATAATCCCGCATCATTTCGATTTGGCTGTAATGGCTAATTTGGGTGGTATTCACCAACAATTGTTGTTGCTCATGCTGCAACTGTGCCGACAGTTGGCCCAATTTGTCTTCAACCAAGATGCCATTTTCAAAATCTAAGGCAAACGCGCGTGGATTTAAATTATGGCCAGTAAACAAATGCTTGACGCCATCCACACTGATGCCTTTGAGGTGGAAACTATTATCTTCGTGTTTCCAAAGCCTTACATCTAACAGGCCGGCATCAATAAAACTCTGATTGGTTTTGACGAACTTGCGTAAGATAGTTTCATACAAGTACGGCAAACCACCAATTCGGCTAAAACGTTGGGTTGGTGGAATATAAAAATCATTGGCAGTTTTATCGCCAACCACAATCGTCACTTTCACACCGCGTTTAATACAGGCTTTCAGCGCCTTCGCTAACGCTGGTGGTGGGTTAAAATAAGGCGTATAAATCAATACGTCCTGTTGTGCCAATGCCAGAATTGCCAAAATCACTTTATTCAGCGGATTATTAAGCCGCCCCATTCCCATCAACAAAGTGGCATTCAGCACATCAGGCTGCCGCTCACCTTTTTGCGGGTAACAGGCGCCACGCGCTTGCTTTAACCAACCGCGATGTGATGTTTTATAAGCCTGAGCAATTTGTTCATCTGGCGCGAGTAGACTCTGCACCACATCAGTTTGCCCGAGGATCTGTGCATGCCCAGCAACAAAAGCATCCGCTAGCGTCGCGTTAGTCAGCAGTAAATAACGATCGGCACGATAACGGCCGGTTTGTCCCAAGTAGACGTTGTTGAGCGATGCACCGCTATAAAACAGCGTGTCATCAAACACAAAACCTTTTAAATGCAGAACGCCAAACAGTTCGCGCTTCTTCACTGGCACGCCAAGAATTTCAATAGGTAAGGCGTAGTCAGCAGCGATTTCGCGATAGAACTGCGCATTAGTCCGCGCATTTTCTTGGCCGATTAAGCCACGGCGAGCACGATGAAAATCGACGTAAACTTTGACATCCAGACTCGGATTTTGTTGCTTAGCAGCAAATAACGCCCGCAACACCTCTTCACCCGCTTCATCCGCTTGCAGGTATAGTGCAGTCAGCACAATCCGACGACGCGCGGTTTGGATCAATTGCAATAGCCGTTGTTTGTACTCGCTGGCATGACACAGGACTTCAACCGCCGCAGCGTCAATCGATGTTTGCGGTAACGACGCCAAACGGCGTTTGTTCAGCAGGTTTTGCAGCATAAATCTGTCTGTTCTCATTATTCTGGCGCTCACAGCTAAACAAACTAGCGCGGCGCTGGTCGACCTTATTGGAGCGATAGTATGATCTAAACTGCCGAGTTAGGCAAAACACACCTCGCGCCCAAGTTGTAACCTATTGTATTTTAACAACCTTAGTCTCAGGCAGTTCCACCAACAGTCATTGCATCCAGCTTAAGTGTCGGCTGACCAACACCCACTGGTACACTTTGCCCTTGCTTGCCACAGACGCCAACGCCGGCATCTAAGGCCAAATCGTTACCCACCATCGACACCTGTTGCATGGCTTCTGGGCCATTGCCAATTAAGGTAGCGCCTTTAATTGGTGTGGTAATTTTGCCATCTTCGATTAAATAAGCTTCGCTCGCGGAAAACACAAACTTGCCCGAAGTGATATCTACTTGGCCACCGCCAAAGTTAGGTGCATAAATGCCTTTTTTCACGGAAGCAATGATTTCGTCTGGCTCATATTCGCCTGCCAACATATAAGTATTGGTCATGCGCGGCATCGGTAAATGGGCGAAGGATTCACGACGACCATTGCCGGTTGGCGCAACCCCCATCAACAGCGCATTATGCTTGTCTTGGATGTAACCTTTCAAAATACCTTTTTCAATCAACACATTGTGCTGACTTAACGTGCCTTCATCATCGATGTTGAGCGAGCCGCGACGATGTAACAAAGTACCATCATCAACGATGGTGCAATGCTTGGAGGCAACTTGCTCACCAATGCGACCAGAAAAAGTAGATGCGCCTTTGCGGTTAAAATCGCCTTCCAGTCCGTGCCCTACAGCTTCATGCAGCAATACACCAGGCCAGCCAGAACCTAACACCACTGGCATAGTGCCAGCAGGGGCATCAACGGCCACTAAATTCACTTGCGCTTGGCGCACCGCTTCGCGAGCATAACTCATCCAACGCGCTTCACCTTGATGCATTTCGTTAAAATAACTGTAATTAGTACGCCCACCACCGCCAGCGCCACCGCGCTCGCGACGTCCGTTGTGGTTAATCAACACTGAGCAATTTAATCGAACCAACGGCCGAATATCCGCAGCATAAGTGCCGTCACTTGCTGCAACTAACACTTCTTCGTAGACGCCTGATAAACTCACCATCACTTGTTCGGCACGACTATCTAAACTACGAATAAAGGCTTCAATTTGGTGCAGCATCGCCACTTTTTCAGTGTTGGTTAGGCTTTGCAGTGGCTCACATGGCAGATAAATCATGCTATTGCCAGTTTTGCTGAACGCTTTCACTTGGCCTTGTTGGCCTTGCGCAGCGATACCTCGCGCCGCGCTTGCCGCTTGCTGTAGTGCCGCTGTCGAAATAGCATCGGCATAAGCAAAACCGGTTTTTTCACCACTAATAGCCCGCACACCAACACCACGTTCAATATTAAATGAGCCATCTTTGACTAACCCATCTTCCAGCACCCATGATTCATGCACACTTGACTGAAAATACAGATCGGCGTAATCCAGCTGATGTTGAAACAAATAACTTAAGCTATTTGATAAATCTGCGCTGGTTAAGTCACTGGCAGCAATTAGGTTTTGTTCAACGGTTGCCATTAAGGCTGAATTATTCATAGGAACTCACTTGTAAAACGATTATGGCGTTGCACTGGCATTTTTGCGCGTAACGCGCTCACTTCGGTCAAATCGACCGTCACGGAAATCAAACCAGGCGCTTCCCCGGCATCGGCTAACACCGCGCCCCAGGGATCAATAATTAAACTATGTCCATAGGTCTGCCGCCCTTGCTGGTGGCAGCCTGTTTGGGCCGGGGCAATCACAAAACTTTGGGTTTCAATCGCGCGTGCTCTAAGCAGTGTATGCCAATGCGCTGCGCCAGTCACGGTGGTAAATGCTGATGGTAACGCTAAGACTGTCATGCCTTGCTGACGCATCGCTTGGAAAAGCCCTGGGAAGCGCATGTCATAACAAACCGCCATACCAAGCTTTAAACCGGGAAGTTCAGCCACTGTCACTTTTTGTCCTGCAACGGTGCGATTGGACTCGCGATAACTACCAGTGCCATCGGCGACATCCGCATCAAATAAATGGATCTTTTGATAATCAGCAACCAAATCCCCATCTGGTGCGAACAATAAACTACTCGCAGCAAACTTACTGGCGTCAGCCGTCTTCGTCGGGAAGGTGCCAACCAATAAATAAATTGCAAACTCACTCGCCAGCGCCGCCAACTGCTGCTGCCAGTACCCCGCCCCAAGAGTCTCTTGTAGCTGCTGGTTAGCATCAGCGGGACCATCAAAACATAGTGCGCCTTCGGGTAACACCACTAATTGCGGCCTGGCTGGAGGCAGTGTGGTTAATAACTGCCGAATTTGCTGTAGGTTTTCTGCCGGCTCCATCGCACTGGTCAGTTGCAATGCGGTGAATTGCCATTGTGCTGTCATGGGATGTCTCCTGAAACTGGCAAAGGCTCATCGCCTCCTGTAGGCGGCGCTTCTTGCATTTGCTGCTCTTGTGGCAGCACCTCTTGTACCGGCATTGGTTTTTTTAACGGCTCAGGCAAAGGAACTTGCTTACTCGAGCGTTTAGTTTCCACAACATCTGGATAATCAAAATCACCCGTAACTTCAAAATTAATTTTTGAAATCACTTCTGCTGATTGAAACATCTCATCGAGAGCATAAGCCGCGACACCAGACACTGGATTCACCATCCAGGCCAAAATCACGGGCAGACTCGAGGTCACCTTAGGCGAAAAACTAATTTTGTAGTCCAACTGATGGGCCGCCAGATCTGCCTTACCTTTGAGCTCTAGATCACCAGCAACCCCGTCAATAAAGGTATCGTTGGTATGCGATATCCCCTGACTAATCACCATGGAACCGGTCATTTTGTTAAAAAAGAAGCCTTTTGCGAACACGTCGCTAAAATCTAACCGGAGTTTTCGCACCAACGAATCTAAGCTAAGCAAAGAAAACACCCGAGTACCACCATCGCTAAAATCGGTCAGTGAACCCTCAGCAATTTGCCAAGACAGTGCGCCATCCAAAGTTAGTCGATTAAACTGGAACGGGGCGCCTTGCCAGCCAAACTGCTGCAATTGCACATCTGCTGGGCTATCTTGCATGCTCGAGCTGATGTCATAGCCGCTTAACAGTGCGCCAAGTGATTTGGTTTTTAAACTTGCATTCAAGATGGTTTGCCCTAAACCATCATCACGTTGCCAGCTGCCGCTTGCTTGCCAATGATGCCCGGCAAAACGGCTATCAAACTTCGTTAACTGCCATTGCTCACCATTCCCTTCGGCCTCTGCGGCAACTTTACCCAACTGAAAGTCGCCAATCACACAGTTATCACAGGACAAACGGATGGCTGGCAAATCCGCCAGCCAGTTCATCGGCGTTAACTCATTAAAAGCAGCGTGCTCAAGCGCTTTATAGTCGGGAAAACTCGTCGGCTTGGTAACCGGTTTATCACCACGGGCTAGCTTGTCGGCTGCTGCTTGCGCTTTTGCCGCGACAGCGTCAGCGAAAATCAATTGTAAACGCGTGAAATGGGCATCAATGCCACCAGCAGCAACGTCGTTGGCTATCATCAATTCGCCAGCTGCTTCCGTCGCACTTAATTGCATTTGCCACTTTTCAGTTTGCGGTGTCACCACTAAATCAACTTGGTGAAAATCAACATCATCGAATAAATGTAACTTCTCAATCTTAGCATTGACTTGAGTCAAGCTCGGCATCACGCTGTCTGCACTAACCTGCTCGGTACTGAGTTGGGTATTAATAAAACCTATCCACTGCGAAAAGTCAGCTTCGGCCAAATTGGCTTCGATAAAAAAACCGGGGCGCAATAACGAGCTGCGAGCGCCAAGTGTCAACAATGCTTCATCAACTTTGCCAGTGGCTTGATCCAAATGCGCTTGAAAATGCAGTTGGTCACCATAACTTACCGTAAATGCCGAACCTAATTGACTGCCATTGGCTTCAATTAATAAGGTCGCGCTATCCGCACTTTCCTTACCAAAAGGTGCGGGTAAATCTAATTTTGTTGCCGCCAAATCGACCAAAGTTTTTGACGTATATGAAAACCCCTCTTCTGGCAATTTCAGCGCCAAATCCCATTCAAAAATAGCTTGTCCAGCGCCAATTGATTGCCAACTTGGTGACACCAAAGCCAATATTTGGCCGAGGTCTTGCTCACCTTTAGCTTGTAATGACACCGCGTAATGATCAGTCTCCTGACCACCTTTTAACATTGCAGTCATCGGCATTCCGCTACTAACGAACTGTAATTGCTCGCTACTAATCAGTTCATTCTCAAAATGCAAGCGGCCCTGTAATTGACTCACCGCAAGTGCTGGCGCTTTAATGTCCATCTGACTATTTAAGAAATCGACATCTCCCGTTGCCATTACCGCAGTATCGTTAAGTCCAATATCCAGTCGCAATTGCGCGGTCACTGGGCCTGCAACGCCTAGATGATCTAAGGTGCTCCCCAAAGAACCGCTTAATGGCGAAGCTAGCATTAATGCAGTGACTTTTGCGGCGTCCGTTTGCGCTTTAATATCGATATAGAGATTATTGGCGTTGTACAAATCTGGAATTTCCGCACTCACACCGTCGGCAAGCGTCAATTCAAATAATTCACCTTGCTGACTTTTAATCAGCATATTGGCATTTTCAAAAATGAGCTCTGCGTCCAATTTTTTCACCGAAGGCCAATCGGGTGCAAAACTAAACTCAGTATTGTGCACTGTGGCAATCGCCTGAAAGATGCCGTCATTCGCCTTGAATGGGAAACTAGAAAACTCGCCGTGCCACAAGACCCGCGCCACAGGGATGTCTCCAGAAACCAGAGCGGGCGTCAGATAATCGATGATATCTTTACCCATGTACCGAGTTGGGAAATAATGGCGAGCATCAGCAACAGGCACACCGCGCAGTTCAGCCAATAATGTCATTGCTGGCTTCTCAGTAAAATCGAGTTGTAACTGCGCATCTAAGGCCAAATCGGGGTGTCGCAATGTCAACTCACTGATTTGCAAACGCCAATTTTCGTTGAGTTTTAACACTTCAATATTGGCAAATAAGCTTTGATAGGCGGTGTCACGTGTGAACGCTTCTCCCCACTGCAAACGGCCATCACGGCCATTGATATTCAGATGAATATAGTCATTCGTTGCGCTGACATGTCCGGTCAGGTGATCTAACCCCGGCACATCGTCAACTGGAACTGTGGTCAAATCGATAAAGTCCGCGCTGGCAAACCAGCGTTGATCATTCACTTTCACCGCAAGCTGCGTAAACCTAGCTTCGGCTTGATAGGCCAAAAACTCTTGGATGCCGGAAATGTCTTTTGCAAAAAGTTGCGCTAATGGGATTGCTGCAGCTAAGCGTAACTGCTGCATAGTGCCAGTATAGGCTCCTGCTTGCCGAGTTAATTGCAACTGTAGGTCAGTCCAGCGCTCAGTGCCCGATGTCAGAGTTAATGGTGAAGAAAGTAATTGCCAGCCATCGGCCAACGGTTTCCAAATCAATTGCCCTTGACCAAGCGTGAGTTGTTGCGGGGCTTGTTGATGACGCCAGACTAAGCTATTTTCCGCTAAAGCGATCTGTAATTGGGTTAAACCACCTTTGCTGATATCGCCCCAAGCTTGAAAGTTAATATCCGCACGTTCAAGTTTTTTACTTTGTGGAACCGCATCCTGCAGCCATGGCAAAACATCTAATTCGCTGCTGGCTAAATACAACTGACCATTCGCATTTGACAGATTTTCGCCATGTAAATCGAGGATAAACGACAAGGTATTGTTGGTAACACCTGCAATTGCAACCTCACCAGAACCTTGGTGGCGCTCGTCTTCATTTCGCCAAGCTAAACGTTTGATATCAAAACGGATTGGCGGGGTATATTGCGAAGTTAATGTTAAATGGCTATCAACGAGCGTAAAATTTTTTAACTGCTTAAACAGCAGTTTTTCTACCGCCCCGAGTAAGGGCTCGGTCGCCGGCTTGTTGTCGTTATCGCTTTGTGATAGTAGCAATTGGCTGTCGAACTGATAACTCAATCCACTGAGTTCAAAGTGTTCGGCTTTGAGTTGTAGACTAGTTAAACTGCCCCAAAAGTCGATTCCGACGCGGGTCTCAGTGATTTTGATTAACGGCTGCTGGGTATTATCCTTAACCACCAATTGTTGTAGCAATAATGTCGGGCCAGTGCTTTGCCAATCGGCGCTCAACGAGCCAATACGCACTTCCGCGCCATAACGCTTTTTAATGATTTGCTCAATATCGCTTTTATAACCTTCTGCGTACGGTAATCCAAACCGCAGAATAGAGACTGTAGTGGCCAATAGCACAATAGTTACGGCTGCAAGCAACCATAATTTATGTAAACAGAAGTACCATGCTCGCTTGAGCTTTGTCACTACATCATCACCACGTCAAACTGTTCCTGAGTATATTGCGGCTCAATCACCACACTGATTTGTTTGCCAATAAATACTTCTAATTCAGCCAAGATATGGTATTCGTCATTAATTAACGCATCCTTAACTGCTGGTGAAGCATAAACCACAAACTTATCAGCGGCATAGGCTCGATTGACTCGAACAATTTCACGCATTAACTCAAAGCACACAGTTTCAACAGTTTTGAGCGTACCGCGCCCAGCACAAACAGGGCACTCGGTACACAACACATGCTCTAAACTCTCTCGGGTACGCTTGCGCGTCATTTCAACCAAACCAAGCGCCGAGAAACCATGAATGTTTGTTTTAGTTTTGTCTCGGGCGAGCGCGACATCCAAGCTATGCAACACGCGTTTTTGATGCTCTTCGCTTTGCATATCAATAAAGTCGATGATGATAATGCCACCAAGATTGCGTAATCTGAGTTGGCGAGCAATCGCTTGTGTCGCTTCAATATTGGTATTAAAAATGGTTTCTTCTAAATTGCGATGACCGACAAAAGCCCCTGTATTTACATCGATAGTGGTCATGGCTTCGGTTTGATCAATGATTAAATAGCCACCACTTTTTAACGGTACTTTACGGTCAAGCGCACGTTGAATTTCATTTTCAACATCGAACAAATCAAAGACTGGCCGTTCACCAGGGTAATATTCGAGCTTGCCGCTCATCTGCGGAATAAATTCTTCGGTGAATGTCACAAGCGCATCAAAAGTTAACTTTGAATCAATCCGCACACGTTCCAAATCGCTGCCGACAAAATCACGGAGAATCCGAAACGCTAGCGTTAAATCTTCATACAACATCGCTTCTTTACGATGCTTTTGTTTGCGCTTTTGAATTTTTGCCCAAAGTTTTTTTAAGAAACGTGCATCTTGCAGCAACTCTTCTTCACATGCGCCCTCTGCAGCAGTACGCACAATAAAGCCGCCACTATCGTCATCAAGACAGGTCGAAACAATGTCCTTTAACCGTTGCCGCTCTGCTTCCGATTCGATGCGCTGCGAAACACCTACATGCGGCGAACCTGGCATAAACACTAAATAACGTGATGGCAGCGTAATATCCGTTGTTAGCCTTGCGCCTTTGGTACCCAATGGATCTTTCACCACTTGCACCAATAAATATTGTCCTTCATGCACCAGCAAACGAATATCTTTCACTGCCGCCACTTTGACTTCGATATCGTTGACATCACGCTGCACAATGTCTGATGCATGCAAAAATGCAGCCTTATCAAGGCCGATATCAACAAAGGCAGCTTGCATCCCTGGTAACACGCGACTGATTTTGCCGATGTAAATATTGCCGACTAAGCCATGCTTAGCTTGGCGTTCAATATGCAATTCTTGCAACACACCATTTTCAATCAACGCAACGCGTGTTTCACTCGGTGTGACGTTTAATAACAGTTCCGCACTCATAAAGCTCCTTGTCCGGCCTTGGTCAAACGTCCGAGTAGCTGCAAGGTTTCGTATAGCGGCAACCCGACGACTGCAAAATAGCTACCGTTAATTTTTTCAATAAAGCGGCCAGCGATCCCTTGGATGCCATAACCACCCGCCTTGTCTTGCGGTTCGCCACTTAGCCAGTATTGCGCAATCTCGTGATCGGATAGCACACTAAACCAAACGTCTGTGCTGACAGTCACAGCATGCAGGTTACTTGCATCAGCAATGGCTACTGCTGTCATCACTTGATGACTGCGACCACTTAACAATTTCATCATCCGCGTAAAATCAGCCTGATCTTTAGGTTTCCCCAACACCAAGCCATCAACCACAACTATCGTATCTGCACCAAGTGCAGGCATTTTACCGTCAACAACTTGCAAACCAGCTGCAGCTTTCGCCTTGGCTAAGCGTAGTACATAGTCCGCAGCGACTTCATCAGGAAATTGGGTTTCATCAACATCAATTTTAACAAGCTGGTAGTTGACGCCTAATTGGGTTAATAGTTCACGACGTCTTGGCGAAGCGGAAGCAAGTGCAATTGTGGTCATATCATTGAATTTTCAATTTGCGCCTAAAACGGCGTAGAAACAGGAAGATATATGGCCAAATCGCCATGCTAGTCAACACGGGCCATAAATAAGCCATGCGGAAACTGACGCCAGTTAAAAAATGGCTAAGCCAGAAAATCAGCAGATGATAAAAAGCAAAAATTAAACCCACCAATAAACTCTGCTGAAGGATCGAAAAATTTCGAATTTTTGCGTAGTTCGCCGCAACTATAAAAGCGACCACTGAGTAGCCTAGGGCATTAACACCTAAAATTGTGCCGACCATTACATCGACAAGAAAGCCAAACACAAAGGCAGTGCCAATGCTGACTCGGTGTGGTAAAGCAAGCACCCAATACGTCAGCACGAGTAATGGCCAGTCAGGCCGAAATAGGTTCACCGCGGCAGGTAATGGCATCACCAGCAACAACAGTGCTAAGACTACGGTGACATGAACCCATAAAAAGCGCCAGTTATTCGACATTAGTGTTGCTCCTTGCTGGATGCTTCCAACTCCGGTGCAATAATTTGCGGATCGGCCACTGATGTTCCTTGGTGCGGCCACACAAGAAGCACATAACGAATGCGATCTAACTTGGCATAAGGCTCGGCATTCACTTGTAAAAATGGCTGGCGTGCATCTCGATGAACTTTTGCAATTCGGCCTATCGGATACCCTTCTGGAAATACCCCATCTAAACCCGAAGTCAGCAAACGATCGCCTTCTTGCACATCTGTGCTATGTGGTAAATGAATCAAGCGTAAAGTATCAGCCTGGCCAATACCTTCAGCTACTACACTCAACCCTGTGCGCTCGATACGTGCGGAAATTGCATGGGTATTGTCGACAATTAACAACGCTCGGCTGCTAGCAGGGCCAACACTAACAATTTGTCCAAGTACCCCCAAATCATCCAACAACGGCTGACCAACGGTTACTCCATCGTTACTGCCTTTGTTCAACACGATTTGATGGCTAAATGGATGGCTATAAACCGCTAGCACTTCAGCAATTAAACGCTTGCCTTCAGTGACTGGACTCGCGCCCAATAAAGCACGTAGCTTGTCGTTCTCTTGTTGTAGAAATTGCAGGCGCTGCAACTGCCCGTTTTGTAGCAGTAAGGTATCTTTTAGCACCTGGTTTTCTTCAAGAACTTTTTGATGGGATTTGAACTGCTCAGAGGCTCCAAACAGCAAATCTTGGGGTAAATTCGCGAGATAGAAAAGCGGCCCCACAGATGCGGTCAAATAACTGCGCATCTGCACTGAGGTATCGGTGTAATGATCTACGGTAATGAGACCAACACTCGCCAGCAACGCCATAAACAGCCGTAACGTGAGTGAAGGTCCGCGATCAAAAATTGGTTTCATAACGACGCAAGCTGCGAACTATTAGTTTTCGTAACTAAATACATCGCCGCCATGCACATCAATCATCTCAAGGGCTTTACCACCACCGCGAGCAACACAGGTTAACGGATCTTCGGCAACTACCACTGGAATGCCAGTTTCTTCCATTAACAGACGATCTAAGTCACGCAACAGCGCACCGCCGCCAGTCAATACCATGCCGCGTTCAGAAATATCTGAAGCCAGCTCTGGTGGCGATTGTTCAAGCGCAACCATTACCGCACTAACAATACCGGCTAAAGGCTCTTGTAAGGCTTCCAGAATTTCGTTGCTGGTCATGGTGAAGCTGCGAGGTACACCTTCAGCTAAATTACGACCACGAACTTCAATTTCCAGAATCTCATCACTTGGGTAGGCTGAACCGATTTCCATTTTGATACGCTCAGCTGTCGCTTCACCAATCAAAATACCGTAATTCCGGCGGATGTAGTTGATAATAGCATCATCAAACTTATCGCCACCAATGCGTACAGAAGAAGAGTAAACCACGCCGTTTAATGAAATGAGTGCAACTTCTGTAGTACCGCCGCCGATATCTACTACCATTGAGCCAGTAGCTTCAGAAACTGGTAAACCGGCACCAATTGCCGCAGCCATCGGTTCATCAATTAGATAAACATCACGAGCACCAGCGCCTTGTGCGGATTCACGGATGGCACGACGTTCAACTTGCGTCGAACCACAAGGGACACAAACTAATACCCGTGGGCTTGGACGCAAGAAGCTATTGCTGTGTGCTTGCTTAATGAAATGCTGCAGCATTTTTTCCGTGACGTAGAAATCAGCAATTACGCCGTCTTTCATTGGGCGAATGGCTTTGATATTGCCAGGTGTCCGGCCTAACATCCGTTTTGCCGCGTGGCCAACTGCCGCAACACTTTTCGGCCCGCCAGCACGTTCTTGGCGAATCGCAACCACTGAAGGTTCATTCAACACAATTCCTTGATCACGAACATAAATCAATGTGTTGGCCGTGCCCAAATCAATGGACAAATCATTGGAAAATAAACCGCGTAATTTTTTAAACATGAAAAGTGCTAATCCTTCTGGATGGACGCCAACAACCACAAAAGAGCCCACACCACTAGGCGAGGGGCATTGTCCAATCGACATACCACAGTATCGCGGACCATGTACTAAGTACTGTATACCGCGTACCGATGCTTGCATTTTAGCAACTCGATACTGTTGTATGACGACTGGGACTATTTTGCGCGACAAAATTTTGCGCGTATTTTAAGGAATTACACGCTTAGAAAATAGCTCTATCTTACACTTTTCCGAAATTAAACCAAGCAACATCACCGCTGGTTTGTTAAAGCGGACAATAGTGGTCAAAGTCGTCTAATTTTCGGTCCAGTAAATCTGTCGATTGTTACCTCGGAAGCCGCCAAAGAGCGCCTCAGCTTGGGGGTTTTCTCTTAACACAGCATCGCTTGGCGTCCAATCATACTGAAGCCAAGGTGCGGTTGAGAGGTCGTAGCTCAGTGTACGCCTAGTTTCTTGGTCTGGCGCGGCAATCAGTAAATCAAATGGACCGCTAATTCCGTTTTTCAGTAGCGTATTGTTGCCAGTGACTTGCAGCGCTGGATTGCCAGCAACAGACAATCGCGCGGGATTAACAGCTGTGCACTGATCCAAACTATTTTGCACAAATTGTGCCCCATCATAGTACTCAGTTTTCACTTGCACAGGTAAAGGCGCTTTTTCTGAGCCAAGCGCATTTAAAATCACCAGACGCCCATACCGCAACTGCTGCGCAGCTCCTAGCTGTTTGCTATTACAGGTCGAAGTACTTTGGCAATTAACGCTGGTACTTACTTGTTGGTCCATCGCGGATAGATTCGCTCTGACTGCGCTGTTAGCAGAGTTTTCTTGATCATCAAGTAGCATCCCAAGCCGTAAATCGCTCCATGGTGCTTCAGGAATAGCAGCCCGATTCAACGCAAAACCATAAGCAGTTTTACTAGCGATCCCGGAATTGCCGCTGGCAAAACTAGACCAGCTATACAAGGCTCCACCCAGCAAACCAATTCTATTGTTAAGTGCGACCCCATCGTTCTGATTTTCAGCGACTAAACTCAGGTTTGCTTTGGCAAATGCGCCAAAATAGTTACTAGTCACTTGGCCTGCCAAATTCCTCGCAGATAATTGGTACTGCAAGATCATCGGTTGATCGAAGTAGCTGAAATTAGCGCATGCGGCAGTAACCACCGAATTATCCAGACTAAAACTCGCCGGCCCAATTCGGCCAAGCGCTTGTTGTTGGCTGTTCAGCAAATTCAGCGTCATGCCTTCGTAGTTCAAATTACTGCTACCAGCACTGATTCGATAAACCCCAACATTGTTAATACTGATGGTACTCGTCAAATTCCCTTGGGTATTCGCCGGATAATTAATAACACTAGGCGTCAGTGTTGGTGCAGCACCTCCGGTTGGTGCAAGCAACTGTGCACTTAGCGGCAGATTGGCTTGCACAAAATTATAAATCGCGCCATTCCCAGTACAAAAGTCAGTATCACTATCGACTTGCCAAGCTTTGGCACTTAAGGTTAGCGGCATTGCCTGACCCGCTTTATAAGCTAACGCACAACTGGCATAAGCACTATCTGAAGCGCTGAGTGGGCAAGTTTGCGCAGTTTGCACACAAAAACCGGCAGGATAACTCACAAACAAATCGGCACCATTCATCACTAACCCACTATCATTATTTGCACTGCTGCCGTTGTAACGAGCATTTAACCTCAACAGGCCGGCATCAGCATAATTGCTGGTCAGCGTGGCGATGCCTTGCGCATTAAAATCCAGATTTAACGTGGTCGGGGCTACCGAACTGGCACTGACCGCGCTGCCATTGACTTGCACCGCAGGCACCACAGAAACTGCAGGGAAACTAGTTGGGCTCACTCGGTCATACCAAAAACTTACAGCGCGTGTCACATTGGCAAAACTTGGCACACATTGATTCGAACCATCTGTTTTAACGGCTCGCAGTTCAATCCCAGTCGCGATTTTGTTCGCCAACTTATTGGGAACATCCAGAATAAAGCCAGAATCCGCAAAATTCAGCGTGCAATTAGCCGCAGATAACGAACTTCCGTTGTTGCACAACGTGGCCGCGAATGGTTTGGTTGCAGGAGTCGATGCAGTGACCCCGAGCAACACATTGCCAGCCGTTGTTTGACTCAACTTTGCAGTAGTAGAGCCGCCACTAAACGTTATGGTATTTCCGGAAACCCCCGGACCACTTAACCATCCTGAACTTGGCTGCAATGTTGCAGTGACCTGACTTGTCACCAAACTACTACAGCTAGCATTGGCGCACGCTTTAATCGTAATAGTCTCGGGATTACAGGTTAACGCATTACCTGAGTGCACAAACTCAAAGTGATCAACTTGCTCACCGACTGGTGCTGAGCGCAAAGCACAAATCTGCAAATTATCGAGTTCATGGATATTAGTTGATCCCCCCGTAGAACCGGTGAGCGATAACAAAAAGTTATTCGGCACTGCCGCCTGACCTGTCGCCCCAACCGCATTAAAGCTATTAATTAACGTTTGATAGCCACTGCCGGTATTTCGCTCAATCTTGACTAACGATTGGTTGACAATCCGCGAGTCAATCGTCAAGCGATAGCGATGCGGCGAACTTTGATTGTTGTCTACAGTTGGCGATAAGCAACTCCCGCCAGTATTGGTCGCACCATTGCTGCACGTTCCCGCTAAATAACGATAACCGGCAGTGCCCGAGCCAGAACCGCGAACAACTACAGATTGACGACGCTGACTGCCTGGACCGCCAGTACCGCCTTCCCAAGAGTAATTGCCAAATTCGTCAAGACCAACACCTATCCAGCCGCCAGCAAAACCGGGAATACCAAGATTGGACCTTGTACCATAACCTAAAGGTCCGCCATAAGAACCAGGCTGAGGCGTTACCGCGGAATCGGAAAAAACCACAGCGATGCCATCAGCGCCAGTGCCGCCATACGCTAAATGATCAAACTCCACCGTCACTAAATTTCGCGCACCGGGAAACAAGCGCTGAAATGATGCCGCGGTAGCCTGATTAGTTTCGCTTTGGGTAAGTCGAAGCCTGCCACTGACTGGAGATGGAGTAAAGTTGCCGCTGCTGCGACTGGTGACCCAAGAACTAGACAAGGTTGCATTCTGAAAAGTATCGTTAAAACACGACAAGGCTGCACCACACACAGTTCCGCCTTGGACCACCGCGACAGCTGCCGAGTCATAAGTCACTGTCCCAAAATTTTCGCTTTGTCCTTTTGCCGTGACAGCGCCGGTGATTTGACTATTCAGGCCAATTTGCACTGCGCCACCTGCGACAATCAAACCATTGACAACTGAATTTGCGCCGATGGTGATAGAGCCGGTAACAATGATCATCAGGTTCTCGGCATTGCCGTTCGCATTTAACCGAACATTGCTGCCAATGGCTAAACTCCCATTATAAAAAATTCGCACCGTTGGCCCACTTGCTGTCAACGCGGTGTTATTGGCCACAGATCCATTCGTTAAGCGATAATCACCCGCCGCACGTGTGGTATTCAAACTGCTGATATTGGTCGCACCACTCGGCGCTCCGGCTATAGATGTTGGAACCGTTGAGTTGCCCCGCACGGCACTTGTCCAAATTTCAGGGCACGTTTCAGCCGCCAGCTGCAGACTGAATAATGCACAACAAAACCACAGCCACTTTTTCATCAGTAAGCATCCATCGTAACCACTCGACTGGTGGTAATTTCATTGGCGGAACATGTGCCACTGCTTTGTAAACGGTAAAGTGGCCGGCTGGTATCTAGCGGATTTGTCACCGTCGTGCAGCTAATCGTTGCGCGACAATCAGTTAAACCTGCCCCCGAAAAATTAATATTAGCGTTGACCGCTGCACATGTCGCACTGCCACTTAGCGGATAAAGCTGGACTAATGCCCGTTGCAGCCCTGACTGTGCCGCATTAAAAGCCCTATTTCCCTGCACTTCATAACTAATTGCAGTACTTGTGCTCAGTTGCTGTGACAACAATCCCAACACCAAGGCACTGATTAGGACAATCACAAATAATGCCAAAGCTAAAGTTGAGCCTTGTTGGTGCTGGTAGCGCCCAAACCGCGCAGGTTGCTTAAGGTACATTGGGTAGATGAACCTCATGGTTAAAAAATAAATCGGGCTGTTGCTGCGGCAAACTAAATCGCCAAAATAAATGCACCACCGCGTTACGGGTCAGAACCGGACTATCATAACGGAATACGGGTTCGGTCGACGTGTTAGTGATGCCGTCTGCCATCAATTCCGCGTTACTCACTGGAGGAATCGGCTGTGCGACTTGAAAACCATAATTGCTGTAACGGTAAAGCTGAGAGCCTGATCGGCAGTAACTCACGGGTTGCGCCAGTAAATAAAATCGTCTTTGCGGTGATTCAGTGGCAAAGGTCGCGGCAACACCCGCTTGAGCGGCCAATCGCACTTGCTGCGTATGGACATTATTATCACCATCGTCCATGTCTTGGTTCGCCAGCGTGACCGTTCGCAACTGCGTAGTTTGATAAATGTGCGACGGATCTGTGGGGTAGACTGTAATCCTATCGCCTGCTTGGGCGCGCCACTGGCTGTCTAAAGTTAATATTGACATCCAATCTCGGCGCAGTGGAAATAATGGTAAATTTTGATAAACGCCGCTTTGTGCGATGGGCACAAATTCTAAACAACTCAGTCCCAACACCGCATTATCGCCAACCCGGATGCTATTTGGCGTTGCCTGCCGCAATTCCCGAGACACTCGTTCTAAGGCAAATCGGCCTTGCTGCAAAGTATGTTGCACTGCTGTGGATTGGCTGTACATCCCGACACCAAATTCCAAATATCGAGTCACACTGACAGCTAAAATGCCAAGCAAAACAATAACCAGCATTAACTCAACCAGGGTGAAGCCCAACCGCCGATGCCAACGCATTACCAGTTTCCTTTATAGCTGCGAAACGCCAGCACTTCGCCTGTCGGCGTTGTCACTTCAATATCGATGCGTTTCATCAACAGGTTGGCAACCGCTAAATCACTGCCGGCATAACTAATCAGCACGCTTAACTGGTACTCGGCATAGCTCTGGGCAAGACTTTCATTTAAAATATTACTCAGCTGCGCGCCACTGACACGCAAACAGTGAAAATCATCAATATCATCATACAGCTCTCGACTCGACTCTTCGGTCGCAGCAGACATGCCGCTGGCAGGACATGCTGGAATACTAGCAATACAGGCACTGGCCCCCGTTTGATTGCAGCGCAAACTATTGGTACCACGCGGACTGTTTTCATCAAACACTCGGCTAGTAATTTCATTCATTAAACTATGACCAAGCTCGGCTGCACGAACTTGATGCCAAGACTCACTGCTCGCCCGAAGCATCGGCCCTAACACGCTGGTAATCAGCGTCAATGCCACAGCAAGCACGACTATGCCAATCACTAACTCCACCAAAGTGAAGCCTGCTGAGCTTTTAAAATGCGCGTTTTTTTTCAACATAACGCCACGTACCCTTGCCCAGACAAACATACCTTTCGTATCGCTTCGGCATTTTGCAACGTGAGTGTGCAGCCACTGGCACAGACGCCTTGTGGACGCCCCCAACTATCAAAACGAATTAACACAGGTAATGCCAAAGCCGTCGACTGCTGAGCCACTTGCAGTTGGATATCGCCAAGCACAGTTTGTTCTGGGTTCGCAGCATCTAAAGTTAAACTCGCAGCGGCGCTGCACGGTGAAGTTGTGGCAATACCAATAACTGTTGTGGAAAGGACTAAAGTCGGACAACGCGTCGCCAGATTTGCTGTATCCTGCATGCTGGTCAGTTGCACTTGACGTAACAACGCCAGCGTATGATCGCTGGCGCTATAAAGATCAGCATCGTCCGCTTGGAAAAACCGAGAACTGGCACTAATCGCCACAATACTTGCGACCACCAAAACCAACACCAACTCAACTAAGGTGAAGCCAAGTTGGTGACGGGATCGGTAAATCGTCATTAACAGCCTTTGCTATTAACTACGTAGCTAGGTTTTGTCGTCGCAGACGTTGCTGGTTTATAAACCACCATACAAGCAGTAGCTTCAGTAGTGCCTAAAGTAGAACCTTTTGGAGAAATAATTACGTCATTTGTGGCTATTTTAAGGACTTCATTTGCAGCTGCAGCCAAAGTAATATCAAAGTCCTCTGTGCCATCTAATGCAGCCTTAACATCAGCGATACTAGCTTTGACATACCCAAATTCTAAGTTGACCGTTACGCCTGCGTCAGTTACTGACGCAGTTGGGTCTTTTTGCTTACCGCCTAATACTGCTTTGCTATAAATTACCGCATTTGCTGACTGTAATGACGCTTTCACTGCATTTATAGTACTTGCTTTAGCATCCGCGGTTAAATCAAAAAACTTCGGGGCAGCAGTAATCGCTAAAATCCCTAAAATTACGATAACAATAACTAACTCAACTAAGGTAAAGCCTTGACTTTTCTTCATAACTACTCTCTTTTATCAGCCGCGCTAGCGGTATTACGGTTTAAATAGGTTAAGAATTACTGAACCGGTTTGTGGGTCATAAGTGAAACTATTATTTCCGGTGGTATCAGTTGGTGCTGCAGATAACCCTGCTGTGGAATGGAATACACAAACCTTACCAGCTGGCGTTTCAGTACGATCAGCAACTCGGATATAGAGTGACAGATTTGCATCAAAAGTAATTTCTGCTGTCGGTGGATTTTGCATAATTTGATTCAAGGTGTTGAGACACTGTTGTGCGGTCATCGCATCATAAGTACCACCACCCGCAGGATATCCAACACGACTATCAACCTGCACGTTCACTGCCGTATCAAACGGCACAGAGGCAACATTGCCTGTCCCTAACGGACGCCCAGCAACTTCCCAAGCTGCACGCGCTAAACCAACGCCAGAAGCATAAGCTCCGGCCACGCCTTCAACCGAGGCTTTTTCCGCATCATCGGTGACTGCCAAAAACCGCGGCAATGCAGTTGCTGCAAGTAAGCCGATGATAATAATCACAATGATCATTTCAATAATAGTAAAACCTTGCTGCCGCTTCGAAAATGTTCTCATAGTTAACTCCGGAACTCGTTACAGGATTTATGCTGGGTATATCATTAATTTATGACAGCTTTTCTGACAATTGCCAAGTGCTGTTTACTTCCCGTTTTTGTAGGCGCTTAATAAATCCCACATTGGCGTAAAAATACCTAAGGCGAGAATCAAAACCATCACCGCCACCACTGAGATTAAAATCGGCTCAATTTTGGCGGTCAGATTTTTCAGGTCGAATTCGACCTCACGCTCGTAAAACACCGCAACTTCCCTAAGCATATCATCCATCTTGCCGGTTTCCTCCCCGACCGCCAGCATCTGCATCACCAATGGCGTAAACATTGCCGACTGCGCCGACACTCGCACTAAGCTTTCACCACGTTCGATATTGCGCCGCATTTCCCGAATTTTTTCACCCATAAATTCGTTGTCGACAGCATCCGCGACTAGGCTCAAGGCGGTAGTTAATGGCACCCCTGAGCGCAGCATCAACGAAAAGCTTCTGGCATAACGTCCAAGCGTCGCCCGATTAATGATGTCACCAACAATAGGTAGCCGCAGCTTGCGTTCACTCCACCAAAGTTGCCCTGGAGTGGTGCGCAAAAACCGATGCAACGAAAAACTAGCCGCAATAATTGCTAGTACCATCAACGGCCAATATTTTTGAAAAAAACCTGAGGTCGCCAGTAACAGCTTAGTCGACCAAGGTAATTCTGCATGGTAACGCGCAAACATGTTGGCAAATTGTGGAATGACCAATAAATTCATCACCACCATCGCCACCACCAATACGAGCATGACAATGATCGGATAACGAGTGGCCTGTTTGATTTGTTTCCGTGTTTCTAGTTCTTGCTCGAAATAATATGACAGTTGGTCAAAGGCATCATCCAAACGTCCGGTATTTTCACCGACGTGCACAATGCTGACGACTAACTTACTAAATACCTTCGGATAACTCGCCATTGCCGTCGATAAGTTGCGGCCGCTTTCTAACTGCTTGGCTAAATCTAACAACACATTTTGCAGCGTCACCGAACTGGTACTTTCCGCCAACCCGCGAATAGCACGAATGATTGGGATGCCCGCTTTCATTAAAGAATACATCTGCCGAGAAAAAATAATCAGCTCCATCAGACTGACTTTGCGCGGCCACAGCTCCATTTTCCAATTAAACTGACTGCTGGTAGGCTTCAGAGTTACGCGGATAGGCACCAACTGGCGCCTAATCAATTGCTCGGCAGCCAACTCCAGGTTGGTCGCCTCCAGCTCACCTTCGATGCGCTCGCCACGGCTATCACGCGCTTCAAACTTAAACGTGGCCATCAATGATGCTCTCCAGCACTCAACTCGTCTAAGTCAACATATTCCGATACGCGGATCACTTCATCGAGTGAGGTGATCCCTTGGGTGGCATAGTCCAATGCCATGCTACCGAGCGTGCGAAAATCCTCACTTTGATACGCAATACGCGCGAATTCTTCCGTGTCGTTACGTCGCAGCGCATCCGCCAGCGGTTTATTCAGTACCAATAATTCGAAGACGCCAACTCGACCTTTATAACCACTATAGTTGCACGCTTGGCAGCCACTACCCCGCCAGAACGTTAAATTGGCTGGAGCTTTAAAATGTCGAAGCCAGGTTTGCTCAAGCTCATCCGGTTGGTACTGTTTTTTACAATGTTGACACACCCGTCGGACCAACCGCTGCGCAAGAATGGCACGTAAAGCACTGGCGACTAAATATGGCGCGGCGCCCATGTCAATCAGCCTTAACGTACTAGTGACGGCATCATTGGTATGCAGAGTCGACAGCACTAAGTGACCGGTTAACGCGCCTCGTAAACCCATTTCCGCCGTTTCTTGATCACGCATCTCACCGACCATCAAAATATCGGGATCTTGGCGCAAGCAAGTTCGCAAAACATTGCTAAATTCCAAGCCGATTTTCGGGTTTACCTGCACTTGGTTGATGCGCGACAACCGGTATTCCACTGGGTCTTCAACGGTTATAATTTTACTGCCAGGTTTATTGAGTTCCGAGAGCACGCCGTACAACGTAGTGGTTTTACCGGAGCCGGTAGGTCCTGTCACAAGCACCATGCCATGTGGAGATTGCATGATCCGACGCATGCGCCTGAGCAAATCATCCGGCATACCGGTTTCTTCTAGACTTAACAAACCAGCAGATTGGTCCAAAAGCCGCATCACCACTGATTCACCGTGTTGTACCGGCATCGTCGACATCCGCACATCGATGGTGTGACCTTTCACCTTAATTTGAAAACGACCATCTTGCGGTAAGCGTTTTTCTGAGATGTCGAGACTTGCCATCAACTTGAGCCGGAGCACCATCGCAGGGGCAATGCCGGTCTCTTTTAAGATACTCTCTTGTAATACCCCATCCACCCGTTGGCGGATGCGCAAGACATTTTCATCCGGCTCAATATGAATATCCGATGCTCTGACCTGCACCGCATCCTCAAATAATGACTGCAATAAGCGGACTATTGTGTTGTCTTTATCATTTTCGACATTAAGCACACTAAAATCGATTGCGTCTGGGTCGACATATTCTTCCTGCAGTTGATGCGCGATACTTTGTATCTCTTTGGTTCTACGATACAAATTATTAAAAGCATCAATAAGTTGGCTTTCGCGAACTACCGCAATCTCAATAATTTTCGGCTCAAGTAGCGGCGCAATTTGGTCTAAAATCGACAAATCAGCAGGGTCGCTCATGCCCAACAATACTGACTCCCCCCGATCTTCAAGTACCAACGCCCGCAACCGCCGCGCATGCACTTCAGGCAGCAATTGTGCCGCTTTGGGGTCAATCCAACGCTGAGCAATATCTAAAAACTGGACATTCAGCTGTTGTGCTAAAAATTGAAGTAGCTGATCTTCAGTCAGAAATTCAAGATCGATTAAACTCGCGCCGAGCTTGCGACCACTGTCACGCTGTTGGCGTAGTGCTTGTTCCAGCTGCGCTTCGCTAATGATGCCCTCATGCACCAATAAATCACCCAGTCGCATCTTTAATCGAGGTCTTTGCATGCTATTACTCTGGCATCGCCACTAATCGTTGTTGAATAAACTGCAGGCTTGCTGCTGACAAACCGCCTTGTTGTAATGCTTGTTGATACGCAGCTCTGGCCGCTTGCGGTTGTGCCAACTGCTCCAGCACTAATGCTTGCCCCAACCATGCCCTTGCTTCATTCGGCGCTAGCTTGGTCCACTGCTGATACGCAATTAGCGCAGCTTGGTACTGCTGAGTTTGCCATAGCGCTTGCGCTTGTAAGGCAATCACTTCGGTATTATAACTTGCCAGCAATTGGTTGTTGATAAGTGCTAAGAGTTCTTGCCAGCGCTGTTGTTGCTGCAATCGATAAAGATGTAAGCGCTGAACCCGTACATCGAATATGCCGAGCTGCAGTGATTCCGCAATCACTGCATCAAGCTCAAGGCCTTGCTGACGCTGCCAAAACAGTTCGGCTAACAGCGGTAACGCTTGTTGAGGTTCAACAGACCGCCACTGTCTTAATAACTGTTCAGCCTCGGCGTAACGACCTTCCGCCAACGCTTGCTCGGACTGTTGCTGCCACATGAGTGACTGTTGCTCTGGCGATATCCGCTGCACTTGCACTGTTGCTACGGGCTTCGCAACGGATTCCTCAGTAACAATTGTTACCGGCTCCTCAGCACTGTCTGGGCTCAAGCTAGTTGCACTTTCCGCACTTTCAACACTGTCTGCAGGCAAATAATCTGCTTGGGCGCTAGGCGATATAATTTTTGCCGTTTGCACCTGTGCCGATGGTGTCGGTGCTGCTTCAGCAGCTTGAAACTGTACCTCAGCGATTGTTGTCGCTGCGGGAGCGCCACGAAGTTCGGGATCTCCAGCGACGCGTTCAAGCTCAGTATCACCATTAGCTCCAGCAGCCAACGCAAGTGTTGAAGACTTTGCCACGACAACGTCACTATCATTCAGCATTTGCGGTTGCCCTCGCGCTAACAGAGCAGCGGCATTTTCGTCGATTTGCCTGCGAGCTTGCGCAGTCGTCAAAGCTGGCTGGCTGGCATCACTTAAGCTGGCGTCAGTCATTACAGCACTGATAGCGGCATTCCCAGAGCTCTCTGAACTTCTATCAACAAGCCAGAAGTATTGCCCAAAAATCACCAGCAATAACAGGATGACCAGCAGCCATAACTTCGATCGCGGCGTTGCGGGCACGACTCGCGATGAAGCTACAGGGATGCCGCGCTGCTTGTCTAAATCTCGTAGCATCTGATTAATGACACTCATCAGCTACCTCCAGTCCAATCGCTAAATGGTTGCCGTGCCAAAAATTCAGCCCCAAACGTCCATGCTAGCGCGACAATCAATAACAACATCACCCAAAGCGTTGGCACTGAACGCCAAGGTTTGACCACATCTTCCGTGTCAAATGCCGCATGCACAATTTGGCGAGCCCCGATTTGTGCCAGCCCTGCGCCGTAACCTAGCAGCAATGCTTTATGCGACAACACATTGATTAACCTTGGGATACCTCGACTGAAATACGATAGCATGACCAGCGCAATCGCACTAAATAGCGGTTCGCTACGGCCGGCACGTTGCAAACGTTCATTCACATAGTCACGCACTTGGCTTAGGCTTAATACACCCAGTTGGCAAGAAAAACTAATACGCTGCCTTAATTGCCGGAAATGATATTTCGCTAAGCGCAGATCAAGCTCAGGCTGAGCAAATAACACGACTTGGACTAGTTTTCGCTGCTCAGTTTCTAAATTACTCAACAAACGCAGAGCTTCCAACGTATCGTCAGGCAATGCTTGCGCTTCATCAATCAGCAGCACCACTCGCTGGCCTTGCTGCGCCAAATGCAACAACAATCGCTGCAATAAATGCGCAAGTTGCAGTTCATCAACATTGGCTGACTGTTTTAACCCGAGTTCCAGTGCTAATGCCCAACGCAGTTGATTCGGCGATAAATGCGGATCCGGCACGTAAGCAATTGTCCAATCCTCAGGCGCTTCTTGCATTAACTTACGACACAGCAGTGTTTTACCAGTGCCCACTTCGCCTGTCACTTTGATAAAACCTTCACCAAGGTCAAGTGCCGTTTTCAGCACTTCCATCGCTTGTTGATGCGTTGCCAAATCTACGTAAAATGCCGTATTTGGCGTCAGCGCAAATGGCATGGTTTGGAATGCATAATAAGCCAGATACATATTAGCGTTGCTGTGCCCAGTCCTGCACTAGCGATTGGCTTTGGCCGATTTGCTGCTGCCAAACACCAACATCCACCACTGTTGGCTTCAGCAATATCACCAATTCTTTCTTTTTCTCAACCTTGCTCTTCGATTTAAACAGATTCCCCAGTAATGGGATACTGCGCAGCCCAGGCACTCCGCTCTCTTGTTCAGAAACTACGGTTTGCATTAAACCGCCAATAACGACAATCTCACCATTGCCTGCGCGGATTATCGTGTCTGATTCACGAATATTACTTTGTGCAAGCGGTAACACCACACTCTCTTCGCTAAGCTGAATAGTCTTGGTTTGTTCAGCCGTTTCAGTCACCGATGGATGCACGTGTAAAATTACTTGGCCATTGGCGTCAATCTGCGGAGTCACATCAAGTGCAATCCCTGAAAAAAACGGTTGTAACGAAATGGACGGCGTTGTACTCGTCACACCGTTAGTGGCAGTGGAAGTATTACTCGACACATCAGTAACAAAATACTCATCTTGCCCAACCTTAATGACGGCTTTTTGATTATTGATCGCTGTCACTCGAGGGCTAGACAATACCTGAGCATCGCCTTGGGTATCTAATAAACGCAGGACACCGTTAAAGTCAGCATTTTGGAACGATAATGCGCTAACACCGCCGATATCATTACTAATCGTATTGCCAAAAGTCCCAGCGGTACTGGAAAAAGTGAAATTGGTCGATCCCGATTTCGCTAGGGCGTTTTGCCAATTGATGCCTTGTTGGAATTCGTCATCAAGAGTTACTTCAATAATCTTAGCCTCCAAGATGACTTGGCGCTGCAGATGCCGTTCCGATTGTTGCAGGAACGCTTTTACCGCGGCAATTTCTTCTGGCATCCCGCGAACTGTCACTAACCCAGCTTGTGGTGATACGACCACAGAGCGCTGCTCACCACCACCCAAAATGCCAGTGACAGCCTTTTCTAAATCCTTCCAAAAGTCGGTAGTGCTAGAGCTTTGAATCATGCTGCCATTAAACTGCTGCTGACCGTTTTGACTTTGCCCACCAAGCATCCCATTGTTTTGGTTGCTATTGTTATTACGGCTATTTTGATTGCTGTTATTGCCATTGCCACTATTTTGGCTATCTTGTGACACACCACCAGAATTCACGGCAATCGACGATAAACCAGCTCGCTGCATCAGTAAGTAGTTCACAGCAATAGTCTCACTGCGAAGCCCTGCTGGATAAACTGAATAAATGTTGCCCTGCAACCGAATATCAAAGCCATACATTTGTTGCAACTGTTGCATAACCTCTGCCACAGTCACTTGTTTCAACTGCAAACTAATTTGGCCTGAAACATCAGGGTGCACCATCACGCTGTATGCAGAGTCGACTACCAGCGATGCTAAAAAATCAGCCATAGGCACATTCAACGCCGAGACGTTAAAACGTGGCGAGCTGAGCTGAGTTTGCGGTCGGAGTGGCATTGTTTGTGGTGTGAATAAATCTGCAGATACTGCAGCTGGAACTTGCATTGGGGACGCTGAAACTTGATTCGCTTTCAGATCCGCAGCCGCTTTTTCCGCAGGACTCAATGTATTGGTTGTGCTGCAAGCACTCAACATGGGAACAACTAAAGCGACATAGTATGGGAATTTTATTTGCATGCTGCCTGCTATTTTTTCATCGTCTGAAATAACTTCAATACCAACCGTTGCTCACCTTGCTGTAATACCACTTGGCGAGCATCAATCTGTTGAACCCGATAATTGGCGATTTGATCACCGACTTTCAGCAATTGACCGTTAATCACAGCACTGCGTTGCTGGCCAATTTGGATATAACTCAGTACCGGCGCAGTTGCGACAACCGAGGATACTGAGTTTGCGGCTTGATTATCAGTCGCTGGCAACAGATATTCAGGCTTTGTCGGGTCTGCCCAAACCACATTGGGTACTAATAAACTTAGTGCGAAAAACACCGTGAATTGTTTAAATCTGCACATATGTTGCGCTCTCGCTGACCGTTTCTAACTCAAGTTCCAGCTGTGCCTCAGGATATTTGACCACTTTATAATTGAGCTTAACCCAATGCAATTGCCATGAAAGCTGCTGTAACTGTGCAAGTAGTTTTTGTAATGATGCATAGTTCCCATTAAAAATTAACTTGGTTCTATGTTGATAAAGCAATGGTTTTGCCTTCTCATCAATACCAAGCAAAACTGGCTTGGCAGGCATATTTTCCAATGCTGCCAACTGAACTTGCGGCATTTTCACCAACAATTGTTCAAGCAAATGCAGCATTTGATTGGCGCTAATATAGCTGCCGGTCATCAGCTGTATTTTTTGAGTCAACTCTTGCTCGATATGTTGCTGAGCTCTAATTTGCCCTCGCACCTGCTCATTTAAATCGACATTTAAGGCTTTTTGCAGCAAGTTACTTTGCTGTTGTAACCGAGCAATCTGTTGTTCTGAATCGCGGTTTTGCTTTTTTATGTTGCCCGCATGCTCCAGCAACGGTTCTATAAACAAAACAATTGCGAGCCAGACCAGCACCCCTTGGGTTGCATAAAAAATCAGTTTACGTTCTCGAACCTGTAATGCCTGAAATTGCTTTGAATATTGCCGCCACCATTTCATCAATCAGACTCCTTATGCTGTGGAGTCGCCAGCACCTCAAATTGCAGAACTCCCCGTTCGGCAGGTTTTACTGCCATGGTCTCGAAGGTCTGGCCCCGAAAAAAACTATTTTGCCCTACTTGTTGCAGCCAACTAGCGACTAAACGGGCATCTTGGGTCATCCCACGAAATTGCAACTGCTCTGATGCAAAACTAAACTCAGTTAACCATATTCCTGGTTGATCAACTTGTTCAAGATGCTGGAGTGCAAGCACATAATCTGGCATTGGCCGCTGACTTTCAGCTTGCAAATATTGCAGCAACTGCTGTTTTTGCCCATTGCTTTGTTGAATTTGGCTAAGTTGAGCTTCTAATTGTTGATCTGGTTTACGTTCAGCCAATGTTTGTTGAAACACCGCTAACTCTTCAGTCACTGTCTGCAAATCTAAAGCTAAAGTCTGTTGCTGCTGCTCCAATCGATGCGCTTGTAAAGCAATTATCCCGCTGATAATCGCCGCAATACCGAGCACAATCATGGTTGTCACCGCCAAATGCTTCAATGTCACAGACTGGGGTTTTGGGCGCAAACTCTCTTGATACAGATTTACAGAATGCTTCATTGTTGTTCACTCCGAATGCGAAGGAGTTCCAGTGCTCCTGCGAGTGTTAGCCAATAATCTTCGCGTTCTGCTTGACTCAATTTAGGCATGATATTCTGCAAATCAATAGCTTTGACTTGGCTAAAGCCATTGCTTGAAAAATAGCTGATGATCCCGCTAAGTGCATTGGTGTTAATTTGCAGAAAAATTTCACGGACTGGGCTTTGCTTTAACTGGCCTTCATAATAATCGAGTGACCTTTGTACCTCTAGCAGTAAATTATCGAGCATTCCTTGTTGTAGTTCAGCTAAATCATACTGACTGATGCGATTAAAACCACGAAGTTTCCTAGAGAAATGGATTTGATGGTCTCGAACGATTTGCAAATTGACTTCTTGCCCAGCTTGATGGGTCAACAACATAGCCGCACCTTCGGTGTTAGGCATCAAATTCCGCGCTAACCATTCTTCGGGTTGTATATTTGTCAATTTCACTTTATGCGCGGACAATTCTTCACAGAGCGGTTTTAAGCTACTGAGTGAAGTTGCCACTACTTGTACCTTGGCAACGTTTTGCTGCGTTTGTTCAGGCAAATCCATATAATCTAATAGCAAATCATCAAGGGGAATGTTGACCAGCTCCCGAATGCTATATTGCAGCGCGGATAGCATCTCAGCCTCAGGCACAGGCGGTTTATCAACCTGTACGATCTGATACCTGTCGGCACTGAGTATTAAGCATAATTGGGTTTTCGCTGGCAATTCTGCAATTAAACCTAGGCATTGTTCGGTATAACTCAAACCATTTTGTATCAATAAAGTCTCAACTTTAATGACCTCTAACGGTGCAGATTTTAAAACGACCAATTTTAAATGTTCAGAATGTAAATATAATCCCGCAACTAGCGGTGCCGCTTGAGCTATCTCTGATTTGCGACTGAAAAATTTTGCGAAATCTCGTATCATAAACCCGCTCTGCATTTTGTTGTCATTTTACTGTAGATCAGAAGGTTCGGATGAACATACCATTTTTTCAACTACGTTGGCAGCAGCTGCAGCACCCATTGCTGATGCAAACCAACACCGAACTGTGGATCTGCCATATCGACTGTCAAGTTCAAGCCGCGGCTGGAAATAAGTGGTTGAAACTAAAGTACCACATCCAACAAATACAACAACATAATCAACTTGGAATTGTTACTTTCGGTGGAGCGTTCTCAAATCACTTAGCTGCGGTTGCTGCCGCAGGTAAAGCATTAGGCTTCAAAACAAAAGCACTAGTTCGCTCGCATAATCCAGACCCTAATAACCCAACTCTGCAACAATGTCTAAATGATGGCATGGAGTTAATTTTTGTCGATGCAGCAACTTATAGAAATAAACACGACCCCAGATTTCTTGCTCAGCTTGCAGAGCAATTCCCTGACTTTTTGATTGTACCTGAAGGCGGCACAAGCCAGCTAGCTTTGCCTGGATTTGCCGATATCAACTGCGCAATGACTCCTAATGGGCCTGCAGATTTAATCTCATGTGCAACTGCCAGTGGTGGAACAGTAGCTGGCTTGATATATCAACAATCATTACAAGAATCGCCTTGTTATGTTCTGGCAACACAGGTCGTCAAAGATGGATCATTACCAAACAAAATTGAACTGCTTTGCCCACATCGTTCGGATTATTGGCATATCCAATCAGACATTTCGCAACTGAAATATGGCGTTTTCGACCAAGCAACATTAGATTTTTGTTTGGAAATGAGGAGCTCCGGGGTTCCGCTCGAACCAATCTATACAGGAAAAGCCCTGCGTTCGCTTTTTTACTATCTACAACAGACGAATACAGAAAAGCAACGTCGGGTGGCCTTCGTGCATACTGGTGGCTTACAAGGACTCAATGGTCTGCACTATCGCAAGCTCATCTCGCAGCAACAATTCGACTTCTTGCGCTAGCTTGGCTGGTTTTGCGCCATCAGCTTCGCCAATGGCTGACTAAAGTAATAACCTTGGGCCGCACTGATCCCCAGTTTTTGTAAAGTTAACCACTCAGCTTGTGTTTCAACTCCACAGGCGATCACTCGAGCTTCTTGTTGAGTATTACTGGCAAGTAACCCACGGATATACAGCTGTTGTTCTAACTGCTTATCTATCCCTCGAATCACCGATGGATGCAACTTAACGGCCTCGATAGCGATTTCATGCATGTAGGGACAATCCTCGATTGATAAACCAACATGATCAATAATTACCGAAAACCCTAAATTACATAACCGAATTAATTTAGGCTTTAACACTTTGTATTGTTTTAGTATTTGATACTCATCAATTTCAAAGGAAAACTGGTTCGGCTCAATTTTACCACTACTTATCATGTCGGCTAACCAATCCCACCATGCACTTTGCAGCAGAGTTGAAACTGACAAATTGATACTGCAACGGGCTGAGGCTAAATTTTCTAATTGGCACAGTTTTGCAGCTTTTAATACGACATATTCGTCGATTTTTGCAGTTAATCCGCAATTTGCAGCCATGGGCAAGAAAATTGCGGCTGGCAATTGATCCCCCTCACTGCTTTGTAATCTCACCAGAACTTCGTGTTGAATAACGTCATGCTGCACTGATGAAAACACCGGTTGAAAACTCAACATAAACCGCTGCTCTCTTAAAGCATTAGTCAGTTCGGTTCGCCACCAAACAGAACCCTTAATTTTGGGTTTTGCACTTGGGTAAAAGCCATAGGCTGCGTTTGGTCCCTGCAACTGTGCAGTCTTCAATGCCATATCTGCTTCAGCAAGAACTTGATATGAGCTTTGTCCTTGTTGATAAATTACATAACCGATGTGGAGTACGTCTTGATCGGTCATACCAGCAAAGTAACTAGACTTACTAAGTACCATCGCAAATCGGTCACCTAAATCTTCAGCTTCTTTTTGGTTTAAACCAGGAATAACAAGAGCTAAATCATGCTCAGCAACTCGAGCAAGAACTGTATTTGGTAAGTGGCTGGTAAGTTGCGTAAGTAATTCAACGCAACCCGCCATTCTCTGGAAATTGGACAGAGGGTTGATTTCAACTTCGGGGTTAGTAATCTGCAAGAGGAATAAAGCACCCGACTTGGCCTCATTCGTTTCTAAGAGATAATACTGCAGTTTACTTTCAAAAAAAATTCGATTTCCAATGGCTAAATCGTGATCGATTAGGCCTTGTACGCGAACTAGATGCCTGATTTCTTGTTGGCGTTTTTGCTGGGTCAACAACGTATTACCAAGCATTTGCAACTTGTCGGATACGATTGTTTTAGCGAAAACAGGTAACTGAGCAGCATGCAATAAACCATTGATATGGCTATCTATTTCAGCAATTTCCTCTTCCAATCTTTTCGTATTTGTCTGCCAACGATAAGCAACAAATAGTAAAGCCACTAGTAGCAAATTGGCAATAATGTAACTATCAACACTTGACCCAAGCAATGCAGTTTTGGGTACATGATATCGCACATCATTAATGGTCACTGTCTTATAGTAACTTGAATCAAAAGTTGGCGCGGTAGCAACTACATATTGACTATCCCTGATGAACTGCATATCCGCAGTATTCAACGAATTACGATACAGATTTGGTGGCTGGGGGTTAAGCCATAAATCAGTGTTTGGCAATGTGATTGGCACGTTATGACCTACCAACATGGCAATGTGACGTTGATTTAGTTGCAAAGTGTTTGAGTAGATAAATAGATTTACAGCAATAAGCAGAAAGCAGAAAGCCAATTCCAAGGAAAACATCTGAAGTTTCTGGGTAAGACGATTCAATGTTTAATCCTCCTTGGACAGTAATTTAGTGTTAATGTAACACTGCCATTTGTCGAGCCTATTTTATAGTAAATATAAAATAATCTAATTAATTGAACTAACGCTGCAATAAACCTAAATAAGGATAATCAGCACGCCACAATCCATTTATTTTAAACATTAAGACTAGCATAGAGGGCAAAAACTTTTTACTTGTGCTGGTAATCACAACTTATTTGATTTTTTAGCACTATAAAGGCGAGGAGCGTACAGATTATTCCCACTTAAATCATTTTCTTTGAGGCGTTAATTAAATGGCTGATTATGGAATTTTTAGGCGCTGAGTTGCTCAACAATACCCACAAAATTGAACAGAATTTGCGTTCAACACAAGCCTTTAAGCTGCAAATTCATTTTGGAAATTAAGTCCTTAAGACAATATCTATATATAAATACAAAAGACAGTTTAATCCTTGATTAAGTGGATTTCTGCAGCAGATATAAATTACCACCAAGCTGTCATCCCCCCCACAAATTTCTAAGCGATAGGAGTATAAAAGCTAAAATATTTCGGCTATTTTTTTCTCATTTATCAGTACATTTAAGCCTATAGCGGAGTATGTGTCGCTAAACTTTTCAAAAATGTCTAACAGATTTTTGTCACATGAAAATGCAATTGACGTCACGGGTGAGTAATATTCAGCTAAGCGCATAATGCATAAATCGCAGGAGCGGATTTTGGACAGCGGAGCTGTCTGTGTGACAGCCAATTTATTGGACGTACAATGCAAAAAGCCCAGTCTTTCGAGTGGGCTTTTTGGCTTTATTGGGAGCCTTGATGCCCCTCGCAGAGCTCGGGGCGTTCAATCGGAAGAACGCAACATTGGTTGCGTTCTTAATTCCCGATTTCACTGTACTACTCTACGCGGAGTAAACCGCCGGATTCAGAATACAAAAAACCCCGCTCACTGAGCGGGGTTCTTTTGTATTGGGAGCCTGGCGGTGTACTACTCTCGCATGGCATCTGCCACACTACCATCGTCGCAGCTGCGTTTCACTTCTGAGTTCGGAATGGATTCAGGTGGTTCCACAGCGCTATTGCCACCAGGCAAAAACTGTTTAGCTTCTTTAACTTAGACAAGCATGATTCTTCATCTTGATAGCAGTTCGCACACTTACTTCAAAACAACTTGGGCGTTGTATGGTTAAGCCTCTCGGGCAATTAGTATGAGTTAGCTTAACGTGTCACCACGCTTCCACACCTCACCTATCAACGTTGTGGTCTCCAACGACCCTTATGTGTGCTCAAGGCACAAGGGATGACTCATCTCTTGGCCGGCTTCCCACTTAGATGCTTTCAGCGGTTATCCGTTCCGAACATAGCTACCGGGCAGTGCCATTGGCATGACAACCCGAACACCAGCGGTTCGTTCACTCCGGTCCTCTCGTACTAGGAGCAACTCCAATCAATCATCCAACGCCCACGGCAGATAGGGACCGAACTGTCTCACGACGTTCTAAACCCAGCTCGCGTACCACTTTAAATGGCGAACAGCCATACCCTTGGGACCGACTTCAGCCCCAGGATGTGATGAGCCGACATCGAGGTGCCAAACACCGCCGTCGATATGAACTCTTGGGCGGTATCAGCCTGTTATCCCCGGAGTACCTTTTATCCGTTGAGCGATGGCCCTTCCATACAGAACCACCGGATCACTAAGACCTACTTTCGTACCTGCTCGACTTGTGGGTCTCGCAGTTAAGCGCGCTTTTGCCTTTATACTCTACGCGTGATTTCCGACCACGCTGAGCGCACCTTCGTACTCCTCCGTTACTCTTTAGGAGGAGACCGCCCCAGTCAAACTACCCACCAGACATGGTCCTCGTCCCGGATAACGGGACAGAGTTAGAACCTCAACATTACCAGGGTGGTATTTCAAGGACGGCTCCACTCGGACTAGCGTCCAAGTTTCAAAGCCTCCCACCTATCCTACACAAGTAAGGTCAAAGTTCAATGTCAAGCTGCAGTAAAGGTTCACGGGGTCTTTCCGTCTAGCCGCGGGTACACCGCATCTTCACGGCGAATTCGATTTCACTGAGTCTCGGGTGGAGACAGCATGGCCATGGTTACACCATTCGTGCAGGTCGGAACTTACCCGACAAGGAATTTCGCTACCTTAGGACCGTTATAGTTACGGCCGCCGTTTACCGGGGCTTCGATCAAGAGCTTCGCTTGCGCTAACCCCATCAATTAACCTTCCGGCACCGGGCAGGTGTCACACCCTATACGTCCTCTCTCGAGTTTGCAGAGTGCTGTGTTTTTAATAAACAGTTGCAGCCAGCTGGTCACTGCGACTCTCACATGCTTACGGAGCAAGTCCTTCACACGTAAGAGCGTACCTTCTCCCGAAGTTACGGTACTATTTTGCCTAGTTCCTTCACCAGAGTTCTCTCAAGCGCCTTGGTATTCTCTACCTGACCACCTGTGTCGGTTTCGAGTACGGTCGACAAGTACCTGAAGCTTAGAGGCTTTTCCTGGAAGCTTAGCATCAGCAACTTCACCACCGTAGTGGCTCGTCTCGTATCTCAGCATTAGGGAACCGGATTTGCCTAATCCCCCTGCCTACGTACTTTCACATGGACAACCAACGCCATGCTTGCCTAGCTTTCTCCGTCCCCCCATCGCAGTACTGTCGGTACGGGAATATTAACCCGTTTCCCATCGACTACGGCTTTCGCCCTCGCCTTAGGGGCCGACTTACCCTACCCTGATTAGCATGGGATAGGAACCCTTGGTCTTCCGGCGGGGAAGTTTTTCACTCCCCTTATCGTTACTTATGTCAGCATTCGCACTTCTGATACCTCCAGCACCCCTCACGAGATGCCTTCGCAGGCTTACAGAACGCTCCTCTACCACTTGTGCCTAGCACAAGTCCACAGCTTCGGTGCATGGTTTAGCCCCGTTACATCTTCCGCGCAGGCCGACTCGACTAGTGAGCTATTACGCT
>JAYSCP010000023.1:0-59700 GCA_041914845.1 Alteromonadaceae bacterium
ACCTCCGACCGCTCGGTTCGTAGCCGAGTACTCTATCCAGCTGAGCTATGCGTCCATCTAAATCTAAAACAACTGGCGGAGGGAGAGGGATTCGAACCCTCGATAGAGTTTCCCCTATACACCCTTAGCAGGGGTGCGCCTTCAGCCACTCGGCCATCTCTCCGCGCTACGTTGCGGGGCGTATATTAAAGCCTTAGGAAAATAAGTCAAACATTTTTTCAAATTCAAAAGTTCGTTTGCCGAGCTTTTAAACAATTTGTGCAATATTTAGCAAAACAGCACATTAAACAAACAACAAACAAGCGAAACAACTACTTAGCAAGACGACCTATTATTGGTCGTCATCTTGGCTGTAAGAATCAACACCGCCTTTTTCCGCTTGAATGCGCATATAAATTTCTTCACGATGCACCGAAACTTCTTTCGGAGCATTTACACCAATCCGAACTTGATTTCCTTTAACGCCTAAAACTGTCACAGTGACTTCATCACCGATCATTAAGGTCTCACCAACACGACGGGTTAAAATAAGCATGCGTTGCTCCTATCCTTTAGTTCCAACTAATAATACGACGCTCAGCCAAAATACCATCGCGTCCATCAATCTAATCATAACTCAGCATTCAAATTAATGAAAATCCAGCGCTTAATTTTCCACAGAGACTAAAGTCTGATGCAATCGAGCGGCAACACTTTCCATCAATTCTGGAGGCATCACAACAGAGAAACGAGTCTCTGCTTGAGTTACCAGCCAAATTTGAATATTCATTTGTTCTAGCACAGTGAAAATACGTGCGACTAACTCTGGTTGAGATTTAATTCCCGAACCAATAACGGAGAGTTTAGCAAGGTTCTGCTGACTACGATCTAACTTCAACAGGTTATTTTTTGCTAAATCTTTCAATTCTTCAGCAACTTGCGGCCAATCTGCATCTGCAACTGTCCAAGATAGTTGCAATTGGTTTGGCCAAGTGCCTTGTTGCTGCACCATGTCAGCTTCCACATTCAATCGCGCTAAGCTTTGCATAAGCTGAGTTAACGCACTTGCAGTTAATCCTGAGCACTGCACAACGGTCACACCGCTTTGGCAAGCAATACCGGAAATAACGGGCATCTGCATCGGAATATCCTCATAAACCATCAAAGTTCCGGCATCGGGCCTAAATGTTGATAGCACTCGTAGCGGCACTTGAAAACGACCTGCATATTCAACAGAGCGAGAATGCAGAACCTTTGCACCAAGACTGGCAAGCTCCAGCATGTCATTAAACGGAATATACGGCAGTCTACGCGCACCAGAACATATACGCGGGTCGATGCTATATACGCCATCAACATCAGTAAAAATCTGACATTCGTCAGCTTTAATTGCAGCAGCAATAGCGACGGCAGAGGTATCAGAACCACCACGACCTAAGGTTGTCACATTTCCTTCGAAATCTCGGCCTTGAAAACCGGCGGCAACAACAATATGACCTTGCTCTAACTCTGCAGCTAGCCGTGCATGATCCACTGACAAGATCCGTGCTTTGCCGAATTTATTATCGGTATTAACGCTGATTTGGTCAGCCAATAACGACACGGCTGGATAACCACGTTTGATCAACGCCATCGCTAATAAGGCAATTGTTACTTGCTCGCCAGTCGCAGCTAACACGTCTAATTCGCGACTAGATGCCCTAGGGTCGATTTGCTGAGCAAGACCTAGCAATCGGTTTGTTTCGCCAGCCATCGCCGAGACAACGGCCACAACTTTATGCCCTGCTTGCACAGAGCGAATAATTAATTCAGCAACAGCTTCAATGCGATCGGTAGATCCCACTGAAGTGCCGCCAAACTTTTGGACCAATAACGCCACTGTTTACAACTTCGCCGCTATATAATCATGCGCAGATGCCAGTAAAGCTGGTAACGCTGCAACTTGAGTGCCACCTGCCTGCGCAAGATCTGGTTTACCGCCGCCTTTACCGCCGACTTGTTCAGCTGCCCAGCTAATTAATTGACCTGCATGTACTTTATCGGTCAGATCTTTAGTGACGCCAGCAATCAGACTCACTTTGTCATCCGCAGCGGTTGCTAACAGAATAACGCCAGAGCCGATTTTCACTTTCAGCTCATCAACCATAGTACGGAAGGCTTTGGCATCGGCACCAGGTAAATCAGCTATCAACACTTTGATATTATTGATTGTAATTGCTTTATCTAACAACGAAGCTCCGGCAGCGCTTGCCACTTTGGCTTTTAATTGTTCCAGTTCTTTTTCTAGTGACTTGCTGCGATCTAAGCTTTGTACGACACGCTCCGCAATCGACATCACATCGCCTTTAAGTAAACTCGCCACTTGTTGGGCTTGTTGCTCAAGTTTGTGTAAATATGAAAGTGCACCAGCACCGGTAACACCTTCAATCCGGCGCACACCAGCCGCAATACCGCTTTCGACGACAATTTTGAACAAACCGATATCACCAGTTCTTGCCACGTGCGTGCCACCACAAAGTTCTGTAGAGAAATCACCCATCGCTAGAACGCGGACGTCGTCATCATATTTTTCACCAAACAACGCCATGGCACCGGCAGCTTTTGCCGCTTCCAAATTCATTAAGCGCGTGGTGACTTCATGGTTGGCTTGGATTTGCGCATTCACTAGTTGTTCAATTTGCCGAATTTCATCCGCTTTTACCGCTTCGAAGTGGGCGAAGTCAAAACGTAAACGCTCTGGGCCAACTAATGAACCTTTTTGCACAACGTGCTCACCGAGCACTTGGCGTAACGCAGAATGCAATAAGTGCGTGGCTGAGTGGTTCTTACGCACGGCATCACGACGTTGTACATCGATGATGGCCTCAACCTTGTCACCAATTGCCAGTGTGCCAGCAAGAATACCTTTGTGAGCAAAGGCTTTGCCGATTTTCACGGTGTCTGTCACTGTGAACACGGCACCAGATGCCAGCTTCAACTCACCGGTGTCGCCAACTTGACCGCCAGATTCTGCATAGAATGCAGTGTTGTCGAGTACCACAAATGCAGTTTGCCCGTCGATAATTGATTCAGTTTTCTCACCGTCGCGAATGATTTCAACAACAGTCGCGGTCACGGCATTTTCTGCATAACCTTTAAACTCAGTCACTTCGGCAGAAGTAACAGTTTGGTTGTAATCTTGACCGAAGCCTGAGGCCGCTTGTGCGCGTTTACGCTGCGCTTCCATAGCTGCTTCAAAACCAGCTTGATCGACCGTGAAACCACGTTCACGTGCGACATCACTAGTTAAATCAACTGGAAAGCCATAGGTATCGTAGAGTTTGAAAACAACATCACCCGGAATTTCTTTGGCATCGCCAAGTGCTGCTAGCGCATCTTGCAATAACAACAGACCGCGCTCTAAAGTTTTGCCAAATTGTTCTTCTTCCATGCGCAGAACTTTTTCAATCACAGCTTGTTTTTCAACAAGTTCTGGATAGGCTTCACCCATTTGGCGAGCAAGCTCAGCCACTAATTGGCTGAAGAATACGCCTTTGGCACCTAACTGGTTGCCATGACGAACAGCGCGGCGAATGATCCGGCGCAGCACATAACCACGGCCTTCGTTAGACGGCATCACACCATCGGCCACTAAGAATGAGCATGAGCGAATATGGTCAGCGATAACACGCAAAGACTTATTATCTAAATCCGCAGTACCAGTGATTGCCGCAGCCGCTTTGATTAAACCTTGGAAGGTATCGATTTCATAGTTGCTATGCACATTTTGTAAAATGGCTGCAATACGCTCAAGTCCCATGCCGGTATCAACGCTCGGCTTTGGTAACGGCTCCATGCGACCATCAGCATGACGGTTAAACTGCATGAATACGTTGTTCCAAATTTCAATGAAACGGTCGCCGTCTTCTTCAGGTGAACCCGGTGGGCCACCCCAAATGTGATCGCCATGGTCATAGAAAATTTCGGTACATGGGCCACAAGGACCCGTATCGCCCATTGCCCAAAAGTTATCTGACGCAAATGGTGCACCTTTGTTATCGCCAATCCGAATTGCACGCTCTACAGGCACACCAATGCGTTTGGTCCAAATATCAAAAGCCTCGTCATCAGTCGCGTAGACGGTGATCCATAATTTTTCTTTTGGCAGTTTCACCACTTCGGTTAAAAACTCCCAAGCATAACTAATCGCGTCTTCTTTGAAGTAATCGCCGAAACTGAAGTTGCCCAGCATTTCAAAGAAAGTGTGGTGACGTGCGGTGTAACCAACATTTTCTAAATCGTTATGTTTACCACCAGCGCGCACACAACGCTGCGCTGTTACTGCGCGGTTGTAACTACGTTTGTCTTGGCCAAGGAAAACGTCCTTAAATTGCACCATACCCGCATTGGTGAATAATAACGTCGGATCGTTTCCTGGAATAAGAGAGCTACTAGCGACTATTTGATGGCCTTTACTGGCAAAAAAATCCAGAAATGCACGGCGCAATTGCGCGGAGGTCATATACATGATGGTTTGATCCTAACTGTCTTAATGTTGTAATGCTTCTCGAATTTGCTCACTGCTAAACCCACGTCTTTGCAAATAAGCCATTCGTTTTTGTTTGTCCTGATAATCGCCAATAGGCTTATCACCAAATTTCTTTTGATATTGGGTCTGCGCACTGGCAAACCAATCAAAACTGTCATCTAAAAGTGCTTCACGGATCAATTCAGCAGACAGCCCATGCTGGCGTGCCGCTTGACTGATCCATGCCGGGCCATAGCCTTTATTGGCTTTGGCTCTTACGAGCATCTGGCAAAAACGCCACTCGCTTTGATAATTTTCTTGCTGGCACCAAGCTATTACGGCTTGAACTTGCGCCAATTCCCCACCTTTTTGCAATAATTTATCCTGAAGCTCACGCACGCTATGATCGCGCCTGCTTAAATAATCGATTGCGCTTGCACGCAATTCTGCCTCAGTCGGGGTTGGCGTCGCCACATTAAACCTCAAAAACTTCTGGTGGCGCTTCTTTAGAAATCACCAATGCGAAAAACTCGCTAAAAGATAAGAAAAACGCGACAGAAAATATCGGCATCATCACTAAAATCATTGGAAGTATTAGCAACTGCCCAATAACTGGAATTATAGAAGTTAATACCAGCAGCACCGCAACACCGGTCAGCACAATCCCCATGGCCATCACAGAATAAAGTGTTAATGGCAGTACATTTCGCCAACATGCAGTCACACTGGCTTGAATCACCGGATAAAGTCGATTTTCTCTTAAAAAATAAATAATTGGCACCGCGTATGCGAACAACATCAAGTTAATCATATACAACACAACCGCCAATAATAGTTGCGGCAAATCAACCTGACCTTGCTGCAAGGCTGGCATTAACTGCTCAACACAATACAACGCAGGCAAAGAGCAAAGTAGTTGCGCAGCGGCCATTTTCAGCATTGGCGCCCGTAATTCCAAAATCTGAAATGGCTTGAAAATCATGGCAAACTCCACAGGCTTGTTCTGCTGTGCCGCGACAATCACCGAATAAAAACCAGCTTGTAAAAAAGGTAATACGAACAAAATGAGAATGCCAACAACAGGCACTATTGCGACAACACCAACAATTGCTAGAAATACGTTGATGCCGATGAACAACCCAGGATTAGTCTGAAATATCTGCCACGCCTGTTTCATCCATGCAGATGCCGATGTCACCGGCGCCCGCTTCACTATTAACTGTAATCTCAACTATTTAACTCCAAAGAATTATTATCAAGCACACATCGACTCCCTACGCTCGCCATTTTCAACAAACTGAGGTACGCAACTGCAGTTTGGCTATTTTCAGTTGGCGCAAACTCAGCAAAACACCTTGGTGCGTCGGGGTCAAAAGGCCCTGCTTTAATTTCCAAAAAAACGACGCCATCACCCAGTGCAATCAAGGAATGCCAAACGCCTGGTGCTAATTCTACCGCAACTTGGTGAAGCCCTGCGCCTAAGGTTTGACGGGACAACAGGTGGCCGAGAGCATCAAATTGCAATAAATCAACAGCACCGTGTAAAACAACAAACAATTCGAATTGTCCAGGCATCGAATGCTGATGCGGTACAACATAACTATCTGGCAGCATTGCAATTAATACACGCTGCACTGGTTCTGCATGTGATTGATGCAGATGCACAAACGCCCTTTTTCGGGGTGAGTTATGTGCCTGTTGCAATAAATCATGCATTAATGTCTGGTTGATTTGCATTTTACACTGCTAAGAGGACTCGATTAATCTGGCTAATCATACTGCAAAAACGCGAATAGCCGTTAATTTTAATACACAAAAGCCGCCATCCCCCACGGAAAAAAGCGCCATCAATTGCGGTCTTGGTTATCAACTTCTGAGACAATACAGCGCTTTACTGATAAAAAAAGCGCCCTTAGGCGCTTTTTAAAAGTCAGCACTATTAACGAATAACCGTCATTTCTTGCACTAAATTCGTGGCTCCGTCGACCTTCTCCATCTGCCATAACATGTAACGGCTATCCAAATGGATTGAACGGTTTAGTTTTGCATCGTAGTCAACATCACCTAGCAACCCTTCAACCACACCATCAAACAACAAACCGACCAGCTCCGCTTGGCCGTTTAAAGTAGGTGAGCCTGAGTTACCACCAGTGGTATCCACATTACTCAAGAAGTTTACTGGCAAGGTATTGAGTTGTGGGTGTAAATACCCAGCAAAATCAGCTTTGGCGATAGCGTCCTGTTGCGCTAATGGCGCATCAAACGGCTCTTCTTTAGTGATTTTGGCTTTCAGACCGCCAATAGTCGTAAACGGCGTATTGTAGACTCCATCGCGAGGTTGATAACCCTGCACTGTCCCGTATGTCACTCGTAAAGTGCTGTTGGCGTCGGCATACACCGGTTTACCTTGCGATTTATTGTATTGAATAATCGCGTCCATCACCTTTGGCAACACTTGTGTTAGATATCCAAGTTGCTCTTTTTCTTCATCTTCTTGTTTCATATCGTCGGCAAACATCGCGACGGCAAATTGAATCGCAGGGTCTTGGCTATTTTTAAAATCTTCAGGGGTTTTACCAAGCCAAGCTAAACGTTCAATCTCATCAGACAAGGTTGATGTCTTATAAATGGTTTCCAATTTTGCCCGCACTGCGGCTTCGTCAAATTGCTCACCAAGACCAAAGAATTGGTCAAACGCAGCGATATGCTGATTGGCCGGCAGCGCATGATATTTTTGCAAGAAATGCAACGCTAACTCCAAATCGACAACCGGATCATAACTACGACTCATGCGTTTGAGCGCAGATTTTTGCCGATCTTCATCACGAACTTGGAAACCACGCTCACGTTCTTCATCTGGCTTCTGTTGTTCAACTGACAACCGATATAAGCGACGAGCGGTGCGAAATAATTGGGCATTAGCAAAGTAACTCAACACCATTTCACGCTCTTGCTGAGCGATATCCGTTTGAATTATTTGCTCCATCTCTTTAAACACTGGCAAGTATTTCACCTTGCGCCCTGGTTCAGCTTTAATCCAGCGCTGTAATTCAGTGTAAAAATCGTCTTTTCGCTGCTGTAAATTACTTTGATTGTAGCCAGTAATCATGCCATCGAAATTCTTCGCATAATTAGCCAAGCCTGCCAATGTCGATTCATATTTCATACGACTGTCACTGCCCGCTGGTGCGTATTTTTCAATCAGGGCAATAGTTTGCTCACGATAGGCTTTTTCTTGTGGCAGTCGTTTGTTAAATTTATTTTTGACGTCTGCGGCTAGTTCATAACGGCTGGTGCGACCTGGATAACCCAGTACCATCACAAAATCATTTTCTTGCACCCCTTTTGCCGAAACTTTCAAAAATGAAGGCGGAACAAAAGGTACGTTTTCAGCATTAAAGTCAGCAGGTTTGCCATCTTTGCCAACATAAGCTCGGAAAAATGAATAATCCCCCGTGTGACGTGGCCACATCCAGTTATCAATATCACCACCAAAATTGCCGACAGAAAGTGCTGGCGCGTGAACTAAACGTACGTCACGAATTTCCAGCTGTTTCATCAGATAGTATTCAAGACCACCATGGAAGCTATAAACTTCACAGCGATAGCCGGGCGTCGCTTCACATTCGGCAACGATTTGCTTGCGGATTTGCTCAATTTCATCAAAGCGCGCTTTACCGCGCAATTGTGGTGTTAATTCTTGTTGAATTTGACGAGTCACGTTACTGACATTTTCAGTCAACCACATTTTACTACCCGGAGCGGCAGGCAACTCTTGCGCTATTGTTTTTGCTAAAAAACCATTTTTTAAAATGTTGTTTTCTGGGGTGGAATTGTGAGCGACACTGTTAAAAGCACAGTGGTGGTTGGTTACAGCCAACCCCGTTGCGGAAACAAATGAAGCGGTACAGCCACCTAAACTTATTACCGCGTTCATTGGGAATGCCGTTAAATTCGCGATGCTGGATGCCTCGATAGCAAGACCTTTACTTTTTAATACGGATTCTAATTCTGGAAGTTGATGTGGCTGCCACATCCCCTCATCAGCCATACCGGCAAAGCTGACTAACATACTCAAGGCAATTATTTTTAATTTCATCAGAAGATCCTTCCCAACACTGATACAAAACGCACGCCCAGCAAAACTGGCTGCTTGAAGATAATGGCATTGTGCGACAAATTACATGAAAAAACAGTCCCTTTTAGCAACAAAAAATACGGTTACCTTGAAAAACACGCTGACATCCCCCAAATATGCAAAAATTTGTAGTTTTTACGGAAGGTTTATCGATGGAAAAGGCTCTAGAAAAATTGATGTACGCAAGCCGCTGGATTATGGCGCCTGTTTATTTAGGACTTAGCTTGGTCTTGATTGCGCTTGGCATTAAATTTTTTATTGAAATTTTCCACATCATTCCCCAGCTATTTACCATCAAAGAGGCTGATTTGATTCTGACCATTTTATCGCTGGTCGATTTAACACTGGTCGGAGGGTTAGTTATTATGGTGATGTTTTCTGGCTATGAGAACTTCGTCAGTCAACTTGATGTTCCCGAAAGTAATGAAAAACTAGGTTGGCTTGGCAAAGTAGACTCCAACAGTTTAAAGAATAAAGTTGCGGCATCGATTGTGGCAATTTCTTCAATTCATTTACTGAAAGTATTTATGGATACCCCAAACATCGATAATGACAAAATTATGTGGTATTTACTTATCCATATAACGTTCGTATTGTCTGCTTTTGTCATGGGCTATTTGGATAAGTTAACTAAAGACAAATAAGCAGATTGCACAATGATTGACCTCATAGTTGATGTCAGGTAATTTTGATCATTGGTTTATCAATTCTACGATTTCTAGCTAAGAGGTTTCAGCGTGCAAGGATCAGCTGCTGGTTGTCGATTTTATAATCTGCTCTTCAAATTAATCACTTTTTGGTTATTTCTTAGCTGCATTTATGCTCCGGCACAAGCAATTGAACATGGCCTGCCGCTACTCAAAAATTTCAAACCCAAAGATTACAATGCTGGCACGCAAAATTGGGCATTGTTACAAGACAAAAACGGCCTGATTTACGCAGGTAATAATGTTGGTGTGTTGGAATTTGACGGCGTTCATTGGCGTGTCCTTGCAACAACTAATCAATCGGTGGTTCGATCTTTAGCGTTAGGTGCTGACAATCGAATTTATGTGGGAGCCAAGGGCGATTTAGGCTATATCGATAAATCTGCGGCAACAGGGCCGGTATTTGTATCATGGGCCAACAGAATTCCTGCGGCTTACCGTAACTTCCAAGATATCCGTCAAACATTTGCCACTGACGATGGGGTGTTATTCATCGCGCGCTCCTACATATTCTTAATCAATGATAAAGAAGTTCGAAGCTGGTCTACTGAATCGGCATTTTTAAAAGCCTTTCAAATAGATGGGCGGATCTTAGTTAAAGAGCAGCATACAGGCTTGCTCGAGCTTAAAAATCAACAATTAACGCTAATACCTGGCACAGAATTTTTTGCAGACAAAAGCATTTTTATTGCTGAAAGATGGGATCCTACAAGCCTTCTATTGGGAAGCCGTGAAGCCGGTTTTTTTATCTTAACTGCTGATAAATTAACACCTTGGCAGTCACCGGCATGGGCACAACTCAGTAAAGCCCTAATTTATAGCAGTGCAATGTTAAGTAACGATATCCTTGCCGTAGGTACTGTGCGCGATGGTATCTTTTTACTGAACAAGTCAGGTCAGATCCAAAGTCAGATCAATAAATCATCTGGCATGCTTGATGACAATGTTCGGGCTTTAATGCAAGATCAACAACAGGGTTTATGGGTCGCCTTGGATCATGGATTGGCTCGAGTAGAAGCGTCTTCAGCAATTTCCATTTTTAATGATGTGATGGGGCTAAAAGGCAATGTGTTATCGCTCTATCGGCATGAACACAAATTATATGTAGGCACTAGTCTTGGCATTTTTGCCTTAGAAGCGAATGGCAATGCTCCCCCATACTTTCGCCAACTTCCAGAATTAAATAATCAAACATGGGACTTTACCAGTGTTGATAGCAAGTTACTGATAGCCAACAACAAAGGCGTCTTTCAATACGATAATCAACAGATGCAATTGGTCCAAGCCACCGAATACCCAGCAAAAGTTCTATTACGTTCCCAACAAGACCCCAATTTAGTCTGGGTTGGTTTACAACTGGGGCTTACCCGACTGAAGTTAGATGGTAAATCCTGGGTAAACAAGGGCAGCATTCAGGGAGTACAAGGTAATATCAACAGTATTTTGGAAGATGTTGATGGTTCGTTGTGGTTGGGCAGCCTGGCTAATGGCGTCTACCATGTGACCTTCCGTCATGCCAATGATGCTGAGCCTATAGTGGAACATTTTGGTGAAGCCCAAGGCTTGCCTAGCGAAAATCGTAATTCCGTGCATCTGCTGAATAAAAAACTAGTTATCGCCACAGTGCGTGGTCTTTTTCAGTTTAATCAAAGCCTGCAACGTTTCGAGCCTGATCCGCTGTTTGTTCAGGTATTCCCAAATGAACCATGGATCCGCGCTCCGAGTGTTGATCATCGCGGACGTATTTGGATGTTAAACTGGGACAATCAGACTGGCGCCCGCCAAGCCGGTGCTGTTGAACCTTCAGCACCAAATAACAGCGATTATCGTTGGACCAGCGCCCCACTCTATCCACTTGCAGATACGCCACTCGATGAAATCCTCGTGGAGCCTGACAATATTGTTTGGTTTGGTGGGGCCGAAGGGATTTTTCGGTTTGACCCAAGCAAAGTCGCTCACAACGATAACGCGAATCCCCCTCTTATTCGTAAAGTAAGCTCTCGGGATAAACAAATTCACTATAACGGTGGCGCTTTATCTTTATTACAACTTGGTTTTAGCCAAAATTCGCTGCGTATTGAATATACAGTGCCGCGGTATGGCCATCTGGATACCAGTCAATTTCAAGCGCAATTAGTTGGTTATGATTCAGATTGGTCAGATTGGCACAACGAAACTTATCAAGATTATACCAATCTAGAACCGGGCCAATACCAATTCTTATTGCGGTATAAAAATGCCTACGGGCAGATTAGCCAAGCAATCCCTTTGCATTTTGTTATTGCAGCACCTTGGTATCAGCAGTGGTGGGCTTTTGTCATTTATAGCCTACTTGGACTATTGGTGCTGCGACAGTTGATCAAACTGCGGCTGCGGCCAGTGTTAAAGCAAAACAGCCAGTTAGAAAAGTTGGTATCCGAGCGAACTCGTCACCTCGAAGACACTATGCAAATGCTAGAACAAGCCAAAACTAAGGCGGAGGCCGCCGCAGTGGCAAAAAGTGAGTTTCTGGCAAACATGAGCCACGAAATTCGCACCCCAATGAACGCCATCATCGGTTTTGCACAACTTGCACAAAATAGTGAAGTTTTTGCCGAACAACAGTTATACCTGAGCAAAATTACCTCTTCCAGTCGTATTTTGCTCAGTATATTGAACGACATTTTAGACTTTTCCAAAGTTGAAGCTGGCAAGTTAGAACTAGAACAAGTTCGTTTTCGTTTGAACGATACATTGCAACAAACTAAAGATTTATTCATCGAGCAGGCCAGACAGAAACGATTAGAATTGCAATTTAGTGTTGACCCCAATATTCCTACTTGGTTAATTGGCGATCCACTGCGCTTAAGTCAAGTGCTCATTAATCTGCTGAGCAACGCCATTAAATTCACCAATAGCGGCAGTGTTACCCTGACGGTTGATTTATCCTCGGCATCAGCAACGAGTTCAGGCCACCCCGAATTGTGGTTGCAATTTTCTGTTATCGATACAGGTATCGGCCTGTCGCAAAGTCAATGCGATAATTTATTCCAAGCGTTTAGCCAAGCAGATAGTTCAACCAGTCGAAAATACGGCGGAACTGGCTTGGGGCTCAGTATTGCACAACGACTGGTCATACTGATGGGAGGCCAAATTAGCGTCAATAGCACTGAAGGTGTGGGCAGTACATTTAGTTTTAAGTATCGGTGTTACCAAGCGGAGCCTCCGGTGAACAGTCCAAAAATAGACGCGCCCAAGCCTCTCGAAGAACAACCTCTGGCAGTTAAAACTCGTGGCAAAATCCTTGTCGTTGAAGACAATAGTTACAACCAAACCTTGGCGCGGATTATTCTGCAACATGCTGGTTTTAATGTAGATATTGCCGTGGACGGCGAACAGGCTGTAGCAATGACAGCAGACGATACATACCAACTTATTTTGATGGACGTGCATATGCCAAAACTAGATGGTTATGCCGCAACACGCGCAATTCGCAGTAAAACCGAATATCAGCAAGTGCCAATCATTGCGCTAACCGCGCATGTCACTGCCGATTTTCATCAAGAGTGTTTAGCCTGTGGTATGAATGACTTCATTACGAAACCATTTGAGACTAAATTATTGATTAGCAAAGTTTTTGAATGGGTTTAAACGTTAAAGATAAGTTTGGATGTTAAAAGTTTAATAACTTACCAGACAGCATAACGGCACTGGTACAGTGATAGTTCTGTACCAGTCTGTCTTTGCTAAAATGCTTAGGCGGCAGTGATTAACACAGACAACAATCCAATCACGGCACCAAAAACACCACCCCAAACCACTAACCAACCAAGATGCTCGGCAATTAGACGGTGCATTAACTCTTTGACTAATTGTGGTGTTAGCTCTGCAAGTCGCGCCTCAACCAAACCAGAAATTTGCTGCTGGATTTTTTGTTGTTGCTCAACTGAATTCAGCTGATTACGCAGCTGTTCTTGCACTGCAGGCCCTTCCGCCAGCGTAACTAAAGCTGTCGACAAATTATCAATAAATGGCTGTTTTAGTGGTAGCAACATTTGCGCACCGCCAAACATAGCCAGCATGCCACCAAGCGATGATTTTTGGACTGTATCCAATAAGGCATCAAAAGCAGGTGATAAGTCAATACTGGCAATCACTGGTTTTAAGTCGATAAGTGGCTGAGTATTTTTATCTTCATCAGGCAATAACCGCTTAAGATTTTGCTCGCTAAAAAACTGCTCCATCACCAGTTGGTGCAAAGCTAACTTTAAAGCTTCAAAACGCGCTGGAATCACCCCTGAACCATAGAGTAATGGTACTTTTTCAAACAGCATGTGGATGGCAAGCCAGTTAGTGATAGCCCCTGAGAAAGCAAACAGACCCATCACCCACAACCAATTTTGCTCGAAGAACCAGCCAGCCGCCATCGCTAGCAACGAGATGATATTTGTAATCACATTTTTACTCATAAAAACTCCATATCAATTATGCCGATCACAATTGGCACTTTTAAAACAGGCGGCGATTTTAATCATCGCCTGCGCCAGAATGCAACGCTAAGACTAATTGACACAACCAAAATGCTTGGGGCAAAGCAATCCTAATCGCGCTGTCAATTTTACCCCCCAATAGAAATCGGGTATGATGCGCGCCTTTTCTGTCAGCGGATTTAGCTCATGTCTTCAGCAGCGTTATATACTGATTTGTCACATTACTACGATTTAATGTGCCAAGATATTGATTATAAAACGCAATCTTTTGGGGTTAGTCGACTGCAGCAAATTTTTGGCAATGGCGGTTTACGGCATGTAGATTTAGCCTGTGGCACCGGCCCGCATATCGCGCATTTTCTTACTGAGGGTTATCAATGTCAGGGGCTAGATCTAAACCAGCCGATGCTAGATTTAGCAAAACTCCGTTGTCCTGAAGCTGAATTTTCTAAACAAAATATTTGTAATTTTACTCTGGACGAGCCTGTCGATCTCATTACCTGTTTTTTATATTCTTTACATTACTGTGGCACCTTAGCAAATTTGACGGCTTGTATTGCCCATGTCCATCAGGCGCTGGCCGATGGTGGAGTATTTTGTTTTAACGCGGTCGATAAAACATTTATCGACAACACATTACAAGTTCGGCACCAGACCTCGCACCAAGGCAGTATATTTACCTTTGAATCCGGTTGGTATTATCCAGGCGATGGCGAGCAACAAAAACTACGATTGTTTATCGAGAAAACGTCTGGTGAAACAACAGAAACTTGGCATGATGAGCACCCGATGGTCGCGGTAAGTTTTATGCAATTGCAGGCGTTACTGGCGCCATATTTTGACGTTCATTTACTTGAACACGATTACGAAAAAATTGTGCCACTAGCAAATAATGGCGGGAATGCTTTAGTGGTCTGCGTGAAAAAACAAGCGAGTTAGCCCGTTAATTCGACATGAACATTGCTGCTTTGTTTCGACAAATCTCAACAAAAAAACCGCGTGCTCCCGAAAGAATACGCGGTCAAGGGGCAGAGCTTGAATGTAAACAAATACTGTAGCGGTTCAGAATAAAAAGTCAGTCGCCAAGAACGAAGAATGCCGCTCTCTTATCATGCTTTTCACTAAGTCAATTTGCACAGCATTGTGTTTCGCCGCAACTAAAGTCGGAATAGAAAACTGCAACAGCGCATCTTCCACCGACAAAGTGCCTTCAGCCGAGTCTTTGCGGCCGGTAAACGGGAAACTATCCGGACTGCGCTGACACTGGCTATTGATATTGATACGCCCAACTTGATTGGCAAAAATATCCACCAAAGGCCCAATAGCGGCGCTATCTTGGCCAAAAATACTCAATTGCTGACCAAAGTCGCTGTGAATGACATAGTCAATCACCTCCTCAATGCTGTCATAAGGCACGACCGGCACTAACGGACCAAATTGCTCTTCATCATACAACCGCATCTTGGCGTTGACCGGATATAACAGCGCTGGCCGATACAAAGAACCAATAAATTCACCACCTCCAGGGTTTTGTACCCTAGCGCCATGCGCAAGCGCATCATTTAACAAAGCATCGAGTTGCTGGGTTTTATTTGGCTCTGGCAACGGCGTGATATCCGCGCCTTGTTGCCAAGGCATCGCCACTTTTAGCTGGTTAATACGTTCAACACATAGCTGATTAAAGGCTTCCGCCTGTGCCCGAGGCACCCAGATGATTTTAAGCGCAGTGCAGCGCTGACCATTAAAGGCCAAGGCGCCAGCAATCACTTCTTTTGCCGTCGCAGCTAAATCCGCACAAGGCAATACAATAGCGGGGTTTTTCGCATCCAAGCCAAGCACAGCACGCAGCCGATGCGGTTTTGGATGCAACCGTTTTAAATCACTAGCGCCTTTGTTGGTACCGATAAAAGCGAACACATCGATTTTACCGCTAGCCATCAGCGCGCCCACGGTTTCGCGGCCACGACCATAGATCACATTAATTACACCTTTCGGGAAGCAATCACGAAATGCGGCGAGCAGCGGTTCAATTAAAAGTACACCATACTTAGCTGGCTTAAAAATAACAGTGTTGCCCATAATGAGCGCCGGAATTAAGGTGGTGAATGTCTCATTGAGTGGATAATTATAAGGCCCCATGCACAAGGCGACGCCAACTGGCACTCGCCGGATTTTGCCCATCACGCCTTGTTCAATCACAAAATGGCTAGCGGCTCTATCTTGCTGTTTCAGCGCGTGGATAGTATCGCGAATGTAATCACAGGTGCGGTCAAATTCTTTAGCGGCATCTTGGGCATTTTTGCCAATTTCCCACATCAATAGCTGCACAACCTTGTCTCGTTGCTTAAGCATAGCGCTTAAGAAACGCTCGACATGATTCACCCGTTCAATCACTGACAAACAAGGCCACAAGCCACGGCCTAAATCATAAGCAGCAACTGCAGCATCTAGCGCACTGAGTGCAGCCGTCGCATCCAACAGCGGTGTTGCGCCTAAGGTGATGGCGGAAAGCTGCGAACTGTTTTCATCGCGCAGCTGCACTGGGCTTTGCACGTGCGCAAGCTCACCCGGCCATTCTTTGAGCTCACCCGCCACCAAATAATGACGCTGATTGATTGGTGCAGGTAAAGGGAATTCCTTTTCAACTTGCTGCAGTGTTGGGAAACACTGCGATAAGCTTACATGTACTCGCTCAGCATTGCTCATGCATTCACCCCTGCCAAATTTAATGGGTGCTCTTGGCTAAAAAGCGCAAAATTATCGCGACTAACGATAGCCCCAGTATGTTGCACCACAAACCCAGCAAGCGCGGCGGCATATCTAGCTGCTGTCACTGAATCTGCGCCTTGCAGCCTTGCAGCTAAATAGCCACCATTAAACGAATCTCCGGCAGCAGTGGTATCCACCACCTTTTTCACTTGCACAGCCGAAATTACTTGCGTTTGACCATCTGCAAACAGCAGCACCCCTTCTTTGCCGTTTTTCACTAAAATTTCCGGCACACCCAGCGCTTTCAATTGTGTAAGCACATCTTCGGCGTGATTCGCTGCAAATAACACCTTATGATCATCAAGCCCTGGCAGCGCAATGTCGGCTAACTGATAGGCTTTAATAAATGCTTCGCGACATTGTGCGATATCATTGCCATTACTTTGCCACAGTGCAGGCCGATAATTTGGATCGAAAATTAGTTTAATGCCCGCGGCTTTTAATTCAGCAAGCAAGGCAAATAGGCTGTCGCGATCGTTTTTTGCCAAAATGGCCAAACTAATGCCCGAGAAGTAAAACCACTGGCATGTTGATAACTCGGCCTGTTTTTGCTGAGCTGCAAATAATTGCATCACTTGTTTTGCTGCTGAGCTGTCGCGCCAATAAACAAAACTGCGCTCGCCAAAACAGTCAGTATTAATCATATAAAGACCTGGTCGAGCGTTTTTACTGCGCAGTAATAGAGAAGTACCAATTTTTTCGGCATCGACCGCAGCCACAAGTTGATCGCTGACTAAATCGGTACCGACTGCAGAGAAAAATTGTACGTCGAGATTTGGTGCGGCACGCTTTAAGTAGACTGCGGTGTTATAAACATCACCGGCAAAGTTTTGATGATAAACATTTTCTACCAGTTGAAACAGCTCAACCATACACTCGCCAAGTAATACAATTTTCATTACACGCTCCCCTTCTCAAGCGAATGCCGCTTTATTGATGCCTGTTATATAGTCACCGGCTATCGTTCTGTTTGATTTCTTTAAGCTTGTTTACGTAGCGGCTCTCTTGCCGCCAAAGCAAGCGATTGTTCCACTAGTGTCGTGATCCCCTGATAATCGCCTGTCCGCACTAAATCGGCAGGAGTGAGCCAACTGCCGCCCACTACAAACACGTTTGGTAACTGCAAAAACTCCTGCAAATTATGTAGACCAATACCACCTGTTGGGCAGAACTTTACTTGCCGGAATATCGACGACAACGCATTTAACATGGCACTACCACCGCTTAAATGTGCGGGGAAAAACTTCAATTCGGTTAAGCCCATTTCCAGCGCCATCGCAATTTCTGACGCCGTAGAAACGCCAGGTGCCAGCGGCAAACCAGTGCCAATCATTGCGCTCAATAGCGCAGGCGTGCTGGCTGGACTTACTAAAAACTGTGCGCCAGCATTTTTGGCATTGACCGCATCGGCACCTGATAAAATAGTCCCTGCCCCCACTTGCAGTTGTGGTAAAGCCTGTCGAATTTTTGAAATTGACTCTAAAGCTGTAGGCGTGCGCAGCACCACCTCAACCGCACTGACGCCACCTTGGTACATTGCTTCGGCTATCGCAACTGCGACCGTAGGCTGCTCAGTTTGGATGATCGGCAGTAACGGACTACCTGCTAACAATGATACTAACGACTTCATTTCTGTTCTCCATAACCTATTTGGGCGGATGCATTTTTAGTAATATCGGCAAGCAACTGCGCCGCCGATTGCCAGGTTGTTCCGGCAATGGCAGCAGCAGCAATAGGCGCAAGCTGCTGATACATTTCGGTTAATTCAGTTTTGAATTGCTCGGAACTGCGCAGCTTTTCCGAGAAAATTGGACACTCAGCCAACCACAGGGACACATCCTCTGCTTTGCCCTGACAAGCCTGAGCTATAGCCACTAATCTCGCTGCTAAAGGGTCAACCAAATTAATGCTGGGTTGTTGGCTGGCGCGCAGGCGTAAAAAATGCAACCAGCTGGCAATGGCTAAGGCCAACAGTTTGATTGAACGGCCAGCCGCCAAATTGTCACTAATGATAGGCAAGATCCGCATCGGCAATTTTTGCGAGCCATCCCAGGCAATTTGCGCAAGCAGATGCCGAACTGATGGATTTTCAAAACGACGGAAAATATCAGCGCTATATTGCTCTGCATTAAGCTCAGCTGGCGGAATAAATGATGGCAATATTTCAGCGCTAGTCATCAGGCGCACCAGCGCCTGCAGCTCTGAATGACGAACCGCATCTTCGACAGTTTCCAAACCAAGCAACAATCCAAGGTAGGCCAAGGTTGAGTGTGGTGCGTTTAAAAGGCGTAATTTGGCTTTTTCAAAAGCCCGAACATCACTGGTGTAAATGACCCCAGCTTGCTCCCAAGCCGGCCTTGGTGATGGCAACACATCTTCAATCACCCACTGACAAAACTGCTCACGTTTGATTGGCCAAGCATCATGATAACCAAGTTCTGCCGCGACCAAATCGCGCAGCGCATCGTCAGTTGCCGGCGTAATGCTATCGACCATAGTGCATGGACTAATCAGCTGTTGTGATAACCAGTTGGCCAACGCTGGCTCTAACTGTTCAGCAAACTGCAACAAGGCTGCTTTCAGCTTCTTGCCGTTATCCGTTAAATTATCACAGCTAATCACCACAAATGGCGGCACATTTGCATCAAATCGTAACTTTAAAGCTTTAACTAACCAGCCAATTGCCGACTTCGGTGTCGCTGCTCTGTGCTTTATATCGTGCTGAATATCAGGATGTTGCAGATCGAGGCCGCCAGCAGGTGTTAAACAATAGCCTTTTTCCGTGATTGTCATAGTGACAAAACTGGTAGTTGCCGCCGTCAAGCGAGCGAGCACTTGCTCGGCTTGGGTGGTTGCAACTAGCACTTCGGCAATCGAACCTATTAACGAGAACTCGGTTTGCTGCTCCATCACGGCCAAAGTGTATAAACCATCTTGGGGATCCAGTGCCTCGGCAACATCCGGGGTTCGCAGCGACACTGCACAAATTCGCCAATTACCGCCAGCTTTTTGCATAGCTCGGTGCGTGTACCAAGCCTGATGGCCACGAAAAAATGCTCCAGGCCCTAAATGGACAATACCGATGCCTGGTGGCTGTGTTTGCGCTTGTGTTTGCGGAAGCGTTGGCACCAGTGATTGCAAATAGTTCGGAAGACCAAAATCAAGCTTATCAGCAATCGCCAAACTCGCTGCGGTCTGAAGGCTAAGCCGAGACATCATAACCGCTCCAATTGATACGCTTTTTTCACTAAGCCGTATGTCAGCTCATAAGCCAATTCAGCCGCTTCGTCTTCACCCAATCGATGCTCCGCAACCAAGCCCGCCAAAAACCGACAATCAATACGACGTGCCACATCATGGCGCGCTGGAATAGACAAAAAGGCGCGGGTATCATCATTAAAGCCAACTGTATTATAAAATCCTGCAGTTTCAGTGACTTGATGTCTAAAGCGCAGCATGCCCTCAGGACTGTCGTGGAACCACCAAGCAGGTCCAAGTTTTAGAGCTGGATAATGCCCAGCAAGGGGCGCAAGTTCACGGGCGTAGGTGGTTTCATCCAAGGTAAATAAAATGATGGTGAGCGCCGCTTCATTGCCATATTTTTCCAATAACGGTTTTAAGTTACTGACAAACTCGGTTGGACTTGGAATGTCTGCGCCTTTATCTGGACCAAATTTTTGGAAGATTTGCGAGTTATGATTGCGATGCGCACCAGGGTGAATTTGCATCGTCATGCCATCTTCTAAACTCATGCCTGCCATTTCCGTGAGCATTTGCGCACGGAACAATTCAGTTTCTTGCAAATTAGCAGTGCCTGCTAAGCATTTTTGAAACAACGCGGCGGCTTCCGAAGCTGACAGATCTGCTGTTTTAGCCGTTGGATGGCCATGATCCGTCGCGGTCGCGCCATGCTCACGAAAGACTTGTCGCCGGATCCTTAATGCTTGCAAGTAACCTTGATAGTTAGTGGTATCTTCGCCAGTAATTTCTGCTAGTTTGGCGATGTTTGCTGCAAAATCAGCGCGATCGGCATCAACAACATCATCAGGCCTGAACGTTGTAACCACTCGTTTTTCATAGCCAGAGCCTTTCAGGGCGGCATGATATTTCAGATCATTTAATGCGCCTTCGGTGGTGGCAATAAACTCAATATTGAACTTATCAAGCAAAGCGCGCGGCCTAAAGGCCTCAGTATTCAGTTGGCGGTTGATTTCATCGTAATAAAAATCTGCACTTTGTGCGGTTAAGGTTTGGCGCAGACCAAACACATCATGAAAAACCGAATCAAGCCAAATACGTGATGGCGTGCCGCGAAACAAATGATAATGATTGGCAAAAATATGAAAAATTTTGCGATAGTCAGTTTCTACCGCGACGCCATCCTTACGGCGGATCCCCAAAGACTCTAACGAGATCCCTTGGCTATATAACATGCGAAACACATAGTGATCTGGCAGCAACAATAAACGGGTGGCATTTTCAAAGGATTCATCTTTGGCGAACCAACGTGGATCAGTATGGCCATGTGGACTAACGATCGGCAAATGAGCGATTTGTTGGTATAAACGTCTGGCGATATCACGAACTACCGGATCTGCCGGAAACAAACGGTCCGGGTGTAAAGTTAATTCTGTCATCAGGGCTCCTTGGCCGAAAGACGGCGCTCTGCTTGAATTCATGGTGGCTAGCTGTTGTTAAATGCCGGCTTGCTTGTTGACAGCCAGCCAGTTGTTATAAGGTGACGCCATTTTTCCAAATCGCGATTTCTTTGTTATCACTGCGCTCGTTACACGTTTTAGTGCCAGAGGCGACATCAACCAAATAACGGAAAAAATCAAAAGCAAACTGATCAGCTGACATGCCTGGTTGCAACATGGCGCCAGCGTCATAATCAATCCACTGCGGTTTATGCTGTGCTAGCGTCGAGTTCGAAGAGATTTTTACCGTTGGCACCGGAAAGCCCAGCGGTGTGCCACGTCCCGTGGTAAATAAAATCAGCGTCGCGCCAGCAGCAGTGAGAGCGGTAGACGAGACTGCATCATTACCCGGACCTTGCAACAGTGTGAGACCCGGTACTTTAGCGACATCCCCATAGGCAATTACTTGCTCGACAATAGCTGAGCCGCCTTTTTGGATTGCGCCTAAGGATTTTTCTTCAAGCGTGGTTAAACCACCTGCTTTGTTACCGGGACTTGGGTTTTCGTAGACGGGTTGTTGGTTATCAATAAAGTACTGTTTAAAGTCATTGACCAATTTGACCGTGTCTTGAAAGACCGCTTCGCTGCGCGCGCGCGACATTAGCACTTGCTCAGCACCAAACATTTCCGGTGTTTCGGTCAGCACCACTTTACCGCCTGCTGCGGTAGTAAAATCAGCCATACGACCGACCAGGGCATTCGCGGTTAACCCGCTTAATCCATCAGAGCCGCCGCATTTCATGCCAATAACCAGCTCAGACACCGCACATGCTTCACGCTTATCGTTTGCCATCAATTGCAGTAATTCGTCAACAGCCGCTAAGCCTTCATCAAATTCGTCACTGACTTGCTGGGCATTAAAAGCGCGTACCCGCGAGTGGTCGATGCCTTCGCAAGCGTTGAGTAATGCAGCTAATTGGTTATTCTCACAGCCGAGCCCGAGGATTAACACCGCACCGGCGTTGGGGTTTTGCGCAAGTCCCGCCAAAATTGTTCGGGTGTGCTTTAAATCATCGCCTAGCTGTGAACAACCAAATGGATGGGTATAGGCAAATACACCATCGATATTGGTTAACTGATGTTGTAGCAAGCGGGCGTTGGCGGTCGCAGCAATCCGAGTTGCCGCACGATTGACACAACCTACAGTATTTAAAATCCATAATTCATTGCGGGTGCCGACTTTGCCATTGGCACGACGATAGCCCATAAAACTCTGTGGTAATTCTGCAGGAAATCGCAACGGCTCAGCGACACAACCTTGGTATTGATAGTCGATTGTCCCAGATAAAGCGGTCTGCACATTATGCGAATGCAGATGATCGCCAGCTTTAATTTCACTACTAGCCAAACCAATAGCGTACCCGTACTTCACTACTTGCTCGCCAATTGCCAGTGGCTTTAACGCAATTTTATGACCTGCCGGAACCACGGAGTTCGTCACCACGTGCTGCCATGGCGCTGGCAATGGCTGGCCCATCGGCAACTCTTGTAATGCCACTACCACATTATCGCGCGCATGCACCTGCCATACGGCAACTCGGGCTTTTGGCGACACCGGATCAGCAAGTGGCGCTGCACAACTTGGTTTATTAAAGGTCATGATTTGCCTCTTAAATTTACTGTTTACCGACCATCGCCCTTTGACGTTGCAACACTTTGCACCGTGCTAGGCCTGCGCTGGCTGCCAAGCATTGCCATTAATCAACACCTGCTGGCAGTGAAAGTCTTCAACATGCTCAATCACCCCAATGCTTTTGCTCTGAATTTGCACTCGTTCCAGCGCTAAACCGACAATCGGTGCTCTGGCTAGGCCGCGCAGTTCAAAAGCGCGTGTTGCATTGCGTACTCGAAAATCACGCAAGGTGATACCACGGACCTGCGGCAGAAATTGCCCAGCATCCCCTTCTTCGTAGTAGAAATTAATCACCACGGCATCTTTCACTTGCCCGATGTCGATATCCCAAAGCGCAATGTTTTCAATCAAGCCACCTCGCACAGTATTGGTTTTGATCCGAAGGCCTCGGTCAAGATCTGGACTATTCATCACCAAGCGACGAGCGTAAATGTTGCGTGCTCCGCCTGAAATCTCACTGCCAATGACCACACCGCCGTGCCCTGCGCGCATCACGCAGTCTTCAATAACCACGTTTTGAATTGGCGTTGCCAACCGACGGCCATCATTGTTACGACCAGATTTCAACGCAATACAATCATCGCCAGTATCAAATTGGCAGCCACGAATAAGCACACGGTCGCAGGATTCGGGATCGCAACCATCCGAGTTAGGGCCATGACTGATACAACTGACGCCATCAATGACCACATCGCGGCATAACACTGGGTTAATTAACCAAAATGGTGAGTTTTGTAAGGTGACCCCGCTGATAAGTACGCGACTGCATTGATACGTTTGAATTAATGGCGGACGTAATCGGTTGTCAGTTAATACCCTTTGGCTGACTGGTGTGTTGGCGGCGACCCAGTCTTGTAACTGATCGCGAGAGCGCTTTTGGGTATTTTGCGGGTCAACGGGCCAAGGCGTATGTTTCCATTCACCTTTCCACGGCCACCAATGTTGATTTGAGCCACCACCATCGATGATGCCATCGCCGGTAATAGCAATATTGTCAGCCTGGTTCGCGTAAATAAGCGGTTGATATCCCATTAGTTCCATACCTTCCCAGCGCGTTTTTACCAAGGGCAAATAGCGATTGGGATCGGGAATAAAAGCGAGCACCGCATTTTTAGCTAAATGCAGGTTCACATTGGATTTCAGGGTCAAACCGGCAACTGCATACCGACCCGCGGGGATCACGACCTGACCACCACCAGCGCTATGACAAATATCAATAAGTGACTGAATTTCAGCTGTAAAATCAGTTTTACAATCGCTAGCACAGTCTTGGCTCACTGTGGATACAAACACAAATTGCCTTGATGGAAAACTAGTCAGCTGGATACTTGCAATGATTGCATCAGCTTGTTGATTCAGAGCGTCTTGTTGTGGCAATAAGCTACGCGACGTGCAGCTAGACAACACAGGCAGTGTCGCGAGCGCTAAAGCTTGTTTCAAATGCTGTCGTTTAGACCAATCCATACCAAAACCAAGATGCCATATAAGATATATCTAAGCATATACATCACTGCCACCGGTGGCAATAGTGCTACAAAAAATTATGCCACCGCAAGACATTTAGTTTCCATATCTGAAATTAATTAAGAAGGCCAGCATAGGGTGCTGGCCAATAGCCAAAGAAGATGGCCACTCTAGCAGCATGAAGCTTAGGGTTACCAAGCTACTAACTACAAACTTGATTTCGTCCTTGATGTTTGGCTTGGTATAACAAACTATCGACACGGGAAAGCATTTTTTCATAGTGGGCGTAGCCACTATTAACTGCCACACCAAAACTGGCGGTAACTTTTAAGCCTGGTGCGACATCAGAGAAATCTGTTTGTGCTAACCGCAGACGTAATCGCTCAGCAATCTCGACCCCTTCCGCCAAATTGACTTCAGGGAGTAGCAACACAAACTCTTCCCCGCCCCAACGTGCTGCGAGGTCAATTTCACGCACCGTCTGGGAAAAAATATCGGCGAGTCTCTTCAGCACAAGATCCCCCGCCACATGAGACCATTGGTCATTGATACGTTTAAAATGGTCAATATCCAACATCACAATACAGAGCGAATGATGCAAACGATTGGCGCGATTAAACTCTTGGGCAAATCGTTCATCAAAAGCCCGGCGATTGGCAAGACCGGTTAGCCCATCTTGCCGAGCCTGCTTGGCAAATGCTGCTGATTGCTCTTGCAATTTTGCCGCGAGTATCGTTTTCTCCTCAACGACCAAATGCAATTGCTCAGTTTGCTGTTGCAAAGCAGCCGTTTGCACCGTGACTTGTTGTGCAAGTTCGCGTTCACGCTGGCGGATGCGAATGATCCGCAAGTAATACATCGCATAAATAGCCGCGATACCTGCAAAACCCACCGCAATCAAAAACTCTAACCGCTGCCAAAAATAAGGTTCAATGCTAAAGGTCAAAATCGCAGGTACAGACCATTGACCTTCCGGATAAGCTGCACTGACCGCAAATTGGTAATGTCCTGGCACCAAATTAGTATATTCGGCATGCGATGAGTTCCCGCGATCAATCCAGTCACTATCAAAGCCCTCAAGCTTGGTGCGGTAGACTATCCGCGATGGCATCAAATAGCTTAAACCTGCAAATTCAAAGGCAACTCGGCGAGTCCCTGCCACAAACTGTGTGCTCTGTTGTAACTCACCATTTGCCGAGATACTTTGCACGACCACATTTGGAGTGGTGAGGCTCACCGCAGCCAAACGAACTGGGTCGACAGCCACAGCGCCTTGTGCCGTAGCAAACCATAACGAACCATCTTTTCGTCTAGCCCCGGCAGGCATCGAACCGCCATTACATTGCGCACTTTGCATACCATCAGGCTCGCCAAATAAATCAAAGTGATTTATTTTTGACTCTTGGCCTAACAATACCGCCTGCACATCTCGCTGATCAATTCGCAATATTCCGCGGTTACTGCTGAGCCAAAAGTACTGATTATCTTGGCGTAACATGCTAAATACTTTGTCAAAAGGAATGCCTTGCGCCCGGCCAATCAGGCGCATGCCAGAAGCCTGATGAAAAATGATCCCTCGGTCAGATGCGATCCAAAAATCCGTAGAATTAGGCAGCGTGGTAAAATCAAAAATGTATTGGGCGTTATCAAGAGCCTCTAGTGATTGCTCTTCGATTTTACCATTGAAGTACTTGGCAAGCCCTTTTCCCGTGCCTATCCAAATAGTACCGTCAGCTTGGCGCATTAATGCTGAGACAAACTGACTCGGCAAACCATCCGCTGCGGTATAGGTCTTAAATTCTTCGCCTTGTAAATGGCTCAAACCACCCGAAGTTCCGAACCAAACTTCGTCATCATTGATGGGCAAAATTGCGCGAACTTCATGGGACGCTAAACCATTAGCACGTTGATAATGAGCAATTAACTGGCGTTGGCGAAAGCGGAACACACCTTCATTGTAGGTGCCAACCCATACATCGCCATTTGGCGCTTCCGCAAGGCTTAAAACTGAAGGCACTGGTTTGCCGTTGGGCAAGCGGATCTTTTCAATCTGCTGCCCAATTTGCAAATCAAGGCCGTTACTTGATCCTATCCATAAATCACCGTCACTATGCTCGATTAGGGTTCGGACATAATTGTCCGATAAGCCTTGCTCTATCGTCACGGTGGTAAATGGTGTATCCCGCAAACGCATTAAACCGCCATTGGTACCAACCCATAAACTGCCCTCCACATCTTCAAATAATGCGAGCACGCGGTTATTGGGTAATCCTTGTTCAACCTGAAGCTGCTCAAGCCCAAGCTCGGTTAAACGAAACAAACCGCTGCTAATAGTTCCCAGCCAAAGTTGATCCTGACGATCACGTAAAATCGCCGTGATACCAATTGTCGCCAATTGGGGATGGACCAGGACAAACTTTCCTTGTTCGGCACGATATAATCCTTGCTCGCTGCCAACCAGCAGACGCTCTGCACTGTCAAAGGCCAGTACATAGATCCGGCCGGCAGGCAGGCCAAGATCGGTGGTGATTTTTTGTAGCTTGTGGCCGGAATCAGCCTGATAGTGAAATAGCCCTTGGTCGGTTGCTAACCAAAGACCACCTGCCGGATCTGGTAAAATTCGATAAACGACGGCTGGATGCTGCACTGGTAATGGAGCTCTGTCACCTGCGCTATTGTGATAAAAGACCCCACTACCTTCCGTCGCCAACCAAAGATTGCCATCTTTATCACGAAAAAGGTCGTTGACTAAACTGCCGGCATGCGGAAGTGGTGTCCAATGCCCGTTGCGAACCTGGCTTATACCGCCGCGAGCGCCGCCCATTAATAAAGCACCGTCCGCTTCACGCCAAAATTTTCTTACTCCAGAATCGGTAAAGCCGGTGACTTCACCGCGTGAATAAACCTGAAAATTGCGGCCATCAAACCGAGCGGCACCTTCCCAAGTAGCTAACCAAAGATAACCCTCGCCACTTTGCGCAATATCGTTAATGGTATTGTGAGGTAACCCATCCCTAGTTGTGAAACTCTCGCGAAAATAATCTCTGAGCGGAGTCACGCTTTGTGCAGCCAGTTGCCAAGAGCTGAGCAATAAGCTAACAAAAACCAACAATTGAATAATTGTTATATGCCAGTATCGATTTTGCATTCGCACCTAATTCCGCTCACTTACCACATTATTCAGCATACTAACCTTTTAATCTGGCGATCAGACTAGCATGAGATCCCGAAGAATGGGACTCTTTATGGCAAAGTTGCGGTGGATTCCCTAACGACTAAGGTTGGTGCGACTTTCGCGGCGACATGGCCTGCGGCACTGCGATTATTTTCGATATCCATAATAATTTTGGTCGCTGCCAATTGCGCCATTTGTCTAACCGGCCGGCGTATAGTGGTTAACGCCGGGATGACCCTGGATGCCAACAAGTTATCGTCAAAGCCAGCAACAGATAGCTGTTTAGGAATACTAATCCCCAAATCATGTGCCGCTTTAAGTACCCCTGCGGCCATTTGGTCGTTATTGGCAAAAATTGCAGTCGGCAGCGTAGCTTGCGTTAATAACTGCCTCGCGCATTCAATACCTGTTTCATAGCTGTTATTGCCTTCAATAATTCGTTCTGGTTGTAAGGTTATTCCGTAAGCTGACAAACCTAATTTGAAACCTTCCATCCGCTCTGTTGAGGATTTATAGCGCTGTGGACCGCTAATAAAGGCAATATCAACATGACCAAGCTGAGCGAAATATCTCGCCATTTCCGCCGCTGCGGCGCGATCGTCCGACACCACGGAATGATGATGTTCATCTAACAACACTGACGTCAAGCGCACGTAAGGCCGCCCAGCATCTTTTAATGCACTGGCCAAATGGTCAAGTTCTGAGACTGGTGGCAATACAATCACACCATCTAACTTAGATCGGTTAATAAAGTTAAAACAGTCTTGCACCAAGTTTTCACTGCGGTAGCGACATGGATGCACGACTAACTCATAACCTAACTGCGAACAGACTTCGAGTACCCCACGCTGCACATCATCAAGGTACAAGGCATCGGGGTTATCGTAAATTAATCCCAGCAGATAGGAACGGCTTGAGGCCAGCCCGCGCGCCTGAGGATTTGGCGAGTAGTTTAATTCTGCAATAATTTTTTCAACCCGCGCACGCGTGCTATCACCAACGCTCAAAGAGCCATTGATCACTCTCGACACTGTGCGTTTGGACACCCCAGCTAGACGCGCGACATCATTGATGGTTGAAGATTTCAGCATAATATTAATAAAAACTCCAAAAGCTAGTCGTACTAGCCGCTACATACAGGCATTGTTATTGTGCATTTACCAAAAGCTCTGGGCGATAGGTCGATAACGCAACAGTCAAGGCGGCTTGTTTTACTAAAGATGCAACTTGCGCCGTGGCGACCAGCGGAAATAGCTCTATCGGCCCTGTCACACCAATTGCCGCGACCACCACACCCCGTTCATCGCGCACTGGCGCTGCTAAACAACGAATACCGTCCCGATATTCCTGTTCATCAGTCGCATATCCCTTGGCGAGAATGCGCTGCAATTCTACCCTGAGCAACGCAGGATCGGTAACGCTTTGTGCTGTATGGGCTTCAAAGTGTTGTGCTAATTGATTGAGTTTATCCAAATGCAGATTCGCCAAAAACAGCTTCCCTGCGGCCGAACAATTCAGCGCTGCACAAAATCCTGGCCGCGCAGCTGTGCTGTAAGGGTTAGGATTATCAATTACTTCGCCAATTAAAGCACCATTTGCTCTGGGTAATAATAACTGCGCACTTAAACCTGTATCAATTGCCAATTGCTTTAACTGCGCCACAGCATGTCGATGCAGCGGATGCTGATTCACCAAATCTAAGCCAAGTTGGTAGAGTGCCGGCCCCGTGACGTATTTGCGCCCTTGTTTGCTCAAGATCTGTTGATGGCACAAGGTCTGTAAAATACGAAAAGCCGTGGTTCTTGGAATAGCTAACTGCTGTTCAATTTCAGAAAGCCCCAATCCGTGACTAGATCGCGCCACCAATTCAAACATCCGACAGGCATTTGCAAGATTAGGAATTAAATAACTAGTCATGACTAATCCTTATAAACCAAACACTTGAGGTAACCATTCACTAATTGCAGGCACGTACGTCACCAGCATCAACACCACAAACATGGCAACATACATCGGTAATAGCGGTTTTAATAGCTGCTCTAGTCGTACTTTAGCGATGGCACAGGCGACAAATAACACACTGCCAACTGGCGGTGATACCAAACCAATCGACAAATTAAGCACCATCATGATGCCAAAATGCAGCGGCGACATGCCACAAGCCACCGCAACCGGCAAGAATATCGGGGTAAAAATAAGCACCGCTGGTGTCATATCCATAAATGCACCAACCACCAACAGAATTATATTGATGATCAGTAATATCAATAACGGATTATCACTCAGTGCAAGTAGGCCAGCGCTGATACTTTGCGGGATATTTTCATAGGATAATATCCAAGACATTGCCGCAGAAGTCGCGATTAATGCCAGTACTATCGCGGTTGTTTCTGTGGACTTCAATAAAATATTCGCAAGTTCGCTGACTTTCACCTCGCGATACACTAATACCGCCAAAATGAATGAATAAACGACCGCAATAGCCCCCGCTTCAGTGGCAGTAAAATAGCCGCTGATAATGCCGCCAATCACCACAAATATCATCAACAGACTTGGAATTGCCGCGCCCACTTTACTTAGCACTAACCGCAAAGGCAGCCTTGCTGAAACTGGGTAACCTTTTAATTTGGCGTAACCTGCGCAGACAATCATCAGTGCAACGCCGAGTAAAATCCCAGGTAAATATCCCGCAACAAATAATGCAGCAATCGAGACACCACCACTAGCAATAGCATAGACAATCATGATGTTCGATGGCGGAATTAACATCCCAGTCGTTGCAGCTGCAGCAGTAACAGCCGCACTATACGAAGGTTCATAGCCTTGTTTTTTCATTTCAGGCAACATAAAACTGCCGATAGCCGAGGTTGCTGCCACCGCCGAGCCTGAAATTGCGCCAAATAGCATACAAGACATGACATTGACCAGTGCCAAACCACCTGGCAAAGCGCCAACTAACGCCATTGCACATTCTATTAAACGCTTGGCAATTCCTCCCCGCCCCATCAATAAACCGGAAAGGACAAAAAATGGGATCGCAAGCAGTGCAAAGCTATTTAACCCACCCGCCATCCGCTGGGCTAATGTTGTCAGCGCTGGCACTAAATCCATGCTAAGCTGCATGGTGGCAAGAGTAGCCAAGCCAATACAAAATGAAATAGGAACATTGAGCAATAACAAACCGAAAAAAACCAGAAGCAGTACTAATGCCGACGTTTCCATTTAAAACTCTCCCAGCGAAGGTAGCGCTTGTTTTAACCACAAACTACGCAACTGACACAAACCATAAAACCCAATCAGCAACCCACTTAGCGGCAATGCCAAGTAGATCCAGCCGATACAAATGCCAAGCCCTGCATTCATTTGGTTAAGTTCAAACGCTAGCATTACCAACTGGCCGCCACCGAAAGTCATAGCAGCGATGGCAAAGATCACCACCGCCAGCGTCAGAATTGCCGCAATTCTAAGTTGCCAAATACCTGAAAATTTACGAGTGACAATATCAAGGCCCAAATGCTGCCCTGTACGATAAGCAAATGCACTACCCAACATGCCAATCCACAGCAATAAACAACGGGAGATTTCTTCAGTAATAGAACTAGGCGTGGCTAACACAAAGCGCGATAGCACTTGAAAACACACCACCAAAACGATGGCGGCCATTAACACCATCAAGAGCCGCTTTAACAGGCTGTCGACAGCAATAATTAAACTATTCACTGGTAGCCTCCGGTTTAGAATTTTGGATCTGTTGCATTAAATCGCCAACTTCAGTTCCAGCTAGTTGCTGATGCAACGACTTCACAGCATCAATAAATGGTTGTTTGTCTGGGGTAACGACTTCCACGCCATGTGCTTTAACTTTGGCCAGCGCGTCCAAAGTCGCGGCTTGCCATAACTCTTTTTGATAAACCACAGAGTCGTGCATGGCTGATTTCACCCACCCTTGCTGGATGGGCGTTAAACTTTGCCAAATTTGTTCACTCATTAAAATCACATCAGGCACCGCAGTATGTTCATCAAGCACGTAATATTTACTGACTTCATAATGGCGCGACAGATAAAAGCTAGGAGGATTATTCTCAGCGCCATCCACCACCCCTTGTTGTAATGCGGTGTATAGCTCGCCCCAATCGATTGGCGTTGCGGCTCCCCCTAAGGTTTGCACCATGGTGACAGCCGTTTGGCTGTTAGGAACACGAAACTTTAAACCGGCAAGATCGGCAGGAGTATTGATCTGCTTCTGCGTGGTATAAAAGCTACGACTCCCCGCATCGTAGTAACCAAGGCCACGTAAACGAACTTTGGCTAAATCATTGAGCAGCTGCTGGCCAATATCGCTATCCAACACTTGCCACAAATGCGTGCTATCCCGAAACACATAAGGAACGCTAAAAATTTTCATCCGCGGCGAAAAGCCTTCGAGTGGACTGGCTGATACTTTGGTCATCGCTAAACTGCCAATTTGTAACAGTTCAATCAGTTCGCGCTCAGAGCCCAACTGACCGCCGCTATAAACTCGCAGTTGCATAGAACCATTGGAATAAAACTCCAGTCGTTCGGCCATAAATAGCATGGCTTTATGCACGGCATGTTGTTGATCGAGCGTATGCCCCATCCGCAAAACCACCACATCATCCTGACGGGTACAGTTGCTAACTAGCAACACTAGTAGCATGGCGGCAAAAAATTGAATGCGTTTTTTCATAATGTTATTCGCACCTTTGACGGCAGTTCCATCGCTTCATTCCTAATATCAGTTAAAAAATCTGACCAAAGCATCAGTTCAAAAACAAACTAGCGCAGCGCACTTGCCGGAAATTTGTCCATATCGTTGTAATCAAGATTTTCACCGGCCATTCCCCAGATAAATGCATAGTTGCTGGTACCACAGCCACTGTGAATGGACCAAGGCGGCGACACCACCGCTTGATCATTGCCAACCCACAAATGACGAGTTTGCGTGGGTTCCCCCATAAAATGGCAAACTTGCTGTTCCGCGGCTAAATCAAAATAGAAATAAGCTTCCATCCGTCGGTCATGTTGATGCGCTGGCATGGTGTTCCAAACACTCCCAGGTTTAAGCACTGTCAGCCCCATTTGTAGCTGACAAGTTTCAACCACACCTTGAATCATTAATTGATAAATATCGCGATGATTACTGGTTTCTAAAGCGCCCATGTGCAGTACATTACATTGCGCCATGGTGATATGACGATGTGGATACGCACGATGGGCAGGCGTGGAATTTAAGTAAAACTTTGCAGGACTCTTGGCATTTACGCTTTCAAACCATACCGCTTTTGCGCCTCGCCCCACATACAACGCTTCTTTGTTCGCAAGAGGATATGCCACATCATCCACGACGACTACACCATCCCCCCCCACATTGATAATGCCGAGTTCTCGGCGTTGCAGAAAAAACTCCGACTTTAACGCATCGACAGTTTGCAGCTGCAATGACTGCGTTGTTGGCACAGCACTGCCGACGATTAACCGTTCATAATGGGTGTAATTCAACACGAGAGTATCTGCTTGCATTAAGTTATCGAGCAGAAAATGCTGGCGTAAGCACTCAGTATCATAAGTGCGCACATCATCAGGATGTGTAGCGTAACGGTTGGTAAATACGACATTGGTCATTCGAGCTGTCCCCTTGTATTTATAATTCATTTGATGCATCGAACGGCACAAAACCTTTCGCGCATTGCCAAACTGCAATTGCCCAAACTAGCTGGTGAGCTATTTATTAAACTTGTTATTGCCGTAACGGGCATTCCTTAACGCGCTAACCAGCCGCCATCAACGGCTAAAATATGACCATTGACGTAGTTGCTAGCCGCAGACGCTAAAAACACCACTGCGCCGGCTAAATCATCCGGCTCCCCCCATCGCCCCGCGGGTAAACGCGCCAAAATCTGGCCGTTACGGACTGGATCTGCTTGCAAAGCTGCGGTGTTATCTGTTTTAAAATAACCTGGTGCTATCGCATTGATATTTAAACCATACTGCGCCCATTCATTTGCTAGCGCTTTGGTTAAACCTGCGATCGCATGCTTGCTTGCGGTATAAGCTGGCACTGTAATACCGCCGCTAAAGGACAACATCGAAGCGATATTAATAATTTTGCCGGCGCCGCGCTCTATCATTGGTTTCGCCAGTATTTGCGACAGTAAAAATGCCGAATCAACATTCACTGCGAAATTTTGCTGCCACTGCGCTTGAGGAAACTCCAGCGCTGGCGCTCGGAAAATGGTGCCCCCACAATTCACTAAGATATCAATCTGCTGCGATGCAGCCAGTGCTTGTGTTGCCAGTTGCACTACAGCCTCAGGCGCTGCTAAATCTGCAGCCAAAGCCAAAGCATCACCACCCGAACTGACTATGTGACGAACAGTCTCATCTGCGCCACCGACGCTTGAACTTGCACAAATCACCCTTGCGCCAGCTGCGGCTAAAGCCTCGGCTATAGCTTGACCTAGTCCTCTGCTCGCCCCCGTCACTAATGCGGTTTTCCCAGCAAGATTAAATAATTGCGAAATTGACGATTGCATACTCAACACTCCTTGGTTGGTTGGCATTACAAAGTGCAGACTCGAGACAATCGACCACTTTGCCATTACCAAAGCAACTGCTTCAAATATGGAACAAAATTAACATCGTATTCAAAACATTTTTTAGAAAAAACCTATAAAAAACATTAAGATGATTTTTTATTTCGCTTTTTTCACTGTCACAAAACTGTTTTTTTTTTACCCTGGGTTTGACAGACACTTTTCGTTGGTGTTAGCTTTTTGCCATCGGTGGCACAAAATTGCAAGCACTTTTTGCCACCGGTAGACAAAATAAGAAATACAGCGTCTGATACCACAGCGCCAAAATCAACAGGGAGATGCCCATCGCGTCTCCGATAATAAAACATCAGGGCATGTACTCTGATGATCACCGAAATCGTGACGAGGTAGGTAAAATGAAAACAGAATTCCGGCGGCATCCGCTCGCCATCGCTATTGCTGTCGCCGCAGGTCTATGCGTGATGCCCCAAGCCTTTGCTCAGCAGCAAGCCACCGCAGAAACTGCCACTACAAAAGAAAAGGATATCGAAGTCATTCAAGTCACAGGGAGTTTTCGCGATAGTCTGTCAAACGCCCTTAACGTCAAACGCCAATCGGACAGCGCACTAGATGCCATCATGGCCGAGGATATTGCTGATTTTCCTGATTTGAACCTTGCAGAATCATTACAGCGGATCCCTGGGGTTGCCATCAGCCGCGCTGCTGGTGAAGGCCGCCAAATTTCCGTCCGAGGCTTAGGGCCAGAATTCACTCGTGTTCGCATCAACGGTATGGAGGCAATCTCGACCAGTGGCGGCACCGACCAAATCGGCGGAGCCAACCGTGGCCGAGGTTTCGATTTTAATACTTTCTCCTCAGATTTATTTAGCTCACTGACTGTACGTAAAACAGCAAGTGCTGACATTGAAGAAGGCTCATTAGGCGCGACTGTCGATTTGCGTGCCGCCAGACCTTTTGATTACGAAGGTTTTACCTTTGCGGCATCAGGGCAACTGGGGTATAACGATCTGTCAGAGAAAAGCGATCCGAAGGCGTCTTTTTTGCTTAGCGACAAATTTCTCGATAACAAAGTAGGCGCATTATTCTCAGCCTCATTTTCTGAGCGAAGCTTAAAAGATCAGGGTGCAAGTACTGTACGCTGGGCCAACGTGAATGACTTTGGCCGTTACCGCGGGAATGCAACAGCCTCCGAATTAAACGATATCAATGCGGCATTTCGCCCGCGCTTACCTCGTTATGATTCCTACACCCATGAAATGCAGCGACTTGGCTTAAGCTCAGCCATTCAGTATCGACCAAACGCAGATACTTCTGTCGATTTAGATGTGTTGTACGCAAATACAGATGCAACCCGCAATGAAATCTTCATGCAGGGGATTCTAAACTCAGGAGCCAACCGCCCTACCACGGCAACAGCCGCAACCAGTAACACTGGCGCGATGAATGTCCTCGATTATTTTATCGACGATACCAACACCATGACTTATGGCAGTTTTGAAAACGCCACCATCCGCTCGGAAAATCGCTTTGATGAACTTGGCACTGACTTCACGCAAATCAACTTAAGTGCGTCTCATCATCTCACAGACACCTTAAAAATTGACGGAATGCTAGGCTCTGCCGTTTCAAAATTCGATAACCCCGTACAAACCACCTTGGTCATGGAAAAAACCGGTGCGAATTTCAGCTATGACTATCGTGGCGCATATCGGCAAAATCCATTACTAACTTTTGGTGAGAGTGTCTATAACACTGCGGGTTGGACATCAAATTCGGTGCGACTGAGACCATTAGGTGCAGAAAATACTTTTGATAGTGCTGAAATCAACCTGACTTGGTTGATGAATGATGTGGTCACAATTAAATCAGGCATCCATCAAAAAACCTTTAAGTTCGAAACCTTTGAAGCGCGTCGTCAAACCGAAAATGGCGCCGGCATTGTCTACACACCAGATTTAATCTCTACGTACAACTCTGGTTTAGGCGCAAATCCCAATTGGTTAATTCCAAATTTTGCAGCCATTGATGCGAAATATGGTATTTACAGCAATAGCGGCGTGTTTGCCGTCAGCAGCGATTTCCGCCGTGCCGACAATTATTCTGCCGATGAAGACACGCTAGGCGCTTACCTCATGGCAAGCTTCAGCTCCGATTTATACGGAAAACCATTGTGGGGTAATGCTGGGGTTCGACACCTCACTACAGATCAAAGCTCAACCGCATGGGCGACCTTTGGTGCAAAACCAACCCAAATTACCGCCGAACATGATTACAGCGAGTTGTTACCTTCATTGAACCTAAACTACGAACCTTTCGATGATGTGGTGCTGCGCTTCGGTTACGCCGAAGTGATGGCCCGCGCAGGTTTAGCGTCGATTCGTCCAGATGTTTCAGTATCAGTCTCTGGTGGCAGTCGCTCAGTGTCTGGTGGCAACCCGCAATTAGAACCAACCAAAGCAAAAACTTATGATTTGGGCCTTGAGTTCTATTTCAGTGATGAAGCGATGCTTGGTTTGGCGTTATATCGTAAAGAAATTAATAGCCATGTGCAGAATTTACGAGAAACTAAACCATTTACCGAAACAGGTTTACCAATCCAAGCAGCAATTGACGCATGTACCGCAGGTCCTGGTTACAATGATAGCTGTAATGAAAATGTCGATTGGTCCATTACCACTCCGTTAAACGGGCCTGGTGGTTCACTAAACGGCTACGAAATCAGTTATCAAATGCCGTTCACCTTCTTACCAGAATTCTGGAATCGCTTTGGTTTTACGGGCAATTTCACCCATGTAAAAGCGCAAATGGATTACGTTAACGTCGCGGGGGTTGTGCAGGCAACTCGTGATTTACAAGGGTTATCACGCAATACTTTAGCTGCAACCTTATATTACGAGCACGAGAAATTAAACGCTCGGATAAGCTTGGCGAATCGTGATAAATATCTCACTACCGCAGTGGGTCGTGAAAACAATGATATGGAAGGGACGAATGCGACGAGTAATGTGGATGCATCAGTCAGCTACAGCATCAGCGAACAGTGGAAAGTGAGCTTCGAGGGACTGAACTTAACTAACGAAGTCGATGACCAATGGGTTGACAGCGTGGGTGATCGTTTGACTTATTACCATGAGACCGGTCGTCAATATTACTTAGGCGTGCAATACAAATATTAAGGTGTCCTGAAATAGCTCATACGTACTCGTTGGGCTACCTGGTTTTGGCCGCAGGCTACCCCGCTTGCGGCCCTTTTTCTGGTTTTTCCAATCTTTTGGGGGATATTTGTGAATTTACTAGTCTCGAATGTATTAACTACTTGCGGCTTCCGGCAAAAACTAACGGTACTTGCCTTATGTACCAGCAGCATTATCGCTTGTCAGCCACCGGCAGCTGAGCAGCAAGGTGTGAGTCAAGATGTCGCTCAACCTGAATTAAAAACGGCAATGTTAGTTGCTGAAGTTGATGTCCAAAACCCATCTGATTTTGCTCGCGAACAGGAGCAAATTGCGATCCTCCTAAGCGATTTGGCTGTTGCCCCGAACACCACCGAACTCAGCGCTTGGCAAGGCAATACTGAACTTCCCTCGCAACTGATTGACCGTGACGAAGACGGTGCAGTTGATCACATCGTCGTTAACCTTAATTTACCAAGCGCTGCGCATTTACAATTTTCACTGAAAGCCAGCCCGGCAACGCTGTCGCTGCCAAAACTAACTCAAGCCGAGATTTCCCATAAAGTGGGTGGTGAATGGCAAGGCAAGCATTATGTCGGTGGCACTTTTCAAAATGTGCAAAGTCTCACGCCGCCAGCGCAATATACCGACCACAGCGAATTTATTCGTTATGAAGGACCGGGTATAGAAAGCGACAAAGTGGCTTATCGAATTTATCTTGATTGGCGCAACGGTTTTGACATTTTTGGCAACCTAACCGGTAAACCAGTGCTGCACCAAGTTGGCCTGGATGGTTATGAGTCGTACCATCATCTCGCACCTTGGGGTATGGATTTATTAAAAGTTGGCCCCTCTTTGGGGGCTGGGGGCTTTGGTTACTGGCGAGTGGCTGACAAAACTGCCAAAAGCGGTGCTGTGCAAGGCGTGGCAAAAGTTAAGCAACATAGTGTGCAGATCACGAATAATGGTCCACTCTACTCAGCACTAAACATCAAGTACCAAGGCTGGCAAATTGCTGACAAAACCTTAGATGTTACCGCCAGATTGTCCATGCAAGCGGGCAGCCGCTTATTACACAATCGATTAGAACTTTCAGCCCCACTGGATAACCTCGCTATTGGCTTGGTGAAACATAACAATACTGAATTAATGACCGGCACTTTAGAAAGCAGTGGTCATCAATACACCTACTTAGCAAGCTATGGTGCACAAAGTCTTAATAACGACCAACTCGGCATGGCCCTGTTTTTCAAACGTGGCAAAGTAAAAACCATTACCGCAGATGCCCACAGCCATGTCGTGGTGCTGGATACTTCAGGCGAACAAGTGGATTACTATTTGGCTGCAGCATGGCAAGGCGAGCCAAATGGCATCAAAGATAGTGCAAGCTTTAAGGCTTGGTTAGCGCAACAAATAGAACGATTAACCATGACACCTAGGGTTCGAATCAAAGCAGTGCATAGTCAAAAACAAACGATGCAACCGCTCAACCAAACCAGCGCTTTGCAATGGTCAATTGCAATGGCGAAATCAGAATTATCGCGCCAAGCAGGCCAATATTATTGGGGAGGCTGGGATCATGAACGTGCTCGACCAACAAGTTTTGAATACACCACTGGCTTACTTATCCAATCTTATATGGCTCTGCAACAAGTAGCACCACATCCAGAGTTTGCGCAAGTCATTGATAAAATGAGCGATAGTTTTGTTGCTGAGGATGGCACTATCCATAGTTACGATCTCAGCAAATACAACATCGATAGCATCAATAGTGGCAATGTGTTGTTGCGGCAATTTGAGTTAAGCAAAGTAGAAAAGTACCAAAAAGCTGCTGCGTTACTGCGACAGCAGCTAGAAACCCATCCGAAAACTAGCAACGGCGCATATTGGCATAAAAAGATTTATCCATCGCAACTATGGCTAGATGGCGTCTATATGGCAATGCCATTCTTAGCACATTACAGTGCCCTTTTCGAACAAGGTGCAAGTTGGCCACAAGTCGTGCACGAGTTTCAAGTCGCTCGCGAGCAATTGCGTGACCCTGTTACTGGTCTTTATTTCCACGCTTGGGATGAAAGTAAACAAATGAATTGGGCAGATCCAACCACTGGCCGTTCCGCGTTTTTTTGGAGTCGCGGCATGGGTTGGTTAGGCATGGCGTTGGTAGATGTGCTTGATAAGATCCCAGCGGAACACACAGAATTACGCCAGCCGTTAGTCGCAATGGTCAACGAACTAGCGGTTGCCTTGGTCAAACAACAAGACCCAGAAACAGGCGTTTGGTTTCAAATCACCGACAAACCAGCGGCTACAGGCAATTATCTCGAAGCAAGCGGCAGCAGTATGTTTGTGTATTTCCTCGCAAAGGCTATTAATAACAACTACATCCCTGCTGAAACATATCGCGAAGCCACCTTAAAAGCGTACCAAGGCTTATTGAATGAGTTTGTGTTAGTTGAGGCCGATGGCACAATAAATTTAGTCAACATGGTGCAAGTGGCGGGGCTTGGTGCTGGCCGTGATGGCAGTTACCGCTATTATATGAGCGAACCGCTGTACCGAAATGATAGCAAAGGCACAGCCCCCTTTATTCTGGCAGGTATTGAAGTCAGTGCGCTACTTACCCAATAAACCCAGAGGTTATTCTCGTACCAATCACCGTCGTACCTGGCTTAGATGTGCGCTACTGATGGTCATGCGTAAGTTGCAAAACCTGTGTTGGCAGTCAGGTATCACCGCGATATGCTTTTTGATGGTTGCCCATGCCAGCCTTGTGTTGGCATCAACTAAAGATGAGGCGGCATCGGCAAGTCAATTGCCAAGCACACAGCCAAACACCATGCGAACAGCGCCTACAGCCCTTCCCATTGGGCATTGGCGTACTGTCACGCTTGGATCGAATCAAACAATTCAAGCCACGCTTGATAGCCTGCCACAAGATAATAGTTGGGCGTTGGTAAGCCTTGGCCCTGGGGTTTTCCAAGAGCAATTATTTATCACTCGTGATAAAACTATCATCGTGGGTCGGGGCAAAAATACCACGGTGTTGCGCTATGGAATATTGCGCGAACACTTCTTAAATTCCCAAAAAAGCAATCACCAGCCAAAGGATGGTTTGCCGCGCGGTGCAGCTTTGCAACAGGATTGGGGCGCTGCTGTAATTAATGTCGCAGCCTCGGATATCGTGTTGTTAGATTTGACCGTGCACAATAGTTACGCCTTAGAAAATCCAACTGATCCCAAACGTTTTGACCATCAATTTGCAATCAGAGGGTTTCAAACCGCCACCCGAATTCTTACCGACCATGTCAATTTTACCAGTGCAGGTGCCGATACCGTCAGTTTATGGAATAAACAAGATGGTATGTACTACCATGCCAATGGACTGTTTAGTGGCCGTGTCGATTTAATGTGTCCGCGTGGCAGCGCTTTTATTACGAAAAGTGAATTTGTTAATCTGAAAGCGGTCGCAACTCTCTGGCATGATGGCGAGCTAAACGCCCAACACAAAATAGTGATTAGTCATTCGCGATTTCTTGGTGTTACCGGTTTTGAGTTAGGCCGTCATCATTATGATGGCCAATTTTATCTGCTGTATAACCAGTTCAGTAAAGCAATGGCCGACACCCCGATTTATCGTCGTACCTATCCAGAACAGCCATGGCGCGACCAACCGAACCGCTTTGGTAAACGCTACTACTTTTTTGGCAATCGTTTAGCTGCCAAGCACCAGTATCCGTGGTTGGCCGATAATATCTCGGAAAGAGATGCCAGCCATGTCTCGCCAGAATGGACCTTTAATGGCGCTTGGCAGCCGGAAACCTTACTCACACAGATACGTCAAGAGTTATTGATTAACCAAAGGAATTAAAATGCGCAGCATTGTTGTCGCTATTTTTGCTATGTTAAGCCTCACCACATTAACCATCGGAACAACCATGGCAAGCGACGTCATCGGCCCGCCCAAAGGCACAACCACTGCTCGACTTAACCCAGCTTTCTCGACGCCAAGACTACACCTTGTTGGCGACTCGACGATGTCAGACAAAATAGCCTTGGCTTATCCAGAGCGAGGCTGGGGTCAGCTACTGCCGCAATTTATGTCACAACAATTGCAGATTGTGAACCATGCCGCAAATGGCCGCAGCACTTTGCGTTTTGCGAATGAGGGACGCTGGCAGTTACTATTAAGCGAATTGCACCCTGGCGATTATGTATTGCTGCAATTTGGGCACAACGACCAAAAAGTGACAGATCCTAGCCGTTATGCCGCAGCCGATTCAACTTACCAAACTTATTTAACTCGTTTTATTGAAGAGGCACAGAGCAAAGGGGCAATCCCAATGCTCGCAACACCGATCTGTCGCAGAGATTTTAACGAACATGGCGAATTGCGCGATAACCTCAAAGAATATGCTGACGCCGCGAAAATGGTCGCGAAAAAACATCAGATCGCCTTATTCGATTTACATCAACAAAGTTGCGACGACCTCAGACGTTTTGGCCTGCAAGCATCCCATGCATATTTCATTCAAGTCCCGGCAGGGCTCTATCAGCAATTCCCTGATGGCAAAACCGACAATACCCACCTCAATGTGGTGGGCGCAAGCTGGATAGCACAGTTATTTGTTCGAGAATTAAAACGCCAGCAACATCCACTGGCGTCATATATTTGGCGAGAAATGCTATAGCTTAAGTTACTGAATTGCGGGCAATATTTGCTGATATACCAAGCCCATGATATTGCCTTCTTGCTGATTGACATTGCTTGGTTGCGGATCTGCCAAAGTAATTACGGTAAATTCCAGATCAGGAATTGTTAAAGCAAATTGCCCACCCCATCCCCAAGCCAACTGCGCTGGCGAGCCTGGATTTCCTGATTGCGTCAACCACCAACCATACCCATAGCCATTTAAAGCGAGACCGCTTAACTTGCGTCCAGGGTTTTGCATTGATGTTGCAGCTAAACTTTGCCAACCGGCCGGTAACACTCGTTTACTTTGCCATACCCCATCTTGCTGCCATAACACCGCTAGCTTGGCAAAATCACGCGCAGTGAGCTCCAAACCGGCACCGCCGTTAATATACCCATCGCGCAGCCCCTCCCACTTATAAGAAGTGATGCCAAGTGGCGTAAATAACACTTGTTGCGCATATTGTGACGTCGGCATTCCGGTGGCTTTGGTCAAAATGACCGATAACAAATGCATCCCACCCGAATTGTAATTAAAACGACTGCCAGGCGAATTTAACATCGGTTGCTGTAATACATAACTTGCGGGATCGGCAGCGGACGCAAACGCGTTATAACCCTCTGCTGTCGATTCATTCCAACTAATCCCAGAACTCATCGTCATTAGATGGGCAATGGTGATCCCGCCTTTATTACTCAACAAACCTGCATAATCTTTTGACAAAAAGTCAGTAATTGGCTGATTTACCGATTGAATTTTTCCCTGAGATATCGCGATCCCCACTAAATTGGCCATCACGGTTTTCGTAACTGAACGCAGTTGAAACAGCGTTCCGGCACTACGATTGCCATAGTAGGTTTCAGCCACTAATTGGCCACGACGCAGTACGAGCATGGACTGCAACCCATTGACGCCAGCCCCTGCATTGTAAGCGCTGATGATTTTATTCTGATCTATTCCTTCAGCTGACGGCGTATTGACCGGCCAATTACCACCTTCGGTCGGCCGCCAAGTTACTGGGGTGTTTGGTGGTGTTGTGCCACCAACGTCCGTGATAGTCCCACCACCACCACAACCTAAAAGCCCGACCGTGAGCATGACTGCAAAAACTACTTTCATCGCGAAATTCTCCGTTACTTCGGCATTAGAAGTGCTACCCACTAGCCCTTGCACTAATTTACTCTTGCAGTTTAACTAATGCTATCAATTCGCCCAACATAAATGCTTCAATTGTAAATATTCTTCGATGCCATAACTGGAGCCTTCCCGACCAAATCCCGAACTTTTAATGCCACCAAAAGGAATATGCGCTTGTGAAATCGCGGAGCCATTAATACCGAGCATACCAACTTGCAATTGTTCGGAAAAATGCCAAATCCGCGCAGAGTCCTGGGTAAACAAATAAGCAGCAAGACCACTTGAACTATCATTGGCTAGTTTAAGCGCTTCCTCTGCACTTGAAAAAATCTGAATTGCTGCGACCGGACCGAAGATCTCTTGTTGACTGATTGGCATTGTAGCCGTGACATTTTCCAGCAAGGTCGGTGGATAGAAAAAGCCACTATTAGTAGAAAGTTGCGCTTTATATCGAAGCTTGGCGCCTGCCGCGACCGCGTCGTCGACTAAGTTTGCTACTTTGCTGACCGCGGCAGGATTAATCAGCGGACCAATCTGCACATCCGCTTGCTGACCTGCACCTGTGACTAGCTGGCGCATTGCTGCATCTAACATATCAGTGAATTTTGCCGCAATACTTTCTTCGACCAAAATGCGATTCACACAAACACAAGTTTGCCCCGCGTTTCGAAACTTTGCCGCCATTACCGCTTGCACTGCCACGGTTAAATCAGCGTCGGCAAACACAATTGCCGGAGCATTGCCGCCGAGCTCCAAGGATAAGCGTTTCAAGGTGCTGGCGCATTGTTGCATCAATAACTTACCTACCGCTGTTGACCCAGTAAATGTCACTTTGGCGATTTGCGGATGACTAGTGAGTGCTTTGCCAATTTCAGCAGCATTTGCCCCAGTCACCACATTTAATACCCCTTTTGGACATTGTGCTTGCTCAGCCAAATAGGCCAAAGCTAATGCGGTCAAAGGCGTGAGTTCAGACGGTTTGAGTACCACTGCACATCCAGCAGCAAATGCTGGAGCTAGTTTTCTGGTCACCATTGCCGCCGGAAAATTCCACGGAGTTATGGCCGCGACCACGCCAACCGGTTGTTTTAAATTGAGTAAGCGTTGACCCTTCACAGTGGATGCAAGCACATCACCTGTAACTCGTAGTGCTTCAGCCGCAAACCATTCGATAAATGACGCGGCATATCGAATTTCTGTTTGTGCTTCATGCAACGGTTTGCCCTGCTCGGCCGTTAAAATCTGCGCGAGGTCGGCTACATTTGCCAACACCAATTGATGCCATCGCAATAAAAACGCTGCGCGTTCAGCGGCAGTACTTTTGGCAAAGTCAGCTTGAGCTGCAACCGCAGCCGCAATGGCAGCATCAACATCAGCCTCAGCAACTTCGGCTATTACTTGCGAAGTTGCAGGATTTATTACCGAAAATCGCTCTTTTGCTCCTTGCCACTGCCCGGCAATAAAACTATTAGTGCGAAGTAATTCTGAGTTGGCCAATTGCATAAACAGACTCCGAGCATAAGAATGGTCCAATAACGGTTAAATCAGCATGAGGTGCTTTGTGAGCTTCAGCAATAACAGCCGCACTATAACAAAAAAAAAGCCAGACAAGCGTCTGGCCTTCTTTATAGACTCATGGCTTAGTCAGGCTTTTTCGAAACGCCGACCATCGCTGGACGTAACAAACGACCATTTAAGGCATAACCTTTTTGCATCACAAACATCACTGTATTTGGTGCGAGTTCAGGATGAGGCTGCATTGAAATAGCTTGATGGAAATCAGGGTTAAATGGCTGACCTTGCGGATCTAGTTGCTCGACACCATATTTTGCAACTGTGTCCAGCAAGCCTTTTAATGTCAAATCAACGCCTTCAGCCAAAGCTTTAACCGCTTCGTTTTCCCGATCAATAAAGCCGATTGACCGTTCAAGATTATCAATAACCGCTAATAAATCTGAAGAAAATTTTTCTAACGCAAATTTATGCGCTTTTTCGACATCCTGCGCGGCACGACGTTTAGTGTTTTCGGCATCAGCACGAACCCGTAACGCTAAGTCTTGTTGTTCAGTAGCATGGGCTTTCGCTGCCGCTAATTCTGCTTCCAAACGAGCAATAATTGTTTGCTCATCAGATAGTTGCACTGTTTCATCAGCTGCAGAAGTTGCATCTACTACTGGCTCTTGGCCGTTTTGTACCTTTTCTTGTTCGCTCATTACTTTCTTACTCCAAACTAAGTGCAGCTATTATGGGGATTGTCTCGGCTGATTCAAGTGCTTTGACAATTGTTGTCCACAAGCTTCCACCAACGGGATTAAATGTGCATAGTTCATCCGCCGAGGTCCAAGCAAGGCGAGGAACCGATGAGGATAAGCTTGGTAACGCACCGCAATCACGCTGACGTTGTGTAATTCGGTGATCCCCGACTCGCGGCCAAGGATCAGTTTAGTGTTGTCATCCTGCGTCACCGGTGCCAATAACTGCATTAAACAAGACGGATATTCTAAGAGTTGAATAACTTGTTGTAACGCCGGATCTTTTTGACTTTCAGCAGCTTGCAACAGATGGTGCTGGCCAAAAACCAGAGGCCGATTTTGCTGCAATTCATCTAAACTCAATTGCGCCATCACCTCATGCAGCAGCTGCGAAGTTGCACCTGTTTCTGATTTTAACATCAAGGCCAACCGACTAATACCATCGAGCCATTGCTGGCCACACAATGCCGCATTGAGCAGACATAAAGCTCTACTTAACGTGGTCGCATCAACAGCCACAGATAAAACTCGATGTAGGATATCGCCTTCTTCATCGATAACTACCAACAACAGTCGATCACTTCCCAATCGCACTAAATCAGTTTGCCGAATGACTCGCCCTGCAGCTTTGGGTGGACTCAGCAAACTGACAAAACCAGTTAAGTTTGCTAGCAATTGGCCCGCGCGTTGGCACAGGACAGAGGGCGGCAGCTGAGGAACTAAATTATCATGTAACTCAGTTTGCCAGCGCGCCGGAATTGGCTCAAGTTGCAGCATTTTGTCGATAAAAAAACGAATACCTTGAGTGGTTGGAATTCGACCTGCCGAGGTATGCGGCGACTTAATAAGCCCCATTTGCTCAAGTTGAACCATGGTATTACGCACAGTAGCTGAACTGACTTGGAGACAACCTAACTCCGAAATAAATTTCGAAGATACTGGCGCGCCGTCAGCTAAATACTGCTCTACTATGATTTTCAATATGACATCGGAACGGCTTAATGCTGTGGTCATGCCACTACCTCTTATTGTGCACTTGGCTATAGTGGGGTCATTACTAAAAAAATCAACTAGCAAACAGTTTTAATCGCAAGTCTGTTCGGCACAACGCTGGTACTCGTGGCAATCACTTTGTATACTCATCAACATCTTATCTTTGGATCCGCAGTCATGGCACCTAGTTTTCGGACCATTGGTCTTATCGGCAAACCTAATCATCAAGGCGCAAACCATACTCTGATCAGCTTGTACCATTTTCTAAAAAAATATCCGGTTGAAATTCTTGTTGAAGAACGCGTTGCTGCGTCACTCGGTGTTGATGGCATTCAAGCCGTTGATTTGGTTGATTTAGGCAAAAATTGTGACCTAGCGATTGTTGTCGGAGGCGATGGCAATATGCTCGGTGCTGCCCGTGTGCTCGCCAGATTTGGTGTCGCAGTGCTTGGCGTAAACCGAGGTAATTTGGGGTTTCTCACGGATTTATCGCCAGAAAGTTTTCAAATACCATTAGCGGAAGTGCTAACCGGTAATTATGTGCCCGAGCAGCGCAACCTGTTAGAAATTGAAGTCTTGCGCAATAACCAAATTAAGAGCAGCAACAGTGCAGTAAATGAAGCAGTTCTTCATGCGGATAAAGTTGCTCACATGATTGAATTTGAAGCCTATATTGACGGTGAGTTTGTATATAGCCAACGTTCTGATGGCCTGATTGTCAGCACCCCTACTGGTTCCACAGCGTACTCTTTGTCTGGTGGCGGACCAATTTTAACTCCAGAACTGGACGCCATGTGCTTAGTCCCTATGTTCCCACATACCTTAAGTTCTAGGCCGCTAGTGGTATCCGGAAATAGTGAAATTCGCTTGAAAGTTGCACCAAGCAATGATGCACATTTGCAAATCAGCTGCGATAGCCATGTGATTTTGGCAGTTATGCCTGGAGATGATATCGTCATTAGGAAACATCCTAAACCGCTTAAACTCGTTCATCCACCAGGCTATAGCTATTATCATGTGTTACGTAATAAATTAGGCTGGGGCTCCAAACTTTATTAAATTCAATGGAGTAGTACTCCACTACTCCACAATTACAAACAACTAACATAAACAAAGATAATTTTTTTTACGGCACATCTTGCTAGTTTTAGAATCACTGTATAAATTAACAGTAATCAGGTAACTACCAAGGGGCATGCATGCTCACTCATCTTCACATCAGTAATTTTGCAATTGTCCGCGCCTTAGAAATTGAATGGCAACCGGGTATGACCACCATCACTGGCGAAACAGGGGCTGGTAAGTCGATTTCTTTAGACGCGCTATCGTTATGTTTAGGTGAACGCGCAGATGGCATGGCGGTGAGACCTGGCGCCGAAAAAGCCGATTTAGTCGCAACTTTCGATATCAGCAATTTGGTAAGTGCCCAACAATGGTTAACTGACCAAGATTTGGCGATGGGCAACGAATGCATCATCCGTCGTGTAATTGGTGCTGAAGGTCGTTCGCGCGGCTTCATTAATGGTGTACAAGTCCCAGCGCAACAACTCAAAGCATTAGGTCAGCATTTATTGAGTATTCATGGTCAGCATGCCCATCAACAACTGCTGAAATCGGATTATCAACGACAATTGCTAGATGCCTACGCTGGCGCACCAGAATTACTGCTGAAAACTAAAAGTAGTTGGAAAAACTGGCAAGCGCTGCGCCAAGAATATCAAACGCTGCAACAAAATCAGCAACAGCGCGAAGCCCAACGCCAGTTACTTGAATATCAAGTTGCAGAGCTTGATCAATTCGCACCAACTGTTGATGAATATATCGAGCTAGAGGCAGAGCACCAACGGTTAAGTCATAGCTCGGGCCTCATTGCCAGCAGTCAACTCAGTCTACAGCTACTGTTCGAGCAAGAAGATGGCAATGCGTTTAGCCTGCTTCGACAAGCCTATTACGAAGTCAACGAAAGTATGGCTTTGGACAACAAGCTGCAGCCTATCGAACAAATGTTGCAAGAAGCGTTAGTACAGGTAGAAGAAGCTTCGCGTGAGCTTCGCCGTTATGCTGAAAGAATTGAAGTCGATCCAGAGCGTTTAGCAGAAGTTGATCAACGGCTTGGGCTTTGGGTAACGCTTAGCCGCAAACATCAAGTACCGTACGATCAATTAGCGTTGCATCACCAGCATTTATCAATGCAACTAGCACAATTAGCCGGCGACGACGAAAGGTTAGCGGCACTGGAGTTGAATATCCAACAGGCAGCAAGGCAATATAGCGAGGCTGCTGCAGAGCTCAGTGCTTGTCGTCAGCAAGCGGCGCTTGAGTTGGGACAGAAAATTGTCGCAAGCATGGCTGAATTGAGTATGCACAATGCTCGATTCTTTATCGAAGTTCACGCCCTACCGTTGGATAAAGCCAATGCACTTGGCGCTGATCATGTCGAATTTATGGTAAGTACAAATCCAGGCCAGCCATTACAAGCCATGTACAAAGTGGCCTCAGGTGGAGAACTATCGCGGATTAGTTTAGCGGTACAAGTGATATTAGCCGATAAAGTAACAACCCCAACGTTAATTTTTGATGAAGTGGATGTTGGTATCAGCGGCCCTGTGGCTGCAGGTGTAGGGCGCTTGTTGCGGCAATTAGGCAGCACAACCCAATTGATTTGTGTAACTCATCTACCGCAAGTGGCAAGCCAAGGTCATCAACAAATGTTCGTCGAAAAATATACTGATGGTCTGCACACCGAAACAAGGATGCGAGCACTTTCAGACGATGAAAGAGTCCAAGAAATTGCCAGACTTTTAGCTGGCGAAAACGTCAGTGCGCATGCAATTGCCAATGCTCGCGAACTTTTATGTACACCTTAGGTCTGACGAAGGGTTTAATCTTATCCTTCGCTTGCGGTATGATGCAGGCATTAATAGAACATTGAAGAGAATTATGGCTGCTGTAACTTTAAAATCACTGCGTAACTGGTGCATCGTAATTTGCTGCACTTTATCAGTAACCGCTTGTTCTAACTGGATTTATCGAATTGACATCCCACAAGGAAACTTCTTAGAGCAGAAGGATATTGATAAACTACGTATCAATATGACCAAAGAACAAGTTCAATATGTCTTGGGAAATCCGGTCGCAGAAAATAGCTTTGACGATAATATTTGGCACTATTTCTACTCACTGAAAGGTGGACGTGGTGATAATTTCGAGAAAAAATTAGTTCTAAATTTCACCGAAGGCAAACTGAGTAAAATGTCTGGTGATTTTGATATGCCTAAGAATTTTAATATTCCGCTCGATCAATAATGTTGCGTAGAATTACTAGCAACTTTATCAACAAGCAGTTGTACAAAAAAGAGCGATAATAGTTATCGCTCTTTTTGTTTATGCACCATGCCATGGAACGAACACGAGTGTTTTCAATTCCTGAGTTACGTCTAATAAATTCCTAATGCTCGAAACTTGGATAGCTAGAGCTATGGATGCGACATCAGAGAACATAACACTGTAAATTTAATCTGCAGATTTTTCTGAGTCGTGTTTTTCGTGCACTCGCCCGCCAGTTACTTTGTCGGCACGGCCTTCTTCCTTGGCTTTTTCCGCGCGCTTTTTACGCATATCTTTTGGATCCGCAATAAGCGGTCGATAAATCTCGACACGATCCCCAGCGACTAAAACTTCATCTAATTTGACTGTACGGCTCCAAATCCCAACTTTGTTCACTGCCAAATCAATATCACTATAAGTGGTCAGAATACCTGAGCGCTCAATTGCTTGGCGGACGGTACTTCCAACAGAAATATTCACTGAAAGCAACGATTGCCGTTTCGGTAAAGCATAAACAACTTCAACCTGCATTTGTTCAGCCATGCTGCGCTCCATAGACATTTTTGGCACGTTCGGTAAAGGCTTGTACCATCAAGCCGGTTAATTCAGTAAATACTTTACCGAAAGCTAACTCGACCAATTTATTGGTAAACTCAAATTCAAGGGACAATATTACCTTACAGGCTTGTTCATTGAGCGGTTGAAAAGTCCAACCGCCCCGTAAAAACTTAAAAGGGCCATCCACGAGTTGTAATGTCACTTTATGATAAGGAAATAAAGTATTTTGGGTCGTAAAATGCTGACGAAGCCCAATCTTACTGACCTCAAGCCGAGCAGTTTGCACATTACCATCAACAGACAACACTTGTGACGCGCTACAACCTGGTAAAAATTGTGGATAAGACGCAACGTCATTCACCAACTCAAACATCTGTTTGCAGCTATAAAAAACCAGCGCGCTACGTTCGATTTGTGGCATACTCACTCCTCTGAATCAGGACGGCGATTGTAGCAGATCCAGCTCCTGTCACAAGTTTCTAGTTAAAGCGCCTCGTTCGGCGCAAGATGCCACCATTGAGTAAGCATGAGTAAGAAAAACAACCAAAGCAATCAAGGCGGAACAATCGCCCTCAACCGTAAAGCTCGCCACGAGTATTTTCTACAAGACCGCTTTGAAGGCGGTATGGCGCTACAGGGTTGGGAAATTAAAAGTATTAGACAAGGGAAGGCAAATATTGCGGATTCCTACGTCATCATTAAAGATGGCGAGGCTTATTTGTTTGGCGCGGTAATTCAACCACTGAATAGCGCATCAACCCATGTTATCTGTGACCCAGAGCGCTCGCGTAAGCTTCTGTTAAATAAACGCGAAATCAATAAATTAATCGGTGCCAAAGAGCGTGACGGTTATACCATGGTAGCAACGGCCATGTATTGGAAAGGTCCTTGGGTCAAATTAGAGTTTTATCTTGCTAAGGGTAAACGCGAGTTCGACAAACGTGATGACATCAAAGATAGAGATTGGTCACGCGAGAAAGAACGGATGATGAAGCATACCAAACGCTAAGTAGCCGCGAATTGGTTATTTCATCAGCAGTTGACAAGCGAATAGGCAAGTGAATGCAAAGCATAGCTTGCTGCACTAGTTAGCAAAGCGTACAATGAACCGGTTACTGAAGCGTTCGCTTCACGAAGAATTCGGGGCTGATACTGGATTCGACGGGATTCACGAACTCCTAAGTGCATGCCGAGGGGCGGTTGGCCTCGTAAAAAGCCGCAAAAAAGTAGTCGCAAACGACGAAACATACGCAATCGCTGCCTAATAAGCAGTAGATGCTCTTCCCCTCACGCATGCCTATAAGCTGAGACTCTGGAAGATCACCCCTAATAGGATCGCATGGCGGCTTTGTCCGGAGCCAAGATGCTAAAACCAATCGGACTCGCCCAACGATAGCCTGCCATTCGGCGCTCCTAGGGTTAACTAAACGAATGGATAAGCATGTAGTACTGAAGACGTAGGTTTTTCGGACGGGGGTTCAAATCCCCCCAGCTCCACCACAAATGAGAGCGGCGCAAGCTGCGCCGCTTCTCAAATCCCCCTTAAATTCAAAAGCTTACAACTCCATCGAGCAGCCAATCAGTTTGCCTCGACTAGTCTAGACACGTCTGGAAATTGTCATTCTAGTGCCAACTTTTGTCATCCTGCTGCCAACTTTTGCGCGAAATTGCCATCTGACGCGAGCTTAATCAGCCGCGACATCCTCAAAAAATATCTGGCTGACCAGCAGCTGGTTGAAGAAAATCACGCCCTGTATCTGCTTAATACCATTCACCAAACGATGGTAATTGCGGATCTCGATTTCTCAGCAGAACTCCCAGAGCTAAAACGCTTTGCCATTCAACAAGCCGATCACTGCAAAACCGTTGGCCTTGCCGCTGCCCTACTTCACTTTGAGCAATACCAGTTAGGCAAACTAAACTACAACAACATCGAACTGCAAAACCGTCTGCAAGATGCCAAATTTTGGCTGCGCCGTATTCGCCGAAAAACCGCATCGCTAATCAACCAAGTAGAGCGGGCTTTGGGTTATGTCTCCAAACGCCGAGCCGTTTACTGTGGTGATGTCTCATTAAACCGTCACCGCCATAATCAGCTACTAAGCCAGCAATACATGCAAAATACGTATTTGCAGAATGATGAAGGTTTCAGCATTCCGTTAGCTGAAATTGCCGAGCACAACATTAGTAATCCGGTGATCCGCCGTCATGAATTGATGGTCAGAATTCGCGGGTTTGAAGAAGTAGCGCAGTACTGCAACCATGCTGCGGTATTTGTCACGTTAACCACACCATCAAGAATGCACGCGACTAACGCCACCGGCATTCCGAATTCAGCTTATGACGGTTCAAGCAGCAATGATGCACAGGATTATCTAAACCACGTTTGGCAACTTTGCCGCGCCAAGCTAAACCGCGAACAAATAAAACCTTATGGCTTTCGTGTAGTTGAACCACATCACGATGGCACCCCGCATTGGCATCTACTGCTATTTATGCCAGCGAACCAGATTGAGCAATTTAAAGACATCATTAGTCACTACGGCCTACAAGACTCGCCAAATGAAAAAGGCGCTAAGCAGTATCGAGTAAAATTTATTGATATTGATCACGCCAAGGGTAGCGCCGCCGGATATATCGCTAAGTACATTGCCAAGAATATCGATGGCTTTGCGGTGGGCACTGATACCAGCGGACAAGATTCCAACGTAGTTGCTGCCAGAATAAACGCATGGTCGAAAGCCTGTGCCATCCGGCAATTCCAGCAAATCGGCGGCCCAAGTGTCACGGTCTGGCGAGAACTTCGTAGGCTGAAGTCTTGTGAGACTGGATTTACTAATTTAGACGAAGCATATCAAGCAGCTGATAGTTCTAATTGGGCGGCATTTTGTATTGCGATGAACGCGATAGATACCCCTAAATCCGAACACAGCGTCACCCCCTTTTACGCAGTTAATGCTAGTGAAATTGTGGATTTTCAGACAGGCGAAGTTACTGAAAAACTTACTAATAAGTACTGTGAACTTAAAAAAGCAGCTATTTCAGGTATTACCTTTCTTGGTCGTGCAATTAACACCCGATATCAAAAATGGCGCATTACAACTGTGCCGCCTCAACATGGTGGTAAGCCCCCACCTCGGGTGGGCGCTTACTACCTTGATGAGGTGGCAACCTTGGACTTGTGTAAATAACTGTACGGACTAAAAATGAAGCAAAAAACACATAACAACAACCAGCAATTTAGCGTCGATGAAGTTGTGAAGTTGTTTAATTACCCTGTTATCAAATCTGATCGCGGCACTAAATTCTTGCCCGAAAATATTGGGTTAATTGTCGGAGTTTTGATACTGAATGAACAGGTTGAAATGGTGGTCAAATTTATAGACCGAGTAACGCAGTTTACAAAACCTGAGTTTTACCGTCATTACAGGGTGTTACGTGATGATATTGACGTCGAATAATAGATTTGATGGTTATAGTACTTTAAATTACCTGCACAAAAACAGTCACCTAGCCTTGCTTTTGGCTTGTGAAATAGTTTTTAATAGGGCTGCTGGTTGGATTAAACAAAATAAAACCAACCGAGTATGGCGGCACTACTTAAATCCACGAGACCGCCGTGAGGACAAGGCCTGGGACAGTGGAATACCACCCAATAAAGCGCCCCCTCCAACAATAAAACCTGAATTCAGATTTTATGTGTCAGCTACGGCTGATGCAGTTGGAGAGCTTATGCCTAATCAATTACAAAACCATCAATTTATCGCTTCATTCAGCCCGTGGGTTACTGTCGACAAATGCGCAGAACTTACTGGCCTCACCGTTAATGCAATTAACGCATTAAGGACTCGAGGTAAACTCCGCTTAGATATCCATTGGGTTAAACGCAATGGTCGTGTCTTTATCAATATTCCAGCATTACAAAGCTGGATTGAGCAAGGACACTAAAATGCAGCCAACCGAATACAAAGGTATCTACGCTGGCGAAAACTCAATCCGCCTAGAATTTATGTATCAGGCGGTGCGATGCCGCGAAACTATTCGCGGAACTCCCACCAAAACACGCTTGGGTGAGGTTGCTCGCAAACGCGACCAGATACTTTACGAAATTGATATGGGCCAGTTCGACTATGCCAAGCATTTTCCAACTAGCCCAAACGCTTTCAAATTCAGTAGTAACAAAGCCGCATACATCACCATTAACAAAGCGGTTGATCTCTGGTTTCACCGCAATAGCAAAAACTGGGCGCGTAGTACTTATCGTGGCTATGTCAGTAAGGTAAATACCCACATTTTGCCAAACTTCGGCCAGTTGACCGCTGCCGAGTTTAAACCATCGCATTACAAAGACTGGGCAGCGCAAGTTAAGCTTTCCGGCAAATCTATCAATGAGGTACGTTCTGTTTTGCACTGCGTTTTTAAAGAATTGGTGTACGACGACATTCTGACTACCAACCCCATAGACAAGTGCAAACCTGCCACAAGAACAGCGCCAGAACCCCGACCATTCTCTGCCGATGAACGCGAGAAAATCATCAGCGCCCTACCTGACAATTCCGCACGTGACTTTTATATCTTTGCCTTTTGGACTGGTTTACGGACTGGCGAGCAACTGGGCTTACGCTGGCAGGACATAGATTTAGACAGAGAGAAACCGCGAATATATATCCGCCAATCAATTGTGAATGGTAAAAAAGCAGGCACTAAAACACTAAGCTCTGCTCGCACCCATGAATTGGATAGTCGAGCATTGGCCGTGCTGATGAAGATTAAGAGCTATCACCCTGATCAAAGACCAGAGCAACGGATATTCCTAGACCCAAGAACCATGCAGCCATGGATTTACGATGGTGTGCCAAGGGAACGCTTTTGGACGCCTGCGCTGGAATTAGCGAAAGTCCCCTATCGCTGCCCTTACACCTGCCGCCATAGCTACGCATCAACCATGTTGACAGCTGGCGAAGACCCTTCGCGTATTGCAAAGCAAATGGGACACAAAGACTGGGGCATGATCCGCCGGATCTATGCTCGTTGGATTGATTAAAAAGGAAAATATCATGTCATTAAAAAAAGCACTTAAAGACGCCAAACGTAAGAGGAAAAAAGCATCATCAACCCGCAAAAAAACTGCATCTCCGTTTGCTGAAACGGCCTTTCACTTTGACGAGGAAGGAACCGTAGAGATGTGGTTTGGCTATAGTAGCCCAGAGTCAGCGGCAAATGACTCTGAAGCAAACCCAACAATCCTTTGCATGGCCTGTGACATAAACAACGAAAATATGGCTTATTTCGATGAACGCATGCCTGGTCGATTCAAACTTGGCGATTGGTATGTCGCTGCCGGAAATTGTGAAAAGAAGGAGCTTCATGGCCCATTTGAAAAGATGGAAGATGCACTTGAATTTAGCCGTGTGCAATATGGTGCAAACCATTTCCGATTCGGTGGTTGGTAATTAAAACTGAAAGTGCGGGGAGGAACCGCCTTTGCGGAGGGGCCCCCGCACTTGCAGTTTTAAACAAGAACAGAAACCTCGCTTTAATTTTACATCGATTGATCAACCTCAAGACCAAGTATATACTTCATGTATATACTTTCAGGAGGTGTTTATGGAAACCGGAACAGTGTTTAAAAACAATAGTACCCAAGCCGTTCGCTTACCAGTGGATGCGCGTTTTCCTGACAACGTAAAAAAAGTCAGTGTGCGGATTGTTGGCCAAGACCGCATCCTGACACCCGTTGCCAATACGTGGGATTCATTTTTCCTGCAAGGCACTGCGGTGACAGATGACTTTATGACCGAACGCGCGACACAAGAGCAGCAAGAACGGGAATCGTTCTAATGCTGAAATATATGCTCGACACCAATATCTGTATTTATGTAATCAAACGCCGACCAATCGAAGTGCTGGAAACCTTTAACAAGTTCGCTGGCTCTTTATGTATTAGCGCTATCACTTATGCCGAGCTTTGCCACGGCGTCGAAAAAAGCGCCCTGCCCGAGCATAACCGCCGTCAGGTTGATGATTTTGTGTCTCGGCTAGAAGTTCTGCCTTATGGTGATAAAGCCGCTGCTCATTACGGTGATATCAGAACAACTTTAGAGCGACAGGGCAAGCCTATAGGCGTTAACGATTTGCATATTGCTTCTCACGCCAGAAGTGAAGGTTTAGTGGTGGTGACAAATAACCTGAGAGAATTTGAACCGGTTGCTGGACTACGTATAGAAAAATGGCTGACGGATACAATTTGATGTTCAGCGGCTACGCCCAGAAGATCAAGTGAAGTTGCCCAAAGCATCGCCGCCGTATTAGAACGCTTCGTTGCCCGAATGAATAGAGAATACGACAACGTCACTGCAACTTTTACGACTAATTTTACCCATCAGGATGCCGCCATGCTAAATATACAACGTGATTGTGAAGCGGCTTTGAATATTATTCATCCAATTCGAAAACATAAGCTTGGTATACAACAAAGCTCCAGTGATATATTTACATTATCAACAGCTGGATTTATTCCAACTGAGCTTGCAGATAACCCAAAGAAAATGGTAATTTTTAGGAACATAGCAGTGCATGAATATCAACGTTTGCAGCAGAGCATTAGTGAAATGGTCATTCTGAATCGCTTTGGTGATTTTTCATATATTGTGTAAATATATTACTGAATAATGTATAAACGGGAATATTCATGGATCGAAAAGAAAAATTTTTAGATTACATTGTATCTATAAATGAAAACGAACTTTCAAAAAAAATACTAAAACCGTTATTTTCTAGCATGTATAAGTGTAGAGTGGACTTTATTGGCGGTGTTCAGGAGAAAGGTAAAGACTTAATAATTTTCAAAAAAGAAGCTTTCAACTTTTACGATACAATAGGTGTACAGGTCAAAAAAACAAAACCTACGACAAATTCTCAGTCAAACAGTCTTCAACAGATAATTACCCAGTTACAACAAATTAAAAACGAAAAAGTAGTTGACATCGAGTCATCCAATACGATCTTGATAAAGAAAGTTTTTTTTGTAACCCCTTACCACATACCAGAGAATATATTAAACCATGCTCAAGGTGCATTTCAAAAAATAAAAGATGAAAATGCACACATTATTGACGGACTCATGATATATGAACAATTATTAGAGCATATACCGAGCATTATTGATAATGCTCTTGGCGACCACACCTCAGTATGGCAGGCTATTCTTTCTGAAATATCTAATGAAGCAGTTCTAAAATCACTGAACTACAAAAAAAAGAAAGAAATATCAGACATATATTGTGATATATCATTCAACTTAAACCATAAGAAAACACTAAAATTTATAGAGCAAAAAATAGCACCCGCGATCACACAGATAAAAATACCTGACAATGAAAAATCACAAAGAGATATTGACAAAGATAATAAATTAATATCAAAAAAATTTGGAATGAAATTTTATAAAGCTGGTGAACACACAGGTCTGAGTGAAATCACGCAAAACTACACAGAAGAATTATCAAGAAAAAAAGCACAGCTAACAAATCTAGAAAACAGCATCAAAAAATTATCAACTAGCAATTTCCATTCGTATTTTCGAGATATGAGTTCAGATTCAATATCTATTAAAATAGATGAATTGCGCGAAGATTTAAAATCAAAAAAAGGTACGGCATTAACCAATAGTTCTGAGACAGTATCGCTATTAATTAATGCTGGCAGGGAAGTGATTCAAGTTCAGAATCAAGTTCTAAACTTAAAGTCTGAAATTTCAGCTATAGCAAACAACATTGAAGATAAGAATGTTTTCGTGCAGTTAAACATTGAAGAATTCTGCAGTTTGGTATCAAGATTAAAAGATAAAGTGTCAAACTTGGACTATTACCCCTTGCTCGACAAACTAAGAATATCAAGTGAGTTATCTACCGCTTTTTCTTTCATAGAATCTCACGAAAATTTATTTATTTTTAGTCAAGCCAGTAACGATTCTAAGGAAAACACTACAGAAATTATTTCGATAATAAAAAAACCAATTGCCACCCCTATTATCGACGTATTAGATAGCGGGCTTGATACACTAATCTGTGGCGAAGCAGGTTCTGGAAAGACAACTAATCTTCAAGCTTACGCTTTGAATTTATATAAAAGAGCCGCCCAAGAAATAAATAACAGTAAATTCACATATTACTCTACACTTAATGATATATTTCAGATTGTAAAATCAAATAATTTAAACTGCATTTCAGAATCCATATACTTCAAGATAAACAACAGGGATGGGAACTTATCTTTATCTGATTTTAAAGATAAGTTAAAACATGAAGAATCTGTCCTTATACTAGACAGTATTGATGAGTGTATATCCTCACATCCGGACACGCTCGATTTTATAAGTAGATACAAAGAGAACTTTCCCAAATCTCAGATAATTACATCATCTAGGCACACAGTGGAAAAAACACTTTCGCTAGGTTTCTCATGTATTAGCATTCTTCCATTTACAGAAGAGCAAAAATTTAAATTTTTTGCTCGATGGTTCAATCAAAATGAATCTACAACACAGATAATGGCACACTTAAGCCTGAACAAGGAACTTAGTAAAATAATAGATAACCCGCTAAATGCGACAATACTTGCCGTGCTGTATGACAACGGAGTGAAATTACCAAACACAGAATCAAATTTATACCAACGTCGGTTTGAGTTACTTTCTGGAAAGCTTGACCAATATAAAGGAATACAAAGAACAACCAATACACCTGATGACCTATTAGCAGCTTCGACAGTAATTGCTTATGAAATGCATAAGCTAAAAGTATCGAAAATTAATAGAACATCTGCTTTAAAATTTATTTCCACTCTAAATCATCAATCAGCAATGACAGAAACACTTTTCGATGAACTTGTGAGCCCATGCGAAATAATTCATCTCAATGAAAATGGTGAATACGATTTTGGCCACTTGAAATTTCAAGAGTTTTTAGCTTCAAAAGATATTGATAATAGAAGATCTGAAAATTTCAGCAACATACTTAAAAATATATCATGGTGGGAGCAAACACTACTTTTATATGCCCAACATTCTCGAGATATAGTATGGATTGTAAATTACATTTGCAATAATGGATTAATACGTAAACACTACAGCACAGTACACAAAATAGTCGAAGCATCCAACGCAACTGATGCAGCTAAAGAAAAGTTGATTGTTCGACTCGAGGCGGCTTATAGTACAAGAGATGATTTATATTGAGATTATAATGTATGGCCTCTTGCCAAGATTTAACTAAGGAACATGATTTTATTAAGAAAATTATGGGTTCAAATCCCCCCAGCTCCACCAATAAAGTAAAAGGCCACCTCCGGGTGGCCTTTTACTTTATTGGTGTCTAGCCGTTTTAAATAAAAAAATCGTAAGCGTAACAACAACCACATCCTGCAGCATGGTTGTTGTTTCGATCAGTACGG
>JAYSCP010000024.1:0-55000 GCA_041914845.1 Alteromonadaceae bacterium
CCATTTGATCACAAACCTCAGCGGGTGAAAAGAGGTTTTTCTACAGCCTCAACGCTTTGCTAATTGGCTGCCGCAGCGCAGCGTAGGCAGTCCAGTGGAGGCCACGCTGTTTGTGGCCGGAACGAAATTAAGCAACTTGTTATACAACCTATTCACTGTAGCCATCCAACGGCGCAACCGTAAGTTTGTGTTCGAATTGCACAGGCTCGGCAGAGTTTAAATATGTTGAGTTTACAAAAACAATATACGTCTCTATATCAGGTCCTGAAGAGTACGGGTATAGGATTGTCCCCTTTGGTAAGGCACCAATATTTTCAGGTGATGCTTGCAGAGTAAGTGTTTGAGTTAAAGATACTGGATCGGACTCTAGCAATTGCCACTTGTGCCAAAAAGCTCCGGCGAAAAAAGAACCGACCATCAGTAGAAGTAGCAATAAATATCTCAATTAAAACACCTTTCTATTGAGGTTGTATAACGGCGCTATAAAAGGCGCGCGGTAGCGCGTCCAGTGGAGGCGCGTTTTTGCGCCGGAACGATTTTGATAGCTTTGTTATGCATTTTTGGTCAACCCGACTGGAATGCAGCTTTATCTGGGTATTGGTTTTCTTCTTTATACACTTTTAATATTTTTGATAGTGCATTCCGGTAGCACCGTTCGGAATCATCACCCTCCATTGGATAAAGCAGAGCTGACTCCACAGAGAATTTATCAATACGAAAAAGCCCTTTCACTTGTCCCACCTTCATACCTCTTTGTTTGAAGCGAGGGTCTTTATCCCAAACATCGCAGGTGAACACATAATCTACGTGCTCTTCATTTTCTATATCTTTTTGGATGAACAGACATTGCGTATCCAATCTTTTCTCTTCGGTCAATGAGTTACCTTGTCTGCATAACACCCCACTTAGGGGCCAAAACACATGGGCTAAAATGTGAGCGAAGCGAGACAGCCCATGTGTTTTTGTCCCAGCGAACGCAGTGAGCGACTACAGTGGTTTGTTAGCCACGCGATACCCTGTGTGCTATTTAAAACTTACGGCTGTGTAGAGAAAAAACCACGCTACCGCCCTTTGCACTGATAGTTTTACCAACACATTTACCCAATTAATTTGCCAAAACTGCCGTTTGCGCAACCACACCAGCAAACCGTAACTAGCTGGAAACTTACCACAAACTGCCACTTGCCAAGAAAACTTGAAAACCGTTACTTGCACCGATTGGCAAACATAACCAACTTACTTTGGAAACACCGCGCAACAAATATTCGTTAATGCCTTTTGCGCGCTTTCCCCGCTAACCCTTTGCTAATTGGCTGCCGCAGCAAAGCGTAGGCAGTCCGGTGGAGGCCACGTTTTTTGTGGCCGGAACGAAATTAAGCAACTTGTTAGCTGCTTACCACATGATTTTGTAAGTAACTAATCCGTGTTTTACGCCAGTACGGATAAAAGATTAAGCCAGTAGCGCTGTAACTTACCCAGTTACCGTCTTCAAATGCTTCCATTACCCATTTATATTCTGTCTTGCCTTTAATAAAGACCTTTAATCGACACTTTTCACTGAGGCCAAAAGCAAAGCAATTTAACGCTTCATTTTTATCTGAAAATTCTTCGTGCCAACCGTTGTAACCTACAGTACAACCTTGCTCTGATTCAGCAAGCCAAACTGTGAACCCATTCTCTGGTGATACTGATATAGTTGAGCCGTCCAGTTCCCATTTGAGATCGGGATATTTCTCAAGTCTTTCTTTAATTTGGTTGATGCAATCCATACTCATACCAACAGCTAACAACTTATTATATCTAAAATTAGATATAACACATTAAAATCAATAACTTAAATAAACAAAATTAACCAATGTAGTCACAAAGTAGACAAGAAAATTTTATCACGCAGCCTAAATTAATTGTGCAAATCGCATCCGTCATTTCAACCTGGTGGTATTTGTCGGTAAGCCCAGTCGGGTGACTAGTTACCATCGTTTACCTATCTCATCTAGATACTAACCAAAACCACTTAAAAATAACATTAACTTCATTAATGTCCCTTTACTAAATACAGATTTCGGATTAAAAATGGCCAATATCGAATTGAAATTAATGGAGCAAGGTTGTAATGGAAAGAGCCCTATGTACTCTGGATTCTAAAGAATGGAGTGCGCAAGATTTTTACGCTTTAGGTAACGACGGCATTAAATTAATGAAACGTAACCTAATTTGTATAAGTTGCGAAGGCGACGCATGGTTTCGCAAATCAAGCTATGGGAACAAATCACCACATTTTTGTGCACATCATAAGGATGGATGCCTTGAAGCAACAAACTACGAGGTTGTTGGTGAAGGGGATGGCGGAGACGGGCAACCGGCAGCCGAGCCTGATAGCGGAATAATTATCGACTTAAGATTAGAAAAAAATTATGAAATAGAAGTAAAAAAGACAGAGCACAATAGCGAACCTAGCACTGGTCAACGTAAAGCAGATGTTCAAATTTCAAATGCAGGTGGCATCACATACCCCGCCCACTTAACACTGAAAAATATTCTCTTCAAATTAGTGAGATCAGAAAAATTGTACTTATCTGACACAAAAGTAACTTTTCCTGATGATCGCTTCCCCGACTTACCTGATAGAGCTAACAAACTTTTTGTTAACTTTAAAGATGTAAACGAGAGTATCAACGGGCAAAATAGGATTTTTTGGGGATTTATCAGTGATGCTGGTTACACAAAAGATGGTAAGTTGTGGCTAAATGCTGGTCATCGTGCAGACGGTTTAAGTGTTTCAATAAATCCTGAACTTACTCAAGAGTTCAGAGAATACTTCAAAGTTGCGAATTCATTAAGCGAGCTTGAAGGATGCCACGCACTCATTGTTGGCAAATGTTATTACACCGGAGAGGGCAAGGGTAAGCCCGTTATATGGTGCGGTAGTTTAGATTTTATAGTGTTAAGACGATACAATTTTGATGTTGAGTGACTATTAAACCGATACGAAACCCACAAAAACCTATACCACCTGTACCATTTTGGTAGAGGTGGTATAGGTCAAATCAGAAAAACAATTCACCAATAGATTGGCCAATTCTTTTTGCGAAATTTTGCTTGATAAGTTCAAGGTCAGAAAAATCATAGTACTGCCCTCGTCCGGCTCTGCCGATACTCTTAACCTGCAATTGCGTTAACATTTTGCCCAAGCTACTGCGCATTTGCGCTGATGTTTGCCTTTCATGGTTACTTTCCAAAAATTGGCTAAACATGCTTTGTAAATCTTTGGGCTCTGGCCGAATCATCCCGTTAAACGGTTTATCTTTGCAAAGCTCTTCATACATAAAAGCAAGTTGCATTGATAAGTTAGCCATTTTCTCATCAAGTAGCGCTTGGGTTACTGGTGCTTTACGTGGGTTAAAATCGCTTATATCGAGATTTAACAGATAATGCATCAAGTGAGCTGCACCGTTATTATTAAGCCATGCAAAATATGACTCAAAATATTCAGTATTTTGCGCAAAATCTGCCGACGGCTCTAACACTAAATACCGTCGTTCCCTTGAGCCAGCTTTTAAAACGGTTTCCATATTGCTGGCGAACACAAACCGCGTATAACTACCCACCGGAATTGCATCAAGTCCTTTTCGCTCAATCATCACAGTAGGCTCGCTAATCAGAGCTTTGAGTTTATCTGCGGATTTTGGATCGGTTAAATCAACCTCATCACTGAAAATGAGCAATTTGTTTGCTACCACAGAGTTAAATCGACCGGTTAACAGGTAAGCGCCGTTTGTATTTCCGGCATATTCACCGCACATGGCAAGAAATGGCTGCATTAACGCACCTTTGCCAGTTCCTTCTATCGACTTCATGACAATAGCTACCGAAGGTTTTTCATCAGGTTTTTGCAGCATGTGTGCAAAAAACTGCATTACAAACTTCGCCGCATTTAAGTCACCTGCGCAAACCACCTGAGTTACATGACGAATAAAGGGATCAACAGTCCCAGCTACCGGCGTAATGGCATATCCGCGAAACAAGTTATATTGATTTGGAGTGCATTTTGCTGGATTGGGGCAAAATGCTAAACCCTCAGAGTAATAGCGTTTACTTGGCCACTTCAGCCAAGCTTCGCCTTGGTTCATCCCTGCGACCATTGGGACATGCAAAAAGCGGTTTTTGAACTCACTCAAGCTTTCAAACTGATGAGATTCGATGTTGCGGCCATCAAAGCCGGTTGTGATAATTTGATTTTTTCCGCCCATTGTCACATGAGCCATTTGTTCATTCATTTTAACTAATATCGCAACTTCTTGCTGAGTGAGCGTTTTGCCGTTAATAGAATCACTGATCGCCACTGTATTTTGGTCGTTCATGCGGACACCCTCTCAATCTCGAAATAGCGAGAAACACACTTCGCTTTCGCTCCGTTTTTCCTAAATTGAATCTCGTAAAATTGCGCAACGTGGCACACCACTTCGTTCTCGTTCGGAAAAGAATCCCGAAATGCCCCGTACCAATGCGGAATCGAATTTCCGTTAACGCAATGGTTCGAACTTATACGCCTTTGTGCGGTTCGCATTATTCCATTAACGGAATTATTCGGAATCGTTCGACTTAGTTGATTAACGGCCATAATGCGCCCCACTTTGGCTTGTCGATTGGAAAACATGGCGTTCGATATAATTGGTTAAATCAGCTAAACGGTAACGAACAGCTCGTGAACCAACTTTGACAAATGGCACTCTTGCGCCAGCCCAGCGATCACGTTCTAAAAATGCAACGCTGACGCCAAGCACTTCGGCAGCTTCTTTGGTACTTAGTAGTTTTAAACTCATGGGTTTTATCCTCTTCAGTTAGACAAACTTGTTTTGTCGAAGAGGATGATTGCGGATGTTTGAAAAGGTAAAAAGCACTTGTGATCACTGAAGCGCTTCAGTGATCTGACTGGAGATCACTGGAGCGCTTCAGTGGTCGAATTGGAAATCACCGGAACGCTTGGATTAACTTTTATTAACGCTTAAGAACAGGTCGTAAAAGTCTAAAATTCCATCAACATAGGCATAAGACATTAGGATTAATTTGAGTAAAAACTAAAAATTCGAAAAGAAAGCCAGAAGTAATTTTCTTGTATTAACTGTAATATGAGAATACAGTTACCTATGTAAAAGCTCAGATAATATTAATAAAATTTTCAATCGGTCGAATCTAATAATTTTATTTACACAAAGTATATAAAGCAGTTTTAACCTAATTTAAGAATAGATAGAGAGAGAAAAATAATTTTGAGTGATAAAGAATTAAAAAATAAATTTACCGAAATTTATTTTGAATCCGCTGATGACTATATTAAATACCTTTCTCCACACCTTAACAAAAATTTCGATTTTAGAAACTTTATATTCAGAGGACATGGCAGTGTACATCAAAGACTTATTCCTTCAGTTTTACGGAGAGACCAAACATCAATACAAAAAATACAATCGATGAGTGCAAGAATTTCGATCACTGAAACAGATTTGCTTCTTGAATCTCGACAGATCGAAGCAGAGATTGCAATATTACGGCAATTTTATAAAATTTCGAATAGAAATGGGCTTTTTACTCCACCAACTGATCATTGGTTTAAAGACGATATACACCTTGTAAATAACCAATTCGCTGTGAGAGATCGAGATAAAGATGAGGAATGGCTTCCAAAAGAACTGCTAGAACTAGCAGGTCTTGCACAACACTATGGCATTCCAACCAGACTTATGGATTGGAGTCACGATCCTTTAATCGCGAGTTTTTTTGCTTGCACGTCAGAAGTTGAAAGTTCAGATGATCTATGTGTGTGGGCAATTAACTCCAATTGGATTAGCTTACTGAAAAAATCTGGAAAAGTTAAAAAGATTAACTTTTTCACGCCTAACTATAAAAATAATGAAAATGTAACAGCGCAAAAGGGTTTGTTTACATTTTGCTCTTCGACATTTAAAAGAAATATTTTTCCTAGAGATGTATTTTCACTTCCAATGTCAGACATAGAAGAAATTATTGGCAACAATTACAAAGTAGACCTAAGACCTTTAGACCAAATATTACTTGATGAATTAACAGAACAGTCTAATGTAAATTTAGGAGACGAACCACTACTTGTAAAAGTAACACTTAGCAACTCACAACGCATTGAGCTTTACAGAATATTAATTTTATTAGGTTATGACTACCCTAGAATCTATCCAGGATACAATGGAGTTGCAAATCATTTGAAATTCTTAAAAAATATAAAAGAAGAAAAATCGAGAAAAGACTTTCTTCTTTAGCATATTTTTTTATGCAAATTTTAATTTACGTAAAAATGGCAATCAGTTGATTTTTCCAGCCAACTTCGCCAATCGTTGATAATCTTTCCAAAGCCACACTTTTGCTAGTGTTTCATATTTCCGAAATCCCTCAGTAATTTTATTCGAAAATATTCTCGCAAGCCCTTTTCTACCATTGATAAAATTTGGAGAAATCCTTAAATCTGTACCATATACAGACTGAAAGTAGTCTTGCAAATTATCATCAATGCTCGTCACATTATGACGAACTGAGTAATAAATAACAATTTCGTATATTTCTTTTAAATACACATTGTTATCAACATCAACTAAAATGTCGTTTTTAAAATCAGGCCGATACAAAGGGTTACTATCAGATCTAGAATCAAAAGTTAGCCTGTCAAAGTCATACTCAATCAAAGAAACAACAGCAGAAAATATATTGATAAACTGAATTGTAGAAGTTGCATTTGACTCTTGAACTGCAACCCTGATAAATGCATTCAACTTATTTGCAAGCTGATCAACATCCCTAATAGTTAAACCATACGCAGACGCCAGCCAGTAAACATACAGGCGAATTGATCCTTCCAATTCAGTAGTAATGATAGGATATATGAAAACTTTGCCATCAACCCCCGAAACATCAAAACTTATTAAATTTAAGTATTTATTCAGATCAGGCAAATCCAACTGAGCTTCTCTATTGAAGAAACGTTTCAAATACTTAGTTGAATCAAAATCATTTCCATAGACCGTCTTAATAGATTTTTCTAATTGATTGGTATCTGTTGCAATAACAAAAACAAAGTTTTTTGTTGTAAAAAAATGTTTAACAACCTCCAGCATCTCAATGGCGTAATTTGGCCTACATCTGTCTAGCTCATCAATTAATACAATTACTGGCAGTTTTTTTCGTTGCGATGAATTCAGAACTTCTGCCAACAACTCTAAATTCCTACGAATTTCTTTTATTGAACTTACATATTCATTATGATCACTGACGACTCTCTTCATTAGCTCCTTGGGTGATTCATCGTAAAGTGACTTTGCAAATTCAGTTCCTATACTTGCTTCGCCTAACACATGCTTAGTAAACAACCCAGAGCCAGCTATAAATGTCCCTTTAATTGCCTTTCCCAAAAACTCAGAAATCATTTCAAGCTCGTCACCAATATTTTCATTCATTTGCGATAGTTGGTTGATAAACTCACTGGAAACGACTGTTAAAGGCTCACGAGAAAAATCACTTTCCCATGCATCAATATAAACTGTTGGATACCCATCATGAATTAGTAAACTGTAAAACCTCTTCAAAAATTCTGTCTTTCCAGAGCCCCAACTACCATTCAAATTAAGTACAAATCCATCTTTTTCTCCTACTAAATAATCTTTTAGAAATTTAGCATACACTCCTCGCTCAAGCTTGCAGTTGTCGAAATTATATTCACTTAGCCAATGTTCATATTTACAACTGAAATTTTGCATAACATCTCTGTAATTTTTAGTTTATAATTTTCGGTTTTTAAATTTAACCTAACCACATTTAGATATTTTTTTATTATATTTCCTTATAATATTTTGAATTACTACGACTTTATTTCTATTTTTTGTCAAGCTCAACAGTTCTGCTTTGTCATTGGCTATCAGAATTTCGATACAGTTAGCAGCTTTCAGAACCGGCATATTTTCGAAATCATGAGTTTGATATAAACCAATCACAGCATCTTCTAATGGAGCGATCTTGACTGAACGCCCTCTACCGCCCTTGCTGCCAAGTAATTTTGCTGAATTGTTTATTTGTCCACACGTTTTGAGTAATTCGGCTCTGGTAAAGCAATCTACAATATCAATCATTCTAGACGCTGCTCTTTGCTTTACAAAGCTCAATTGCATTGCATCTATAGGGAGGCCAAAGTTCTCCACTGTCATAGTAAGTATCCGACTGTAATCTTGGCTTAGGATTAAAACTTTTACAGCGAAGATTTCGTAAAGTTCTAATTTTTCAACTTTCAGTTTATGAATATTAAAACACCCCATCCACAAGGACAACGCGCTGCCTTCTAATAGCCACACTTGCTCTAATTTTTGTTCACTTATCATTGGTAACGCATTATAGCTTTCGCAAAAATTAGCTGTAAAACGCATTCGCCCAATGGCTTCCGCAATTTTTATACATTCGTCTAATGTTCTGCCAACTAAAAGTTCTTTAGCTTTGCTAACCGCAAATCTAACTTTATCCGCCGGTTCAAAAGATAATATTTCAGCATATTTAGAAGCTTCGGTTTGGTCGATTGCCTGATTTTTGGGATTATTCAAAGTCCTGCACTCCTATTTTGCATTGGGTTTTGAAATAGTCAGTAATACGCTGCATAGGCTCGCGTAACCGCTCAAAATTCTTGATGACATAGCCGCCGGTAACATCAGAGCCAGATTTGTGATTCACCAACTGCTTGATAGCAAACATCGATATATCGAGAGATTCGGCAACGGTGATAAAAGTGCGCCTTAAATCATGTAAGGTAATTTCAACACCTGAGCTTTCTTTTAAGCGCGACACAGCGCCTTTGGTATTTTCAAAGTAGCCGGTTTTCCTTGAGCTAAAAACATACTCTTGAGTTTTAAAACGTAAACGGTATTTCAAGATTGCAGCAATTACATCGGACATTGGTAACGTCAAAGCAGTATTGTTTTTCGTGTCAGGTATAAAAAACGTTTGCTCTTCAAAGTCTACGTTTTTCCAAGTGAGCGTTGCAGCTTCATTTTTCCGTAAACCTGTAAGCAGTAAGAAAAGGAAATAATCCGCCGCTACATGGTCATTTGCCGCGCCAGTATTAAATTTGAGGTCTTTGATTGCGGTATACCAAACGGCCAATTGGTGTTGCTTCAAAATGGTTTGTCGTCTTGGCTCTTTCGCCCACGCTTTTAACTGGGTAATGCGCAGCACAGGATTTGCAGGAAATAAACTTGCGCCAGAATCATCCTCATATTGCACCTCTGCAAACCGGTATAAGGCACTCAGCACTCGCATAATGGTATTGGCGTAGGATGGGCTGAATTTTTCTTTAAGCTCGTTATAGCGCTTAATCACCATATCCCGATTGATACTTACAAACGCTTTATTTTTCCAGTCTTTAAGTTCACCATTAAAATAGAACTCATACTGCTCATAGGTACGCGGTTTTAAATCGCATTTAATTGTTTTGTAATCCTGCCAAACTTCCCACAACGTTAAATTTTGCAATGCATGACGCTGGCGTTTAGCTATCGGATTCGTACCGGTTGCTATTTCTCCTAAATATTCCTGAGCTTTGTTTCGCGCTTGTTCAACTGTGATTTCTGGATAACGACCTAAAGTGATCCGTTTCACTTTACCGTCTATTCGCTTTTCCAAGATAAATGCTTTGCTGCCACCGGCAGTAACCCTGACAGCAAAACCTTTAAGCAGTGGATCTCGATGAAATATCTGACCGGTTTCAGGTGGTGGCAATTTGTCTACAAATTGCTTGGTGATTTTTGGTGTAGACATAGTGTAGGCAGCTCGTTTCAAGTTTCGGTATGTCAAATAAAACAAGAAATGGCTGAATAGCTAATGAATACAAGGGCTTTAGGGGAGTTTCAAATTTCTTAAAAAGGCTTAAAACACTATCTTTTAAAACAACTTATTCAACGGAGCAAAACCCGCGAGATGCGACTCATTCTGCCCGTTTCCGTTAAAATTACTCGTAGTAAAATAACCTTGAAATTCCCCAAAATCAACAACTTCTGTTAATAGCTCTTAAAATTTAAGAAAACAAAAACGACAAAAACCGCAGTTTATGGTGGAAAAATTACTAGGAAGAACTACTGTATATAAAAACAGTTTAATAAGATGCCAATATGACTTCGCCCTTTTTGCAATTTGTCGAGGAACGGATGCGTGTACAGCGATATGCAAAACGCACCATTGAGACCTATCTGCATTGGATTAAGTTTTATATTTTGTTTCACCACAAACAGCATCCATCAGGGCTTGGTGAACCGGAAGTTGAGCAGTTTTTGTCGTATCTCGCCAATTCTCGGCATGTTGCGGTGAAAACCCAAGCGACCGCCTTAAATGCCTTGGTGTTTTTGTACCGACACATTTTGGCGCGCCCGTTAACGTTGAATTTAAGTTTTCATCGCGCCAATGTGCCGCAAAAGTTACCTGTGGTGTTAACTCGACTGGAAACACAGCAATTACTCAGCGTGGTCGATCCACGCTACAAGCTACTGGCGCAACTGATGTATGGCAGTGGTTTGCGGGTACTCGAGGCGTTGCGGCTGCGTACCAAAGATATCGACTTTGATTATTTATCGTTGATGGTCTGGCAAGGCAAAGGTAATAAAAATCGACGGGTAACCTTGGCGCCAGAGCTCATCCCCGCCCTTCGTTTACAAATCAATCATGTTGCAGCCTATTTGCAAGTCGATTTAGCCAATCCGGAATACGCCGGTGTTTGGCTACCAAATGCGCTAGCCTTGAAATATCCAACAGCGCCAGCGCAGCTTGGTTGGCACTATCTATTTCCGTCGACCCAACTAAGTTATGAACCAGGCACAACAGCACTTCGCCGTCATCATCTCGATGAAACAACATTAAGGCGTGCCATTCAAAATGCCGCTCGGTATGCCAACATCAAAAAACATGTCACCTGTCACACGCTACGCCATAGTTTCGCAACGCATTTACTCGCTGCGGGGGTGGATATTCGCACTGTGCAAGAACAGCTTGGGCATAGTGATGTCAAAACCACACAAATTTATACCCATGTGTTGCAGCGCGGCGCCAATGCGGTGCCTAGCCCCCTGTCGAGTTTATTGCTTAGCGAAATTCAACGTTGAAATCACCGCAAATTTTAAAACTAAGTTCTAGAAAAGCAAAAGGCCAGTGCATGCACTGGCCTTCAAGCAATTTCGTCTACAACGAATTACTTAGCGCGGCTGCGGTATTCGTCAGTGCGCGTGTCGATTTCGATCTTGTCGCCGATTTCTACGAAAGCAGGAACCATTAATTCGAAACCTGTGTCCAGCTTCGCTGGCTTCATTACTTTACCTGAAGTGTCGCCACGTGCAGCTGGTTCAGAGTAAACCACTTCACGAACAACAATTGTTGGTAAATCAACAGAGATAGCGCGCTCACCGTAGAAAACAACTGAACATTGCATATCTGGCACTAAATATTTCAGTGCGTCAGTCATGTTGTCAGCTTCGATTTCGTACTGGTTGTACTCAGCATCCATAAACACATACATTGGATCTGCATAGTAAGAGTAAGTTACTTCTTTAGTGTCCAACATAACTTGTTCAAATTTGTCGTCAGCACGATATACAGTTTCTTGGCCTTGACCAGACAACAAACCTTTTAATTTCATTTTAACAACAGCAGCGTTACGGCCAGATTTGTTGAATTCAGCTTTCTGAACAACCATCGGCTCGTTGCCAACCATAATAACTTGGCCAGCGCGTACTTCTTGAGCAGTCTTCATCATAATTGAAATATCTTCTTGTTAGGAAAAATTGCGGGGCATTATAAGTTTTTTTTCAGCAAAACGCACGAGGTTGCTGGCAAGATCTTGCTGTTGCGTTAAAAATTGTTGCCAATTTAGCGTATGCTTTTGAATTTCATCAAGATTATTTAAGTATTCAGGCCATATTTCAGCAAAATCTAATTCCAAATCCCACAGATCATGCGCCTTTTTCATAAGAGTACCAAGCTCAGGTGTGGCCAAAGCCAGCTGCTTGGCCAGAAAATCGTTTAATTTTTGTCGATGCGCTTGTTCTTCCTGCCGATAGATTTGCCAAATAAATGGCCGCCCAGCCCAATGCGCTCTAATCACTGAATCTTCACCGCGGACAAAATTGATATCACAGCAAGCCAATAACAGATCGTAATCTTGCTGGGCGATAAAAGGCATCACCATGATGGTCAGCTGCCCAATCGTCAGCCGTTTGATGGCAGTCTGCTGGCTGGCAAGCTCTAGATATATCGAACAAATTTGTTCGGCAAGTACACCTTGCGGTACCAAAAGCAAAGTTCGCAGGCTATCCATTTGTAGTTGGGTTAACCAGCTGGCGATATTCGCTTGGCCGTATGCAAACAAAGAAATTCGGCGTTGATATGCCAGCGCGTCATCAATGCCAATTTGCTGCCAGAACGCGACTTGCGCATTGCTATCTTGTTGTAAATTTTGCGCTTGTTGCACAATATCGCGCTCACGCAGTAAACCGCCAGTGGCGCTAGTGAAGCCTGGGAAAAAAAAGTATTTGGTGAGCGGCACTTGCGATTGTGGTGACGGCAAGCCATGACAGCCTTCCACCCAATCCTCGGCAGATAAATACTCGAAGTTTAGCCATAGCGCCTGTGGGTTTTGCTTGGCAACGCGTTGTAAATATGCTTCGGGTACTGTGCAGGCCAATGCTTCGATCACGACATCTGGGGTTGCTAAATCAGCCTGCCCGGTACAATCGGCCTGCCAGCCTTCAACGAGATCTGTATGCCAAAGCACCACTTGGATCCCGAAAATCGTTTGGCTGGTAGCATCTACTTTAACTTGCGGGCAAATTTTGGCAAACGACGCTAAATCATCAACAAATAACTGCACTTGCCAAGAATGCTCATGGCGAAGCTGGCGCGCAAGCCGCCAACAAATCCCGATATCGCCAAAGTTATCGACAACACTACAAAAAATCGCCACTGTGCGCATGCTTTACTTTACCCCCGAACCCAATAAAACTGCAGTAATAAGCCCAAAAGCCGCAGTGAAACGAATATACAAATAACGGCCATGCTCAGCACAAATAGCAGCACTAAACTCTGCCAAATTGAACGTCCAACTCGCTTAAACCAACCGACAACGCCTGTTCGCGTGATTGGTGGCGGTATTGGGTAAAAAGTCAGTCGAAACGCCAACGCAAACAATAACCAAATGGCCAAAATACAAGGCATGAGTAACAGCTCTGTCGCTGCATGCAACCAAAAAAGACATGCAGCAACAGCCAACACTAAACTCAATAACCCCAAAAGTATCCAAGGTTTAAAAATGCCAAAAGTGGCGAGTAAATAACAGCGTTGTAGTAGTCGCTCGCGCATCAGCTCACTCCGTCAGCAGTCAGTAATGCTGATGGAAATAACGGCAAAATACCAGAATCACCGCGCCAATCGCCGACCAACCAAATTTGCTCAAATGGGTGCACTGCGGGGATTTGCAAGGCTTGGCGATGACGTGCAACATCGGCACAGTTCCAGCGGGGATTAGCATTGCGAATGACTAACCAAACCCGCTCACTTTCGTAGCTTTTATTCGCTTTTTGGCTAATGATGCGATGCAGCGCATTTAACATGCGCTCTTCTGCTGGCACTTCCGCTAATTGTTGCAGCGCCATTAATGTCTGGTTTGACAGCACCCGCCCTAAAATGGCCATCGCTTCAACTTCACTACCATATAAATGCGCTATTTCTAAATCCAAGCGAACTTGATTGAGATAACAAGAAACATCGGGCTTGGCTGGCTCGTTGTGCCAAATATGCTGCATTTTTTGGCCAAACCGTTGTTGATACACCCGCATAAACACTCGAGCCGCTTCATGCTCTAGTCGTAGTTTTTCGTCTTGTTGTGACATATCCATATAGATACCGTTTCAAAACCTAATCTGTATTGAACGCTGCTTTAAGTGGAGGTGCAGCGATTTTTGTCTTGCTGCTTTTGCCAGATTTGCCGTTAAACCTGCCTTTGGTAAACACGATATTTAGCCAAAGTGTTGCCACTCTTCAACCAACAATGGCAACACCGAACTTGCCAAAATCAAGCCCATCAAGGCGTTGAAGATCCGCTGAGCGCGCGCTGTCTGCAGTAAGTTTTGCAGCAAAGCACCAAACACTAACCAAGCACCAACACATGGAAAGCTCATGACAAAAAATGCGAAGACAATCTGGGTCACATCCCAAAACACTGCACCACCGACGGTAGTAAATGCCGCGATTGCACCGGTTGCCATCATCCACGCTTTGGCGTTTACCCACTGAAAAGCCGCGGCTTGCCAAAAACTAAAAGGTTTACCATTGCCGCCGTCTAAGGCTCGCGGCGCACTAGTGGCAATTTTCCATGCCAAATACAGTAAATAAACAATACCAAGCCATTTAATGATGCTGTGCAAGGCAGGAAATTGGCTGAACACCGCACCAAACCCGAGTCCAACCAACAATACCATCAGCGGAAAGCCAAGACAGATCCCGAGGAGATGCGGCACACTCGCCTTCACTCCATAATTCACACCAGAAGCCAGCATCATCAAATTGTTTGGGCCTGGCGTAATAGTGCTAGAAAAAGCAAAGGATAGCACCGCAAAGAATACTTCCATGATGGCTCCATTTAATGGTTATACAGAAACGTTTTGCCGCAACGGTGTAGAAAAAAGCCAGTGAAATCACTGGCTTATTTTCGATTTGTTATCGCTTGGCACTAGTGCTGACTAGTACTCGGCACCAAATTACACCTCGTCAGCAAAGCTATCGCGTAAACCGACGGTACGGTTAAACACTAAAGCATCTGGGCGTGAATCGCGATTGTCTGCACAATAGTAGCCTTCCCGCTCAAACTGATAGGCTTGTTCAGCCGGTGCAGTTTGTAAGCTTGGTTCAACAAAACCTTGCTTAACGGTTAACGATGCTGGGTTAATGACTTGAATAAAGTCTTCTTCCGCCGCAGGGTTTGGTACTGTGAACAAACGATCGTAAACGCGGAATTCGGCAGTTAAAGCATTTGATGCTTCAACCCAGTGAATAACACCACGCACTTTACGACCATCCGCTGGGTTTTTGCCCAAAGTTTCAGGATCGTAACTACAAATCAGCTCAACGATGTCGCCATCGGCATTTTTGATGACCTCATCGGCACGAATAACGTAAGCGCCACGCAAACGCACTTCACCGCCGGTGACCATACGTTTGTATTTTTTGTTAGCTTCTTCTCTAAAATCCGCACGGTCGATGTATAACACTTTGCCAAATGGCACTTTACGTGAGCCCATAGTTTCATCTTTTGGATGATTGTGCACATCAAGCCATTCCACATCAGCCGCTTGGTAGTTGCTGATGGTGACTTTTAACGGTTCAAGCACTGCCATAGCGCGTGGTGCATGCGCGTCTAAATCTTCACGAATGCAAGATTCAAGAGCGCTCCACTCAATCATATTGTCTTGTTTGGTGATACCAATACGTTTGGCGAATTCACGCAGCGACGCAGGCGTATAACCACGACGGCGTAAACCAGCAATTGTTGGCATCCGTGGGTCATCCCAACCAGAGACATGCGCACCTTCCACTAAAGTGTGCAGTTTGCGTTTACTCATCACTTGATATTCAAGGTTTAACCGAGAAAACTCAATCTGTTGCGGGTGGCAAGCGATAGTAATGTTGTCCAAAATCCAATCGTATAAACGACGGTTGTCTTGGAACTCTAACGTACATAAAGAATGGGTGATCCCTTCCAGCGCATCAGAAATACAATGAGTGAAATCGTACATCGGGTAGATGCACCATTTGTCGCCAGTTTGGTGATGGTGGGCAAATTTCACCCGATAAATCACCGGATCACGCATACAAATAAATGGCGACGACATATCGATTTTTGCACGTAACGAGCACTCGCCTTCTTTAAAACCACCGGCGCGCATTTTTTCAAATAACGCTAGGTTTTCGGCAGGGCTAGTATCACGTGTTGGGCTGTGCTTACCGGCCTCTGTTAATGAACCACGGTATTGGCGCATTTCTTCAGCATTTAAGAAACAAACGTAGGCCAAACCTTTGTTAATTAATTCAACTGCATAGCCGTAAAGTGCATCAAAGTAGTCCGAAGAATAACGCACAGCGCCACTCCATTGGAAACCCAGCCATTGCACGTCTTTTTGAATTGAATTCACAAAGTCGATGTTTTCTTTCTCTGGGTTGGTATCGTCAAACCGCAGATTACACTGGCCTTGGTAATCTTGGGCAATGCCAAAGTTCAAGCAGATAGATTTGGCATGACCAATGTGCAAATAGCCATTTGGTTCTGGCGGGAAACGAGTAACAGTACCGCTGTGTTTGCCAGACGCTAAATCGGCATCAATGATTTGCCGAATAAAATTGGTTGGGCGTGTTTCAATGTCCGCCATAAAAATCAATTCCTTGTATGCATAGACCCGAAGTCAGATGCCGCATTATAACAGCATCAGTCGCGCTGACCAGTAGGCAATTGGGCTTTCACCAAAGGAATTACCCACCTCATTGTCAGATGGTTAAGTACGCAGCAGCTTGGTAATTGGAGCTTTTGGGCAAACTTAAAGCCGAGGGATTGTGGCAACAGCAGCAATATTAGCGTTGTCGCCAACAAGAATTACGAAAAGGAAAATTTATTTAGCCCAACCTCGATTGATCTGGTTGGGCTAAAACAAGACTTTAATAAGCTATCAGTACTTTGCTGGTTGGTCCGATTTTGGCAAAGTTGCTTTAATAAATTCGCGTAAATCGTCGTTCGATTGTTTTAAATCTTCCGCTCGCAAATACATCATGTGGCCGCTGCGATAGCCTTTAAAACTTAATCTATCCTGCATCTTGCCGCTTGGGTCGAGCTGCCAGAGTGAGTATTTCGCATCAAAGTAATTGGTCGCGCCATCATAATAACCTGACTGCATCATCACATGCAGATACGGGTTTTGCGCCATCGCTTGGCGTAAATCCTCACCGGTATTATCCCCGTCGTTATCCCATGGATGCACTGAGCCAAACATATTGTATTTAACGTCAGTTTTGTACTTCAATTCAGTACGCAGGTAGTGATTTATCGCCGGAGTGAATGAATGCAGCCATGAAGTCAGCTCAGCATTAAAATCTGGCTCAACCCCTGCAGATTTACGATCTATACCTAAATACCGAGAATCTAACCGGCCAACAGTATGGCCTTTATCGCGAAGTAACTCTTTCCAGAAAAAGTCATTTGGAATATCGAGATTATTGGCTTGCACTGCGTCAACAGATAGCCCTGAAAAACGCGCCACTTGTTCGGTGATCCGCAGGCGTTCTGCCGGTGCGAGCATTGCGCCTTTTGCTAAGGCTGGCAAATACTCATTTAAAGTAAACTGTTCAGAAAGCGCCAAAACTGCTGGCAAATCTTGCTGCTGTAAGTCTGCAGGTAGTTGTTTGTGATACCAAGCTGTCGCAGTGAAGTATGGCAGGCGATTTGCGGCTTCCACCGGCCCTTCACGCTTGATGCCAAGTTCAGTTGGCGATACTAACACCACACCATTTAAGTACATCCACTGCTGGTTTTGTAATGCTAAAGCCAAGCCTGATACCCGAGTAGTGCCATAGCTTTCGCCAATTAGATATTTCGGTGATGGCCAACGTTCATGGCGCGTCACAAAGGTGTTAATCCATTCAGCTAGGTACTTCACGTCTTGATTAACGCCAAAAAACAGGTCTTGTTGCTGATCTTTTGGCATCAGCTTGCCGTCTTTTCCAGGTAAAACCCGCGAGTAAGCGGTATTCACTGGGTTCACAAAGACGATATCAGCGGTATCTAACACCGAAAACGGGTTTTGTTTAGTGCCATAAGGCTGCAACGGATACCCTTCGCTATCAACATTTAACGCTTTAGGCCCGGTGTAGGCAATTTGCATCCACACCGAAGCCGAGCCTGGCCCACCGTTAAAGGAGATTAGTAGCGGTCTGCTGCTCTTATCTTTGATGTCGCTACGCTCGTAATAGGTATAAAACAAAGTCGCGACGGGCTTTCCTTGCTCATCCCACACAGGCTGAGTACCAGTTTCGGCAGAATACGGGAAATCAACGTCGTTGACAGTAGTTCGATGCTTGGTAACCACAACCGAATCAACGTCGATTTGTCGCTCCACGGCAACGCGCTCAGGCTGCGTTTTCGCACCATCCCCAAGAGTAGCAGCTTGGACAAAGCCAGCAGTCACTAACAATCCAAAGCCAAGTGTGGCGGTAGCGAGTAAGGCGGTTCTGCGCTCACCCGAGCTATTGTAATTGCGCTTTTGCGAAGTCGTCATAATGTTCCAACTAATAAGTGATACTAATTAATGATGTTACGAATTTTCTGTCAGTAGCTTCTAGCCATTTGCTTAGCCGTTAAGTGTAACCCACTGAGGTTTGATCAACGGTCTTGAATTATGTAACTGAATCGGCACAAAGAAACAAAAGCTATGCGATTAATAGCAACTAAATCGGATGATTCACACTTTACGAGGAATTTCTGAAAAATTATCCCCTGCGCGTTCGAGAAAAACTCGCTGTGGTTTTCTAATTTGGGTTGCCCAAATGCTATTCCTTGACTAAGTTCTATCAGTTAATTTATTGAAACGCAGGGATTTGGTATTTTGATTAAAACAGCATTAAATTGCGTTGCAGGCACCACGCTTGCACTAGTTGTGATAATGGTTAGTGGTTCGTTAAAACTCAGTCAAGACTTCCAACAAATGCTCAGCTTTATCACTGGTCCTGCTTGGGATTCTGCGGATGGTGCGATGGAAGGAACCATTGGTTTACAACAACAAATCATTGCTTTACAACTTCTTCAACATAATCCTGCTGAACAGACAAAAGCTAAAACCATTATGGATGAAGGCATCGAAATGGCTGGCGAAGCGCTTGATCGCATGCACAAAGCAGGATTGATGTCAGCAAATGCGGTCAGTGAATTAAAGCAGCGTCAACAAAGTTTCAATACCAGCCGCGATAAGTATATGTCTGAACCTAACGACGCAAATTTTGCCGTTTTTGCCAGCGAAGCTGATGCATTGCTTAAATTTTTAGAGGTCATGGAAGAAGAAGGTGACAGCAAAGTTGAGGCTCAATTTACCGTCATTGCCGATTTAAAGACCTTTTCTTGGTGGTTTAATTTATTTGGATTAGCCTTGGGTGCTGGGGTTGCTGCGCTTATATTTTGGTTCTCTCGCACTGCAATCTTGGTTCCATTAAAATCGATCAATCGCAACATGCGCGAACTTGCCCGCGGAGATGGCGACTTAACCGTTCGCATCAGAGAGCATGACGAAAATGAGTTTGGTGAACTTGCCCGATCATTTAATGCTTTTGTCAGCAAAATCCATAATCTAGTCCAGCATGTGAAAGGTTTGAGTAGCCAAGTGGTGAATGCCAGTAGTGAAATTAGGCACTCAGTCGGAGCTGTAGTGCAAGGCGCTGATGTGCAACAACAAGAAACGATGGTGGTAGTCAGTGCCATCGCACAAATGACGCATGTGCTTGCAGCTATGTCACAGCATGCCGTAGATGCCAATCAAAGTGCTCATGATTCAACTCAAGCCATGCACGAAGGGGTCGCCGCAGTTCGAAATGTCGAATTATCTATGCATAAAGTTCATGATTTGGTCGCGAGTGCCAATTCAGGCATTGCTACAGTGCAAACTGATAGTCAAGGTATTGTGCAAATGCTGGAAATGATTAGAAGTATTGCCGACCAAACCAACTTACTCGCGTTAAATGCCGCCATTGAAGCAGCTCGTGCTGGCGAATCTGGCCGTGGTTTTGCAGTGGTTGCGGAAGAAGTGCGTAACCTAGCCTCTCGCACGCAAGCAAGTACGGTTGAAATTGAACAAAACATCTCAAAATTGAGTTCCGGTTTGCAGCAAACTGTCTTCATGATGCAGTCCGTCAATCAAGAAACTGATGATGTCACCGAGCGAACCCAAACAGCCTTGCAGATGATGGAAAGAATTGCTTCGCAAATCGAAAAAATGAACCAACTCAATCATCAAGTTGCACAAGCATCCACTGAGCAAGGAACCGCTGTGGGCGATTTGAATAACAGTATGCAGCACATCCAACAACAGAGCGACATCACTGTTGACCAAGGCAATACCACACAAACCGCTATCACACAATTGCTTAAACAAGTCGAACAAATTTCGGAAGAGTTAGAACAATTTAAAACCTAGCCGCTATCGAGGTACTTGAAGCAAATATCCAACATTTAAAATTGCAGCGCAAACCATAACCACTAAGCAATAAAAACAGCACCTAGATAAAAACTCATCTGAATTGGCCAGTAAAAAACCACCTCCATAGGAGGTGGTTTTGATTTGACAATAAAAAAACCCGTCATTCGACGGGTTTTTTAGAGTCGGAAGTAAGTAAAACTTACCAGCCAGTCAGTTCACGCAGTGCTTTACCGATGTCTGCCAGAGAACGCACAGTTTTAACACCTGCATCTTCCAGAGCACGGAATTTATCATCCGCAGTACCTTTACCGCCAGAGATGATTGCGCCAGCGTGGCCCATACGCTTACCAGCAGGTGCAGTCACACCAGCGATGTAAGACACTACAGGTTTAGTCACGTTCGCTTTGATATAAGCAGCCGCTTCTTCTTCAGCAGTACCACCGATTTCACCGATCATGATGATCGCTTCAGTTTGTGGATCTTCCTGGAATAATTTCAGGATGTCGATGAAGTTAGAACCTGGGATTGGGTCGCCACCGATACCAACACATGTTGATTGGCCGAAACCTTCGTCCGTAGTTTGTTTAACAGCTTCATAAGTCAGGGTGCCTGAACGAGACACGATACCCACTTTACCCGGCTTGTGAATGTGGCCTGGCATGATACCAATTTTACATTCGCCTGGAGTGATCACGCCTGGGCAGTTTGGACCAATCATACGCACGCCTTTACGGTCTACGTATTCTTTAGCAAACAGCATGTCGATTGTTGGGATACCTTCAGTGATACAAACGATCAGCTCAAGACCTGCATCAGCCGCTTCAATGATAGCGTCTTTACAGAATGGAGCAGGAACGTAAATCACAGTTGCAGTTGCGCCAGTCGCAGCAACGGCTTCTTTCACTGTGTTGAACACTGGTAAACCAATGTGCGTAGTACCGCCTTTACCTGGGCTTACACCACCAACCATTTTCGTGCCGTATTCCAGCGCTTGAGTTGAGTGGAAAGTACCTTGGCTACCGGTGAAACCTTGGCAGATGACCTTAGTGTCTTTATTGATAATGATAGACATTATTTGCCCTCCGCGGCTTTCACAACAGCTTTTGCAGCTTCAGATAATGAGTTTGCAGCAATGATGTTCAGACCAGAGTTTTGCAACTTCTGTGCGCCTAATTCCGCATTGTTACCTTCTAAACGCACCACAACTGGTACGCTTACACCCACTTCTTCAACTGCACCGATGATACCTTCAGCGATCATGTCGCAACGAACGATACCACCGAAGATGTTAACGAATACTGCTTTAACTGCAGAGTCTGACAGAATGATTTTGAATGCTTCTGTCACGCGCTCTTTAGTTGCACCACCGCCAACGTCTAAGAAGTTAGCTGGTTGGCCACCGCTTAATTTAACGATGTCCATAGTACCCATTGCTAAGCCAGCGCCGTTAACCATACAACCGATGTTACCTTCTAAAGCAACATAGTTCAGTTCCCACTGAGCAGCACGAGCTTCACGCTCATCTTCTTGCGATGGGTCGTGAAATGCGCGCAGTTTAGGTTGACGGTATAATGCGTTGCTATCAGCAACCAATTTCGCATCTAAACAGTGCAGGTTGCCAGCAGTGGTGATAACTAACGGGTTTACTTCGATCAGCGCGATGTCTAGGTCAACGAACATCTTCGCTAAACCTAAGAAAATCGTGGTGAATTGTTTGATTTGCGTTGCATTCAAACCCAGTTTGAAGCCGATTTCACGTGCTTGGAACGCCTGTGCGCCAACCAACGGATCAATCGCCATCTTGATGATTTTTTCTGGAGTTTCTTCAGCAACTTTCTCGATGTCTACGCCACCTTCTGTAGAGGCCATAAACACGATGCGACGGCTAGAACGGTCAACCACGGCACCCAGATACAGTTCTTTTTCGATATCTGTGCAACTTTCAACCAGGATCTTGCTGACAGGCTGACCTTTTTCGTCAGTTTGGTACGTAACTAAGTTTTTGCCCAACCAATTTTGTGCAAAGTTACGGATCTCTTCTTTAGAAGAAACTAATTTCACACCGCCCGCTTTACCGCGACCACCAGCGTGAACCTGAGCTTTAACTACCCACTTGTTTCCACCAATACGATCTGCTGCTTCTGCTGCGGCTTGTGGAGTTTCTTCCGCATAGCCTTCAGATACAGGTAAACCGTATTCGCGAAAAAGCTGTTTTGCCTGATATTCGTGCAAATTCATGGCTTCTTTCCGTTTTTCTATTGATTGTAGCTGGCCTTACGACTCAGCCTGACCCATAGGATAAGTAACTTATCCTGATGATTTATATGGCTGCACTAAAGTACAGCCTTACCGCTCGCTTATATTAGATATCTAACAGAATACGTGTTGGATCTTCTAATAATTCTTTAACAGTCACTAGGAAACCTACTGACTCTTTACCGTCGATAATGCGGTGGTCGTATGACAACGCCAAATACATCATCGGCAGAATTTCCATTTTGCCGTCAACAACCATCACGCGATCTTGGATTTTGTGCATACCTAAGATTGCTGATTGTGGTGGGTTGATGATTGGAGTTGACATCAGAGAACCAAACACACCACCGTTGGTGATGGTGAAGTTACCACCTGTCAAATCGTCGATAGCTAACTTGCCATCGCGACCTTTCAGCGCCAAATCTTTAATGCCTTTTTCGATTTCGGCTAAATTCAGTTTGTCACTGTCGCGCAATACTGGAGTCACTAAACCACGTGGCGTAGACACTGCGATGCTGACGTCAAAGTAGTTGTGATAAACAATATCGTCACCATCGATGCAAGCATTAACTTCAGGGAAACGTTTTAACGCTTCAGTGACTGCTTTGACATAGAACGACATGAAACCTAAGCGAATACCATGACGTTTTTCAAACACGTCAGCATATTGCTTACGAAGGTCCATGATTGGCTTCATGTTCACTTCGTTAAACGTGGTCAACATTGCAGTTGAGTTTTTCGCTTCCAGCAGACGGTTTGCAATAGTCTTACGCAGTCGAGTCATTGGCACGCGTTTTTGTGAACGGTCACCGCTAACTGCAACTGGTGCTGCTACTGGCGCAGGAGCTGCTTTAGCAACTGGCGCTGCAGTTAAGAATTTATCCACATCTTCTTTAGTGATGCGGCCATTTTTACCTGAACCAACAATCTTAGATGCGTCTAAACCTTTCTCGGCAATTAAACGACGGACAGATGGAGTTAACACATCATCTGATTCAGCTGCTGGAGCCGCTGCTGTTGGTGCTGCGGCTGCAACTGGAGCTGCTGCGGCAGCGCCACCAGGAACTTCATGACCGATTACTTGACTTGCTAATACGGTTGCGCCTTCTGCATGGAGGATATCCCCCATAACACCATCAGATTGTGCACGAACTTCAAGCACAACTTTGTCAGTTTCGATATCAACCAATACTTGGTCGCGGTTGATGGCTTCACCTGGTTTTACATGCCAAGTGGCGATTGTTGCGTCTGCAACTGATTCTGGGAGTACCGGGACTTTAATTTCCACTTTGTCACCTTTTTAGCGATTGGTTTGTTCTATCTTTCAAAGCCAAAGTCAGAGCAGTTGCCTGCTCTGACCATCAATTCATTCCAAAGCCAAGCTTTGGACTATCAAGCTACCGTCAGTGCAGCGTTGATTAATGCCTGTTGTTGCTTATTATGCACTGACAGGTAACCAACAGCTGGTGACGACGATGCGTCACGACCCGCATAAGTCAACTTGGCGCCTGCAGGGATTGCAGACCAGAAGTTATGTTGACTGCAATACCAAGCCCCTTGGTTTTGTGGCTCTTCTTGACACCAAACAAAATCTTTGACGTGACTAAATGCTGCTAAAGCCGTAGCCATTTCATCAGCTGGGAACGGATACAACTGCTCAATACGGATGATGGCAATATTATTCAGACCGCGTTTGCGACGTTCATCCAACAAGTCGTAATAGACTTTACCGCTACACATCACCACACGATTTACCTGTGCAGGATCGAGGGCATCGATTTCACCAATCACGTTTTGGAACTCACCTGCAGCTAACTCTTCTAAAGTTGAAGTAGCTAGCGGGTGGCGTAACAATGATTTTGGCGACATCACAATCAATGGACGACGCAGTGGACGCACGATTTGACGACGGATCATGTTAAAGACTTGCGCAGGCGTCGTTGGCACTACAACTTGCATGTTGTGATCTGCACATAACTGCAGGAAGCGCTCTAAACGTGCTGACGAATGCTCTGGACCTTGGCCTTCATAACCATGAGGTAATAACAGAGTCAGACCGCACAGACGGCCCCACTTCTGCTCACCAGAACTTAAGAATTGGTCGATTACCACTTGCGCGCCGTTCGCGAAGTCCCCAAATTGGCCTTCCCAAATCACTAATGCACGCGGCTCAGCAGTCGCATAACCATATTCAAACGCTAATACCGCTTCTTCTGACAATGCAGAATCGTATACTTGGAACACACCTTGGTTTGGCGTCAAATGTTCCAACGGCGTATAAGTGCTCGCGTCATTTTGGTTGTGTAATACCGCATGGCGATGGAAGAAAGTACCGCGACCAGAATCCTGACCAACAATACGAATACGTGAACCTTCACCAACAATCGAAGCATAAGCTAGGATCTCAGCAAAACCCCAGTCAATTTTCTTCTCACCTTTTAACATCAAAGCTCGGTCTTCATAAACCTTACCGACTTGACGCTGTAATGGATGATCTGCAGGAATACGGATCGCTTTCTCGCCCCAAGCAACTAAGTCACTAACAGGCATACTTGCGTCGTAGCCAACGTTCCACTCATGACCCAAATATGGCGTCCAATCAACAGCCACTTCAGTCATTGGCCGCCATTCTTCGACGACACAATCGCCTTTATCTAGGGCGTTACGATAATCTTCCACCAACGCTTGCACTTCCGCCGCAGTAAACAGACCTGCATTGATCAGTTTTTCTGCATAAAGCTCGCGTGGTGTTGGATGTTTTTTGATTTTTTGATACATCAACGGTTGTGTTGCATTTGGTTCATCGGCTTCGTTATGACCGTTTCTGCGATAACAAACCAAATCAATAACCACATCACGTTTGAAGGTGTTGCGGTAATCAACGGCCAATTGCGCAACAAAAACTACTGCTTCTGGATCATCACCGTTGACATGGAAAATCGGTGCTTGGACCATTTTCGCGATGTCAGTACAATATTCAGTTGAACGCGTATCTTCTGGGTTTGAAGTGGTAAAACCGACTTGGTTGTTGATAACCAAACGAATAGTACCGCCAACTTTGAAGGCGCGAGTTTGCGAAATGTTGAAGGTTTCAGCGACCACACCTTGACCCGCAAATGCTGAGTCACCGTGAATGGTGATTGGTAACGCTTGTGAACCGTCGGTACAACCACGACGATCTAAACGTGCACGCACTGAGCCCATAACCACTGGGTTAACGATTTCTAGGTGAGACGGGTTAAAGGCTAAGGCTAAATGCACTGCGCCGCCTTTGGTCTCAAAATCAGAAGAGAAGCCCATGTGATATTTAACGTCACCAGCACCAACGACTTCATATTTGCCTGCGAATTCGTCAAATAACTTGCCTGGATTTTTGCCAAGGACGTTTACCAAAGTGTTTAAACGACCACGGTGAGCCATACCAATGACACAGTCTTTAGCGCCTTGTTCACCAGCACGGTGAATCATTGCTTTTAACATTGGAACCATGGCATCGCCACCTTCCAAGCCAAAACGTTTGGCGCCAGGGAATTTCACCGACAAATAACGCTCTAAACCATCGGCAGCAACTAAGCCTTTGAGGATTTGAGTTTTGGTCGCTTTATCGTAGTTTGGTGTCGAACGACTTGCTTCCAAACGTTGTTGGATCCAACGCTTTTCATCAGTCGATACAATATGCATGTATTCTGCGCCAATAGATCCGCAGTAAGTAGTTTCCAGAGCTTTGACTAAATCACCAAGTTTCATTTTCTCGGTGCCAGCAACAAACGAACCTACATTAAATTCGGTATCGAAATCACTGGTACTTAAGTCGTGATAAGACAACTCTAAATCGCGCACGCGAGAACGTTTCCATAAATCCAATGGATCCAGTTTGGCGTGCTGGTGGCCCCGGAAACGGAAAGCATTAATCAGTTGCAGAACCTTGACCTGACGGCTATCGCCACCTGAATTTGCCACCACAACTTCGCGGTGTTTATTCTTGGCAAGTTCGGCAAACTGTTGACGGATGTCAGAATGACGTGTTTCTAAATCGACACCGTCGATTTTCGGTAACCGCGCAAAAAACTCGCGCCATTCGTCACCAACACTGGTAGGTTCAGCTAAGTAGGATTCATAGAGTTCATCTACATAGGCCATGTTGCCACCGCCAAGATGAGAAGACTCTAACCACGCCTTCATTACACCTTCGTGCATTTACTTTCCCTTATCTCGAAGCACCTGGAAAAAAGTAGCAAAAAAATAACCACGTCACAGGTTTTATGGCTATTTTTCCTGTTTTCTGTGACATTTATTCCGCCACAGCTGATTTTCAGCACATTAATTCGGACTTTGCTTGCAACTAAGCCCGCAAAGCGGGCCGAATAATACGCTATTTTTCACACTGACACTGCAACAATTTAGCGCGAAGCCTGTATTATCAAGCAGTTCGCGCAAAATTTAACCACAGCTAAGAAAGGGGCGCTTACAGCGCCCGGTTCAACAGCATAGATTTAATCTGACCGATTGCTTTAGTCGGATTTAATCCTTTTGGACATACGTTCACACAGTTCATGATACCGTGGCAGCGGAATACGCTGAACGCATCATCTAAATCGTTCAAACGTTGTTCTGTGGCATTATCACGGCTATCCGCCAAGAAACGGTACGCATGTAATAAACCAGCTGGACCGATGAACTTGTCTGGATTCCACCAGAACGAAGGACATGAAGTCGAGCAACAAGCACACAGGATACACTCGTAAAGACCATCTAGTTTAGCGCGTTCTTCTGGCGTCTGTAGATATTCACCAGCTGGTGGTAAACCGTCGTTAATTAAATATGGCTTAACTTTTTCATACTGGGTATAAAATTGTGACATATCAATTACTAAGTCACGCACAACTGGCAAGCCTGGCAGTGGGCGAATAACAATCTTACCGCCTTTACCCTTACCCAGCGCTGACAACGGCGTGATACATGCCAAACCGTTTTTACCATTCATGTTCAAACCGTCAGAACCACAAACACCTTCACGGCAGCTGCGGCGGAACGATAAAGTTGGATCTTGTTCTTTCAGTTTCAACAATGCATCCAACACCATCATGTCACGGCCTTCAGGATTGTCGAGGACATATTCCTGCATTCTTGGCGCTTGATCGACATCAGGGTTATAACGATAGACAGAGAATTCTAACTTCTTCATTCTGCATCCCTCTTAGTACGTACGTGCTTTAGGCGGGAAAGCGTCACGGAACTTAGGTTCCATATTCACTTTACGCTTAAACATTGATTCAGTATCTGGTGTGTAGACGCTATGGCATAACCAATTTTCGTCATCACGCTCTGGGAAGTCAAAACGGGCATGCGCGCCACGACTTTCAGTACGGTAGTTAGCCGCAACTGCTGTAGAAAACGCGGTTTCCATCAGGTTATCAAGTTCTAAACACTCAATACGCATAGTGTTGAAGTCTGAGCTCTTGTCATCCAAACGGGCAAATTTTAAACGTTCGCGGATTTCTTTTAGCTCAGCAAGGCCTTCAGCCATCGCTGCGCCTTCACGGAATACCGAGAAGTTCAATTGCATACATTTTTGCAAATCTTTTTTGATTTGCACTGGATCTTCACCTTGACCTGGTTTGGTATCTTCCCAACGCTGAGTACGTGCTAATGCAGCTTGCAGATCGGAATCAGAGGCAACACGATATTCAGAAGTTGCAGCCAGTGCTTCGCCCAAATGTAAACCAGTCGCACGACCAAACACGACTAAGTCGAGTAATGAATTACCACCTAAGCGGTTCGCACCGTGAACAGACACACAAGCAATTTCACCACAAGCAAACAGACCTGCAACCACTTCTTCCGAACCATCGGCTTTCGGATGAATAACTTGACCATGCACATTCGTTGGAATACCACCCATCATGTAGTGACAGGTTGGAATTACTGGGATTGGCTCTTTCACTGGGTCAACGTGAGCGAATGTCTTCGAAAGTTCACATACACCTGGTAAACGACTTTCTAAAACTTCTGCACCTAAATGGTCAAGTTTCAACTTGATATGAGGGCCCCATGGACCGTCACAACCACGACCTTCACGGATTTCAGTCATCATTGAACGAGCAACAACGTCACGACCCGCCAAGTCTTTGGCATTTGGCGCATAACGTTCCATAAAACGCTCGCCATCTTTATTTAATAAGTAACCACCTTCACCACGACAACCCTCGGTCACTAAAGTACCAGCGCCAGCGATACCTGTTGGGTGGAACTGCCACATTTCCATGTCCTGCAGCGGTATGCCAGCACGCAGAGCCATACCAACACCATCACCAGTGTTAATGTGAGCATTTGTAGTTGATGCGTAAATACGGCCAGCACCGCCAGTTGCTAAAACAACAGCGCGCGACTTGAAGTACACAATCTCACCAGTTTCAATCTCGATAGCTGTACAACCAACGATTGCACCGTCTTGGTTTTTAACTAAATCAAGCGCATACCATTCAGAGAATACTTGGGTTTTGTTTTTAACGTTTTGTTGATACAACAAGTGCAATAAAGCGTGACCAGTACGGTCAGCAGCAGCTGCTGTACGAGCGGCTTGTTCGCCACCAAAGTTTTTCGACTGACCACCGAACGGACGTTGATACACGCGACCGTTTTCAAAACGAGAAAATGGTAAACCCATGTTTTCCAGTTCTGTGATTGCTTCAGGGCCAGTTTTGCACATGTATTCGATGGCGTCTTGGTCACCGATATAATCAGAACCTTTGACGGTATCGAACATATGCCATTCCCAGTTATCTGGGTGAGAATTACCAAGTGCTACCGTGATACCACCCTGTGCTGACACAGTGTGTGAACGTGTAGGAAACACTTTAGACAATAATGCACAGGTTAAACCTGATTCAGTGATTTGCAGAGCGGCGCGCATACCTGCGCCACCAGCACCGATCACGACGGCATCAAATTCGCGTACTGGAATATTCACTTAACACCCCACAGAACAAAAAGGCCAACAGCAACATAACCAAACGCCAGTGCGTATAACACAAATTGCAGCACTGCGCGCACAGTTGCGTTCTTCACATAGTCAGTCAGAACCTGCCACAGACCAATTTTGGTATGCACAGCAATACAAACTAACGCTAGCAAAGTGAACACTTTGACGAAGATGTTGGAGAATAAACCGCTCCAGACTTCATAAGTAACTTCAGGGGTTACCAGAAAAAAACCGAGGATAAACACGGTGTAAGCAGCGAGAATAATCGCTGTTGCACGCAGTGATACGTAATCTTGTACGCCATCACGCTTTAACGATGCTTGATTTAAAACCATAACCATACTCCAGCTAACACAGACAACACCAACGACAGAGCGATAGTAACTTTCGCGCTGAGGTTACCTGATGCCAATTCTTCCCAGTGCCCCATATCCATAATTAAATGACGGATGCCACCTAATAAGTGATAAAGCAACACAGAGATTGTTCCCCAGGCAATGAATTTAGCAACAAATGACGTCATGACATTTTTTACTAATTCAAAGCCTTCGGCTGATGATAGAGAAATAGTCCAAGCCCAGATCACAAAAACTAATGCGAAGAACATTGCAACGCCAGTTACGCGATGAAGGATTGAAGCTTTTGCCGTTGCCGGCATTTGGATGGTACTTAGATCAAGATTAACAGGTCTTTGCTTTTTCACAGTTTCTTGCCTATCGACGCCCTTGATGAGCTTTGTTGTCATTATACGTTGCTGCATAAACAGTCAACACCCAATGGATATACAGGCTACAGCGCTGAGTGGTTCAGCCCAATTTTTTTATCTATCGGTCGGTGAACTGATTTCGAACCCGCCACAGTATATATTTCAGAACATGGGATTACAATTTATGTTTAATTTTGTTGATTAAAATCCATTGGTGATACGTTAACGCATTTACTAAGATGAGCAATACGACTAGAGTCGAATACTTATTAATCATTGAAGCATTAAAATTGACTTTTAGCCCCCAAATACAGGTAGAATGAGTTTGAACTACCAGTTAAACCAATAACAACACAGGAGAAATCCAATGGCAGATAAAAAAGCTGTCGTGCATATCGAAGGTCTGGCGCCATTTGAGTTGCCGATTTATTCCGGCACAGCAGGTACAGACGTCATCGATGTACGCGCCTTAGGTCAACAAGGCTACTTCACCTTTGACCCGGGTTTTATGTCGACTGGCTCTTGTGAATCAAAAATCACATACATCGATGGTGACAACGGTATTCTGTTACACCGCGGTTACCCAATTGAGCAACTCGCTGTTGAATCTGATTACCTTGAAACTTGTTATTTGCTGTTAGAAGGCGAACTGCCTACAGCTGAGCAATATGATGAATTTACTCACGTCATCACTCGTCACACTATGGTGCATGAGAAACTTGCTTCATTCTTCCAAGGCTTCCGCGTTGATGCGCACCCAATGGCCATGTTATGTGGTGTGGTTGGTGCGATGTCTTCGTTCTATCACTCAGATTTGAATGTCAACGATCCAGAACAACGTAAACGCTCTGCGCACCGTCTGATTGCTAAGCTGCCAACGATCGCAGCAATGGCATACAAATACACTGTTGGTCAGCCGTTCGTATACCCACGTAACGAGCTTAGCTACGCTGAAAACTTCCTGCATATGATGTTCTCTGTGCCAGCGGAAACTTACAATGTGAGCCCTACTGTTGCCAAGGCAATGGATCGGATATTCATGTTGCATGCTGACCATGAGCAAAATGCGTCAACCTCGACCGTACGTTTAGCCGGTTCATCTGGTGCAAACCCATATGCTTGTATTGCTGCAGGTATTGCATCGCTTTGGGGACCTGCGCATGGCGGTGCGAACGAAGCTTGTTTGAAAATGTTGCAAGAAATCGGTTCAGTGGAGCGTATTCCTGAATTCGTCCGTCGGGCAAAAGACAAAAATGATACTTTCCGCTTAATGGGCTTCGGGCACCGTGTTTATAAGAACTTTGACCCACGCGCCAAAGTTATGCGTGAAACTTGCCATGAAGTGCTAAAAGAGCTGAATATCCAAGATCCATTGTTAGATGTTGCGATGGAACTTGAGCGCATCGCTCTGGAAGATCCGTACTTCATCGAGAAGAAATTATATCCAAACGTTGATTTCTACTCAGGTATTATTTTAAAAGCGATCGGTATTCCAACCAGCATGTTCACAGTAATTTTCGCTATGAGCCGCACAGTAGGTTGGATTTCGCATTGGGATGAAATGCTGTCGGATAAGGGCCATAAGATTGGCCGTCCACGTCAGCTATACACCGGCTATACAGCTCGTGATTTCGTTAACAAAGCAGAGCGTAAAGCTTAATTATTGATTAAGTTGTTCGCCGATAGAAAACCGGAGTTTACTCCGGTTTTTTTGTTTTGAATAAAAATGTTGCCGCTTTAGCTGCGCTGATTTGAGTGAATTAATAAGCGAAGACTTTCTCCAAGGCTACAACGATTGCAGCCATCGTTTATACAGTTACGCCTTGCTGCGGTTTTGAAAACAAGGCAAAATCCGCGTCTTATGCACAAAGCTCTGATGTTGCGTTTCGCAAGTTAAAATAAAGGTTGATGTTATGTTTGATGTTGCGGCATTTCGCGCAGAATTTGCATTTTTTCGGCATCATCCGCAGTGGATTTATCTCGATAATGCTGCAAGCACGCACAAGCCAGCGGCAGTTCTTGCCAGCATTCAACAATTTTATGAAGAAGACTATAGCAATGTGCACCGCGGCGCATACGCCCTTAGCCAACGATCTACCGCATTATTTGAGCGGGCTCGTGCAGATGTAGCCGCATTTTTCAATGCCAAGAACCAAGCAGAAATTATTTGGACTGCTGGTGCAACTGCAGCGTTAAATCAACTGGCATATGGTTTGGTTGGGAACGTGCTCAAACCTGGTGACTGTGTGCTTATCAGCGCTCTTGAACATCATGCAAATATTGTCCCTTGGCAATTTCATGCAGCAAACATCGGTGTTGAACTTGCTGTAGTACCGCTGAACGAAAATAACCATCTAGATATTGCCGTTTATGCAGCTTTACTTGCAGAAAAAAAACCAAAAGTTGTAAGTTTCACTCATGTTTCCAATGGTTTAGGCCATGTAACACCGCTCGAAGATTTTATCGATTTAGCGAAAAAACATGGCGCTATCACCATCGTCGATGGTTCTCAAGGCGCAAGTTATCAACGCGTCGATGTGCAAGCTCTTGGCTGTGACTTTTATCTGTGCTCAGCTCACAAGTTATACGGCCCGACCGGCATTGGCATTTTGTATGGTAAGACTGCTTTATTAGAACAATTACGGCCGCTCAATTATGGCGGTGAAATGATTAAGCAGGTCACCTTCACTAAAACTACGTTAAATCACCTGCCATATCGTTTAGAAGCGGGTACCCCAAATATCGCAGGGGCTATCGGTTTTGCTGCCGCGCTTAATTGGCTTGTGCAATTTGATTTCGCTGAAATGGCGCAATATAAACATCGTTTGTTGACGCAGTTATGGATGGGGGCCAAAGAAATTCCCGGTATACAGCTGCTATCAACTGTGGAAAACAACGCCGGAATTGTCAGCCTAAATTTACAAAATGAACATCCTGCGGATTTGGCAGTGCTCTTAGATCAGCAAAAAATCGCCGTACGCGCTGGCACTCATTGCGCCATGCCGCTGTTTCAAGCGCTACAGCAACCAGGAGCAGTACGTTTCAGTCTAGCGCCTTACAATACCGAAGCTGAAATTTCACAAACCTTACAAGCTCTTGCAACGGCTGCAGATCTTTTGGCATAACCCTAGATTTATTGGACTTTTTAGAGCCTCGCGACATGAATGAACGACCGCTAAGCAGCGTCTTTGACCAAACCAGACAATTCATTGTGGATGTCGCGATGTTTGAATTGCCCAAATTGGCAACAACAACTGATTGGCAAAGCCGTTATCGCATAATTATGCATTTAGGCAAACAATTACCTGGGCTGGAACTGGTTGATAAATGTGAGCAGAACCTAGTGAGTGGCTGCGAAAGCGCAGCTTGGCTTCGGATCAACAAAGCTCCTTTACAATTTGCCTTTGCAAGTGAAGCCCGAGTCGTTAAAGGAATTGTCGCTTTGGTATTAGCAGATTGGTACCGACAGAATCAACAAGCTAATTTTCTGCAAATATGGCAACAACTCAACATTGGGGCCGAACTATCGCCATCGCGAAATAATGGTGTCTTGGCAGTGTTGACTTTGATGCAGCAGGCGCAAGATTAAACGCATCAATGCGCTTAATCTTTTGCTTGTTGATTGGCTTTATCGGCTATTTTTTTCAACACCCGACTCACTGCGACAAAAGCAAAACTCCCTGTCACTACTGTTACTGCACCAAATCCGCCGCTGCAATCTAAACGCATTGCGCCCTCATTGCTTTGTTTGGCATTACAGACGGTGCCGTCTGGTTTGGGGTAACGCAACTGTTCTTTGGAGTAGACTGCATCAATACCAAAACTGCGTTTTACATTACGGCTGTAGTTATAATCACGACGGAGATTATTCCGTACTTTCGCCAATAGTGGGTCGTTGACCGTTTTCGCTAAATCAGTTAATTCGATTTGTGTCGGATCTAACTGCCCGCCAGCACCACCAATGGTAACCAACGGAATTTTGTTGCGTTTACAGTGCGCGATAAGCGCGGTTTTTGCTTTGATTGAATCAATACAATCAATCACATAACTAAACGGTGTTGCAAATATCTCAAACAAATTTTCCACAGCAACAAAGTCATCGATTTGTGTGACTTGACACGAAGGATTGATTTGCAAAATCCGTTCAGCCATCACCGACACTTTGTCTTGACCTATTGTTTCAGCTAAGGCATGGATCTGCCGATTGGTATTACTGATACAAATATCATCCAAGTCGATGAGGGTAATCGCGCCGATCCCAGAACGCGCTAAAGCTTCGGCAGCCCAACTGCCAACACCGCCAATACCAATTACACAAACATGCGCAGTGGCAAAAGCTTGCAAAGCATCAACGCCATACAGGCGACCAATACCCGCAAACCGCAATAAATACTCGTCGTTCATATTCATCCTATCGAAAATTGTTTCGCTTTGGCATGCTAGCGAATTGGCAGTTGATATGCCGGAAAGGCTAACTGCCATGGGGTAGCCCATTGCGAACTCAACAAATCTTGCAGCTCCGGGGCGGTAAACCACTGACCATGTGATGGTGGCAGTATGTATTGATGATGCTGACCACGCCAAATGAAATCGAGCCCGTAGGCGTGTAAATAAACCCGATCTGCAGTTTTGCCTTGATATAAATCATCACCCGCAATTGCTGCCGCCATTGACTTCAATGCCACTCTGATTTGATGGGTTTTACCAGTAAAAGGTTTAATCAAAAAAGCACGACAGCCAACTGGCAGCGCTGCTGATTGCTGAAATCCAGCAGATATAAAATAGCTCACTGCCGGATTTTCCATACTACTAAGCAGTTTGTAAGCGCCCCGCCGCGCTGGTGCCATGTCCCCTTTTACCCAACCTTGTTTCTGTTTTGGTTTATCCAATGACAACGCTAAATAGTATTTCTGAATTTGGTGGTGACTAAATAATTCAGTAAATTCTGCAGCTGCGGCACTAGATCGAGCCAAAATCAACAGGCCTGACGTTACTTTATCAAGGCGATGCACCGGAAATAACTTCATGCCGAGTGCTTGTTCAACCTGCACCACCACGCCTGCCCCATCTTCGGAGTGAAAGCTGACGCCTGGCGCTTTAGCAACAACCACAAAGTCCGAATGCTCAGTCACTAAAGAAAAGCTTTCACTATTTAGCACTGAGGACCCAAACTAGTAGTCGTACTGATATTAGTTAGCGTTGCCGCAACCTGCCGCGCATGCTCTAAATCAGCTGGCGTATCCACACCAACCGGCGGCACTTCTTTAGCCAAAGCAACATGAATACGTTCGCCTTGCCAAAGTACGCGCAACTGCTCGAGACATTCGATCCGTTCTAACGTTGACGCGGGCCAACTCACGTAATCCAAAATAAATCCGGCTCGATAAGCATAAATCCCAATATGACGCTGATAATGTGCTGCACATTCATGGTGAAACGCGCCATCGCGGTCAAACGGCACTACTGCGCGACTGAAATAAAGCGCGTAGCCATTTTTATCACAAACAACTTTGACGATATTTGGATTAGCAATTTCGCTAGGTTCTGCAAGCGCCACCGCTAAGGTTGCCATACGCGCATATTGTTGCGAAGCCAAATTTGCTGCGACTTGCTCAATAATGGCAGGAGGTACAAAAGGTTCGTCCCCTTGCACATTAACAACCACCGTCTCTGCCGGCAGAGCTAGACTGCGCACGACTTCAGCCAAACGCTCAGTCCCTGAGTTATGTGCAGGATCGGTCATCAGCACTTCCGCGCCAAAACCGCGAGCAACTTGCTCTACCCGCACATCATCAGTTGCAATCACCACACGACTAGCACCACTTTGTATTGCTTGTTGCCAAACCCACTGCACCATCGGCTTGCCAGCAATATCCGCTAGCGGTTTTCCAGGTAATCGGCTACTGGCGTACCGAGCCGGGATCACAACTACGAAAGCCATGGTTCAACCTCGGCAGCGCTCAACTCTTGGCTTTCTTGACTGAGTAGTACCGGAATATCTTGCTTGATTGGGTAAGCAAGACGATCGAAAGTACAAATTAAACGTTGTTGCTGTTTATCCAGCTTCAGCTTGCCTTTGCACAATGGGCAAGCAACGATATCTAATAGGGCGATATTAAAGGCCATAGCGGCTCCGGATCTGTTGTAATTTTTGCCAAAGCACCTGCTCTGCAGCGACAGGAACTTGGGCGGTTATCGGCAGATAATACCAATTCGGCTTTGCGAACGGCTGACATTTTACCGCATCTTTCGCTGTCATCAGTAATGGCGTTGGGATCTGCTGAAAATCATCGGCGACAAAAGGATGGTGGTCTGGAAAAAAATGCTGAGAACCAATATGAAATCCAGCCTGCTTAGCTGTGCTGGCAAATCGCTCGGGGTTACCAATTCCAGACACTAACGCTACCGTGCTATCGGCTAATAGTGGCGAAGATAAGTCGTTTAATGCTTTTGCTGGCGCTGCGATAATATCGAGCTGGTAAGGGGTTAGTGGACTTGGCGCTGAGTTGCTGAGCACTAAATCAACTGTAGCCAGTCGCCAAGCGCCTTCCCGCAGTGGCCCTGCCGGTAATAACCGGCCGTTTCCTAAGCCTCGCTGTCCATCAATTAAAACAATTTCTAAATCTCGCGCTAAAGCATAATGCTGTAGACCATCGTCGCAAATCACGATATTGCAGTCGGTGTTCGCGAGAAGAAACTTAGCGCCACTGACTCTTTTTGGACAGACGACAACAGGCACTCCAGTTAATTGCGCAAGCAATAACGGTTCATCACCAACCTCAGCTGCAGACATCGACGCACTAACCAACTGTGGCTCACGGATTTTAACGCCATATCCACGACTTAAAATACCGGGTTTTAAACCCTGTCGTTGCAAATATCGACACAACCACAGTGTGAAGGGTGTTTTGCCAGTGCCGCCAACGCTGATATTGCCAACAATAATGACCGGAGCAGCAATGCGTGTCGATGTCATCACCCCTAGTTTAAAGCAGAGACGGCGAAAGGCGCTGAGCCCTGCAAATAGCAACGAAAATGGAACTAACAACCAAGACCACCACGTTGCTTGATACCAACTCCGTTCGATGCTATTAGCAAATTGACCAGCCGATTGCGACGATTTTACGCCGTTTGCGCTGATTTCATCTGCCTTCATGCACCGTCACCAAATTGCATTTTATAAAGATTGGCATAAACACCTTGATGCGCCAAAAGCTCTTGGTGACTGCCGCGCTCGACAATTTTTCCTTCAGCCATGACCAAAATGACATCTGCGTTTTCGATAGTCGATAAACGATGGGCTATCACAATATTGGTTCTGTTTTTCAATAACTCGTCAAAAGCGCCTTGAATTTTACGTTCAGATTCGGTATCAAGCGCCGAAGTGGCCTCATCTAAAATTAACACCGGTGATTGGCGCAACAGCGCACGAGCAATGGCGATCCGTTGTCTTTGGCCACCAGATAAGGTCACGCCATTTTCACCAATTTCGGTATCCAAACCGAGTTCCATACCGGCTGCAAACTCCATAACATGAGCCTTTTCAGCCACATCGATTAGCCGCTCACGAGTCAACTCACCAGCGTAACCATAGCTAATGTTGTTGGCGATGGTATCGTTGAATAACACCACTTGTTGCGATACCACGGCAATTTGACGACGTAAACTGGCAAGGGTGCATTCTTTGGTATCATGACCATCCAACAGAATTTGACCTTGTTCAATTTCGTAGAAGCGCGGTAATAAGCTGGAAATTGTGGTCTTGCCACTGCCTGATTTACCAACCAACGCCACAGTTTGGCCTGCCTTAACGGTAAAATTGATGTCTTGTAACACCATCTTATCGTGACCAGGGTATTGAAAACTCAGGCCTTTCACCTCGATATCGCCACGTACTTTGCCAAGCTCGGTAGTTCCAGTATCTTCTTCTGGTTTTTCATCAAGCACTCTAAACACGGCAGCCGCTGCCGCCATGCCTTTTTGAAAGTCGCTGTTCACTGTTGTTAGTTGCTTTAACGGCTTTAATAACAACATCATCGATGTCAAAATCGCGGTGAATTTACCTGGCGTCAGCGTATCTAACATCTCTGGAAAACTGGCTAAATAAATAACAAAGGCTAAAGCAGAAGATGCGATGGTCTGGATCAAAGAAACGCTAATAGCGCGGGTCGATTCTAGTTTCACATCGAGGTGACGATTCCGATTATTAATCTCGTCAAATCTTTTGTTTTCAATTGCTTGACCACCAAACGACAAAATCACTTTATGGCCATTTAGCATCTGTTCGGCGCTTGAGGTCACGTCCCCCATCGTCCCCTGCATACGGTTACTGATTTGACGGAAGCGTTTAGACACCACAGAAACAATAATTGCAATCAACGGCGCTATCAGCAAAAAAATGGCTGATAACTGCCAACTCTTGCTAAACATCACAACGAGAAGACCCAAAACAAAAGCACCTTCGTGGATAAGCACCACTAGCGCTTTACTAGATGCTTGTTTGATTTGTTCAGCATCATAGGTAATTTTTGAAATTAATTCGCCAGTGCTGTGTTTGTCATGAAAACTCACTGGTAAATTCATCATCTGGCTAAATAATTGTTGGCGAAGATCTTTAACAATATGAGTGCCAGCCCAGGTCAAACTGTAACTGGAAATAAAATGAAAAACCCCACGAATGGAAAATAACAACACCACAACAATTGGAGCCCAGAAAAAATACTGCTGATCTTTTTCGGTAATACCACGGTCGATGAAGGTTTCAAATTCGTTGATAAAATAAACGTCAATAAGGGCATAACCAATCATGCCAAAAATAGCCATCACAAAACCGCCTTTGTAAGGCTTGAGATAGCCCATCAAACGGCGAAAAGTCGACACTGAACTTGGGGTTTGCGTAGTCAAAATAGTTACCTAAAAAGTAAAATACCGTTCATTCTACCTCGTTGAATCAATACTTTCAGCATTGTCAGCGACATTTTCCAACCAAGCCAGCCAAGGCTGCTGACGCCAAAAGGCAAAAATTAGTCTTTCGTCGGTGAATTGCATCCGAATAGCACCGAGTTCAGCGGTGTTAAAAAGCGGTATGTTGAGTAATTGCAGTCGTGCCTTTACATCAGTCGCTGGGTGTGAATATGGGTTGTCGAAGCCTGCACTATTTAGTGCTGTCTTTACTTGCAAGGCTTGTAAGAAAGCTAGAGCCGAGCTGGTTTTACTGCCATGATGACCAAGGAGTAGTACCTCTGCACGTAAATCCGGATATCGCGCTAGGATCTCTCGCTCAGCGGCAATATCTGCATCGCCTGTGAGCAACACTTGCCATTGCTGCTTGTTGGTATAACTGGTCAACAAAACCACGCAAGAGTCGTGATTTTTCGGCTGCTCTTCCTCAGCATTTCCCTGCAAGTTGCTGGTCGCTCTTTGCTGTGACCATAACACTTGCAACTTAAATGCTCCCCAATAGTGAGGTAATTGCTGACAATCTAACTTCTCACCAACACCGCTAATATCAGTAACTACCGTAAGCTCCGGGTATGCTTGTTGGAGTAGTCGCCAATCGCCAGTATGATCGCTATCGTTATGGCTTAAAATCAAATAATCCAACTGTTGGATCCCCAGATAGCGCAGATACGGCAGCAGATGACTTTTGGTCGCACTATAATCGCCATAACGGGGGCCGACATCATAAATAAGCGCCCTACGCCCCTGCTGTAGCACTAACGCTGTGCCTTGGCCTACATCGACTACATGTAAAGTGTTCACTGAGGGTTGTTGCCATTGTAGTACGCTTGCAAGGCTCAACATAAGCGCCAAACTCCGCGTCATACGACTGCGCCCAAGCCCATAGATGATCATCGCTACCAGCATAAATAACAATGCCGGAGTCGACGGTTCAGGCAAAGACCACCAGTGATCTGCAATTGCTAAGTGATTAAATAGCCAAATCAACGGCCTAAACACCCAGTCAACCAGCAACCACAAATGCTCTAGCGGCAAAGGCCAAAGCAATTGCAAAACAAATACTAACAATAATGCGGGGATCCCGAGCACACTGATCCAAGGCACAAATAATAAATTGCAAAGAAAACCAAGCGGAGCAATCCCATGAAAAAATAATAGGCTCACTGGCAACAACATCAGCGTAAACAGCCATTGAAACAACACAAACTGACGAAATCTATCCAACCAACTTTGCGGCTTGGCAAAGCGCCATTGCATAAAAAATAACAGAGCAACCGCGCTCACTGAAAGCCAAAAACTTACACTTAGCATCAAGGTTGGCCAACACACCAACATCATGCAAGTAAATACCAAGCTAAATCGCCAGCCACTGGTTCGACGCAGCAACATCCGAAGTAATGTGATTACTACAATAGCAACTAAAGCTCGCCACGTTGGAATAGCAAACCCTGCCAAGATGCAATAGCCAATCGCAGCGGTTAGCGCTAATGACCACAATAATCGTTCACGCCAGATCTGTGGAATTGGCAAAAACTGTAGCACTGGTTTTGCTAATAAAACCCAACCAAACACTAAAGCGATATGCATGCCAGAAATGGAAATCAAATGGCTCAAACCGCTACTCTGTAACGCTAACCAAAGCTCTGGGCTAAACGGGCGCTCACCAACCGACAGCGCTAACAATATTGGCTGACTTGGATAATTCAGGGTTGAAGTATGAATTAAATCATAAGCTTGCTGTCGCCAGCTGCGGTTATCATCCAACCGCAAAAATCGCTTCACTGTGCCTTGCGCCAACACTGCATGCACCAAAGCTGCAGCCTCTTTGTTGCCTGAACCTGGATTTGCCACTCCACGCACCGGCTTGAGTGTTAAATTAAAACGCCAGCGCTGGCCGGCGAGTGGACGCTCCGTCGCATCGAACCACCGCACAGCAATCAGTTCAGTTTGTGCAAGGGCAAATGGTCTTGGCTTCGATTCAACTTCCAGCAAAAAGAAATAACTATCACCATATTGCTGAGCAATACTGGCGATCCTGCCTTCAAATTCAGTATTGGTTAGCGTTAGCAAAGAACTCACTTTGTGCTGATGCCAATACACCTGCAAACTTAAGCTCAGTAAAAACAACAAAAAGCCAAGGCAGAAGTGTGCTCGACAATAGCCAGAAATCATGGCAAGCGCAGTGATGAGCACTATAAATTGTAAATTAGGTAAGTGAGGCAACAGCGTTGATAACAACACCGCCGCGAATACGCCAAAACAAAAACGTTCCATGTTTATTTTTGGTTAATTAAATGATACTTAATTACTAATAAACCATGATTAGCACTTTCGCCAGCCACAACAATAGATTTAGCGAGTGAGAACTTTCTGGGACTTATGAATATGTTCTGGGAAGTGCTCGCATTTGCGATTTGCTGTAGGTGATTTACACCGAGTAAAAATGCCAATGACGCCATTGGCATTTTGAAGAAACATCACTGCAAAAGCTTGAGTGCTTTGAGTTTACCGCTGACCTAACACCTCTGCAGGTTGAACTTTTGCCGCGCGCAGTGCTGGATAAAGCGTCGCGAGGCCACTTAGAACAATAGCAACCAACACTGTGAAGACGATATCTTGCCAATGAATTTCGGAAGGTAAATAGTCAATGAAATAAATAGTCGGATCGAGCAAACTCGCACCAGCAAGTTCAGCGAAAAAGCGATAAATGGCTTCAATATTCCACGCCAATAAGACACCAAGCAAACTGCCATAAAAAGTGCCTTTTAGACCGTTTAACCAGCCCATCCACATAAACGCACGAATGACCACACTCGGCGCAGTCCCCATTGTCAATAGAATTGCAATATCAGACTCTTTCTCGCGCACCGCCATAACCAAAGTGGCCACGATATTAAAGCAAGCAACTGCAATTACTAGCGCGAGCACTAGATATAAGATACTGCGCACCATTTGGATATCTTCGTACAAATGGCCTTGGGTTCGAAACCAATCCAGCATATAAATGTAATCAGTGGCTTTTTGCCCAAGCTCGCGGGAAATGGCGTTCGCCTGAAAAATATCAGCGACTTTAAAAGCAAAGCCTTGAATACTATCCGTTGGCATATCGAGCCACTGCGCTAGCGCTGGCATCTGTACCCAAACCTGTTGATAATCTAACTGCCCGCCAATTCCTACAATTGCAGACACTTGCAAACTGACATTCTTTTGTCCGGCAAGTTCGCCTGTCACAGTGACTTTTGGTAGCATTAACTGCACCGTATCACCTGCGCTAACCCCGAGCTCCAGGGCGATACCTTGTCCTAAAATGATTTGATCAGTACCCAGCGTATCAACTTGGCCGGCTTTGACAAACTGGTTGAGTCCACTGATCCCGGCTTCATATGCCAAATCAATACCACGGACTTGCGCCGCCTTAACTTTGCCGCTGGCACGTAATAAGCCATCGGTACGAATATAAGGCGCGCCAGCAAGCACACCTGCTTCACTGCTAAGAGCGCTCAGCTTCTTTGGCCAATTTTGGATAGGCTGCTCAACGGCTTCAAGCTCTACGTGCGGGATGACATTCAGCACTTTTTCGCGCAGAGCTTGTTCAAAGCCATTCATCACCGACAGTGCCAAAATCAAAATTGCAACGCCAAGCCCAATACCCCAGGTCGAAGATGCTGAAATAAAGCGGATAAAAGCACTATTATTGCGAGTGTTGCGATAGCGGCTCGCAAGCTGCCAAGAGAGACTAGCCATTGTCAACACCTAAGCGGCCATCGCGCATCCAGTATTGCTGGTCGAGTTTTGCCGCAAGCGCTCTATCGTGGGTGACCACCACAAAACTTGTGCCTAATTCACGATTTAACTCACGCATTAATTGATAAATACTTTCGGCGGTTTGATGGTCCAAGTTACCTGTAGGTTCATCTGCAAGTACTAAACCGGGCTTGCCAATCATCGCCCGCGCAATAGCAACTCGCTGGCGCTCACCACCACTAAGCTCAGATGGTCGATGGTGCAAACGGTGACCTAAGCCGACGCGAGTTAACATCTCGCTAGCAGCTGTATGCGCTTGTGCTTTATCAACTTTACGGATTAGCAAAGGCATCGCCACATTTTCAATTGCCGTGAAGTCCATCAACAGATGGTGAAATTGATAGATAAAACCCAACTGCTCATTGCGAAGCTGCGCTTTTTGCGCAGCTGACAGACTAGCAACCTGTTGACCTGCTAACCAAAGCTCACCTGAGTCCGGCTGATCTAAAGTCCCTAGAATATGAAGCAAGGTACTTTTTCCAGAGCCTGAACTGCCAACAATTGCCACCATTTGATGGCTTGCCACATTGAGCGAAACTTCATGGAGCACCGGAGTAACATGAGTGCCATCGCGGTAACTTTTGCAGATTGCTTTACAACTTAACATGGTTTTATTCATCTCTTAAAATCTCAGCAGGCTCTACCTGCACTGCGCGCCACGCTGGATATATGACGGCTAATGCCGTAAGCATTAAGGCACTAGCCATAATCAATAGCACTTGACCAAATCGTAAATCTATTGGCAGTTCCATACCAGGCACCAACTGCAAACCGATCGCATTCATGATGGTATTTAACTGACTGGTCAACAGCACGCCAACCACAGCACCGAGCACTGCACCGGTCACACCATGGCTCATGCCTTGAATTGCAAACACATAAAATAATTGCTGGTTGGTCATCCCTTGAGTTTTCAAAATGGCCACCTCACGTTGTTTCTCGGTCACCATCATCACTAAGGCTGAGACGATGTTAAAGGCGGCGACAGCGACAATAAGCAATAACATCAGCCACATCATGGATTTTTCCATAGCAACTGCTGAAAACAATTTACCGTGGCTTTGCCGCCAATCCACCAGCGAAGTCACCGCAGTATTGTTCTTTAGCAATTCCCCCATTTCAGGCGCTTTAAATGGATCAGCCAGACTTACCCGCCATTGTGAATGCGCAGAGCCGCTTAATTTTTGCAAATCATACAACTGGACAATCGCCACCAGATTATCCACTTCGGAGCCACTTTCAAAAATACCTGCGACGGTAAATAAACGCTGTTTTGGCATCCAACCAAGCGGGGTGTAATGACCGCCCGACGGTAATAATAAGCGGACTTTTTGGCCGGTCCTGACTTTCAACTTCTCGGCCAAGCCGACACCGAGCACTACTTGGAAACGAGCATCAGCAAAGCTTTGCCAATCCCCATACACTAATGAATCTTGTAAAAAAGTCGGCAGTTGCTTGGCTTCAACACCTTGCAACAGCACTCCCGACAGATCCTTACTCGACTGAATAAGCGCTTCCTGCTGCAAAAATGGGGTAACTTGGGTTATTTCTGCCGACATTTTTTGTAAATCAACTGCAGACACCTTTGCATCCGTCTCCACAATTAAATGCGGAATGACCCCTAAAATGCGTTTTTTAAGCTCGCCTTCAAAGCCATTCATCACAGAACTGACTAAGGTTAATGCGACGACCCCTAAAAAGATCCCTGCAACCGAAAACAGCGTAATAAAAGAAATGAAGGCATTGCCTTTGCGACTTTGGCTATAACGTAAGCCAATAAATAATGAAACTGGTATTTGCATCCCTTTTCTCAGGACTTCGGCTTTTGTTAATGATAAAGTATTGGGATCATAGAGATAAACATGGTCGCTTACAAGCGGAGACAATCATGGATCAAGCAGACTTAGCGTTATTAAATGAGCAATTTAACGATTATTTTATTGTTGAGCAGCAAATTAATCTTAATGTGAAACCCTTTGACCATAGTTTGCCTGATGACGCAAGCTTTGAAGCGCTCATCCCTGCGCCGTTTAAAATGGTCAGCGAGTTAGCTGCACTTGATCAATCAGCGTTAAAATCACTCAACAGAATTAGCGAATTTGCCGATGAACTTGCTTCATATCTGCGAGCACAAGCGCGTAAAATCGATATGATGATGGGGTTTCTATTGGTACAACAGGATGACCAACAATACCGTCAACGTTCACAAAGCTTCGGTGGTTCTGCGCTGTGCTTTTACCAATCTAAGCCCTACGCCGTTGGGACGCTATTAGAAGTAAAAATGTTTCTTGAACACGGTGAAGGCGCGGTATTTTGCTTAGTCACAGTGTTAGAGAGCATCCAGCAAGATGATAAATACCTGATCCGCACCACCTACCGCTGCTTACGAGAGATTGATCGAGAATTGATCGTTCGCGCCAGTTTACATGAGCAATCACGCCAACTAAAACGCAAAGCAGAACTGCGGATGCAGCAAGGAAATCGTTAAGGTGCAAGGGTTTAAGTTACTGCCAGAATGGGCAGCGCAAGACGCAGTGATGTTAACGTGGCCGCATCCACAAACCGATTGGGCTGATTTTTTAGCGGAAGTCGAACAGACATTTTATCAAATCGCCGTGGCGATTAGCCGTTATGCCAAACTCGTTGTGGTCTGCCATGATGAGCCACTTAAAATCAAACTTCGCCAGCGATTTACCGAACTTGGCATTCACAACGCATTTTTTCAAGTCATTGCAAACAACGACAGTTGGGCGCGCGATCATGGCCCAATAACCGTACTTGATGCGGATAATCAATTGCATTGGTTAGATTTTCAGTTCACCGGTTGGGGCGATAAATTTAGTGCCGAGTTAGATAACGCTATCAACCAGCAGTTGGTCAAAGCGGATTTTCTGCATATCAAAGCCTGTCATAGCCTGTCGTTAGTACTTGAAGGCGGCGCCATTGAAACTGATGGCAATGGCTCTTTGTTAGTCACCAGAAACTGTTTGCTCAATGAAAACCGCAACAATAGTCTTGAGGTTGAAGCTTTGGAGCTACAACTCAAACAGTTGTTTGGCATTCGCCAATTTTTATGGCTAAACCATGGTCATTTGGCTGGTGACGATACCGATGCACACATCGATACCCTCGCCCGCTTTACGCCAAATCGCGGTATTGTTTATGTCGGCTGCGATGATTCGGCAGACGAGCACTACGAGCCATTGGCGGCAATGGCTTGCGAACTTCAACAAATGCGTGATGTCGACGGTCAAGCCTATTCATTGTTTGCATTACCATGGCCAACCGCAAAATATTCACCAGAAGGTGAACGGTTGCCTGCAAGCTACGCTAATTACTTAATTCTAAATGGCGCTATTTTGCTGCCCATTTATGGCGACAGCCAAGATGAAAACGCCATAGCTGTGCTGCGAGCAGCCTATCCCGGCTATGAAATCCAAGCTATCGATTGTCAGGCATTAATTAGACAATACGGCAGCTTGCACTGCGTGACGATGCAATTACCCAAAGGTTCGCTGTTGAAATCACTGAGTGCAGTTGGTAGCAATGCCAACGCCAGCGGTGCAGAACACTTAGCAAGTGAGGACAACGCATGCTAAAAATGCTTGATAAATTGCCGGCATTTGCCAAGATCCAAGACCAAATCGCTTGCGGTAATTTGCATGGTGCTGCGTTGCCAATGGCAATTGCTGAGCTTATTCAACGCCAGAGTGGGCTTTATTTGTTGGTTGTGCCTGACACCCCGACGGCACTGCGGTTAGAACAAGAGCTCAGCGTATTTTTCAGTGACGACATGTCACTACTTAGTTTTCCTGATTGGGAAACATTACCTTACGATCACTTTTCGCCGCATCAAGACATCATTTCGCAGCGGCTTCGCACGCTTTATCAATTGCCGACACTGAGTAAAGGCTTGGTCATCGTGCCGGTCAGCACGATGTTACTAAAAATAGCCACGCCAGCGCATTTGCAGCAGCAAAGTTTATTATTGAAAAAAGGCCAACGTCTTGATTTAACATCATTACGCGGGCAGCTTGTGCAGGCAGGTTATCGCTTGGTAGAACAAGTTATGGAGCATGGCGAATTTTCGGTGCGCGGCTCGCTGCTTGATTTATATCCGATGGGCAGTAGCCTGCCTTATCGAATTGATTTCTTCGATGACGAAATTGACGGTTTACGCACCTTCGATCCGGAAAACCAAAGAACCTTAGCGCAAGTCGACAATATCGAATTATTGCCTGCGCATGAATTTCCGCTGGATAAAACGGCCATCGAGCGCTTTCGTACCAGATACCGTGAACGTTTTCCCGCGCGCAATGAAAAAGAATCACTGTACCAACAAGTCAGTCAAGGTGTTCTGCCTGCGGGCATTGAATACTATTTACCGTTATTTGCTGAAAGCACCGGTTGTTTACTCGACTATTTCGCTAAAACCAGCATGATTTTAAGTTTTGGTGACATTGAATTTGCCGCAAGTCGTTTCTGGCAAGACGTCGAGAAACGCTACAGCGACCGTGCAATCGATTTACTCAGACCTATTTTAAAACCACAAGAGCTGTATTTAGCTGTCGATGAATTATTCGCTGGCCTTAAACAATTTAGCCGGTTGCGACTTTCACGCGCGGAATTGCCAGAAAAGGCAGGTCACAGTAATTTCGCTGCCGAGGCATTACCAGATCTATCGGTCAACCATCAGCACAAAGATCCCATCGAGCAACTCAAGCAATTTTTAGTGCAGCTCAAAACTCGCAAAGGCCGCGCGGTCTTTATGGTGGAATCGGAAGGTCGTCGCGAAAGTTTGTTGAATTTATTACAAAAATCAGCAATTAGACTACCACAAACACAAAGTTTCACCGACTTCATTACCGGCATTGACGACACAGCGGTGAGCATTGGCGCGCTCGAACAAGGGGTATTGCTGGCTGGCAAAAACCCGTTGGCGATCATCAGTGAAAACGAGCTTTTTGGTCTCAAAATTAGCCAGCGACGCCGCCGCAAACACAGCCAACAAATATCCAACGACACCATTATTCGCAACCTCGCCGAACTTTCAGTAGGCCAGCCAATAGTGCATCTTCAACATGGCGTTGGCCGCTATCAAGGATTACAGGTTTTAGAAGCTGCGGGCATTAGCGCTGAATTTGTCACTATCGAGTATTTAGGTGGCAGCAAATTATATGTGCCAGTTTCGGCTTTGCATTTATTGTCACGTTATTCAGGCTCTGAACCCGAACACGCACCGCTGCATAAACTCGGTAATGACACGTGGGAAAAAGCAAGGCGAAAAGCAGCGGAAAAAGTCCGAGATGTTGCCGCCGAACTGCTGGATGTCTATGCGATGCGCGCCGCGCAAAAAGGCTACGGGTTTAAATTAGATCTGGCAAATTATCAAAGATTTGCCGATGGTTTCCCGTTTGAAGAAACCGCGGATCAACAGGACGCGATTGATGCAGTGCTACGCGACATGTGCGCACCGCAGGCGATGGACCGCTTGGTGTGTGGTGATGTTGGTTTCGGCAAAACCGAAGTGGCGATGCGCGCAGCGTTTGTCGCTGTCGATGATGGTCATCAAGTTGCCATTTTGGTACCAACAACGCTTTTGGCCCAACAACATTTCGAGAACTTCCGCGACCGTTTTGCCAATTGGCCAGTACGAGTAGAAGTGCTATCACGCTTTGTCAGTGCGAAAGAGCAAAAGGCTATTTTGGCAGATGTTACCGCGGGTAAAGTCGACATTTTGATTGGCACGCACAAACTATTGCAAGATGACATCAAATTCAAAGAGCTAGGCCTGCTAATTGTCGATGAAGAACACCGTTTTGGTGTTCGCCAAAAAGAGAAAATCAAAGCACTGCGCGCCAACATCGATATTCTGACGCTCACAGCCACACCAATTCCGCGGACCTTGAATATGTCGTTAGCCGGAATGCGCGATTTATCGATTATTGCCACGGCGCCCGCCCGCCGACTCGCGGTGAAAACTTTTGTTCGCGAAAGCGAAAACGGCCTCATTCGCGAAGCCGTACTGCGGGAAATTATGCGCGGTGGTCAAGTGTATTTCCTCCACAACGATGTGGCGAGTATCGAAAAAACTGCGGCTGATTTAGCAACATTGATCCCAGAAGCCATCATTGGCATCGCGCACGGGCAAATGCCAGAGCGAGAACTCGAGCGCATCATGGTTGATTTCTACCATCAGCGCTTTAATTTACTGCTGTGTTCGACCATTATCGAAACAGGTATTGATGTGCCCACTGCCAACACTATCATTATCCATCGTGCGGATAACTTTGGCTTGGCGCAACTGCATCAATTACGTGGTCGAGTTGGCCGTTCACACCATCAAGCTTATGCCTATTTGCTGACACCACCACCAAAACGCTTAACGCCTGATGCGGTTAAACGACTGGAGGCAATTTCAAGCCTCGAAGATTTAGGCGCCGGTTTTGCACTCGCAAGCCACGATTTAGAGATCCGCGGTGCTGGCGAATTATTGGGTGACGACCAAAGTGGTCAAATTGAATCCGTTGGTTTTACTTTATACATGGAAATGTTAGAAGAAGCGGTGCAGGCGTTAAAAGACGGTCGTGAACCAAGCTTAGACGCAATGTTAAGTCAACAAACCGAACTTGATTTGAAAATCCCTGCGTTGTTTCCGGAAGCTTACATACCGGACGTCAGCTTACGTTTATCATTCTACAAACGCCTTGCCAGTAGCAAAAATGCTCTAGATTTGGACGAGGTCCAAGTAGAATTAATCGACCGTTTTGGCTTATTACCCGATGCTGCGAAAAATTTAGTGGCGGTTACAAGCTTAAAACAAGTCGCCCAACACCTTGGCATTCGCCGCATCGAAGCAAACCCCAAGGGTGGCCTTGTAGAATTTGCAGATAGAACAAAAGTGAAACCAGCGTATATTATTCACTTAATTCAAAGTCAATCGAAGAAATTTAAACTCGAAGGGGGTCAAAAGCTTAGATTCTTTATCGAGACGCATAACGCAGCAGAGCGTCTGGCGTTGGTAAAAACTATGCTGAGTGACATGCAGGCAAACAGTCAATGACAACATCTATGAAATTAATGATGAGCAGCGCGTTGGCGCTGTTGATAACACTGCCAATCAGTGCACAAGTTCGCAGCGATGATCCGTGGTTTGAAATTGAACTCTTGGCATTTTCACGAGCAGACACCATTGCGCTTACTGAAAAATTCATGGCAGATGTGAAACCTATTCGCAACTTGCAGGCGCTGGATTTATTAAGCCCTCAATATATTCCCGACCTTCGCCCTGCGTTATTAGCGGTCACTCCCTGTAAGCCCAAAGCAGGTTATGAATTTACCAGTTTAGATCCGTTGGCTGATTATCGTGAACCCTATGATTTTGAAACAGATCACCAACCGGAAGTGACCTACAGCTTACAAGAGAATTCCGCGTCAACAGCTGATACGGCGAGCTTCGCACAGACGCAATTTTTGCCAAATAGTAACTTGTGCCAACAGTTTCCATATATTCGAAGCAATTACGCTGAGGACATGATGGACATCGCGCAACAACAATTAATTGATAACATGGCGCCATTGAGCTTACCGACTACACCGCAGGGTAGTGACGAGCATCAAACTCGGCCTTATATTGCACCAGAATCTGCACTACAGCTTAAAGATTTAGCGTATCAATTGCGTCACCGTGCAGGACACGATTTATTGCTACACATGGTTTGGCGACAAGCATTGACTTCGAAAAGTCGTGCGGGTTGGCAACGACTGTTTGCAGGCAAACGCTATAGTCCCGATTTTAACTATCAAGGTCGTAAGCAAACCATGAGCATGCAATCGGACGCTGCTGGCATCGACGCGAATATCGAACAACTATACCAACGCCTCAACCAACAACTACCGCTGCCATCAGTTAACAATGCACAGAGTAGCGCTGAGCACAACTTACCGCGCCAAGTATGGCAACTTGATGGCCAAATACGACTCTACAACGAACGAATGTTGTTTATTGATAGCGAATTCAACTTCCGTAACCTATCGCGCAGCGGCGAGCAATTACAGAGTTTTTATAGCAAAGATAATACTCGGTTGTTATTGGAAGAATTGCATTATCTGGATCATCCTCACTTTGGCATCATTATTCAAATTCGCCGGTTTACGCCACCATTAGCGCCGACGGCCGCGATCACTCCCTCGATAGCAAATTAAAGGACTTAAGGCGATGAAAAAACTTTTGATAGGACTTGGTTGCTTGGCACTCGCAGCCTGCAGCAAACTGACGGTTGAAAATTACGACAAACTGACGATGGGAATGAGTTATCAGCAAGTGACTGATATCATTGGCTCTCCTGTAAGTTGTGATGAAGTCATTGGTACTCGGACTTGTCAGTGGGGCGACGAGAATGCCAATGTTCATGCTACCTTTATTTCGGATAAAGCCATCACCTTTACCCACAAAGGCTTGAAGTGATCTCAGTCTGGCAATTGATGACGACTCTTCACATCGAATGAGCTACCAACTCCGCGACTACCAGCAACAGTGCGTCACCGCGATAGTGCATTTTTTCCGCCGTAGCAGCGAGCCTGCAGTGGTGGTACTGCCTACTGGTGCAGGAAAAAGTTTAGTCATTGCCGAACTCGCGCGCTTAGCAAAAGGTCGAGTGTTAGTACTCGCTCATGTGAAAGAGCTTGTTGAACAAAATTGCGCTAAATACCAGCAGTATGGGTTGGAGGCTGGTATTTTTGCCGCGGGTTTGGGCTTAAAACAATCGAGTCAACAAGTCATTTTCGCATCTATTCAATCGGTGAGTCGCAATTTAGACCAGTTTGCCGCAAGTTTTAGCTTGCTGGTGATTGATGAGTGCCACCGCGTACCTGATGACGAGAATAGTAGTTACCGTCAGGTGATTAGCCATCTGCAGAAATATAACCCAGGTATTAAAATTCTCGGCTTAACGGCAACGCCTTATCGCTTGGGCTCTGGCTTTATCTATCAGTATCATAGCCGCGGTTTAGTGCGCAATGAACAGCCAACTTTTTTCCGTTGGTGTATATTCGAACTTCCAATTCGCCATCTTCTAGGCTTGAACTATCTCACCCCGGCGCGAGTTTTGGATGCACCAGTACTCAGTTATGACTTCTCGGGCCTTAAACCGGCCGTAGGCGGCAGTTACCGAGAACAAGATTTGGCGATGGTTATCGACAAATCCAAACGCATTACCCCACAAATTATTCAGCAAATTCAGCAGTATGCGGAAACAAAATTGGGCGTGATGATTTTTGCCGCAACCACAAACCACGCAAAGGAAATTTTAGCGTTACTGCCAGATGAAGGCGCTGCTTTAATTTTAGCGAGCACGCCAAATCACGAGCGTGAAACGCTCATCAATGCCTTTAAACAACAAAAACTAAAGTATCTGGTTAATGTATCTGTGCTAACAACTGGCTTTGACGCGCCACATGTCGATTTGATTGCGATTTTACGTCCCACAGAATCGGTAAGTCTGTACCAACAAATTGTCGGTCGTGGTCTGCGGTTATTCCCAGGCAAAACAGAGTGTTTAGTACTCGATTACGCGGGTAATATGTATGATTTATACAGTCCAGAAATTGGCAGCCCGCCAGTAAATAGTGACTCAGAACAAGTCACTGTGCCCTGCCCACTTTGTAATTTTCGCAATACATTTTGGGGCAAAGTTGACGACCGTGGTCATGTTATCGAGCACTACGGTCGTCGCTGCCAAGGCTTTCAGCTTGGCGAGGATGGCAAACCCAATCACTGTGGCTTCCGGTTTGTCTGTAAATTTTGCCCAGAATGCGGCGCCGAACAAGATATTGCCGCACGTCAATGCCAACAATGCGAAACTGTTCTAGTTGATCCAGATAAAAAGCTACGCGAAGCTTTGGCGCTCAAAGATGCCTTAGTATTTTACCCAACACAGATGCTGTTAGAACGAGTTACCCACGATAACGGCAAGTTGAGTATCAAAATTAGTTATCTTGATGAGCTGGGTAACAAAATTCATGAATTCCACCCAATCTCCAGTAAAGCGCAAAAGCAACGATTTGGCCAAATTGTACTCCCCCCGCATTTAATTGATCGACATCGCCCGTTCGATTGCCAAAGCGTGAACGTTATTTTGTCTCAGCAACACCGCCTTCAACCTCCTGCAGCAGTTATCGCTAGAAAAGATGGACGCTTTTGGAAACTGCGCGAGAAGTTGTTTCAGCTCAAATTGCCGGATCAATAAAGCAATCAGACTGTTGGTCAGCTTTACATTCGCTAGGCCATCAGGAACAATAAACTGCAACCTCACTAAGGATGTCGACACCGCCATAACCTAGTGATGCTGTCTTTTTAAGTGTAAAACGCAAGGCTACCTGCAATGTTATTAAAACCAATAGATAAACAACGTTACCGCTCGCATTTACACCGCATCATTATGGTGTTGGTGGTGTGCTTTATCGGCTTAAGTGTCACGCTCTCTTCTGGGCTTATCGCCCTGTTCAACCGCGCCCCAGGCGAAAATATGGACCTAAATATGATTGGTGTGGCGATTGCGTTTGCAACTTGCTATTTCACAGTCCAGCGCCTAAAGCAGTATCCCTATTTTTATGAGTTTGCTTATGTCCTCGATTTGAAACACGAGTTAAATTTGATTCAACGGAAAAACCAAGCCATAAAAAAAGCAGCGGCAAATGATGATATAGATGCGCTGACCATTTTGCTTTTTAGCTACCATGGATCGAAACAATTGTGGCAGTTAGATGACAACGTTTTACATTTAGAGCAATTAGAACAAGATTTGGCGTTGCTTGAAGCGCAGTTAGCAGAGAAAAATTTGAATTTACAACCAGCTCAGTACGAACGTGAACTGCTGTCAAGATTCTAGCAATATCGGTTGGAATTTCATCAATAGTTAACGCAATGATATAAAACATCTTTTGCAAATACGATTGGATCAGTGCTAAAGAAAAAAAATTGGTTTTTTTTGCATCTTTGCTGTGAAAGCTTGCATGAATAGACAATAATCAGCTTATAACATTTATCCACAAAAAATATTCGTTGTTACAGGGTCCAAATTATGACAGTTAAAAATGCCTTATTGACTATTCTGGTTGAAAAGATCCGCACCGACACGCTGGTGTTACCAAGTTTGCCGGAAGTCGCCTTAAAAATCCGGCAGTTAGCAGAAGATCCAGATGTAAACTTAAACAAAATGGCCGAGATGATTTCTCACGATCCTGCGCTTTCTGCCCGCATCATGAAAATCGCCAACAGCGCTTTTGTTGGCCGAGGTATTCATGTCAATACTTTACATCAAGCCACCACGCGGATTGGCTTGCGTTATATTAAAAACGTGGTCACAGCTATGGCCATGGAGCAGTTGTTTGTTTCAAAAAGTGCTCTGATTAAAAATCAAATGGATAAAGTTTGGGCTCAAACTTTAGAGCTGACTGCTTTCGCATTAACGGCAATGCAAGAATATAATTCACATTTCAAGTTCACCGACGTCAATTTCGATACGATGACCTTAGCCGGTTTACTGCATAACATTGGGGCGTTGCCAATTTTAACTGAAGCAGAAAAGCAGTTAGAGCTTTTTGGTAACGAGCAGTTTATTAACGAGACTATCGCCACTATTTCGAGTCCAATTTCAGTGAATATCATGCGTTCATGGGGTTTTGGCGAAGAAATGGTCCAAGTCGCTGAACATTGGAACAATATGGAGTTTGAACCTAAGCATCCATCATACTTAGACTTTATCCGTATCGCCGCCATCAAATTGGGCCGTGTCCAAGTGGAGGACGCTGATGCTGCAGTTGCGCCTTATGTAGAACTTGGCTTAATCAAATCAACGCAATTTGAACGTTCACCTGAGTTTGTCGCCTTAAACAACGAAATTAAGCATTTATTTGCTTAAAATGCGTTTAAGCAGTTCTGCAAAACTTGGAAAAAACCGCCTCTCGGCTAACACCGATCAGTTAAGCAACTTTCTTAGCTGATCGGTTGACCGATCCTCT
>JAYSCP010000025.1:0-53707 GCA_041914845.1 Alteromonadaceae bacterium
TAAAACCCGTTATCCCGTTCGCTCAAAACATTCTTAAGTGAATGGTGTTAGCCGAAAGGCGGTTTTTTTTAGCATCAAAACTATTAATCAAGTGAAGCTAGTGCTAGTCGTATGGGTTGTACTTATGCTTTTTCAGCTGACTTGCTAAAATCACGATGGCAATTATCAAGTAAATCCCAAACACCACCCGCATCCAGAATGGCATTGAATAGCCAAGGAATGTCCATAGAATTTCGCCACACATACCTGTCGGGTGGAAGACCTCTGGCAACCATTCATTTAATGGCAGCCATACCGGAAACTCAGGAAAGAGCGCACAGGTTGAAAAACCTCCGTTGGCAACAATCTGCTCGTTTACCACTTGGTCATGTGCGATCTTCATTCCCCAACCGGCACCAACCAGCCAACTTACATAACCTAACCAACGGCCTAACACGGATTGACAACCAAAGCTGCCAATTAAACCTGCCAAAATAATGCCGCAAAGTGCGAAACGTTGATAGACACACATGATGCATGGGGCTAATCCCATACCATATTGGAAATACAAAGCGATGAGTAATAATGCACTGGATGATACAGTGAGAAGGATCCAAGGCCAGCGTTGTTTCGGCCAACGAGCCACAGCTGCAAACATCTGATTTCCCTTGTTAGACGGGTTATTTATCCAGCCGACAATCTAAGCGAATTTGCGTATGAAAACAACCTTTGACATCAGTAAGATGTGGCAATTTTCTGCATGGTGCTTGTGAACTGCACTTGGTCTGGTACAATCAGTGCCAAAGTTAACTAAAATCACAACAATAACGGACAGATCCGGATGACTAATCTGATTAAAGCACAGAGCCCAGCAGGTTTTGCTGAAGAATATATCGTGGAATCCATTTGGAACGGGAAATTCGCCCCAGGCTCTATTCTGCCGGCTGAACGTGAATTGTCAGAATTAATTGGCGTCACTAGAACAACCTTAAGAGAAGTGTTGCAACGTTTGGCGCGTGATGGTTGGTTAACAATTCAACATGGCAAGCCAACCAAAGTGAATAATTTCTGGGAAACTTCTGGCCTCAACATTCTAGAAACTCTGGCGCGTCTAGATGAAGAACGGATGCCTGAGTTAGTTGATGAATTATTGTCAGCGCGTACCAATATTAGTGCAATTTATATCCGTGGTGCGGTAAAAAATCACCGAGAACAAGCTATTGCAGCCTTCGCAGGTGCAGAGCAGTTAGAAGATACACCAACCGCTTTTGCTGATTTTGATTACAATTTGAATCATGAATTGGCTTTGCACTCAGCAAACCGGATTTATGTGTTAATTCTGAATGGCTTTCGTGGTTTGTACCGGAAAATAGCTACTTTCTATTTCTCTCAACCAGAATCTCGTGAATTAGCGAGAAAGTACTACCATCAACTTAAATTGTACGCAGAAGCGGGCAAACACGATGAGGTGGTACTGGCTGTTCGTAAGTATGGTAAAGAGTCTGGTCGGGTTTGGTCAGCATTAAGACCAGATATTCCAAAAGACTTAGTTGAATAAGTTTTTTCTTCAATGATAGAGCCATCTTTAATAAACTCCGCTTTTGCGGAGTTTTTTATCGCGAAGTTTCAGTTAATTTTGCATCCGAGCCTGCCTACGGCATAATTTGCACGTGCAATGAATAATATCTCGAGTTGTCCACGTTTTACGCCGCCAATAGTTAATGCATTTTCTGTCACTGACAGCTATGGTTAGCCTGATTGCTTGAGTCATTTTGGGATCAGGCTTGTCGAACTGATAGCGATTGCTTATCATGCTGGAATATAAGTTATTCCTATTTGTTATAAAGGCTGAGCTGATGAGTATCTCTGTAACTACACCTAGTACGGAACTTTCCAATTCATGCGTATCGGTCACTCGTGGTCGCCATGTCGAAATTTATTTAGATCATAATGCAACGACACCTGTTTTGCCCTGTGCAGCGCAAGCAGTAATGCATCATATGCAGACTTGTTTTGGTAATCCAAGCAGCAGCCACAGTACTGGAATTAAGGCTAAAGTAGAGCTGGAAGCGACCCGACAACTGGCAAGGCATGTCATCGGTGCTAGCAGTGGCCAGATTGTGTTTACCTCTGGCGCGACAGAGGGCATTCAAACATCGATTGTCTCGGCATTGGCTGATGCCAAACGTCGTGGGCTTGGTGGCCCAGAAACCTTGTTGCTATATGGCGCTACCGAACACAAAGCGGTGCCGGAGAGCTTAAAACATTGGAATGTTGTGTTGCAATTAAACGCAACAGTCCAAGCAATCCCAGTGAACCAACATGGAATTCTCGATTTCGCTGCCCTAGAGCTGTTGTTACCTCGAGCCGCCATGGTTTGTACAATGGCCGCCAATAATGAAACAGGGGTTAAGCAAGATTTACTTGCGCTTGAGCAGTTGATTCGACGGGTGAATAAAGAGGTACGCTGGATGGTGGATTGCGTGCAAGCGCTGGGTAAAATGTCCTTGGATATTGCAAATACCAGCATTGATTACGCGCCGTTTAGCGGGCATAAACTTTATGCGCCCAAAGGAATTGGCTTCTTATACGTCCGACAGGGGGCTCCATATCAACCCTTTATTGCTGGCGGTGGGCAAGAGGGCGGCTTGCGCTCTGGCACCGAAAATTTGCCGGGTATTGCCGCACTTCACGCAATATTTTCTGAATTACTCAAAACTACTGATTCGGAGTTTAAAAGCGAAGCGACACTTTGGCGCTACAGACACCAACTGCTTGTAGCGTTACGCGAACTTTATCCAGACTTGCTGTTAAATAGCGACGTACCCTACATAGTACCAACCACGATAAACTTTGCCGTTCCAGGCTTTTATAGCAAAGACATCATGGATTTATTTGATGCCGCCGGTATTCGAGTGAGTTCAGGTTCGGCATGTAGCTCCAAAGTGCCAACGAGTTTTGTGTTAGACGCAATGGGTTTGGAAGCTTGGCGTAGTCAAGGCGCCATCCGAATGTCGTTTGGTCCAGCAACCACGCAACTTCAAATTGACCAAGCCTGTGATGCTTTGCGTCGATTGGCGCCAGTGGTGAGACAATGTTGCTTAGTACTTTCAGATGTTTTAAGCACTGACACCGACCAATGTTGTGGTGTGACGCAGCTTAAACATGAGGATATGTGTAGCTATTTGTTGGTTTGTGAGCATAGTCGCCAGGCCGTGATCATTGATCCCGTAGCGCCTTTGGCGAATCGGCTAGCGAATTTAGTGCAAGGTCAAGGATTAACTCTGTTAGCGGTGCTGGATACCCATCAACATCAAGATCACCAATCGGCACGTGCTGATTTATTGGCCTTGCTAAAACCTGATGCAACGGTTGAAGATGAGCTAGGTTGGCCGCTAGGTAAGGCTGCAATTATCTGCGGTCAATATACCTTGCAGTACCTTGCCACCCCAGGCCATAGTCGGGATAGCCGCAGTATTTTGCTGACTCGAGAAAATGAATTACTCGGCGTGTTTGTTGGCGATTTTTTATTGCCAGGCGGTTGTGGCCGTCTAGATTTAGCTGATGCTGATGTCGGTGCTTTTGTCGGGAGCCTCGTTGCATTAAAACAACACATTGCTGATGACACCATTTTGCTCTCAAGTCACGATTATGCGCAGCGATTTTTCACTACTTGGAAAATTGCTTGTTCAGAGCAACCTGTGCTTGCACAGTTACTTGCGGCTCAGTTGCCCACGCAAACCTGGTTAGACGACCTCAATAAACAAAGTGTGCAACTTACCCAATCAGCGCAATATCAGTGCGGGATAGTTGAAGTTAATCTTTCGGATGCAAAGGCTATTGTCGAAAGTCAGCAATTAGAAGCGTTTTTGGCGAAACATCCAGATTGTTTAGTTGTGGATGTCCGTGAAGGTTATGAGCAAAGTGCAGGGCAGTTGTCTGTGTACATTCCAACAACGACCAAGGTTGTGCATGTGCCATTGTCGCGTTTATGTTGGTCTTTGATGAAGCAAGAACTCGTTCCATTTCAGCGTTTATTGTTAGTATGCCGCTCTGGTAATCGAAGCTTATTGGCGGCAAAAATTCTCAACCGAGCTGGATTTGCAGAGGTCTATAACCTCAAAGGGGGCATCGCACTACTGTGTTAGCCTGTGGCGTCGCTAAATAAGACCTTTTAATAAAAACCGCCGATTATGGCGGTTTTTTTCAACGCTTTAGAAAGATGCAGTTAGTAGAAGAAACGTTGTAACGGGTTAAGCAGGCGGGTCATACCTTGCTTAAATTGTAGTGGCGCACTTAATACCGATAAGCACAAGCATGGGTCATCACTGACGTTGCGTGGGGTATGAGTGTCATCTGGCGTGTTAATAATCAAATCACCTGGCACATAACGACCCTGTTCATCCACCATCTCCCCAGCAAGCACTAGCGTCATTTCCAAACCTTTATGAGTATGCTGTGGGACTGCGGTGTTCTTATTGATAAACAGTAAAGAAACATGATGTGGCTCACCCGATGGCAGTCTTGAAGTTGCAATACCACCCAGTGTTAACCATTTACTGCGCTTACTGCTTAGTCGCTGTAACGCACGTGGTAATTCAAATTGATGACCACCAACTTCTAAATTAGTCACTATCGGATCTGTTGATTGTTCAACGGAGGGATTTGTATCTTCAGCCTGTGAAAGTACCTGTTGCATCATACTTAACCAGTCGTCTTGACTTTGTGCAACGGTAGAAGTTGCAAAGCTGCAAGCAAGATCTGCTTCAATATCTTTACTAAGGCGCTTACAATGTGGGCAGAAATCCAGATGAGTTGCAACTAAAAGCGCAACCTCCGGAGTTAGACTACCGTCACAGAATTGTTCCAACAAACTTAAACTAGGGTGATGTTTAACGCTGTTGCCCATCGACTGCCTCTCTTAATCTATCTAAAGCTAAACGGATCCGCGATTTCACGGTACCTAAAGGGATCCCGAGTTGCTCTGCGACTTCTTGATGTGAATTTTCTTCTAAATAAACTTTTTCCATCACAACACGTTGTGCTGGCGGCAGCGCCGCAAAATGTGGAGCAATTTTCTCAGCAATGATATACAAATCCCAGCTATGGCTTTGTAAATCTTCTTGCTCAGGGTAGTCACCATCGCTCCACAAGTCGTCAGCACTAATGTCATCTTTACGGCTTTGCTTTTTGCGCAGCATATCGAAGCGAACGTTACGGGCGATTGTGTAAATCCATGTTGATGCACAACCTCTAGACGGGTCAAACAAACCGGCTTTTTGCCAGACATTCAACATTGTGTCTTGCACCATCTCCATGGCTTGCTGTTCATTGCCAAACATTTTGATACCGAATGCTTTTAGTCTTGGCGCGAAATAATTGAACAGACCGGCATACGCCAGTTTGTCGCGATTTAAAGCAATGAGGCCAAGTGCCTCTTCCCACTGCCCCAAGTTGACCGGTAATGCGGTCTCTGTCGTATCCATAAGTCCTGGCGATTTATTTGCAAATTGATTTGCATGATGCCCATAAGTGCGGCGTTGATCCAACATAATTTTGACCTTTAGTCGCGACATTCTTGTAAGTTAATACGCGCGTTGGTTCAAATTGGATTACTAGAATAGATTAATTAAAAAATCGAATGGTAACTGCTAAATAATGCAATTTTTTGTCGAAAATGTTGTGGTTAAACTGCATCTATTAAATAACTCCAGTAGTTTTGCAAATAAATGACCACAAGGGGCATGACCATGAAAAAAGTATTAGTTGTCAATAGTTCGATTAGCGGTGAGAAAGGCCAGTCAAGTCAACTTATCGAGCAGTTTGTCCAAGCGCTACCTGCTGGATTTAGCCGAGTTGATGTTGATTTAGCCGCGGAAGCTTATCCGCATTTGGCGATGACAGAACTCGCTGCTTGGATGACGCCAGAAACCGACCGCTCAGCAGAGCAAAAGGCGTTGGCCGCATTATCAGATGATGCGATTGCAGCTGTGCAAGCCGCGGATGTAATTTTAGTTGGTGTACCCATGTACAATTTTGGTGTGCCAAGCCAGTTAAAAGCATGGTTTGACCGTTTGGCACGTGCGGGTATTACTTTTAAATATACTGAACAAGGCCCTGTTGGTTTGTTGGTAAACAAACCAGTTATTTTCTTTGCGACTCGTGGTGGTATTTATAAAGATTTACCAGCGGATAGTCAGACGCCATTTTTGAAAAGCTTTTTTAGCTTCATCGGTTTAACTGATTTGCATTTTATTTACGCAGAAGGCCTAAATATGGGCGCCGAAAGCGCACAACAAGCACTGGCGGCGGCTAAGGCACAAATAGGCGAAGTATCTGCCCAAATTGCTGCTTAACACCTTTGAACATTAGTTGGGTGATTTAGTGTAAGCCATCGAATTGTGATGGCTTTTTTTATTGATATTCATCGGATTGGCGTAGCATCATATCGCAGAAGGTTGAATTTAAGAGCATTGCTTTGTATAAGTGACTCTTCAATTCTCACTCTAAGAACTCAACCCATGATACTACCCAAAAAATCGTTACTCGCGTTAAGTCTGACAGCGTTAGTTTTCATGGCGCCAACGACGCACGCAGTTTATCCGATGGACCCCATCACTGTTGAAGCAACTGTTGGCGCAGAACCAATGACCATGAAACAAGCCATGGCTCATCCTGATTGGTTAGGGCGTCAGCCGGAAATTGCTTATTGGTCTGCTGATAGTCAACAAATTATTTATCAACGTAAGCAAGCGGGTAATGAGCTTCGGGACTGGCTCGCAGTGTCGGTACAAGATAAAGCGAGTGCGAAAACTCTTAGTTTGCAAGAGTGGGATGATGCTGGAGCCCCAGACCAAGTATTCTCAGCCGATAAACAAGTTGTGGCATGGCTGTTTTCAGGCAATGTTTTTGTTAAACAAATTAAAAGTGGCTTGGTAAGTCAATTAACCAATGACCACATCGAACGCAGTGATCTGAAGTTTCTATCGGGGAATCGTTTGAGCTGGCGTGCCGGTTGGGACTTCTACGCTGCAGACCTACTCAGTGGTCGACAACAGTTAATCGTCAGTTTAAAAACCGAAAACGCGCCAGAAGCGCCATCAGTTGCAGATAGCTATTTGGCCCAAGAACAACAAAAGCTAATCGGCTATGTTGCCTTACAACACAAAAATGCTAGTGATGAATTTAAGCAACAGCAACAGTTGCAAGCTGAAAACAACGCTGTAGCAGCCGTACCAGTATTTTTTGGCGAAGGGAAGCAAATCAATGGTGCAGCGCTTTCGCCGGATGGTCGACATCTGATTGTTGCAGTGGCTCAAGCATCTGATTGGCGGGAAGATAGCGATATTATGCCCAATTACATCAGTGCTTCTGGCAATATTCAGGCTAAACCGGTGCGTCGCCGAGTTCATGATCAAAAGCCAGAACCTGAAACCTTTTATTTAGTCGATGTGGCAAAATCGGCAAAAAATGAGCTTGCGATTAAAGATTTGCCAGGATTTGATGAAGATGTGCTAGCTGCAGTGAAGGCAGAAAATGCCAAAGCTGAAGGTAAAACTTATCAATCAGTGAAAAAAGCACGTGATATCGTGCTGTTAAGCGATTGGGCCTGGGATCAGTCTGCGATCCAATGGAATAAAAGCGGTAGTCAAGTGGCAATGATGTTGCGCAGTTGGGACAACAAAGACCGTTGGTTGGTGACTGTTGATTTGGCGAAAGCTCGATTTGTGCCACAACATCGTCTGCATGATGATGCTTGGATAAATTACGAATTCAACGAGTTTGGCTGGCTGAACCAACAAGACACGCTGTATTTCTTGTCAGAACAAACTGGCTATTCACAGCTCTATCTGAAACCACTTACTGGCAAAGTGAAAGCTTTAACAAAAGGTGATTTTGAAGTCAGTACGCCGGTTCTGACCAAAGACGATAGTGCAATTTATTATCGCGCAAATCCAAAACATCCAGGGATTTATAACATTTATAAAGTTGATGTTTCGTCTGGACAAACAACAGCGCTGACCAATTTGACCGGCAATTTGTCATTTGGCTTGTCACCGGATGATAGCAAGTTGCTAGTTCGGTACTCGAACTCGTTATTACCCGAAGAGCTTTATGTTATGCCAGCGACGGCAAATGCCGCTTTGACTCGTTTAACTTACACGGTTTCCAAAGAGTTGCAGCAAATGGCATTGCAAGCACCGAAAGTGATAGCAGTACCCTCGAGTCATGGTCAGCAGCCAGTTTATGCCAAGTTGTATCTACCCAAAGATTATCAGCAAGGGCAAAAGCGCCGAGCGGTGATTTTTAATCATGGTGCTGGTTATTTGCAAAACAGCGATCTAGGTTGGTCAAACTATTTCCGCGAATTCTTCTTCCACAATCTTTTGGTGCAAAAAGGCTACGTGGTGCTGGATATGGATTACCGGGCATCAAAAGGTTATGGCCGTGACTGGCGCACCGCAATCTACCGACAAATGGGCACTCCTGAAATTGAAGACTTGCAAGACGGTGTGAAATGGTTAGTTGCAAATGCGAATGTTGACCCCGCTCGCGTTGGCACTTATGGCGGTTCTTACGGTGGTTTCATGACCTTTATGGCATTATTTAAAGAGCCAGATTTGTTTAAAGCGGGGGCAGCATTGCGTCCAGTTGGTGATTGGGCTTATTACAATTTTGGTTACACGTCAAATATCCTGAACACGCCTGAGATTGACCCGATAGCCTATCGTCGAAGCTCACCTATTTATTTCACGCAGGGGTTAAAAGCACAATTATTAATTAACGCGCCAATGGTTGATGATAATGTGTTTTTCCAAGACTCGGTCCGTATCGTGCAGCGATTGATTGAACAAGAAATCAATACCTTCGAAACGGCAATCTTCCCCGTAGAGCCACACGGATTTGTGCAACCGAGCAGCTGGTTGGATGAATACCGCCGCATCGAAAAACTGTTTGATAGCACTTTGTAGCCGATGATAATGGCCTGTGTTGGCCGCATCTAGTAACTAAACAACAAAAGGGAGCATGAGCTCCCTTTTTAATTTATGTTCACATTATCCCGTTAACGACATTCTAAATTGCGGTTGAGTTAAGCAACACACTTTGAATTGCTGTTCTCGCTGACGCTAACTTGTTGTTGGCGGTAGCGCATCTCTAGCACTGGGATAGTGAAACCATAACACAACACTACAATTAATGGTTGCAACCAGAAGCTTTGTTCAGGCATTGTCAGGTATGCCGCAGTGCAAGCGACTGTACGAACGAAAGTGTGAATATAAGCTACTGGTGCTTTTGCAAGTACACCAAACAATAACCACATCAAGCCTGTTTGCACAGCAAGGGCAAAGGGCAATGCTTGATAATTCTCCATAAACATCGGAATGCTTATCGCAAACACCAAAAACGACATACCGACCCCAGCAAGAAACACGGTATCAAACCAGTTACGCTCAGAATTTTTCTGAAAACTGATATTCTCGCCAGTGAATTTTGCTATCGCCATCGCTAGATAAATAATAGAGCCTGTGCCGATAAAAGTTGCCATTACCTGTTGATAAGGTGTCAGTACAAAATACAGTAAACCGATAATGGCCCAAACAATTGCTCCGGAAAGCGGCATCGCCAAATAGCGTTTGCTTCTAAAGTCTGCCAGTTGTTGCTCTAAAGTTTTGTTGTTGGTCCGTGTTGAGTTTGTAGTTTGCATGACACACCTCCATTGGTTGATGAAGTTAGTATGCGAAAATTTGAGGCTATGGTGCAGTGTGTTTTGTCACTAAAAGAGGTGACATTTGTCACGGCTTAGCCATGTTATCTCTGGCTATATCGTGGATGATAAAAAGATCGTTCGTGCCGATGTTGTATTGTCGAGTAACGCATTCAGTTTTTCATCTTGATAACTCGGAGCGAAAGTCGTAGGCAGCACAAAACGCAACCTTTCTGCGCTGTAAGGGTGATTTAATTCAAGAATAGCTGCATGCAAGTGTAAGCGAGTTGATTGATTATGGTGTTGTATATAATTAGGCTGTACCGGATATGGGTATAGGGCATCACCAACAATCGGATGACCTAAGTGATTTAAGTGCACACGAAGTTGATGTGCTCGACCAGTAATAGGTCTTAGCGCAAGCAACTGGGTCGGTGGCTCGTTCACTATGGGTTCTACGGCAAGTGTTTGATAAAAGGTTTGCGCGGCTTTACCTTCAGTCAAACAAACTTTATTTCTTGGTGGGGCGGCTAAATCCGCAATTAATGGTAAATCAATCAAGCCCTCTGGCTTGGCTAATTGGCCGTAAACCCTCGCCAAATATAACTTACCAGTTTGCCTATCGGCGAATTGTTGCTTTAAGGTGGCTTCGGCTTTGCGACGTAAGGCAAACACCACAATGCCAGATGTCGCCATATCCAACCTATGCACCAATAATGCTTGGGGGAACTGTTGTTGTACTCGAGACAATAGACAATCTGCCAGTGCTGCACCTTTGCCCGGGTTTGTTAAAATGCCCGAGGGTTTCGCCACTATTAAAATGTCTTTGTCCTGATAACAAAGTTCCAGCCAAGGTGCTGTTGGCGGTTTGTAGGTAAAGACTACTTCAGGATCTGGTGGGCTCATTGATTTCATCTAATGTAAGCAACAAAGTAAATGTTTTCTGTATATATCAACGGGATATCTACTGTAAAAGGTCAATTGTAGCGAAATTTTGACCGCGCGCCCATGACCTTGCGGTATAATCGGTGTTTTTTGGTGGAATTAGCAATGACCGACATTAGTGAACTTGCGCAACTCACTGCGACGCGTGAACCTTGGCAGTTAATATATCAAGATGAATGCATGATCGTCGTGAACAAACCTGCGCATCTGCTTACTGTGCCGGGGCGTCATCCCGCAAATTATGATTGTTTAATCGCGAGAGTCCAGACTGAGTTTCCTTCGGCACAAGTCGTTCACCGACTTGATTATGATACTTCTGGTCTGGTGATCCTGCCTTTAACTAAAGCTGCTTTAAGCCATATTTCGAAGCAATTTCAAGCCAGAACTGTCAGTAAGTTTTACGAAGCCTTGGTGGATGGTGAAATTGCTTGCCAAGGAAGCATAGATGGGGCAATCTCGGCCGATCAAGAAAATCGGCCATTGTATAAAATTTGTAGCTCTGGCAAACCTTCGCTGACTCACTATAAGCGATTGGAATTGAAGGCTGAAGCCAAGCAAAGCCGGGTACTGTTAGAGCCGGTAACTGGCCGTTCCCATCAATTGCGCTTACATCTTTCTAGTATCGGTCACGCGATTTTGGGTGATACCTTGTACGCTTGCGCTGAAGTTGCGGCAAAAACACCGCGACTATGTTTGCATGCCCGAGAAATTAATTTTTTGCATCCAAGAACTGGCGTTGCAATAGCATTGCAACAACCAGCACCGTTTTGACATCAACTCAGTATCGCTTAGCAGAGCCTAAGCGCAATTTTAAGCTGCTTTGCTCGCTCGTACTAATGCCAGTGGCGGAATGGATTGCATGACAAAGAACAGTAATAAGCCGGTAAGGGCGCCATAGAGGTGTGCATCTACAGCGACATCCACACCAATTAAAGCAACAACATCGGCACTGCCGCCATGGATTTGTTCCCATGTAACTTTGCAAAAAACACCGATCAGGATAAGCCAGCCACTCGACCAATGTTTGACGATATCTGCACAAGCGCCCCAAACGATTAAGCAATGTAACCAGCCTGAGAGGCCGGTATAGATAATCATATTTGGGCTTAGAAAGAACATTTCCAAACCAATCAACAGGCAACCAGCAAAAAGCAGTATTGTGAAACGAGCCAAATTCAGGTGCATGCCTTGGACAGCTAAAATGACCGCGAACGCAGCAACATTCATTGCTAAGTGCCAATTATTTGCATGTAGCAAGTGACCGCTTAATATCCGCCACCATTCTCCTTGCTGAATAGCGAAACGGTCAAATTCCATAGTTTCTGCGACAAAACTGTTACAGATTTGCAGTGTTACAATTATCAAAATCAAGATGATTGGGCTTAGCCATTGTTGTTTTAATTGCTCATTCATCAGATGAATAAATCCTTAAAAAAATACAAAAGTAGTCATCGCAGCCAAGCGACACGAAATACATCTTACCTTAAAAGCCATAAGCATTGATCTGTTTTACACGGATAAGTTATCGTGTAGTTATTGATTTCCTAAATCCGGAAAATTTATGCGTTTTTTGCTTGGTGCCATGTGTTTTTACAGTGCTGTTTATGTTTGTGATGTTGCAGCAAGCACCACATCGCAGGATCCTGAAGCTGCCACCGGCGTTCAGCTGAAACAGCAAGCGACTAGCCAATTATCCATGGTGGTGGCGGCAAACCCATTAGCAACAGAAGCAGGGCTACAAATGTTAGAGCAGGGCGGCAGTGCTATTGATGCCGCTATAGCTTCTCAGCTGATGCTTGGATTAGTTGAGCCGCAAAGCTCTGGTATTGGTGGCGGTTTGTTTTTATTGCACTGGTCGTCAAAGCAGCAGGAGCTAACCTCTATTGATGGCCGCGAGACAGCCCCAAGCGCTGCAACTCCAGATTGGTTTCGAGAAAATGGCCAACTGATGCCTTGGAATAAAGCATTTGTCGGTGGCAAAGCCGTGGGAACACCAGGTGTTATTGCTGCGCTTTATCAAGCTCATCAACAACATGGCAAGTTGCCATGGCGGGTGTTATTTCAACCGGCAATTCAAACTGCGACTAAGGGATTTGCTGTTTCCCCACGTTTACATGCGTTAGTAGCGGCTCGTTCCAACCCTGGATTGTATAGTTTTTCAGCAAGTAGCCAATATTTCTATCCTAATGGCCAACCGATAGCAGTTGGTTCGATCCGAAAAAATCCAGAGTACGCGCATTTATTGCAACGAATAGCGCAAGAGGGGCCTTCGGCGTTTTATCTGGGTGAAAATGCCAAAGCAATTGTCAATACAGTTAACAATGCCGCAATTAATCCTGGCAAAATGACTCTGGCAGATATCCAAAACTATCGGGCAAAAGTTCAAGCGCCAATTTGCGCACCGTATCGAAGCTACAAAATATGCGGCATGGCTCCACCAAGCTCGGGTAGTTTGGCGGTTTTACAAATTCTCGGCATTTTAAGTCATTTCGATATAGCAAAATTGCCACCAAATTCAGAGCAAGCGATCCATTTAATTAGTCAAGCCAGTCGGTTGGCTTTTGCTGATAGAGAAAGGTATATTGCCGATCCTGCGTTTAGTGATGTGCCCGTCACTGGCCTTCTCGATAGCAAGTATCTCAAACAGCGGGCGTCTATGATTGATCAAACCATGGATATGGAACTGGCACAACCTGGCACGCCAGTTGGTGCTAAGCCTTTAGGCTCTGCGACAAGCCTAGAGTATGCTAACACCTCGCATATTTCAGTTGTTGCCGCAGATGGTTCAGCCGTCAGTATGACGACAAGTATCGAAAATGCGTTTGGTTCTGGCTTGATGGTCAATGGCTATTTGCTTAATAACCAACTCACTGATTTTTCATTAGAGGCCCGCAGCAAAGAAGGTGCTTGGGTGGCGAATCGTGTTGAAGCGGGCAAACGTCCGCGCTCATCAATGGCTCCAATGGTCGTGTTTGATGCTCAAGGGCAATTGGCTATGCTAATTGGCTCTCCAGGTGGAAGTCGCATCATCGATTATGTCGCTCAAGCGGTGATTGCAATGATTGATTGGCAATTAGGCCCGCAGGAGGCGGCGAATTTAGCTAAATTCACTCATCGTAATGATCTACTTGCTCTCGAGGCGGGTACGCCCTTAGTTCTTTTGCAAGGCAAATTGGCCGAGCGCGGCTATGAGATCCGAGTGACCGATTTAAACAGTGGCTTGCATCTTATAAAACGAGTGGGTCAGCAATGGGCAGGTGGGGCGGATCCTCGTCGGGAAGGCAAGGCGTTAGGACAACAACCAGCGAACAAGTTGTTAAAAAACAAGCCCTAAATCTAAAAATTTTAAGATGGCAGTATCTGTCTCAGTAAGCAAAATATTGAAAGGATGAGCATGAGCATTCATACGCAAATCGACGCCGGTGTACTTACCCTCACTATGCAAAGACCGGAAAAGAAAAACGCATTATCGTCGTTAATGTATCAACAATTAACTCAAGCCTTAGCTGACGCGCAACGTGATGATGCAGTTCGGGTCGTGGTGTTACGTGGACAAACAGATTGTTTTTGTGCAGGTAACGACCTCACTGATTTTATGGCAGCAGGTAGCCTCGATAATGAACATCCGACCGTACAATTCCTTCATCAGTTAATTGCCTTTGATAAACCTTTAATAGCTGCTGTTGCCGGATTAGCAATAGGTATCGGGACTACGGCGCTTTTACATTGCGATTTGGTGTATGCAGCACCTGGTTGTCGTTTTCAATTGCCATTTACTAGCCTCGGTCTTTGCCCTGAAGCCGCGAGCAGTTTGTTGCTACCAAAACTAGTCGGCTATCAACGCGCAGCGCAATACCTGCTGCTTGGCGAAGCTTTTGGCAGTGATGAAGCAGCGGATTTTGGCTTAGTCAATCAAATTGTACCAGCCGAACAGTTATTTGCCTTTGTGCAAAGCAAAGCAGAACGTTTAGCGAGTTTACCGACAGAAGCTGTCCGTCAATCGAAACGACTGCTAAAGCAACCATTACAGATGCAGGTGCAACATGTGTTGCACCAGGAGCTAGCTCAATTTGAACAGCTGTTGCACAGTGAGGTCTGTCAGCAAGCCCTAGCGAAATTTTTCCATCGCGGCTAATCGCTGTTAAAGTTGGAGCTGTTGCAGTCGAGTGTTGTAATCGACTTGCTTATAAGGTGGTCGGTTGGGAATTTGGAACCTGAAGTCCGTTTAAATTTTATAGCTTTGGCTTCAGGTCCGGTTGTTAAACTTTGGTTCGAGCGAATGGATCGTTTTTAATCTCGGAAATCATCCACTGGCCATCTTGTTTAACGAGCTTTACCATCCGCATATTCACTTGTTTATTGCCATCGTATTTCCCGGTGAAAATCAACATTACTTCCGCTTTATCGGTATAAAACTCTCGAACATTTTTATTGGTGTCTTCAATGGTTATTTCAACTTCATCGAAGGTCATATTCAGTAATGTTCTAGCAACCGCTTTACCTGAAGAATACGACCCCAACACGCGTTGCATCGAAGGCGTAGCATGTGATTTTGCTTCTTTGATATCGTTGTGCAGATAAATGGCTTCAAAAAACTTAACCGCAGTAACCTCTGGTGAATCCGCAGCAGTAGCCGCAGTTGCAGTCACATTCTCTGAGCTATCGCTTGTTGTGGTTTCATCACCACCACAGGCAGTAAGCCCCATAATCAACAATGCAGCACTGCTTAGTGTGCGAAATAACAGGTTCATAGCAGCCTCTTGGCTAAAAGTACTAAAACTTCAGTTTCCGATTTTTTGCCATCCCTGTAAAGCAAAAAGGCTGCAGAGCAGCCTTTTCATATGCTAAAACAATAAACTTATGCTTGTAATTCTGCTTCAGTAAACACGTCTGCAAACAGCGCACTTGATAAGTAACGTTCTGCAGATGAAGGTAGAATGACCACAATGTTTTTACCAGCATATTCTGGTAGCTCGGCCAAACGTTTTGCTGCAACAACAGCTGCGCCTGAAGAAATACCGGCCAAAATACCTTCTTCTTTCATTAATCGATGCGCCATGGCGATAGCCTCATCGTTGCTTACCTTTTCAACGCGGTCGATTAGTGATAAATCAAGGTTGCCTGGGATAAAACCTGCACCGATCCCTTGGATTTTATGTGGGCCAGGTTTAATTTCTTCACCCGCCAGTTTTTGACTGATAACTGGTGAATCTGCAGGTTCAACAGCAACGCTAATCAATGGGTGGTTTTTCTCATTTTTGATGTAACGACTAACACCAGTAATAGTACCGCCAGTACCAACCCCTGCAACGAAGATATCAACTTGACCATCAGTATCATTCCAAATTTCTGGACCGGTGGTGTCGAAGTGGATCTGCGGGTTAGCCGGGTTTTCAAATTGCTGTAATAACAAGTATTTATCTGGGTTTGAGGCCTGAATTTCTTTGGCTTTATCAATCGCGCCCTTCATACCTTTTGGTCCTTCAGTCAGGACAACATTGGCACCTAAAGCTTTTAATAATTTGCGGCGCTCTAAGCTCATGGTCGCAGGCATGGTTAACGTCAGCGGATAACCACGACTCGCAGCCACAAATGCTAATGCTATGCCTGTATTACCAGACGTTGGTTCGATAAGTTCTTTGCCTGGGCCTAACAAGCCTTTTTTCTCAGCATCCCAAATCAACGCCGCACCTAAACGACATTTCACGCTGAAACTTGGGTTACGCGCTTCGATTTTCGCGTAAACATTACCGGTGGTAACACGCTTTAATTTCACTAACGGCGTGCGGCCAATGGATAAAGAGTTGTCTTCGTAAATATTTGCCATAAAAAGCTCCGGGCTGTTCAAGGTTAGGTGGCGTAAGCGAGTCTAAATGTTGACCGAGCACACGCAAAGTATTGAGCTAGCATAACTGTTGCTTTTAAAAACGAAAGAAGCGTTTTGGTATATGTTATGCCAACTTTTAGTTATAACGCGACAGTTATCTGCGTTGGTAACGCCAGCCCCGTATTTGTCGGCGCGACATCTGGATTTGGCGACCGGTGCTAGTTTTTGCTATGGAATTTAATTCTTTACTTTGCCGGTAGACTAACGTTAATTTAACGTATCATTTTTAATAAAAATCGCTTTTATTCAATAGCTTTCTTACTATTGCAGGAGCAACAGAGATTGCAACAAGACGACATTTTACAAAGTCCAGTACCGACAGGAACCACCGGGGAAGCACTTACCCAAAAGGAAAGCAGGGAGATAGTGACTCCTTACGCATTTAAGGTTTGCCCTAATTTACTTGGTGTGCCACTAGCATCGCCACTGCGACGCTTAATCGCCATCGCTCTGGATGCGCTTATTGTAGTAGGACTTGCAGGTGCAAGTTTGATCTGCATAGTGCCACTGATGGTGTATCTCATATGGCATCGTTGGCAAGCAAATGCGCGAAAGCATGTGTTATGGCTTGCATTGGCTTCCTTGTTTTTAGTGCCTACCGCGCATTTTGCCCCAGAGTATGTTGCTGAAACTGAAGCGAGTACTAAAAGTGAACTGGATAGAGATTCCTTGCTGCGGCTTGCCACTTTGACCTTAAGTGTGCGCAAAGAAACTTGCAACCAAGCTTGTATGGATGAAGCGTTTGCCAAAGCCGTGAAACAACTTGCTAAAAACAAAGTGCCGAAAGTGCTTGCGCAAGAGGCGCTTACCGAAATTATGGCGGAAACTGATTACGATGAAGTCGCGCAGCCGTTAGTTTTAGCGAAGTTATTTGCTGATTATCCTGAGGATGCTAAACCGGTTGTTCAATCCCAACCGATTGTCGCCGAAAAGCCTTGGTTCACTCCGCCTGAAGGGGCACATAGCGTGCTCGAATGGGTGAAAGGGATTCTTTCGGATTTGGGGATTGGTGTTGGTTGGATGATTGTTTATTTTACTTTATGCGTTTCGTGGGCCAATGGGCAAACCCTTGGCAAATGGTTGTTGGGGATACAAGTGATTCAAGTCGATGGTAAGCCGCTTAGTTTGTTTAACTCGTTCAGTCGCCAAGGGGGTTATGGTGCGGGTTTTGCTACTGGCTTATTGGGCTTTTTACAGATTTTTTGGGATCCTAATCGCCAAGCTATTCAAGATAAAGTCTCTTCAACCGTTGTCATTCGACTAGGTCAGGAAAAACGTCCCTTAACTCACTAGGCAAATTGTTTTATTTATTAGCAACTTGCTTTAGCGCAAAATAGTACCGCGAAATTTCAGGCGGCACTTTTGTCTCGATACGGTATACTAGTGGTCCAAACAGTTGTGTCGCACTTTTAAAAGGGCGGCAAAAGCGCTGCTATACCCTCAATCTTCTTCGAAGATAGGTATATAACAAGAATAGCGACACCGCGGAGCTTAGCATGAAGAAAATTGTGATCAGTGGATCTGGTGTGTTTACTCCAGAATCAATTATTACCAATGAAGAATTGGTTGCCAGTTTTAATCAGTATGTTGATTTATTCAATCAAGAAAATGCTGAAGCGATTAATTCTGGGGAAGTTGCAGCCCTAGAATACTCAAGTTGTGAATTTATCGAAAAAGCCTCAGGGATTAAATCTCGTCATGTACTTTATAAAGACGGCATTCTTGATCCGAACATCATGCAGCCGGTATTTACTAAGCGCCCTGAAGATCAATTACCAGAAATGGTTGAGATGGCAGTTATTGCCGCCAAAGAGGCTTTAGCACAAGCGGGTAAGACCGCTGCTGATATTGATTTGATTATTTGTGCAGCTTCAAATATCCAACGCCCATACCCTGCGCTTTCAATTGAATTACAAAAAGAATTAGGTGCAAGCGGTTACGCATTTGATATGAATGTGGCCTGTTCATCAGCAACTTTCGCCATTAGTAATGCGGTAAATGCCATCCGTGGTGGTACTGCCTCTGTGGTGTTAGTGGTGAACCCAGAATTTGCTTCGCCGCAAGTCAACTACACCAGTCGTGATAGTCATTTCATCTTTGGAGATGTGTGCACTGCAACCATCATTGAAGCCGCAGAGACTGCGACCGCAGAAAACAGCTACGAAATTTTAGGCATGAAACTGAAGACTGAGTTTTCCAATAATATTCGTTGTGATATCAGCTATGTCGACCACTGCCATCCTGAAGTTGATCCAGAAGCACCATTTTTCCGTCAACAAGGCCGCAAGGTTTTTAAAGAATTACTGCCATTGGTGGCTGACGTGATTCAAGGTGAGATGGACCGTTTACATATTGCCCCTGAGGATTTGAAACGGTTGTGGTTACACCAAGCGAATATCAATATGAATATTTTCGCTGCTCGTAAAATTCTTGGTCGAGAACCAGAAGCAGGCGAAGCACCATTAGTATTAGATACTTACGCCAATACTGCGTCAGCTGGTTCAATTATTGCGTTTCACCAAAATAAACAAGGCCTTGTCGTCGGTGACAAAGCCGTGTTGTGTTCTTTTGGCGCAGGCTATTCAGTCGGTTGCCTAATGTTGCAACGCTGCCAGTAAGGCTCTGTTGGAATAACCGCGAGTCAAATTCAGTGCTGTTTACACTCGCAGCACTGAATTCTCTTCGAAGCACAATGGCGATGGCACGTATGCATCTGCGGCATTGTCGTTTTGCCAAATTGCGCCATCCAGTAAATAGCGAAATTGGAATTCTTGATCCTTTGGCAGGGTTAAGGTCGTTGCGAAATCGCCATTCTTTTGCTTTTTCAGCTCAGTCGCTTGCCAATCATTAAACTCGCCTAACACAGCTACGCTTGCAGCTTCAGCAGCTTGCTCCGCAGGTACGACAAAAGTGACTTTGCATACTGGTTTGCTCCTCAAATATTGTTTACTAATTGACATAGCCTGTTCCCTTCGATGATTGTTGGCCGCATATAGATTGGCTAAATGCCCAGTGTACGGCTGTTAAACTATAGCTGGTTAAAATTAACGCAATTTCATTTCAGTTAAATTGCAATCAACGACTGCAAGCCTAGTGCAAACGTATGGATTGTTTTTTCGATGATTTCATTTACGCATATGCTGAGATCTCTCAGATATACAACAGCACCGTGAACGTATAAGTGCGTTAGCGCACTAAGCCATCCATTTTTCTTAGAATAATAAATGGGGAATAGCCAGATTTGGCATTTTTATGGCTGACCTTTATTCATGTTATAGATGAATAAAATTTGACTGTCGGTAGCCATAAAAAAGCCCTGAGCAAATTGACTTGCTCGGGGCTTAGGTTTACTGAAGTGAAAATTGCTAAGTGGCTAATAGTATTTGATTTAATAATCAAAATAACCAAGCGTACTATTGCCGAATTAACATTCGATAATATTTACCGCAAGGCCGCCACGCGAAGTTTCTTTGTACTTGCTTTGCATATCGCGACCTGTGTCCCACATGGTTTTGATGACTTTATCCAGTGACACTTTATGCTCGCCAGTACCACGTAGTGCTAACCGAGAGGCGTTAATCGCTTTAATTGAACCCATGGCGTTACGTTCAATGCAAGGCACTTGCACTAAACCACCAACAGGGTCACAAGTCAGGCCCAAATTATGTTCCATGCCGATTTCTGCAGCATTTTCGACGTTATCCACCGAACCACCCAAAATTTCGGTTAATGCGCCAGCGGCCATTGAACAGGCAACACCAACTTCACCTTGGCAGCCAACTTCGGCACCAGAAATTGAGGCGTTTTTCTTGTACAAAATACCAATTGCTGCGGCGGTTAACAGATAACGACAGTAGATATCTGGAGTCACCGGTTGGATGAATTTATCGTAATACATTAATACCGCAGGAATAATACCGGCAGCGCCGTTGGTTGGTGCAGTGACAACGCGGCCACCAGCGGCGTTTTCTTCATTCACTGCTAAGGCAAATAAATTCACCCAGTCCATGACTTGCAATGGATCTGAGCTCTTTTCTGCCATTAAACGGCGGTGCAGGGCTGGTGCGCGGCGTTTAACTTTTAAGCCACCAGGTAAAATACCATCGGTTTTCATACCGCGTTGAACACAGCTGCGCATGGTTTCCCAAATCAAGCCAAGTTCTTGTTCAATTTGGCTTTCCGAACGCAAGACTTTTTCGTTTTCCATCATCAGCGCCGCAATCGATAGGCCGGTTTCTTTACACATTTTCAGTAATTCAGCGCCAGTATTAAATGGATACGGCGGTGGATTGTCTGCGGCAAATTGGCTCGCTGCCTCTTTTTCTTGCGCGAAATCTTCGGCTTTGACAATAAAACCACCACCGATAGAAAAATAGATTTCGCTGAAAATGACTTCTTTATTTTCATCAAACGCGATGAGTTCCATGCCATTGCTGTGCTCTTTTAGCGTCTTACGACGGTGGAACACAATCGCACCTTCGCGAGCAAAGCCGACGGTAGGCCCTTGTTTTAAAGAGATCTGTTGGCTTTCATCAACCTGTTTTAAAATTACTGGGACCAAATCAGGATCACAGTTTTCCGGTAAATAGCCTGAGAGGCCCAAAATCACTGCTTTACCAGTGCCGTGGCCAATGCCGGTTTGGCCCAATGAGCCATATAACTCAACTTTGATTGTGCTCACCTTGCCCAACAAGCCTTGTTGTTCGAGGTTATCGGTAAATAATTTGGCAGCACGCATTGGACCTACAGTATGTGAACTAGATGGGCCGATGCCGATGCTGAACATATCAAATGCGCTAATAATCATAGGGTTCTTTCTTTTTTATCGATAGAGATTGGGCATTGTAGCGGATCTAGATCTATTCGGTAAGTCAGTCTGTTACTGGTCAGTGGTGCTTACAGAAATTCTGTCGTGTATTGGCTTAAACTGGTTAATATTGCCGCACTTGCGCCCCAAATCAGCTGATTTTGCCAAGGAATAAAATGCAATAACTGCGCATGCCCACGTAATTGCCAAGTTTCGCTAATCCGATTGGCCGGATCTAGCGCAAAGTGGAGCGGGATGGTAAAGGCTGCTGCGACTTCGCTAGTTTGTAGCTTAAGTTCAGGCGCTTGCGCTAAAACAGCCAGCCACGGTTTCACAACAAAGCCAGTCGAAGTCGACAAGGCGGGGAGGGCAATCGTGCTAGTGATTTGCTTTGATTGGATGCCAACTTCCTCAAAGGCTTCGCGTTTGGCTGCCATAAGCGCTGTTTCACCGGCCTCAATTCGACCGCCCGGAAAACTAATTTGCCCAGGATGATGACGCAGGTGCAGCGCTCGTCTTGTCAACAATAGTTGCCATTGGCCATCGGCATTCCACACCGGCATTAACACTGCGGCATTCACTTGCGATTCGAGAGCCGTATCCAATTGCTGTTGACGTAGTGTGAGTGTGCTTAGCCAATTGTGGTGCAATCTGTTTTCCTTTATTCAGCCGGAATGGTTAAAAGGCTAGCCGCAACTTAGCTTATGCCTACTCAGTCAATGACAACTCAGGTTATTCAAGTGCAGAGAGCACAGGCAAAATTTTACCAACCTTATCAAAGGTTTCTTGATATTCGCTTTCGCCATTGGAGTCGGCGACTATGCCACCACCAGCCCACGCATAGATAGCATTATTGGCACAAACCAAAGTGCGTATTGCGATGTTGGTATCCATATGACCGTGCGAACTTAAATAACCAATACTACCGCAATAAATGTTACGCCGATGCGGTTCTAGCTCTTCGATGATTTGCATCGCTCGTACTTTCGGCGCGCCAGTGATTGAACCGCCAGGAAATGCTGCCTCGAGCGCATCGATGGCTTGATGGTGTGGCGCGAGTTCACCGGTGATGGTGCTAACTAGATGATGCACGGCCGGGAAGGATTCAATCGCAAATAAACTAGGTACTTTCACAGTGCCAGGGCGACACACTTTACCCAAGTCATTACGCAGTAAATCGACAATCATCACGTTTTCCGCACGATCTTTGGGTGAATTCCGCAGTGCTTCAGCGCTTTGCTCATCGTCTATAGCATTGGCAAAGCGCGGTTTAGTGCCTTTGATAGGTTTGGTTTCTACTCGTCGTTGGTTCACTTCGATAAAACGCTCAGGCGAAATCGATAGAATTGCGCAGTCGGCAAGACGGATAAATGCTGAAAATGGCGCGGCATTGCGAACACGCAGTTGCAAATATGCTTGCCATTCATCACCTTGATAATTTGCACTAAAACGTTGGGCCAAATTGATTTGATAACAATCGCCGCTTTGAAGATATTGCTGAATTTGCTCGAATTTCTGCAGGTATTCCGGTTTAGTCATATTTGATTGCCAAGCGCTGGTAAGTGCAAATGGACGCAAAGACGTCGGGTTGCGCTCAGCGTTAAGCGAGCTGTACTGGCCATCAAACCATTGTGCACGTCGCGGCCAAGACTGCTCAGCGGGCTCTTCTGTATCCACATACCAAAGTTGCTGGGCAACTTTGTCAAGCACCAATGCCCAGCGGTAAAAACCAACGGCAAGATCGGGTATTGTCACGTCATCAGCAGCTATCGTCGGCAGTTTTTCTAAAGTTCGCCCTAAGTCATAACCAAAAAAACCGACAATGCCGCCCATAAATGGCAGGGCTTGGTCGACAGAACCCATTGGCGGAAAATACTGTTGTTGAAGCTGCTTTAACAAGGCAAAGGGCGCACATTGCTTGACGGTACTGGTGTTTGTGCTGCAATCGGTAACTTCGCAATGCTCGCCGCGAGCTACCAAGGTTAAAAACGGCGCAGCAACTAAGATGTCATAGCGACTATTGGGATGCTCGCTTGCTGCGGAATCGAGCAGCATGGCAAATGGCAGATGCTGGACTTTGGCAAACCAGTTGGTCAAATCTGTAGGGGCATTAGGGAGTTGCAACAACATCGACATGAAACTTATCACTTTAAGTTAGGCTAGTGGTGGCGGCCAAGAATGCGGTCAGACTGCAGGAATTCTCTGTAGATTGACTAGCCGCTGATTTCGTTGCGCGTTATGATACCAGCCCTGCTTAAAAAGAACAGTGCAGCGCCAAAGCAAGAAACGGCTGCTGCGCGCCAATAGAACCGAGCTTTTGCTACGCTTTCATTAGCCTTGCTTAGGCCAAACCACTGCAGAAGGGCACCCTATGACGGTTATTCGCCAACAAGATTTTATCGACAGCATCGAAGATGCGTTGCAATACATCTCTTATTATCATCCATTAGACTTTGTCCAGGCGTTAGAGAAGGCCTACAACAAAGAGCAAAATCAGGCGGCGAAAGACGCGATTGCGCAAATTCTGATTAACTCGCGGATGTCGGCGCAAGGCCATCGGCCAATTTGCCAAGACACCGGCATTGTTACCTGTTTCGTTAATATCGGTATGGATGTCAAATGGGACAAAACCGATATGACAGTCCAGCAAATGGTGGATGAAGGTACGCGCCGTGCATACATGAATCCAATCAACCCGCTGCGTGCTTCAATCGTGATGGACCCAGCTGGCTCTCGGAAAAACACCAAAGACAACACACCTGCGGTGGTGCATATCAATATGGTCGCTGGCCATCATGTCGAAGTTGCGATTGCAGCCAAAGGCGGCGGCAGCGAAAACAAAACCAAGATGGTAATGTTAAACCCGTCAGACTCAGTAGTGGAGTGGGTGCTTGAAACCTTACCAAAAATGGGTGCAGGTTGGTGTCCACCAGGTATGCTCGGGATTGGTATCGGCGGGACCGCAGAAAAAGCGGCAGTGCTTGCTAAAGAAGCACTGATGGAACCTGTTGATATTCAAGAACTCATTGAAAAAGGCGCAGAAACCGGCGAAGAAAAGCTGCGTTTAGAGTTATATGAAAAAGTAAATAAACTCGGCATTGGCGCGCAAGGCCTCGGTGGTTTAACCACAGTTGTGGACGTCAAAATCAAATCAGCACCGACGCATGCAGCTTCTAAGCCTGTGGTGATGATCCCAAACTGTGCAGCAACTCGCCATGTGCACTTTCATTTAGATGGCTCGGGTCCCGCGCATTTACCAGTACCAAAATTAGAAGATTGGCCGGAAGTGACTTGGGAGCTAGGTGCCAACGTGCGCCGAGTGAACTTAGATACAGTTACCCCTGAAGATGTCCTGAGCTGGCAAGCCGGCGAAACCGTGTTGTTATCGGGCAAAATGTTAACTGGCCGCGATGCAGCGCATAAACGCATTGCCGATATGTTGGCACGCGGCGAAGCACTGCCAGACGGCGTTGATTTCAAAAATCGCTTCATTTATTACGTCGGCCCAGTTGATGCGGTTGGTGATGAAGTTGTAGGCCCAGCAGGCCCGACAACGGCAACACGGATGGATAAATTTACCGAAATGATGCTCGGTCAAACTGGTTTGCTGGGCATGATTGGTAAATCCGAGCGCGGCCCAGAGACTGTAGAAAGCATTCGTCAGCACAAAGCCGTGTATTTGATGGCGGTGGGCGGCGCTGCGTATTTGGTTTCTAAAGCGATTAAACACGCGCGTGTGGTTGCCTTTGCCGACTTAGGTATGGAAGCCATTTACGAATTTGACGTTGAAGATATGCCAGTGACGGTTGCTGTTGATAGCCAAGGCAATAACGTGCATGAACAAGGCCCGCAGATCTGGAAAGTGAAGATCGGCGAGTTAGAGCAAAAAGCGTAATAATTACAATAACATTGATCGCCCCGCACAAGCGGGGCGTTTTGCAACGAGGGAACCTATGAAAGCGTGGGGAATTTTAGTGATGGCATTGCTAAGCGGAAGCGCTTATGCAAAGTCAGCCTTAACCATCGAACATTTAAACAAGCTCAATAAGCTTTATGATGTGGTGGTTTCACCAGATGGCAATTACGTGGTTTATGGTCAGAAAAATGGTGGTTTTGCGCCTGCCGATACGTCTGCCGACTTGTATTTGCTGGATTTAGCCAACGGCAACAAAGTGCGTCGTTTAACCGACAGCGCAGCGAAAGAACATTCAGTCAAATTTTCTGCCGATGGCAGCGCCTTATATTTCCTTGCTGACCGTACCGGCAGCACTCAGCTGTGGAAACTGCCACTCACTGGCGGCGAAGCGCGGCAAATGACCGCATTACCCGTCGACGTGCAAGGCTATTTAGTCGGTACTGACGATAAAAACTTAGTGCTCGCGCTTGATGTCAAACCCGGTTGTGCTGATTTAGCCTGTACCGTCAGTTCGATAAAAGCCGCTGGTGACAAAAAAGATTCGGCAATGGTTTATGACCAGTTAATGGTGCGGCACTGGGATACTTGGGAAGATGAATTCAAGCTGCATTTCTTTGCGGCAACTTTAAGCGATAAACCCATCATTGACGCGATGGATTTAATGCCAGAGTGGAATACTGATGTTGCGGGCACCAGCGAAGCAGCCTTTACGCCAGATGGCAAAAATTTAGTGTTTAGCGCGAAAATCCCCGCAGCTGATCAGGCGTGGCATACCAATTTCGACATTTTCCAAGTGGCGCTCAAAGGCGGCAACAAAATTAACCTCACTAAAGACAATCCGGCTTGGGATGCTAAACCATCGTTCTCAGCAGATGGCCGCTATATGGCTTATTTAGCCATGAAAAAGCCAGTCTATGAAGCGGATCGTTTTGGGTTGATGCTCATCGATTTAGCCACTGGCGAGCGCAAAGAAGTGTCACCAGATTGGGATCGTTCAATTGATGACTACCAATTTGGTCCTGACAACCGCACTGTCTATGTCACGGCACAAGATGTTGGCCAAAAAGGTATTTTCTCAATTGATTCAAGTTTTGGTGAAGTGACCAAAATTTATAGTGAAGGTACTTCTTCTGATTTGTCAGTGCGTAATGGCTCAATGGTGTTTACTCACCATAGCTTAAATGCGCCAACTGAAATTTATCAAATCAAAGGCAATACCGGCCAAGCCTTACCAATTACTCAGGTCAACAAAGATGTGCTGGCGGATATTCAATTTGCTGAATTTGACCAATTTAGTTTCCCAGGCGCCAACGAAGAAACCGTTTACGGCTATTGGATGAAGCCTTGGAACTATGTGGAAGGCAAAAAGTATCCAATCGCCTTTATCGTCCACGGAGGCCCACAAGGCAGCTTTGGCAACATGTTCAATAACCGCTGGAATGCGCAATTATGGGCAGCGCAAGGTTTTGGCGTAGTGATGATCGACTTCCACGGTTCAACCGGTTATGGCCAAGCGTTCACCGATTCCATCGCCCGCGATTGGGGTGGTAAACCATTGGAAGACTTAAAAAAAGGCTTCGCTTACATCACCGAAAAACAACCATGGTTAGATGGCAATAATGCCTGTGCCTTAGGTGCATCATACGGTGGTTTTATGATGAACTGGATTGCCGGTAACTGGAACGACGGTTTCAAATGTTTAGTTACCCACGCCGGTTTATTTGATATGCCAAGCTTCTACGGCAGCACCGAAGAGTTGTGGTTCCCAGAGCACGATATGGGCGGCCCAGTGTGGGATAAAACCACGGATTATCAAAAATTTAATCCAGCAGCTTTTGTCGATAACTGGAAAACGCCAATGTTAGTGCTGCATGGCTTAAAAGATTATCGTGTGCCATATGCACAAGGTTTAGGGGCTTATACCACGCTGCAGCGTAAAGGTATTCCATCGCGCTTAGTGATTTTCCCTGATGAAAACCACTGGATCTTAAAACCAGCGAACGCCGAGCGTTGGTACAACGAAGTATTTGCTTGGATGAAACAGCACACGAGCAAGTAAGGTTTGTTGCTAATTCTCCAAAAATAGACGAAGCCGGCGCAAGCCGGCTTTTTTTCGCCTAGTAAATGCTGCCTGCAACCAACTATGGGGGGAACCGTCAAAGTTTCGTGGAAAGAGTTTCGTGGAAAGGGCAGTCAACAATTGCCAATTCTGCAGTGACCAATTTCGCTAAAGTTTGCGTATACAAAGAATCAGTGAAATTTCAATATAAGGAACTTTTATGTTTGGTTTTTTTAAGCGTGACCCAGTTAAAAAACTCCGTGAGCAGTACGATGCCAAAGCAGAGCAGGCGATGCTGGCACAGCGTAAAGGCGATATGTGGCTATTTGCAGATTTAACCGCGGAAGCGGAAGAGCTTTGGACGCAATATCAGCAATTAGTCCAAAGTATCGAGTCGAACAATAGCGCTAAGTAAAAAAGTTTTAAACAGAACGCTAAGCACTTTAAAAGTTTAATTTGCAAAAGACAAATGTAAGAATGCTGGCAGGTTATCGTGTTGAAGATGTCAATTACGCGATTGTTTGCCAGCTCAATTCACTAAATATGTAGAGCGCTCGACTCCCTAGTTCCCCCACCATAAAACTCGCCTTTTGTCGTTTTTATGTTATTAGCTCTTAAGAGCTATTAACATAAACGTTTGATTTAATAGGGATGGCAAGGTATTTTACTACGAGTCATTATAAAGAAAACCGGCAAAATGAACCGCATCTCGCGGGCTTTGTGCTGTTGAAAAAGTATTGTTAGAGGTGTAAATATTGGAAATTTTTGGGGTTTCTGAATCAATGCCATTTGGTGTGTTTCTGGTTCTCTTCATTTGCTTATTTATTTTTGTGATTTTTATAAATTTAGTAATGTGGTTTATTTACTCGTTTGGTAAACCAATAAAACCGATACAATTGCTTTTATCCTCTAGTTCTATCGTATTTTTTGTTTATGTAATTTTTGTTAACGCAAGCATAAAAACAATCGATACAGCCGATTGGAACCCAGTGATAGGTAATCAAGTTGAATTAATTGGTGAGTGGAATACAGAAAACTCAAAACTATCTTTGTATAAAGATAATAAGTATTTTTGTACAGGCACTAAGTGTTTAAATATCGGAACAGCCGGAAGTTGGGAGTGGCATTCTGATTTTGAAATTATGTTCCAATCAAATTCAAAAGAAACTGTAACATGGCGTTTAGTGGAGATGGACAAGAAACTATGTTTGGTTTCAGGTACTGAAGGAGATCCTGATGGTTGGAAACCTCAAGTTGAGTTTACTCTAACAAACAAATCTTAATCGCCCAAGCTGCGCATGGGCTGCGACGGCAAAACGCGTGCGCGTTTTCCCGCGCTAAATTTGGTAGTTAGCCTTAAGGAGAATAAGAAAGAAATGAAGTGTATCTCAAGGTCGCCAAAAACAAGGCTAACCATCACATTAATGCTCACAATAGTAATTGGTGTTTTTTCTAGCTTATTTGCAACCGAAATAACACCCGATGGAAAAGTTGAATGGAGCTTAACATTTAAGACATTTTCTTTTTGGGTATTAGTACTTTTAAGCATTGTTTGGTTATGGGTGCACATCAAATTTATGGAGTACGACAATAGCATCTTAGCTTTTGCTGATGATGAGTATTGCAAAGCTTACATGAGAAAAACAGAACTTGAAGCATATGCCGCAAACATCAAGGACAATCCAAGTCAGGTGAGTATATTTAAGTTATCGGAATTTAAATCTAAACTAGAAGGAGACAATAAATGAGTATTTTAGTCTCTGAAAGATGTGCTAATGAACTTAAAGGCTATAAATCAAGCTCACAAGTTCGCCTATCTGAGTTAATTCATTTATTAGAAGGCTTACAAGAAAAGAATATAGACGAAATGCCCAATGTGCATTTATTGAAAGGTGAAAAAGAGCCAATATATGTATTGAAGCATCGAGATTTACGTGTATTTTTTACTAAACAAGAAGGTGACGTTGTCTTATTGAGTGTCACAGATAGAAAAGGCTAACAAGTTTGTGCTCAGGACTTAATTTCCGTTAAACCTGTGACAAAGGCGTTTAGGTGACGGAGCCATATGAGTGACTATCCCAGCATCAAAGAACTAGTTATTGACACTTGCGCCAGTGAGGGAGAGTTTCCTTCCTATGAAAAGCTTACGGGTTTGGTTCTGCAGAACTTCCCGAATAGCAAATGGCAGAGAACTCATTTTGCTTGGTACAAGTCACAAATCAATCGTGGGAAAATTTTTGTCCCTGGATTTGGAGATGAAAGCGGTTCGACGCAGGACCAAATAGATTCTGAAGTCGACGAAGTAATTGAAGCTAGTTTGTCTCTTGAACGTGACTTACACGCTTATTTGGCGTGGGCCATTCATGAAATTGAAAGCGGATTGACCCTGCGGCCAAATGGCATAGAGCATCAGATTGATGCAGGAAGAATTGATCTTCTAGCAACAGACGCTGCGGGTTCAATTGTAGTAATTGAGCTTAAGGCTGGTGTCGCAAAGGACGCTGCTCTAGGTCAACTGTTGGGATATATCGGATGTATCGTTGAAAATGATCCGCATGTCCCGGTCAGAGGCATATTGATAGCTTCTGACTTTGACAAACGAGTTGTGTACGCAGCTAAAGCTCTGCCTCAAATTAAGTTGGTCAAATACAAGGTCTCTTTTCAATTGCAAGCCGTCACATAACAATTCGTCTATGGCACGACGTCCCTCACGGGTCGCAGCCTGAGCTCAACGTTAGTTTCGATAGGAGAACTAATTTGCAATCGGTAACATCTAATATAGTGATTGGCATAGTTACAGGATTAATTACAGCAACTGTCTTGCTAATAGTTAAAAGTATTTTCTTCGCCAGTTTTCTACCTTGGTATCGCCAGGTTATGTACAGAGGGTTAAAAATCGAAGGGAGCTGGCACTCAATTTCTAGAGCTCAGAAGGTGTTAATTGAAATAAATCAGGCTTGTGAAAAACTAACAGGCAAGGCAACTGTTTTGTTGGCAAAAGATAATATTCCGGAATCTACCCGCCAGCGCCTTGAAATTGACGATATAAGAACCTTTGATGTCAAAGGTGAAATTTCGGAACGATTTGTTAGCTTGCAACTAAAACACACTGACCGAAGTAGATTGGGTGTAGTTAATTATTTGCTACAAGTGGATGGCGATGGCACAAAACTAACTGGAAAAGCAAATTGGTATGCTCCCCTTGGTTCTGGCATTCATTCAGGTAGTGAGACTTTTTATAGAGATGAAGCCAGAGCGCAAAGGTCCATGGAAAGGGAGCAAGTTGAAGATTCGGTAAGTTATTTAGAACTTGAGGCTATCGAGGAGTCTGCAATAAAAGACGCTGCCTCATCAGGAGATAATGAAACTAACAAATAAAGCAAGGCGGCGCTTAACAGCGCCGCTTCTTTGCGCCTTGTGCAACAATAGCGCAGGCTTGGCGGATGTTTTGTGACTGGAGCTGCCAATGATCAGCCAACGCCCTGATTATCAAACCATTTTACACACCATCTATGCCGAAGTGCTGCCACGCCTTGGCGAGGGGCAAGTAGCGACTTACATCCCTGAACTGGCGAAAGTGCCAATCAAGCAATTTGGCATGGCGATCTATACCCTCGATGGTCAGCTGTTCAGTATCGGTGATGCCGCCATGCGGTTTTCGGCGCAAAGTGTCACTAAGTTGTTTGCACTGGCGCTGGCCAACACTCGCGAAGGCCACGACGTATGGAAGCGCCTTGGCAAAGAACCTTCTGGAAGTGCCTTTAATTCGTTGGTGCAGCTCGAATACGAGCGTGGTGTGCCGCGCAATCCTTTTATCAACGCTGGAGCCTTAGTGATCACCGATATTTTGGCCAGTCGGTTTGTCGATAGCGAAATCGCCTTGGTGCAGTTTATGCGCCAGCTTACCGACTCTAAAACAGTCGATTTTGATTTTAAAGTGGCAGAATCCGAGTTAACCACTGCCCATCGTAACTTTGCGATTGCTCATTTGATCAAAGACTTTGGCAATATGGACAACCCGGTATCGCGGGTAGTGCGCAGCTATTGTCGGCAATGTTCAATCACAGTCACCTGCGAGGAGCTCGCTCGCGCCGGCAGCTTTTTGGCCAATCACGGTGTTATTCCATGGAGTGGCGAGCAACTGCTAGATGCCAGTAGCGCTAAACGCATCAACGCCGTGATGCTAACCTGCGGTACTTACGATGCCGCTGGCGAATTCGCTTATCGGGTTGGCCTGCCTGCTAAAAGTGGCGTCGGCGGTGGTATTGTCGCGGTTATTCCAGGAGAAGCGGCGGTGGCGGTGTGGTCGCCGGGCTTAGATGCCAGCCATAACTCAGCGCTTGGCACCTACGCTTTGGCGCGATTGACCGATTTAACAGAGCAGTCAATTTTCTGAGGTAAAAATGCCGGTCAACTCGAGTGGCATTTTTAATCACTGCGCGAGACACAACATCGATGAAAGTAAGCGCATCTCTAGCAATTGCTTGACGTACATTGAACAAACAAATGCCATATTTTGGTGCAAAATCCTAAATTAGAAACGCCCATTTAAGGTGCAAAATCAGGGAGATATAACTCTGTTTTCACCTTGTCATTGCAAATTTAACAACTGCATATATCTTTAGGATCAACATTTGTTGCCAAATTCAGCACGCAGCATTTTGTAGCGAACGAAATCAATGCCATAAGTACAGCCACAGATAAGGATTTTCTGTTATGAGATTTACCACCAAAATCAAACTTATCAGCTTATTGACGACCCTTCTACCACTGTTTATCGCGACCATCCTTGTCACTGTTATTGCTCGTAACGAGCTTTTTGCGCAAGCGGAAGCTAAATTGACGGCCGTGCGAGAAATAAAACAGCGCCAAATCAGTGCAATGTTTGATGATTTCGCCGATGGCCTGCAAGCGGTCAGATCTGTAGTTGCTGCACAATTAGATCCAAAACAACCAGAAAGCAGTCATGAAGTGCTTACCGCTTTAAATAAGAATCTGGGTTTTTATGATATTTTTGTGATTGATCCACAAGGGCAGGTGATTTACACCGCAGCCCGCGAAGCCGATTATCAAACCAACCTTATTCATGGCCCCTATGCAACGTCTGGACTCGCCAAGCTTTTTCAGAAGTCACGTCGTCAGTCAGGACAAATTTTGCTGGAGGATTTTGCACCTTACGCGCCATCGAACGATGAGCCTGCCGCGTTTATGGCGACTGACTTGCAAATCGATGGCCAGCTTTATGTGGTCGCTGTGCAATTATCGATAGAAAAGATTAATGCGGTAATGCAAGTTCGTGAAGGCATGGGACAAACCGGGGAAAGTTATTTAGTGGGCCCTGATGGCCGGATGCGCTCGGATTCGTTTTTAGATAGTAGTCATCGCAATGTTAAAGCGTCTTTTGCTGGCACCATTGGCAACAATGGTGTGGAAACTGAAGCAAGTCTTGCCGCGCTCAAAGGTGGATCTGGGCTCAAATATATTGATGATTACAACCAAAACCCAGTAGTGTCGGCCTATGCGCCAGTAAATGCTTTCGGCTTGCAATGGGCAGTGTTAGCTTAGGTCGATGTCGCTGAAGTTGCTGCGCCTGCCCAACAAATGTTATTCACTGGTGTGGCAATTATTGTCGTTGCTTTAGTGGTTGCGCTATTGGTATCTAGGGCGGTGACTGGTTTTGTCATTAATCCGCTTGGCGGCGAGCCTGCTGAAATGGTGCATTTAACTAGTGTGATTGCGCAGGGCGATTTGACCCTTAGCCTCCAAGCGAAACAACAAAGTAGTTTGATGGGGTGGCTCAACAAGATGCAAGCCCAGTTGCGCTTGTTGATTAGTAAATTAGTCGGTGTCGGCCATGCTTTAGAAATGGCTGCAGCACAAAACTCTGCTGCTATGCTGCAAGCTGATGGTAGTTTGCAATTACAAGCCCGCGAAACTGAAATGCTGGCAACAGCGGTTGAAGAAATGAGTTATGCCGCGGCCGAAATTGGCAGTAACACAGTGAAAGCTTCTGACGAAGTTGCACACTGTAAACTAGCCGCGACAGAGCTTCATCAGACAATTGATCTAGTGGGTGATAACTTAACCCAAACACTAGCAGCATTTAGCCAAATCCGTACTGGCGTGGTGCGACTTGACCAAGATAGCCAACAAATTGCGCAAGTGGTGGCGGTGATTACTGCGATTGCCGAGCAAACAAATTTATTGGCTTTAAACGCAGCGATTGAGGCGGCAAGGGCAGGTGAGCAAGGTCGTGGTTTTGCGGTGGTTGCAGATGAAGTTAGGCAATTGGCTGGTAAAGTACAATTAGCCACCTCTGATATCGCCAAAGTGATTCAGGGGATTTTACAAGTCTCGGCATCCTTGTCGGGCAGTAGTGAGAACTGCGAAGCGCTTGCTGTGACGACACAACAAGAAGCGCAGCAAATGTTAAGTCAAGTGCAGACCATTGACGATCGTTTAAATGAGCTCAAATCATTGATGGTACAAACGGCAACTGCTGCTGAAGAACAAACCTCGGTGAGTGCGACTTTAGCTCAGAGTATTTCTTGTTTAAGTGCTGCAGCAGAGGAAAACAGCACAGCGATCAGTGAGGTTGCGGCCAGTACTCGCAATCTGCTCGGGCTTGCGACCGATCTTGGCGCGACAGTTGGACAATTTAAAGTTTGATTCACGCTCAAAGGAGCACTTTGCAAAGCAAAGTGCTTTGCTTTTTTGGCTAATTAAAGATATATGCTTTGAAAGTACTGTTTTTTGGACAATATAGTCGCCTCATTAGATGGTGATTTTGCATTCGGCTTTTAAGAAATGAGGTTGCGATGTTTGGATTTGCAGAGTGTCGGCACTATTGTTTAGCGCAGCTGGCAAGTTGTGAAGATTTTCCCTTTGGCCCAGATACTTACGTTTATAAAACCGGCGGCAAAATTTTTGCAATTTTGGCTGAAGAAGATGGTGTTGCGCGGGTAAATCTAAAGGCAGATCCAACCGAAGCGCTGATGTTACGGCAGATGTTTAGTGCAATCACCCCTGGTTATCATATGAATAAGCAGCATTGGAATACCATTGTGCTGGATAACTCAGTGCCTATTGGCGAGCTACAACGTCAGATTGAAAACAGTTGGCGCCTTGTGCAATTAAGCCTGCCCAAAGCTAAACGGGTCATCGCGCCAGTCACGAAGTAACCTTGCATCGAAGCTAACGTTGCTCTTATCTCACTTATTTAGTTTTGCTTACTCACATTGAATACAAAGCCAAGTCAGCAAGGCTTGGCTTCATAGATAAAACTACTCCGCTAATTGCTTGGCATGAAATGCCAAGTGTTCACCGATAAAGGATGCAATAAAGTAGTAGCTATGGTCATAACCGGGTTGCAGGCGAAGTGTCAGCGCACTGTCATGCTGTTTGGCTGCATCTTGCAATAACTCTGGTTTTAATTGATTAGCCAAAAACGGATCAGCATCACCAATATCAACTAAGAGTGGCCAAGGCGCTTTGGTTTTAGCTAAGAGCACTGACGCATCATATTGTTGCCAAGAGCTTTGGTCGTCACCTAAATAATGGCGGAACGCTTTATCACCCCATGGGCACTGGCTTGGTGCGCAAATGGGTGAAAATGCTGAAACCGAGTGAAACAAATCTGGATTAGCTAATGCCAGCGTTAGAGCACCGTGGCCGCCCATGGAATGGCCAGATATTCCGCGTTTGTTCGACACGGGAAAATGTTCTGCGACAATTTCTACCAACTCTTGGCTAATGTAACTCGCCATTTGGTAGTGTTTTGCCCATGGTTGTTCAGTGGCATTCACATAAAAACCTGCACCTAACCCCAAGTCCCATGCGCCATCAGCCGCGACAGCAACGTCAGCGCCTCGAGGGCTGGTATCAGGAATAATCAGCGCTAAGCCAAGTTCAGCAGCATAACGCTGTGCGCCAGCTTTGGTGGAAAAATTCTCATCGGTACAGGTTAACCCTGATAACCAAAATAGCGCCGGCACTTTTGTGCTATTCGCTTGAGCGGGGAGGAACACCGAAAATTGCATCTCACAATTTAAGGTACTCGAGTGGTGGCTAAAGCGTTGTTGCCAGCCGCCAAAACAAGCTTGCGAGGAAAGACGAGTCAGTGACATAAAGTCTCCAAAAACTGGGCTTGGTCCATTTGATAAAAGCGCGACAAAAAGTGAGAGTTTTCACGCTTATTAATTAAAAAACCAAGCCCTGTCGATTAGAAGTGGATCACGGTGCGGATAGATTTGCCATGATGCATTAAATCAAAAGCGTCGTTGATTTGTTCAAGTGCCATGGTATGCGTGATAAAGGTATCAAGTTCAAACTCACCTTTTAAATAACGCTCTACGTATTCCGGTAGCTCGCTGCGGCCTTTCACGCCACCAAAGGCTGTGCCACGCCAAACGCGGCCAGTGACCAATTGGAATGGTCGAGTGGAAATTTCGGCACCACTTGGTGCAACACCGATAATGACCGATTCACCCCAACCTTTGTGACAGCACTCAAGTGCCGAGCGCATGACATTGACGTTGCCAATACATTCAAACGAGAAATCCACACCGCCATCGGTCATTTCTACAATGACGTCTTGGATAGGCTTGTCGAATTTTTGTGGGTTAATAACATCAGTGGCGCCAAGTTTAAGCGCGATATCGAATTTATCTTCATTGATATCAATAGCAATAATGCGACTTGCGCCAGCCATAACCGCACCAATAACGGCAGATAGCCCAATGCCACCTAAACCAAATACCGCAACTGTATCACCAGCTTTGACTTTGGCGGTGTTCATGACCGCGCCCATGCCGGTGGTAACGCCACAACCTAACAAACACACTTTTTCAAGCGGCGCGGCTTTATTGATTTTGGCTAAGGAAATCTCCGGCAGTACCGTGTATTCGCTAAATGTTGACGTGCCCATATAGTGATAAATTGGCTGACCATCTTTGGAGAAGCGGGTCGTGCCGTCCGGCATTAAACCTTGGCCTTGGGTTGAGCGAATAGCTTGGCAAAGGTTAGTTTTGCCGCTTAAACAGAATTTACATTTGCCACATTCTGGGGTGTAGAGTGGAATTACATGATCGCCAACAGCAACGCTGGTGACGCCTTCGCCCACGGCTTCAACAATACCGGCACCTTCATGACCAAGGACACAAGGGAATTTACCTTCAGCATCGGCACCAGATAAGGTGTAGGCGTCGGTATGGCAAACACCTGTTGCCACTAAACGCACTAATACTTCGCCTTTTTGTGGCGGCATCAAATCGATTTCTTCAATAGATAACGGTTGACCTGGGCCCCAAGCAACGGCCGCACGAGTTTTAATCATGTTCATTATATGTTCCTGATGGTATGGCTGTATCGATGCAGAACAGCGCCTTGACAATACTAGCAAAGGCCGCGCTGCAAATTATTGCTTATAACTGATTTCTGGCTACGGTTTAATTGTGTGGGCAGATTAGGCTTTCTGCTTGATATTTTTCACATAAAGCTGCTCAATTTCAGCGCGAGCCCATGGCGTTTGGCGAAGAAATTTAAGGCTTGATTTAATGCTAGGATCATTAACAAAACAACGGTAAGGCACAACTTTCGCAAGCTCGGTAAAGTTACCGTAATGTGCAAGTAACGCTTCCAAAATCACTTGCAAAGTTAAGCCATGCAGCGGGTTTTTCGGCTGAGGTTGTGCTTTAGCATCGCTCATAGATTGGTTTCTCGCTAGTTATTAAAGATCATTCAATCGGTTTGGCGACAGGCTGAGGTTCCGCATTTGCCTTAGATGCATTTTCGGCCGATCCGCTAGTTTTCACTGGCGCTGCAGGCTGATTTACATCAGCCGACTTAACAGCTTCCGGCTTACTCGTGGGCAAGTTGTTTGGCACAGTGCGAGTCGTTGTGTCACTAGTGTCAGCAGTTGGTTGCGCCGTTGTTTGCTGTAATGGGCTTGCCAGTAAGTGCCAAGCACCGTTAAGCAATTCGTTTTCAGTGCCTACCGCTATTGCGGCCGCAGGTGCTAGCGGCGGTGGGCTTGCTAATGCTTCTACTTTTTCGCCATCTAAAATCCAATGGGCGAGTGGTGCAGCCAGAATTTGCAATGGTAATGGCTTTGTTAGATCCAAGGTTGCAACTGGATAAATAACCGACGCGAAAGGACCGAATTCCCCAGATTCTTGCACTGCGACAGCCCACAAGGTTTGGTCTTGCAGATATAAATCAGCGATATCACGTTGATTTGCTGGCGCTAAACGCATTTTTGGCGCGTTTACTGGGGTTTTGTCAGCGTGCCAACGAACCTCTGCAGCTGCTAAATCAAGTTCACCAGTTTGCAGTGTCCCGACTTTGCCATCACCACCACGCTCGGCAAGCACCAATAAATAGCGATTTGGTGCGCTATTCACGCAAACCAGACCTTCGAAATTATCACCCACTTGTTGTTCGGTATTATCGTTTTCAACTGGCATCGGGTAGTGAGCAAGCACTGTGGCGTAATTCGCCATCAGCCGAATGTGAATAAGCCGACCAAATTCACCGTGCCAAGTGCCACTTTCTGCCAGCAGATACTCATTTGGACGTCCAGAAATAGCGCAAGCTGCTTCTAAGTCATTAGCGGCTTGATTGTCTGGCCAATTTGCTGTGTAGACGGGGTGATAAACTGGTGCTGAGTTTTCATTAATATGCAACAGACCTAAACGGTCACCGGCTTTAGAGATTTTTTTGTCCTGCACCACCAAATATTTGTTTGGTTCAACTTGCAGCATCGCACTAATACCCGGCAACGCATTGGTTTTCTTTGGCCGCGCCAAGTCAAACCAGCGAGGGTCAATATTCATAGTAAATAGCAATGGTGAATTGCGGCGGAAATTAGCCGCGTTTACATCGCATTGAATATTATCTTGATAGTGCTGTTTCCAAGGGTCGTTAATCAGATAGATTTTACCGCTGCGGATGGTGATGCCTTCCAGCGCAGTTTGTACCATGCGTTCGAAGGCAGGGCATAGCCCTGAGTTGTCCGTTGGCACATAAAAGCTTAACTGCTCAACATAAGGAGGGACGCGATTGGTTAAATCAAAAATCCACAACTGGTCATCGTTACGAGCAACCGCCAATAGATACCCTGGGTGACCAGGAATTGGGCTTGGCATAAATTCCAAATCATTAATTGGATGGCCATTTTTATCAATCGGTGGCAACGTTAAGTTAGCATCAATGACTTTAACGAAGTTGTCTTTTGCCCAAAAATCGGGTGTTAATCGGGTTTTAAAGATGGCAGGATTTGCCGCCATATTTTTCTCTAGCGCCAGATACAAGTTTTGATGATCATCAATAGCTAAGCCTTCAATACCATCGTTTGGTAGATTGCCTACTTGCGCTTCTTGCGGAAATTGTACTGGGCGCACAGCAGTAATGACTGCTTTGGATAGCGCTTTGTCAGTGGTGATCTTCAATAAAAGTGTTGGATAGGTTGTGGAATTAGTCTGAGAAAATCGTTTGCTGCAACTTGGACTTAACTGCGCTCTGCTTGCATCTTCGGTAACAGTAATAAGTGTCGTATCGTCGAGCCTGTCCCAAGTAAGCGCTTCTAAATCAGGTGAATTAATTAAGTAATCGCCAAAACAGCCCGCTCTAACTTCGGCAGAGACCTCAATGTTGACTGGCGCGGTTTTATACGCAGAAGTATTTGGATCTAAGCGGAACAATTTCATCCGCATACTCGGCTCTGCGCTTTGATCGCCAAGCATTAATAACTCGTCGTGCCACCAAGTTAAACCCGATGGTTGTGGATCGAGCATAGTTTGGCCCTGTTCATCGCGAACCCATTGGCCTGAAAGTGCTTGTTCAGCAAACGTAAGGGGCGTAAAAAGCAATCCGATGCATAGCCATGACAAAGATGCAGTCAGTTTCATTATTCTCTCTTTGCAAACCGTAATCGCGACGAAAACCAAAAATACTGGTAAAACAGCGGCTAATTTAACAGAAATTCTTGGGATATTATACTGGGCGGGACAAATCTCAGTGCTGATGCGGTAGTTCGGGCAAAAAAAAGGAGCAAGTGAAACTTGCTCCTCATTTCATTTACCAGACTTGCACTCAATAACCTTTTTCGTGCACATCACGAACCGCTCGGCCTGAAGGGTCGGTCATTTGTGCCATTTTTGCATCCCAAGCCAAGGCTTCAGGAGTCGAACATGCCACTGATTTGCCGCCAGGCACACAAGCGATTGCGCCTGGGTGCGGGAAATGTTCTTCGAAAATCGTCCGGTATAAATAACCTTCTTTGGTGTCCGGCGTATTGACAGGGAATCTGAACGACGCGGTTGCCATTTGTTGGTCCGTCACTTCTTTTTCAGCAAATGCTTTTAAGCTATCGATCCAGCTATAGCCGACACCATCAGAGAACTGTTCTTTTTGCCGCCACAAAATTTCGTCTGGCAACAAGCCGGTAAAGGCTTCCCGCAGAATATGTTTTTCCATTTTGCCGCCGCCACACATTTTGGCTTGTGGGTTTAAGCGCATGGCCACATCCATAAAATGTTTGTCTAAGAATGGCACACGTGCTTCGATACCCCATGCCGACATCGCTTTATTGGCGCGGTTGCAGTCAAACATGTGCAGACGGTCAAGTTTACGTAAGGTCTCTTCATGGAACTCTTGCGCGTTTGGTGCTTTATGGAAATATAAATAGCCACCAAACAATTCGTCAGAACCTTCACCAGAAAGCACCATTTTGATGCCCATGGCTTTGATTTTACGTGCCATTAAATACATTGGCGTTGATGCGCGAATGGTGGTGACATCATAGGTTTCTAAGAAGTAGACAACATCGCGTAGCGCGTCGATCCCTTCTTGCACCGTGAATAACACTTCGTGGTGCACTGTGCCAATGGCATCGGCCACTTTGCGAGCAGCATTTAAATCCGGCGAGCCGGCAAGACCTACAGCAAATGAATGCAGGCGTGGCCACCAAGCTTCTGATTTACCATCATCTTCCACGCGATTGCGCGCAAATTGCTGGGTAATTGCCGAGATCAAGCTTGAATCTAAACCGCCTGATAACAGTACGCCATAAGGCACGTCTGACATCAGATGGCTTTTTACGCTTTGTTCAAGCGCTGCGCGCAACTCGCCAAGATCTGCTGCGTTATCTTTGACCGCAGCAAAACTTTGCCAGTCGCGTTGGTAGTACTTCACCAGTTTGCCCACTTTGCTATCAAAGTAGTGGCCCGGCGGGAATTCCTGCATTTGTTTACACACTGGCGCTAACGCTTTTAATTCAGAAGCGACATAAAGTTGGCCATGCTCGTCGTAGCCATAATATAGGGGGATAATGCCGATATGGTCACGTGCAATTAAATAGCGTTGTTGTTCTGCGTCATACAGGATAAACGCAAACATGCCTTGTAACTGATCAATAAAGTCCGCGCCGTGCTCAAAGTAGAGCGGCAAAATAACTTCACAGTCCGACTTGGTTTGGAATTGATAGTCGACCGTTAGATTTTTTTCTAAATTCTTGTGATTATAAATCTCACCATTCACTGCCAGAATGTGATTTCGATTCGGATTAATCAGAGGCTGGGCGCCATTTTCAGTATCTACGATTGCCAGGCGCTCATGCACCAGAATTGCATTGTCATCATTCCAAATACCAGACCAATCGGGTCCACGGTGGCGTAATAACTTAGATAACTGTAGCGCCTGTTGGCGCAAGGCTTTAACATCAGTCTTGATGTCAAGCACCCCGAATATCGAACACATGATAGAAACTCCATTCAGATTAATACGAAGAAAATCACTTCATTTGGCAGTATGTACGTTTAGACGTACCTCTTTGACTGTGCCAGTTCATTTAAAAATTGCAAGCGGTTTTTTAAGCTTTTTGCAAAGTAAGTCGCATTGGAGCCTTACAGCATGGGAGACAGCATGAAGATAACCGCTGAAAATCAACGTTTTGTAGCCCCAACAAATTGGGAGGTGCAAATCTTTGCACAAAATCCAATTTTTGCCGGATTAGCGGCTTTGTTTCCATTAGCGCAATGCCATGAATTTCCTTCCTTGAGCCTGCTAAACCAATGGGTCCGAGACTATCAGCCGAGCTTAGCGGTTAGTTTTGTTGATAATGAGGAATTAACTAATGATGGTCGTTATTACGAAGAGTTTATTTTCGCGACCGGCAAAGTACCGACTCGCAGCGAAAATTGGCACGATTTGTTTGGTGCTTTGATTTGGTGTTTATTCCCCAAAAGTAAAATGGCGCTAAATCGTCGGCATCAACAAGAAATTGCCTTGCACGGCAAAGCGCAGCGCTCGCCGGTGCGCCATCGCTTAACTTTGCTTGATGAGTGTGGTGTGCTGCTCTGTTACAGCGCTGACGCTGCGCCAATTATCGAGCAGCTGAAACACCATCAATGGCAACAAGCGATGTTTACCGAGCGTGACAGTTGGCTGCAGTCGCCATCTGGCGCATTACCGTCAGGCCCGCGGCTTGAACCGATGATTTTTGGTCATGCTATTTATGAAATGGCAACACGGCCTTATCTTGGCCTTACGGCAAAGCTATGGCCAATGTTGGTACCCCAGGATTTCTGTGGCTGGCCCTTGTTACAAAGAATTGCTTTTATAGATGAATATCTTAGTGTACAAATATCTAACAATTCACTTGCAGAATTTCAGCAGCAATTGACACCGTTGCCCTTGCTTGGGGTGCCGGGATGGTATGCTGAAAATTGCCAGCAAGCGTTTTATTTGAATACCGATTATTTTCGGCCAAAGCGCGAGATCAGGGAAAGTAAATGATAGAAATTAAACACTTAGCCAAAGCATTTGCGGTCGGCAAGCAAAAAAAGTTATCCGATAGTGAAAAAAATGACGTGCGATATGGTGGCGAGTTGTTCCATTCAGTCCGTGACGTTAGTTTTGACTGCGCAAAAGGCCAAGTGGTGGGGTTGCTCGGGCCCAATGGCGCCGGTAAAACAACAACCTTACGCATGTTATCGACCGCACTTAAACCAGATGCGGGCAGCATTTTAATTGATGGCCACGATGTCATTCATAACCCACTGGAAGTACGCAAACGCATTGGTTTTTTATCGGCTGATACTGGGCTCTACGGGCGTTTAACCGCAAAAGAAAACATTGAATACTTTGCGCGCTTACATGGTATGAGCGAAGTGGCCATCAGCGCTCGAGTTGAGGAATTATTTACCCTGCTGTCGATGCACGAATTTGCTAATCGTCGGGCCGATAACATGTCGACCGGTATGAAGCAAAAAACTGCCATCGCCAGAGCTGTGGTGCATTCGCCTGAATTAGTGGTGCTGGATGAACCTACTACTGGCCTTGATATTATGACCACGCAAACCGTGTTGGATTTTATTCGCTCGTTGAAAGAGCAGGGTACGCCGGTGATTTTCTCTACACATCACTTAGATGAAGTCGCAGCACTGTGTGATCGGGTGGTGGTCATCAATCAGGGGATCAGTGCATTTAACGGCAGCCTTGCCGAGTTTAGTGAGCTTGCAACTGGTCAAGATTTACGTCAAGCCTTTATGGCTGTGTTGAAGAAGGATGCTGTGTAATGTGGCAAGTGTATTTAAAGGAATTACTTGAACTCTCCCGTGATCGAAAAACACTGATTTTCGTTATTGCCTTACCTATCATCGTGTTTCCACTGCTATTTGGCATTATGGGTTTGGTGATGGCGAACGTCAGTCGTCAAGCCGAAGCCGAAGAGCATCGTTATGTCATTGTGAACCCTGAACTAGCACCAGAGTTTGCTAATGCATTGTTTTATCATAAAAACTTCAAAAAAGTTGATTCGGATCTCAAAGATCCTGATGCGCTAAAACAGGCGATCCGGGACAATAAATTTGATGTTGCTATCATAATTCCGGCCGACTTTTCGCAAGAGCCTACAGCGCTTAAACAACACCAATGGCAGCTTATTTATAACTCATCATCCACACTTGATATGATTGGCAGTTATTTCAATGAGCTGTTTAAGACCTATACCAAAAAGCTGCAACAACAGCGTTTGGCGTCACTTGGTGTTGTTGCGGAGCAAGTACCTGCTGTGTTGGAGCCTGTTAAAGTGAAAAAGCTTAATACAGCGGAGTCTCGGGAAAATATTGGCGAGAAAATTGGTGGCTTTATCGCGTATTTATTAGTGCCACTGTGTCTGATGGGCGCATCTTATCCGGCGATTGATATTGGTGCAGGTGAAAAAGAGCGTCGTACCTTAGAAACTTTATTAATTTGCCCAATTAGCAGAACTGCGATTGTGTTAGGCAAGTTTTTAACTGTGTTAACTACAGGCTTAATTACCGCGATGATAACCGTGGTCAGTTTTGGCGGCTGGGGTTATGTCATCGGCTCGATGATGGGCGTGGATGTTGTCGCGAAAACCATGCAAGCGCTTGGTTTTGTTGACCTGACGTTGATTTTAGCGCTGCTCATTCCATTAACTGCCATTTTTGCGGCGCTTTTGCTGTCATTGTCGATTTATGCGCGAAGCTTCAAAGAAGCGCAAAATTATATGGGCCCGCTGAGCATGATTATTTTCCTGCCATTGATGGTTGGGTTATTGCCAGGAATTGAACTGTCATGGTCATTAGCGATGATCCCTGTGATGAATGTGGCGCTTTGCATCAAAGAGCTGGTGAAAGGCACCATGGATTATCAAATTCTAGCGGCAGTTGTCGCTTCGACTATTGTGATTGCTGGTGCAATGATTGCGTTTTGTGTGCGTTGGTTCCAACAAGAGAAGGTGCTGTTTCGTTGAGTCAGCAGTTTACAAATAACAGTGTACAAGTTGGCGAGTTGTGGCTGCAAATAAACCCCTAAGGGGGTTGTTATTTGGGGCCACAGCAGCTTGTCGGAATTGAGGTTGCGGCATTTTCACAGTGGTGCAATCTTCACCTCGACAATCTCAGTTACCCGCTTTGCTGGCTTGAGCTCGATGCCGCGTTGATGCAACTGATTCCAAGCGCTCTGGCGGCTGGTTTTACCTTTCATCATTGCCAATCACGGCAAGTGATGCTGGTGAAAAAACTCAAAGCGGACGCGTATTTGCCGTTTGCAGCCACCCATTCGATTGGCATTGGTGGCGCTACCTTTAATGAGCGTGGCGAGATATTGCTCATTCGCGAGCAGCCGTTAGCTAGCCAAACCGGACAAGCGCCAACCCTTTGGAAATTGCCGGGCGGGATGGTCGAACCTTTTGAGAATTTCAGTGATGCAGTGGTGCGAGAAGTTTTCGAGGAAACCGGTGTAAGGGCGAATTTTTCGCAAATGTTGGCGGTCCGTCATCACCATCATGGCCAATTTAATGCCAGCAACCTGTATTTTGTCGCACTGCTGCAGGCAACGTCTCAGCAAATTACCATTGATGCGCGTGAAATTGTTGAAGCCCGCTGGTTTGAGCCGAAGGCATTTTTACAAGACCCGACAGCCGGAGCCTATAACAAACTATTAGTGCAGTTAGCGCTTACCGCGTACCAACAAGCAATGAGTGAACCAGCCTTAGCGGCAATGGGTAAGCCCGAGTACGCAACTGTTTGTGCTGGTTGGCATTCACATAAAATCCCGGGATATCGGGCGGCTGATGATACTTATGAGGTATTTAGTCCTTGGCGGAGGCCGAATTAGGCTAAATGCTTGGTTTTCTTCCTCGAGTCGTGCCGTTTTCTTGTAATAAAAAAGCCGCTAAAGCGGCTTTTTTATCAATGTCATAGCTATTAAACTAGCGACGCCCACAGGTCATATTCGTCGGCTTCATCAATCACAGCCGTGACGACATCACCCGCTTTTAAGCCAGTCTCACCATTTAAGTACACTGCGCCGTCGATTTCTGGGGCGTCAGCGAAACTGCGACCGATTGCGCCTTCGTCGTCAACTTCATCAATCAGCACTTGAATGGTTTTGCCAATCTTGGCTTGCAGGCGCGCAGCACTGATGCGTTGCTGAGTTTCCATAAAGCGGTGGTAACGCTCTTCTTTGACTTCTTCTGGTACTGGATCTGGCAGTTCGTTGGCTTTTGCACCGTCCACTGGGCTGTATTTAAAGCAGCCAACGCGGTCCAATTGTGCTTCTTCTAAGAAGTTTAGCAATTCTTGGAATTCGTCTTCCGTCTCGCCAGGGAAACCAACAATGAAGGTCGAGCGAATGGTCAATTCCGGGCAGATCTCGCGCCATTTTTTGATGCGCTCTAATGTGCGCTCGGCTTGACCTGGACGTTTCATTAATTTCAGGATGCGTGGACTGGCATGTTGGAATGGAATGTCCAAATATGGCAGTAGCTTACCTGCCGCCATTAGCGGGATCACGTCATCGACATGTGGGTACGGGTAAACATAATGCAGGCGAACCCAAATGCCTAAATCGGCGAGAGCTTCACACAATGACTGCATAGAGGTTTTCACCGGTTGACCGTTCCAAAAACCAGTGCGGTGTTTCACATCAACGCCGTAAGCGCTGGTGTCTTGCGAAATAATTAAAAGCTCTTTCACTCCCGCGTTTTTCAAACGTGCGGCTTCATCTAACACTTCACCAATTGGCCGGCTGACTAAATCACCACGCATTGATGGAATAATACAGAAGGTACAACGGTGGTTACAGCCTTCAGAGATTTTCAGATAAGCGTAATGCTTTGGCGTTAATTTGACGCCAGTGTCTGGAATAAGCTGTAAAAACGGGTCGTATTTTGGTTTTGGTACAAACTGATGCACCTGTTCCAACACGTTTTCATACGCGTGTGGACCAGTGATGCCCAAAACATTCGGATGCACTTGGCGAATTTCGTCTTCGCGAGCACCTAAACAACCGGTGACAATTACTTTGCCATTCTCAGCTAAAGCTTCGCCAATGGTATCGAGCGACTCTTGCACCGCACTGTCGATAAAACCACAGGTATTAACGATGACTAATTCTGCATCGTCATAACTTGGCACAATGTTGTAGCCTTCAATTTTTAATTGCGTCAGGATGCGCTCGGAATCAACTAAATTCTTTGGGCAGCCGAGGCTGACGAAACCAACTTTAGGTTGTGACATCGGGTTAAACACCTTGCTTAAAATGGGCGCGTATTTTAAACGAAAGCCTCGCGAGGAGCTAGCAATAAAACCAGCAATTGGTATTTCGCTTCGTCATTTCTAGTCAAACAGTCATTTCAATCGAATGTTTCAAACCAATTTTTTTCAACTATGCTTGCTAAATCGAGTCGGAAAACTTGTGATCAATTTTGCTAGCTGTATTGACTTCAGCAATATTCAAACGTACATTTCAAACACTCGTTTAAATTTGTGACTGATATGACCAGTAAGCAAAATACCCAGCAAAAAATTTTAGATGCCGCTGAGCAGTTATTTTCCGAAACCGGCTTTTCGGCAACTTCGCTGCGCCAAATTACCAGTATGGCGGAAGTGAATTTGGCCTCGGTGAATTATCACTTTGGTTCGAAGAAAGAGCTGATCCAGTCGGTGTTGCAGCGGTATTTGGCGGTGTTGATGCCACGCTTAGACGGTGAGTTCAGCCGTTTGTTGGCATCGCAACAACCGAATCAATTGCCGACAGTGCTGGCGGTATTTATTGAACCGTTACTTGAACTTAATAAAGTGCAGCAAAACGGCACCACCATGTTTTTGCAGTTGTTAGGTCGTGGTTATACCGATGTGCAAGGCCATTTACGTTGGTTTTTCAACCATCATTACGGCCGCACTTTAGACAAGTTTGTGCTGCTAGTGCAGCAAAGTTGTCCGCAACTGCCGGCAAGCGAGATTTTTTGGCGCCTGCATTTTTCGCTTGGCACCATCGTCTTTACCATGGCGTCCAATGTCGCTTTAAAAGACATTGCGGCTGCCGATTTTAATGAAGTTGTGGAAATTGACGGGGTGATTAAACGTTTAATCCCTTATCTAGCAGCCGGAATTGCTGCACCGCTTTAAGCTTTTAAAAGCTTGATTTTTTTATAGTTTGAAATTTTTGGATCAGATTTAGCAAGAACCGATTAACCCTAAGTACCAAGGAACCGCCCTATGTTTATTTTATTTGTACTGCTTGTTGTGCTTGCAGTGGTGTTAGGCGTGACGGATATCCGTCGCAACCTAATTACCAAACCAATTTTTGGCATTTTTAAGAAAATCCTACCGCCACTGTCAGATACTGAACGGGAAGCGATGGAAGCGGGCGATGTGTGGTGGGACGGTGAGTTATTTAAAGGCAAACCGGATTGGTCTAAGCTGCACGCTATTCCAAAACCACAGCTGTCTGCTGACGAACAAGCGTTTATGGACAACGAAGTTGAAACGTTGTTAAAAATGCTTGATGACTACAAAATCGTCCAAGAACAACGTGATCTGCCAAAAGAAGTTTGGGATTACGTGAAAGCCAATGGCTTCTTCGCGATGATCATTCCAAAGAGCTACGGTGGCCGTGAATTCTCGGCAATTGCTAACTCGACGATTGTTTCTCGCATCGCGACTCGCAGCTTAACCTGCGCGGTAACTGTTATGGTGCCTAACTCATTAGGCCCAGGCGAGTTATTAATGCATTACGGTACCCAAGAGCAAAAAGACCGCTGGTTACCAGGTCTTGCTAAAGGCACTGAAGTTCCATGTTTTGCTTTAACTGGTCCAGAAGCGGGTTCTGATGCTGGCGGTATTCCAGATACTGGTGTGGTTTGTAAAGGTGAGTTCGAAGGCCAAGAAGTGGTTGGTATTCGCCTGAACTGGGACAAACGTTACATCACTTTAGCACCAGTTGCGACTGTACTTGGCCTAGCATTCAAACTGTCAGATCCAGACAAGTTAATGGGTGACAAAGAAGAGCTCGGCATTACTTGTGCGCTTATTCCAACCTCACACCCAGGTGTGCAAATCGGTGACCGTCATTTCCCAATGAACATGGCGTTTATGAACGGGACTACTTATGGCAAAGACGTGTTCATTCCACTGGAATGGATCATCGGTGGTCCATCTTACGCGGGCCGCGGCTGGCGTATGCTGGTTGAATGTCTGTCTGCAGGTCGTGGTATTTCTCTGCCAGCCCTTGGCACAGCGACAGGTCACTTAGCAACGCGCATGACCGGTGCTTATGCTTATATTCGTCAGCAATTCGGTATGTCGATTGGTAAGTTTGAAGGTGTACAAGAATCTTTAGGCCGTATCGGCGGCTTAACTTACAGCTTAGAAGCGATGCGCGTCATGACCGCAGGCGCTATCGACCTGAAGTTAAGTCCAAGCGTTGTGACCGCAATTGCTAAATATCACATGACCGAAATGTCGCGTACTTTGTTAAACGACTCATTTGATGTGCATGCCGGTCGTGCCATTCAATGTGGTCCGAAAAACTACTTAGCACACGGTTACATGGGTGTACCAATCTCAATTACGGTTGAAGGTGCGAACATTCTGACGCGTAACTTGATGATTTTCGGTCAAGGTGCAACCCGTTGTCACCCGTACGTATTAAAAGAGCTGGAAGCCGCAGCGAACCCAGATGCGGAAGAAGGTTTAAAACAGTTCGACGGTTTATTAATCAAACACGTTGGTTTTGCGTTGGGGAATGCCTTTGGTGGTTTATTCCAAGGTCTGACGGCTGGTAAGTTTAATAGCTCACCAGTAGGCGGCGAGACAGCCAAGTACTACAAACAATTGACTCGGATGAGTAACGCTTTAGCAATGTCAGCGGATATTTCGATGCTGATGTTAGGTGGTGACTTAAAACGCAAAGAAATGTTGTCGGCGCGTTTAGGCGATGTGCTGAGCCACTTGTATATCGCTTCAGCAGTATTGAAATTCTATGAAGACAACGGTCGTCAAGTTGCTGATTTGCCATTCGTGCATTATTCAGTGCAACGGAACTTACATGAAATTAGCCGCGCTTTCTCAGGCTTCTTCAGTAACTTCCCAAATGGTGCTGTCGGTTCGTTGTTAAAAGGCATGTTGTTCCCATTTGGCTTGAACTTCCCAATGCCATCAGATGACATTTCAATGCAAATCTCTGATGCCTTGTTAAAACCGAGCGTGATCCGCGACCGTTTAACACACTTGTGCTATATCGGTGAAGGCGAGCAAGATCCAACAGGCCTGATGGAACTGGCATTTAACGCTGTGCATGACGCGCAACCAACAATGAAGAAAATCTATCAAGCGCAAAAAGAAGGTAAAGTACCTCGCAAACTGCCATTACAAGCCACTATCGCCAAAGCGGCGGAAGTTGGTGTGTTAACTGCGGACGAAGTTGCGCAATTAACTCGGATGAATGAATTGCGTTTCAGTGCTATTAGCGTCGATAGCTATAAGCCAGGCGAGTTAGAATCGATGGCGTTAAAAGGCTAAGTCGAAACCGCTTTGATTGTTTTGCCGGGAATTGTTTTACAGTTCCGATAAAATGCCCGAAAAAAGCCAGCAGTCGCTGGCTTTTTTTATTCTTTTGTCAGTGCGCTTGCGGTAAGCTAGCCAACTTATTAGCAGCTTTTTAACTTAGATTAGCCCAAGAGAATATTTAACTCATGATCGGTTCTGTGATGTTGGACCTTGTTGGTCCAGAAATTAGCCAAGAAGAAAAAGAATTATTGGCGCACCCTGCGGTGGGTGGCGTGATTTATTTTAGCCGCAATTATCATGATAAAGCTCAGTTAAAAGAATTAGTTCGCCAAACTCGGCTCGCTTCAAAATCACCATTATTGTTGGCCGTCGATCACGAAGGTGGTCGCGTGCAACGCTTTCGTTCGGAATTTACTTTGTTGCCAGCGATGGGCCAAATTTGGCCCGGTGCCAACCAAGATTTAGCGCTTGCATCTAGTTATGCCACTGAAATCGCTTGGTTAATGGCAGTTGAAGTATTGGCACAAGATATTGATATTTCGTTTGCGCCAGTTGCTGATATTTGGGGCGTATGTGATGTGATTCGTAACCGCGCATTTCATTCAGAGCCGGCAAAAGTGGTGACTTTAGTGCAAGCCTTTGCCAAAGGCATGCATGATGCTGGTATGAAAACGACCGGTAAACATTTCCCAGGTCACGGCAGCGTGAAAGAAGATTCGCATTTAGAGTTACCAGTCGATAGACGCAGCCGTGATGAGATTGAACAGCTTGATTTAAAAGTGTTCCGTGACTTACAAAAATTAGCCGCCCTTGATGCCGTAATGCCTGCGCATGTGGTGTACCCAGAGTTTTGCGATAAAGCCGCAGGATTTTCTAAATACTGGTTACAACAGGTGCTGCGCAAAGAGATGGTGTTTGATGGCGTCATATTCTCTGACGATTTAGGCATGAAAGGCGCGCATCAAGCGGGCAGTTATCAGCAACGCGCTGAAGCTGCATTATCGGCGGGTTGTGACATGATTTTGGTTTGTAACGACCGCGCTGGCGCTATTGAAGTGTTGGACACACTGCCACAACAGTACTGGCAACATAGCAGCGAGCGCCTCGGCAAACTTAAACATCGCACCAACATTACTGAGCAGCAATTGGCGCAAAGCCCGCGTTATTTGGCTGCAGTTGAACTTGCTGCGCGCTTAAAGGCCGTGGAACTTGCCAACAACAGTGCAAGCTCTGCTGGTATTGTTGAACGGGCTTAAGTCTCATCCACAGTTGTTTTAGGAATTTTATGATTAATACTGCAATTGCCGGCCTGACGTTACGCATGGCCACCGTCAACGATGTGCCACAAATTCTGGCGTTTATTCAAGCGCTGGCTGAGTATGAAAAGCTGTCTGACCAAGTGGTTGCTACCGAGCAGAAACTGAAAGACACGCTTTTTTCCGACAAAGCTTTTGCGGAAGTAGTCATCGCTGAATATGAGCAACAACCGGCTGGTTTTGCGCTGTTTTTTCATAACTACTCAACCTTTTTAGCGCGTCCTGGCATGTATTTGGAAGATTTGTTCGTCGACCCAGCACTTCGCGGTAAAGGCATCGGCAAGGCGTTAATTACCTATTTAGCCAAGCTTGCGACAGAGCGCGAATGCGGACGCTTGGAATGGTCAGTACTTGATTGGAATCAGCCAGCGATTGATTTTTATCATTCGCTGGGTGCTGTGATGCTGCACGATTGGCGCATCAACCGCGTGACGGGTGACACCTTAGCCAATATGGCCGCGATGTTTCCGGCGAGCAAGTAATCGCGTTTGGCTTCAGTAAGCCTTTGTATTCTAGTCCTTCTTCTTAGGCAAATAAGCCGCAGCATGCTAGAACGCTGCGGCATTCAATCACGCTTCGGTAGTAAATTAAGCTGCGCCACTAAATAAAGTAGCCTCGGTGGATCTAGCAGGTCGCACGCAGTAGTATCAACACGCAGACACGCCGTAAATACCTCCATGTAGGCTCCTAAGCCGCTATCCCTGCGGCTTAGGGTCTGCTTTATTGATACTGCTGCGCACAATTTATGATCAATCAAGCTGCGATGGTGTCATCGATTGCTATGGGCGTTGACTCAACGACGTTTGATAGTGCCGCTTGCAACAGTCGTATTTATTGTGAAGATACCCGAAGTTTTAGCATCACCACAACTTGGTCTGTCGGGAGAACCAACGAATACATTGAATATCTAATTAGGCCAACTAACTAGGGCCGCCGCAATTTAGAATGTGGAGGGTCGAGGTTAGGATAGAGCTAACAGATTTTCCTCGAACTTTAACTGCGGTTGCAGAAATGTTAAATTCAAGCCCAAAGAGTGGGTTATCGGGACCAGTCAGTTGTCGCCGTTGTCGACACTCATTTCGCTGGCCGGCTGTCTGGTTATATAAACCCATGTTCGGCTGACACCGCATATTGAATATGTTAACCACTCTATAAAAATCACTTTTTCACGGGAATGACTAATTTGTAAGAAACAGACTGATCTACCAACTCCGCCATGTAAAACATAACTGGCATAAAATCATCTGTTAGAATATTTGAATTGTAATCAAACCTAAAAAACCTATCTTTCGCAAAATTTGTACATTGCTCTTTTTGGCCTTGAACTGTTGCTCCTTGTTCTGTTATGCCTAGCGTACAAACATCAATGATTATTTCATCGACTCTTTTAATATAGTAATGACGCTTCCCATCATGGTGACACATCTCGCCATTTCGATAAAAAATATTTACCGAATCAAGTAATTCATATGAAGGAAAACCACCATCGTCATGCAGCGGCAGTCTATTTTTTCTATCGGCTGCGATCACCGGCAGCTTTTCAACAAATGAACACAGCCCCGCTGGTTTGGTGTGATAGGGTTTGTTTAGAATCGTTGTATTACATATCGCATGCTTTTTTTCTTTATCTAATTTGCAACTCGCATGTACAGATTTATTTTTTAAAAATTTATCATAATCTGGTGCAAAAAGTTCGCCTTGCATAACTACGGTGTCACCCAAGATGGCAACATCGCGAAACATTGGGAAGTAATTTTTAGTATCTATATCGACGGTGTAAGCTTCAAAATTAAACAAACCGACAGACAATATCAAACTAATTGACATAATAGCAATTCCTTAAGTTTATTTGTTGACTACATCCCCAACAATATGAAACGTAGCTGACTTAAATTCTTGTTTATTCCACGCAGCCCATGTTTCCCCAATGGCAGGAACATCTACACCAACAGATTTTACAAAAAAAGGAGGCCAGCCACAATTTAATAATTGGATGGCCCTAATTAGGTACAAATTTTCCTTGAGCTTTAACTGTGGTTGCCGAAATGTTAAAGTTAAGACATGGTAAGGGTGTCCAAGATTAAGTATTCCTTCTTATAAATATGATTCCCAAGGAGTGAGGCATAAGTAACTTTAATAACAGTAATAAAGTCTTGGTGTCTTTTTAATGAGTGCATAGTGGTTTTGCTTAAAATAGATTAAGTTAAACTTATCTGTGATTTATAGTTCGATTTTTGTTAGGGGGCAGGTTGATTAAATTTTTTTATTTGTACTTTTTATATGTTTATTATGAGTCAAGCTATGATAAAAGTTTGAAAGATTATGGGAGTAAATTTGACGCTTACATGGGGGCAAATTTAGTCTTTTTTGCATCTCCTTCAATTGCAATTTCTACGTTAATTTTTGACGCGCTAGGAAGCGACTTCGGGCGTATAGTGTTGTTTGATACTTACAAGGGAAGGGTAACTATAGCGGCTATGATAGGTATAGTATTGTCGTTTTTGCCGATGTATTTTATAAAGGCAACAGAGTTAACATTTCAAGAAATTGAAATTATAGTTCGAAAGCACCCATTTTTTGCGAGGCGAAGTGTAATTAAATTGGTTTTTCCATTGGTGTTGGAACTCCTAATATGTATAAGTTATTTTTTTATTTATAAGGGCTGGCATTTTGACTTTTCTCTATAGGAAATAAACTAGGCCATCCACAATTTAAAAAGTGGATGATGAGATGGACGCTCCCGATCCGGCGTCAATGCGCCAAACTGATGTTG
>JAYSCP010000026.1:0-43426 GCA_041914845.1 Alteromonadaceae bacterium
TGCAACGCGGTTTAGGCATGATGTCATCCTGACAATTTATCCATAAGTTTTTAGTGTGGTTGCAAAAATGTTAAAGTCAAGCTGTGTTGTGATTACACGGTAAATAAGTGGATGTCCGACTTTGGATCTAAGTGGATGTCCGACTTTGGATCCGACTTTGGATCACTTTGGATCGGAATATGTGGGTGGCTGCAGTGATGTCGTGGTTGCTTAGGCATACTACCGACTAAAAGTTGGGGGAATATTCAATTTGCCGATTAAAACTGGGTATAAGGCGTATTTAAGATGTCAGACTTTTTTAGATATGAGGCCAATAGCTATAGGGCAGTGTGCTGATTTTTCAGCATGAAGTGGATAAATTAAAGCAATGCATCTGTGTTCGGTAGACCTGGTGTTTACGAGGCCTTTTGCTGTAAATCCTGGGTCTCCATGTGAAAACCTTCTGATGCTAGCCATTGAAACGCGTCGTATTGCGTTGGATAAACTCGTCGTTCAAAGTTCTCTGAACGTTCCACTATCATTCGCTCAAGCTGGTATTTTTTGACCATATGCGGGCAGTAAACTTGTGCGGCAAAACGAAGATTGTGCGTAATACACCATTGCACTAGTTCTTTGATGATAGGCTCTATTTCAGGGACGCCTAATTCCCATTGATCAAGATAAACTATATGTGCCCATGGTGAATCCAGCAGCAAAGTCGCTAGTTTTTTAAACTCCAAGGCATATTCTTCCGCGGTTCTGCGATCCCAGCTACCATTGACTACTGCGAGGATAACATGCTGTTCATGCCATAATTGGAACTTGCGATTCATAAATTTCAGCACTCCCGTAAGCTCAAGATTACAGTCTAGCGTTGAGCACTTGTTCAAGGAAAGGTGCATTATGAAGAGCCGCACCCGATAGATCATTTAGGCTATTGAAACGCCTGATAAACCTTGTGACTTATCTCCGCAATCAGTCTTTCAGTATCATCAAAACTTTCGTAACTGTCTTTGACAAACACCGCAATGGCGTATGCGCGACCGTCAGGTAATTGCACAATGCCGATATCGTTGATGCCCGCCAGTAAACCATCGGCATCTTGGCTTGATGTACCGGTTTTATGGGCGAGTAGCGCGTTGTTACCGATCCCTGCTTTTAACCGTTTTTGCCCGGTTGGTGTTTCTAACATGAATTCCCACAACAATTGTTGGCTGTGGGATGACAATAATTCGGCGGCATAAAATTTTTCCAGCAGCTCAAGTGCTGCCGCAGGCTTAATCCAGTTTTCATACTGGGCACTAAATTTCGCATTGAGGCCAAATTCGTTGATCCGAATTTGCACATCGGAAATGCCCAATTCGACTAAATATTGCTGCAGTGCTGCAGGGCCACCAATTAAATCAAACAAAATATCACAGGCATTGTTGTCACTTAGGGCAACCGAATAATGTAGCAACTCGCGAATACTTAAAGAAAACTGCTGTGCCAAGTGGTCCTTGAGCATTGGACTCCAAGTTTCTAACATCAACTTACTACGGTGGATAGAGACTTGCTGATCAAGTTTTAATTTTCCTTCATCTACATGCTTTAGCACTAAGAGCGCCTGCGGAAACTTGAACACTGACATCAACGGAAATTGCTGTTGCGGATTTAATTGCCAGCGAGCATTTGTGCCAAGTTCGGCCACCGCGAAACCCACCACCAAGCGCTTTTCCGTCAACAACGCTTGTATTGGGGCCAATGGCAGTTCGGTTTTCGCTTGCACTTGCCAAGACAAACTCAACAGCACCAGTGTCAATAAAGTCGCTAGTTTTTTACTGGTCTGGCAAAGAAAAACAACGCATAACTTTAGCAAAAAAGTACTCCGAGTTCGGTGAACTACTTTGAGATTGCTCGCTTTAATCTACCGGTACAGGCAAGTTGTTGTTGCGCGTTTGCTCTGTACCGAAGACCATTATTTATTTGCTGCTCGCAGCATGAGATAAGGCCGATTGTCGATTAAATAAGCGAACAACTCAAGTGAACTTTGCTGCAGGTTCTCCGTTATTTTTTTACAGTTTGGCCGTGGGCGGGCAATAAAATCATGTTGGCAGCGCATGGCCGATAAAATTTATTGCCAGAACCGCCAACGGCTGCGTTTTATTGGTGTTTCTTGCGCAGTGGGTGCGGCAGTATCAGGTGAGGCTTGGTGAATAGCGCTCAAATCGACGTCAACAGAACCGGCAATTTTCCAATCTTGGTCTGGCTTAGGATGGGGAGCGTGGGCATTTTTCTGCTCCGCAGTTTCGCCAGCTAAGCGAAACGCCCAAGCAGCGATGGGCGGACCTACAGTTTCAAAAAGTGTGACAGCACCGAGCACGATAGCACTAATTAATCCGGCTTGCTCTGGCACTAATTTGGCGCTGGTTTGGGTTAAACCAATGGCTAAACCTGCCATCGGAATAAGCAACAAACCACTTGCTGTGGCTGCAGGCCAGCGGACACCTTGCCAGCGTAATGCCAACGCGACCATCAACGTTTTCAGCAAACTGCGCACCAATACCAGCACTAAAATGACCGGGGCAAATTGCCATAAATCGGCCAAATGCAAATTGGCGCCCGCATAGACAAACAACACAATAAAGAACAGCTCGAAGGCGCTGCCAAACTCAATGGCAGAAACCACCACTTTACGTTCAATACTGCGCACCACAATTCCCACTAACAGCGGTGCGAATAATGCTGAGAGTTTGAGTTGCTGGGCTAATCCCAGCGTGAGCATTAAGGTGCCGACTACTAAGGCAACTTTATATTGTTCCGCGTGATGGGTACGACTGCTTAAAAAATGCAGTAAATAACCCATCACCAGCCCTAACAATGCTGAGCCGCCAAGCAAATACAGCGGCTGTAGTACCACAGTGCTAAAGCTGACATGTTCTTGTAAGAGCAGAGCTGGGATCACCAAGACAAATGCGAGAAAAGACCATAAATTATTCAGCGCAACCAAGGTTTTAGCGGACTCTGTGACCGGCCCTTTTGCCCCGACTTCATGTGCCACGTGTAATAACACTGCGGGTGAAGAGGATATGAGGATGGCCGCAATCACCGCAGCAATCACGGGTGGGAATTGCAGCGCCCATAACAGGGTGAATACCCCTGTAAAGCTGAGCACAGCTTCTGCAAGTGATGTCAGTAATAGCCCAAGGTTTTGCCTGATAAAACGTAGGTCAAGCGAGGTGCCTAGCCGATATAAAATTAACGCCAGTGCAATATCAATCAGGATCCGAGCTTGTTGCAGCGCAGCTTCATTTAAGAGTCCCAAACCGCCAGGGCCAATTAAAAAGCCAACAGCCATAAAACCGGTAATACTGGGCAACCAAGACCATAAGTGCGCCAAATAACCGCCCATTGCGCCCACGACTAATAAACAGCCGAATGCCAAAAGTGGGCTCATGTTTAGCCATTCTGTTGGCAAAAACTCCATGCAAATTCCTCGTGCAAGCTGATAGGATGGAAGACCGTGCTAAGCACCTTAATCTGATTTACGACGCGGACAGAACATGATATCAGCCTGTCCCAAACTGCCAAATTGTAAATGAATCAGCTGATTTAACGGAAACTCTAACACACCGGCATAAGAACCCGTGATAATCATTTGGCCGACATTAAGGTCAATCTGATGGGCTGATAAAAAATTAACTAACCAATACAGCGGTAGTCTTGGCGCTAAATTTGGATGCTTGCCATTGAGACTCACCACAGTCTCCACATCCTTTAACGACGTGTTTTCGATTTTTAGGTCAGTTGAGTTTGCGTTATTGCCATCCTGATAAGTCCATCGCAATTCAAATTCACTCTGTTCTTCCCCATCGATGGCGGGGCCAAGCCATAAGCCTTGATTAAACAGACCGTCGGCAAGTTGGTCGAGAAATGTGGCGCCCGCATCGCTTGCATACCGATTTTGAATCAGTTCTAAAGCGATATGCGTTGCGCCAATTGCTGCGTCAATTTCTTGTGGGGTATAAGGTAATACGCGTGCTGGCAACGGTCGTTTAAGCACGAAGCATAACTCGGGTTCGACCCGAGCCATGGCTTGTTGATCGGGCCACAAGGCACAGTACTGGCCCGCCTGTAATTCAGTTTGATACAGCGGTGCTAACACCCAACGCTCACTGCTTGGCATCCCGCATTTCCAGCCAATTATCGGGCTCGGCATTAAGCTGGCGACCGCTTGCTGCACCGCGAACGCGGCTGGCAATGAATCTGGCCGTTGCGTTGTGAGCTGGCCGATGCGCCCATGTAAACGGCGTTCGACTAATTCGGCAATTAACGCCGCGGATAGTTTGATTAGTTGCGTCATCCCATCTCTCTTAAATACGCCAGCGAAAATTGGCTCATGAACTATGCAGTTTCAGAAGTGATGCTGGTCGCAATTTAACACAATTGCTCGGGATTTGTACGCAGCGACTTGGTGAAAACTTGGCAAACGGTTGGAGCGGGCGATGGGAATCGAACCCACGGCACCAGCTTGGGAAGCTGGGGTATTACCATTATACGACGCCCGCAATCTGACTGGTCTTGACATCAAACGATCAGAGTCTCGCAAAAAACTGGAATAAACTCAAGTACTAATCTCAGCAGAGCTGAGTTAAGTTGCTTAAAAAAAGCCCTCGCGATGGCGAGGGCTTTTGAGTCTTAGCTTAATTTGGGCAGTGCCTTAGAAGAAACTCTTCTTGAACTCTAAGCCAATAATCCGTGGTTCGTTAACAAAACCCGTATTGTTGGCAAAGTCCACTGCTCCTTTGACGTTATCTTCATCGGTAATGTTGCGGCCGTATAATGCCACTTCGTAGTTACCGTCGTAGTTCTGATAGCCAATTCGTAGGCCTGCTTCCATATTGTTGTCAGTTTTAAATTCAACTGACTCATACAAGAACAGGTTGGTTTCGCCTTGGAAAGCCACATCTGAATAGACGTAGATTTCACCGCTTTTCACCGGAATATCGTAACGGGCGTTAAACGTCAGGATGGTTTCTGGTGCTTGCGGGAATGGGTTGCCATTCACGTATGCTAATGTCTTGGTCGATGTTGGTGTGTTCACTGTAATAGTGTTGTCTAGTGGCGTACACATACCTGAACCGCAAACACCAACTCGTAAATTAGGATCTTTTAGCTCGGTTTTGTTGTAGCTAAAACCACCACCTAAAGTGAGATTATTGAGTGCACGCCAGTCGGCGTCAATTTCAAAACCATAACCAGTGCCTTCTTCTGCGTTTACCAGCGTGTTGCCGTTATTCGCCCCACCGATTGCCGATAGCTGCATATCGTCGATATTGTAATAGAACACGGCACCGTTTAAGCGCAGGGTATTCCCCAATAAATCTGATTTGCCACCGACTTCAATAGAGTTGATAGTTTCAGATTTAGCGGTGGTTGGGTCTTCTTCAAAAGCCACGTTACGACCCTGAATAGACTGTGCGCGGAAACCATTGGCAAAACGGGCAAACAATGAAGTTTGATCCGTTAAGCGGTAGTTAGTTGCTAATTCCCAACTGACTTGACCATCACTTAAGTTGATTGGTGCGTAGTTTTGCACTGCGACAAAGTTATTTTCTACAGCAAACGGGTTTGCATTCACGTTTTGCTCACCGACACTAAATGATTTTTTGTCGTGAGTGTAACGGATACCACCTGTGACATCCCAGCGGTCGCTCAGGTTGTATGTGCTTTGGCCAAACACCGCCCAGCTTTGGTTATCATGGTACACCGACGTTTGCCCTAGGAAGCCGTCAATACTGGTGACGCCAAAAGACGAGTCAAAATAAAAGGCACCGACTTGCCATTCCAGTGCTTGGCTAGTGTCGCTGGCTAAACGAAATTCCTGCGTCAGCTGTTTTAAATCTTTTAACTGATCTTCGGTTACCGCATCAAAGACAGTTGGACCTGGACCTGTTACCGCATTACCGCCATCGACATCGCCACGCCCATTGCCGTCAGCCTGTTCATGAGCGGTAATAGACGTGAAGGTCATATCGTTCAGATCAAAATCCAGTTTTAATGAAGCACCTGAGTTGTCATATTTCTGGAAGTTGTTGCCAGCATCATAAGCGACATTTTCGCGGTCATAAGTGGCGTTGAGTTCATTGCTGCCTTTCGTAAACACGTTACGGCGGAAAATAGACGAAGTACCATCCAGTTTGCGGCCATGCACGTTGAGTAATGCGCTGACGTTGCCAGCTTCATATAAAAATTGCAGACGACCAGCAGTTTCATCAAAACCACCCATCACGTCATTTTCTTTCGTGAAGTTGTTGTTGATGTAGTGGTCGCGGTGTTGTGACAACAACGACACCCGCGCTGACAATTCGTTGGTTAAGCCAGAACCAACAGCGGCTTCCATATTACGGGTGCCGTAGCTGCCTACTGAAACCTTGGTATATGCATCGAATTCTTGGCGAGGTTTAACCGTCCCAAATTTAACAATACCGGCAGTGGTATTACGACCGAATAAAGTGCCCTGCGGGCCACGGATCACTTCCACTTGGTCGACATCAAACAGTGGGAAGCTTTTTAGGATGACGTTTTCTAATACTACGTCATCCATGATGACGGAAACTGGTTGTGACGCTGCTAAATCAAAATCTGTATTACCTAAACCACGAATATAAAAACGTGGTGCTGCACGACCATTTGAGGATTCTGCGTATAAACCTGGTACTTTGACCCCAAGCGCTTGGATATCGTCGCCGCCGGCAAAAATAGCATCAAATTTTTCCCCTGACAGTGATGCAACCGAGATTGGCACTTCTTGCGAGCTTTGTACGCGTTTTTGTGCAGTGACCATAATCACTTCAAGAGCCTGATCTTCCTGTTTGGCTTTGTCACTTTCCTGGGCGATAACCGCAGGAGAAAGACCAACAGTGGCCGCAATTAAAGCGGTTTTGATCTGAATGGCTAATACAGAATATTTGCTTTTCATCAATGATTTACCCTTAGTTTGGTAGGTTTTGCGTCTAAATGCGCTTTAGTGCCGTGACAGGTGTTTCACTGATTCTGCAGGCGTAGGCTAATTAAGCTTAGACTACGCTTGGATAGATGTCAGTCGAGTTGGAGTGACCACAATCGGCTGTCAAAATGGCGCGCTAGTATATCATTGAGTTTTAGAAATCGCTTAAATTACCTAAAGTTAGCTTAAAAGGTCATAGTTTTGTTTCATGTTTAGCGAAACTGTGCATAAAGTAAATTGTTGGCGTAAACATCGGTTAAAGTAACGCCAATAATTGGTCGATATGTTGCAGTTGTCGGTAGTCCACAATAAGCCGCTCTGCGAGGCGCAGCATCTGCAGCTCGGCTTGTGTCCGCAAGACCTGATCTTTTACTTGTTTGAGCTCTTTAACTGGCTCCATGCCGATGGCTCTGCGCATGAGTTCAGTGCCCGCAAAACCTAGCGCATCTTGTAGGATGTTTGCCACAAATCGCTGTTGCGTTTCCGAAGATTGCAGTGCCATATCTTTGGTCTCTCGTGCGGCTAGTGCTAAAAAATTGTCAGCAAATGACCGCCATAATTGGCGAATTTCTTGTGACAAATATTGCTGCTGACGCAGTGCTACTGCGGGAATCACTGCGGGAACCGCGCAATATACGGCAAGCATGCTGCCGATTAAGCTGCCCAAATCAAAGGCAATAGGCCCATAACAACCAAATTCGGCATCAGTGACTTTGACTGAGTTGTCGGTTACAAAAATACTGCCGCAGTGCAAATCACCATGGATCAGCGCCTGCGCTTGGCTGGTGAATTTTAGCTTAAGGCCTGCGACTTCGGTTTTAATGCGTTCATCTAACCAAATCCGCTGGGCGTCAGTGCGAACAGCCAGTGAAACATCGTTTCTTTCATGGTGACAATAGGGATCAGTAAAGGCCAACTCTTCTGTAATTAGACAAAGTTCGGGGTTTAAAAACCGAGCAATACCTGCGCGTTTGGTTACGCTACTTTGCGCAAAGTCACTGGTATAAAAACTACATTGCGCCAAGTAGTCTGCCAATTGCTGGGCTAATCCCGGTAGCTGACGTCCCGCTAACAATGCTTTGTTGAGCAATTGATGATCATACAAATCTTCCATCAAGATCGCCGATTGCGCGCTATCGAAGTGTAAGATTTCAACCACTTGGTCAGGCGCCATTTTGCGTTGACGCAGTAACACTTCCGCTTCGATGCGGGCTCTATCTACCGTTAAAGGCGTCTGGGGCCCCGCAGCATGATGATAAGGCAAGGCTTGCTTAACAATAAGGCTGCGTCCGAATTGGTTTTTCACCCGAAACACCAGATTTTGCCGGCTTTCTTTGAGTTGTACAGTGGTTAATTTGCTTTGACTTCCAAACAAGTCGCTGTGTTCATTAGCAAAACCTTCAGCAATCGCTGGGGTAAAAATTTGATACGAGGGCATATAATTCCTTGGAAGCACGGACAACTAGGTGCATAAAGTCTCTGCCAATGAATGTACCGAGCTCATTCTTAGCTGACAACTAGTCAAGGGGTAGTTTTGCGCGATGCTAGGCAAAAATGTGCAGATAAGCGAGAATTATGCTTTCGCCATTTGAGGAGTTGCTGATGTTTGCCCAGAATTTTAATTTAGAAAATTATTGTAAACGTATTGGCCTCAGCCAAATTCCTAGTCAGCTTGACGCACAAGGCCTGACTGAATTAATGCAAGCGCAATTACGACACATCACCTTTGAAAATTTAGACGTGCAGGCGGGTAAAGTTGTTTCACTGGTACCTGAAACTATTGTCAGCAAAATTGTTGGCGACAATGGTGAGGCCAAACGAGGTGGGTATTGTTACGAACTAAATGGTTTGTTTGCTATGGCGTTAACGGCGCTTGACGTGAGTTATCAGTTCGTATTTTGTCGGCCGATGTTCTATCCGATGCGGCGGCCAAAAACGCATATGGCGTTAGTCGTTACGCTCGGAGAAGAGCGTTACCTCTGCGATCTTGGCTTTGGTAGTTATGGGATGAGAGCTCCGATTGCTTTATCTGCGGTCAATTTGCCACAACAACAAGAATTTGATTGTTTCCGCTTAGTTATGCCAACTCCGGCGGAATATGTGCTGCAAGCACAGATTGAAGGTCAGTGGGTGAATCAATTTGGTTTTGATTTATACGCCGCTGAGTGGATTGACTTTATGCCAGCCAATTTTTTGAACTCGACAAATCCAGAGACTATTTTTGTGCAAAAAATGCTGTTGATCCGGCAAACCGCGGCAGGGCGAGTCGTGTTGATTGGCAATGAACTAAAAATCAGTGATTCGGGTAACACAAGCACTCAACAAATAGCAAAAACCGAACTGCCTGAAATTCTTGAGCATTATTTCGGTTTAGCCTATTAAGCATTTGATTGAGGCCAAGTCTGCAAGTATTTGCAGACTTTAGGCAATTGACGCGTTTGTGCACTGATGGATCGGTGTGCTGTTTTTAGTGAGCTTGGCGTGGGTGTCTACTGACGTTGTTGTTTTGACCCGATCTGCACTGCCATCTCTTCCAATTTATCGCTGAAACTTGCATTTTAAGAAATCCAATTCAGGGCTTGCTTGAGCAGATACCTAAGATATTGTTAATTTAGAGTATTATCATTCGTGATATTTTTTGCTTTAGCTAGAGCGAATTATTCTCACGAAATTTTGGTCGAATAATGCAATTTTTTTCATCTATGCCTATGGTTATTGGGTACAAATCTCGCGCAATGAAGATGAATGATTCTTTCGTTTAGTTACGAATTCAGTCTTTCAGCTTCATCGGCAAATTTTCCAAAACCGAACAAGGATGGCGGGTGATGAAATTCTTCTACAACCTGAAGTTCAGTTACAAAATGTTGTTATTGGGCCTGTTAATGATAATCACCATTGCAGCCCCTACTTGGCATCTGCAAAAGCGATTAGTTGAAGCTTTACAATTCACTGAGCAGGAAATCGCAGGCCAGCCCTTTGCTGATCAAAGCTTGCAATTAATTGCCTTAGTGCAACAACATCGGTCGATGAGCCATTCGGCTCTGCAAGGCGCTGATACTATTGGCCTTAACGACACCTCTAACGACATCACTAAACTATTGGACAGTCTTCAGCGCCAAACGGAATCGCTACAACACGGAAACGAGATTAAAGACAAGTTGCATGTCATCCAACAGAAGTGGCTTGAACTGAATTCGGCAGTTGGCGGGCGCAAGATCACTGCTGATGTATCGTTTTCAATGCATTCAGTATTGTCGCGCAATATATTGGCATTGCTGCCAACGGTATTAGAAAATTCTGGTCTAGCCTTTGATCCGACCCCTGCCAGCTATCATTTGATTATCGCTGCTTATCAAGATGCTCCGCGGTTAATCGAAGCTATTGCAAGATTGCAAGGCAGTGGTCAGTTGTTGCTTGATGCACATCGTCAACAATTAGACCCAGCTGTTCTGCTGCAGTATCAACAAGGCTTGCAACTGAATTTGCAAATGTATGAGCAACCCCTTGAAGATTTATCTAATCACTTAGATAGCGCTTATCAGTTGGCTGCCGCTGATTTTCAGCAGGTGTATTTAGACCAGAAACAACTGAAAAGTTTGTTAACGAACTACGTGCATCAAACAAGGCAGTTACTGCAATCCCCACAAGCCAATGGGGCTGAATTTGAACGAAACTCCAAACAGTTGTTAGAACAGTATGCCCAATTAAATCAGTCGTTTTCTCCATTATTGTTAGGGCTTCTGCAACAGCGGCTGGCTAGTGACAAGGCCACTTTGTATCAGGTGCTGGGACAAGGCTTCGTGCTATTGCTTGTGATGCTAACAATCTCATTATTGCTGGTGAAAAATCTGACTCGCTCCATCGAACAAGCAGTAGATACGGCGAAAGCGATAACCTCCAGCTGTTTTAATCGTGCCGTGGCTTCAACGCAAACCGACGAAACCGGCCAGTTAATTAATGCCTTATTCCAGATGAATTCGTCGTTGCAGCAGGCTTCTCAGATGGCTGCTGAGCTCCATGCTCGGAGTGTTGCCGATGCCGAAAAAGCGCGGTTAGATGCCATTAAAGCGGAAGAGGACACACGCGTGCGTCAAGCGTTAGATGGAGCCTCTACTTGCGTGACTATTGCTAATACCTCGGGAAACATTATCTATACCAACCAAGCATTACAACAACTTTTACAAGCAGTCGAAGTGCGCTTACACAGTGTATTACCGAATTTTGATAGTCGTAAGATTTTAGGCCAACATATGGATTTATTCCCCAGCCAGTTTGTTGAGCGCAGTCAAGCTGGTGATTTGGTTTGTTGCAACGTGACTATCGCTGGTTTGCATTTGCGCTTACAACAATCATCAATCCGAAACAGTGATAATGCGATTATTGGTTATGTCACTGAATGGCTGAATAGAACTGCAGAAGTGGAGGCTGAAGTCGAGATTGCCGGGATTGTCAGCGCAGCCAAAGCTGGACAATTTGATTTACGCGCCAATCCAGTGGGGCGCACCGGCTTTTTACATCGCATGTCAATTGAACTCAATGATTTACTGCAAGTGTCGGAACAGAGCCTCGGTGATATTAGCCAAGTGCTCCAAGCCATCGCGAATGGTGATTTGACTAAACGAGTAGAGCGCCAATATCAAGGCACTTTTGAACAATTGAAGAATGGTTGCAATCAAACTGCGACGAAATTAAGTCAAATGTTGACGGAAATTGCTGAGGCATCGTCGCAAATTAATCAAGCTGCAAGTGAAATTAGCCGTGGCAATACTGACTTGTCTGTGCGAACAGAACAGCAAGCCGCTAATCTCGAAGAAACAGCCTCCAGTATGGAGGAACTAACACAGACAGTTCGACAAAATTCAGAAAGTGCAGTCAAAGCCAGTGAATTAGCGACTGATGCGCGTACCATTGCGGAACATGGTGGCGAGATGATTCAGCAAGTGGTTACAACGATGCAATCCATTAACGAGTCAGCGCAACAGATAGCTGATATCATCAGTGTTATGGATGGCATCGCGTTTCAAACCAATATTTTGGCGCTTAATGCTGCAGTGGAGGCCGCCCGAGCAGGCGAACAGGGGCGAGGTTTTGCCGTGGTCGCAGCCGAAGTTCGTTCACTTGCGCAGCGGTCCGCTAACTCTGCGAAGGATATTAAAACATTGATTTCAGCATCGGTTAGCCGTATTCACACGGGGAATCAGCAAGTTGAGCAATCAGGTTCGACGATGCAGCAAATTGTGCAGTCAATCCGCAGTGTTGAGCAGTTAATGCGCGATATTGCGAATGCATCATCCGAACAAACCGCGGGGCTTGATGAAATTAGCCGTGCGGTGACGCAGATGGATGATATGACGCAACAAAATGCAGCTTTAGTTGAAGAAGCCGCTGCGGCAGCTGAGAGTTTACTGCAGCAAGCAGAACAACTTGATGTTCAGGTCAATCGATTTGCACTTAATGACCGCGGCACAAATCGCCCAAAGTCATCGGCGCAACTGGTGCATAAATCGGTACCTTCATCGCAGTTATTAAAATCAGCCGTGCAAGCCGATAGCTGGGAAAGTTACTAGCGATGCACTTTAAGGTTGGTAGTGGTTACAGGATAATTCGCGCCAACTAAAGCGTCGCTTGGGTTTGCTGTTAGACTTTATCGGATACGCAGTAAGGTGGAAATCTATCAGCAAAGCCCGCGACTTACTTAAATGTGAGCTACAGTTAGCGCATTCTCTGATAAAAATTGGCATGTAGCGCACGTGGATATGGCAATGTATACGCTTTGGCTGCGTGGTTTTACCAGCTTGCTTCGTTTGCTGTGTGTTATTTGGACGACACTTTTAGTGCCGGTGCACGCGGCCTCGAAAATTCATGTGGTTACTGCGGTTTGGCCTGGTTTTACCAACGAAGATTTATCTGGGAGTTACTTTGACTATTTGCGCTTCGTATTGCCTCCAGAACAATATCCGTTACAAGTCGAATTCAGCAATTTCGGCCGCGCTATTGCCGCGATTGAAAAACAGCAAGCAGATCTCACCTTTGGGCTAACCCCGAAAGATGCGCCAAAAGCACTGCGTGCCAACCTTCCTTATGACTCTGATCGGGTTATCGCCATTTATTTGCCGGAAGTGCAAGGTATTACCTCGTTAAAGAATATGTCGGTACAGTCATTAAATGGCTTTCGTTTAGCATGGGATTTAGCTTACAACTATGGCGAAGCCATGGGCTTGAGTTCGGATGGCTACCAAGTCGCAAGTCCCGAACAAGGTGTGAGTCTGGTGATTAACCGTCGCATAGATATTTATCTCGCAGAGCACGGTGATTTGCGCTCGGATAAGGTGCAAGCCCTACTGAAAAAAACTGCAGTACGCCAAGAAGAAATCCATCAAATTCCTGTATTTGTCGGCTTTGCCAATAACGCCAAGGGGCAGGCGCTGAAAAAGCGGTGGGATGAAAGATTGCTGGAATTGAAAAATAATGGTCAGTTGGCCGAGTTTTACCAACGCCACCCGCAAATGCGCATTGCCGAAGATCTGATTAAGCCTTGAGTTTTTCTAGAAAAGCTTACAGGCTATAGCAAAAGGTAAAATCGGAACTGTTATGCTGCAAGCTATTCACCATGTCGCCATCATCTGCAGTGATTACTCGCGCTCGAAACACTTTTATCATCAAGTGCTTGGGCTAAAAATCGTTGCGGAAAATTATCGTGAAGCCCGTCAATCCTGGAAACTTGATTTGCAATTGCCAAATGGTGCACAACTAGAGTTGTTCTCGTTTGTCGATGCGCCGCCAAGACCGTCAAGACCAGAAGCGCAGGGCCTTCGACATTTAAGTTTTGCGGTGGCAGATGTAAAGGCCACCACAGCGTGGTTAACCGCGCAAGGCGTCGGTGTTGAGCCTATCCGTGTTGATCCATACACCGGAGCCGAATTCACCTTTTTTGCTGATCCGGACGGCTTACCGCTGGAAATCTACCAGCAGCCAGTGCTTACGGACTGACGCGCAACTGCGCTGGCGCAGCTGGAGTTGCACATGCCAGTGCTGTCGCCGCTTTATACTGGAATTGCAAAAAGTCATAACCCAACAATTGGCTAATGGTGCTGGCGATCTGCCGTTGCTGCCAAGGCTCATTGGTGGTCACCAAGCCTCTTGGTGCAATCGAAGGTCCAATCATCGCCAACCAAATGCCATCAGCCCCGAGGATTTGCTGATCGGTAGTTTTAGCATTCAGTTGCCGACTGACGCCATGGCGTGACCAAGTGTCGGCGCTATTGCCGCGCCCGTGGTCAGTGGTGATGATCAGAGTCGTTTGGTCTTTGTAGTACGGGTCTTGTTGCAGTTGTTGCCAAAGCTCGGCGATGAGTTGGTCGGCGCGCTGGGCCGCCGCTAAATATTGGGGATATTGGCCGGCATGGGCGTAGTCATCGGTCTCGCCAAAGGCGACCAACAATAAACGAGGTTTCGCTTGCTGCAAATATTCCGAAGCAAATTGCTGGGTAAAAATGTCCTGGCGCACATCAGCAAATGGACTTGGGGTTTGTCGTTGTAATTTATTGAGCCAATTGATTTTATCGTTGGTGAAAGCGGTGAAATTTTCAAAACCAGCATTAATGAAAAAGCCGCTGCGCTCACGGTTCAAAATCCATGGAAACAGTCGCCATGAACCAAAAGCTGCGACTTTGTCTTGCATGGCGGGTTGTTGTGCCAACCATTCGAACACCGATACGTTTGGATTATTAATCGCGTGGTTCGAGCTTATTCTTGGGTCGGCAATACCGGTTAGCAATTCGCTGTAACCTGGGTAGGACACTTGCCATGGGTTAGTGACTTGCATCACCGAATGTTGCCGTTGGTCGCCGACCAGTAAACCCTGTTTTTTCACCACTTGGTGCAGAAAGGGCATTAATTTTTCGGCTTTATTGCCATTGAGGAGTTGCTGAATTTGCTTTGGATTTGGTACATAACGGCGTTGAACGGCTATTTCGTCATCGGCACCGTAGAACACTTCTTGCCAGCGCATCCCATCTAAGGTCACCAGCACAACTTTAGGCTCAAATTCTGCGCTGGTTGCGCTATTGGCAGACATCGCGCTCCAAGACTTGGCGAGCGGAGCGCACAGCATCGAACAAAACATCAATAAGCGCAGCAGCGCCGAACAGCGGGGCTTGGTGGCAAAGGTTAAGTCGTAGTCGCGCAGTTGCAGATTGTTCACAGCGTACTCCACTGATATGCGATTGCGTACTTGCTGCGGGCATTGTCGGGTGGTTTGATGACAATTCGGTCAAAGTTATGCGACGGTTTGATGAAACGAGCCTAGTTCGACGAAAACCACATAAGTTATGCGATTTTCTGTGGGTTTTTCTCGGTGATATTCCATGGCAAGCGCATATAGCTGTGGTAATCTCGATTCTTTTTGTTTTAGAGATTTCCAGATGTCTAGCGATTTTAGCTTCCAGCAGGCTTTTGAACAGCTAAGTTCAGCGATTGCCAGCGTGGTGTTTTACTCATTTAATTTTCAGGGTGTCGCCATTCCGGTCACTGTGTTGTGGCTTATCACTGGTGCCATCGTCTTCACGTTTTACTTGAATTTCATCAATATTCGCGGTTTTCGCCATGCGGTCAAAGTGGTGCGGGGCGATTTTGCGAAAAAACAAGATCCTGGTGAAATCAGCCAATTTCAAGCATTGTCGGCGGCGTTATCTGGCACCGTTGGCACTGGCAATATCGCTGGGGTTGCGGTGGCCATTAGTTTAGGTGGCCCTGGTGCAACTTTTTGGATGATAGTTGCCGGTTTTCTTGGCATGACCACTAAGTTTGTGGAATGTACCTTGGCGGTGAAATATCGGCAAATTCTGCCTGATGGCACGGTTGCTGGCGGACCGATGTATTACATCAAGGCTGCGCTGGAGAAATATGGGCTGCCAAGAATTGGTAAATTCTTAGCTGGCTTTTTTGCGATGGCTTGTGTGTTTGGCTCTGCAGGTTTTGTGCATGTTAATCAAGGGTTTGTGCAGGTTAAAACAGTCACAGGTTTTGACAACGCTTGGGCCTTTGGTATGGTGTATGCACTCTTGGTGGGTTTAGTTATTGTCGGTGGTATCAAAAGTATTGCGCGCGTGACTAGTAAATTAGTGCCGCTAATGTGTGGCATTTATTTGCTTGCAGCACTGATTATTTTGGGATTGCACTGGCAAGATTTACCCGCAGCACTTTGGACTATCGTCAAAGGCGCTTTTGCCCCAGAAGCGGCTTATGGCGGGGTTATTGGCGTGTTGATCCAAGGCTTTCGCCGCGCAGCGTATTCCAATGAAGCCGGTATCGGCTCATCGCCAATTGCCCATGCCGCAGCGAAAACTAATGATCCAGTGTCCGAAGGTTTTGTCGGCCTGTTAGAGCCATTCATCGATACTGTGGTGATTTGTACCATTTCCGCCTTAGTGATTATTGTCACCAGCACTTATCTGCAAACCGGTTTAGACGGCGTGCAGATCTCTTCTGCGGCCTTTGCCTCAGTGTTCTCCTGGTTTCCTTGGGTACTGATGGTGGCGTTGCTGTTGTTTGGCTATTCGACGGTGGTGAGCTGGGCCTATTATGGGCAAAAGGGCTGGGGTTTTCTGTTCGGCGAAAACAAAACCAGTATCAGCATTTATAAAGTATTGATTTGTATCGTGGTAGCCATGGGCGCAGTGCCTAATGTATTGGCGGTGTTTGATTTCATCGACTCGATGATTTTCTTGATGGCGGTGCCAAATATTCTGGCGTTGTACTTGTTGTTGCCTGAGGTCAAAGCAGACCTCAAGGCTTATCTAGCGAAGCAGCGTTAAGCAATTAACGCTGCAGCTTCAACAGTTCATCCACAGTGACAAACCGATAACCTTTGGCGCGCAGGCCTTTGACCATCGCAGGGAGCGACGCCAAGGTGTTTTCCCGATCATGCAGCAGTACTATCGAGCCAGGTTTCACTTTTGCGAGCACGGTTTGCACCATCTTTTCCGGTGCAGTGCCCATATAATCTCGCGGATTCACATCCCAAAGCACGTGGGTTTTGTCCTGCATCGATAATAGTAATGGCAGTACAAAACGCTTTTTTCCCATTGGCGCACGAAAGTGGATAGTCCCTTTGTAGCCAGTTTTTCTAATCAAAGCGTCGGTATTAATGATTTCCTGATAGAAAAACCAAGGTCGTTCCGTATTCATCGGTTGATGGTGAAAACTATGATTCGCCAGCTGATGGCCAGATAGCCATAAGTCGCGAGTCAGCTGAGGAAATTGTTTGATTTGGCGCCCAACCACAAAAAAAGTGGCTTTGACGCCAAGACGATTCAACTCGTCCATCAGTAGTCGAGACAAAGGCCCACGCGGGCCATCGTCAAAGGTCAATGCGACAACTTTTTCACTCGCGTTGATGCGATGGACGAACTCACCTGCGATTTGAAAGTTGTTGGTTTGTGATGCGTGACTAAACCAGTACCAATTTCCCACACCTGCAATAACCAAAAGAACAGCAAACAACAACCCCCGATACCGCACGATAAACTCCGTTGAAATTAATAAATTAAATAAGCGTATGCCGTGGTGAAAGCCACTTCTTGAAAGCCTTTGAGGCCAGTTTCTTTAAAATCAATTGGCACCGGATTTCTTGCCAATTTGTCTTTTAGTGCCGCGTTGGTGGCGATGATAGTTTCGACACTTGGGATTAGCTGCAAAGCCGCTTCGATTTTAAAACCGATAGCAGAACCGGCAAATTTGCCTTTTTGCGCGCGCTCACGCACGATGAATTTACTGATTTTGTAGTCTTCAGCAAGTTTGGCCATAGTGAATTGGAACTTGCGCATTTGCTCAGTATCTTGGTCTTTCATCAACTGCACGCGCACCGTGCGGCAATCAGGCAACGCCATCAGACCATCGGTAAATTCCATAACACATAAAATGGCTTCGCTGCCTTTAATGTCGACTCCACATACCCGCATGTTGTTATCCTGCATAAATTCGTCAAAATGGCGGCTATTATGCCACATTTCGAGCCATGGCGTTGCGCAAAATTAATACAGATTTACGAGGTAAGCCTCACTAACATTACTTTAGTGAGGCTTGCTAAGGGGGGGAGTCCTTGATCCCGCGCAGCACCCAGGTCTAGTCTTGTTCAACATCCCATTGGCTAACGGCGATATGTTGACATAAGTACCAGTGCTCTTGCACTTCCCGCCATAGTGCCCGACAGAATTCGACGAGATTACTGCTATGGCTCAAAAATAAAGTTTCACTAGCTTTCATTTTGACCTCCATTGGCGATTGTCTTGTGGGTGTAACTGGCGGTTAATCCAACGCCACTTGCAGTGGTTGTGTTTGATTTAACTCGTTAACCAGTTTCATCAAGTTATGTTGATTAATGTCGTTCGGTGCTAATGCCACTGCCGCTTGGAAATCGGCAAGCGCACCGACTCTGTCAAATTGCTGTGCTTTGGCAACACCACGATTGCTGTATGCATAAGCACGCAAAGTTTTTAACTGGTCGTTTTGACCACCAGTACTGTAGCGGGCTTGCATGACCGCTTGATGACATGCATTGGTCGCGTCTTGCGAACCCATTCTGGTATAAGCGACGCATAAATTCATTTTGCGGCCAAACTCATCGTCAGTTTTGCTCGCGGCAAGGCGCTGGATATCGGCTAAGGCAACCGTTTGGCTCGCATTGGCTTGGCTGGCGATAGGTGCCAGCGCATCTTCATTGATTACCACCATTTTGTAGCCGTTTGCTTGACTGGCAAAACTGGCGACCAACAAGGTGAGCATTGTTAGTGGGTATTTCGCTGTCAGTTTCATCATAAAGTCCTCAGTGATCGCAATCGACTGATTGCGTAACATCAGACTAACGCTGTCCCTGCAACACTGACAAACGATAAAAATACAGCCGTTAGGTGAAGTAACTTCACCTATGCAGCCAGCTTATGATTGCAAACGAAATTTCTGTAAAACCCAATCAATCAATAACTGTATTTCTGGGCGGTTATCGGCAATTTCATGTTGTACTAAGTAGTAGAAGTCGCGAGTTGCCAGTTCATCGTCGAACAATTTCACGAGGCTGCCACTTTCAAACCAAGCACTGCTGATTGGCAGCGGTATTAACGCGACACCAAGTCCCTGCTGTGCGGCGCGAGCGACGCTGAACATGCTATCAAGTTGGATGATTTGGCGTGGGCGGAAATCATCGAAGCCATTTTGGTCTGCCCACTGATGCCAACACCATGGCCGCGCCTGATGCACAATGAGTGGCGCATTCTCAAGAGGTGCCAATTGCGCTTCATCATTTTGCAAACGCAAATACAGCTCCGGGCTGCAAGCAGGGACATAGCTGATTGGAAACAGTTGGTAGCTCGGTTTATCTGTTGGTTTAGAGCTCGCTAGCACAATTTGCAGGTCGGTGTGACGACCTGGCTCGCTGCGGCTTTTTACTGTCTCTAGCTGTAAATTAATATCGGGATGCAGTTCCGACCAACCGACTAAGCGTGGTACGAAAAATTCACTGGCAAAAAACTCAGGCAAGCTAATACTGACGCGTTGTTCGCGTTGTTGTTGGCAAAATTCGCTCACGGTGCTGGCAATGCCTTGCAGCAACGGGTTTATCGCCAAATAGAACCGCCGACCTTCTGTCGTCAACACTACTGCGCGAGTCTGCCGCTCGAATAACGCAAAGCCGAGACTTTCTTCTAATTGTTTGATTTGATGACTTACCGCTGAAGGTGTCAGATATAACTGCCGAGCAGTTTCTTTAAAGCTCAAGCATTCGGCAGCAACACAAAAACAGCGTAAGCCACGCAGAGGGGTGTGCACAGCCATAACTTACTTCTCCATTTCAATAGAATTCAAATGAAGCAAGCATCAAGCCATTCATTAAGTGATTGATTTTAAATGATAGTCGTTTGATTGGGTGAAGCTTTTGCTAAAAAAAACATCACGATTGCACCTATTTGGTGCGTTAGCGTTTTTGCTTTTAGCTGCGACACGGCGGAAAAGAGCGCTGCCAAAGTAATTAATTCGATTCCGTGGTAGCATCAACAACACTGGCAGCGGATAGGAGATATGGCATGGATATTCAAAGCAAATTGCCATGGGTGGGAACCACCATTTTTAGTCAAATGTCACAATTGGCGCAGCAAGCGGGTGCCATCAATCTGTCGCAAGGTTTTCCGGATTTCTCGGTAGACTCGCGTTTGCTGGCGGCGGTCAACGAGCATGTGCTGGCTGGACAGAATCAATATGCACCCATGATTGGTGTTGCAGCATTACGTCAGCAAATTGCTGAGTTAACACAACATTGTTATCAACGTACCGTTGACCCTGAACTCGAAGTCACTATCACCAGCGGCGCCACCGAAGCCTTATTTGTGGCTATTCAAGCTGTGGTACGCCCCGGTGATGAAGTCATTGTATTTGACCCCGCGTATGACAGTTATCGACCTGCCGTGGAGTTGGCCGGTGGCAAAACTGTGCATATTCAGCTCACAGCTCCAGATTTTCGTCCTGATTGGTCGGCTGTTGCGAAGCGAGTTACTGCCAATACCCGGTTAATTATTGTTAATAGTCCGCATAACCCAACGGGCATGGTATTTACGGCCGAAGACTTTGTCGCGTTGCAGGCGTTGGTGCTGGCGCATGATTTATTCTGCATCAGTGATGAAGTCTATGAGCATATGGTGTTTGCTGGTGGGCAAAAGTTAAGCGCGAATAGCTTTTCCGCGCTCGCCGAGCGTACTTTTGTGGTGTCGTCGTTTGGCAAAACCTTCCACGTCACTGGCTGGAAGTTAGGTTATTGTGTTGCTCCAACTACACTCAGTGCTGAATTTCGCAAAATTCATCAATATGTGACGTTCTCGAGCTTTACTCCAGCGCAATTTGCCATCGCGGATATGTTGGCGCAGCAGCGTCATTTGGTGCATGAGCTGGCGGATTTTTACCAAGAAAAACGTGATTTATTTCAGAAGCTCATGGCGAAAAGTCGCTTCACGTTGTTGCCTTGCCAAGGCACTTATTTCCAGTTGGCAGACTACAGCGAAATTTCAGATCTAGCGGATGTTGAATTTTGCCGATGGTTAACGGTCGAGCATGGGGTCGCAGCGATTCCATTATCCGTGTTTTCTCGGCAACAACAGTCGGCAAAAATCGTGCGTTTTTGTTTTGCCAAACAAGATCAGACTTTAGCGCTAGCAGCGGAGCGTCTATGCAAACTTTAACAGTTGCGGTGTTGCAAACATCGTTACATTGGCAAGATAGTGCGGCAAATCGCGCGCATTTTAGCGAGTTGCTGCTGCAAGCATTGCCGGCTGATGTGATTGTATTGCCTGAAATGTTCAACAGTGGTTTTTCCATGCAGGCAGAAGTTTTTGCCGAGTCTATGTCTGGGCCAACGATACAATGGCTACGCGAGCAAGCTGCGCAATTTGATGTGGCAATTTGTGGCTCTTTGGCGATTCGGTTGGATGCGCCAGTTGCTGGCCATGCTGGAATCGTCAACAGATTGGTGTTCGTCCTGCCGTCAGGCGAAGTGGAATACTACGATAAGCGTCATTTGTTTCGGATGGGGCAAGAGCATCAGCACTACCAAGCAGGACAGCAGCGTAAGATCGTCAGTTTCCGCGGTGTGCGGTTTTTGCTGCAGGTTTGTTATGACTTACGTTTTCCGGTATTTTCCCGCAATCGCGGCGACTACGACGCCATTCTTTATGTCGCTAATTGGCCGCAAGAGCGCAGCCGCATTTGGTCAACCTTGTTGGCCGCGCGCGCTATCGAAAATCAGGCCTTTGTGATCGCCTGTAATCGCGTAGGTCAAGATGGCAATCAATTGAACTATTCTGGTGATTCGGTGGTGTTGGATTTTGTCGGGTTGCCGCTGGTATCGGTGCCTGCAAACACGACTTCGGTGCTTAAAGCACCGTTGGATCTTCTGCAGTTACAAAATTTTCGTCAGCAGTTCCCGGCAGCGCTTGATGCAGATGCGTTTGAATTAATTGAATAATAAAATTTTCCAACGAAGTTTTGGTAATTTACCAAAGGAGTACAAGTGATTTTATCTTGGAATTTAGATCCAGTGGCATTGAGCTTCGCCAGTTTAAGTATTCATTGGTATGGGCTGTTTTTCGCTTCAGCCTTATTGCTTGGCACTCATGCCATCAAAACCTTCTTTGTTCGTGAGCAAGTGCCCTTGGCTCTTTTGGATTTGTTGTTTTATGCCATCGTCGCTGGCGTGATTATTGGCGCGAGATTGCTGCATTGTTTAGCCTATGAACCGGATTACTACCTCGCTCGACCATTGGAGATTTTATATTTTTGGCAAGGCGGCTTGGCCAGTCACGGCGGGGGACTCGGCGCGTTAATCGGCGCGGCATGGGTTTGTCATAAAAAGCATATTTCGTTGTGGTGGTTGCTAGACCGGATGGTTTTTCCAACCTTGATTTTCGCGGTGATGGTGCGGTTAGGGAATTTCTGTAATTCGGAAATTTACGGGATCCCCACTGATCAAAGTTGGGGAATTATTTTCGAACGCATAGATCAAGTCGCGCGTCATCCGGTGCAGCTGTATGAGGCAATCGCTTATGCAATTGCGCTTGGCATCATGGTAGCAAGTTGGTCACGGCTGTTAAAACATCGCGCAGCGAGCTTCGGCCTATTTCTGGTGTTAGTATTCCTGATCCGCATAGGCCTAGAGTTTTTCAAAGTGGAGCAAGCGACTTATCAAGGCGCCATGTCATTAACTGTCGGCCAATGGTTGAGTGTGCCTTTTGTGCTTGCTGGATTAGCCATCTTGTTCTGGAGTCGCAAGCAAGCACCCGCTATTGCATTGTTGCCAGCGACTCAGAACGGTAAATAAGCTATTTCGAAGTTGCGGCTCGCAGTTTCTTTAAGGTCTCGGTTAACCATTCTTGACTAGAGACTGCGGCCGAACTCTGACATTGCACTTGGTAGGCTTTACCACTTGAACTGCTGGTGCTGGCGCCGTCTCGAATGAAGTCTTCCGCACTTTGAATCAACATGTGATCTTGCAGGTAGTCGAGCTTGCGCTGTAAGTGCTGGCGGGCGTCGGCACCATCATACCAATGACCGTTACGATTAAATTTACAGCCTGAATTTTCCAAAGTACTGAGTAATTGCTGGATTTCACTGAGTGCCGTAGCTGGCAGCTCGGCGGCCCAAGTATTAGCTGCAGTGCTAAGCAAAGTGGTTAAAGCTAGGCAACGCATGAATGATTGCATCGGAATTTCCCTAATGGTGCAAATGGAGCATTAGTGTGCCGCAAAAGCTTTGGCGCGAGCAAGCCGCCTAAGCGATGATTGCTTGGACACTGCATTTATACTGAGGTTTTTTCCACAGAAACGGAAAAGTAAGCCCTTACAATTTTAGTTGATGCGTTATACTGCGGCTAATACCCACAGGAGAGTGGCATGCTAACCCAACGTTTTCATACGACCGCACTGATATTCATCGGCTTTTTCTTACTTGGCTTATTAATCATCCTTTGGGGTGTCGTGCTGCCGGACTTAAACCGTGATTTGGCCATGACTCCTGCGCAAAGTGGCTGGTTTTTTTTAACGATGGCGCTTGGCACCGTCTCCGGGGCTTATCTTGGTGGTAAGTACGTACAGAAATTTGATTTTCTACAGCTCTTCGCCGGTCTAGCGCTGGTTGAAGCCACTATTTTGCTGTTGGTGTCGCTGGTGCAGCATAGTTGGCAACTTCTACTCGGTATCTTTAGCTTTGGCTTTTTCTGCTCAGTGATGTTTACCATCGGCCACACGTTGATTGCGCGGTTGCATGCCAACCGGCGAGCAAAAATGATGGGACTGATGGATTTTATGTTTAGTTTAGGCACCTTAGCCGCGCCATTTTTGGTGGTCGCGATGTACTGGTCATCTGCAGATTGGCGAGATTCGTTGCGCTTGCTCGCGGTGTTGTTGCTGCTGTTGGCTGGTTATGCCTATTGGTTATCGCAACAACATATTGCACTGCCTAGTGACGTTAGCACTGCTGCTCGCCGCAGCCTTTCGTATCGCGCGGTATTAACCCAGCCTGCATTTGTAGTGCTGGCGTTGGCGATGTTCGGTTATGGTGCTGTTGAATGGGGAAACGGGAATTGGTTTGTGAGTTATGCCAATTCCGCACTGGCGATTGATGCGCAGCAAGCACGTTTGGTGTTTGCCTTCTTCACCGCTGGTATGGTGATAAGCCGTCTAGCCTTTGCCTGGTTTATTCCATGGTTAGGAGCTCGGCGTTTGCTACAAATCTTGGCGATAATGATGTTAGCAGGCGCCTTTGCACTCAAAATATCCGAAGGCGAAACCGCATTAGCCATTGGCAATTTATTGCTAGGACTTGGACTTGGTGGCATCTATCCGCTGTTATTATCCAGTGCCATGGATTTAGATCCAGACAACGGGCCCGTGTTATCAGGGCTGTCAAATATTGCAGGTTCTTTGGGTTGCCAAGTGGTAGGGCTCGGCACTGGTTTGTGGGCTGAAGTTCAGGGGATCGGCACTGCTTTTTGGCTAGTGCCGATAGTGGCTACTTGGTTATGTATCGCTGCGTTTGGCTTTAGCCAACATATCAAGCCAAAACTTGGGTAAGGTTATTCAAATAACCAAGGGCATAAAATGTCTTTATATTTCTTGTCTTTGCGATTGCTAGCTGCACATTCAACGCTTTTACCACCGCAGCTTTTAAGACCTGTTGTGCCAAGCACACAAGTGGTCGCCATGCCACCACAAGCAACAGCGCCTGATTCTGTGGTCGTGCAGTAATTGGCCATGCCTCCACAGGCGGCAGCGGTCTTGGTGGTTTCACAATAAGCCGCTGATGCACCGCAAGCGATTTCGCCGGTTTTAGATTTATGGCAATAAATCGCGTCGCCACCACAGGCCACAGTGCCATTTTCGGCTTCACGGCAATAGGTTGCTTTACCGCCGCAGGCAACGGTTGTTTTGTCGACTAAACATTCAGTGGCATTAGGTGTACAAAAGGGCAACCCGGTATGTGCAATTCGACATTCTTCAACTGCAGGGCTTTTGATCAGTGAGTTCTCATCGGCAAAACTATGCTTTGTGGCTGCCGCTTCGTCGCTGCTTTGGGCAAACAGATTACAGCTGATAAATAGCGCAAGAACTAATAAATATTTCATTGAAGTCTCCAAACTATTGTGCTGGCACGCGCCGTGTCAGTCCCGATATCACTGCGTATCATACGCTGATCTGCCAAGAGATGCATGCTTCACTGGATGAAGTCAAAAGGAGGGGTGGCGGCAAAAATTTGCCGGTCACGGCGAAATTTTGCTGCTGACGCTAAAGTTTTGCAGTGGAAAGTCGATAAGGAAACATGCAGCAATGAAGGACGACTATCATGGCAAACTCACAAACTTCGAATGAACGGTTATTCACGCTGGTCGACAAAACTTGGGTACAGTGTTTACTGTTGGGTAGTTTTATCGCTCTGTTCACGTTGATTATTGTCGGAATTGACCATTTTGTTTTACGTTCGCTGCTGGCCTGTGCAATGGGATTGTTATTGTTAGTCGGTTACGAACATTTTCGCCCTTTAGATGGCAATGAACGTCAGTTGATTCAACTGCAAGCAAAGTTATATGGACAGCCCCACGCCATCCAGTTCAGTTACCGGTGGCGGGTGAGTCGTGAGTTTGGACGGCTAATTCAGCACTAAAAACAAAAACCGCCATTGGCGGTTTTTGTTTTTAAGCCGCGCTCTTCAGGTTAAACCTCGCATTGAATGTCCTCATATTAGATAAAATTTGTACAATTAATTAGCATTTACTGGTTCAGATCTTGATTCTTTTTGCATTTAGGCGCATAACAGGCTGCCCGAACAAAAGAGAGAATATTGATGAGCGCATCAATTGATTGGGCAGCCCTGCAACAACACGCTAAAACCGCATCTTTACAGGCCTATGCCCCTTACAGTCGCTTCCCTGTTGGCGTTGCTATTTTAGCTGCGTCTGGCCAAATCTATACTGGCTGTAACGTCGAAAATGCATCGTATGGCGGTACTACCTGTGCCGAACGTAATGCTATCGCGGCTGCTGTAGTCGCCGGTGAGCGTCAATTCCAAGCGTTAGTAGTCTATACGCCCCAAGAAAAACTGACCCCGCCTTGCGGCATTTGCCGCCAAGTGATCGCTGAGTTTTTCACGCCTGAAAGTCCAGTTGCCAGTTGCAACCATTTAGACCAACTGCAAAGCTGGACCTTACAAGAATTATTACCTGATGCCTTCACGCCGATGTATTTGCAGGCGAGTCACAAAGTTTAATTGCTAAAACGAGGACGTTTTATGTATTTACCTCAAGAAATCATTAAGTTAAAACGCAATGGCGGCCAATTGTCGACCGCGGCTATCCAGCAATTTGTCAATGGTCTGACCGACGGTAGCTTTAGTGAAGGTCAAATTGCCGCATTGGCAATGTCGGTTTATTTGAATGGCATGGCCACCGAAGAAACTGTGGCGTTGACCCGCGCGATGCGTGATAGCGGCGCTGTGCTCGATTGGCGTGGCAAATTAAACGGTCCAGTCGTCGACAAGCATTCCACGGGTGGTGTTGGCGACAAAGTCAGTTTGATGCTGGCACCAATGGTGGCTGCGTGTGGTGCTTACGTGCCAATGATTGCAGGCCGTGGTCTTGGTCATACCGGTGGTACTGTTGATAAGCTGGAAACAATTCCTGGTTATAGCTGCACGCAGCCGCTGGAAAAAATTCAAGCTGAAGTCGCTCGGCTTGGTTGTGTCATTGTCGGCCAAAGTGGTGAACTGGCGCCTGCTGATCGCCGTTTATACTTAATTCGCGACGTCACCGCCACCGTTGAATCTATTCCACTGATTACTGCATCAATTTTGTCGAAGAAATTGGCGGCGGGTTTAGATGTATTGACCATGGACGTGAAAATCGGCTCTGGCGCTATCATGAAAAACATTGATGATGCGTCTGCCTTAGCAACGAGCATTGTCAATACCGCTAAAGGGGCCGGTGTACCGACGCAGGCTTTGTTGACCGACATGAACGAATGTTTAGGCGCAACAGCAGGGAACGTCTTAGAAGTTCTAGAAACTCTTGATTATCTGACCGGCAAATATCGCGAGCCGCGTTTACACCAAGTGACGTTAGAGCTTGGCGCTAGCATGTTGCAACTGGCTGGTTTACAACCGGATAAAGCCAGTGCCATTGCGGCGCTAGAGCATAGTCTGAGCTCGGGTAAAGCGGCTGAGATATTCGCGAAAATGGTCGCAGCCTTAGGTGGCCCTGCAGATTTGATGGAAAAACCAGAATTGTACTTAGGTACTGCACCGGTAGTGCAAGATATTGTATTACCTGCAGAACTAGCTGAAAAAGGCCAATTCTTAGCGGCTAGTGACACTGTTGCTGTTGGTATGGCTGTAGTGCGTTTAGGTGGCGGTCGTGCACATCCTGCGCAAGTGATTGACCCTGTTGTTGGTTTTAGTGATGTAAAACCGCTAGGTTCGAAAGTGGCTGCAGGGGATGTTGTTGCACGGGTGCACGCCGCTTCTGTGGAAGCTGCAGCCAAAGCAAGCAGCGAGTACTTAGCTGCACTGACGTTAAGCCAGACTGCAGTAAACTTATCACCGATTGTACACAAAATTATCGATTGATAACTTGGCGCGCCGCGACGGCAGCCAATCACTGATTAAAAAGGGACGCTCGCGTCCCTTTTTTTGTTCTCTAGGAGCAGCACAGCATTTTTATACCTTAGATAAAAATACTATTGTACCTTTTGGTATAAAATTGGCAGAATAATAACTTCATTCCAAGAGGTGTGTCATGTCGAATATTAATGAATTGCTGTCCTGGCGTTACGCCGCGAAAAAATTAGACGCAAGCCAAGCTGTGGCTGCCGATGATTTAGAATACATTCTTGAATCTATCCGTTTAAGTGCGAGTTCAAGTGGCTTACAGCCTTACCAAGTGTTGGTGATTACTGATCCTGCGGTAAAAGCACAAATTCAGCCAGTGGCATGGGGGCAAAGTCAAATTGTTGATTGTTCTCATTTATTAGTGTTTGCAGCATGGGATAACTACACTGCAGACCGCATTAACATGATGTTTGACTTAGTCAATCAACAACGCGGTTTTGAAAATGCCGGTTGGGAAGCTTATCGCCAGAAATTGCTAAGTTATTACCCACATCGCAGCAGCGAAGAGAATTTCCAGCACGCTGCGCGCCAAGCCTATATTGGTTTGGGTAGTGCCTTGTTGGCAGCTGCTGAACTAAAAATTGATAGCACACCGATGGAAGGCTTCGAGCCTGAGAAAGTCGACGCTATCTTAGGGTTAGCTGAGCTTGGTCTACGTTCAGTGTTGTTGTTACCGCTGGGTTACCGTGCTGCTGAAGGCGATTGGTTAGTCAACCTGAAAAAAGTCCGTCGTAGCACTGAAGATTTTGTGATCCGTCGTTAAATTAGAGCCGCTTCGGCGCTAATCCTTCGCGAGAGGTTGCGAAGCCCCGCAACCTCTGTCAGCTTTGGCTAAAACCCCATTCCGTCGCTGTGAATAGGGTCGATATCTCGCAAAATTATTGCTGTCTGTGGGAGCTGCCATTACACTTGCGCTTTTGCCAAGCTAGGACAGATGCCGTGAACGATAGCAGTGAATTATACCGTCTGAATAAATTTATCAGTGACACTGGTTTTTGTTCGCGCCGCGAAGCCGACAAGCTGATTGAAGCAGGTCAGGTGAAGGTCAATGGTCAGATTGCCTTGGTTGGTACCAAAGTTAGCTTCGCAGATCAGGTCGAAGTCTCCGGACAGCCACTCAAATCACGGCCGCGTCGGGTGTATTTGGCTTACCATAAACCTGTGGGGATTACCTGTACCACAGAGCTCCATATCAAGGGCAATATTGTCGATGCGGTCAAATACCCAGAACGTATTTTCCCGATTGGTCGCTTGGATAAAGAATCGGAAGGTCTGATTTTTTTGACCAATGATGGCGATATCGTCAATAAAATCTTGCGGGCTGGCAATGCTCATGACAAAGAATATGTGGTGACTGTGGATAAACCAATCCATGCGCATTTCTTGAAGAAAATGGCGTCGGGTGTGCCAATTCTCGAAACTGTCACTTTGCCTTGCACCATCAAACAAGTGTCTCGCCAAACCTTTAACATCGTATTGCGCCAAGGTCTAAATCGCCAGATCCGTCGCATGACTGAGTTTTTAGGCTTTAATGTCACCAAATTAAAACGCGTGCGTATTATGAATGTTCGACTGAGTAATTTGGCGGTTGGGCAATGGCGAGAGCTAACTGCCGAAGAAATGGCTGAACTCGAAACTATGTTATTAGGGTCAAGTAAAACGGCAGAAGCTTCGGATTTATCAGGTTTTAATCAAGCGAATCAGTTCGACGAAGAATAACAGCAAAGCATAACGCGCTGCGTAGTTGCCCCTACACAGCGCGAATTTCTTTAGATGTTGTAGCTTATGTGCTGATGGAAACGGACGATAAAATCGTCTTTTTCTGGCTGTAGCGCGACCGATTTACTCAGTTGTTTCAGCGCGCCTTCCACTTGATTCATAAATCGGCCATAACCATATTCGGTGTGGTCGTCTTGGCCTGCAGCGAGGACAAAATGCAAGCTGTCTACCAGTTCATCTGGGTGCCAATGACTGAAGAATTGCAGATGTGGTGACGTAATATCAAAGCTCAACATCCGTAGTTCACGGCCCGCACGTGCTTTATCAGAGCTGCTGTTACGTACGATGGGGGTGCTGCCATCCGCCACTAAGCCTATTCTGGTGAGATGGTTTTCTTGCGCTGCTTGCAGCAAGTTTTGCTCTAAGGTCAGATAAAAAGCAGTAAACGGCACGGTTAAATCCGCAGCGCCACCGACCACTTCTTTCAGTCGACGACTGACAGGTAAACTGCAGCTCACGTAGTTCATGGCATGATGATCGTTCGGTAGCTGGCAATCGCGTGCTAAATAGCGTTCGGCAACACCACGCAGTTTGTAACCAAAACTGCTGTCGCAGCCTTTCTCCCGAGCATACAAGTCATATGACAAATGTTGATGATCGCGAATTTTCATGGCGACATCGGCGATTGGCAATTGTTGCTTAAACGCTTTGACTACTTGTTGTACTTGCTGATGGAACTGCGCCGAGTTATTGCGAATTTCTGTGCCGGTAGCCAAGCACAATAATGAGATTTTTCGCGCACGGTGGAAGCCATCAAAGAAGCTTTGCTGGGCTTCATGATACTGTGGATTATAGAAAAATAAGATTTGATCGGCAGTTTGAAAGGTAAACGCTTCGGTATGGAAGCGCACCACCGGTAGTTTATCATTGGCAATAAAGTGCACATTGCGCAGACCGGCTTGTTGTGCGAGTACAAAAAATTGATGGCTCAACTGTTGATAACAACTTAACTCATCCGTGTAGTGTTGCATTAAGGCTTCGCTGACTAGTAACTCGGCCAGAATATATTGATTATCGCGAGCGGTATCTGGGATATACGCTTTATGTTGACTGCTACCCATAGTAACTCCGTTTGTGCATTGGATATTGGTTGCTGCACAGTCTAGGTAATTACAAAGACGTCATATTGTTTTAGCGCAAGGAATCAGTATTTCCCTAAAATCACTGCGACCAAGTGCAAAGTTTTGCCGACTAACTGCATAAAAAACGCCAGCAATTGCCGGCGTTTTTTATTTTTTTGGGGATCAATGAAGTTTGAGTCTTGGTCTAATGATCTTATTGATTCGACCAATCACTGAAATCATGATGGTGCGGAACCAGCCATGCAGCGCGACTTGGTGCATTCGATATAGTGAAATGTAAGCCATACGCGCAATCCGACCTTCAATCATCATGGCGCCGCCGACTAAATTCCCCATCAGGCTGCCAACAGTGCCAAAGCGGCTTAACGAGATCAGTGAACCGTGATCTCGATACAGATACGAGGATTGTGGTTTGCCTTCTAAGGCAGCGATTAAGTTTTTCGCGACATGCTCAGCCATTTGATGAGCCGATTGCGCGCGTGGTGGTACCCATTTGTTCTCTGGAAGTGGACAGCCTGCGCAATCACCAATCACATAAATTTGGCTATCGCGGGTAGTTTGTAAGGTTGGCAATACCAACAATTGGTTGAGGCGATTATTTTCAAGGCCCGCGAGATCTTTAAGGAAATCAGGCGCTTTGATACCTGCTGCCCACACCATCAGATCCGCAGGTAGCTTTTCATCACCAAGCACTAAGCCATCTTCATTCGCCGAAGTGACTTTGGTCGCGACCCGGACATCAACGCCTAATTTGGTGAGTTCCTTGTGGGCCGCGGCAGCAATACGCTCAGGCAATGCCGGTAAAATGCGCGGGCCAGCTTCAACCACAGTGATTTTCAGACGGTCGCGGCGCATTTCGGTAAAGCCATATTGGTTTAACTCGCGTGCTGCGTGATGCAGTTCGGCGGATAATTCCACACCAGTTGCACCAGCACCCACAATGGCAATATTCAGGTTTTCTTTCGGATGCTTTGGTGAATTTAACTTGATATAGGCTTCTAATAAACGGCGATGGAAACGCTTGGCTTGTGCTGGGCTATCTAAGAATATGCAATTTTCTTGAATACCTGGCGTATTAAAATGATTAGAGATACTACCGATTGCTAGTACTAAATAATCGTAACCAATGCGTCGTTCACTCAGCACTTCTTCGCCAGACTCATCGGTAAGGGGGGCTAGAATCACTTCTCGAGTTTCGCGATCGAGGCCAGTTAAAGTGCCAAGCTGAAATTCAAAATGATGAGTGCTGGCATGTGCCCGATAGGTCACTTGGTCGATATCAACATCTAAAGTGCCGGTGGCCACCTCGTGTAGTAGCGGCTTCCAAATATGGGTGGAGTTACGATCGATAAGGGTTATTTGAGCACGGTTTTTTCTGCCTAGTTTATTGCCTAAGCGGGTAGCTAGCTCTAAACCACCGGCCCCGCCGCCGATGATTAAGATGCGTGGACTTGCCATTGGTACAAACCTTATAAATACTTAATATTACTTGTGAAGTTTTGGCTATAAAAAAACCGACCCTAAGGCCGGTTTTCCGAATTAACTATTTTTCTGCCGTTTCATGGCGTCGAAAAACTCGTCGTTGGTTTTAGTCATCGACAGTTTATCGATAAGGAATTCCATACAATCGGTTTCATCCATCGGATTGAGGATTTTCCGCAGGATCCACATTTTTTGCAATTCTTCTGACGATGCCAACAATTCTTCACGGCGAGTGCCTGAACGGTTGAAGTCGATAGCTGGGAATACACGGCGCTCAGCGATTTTGCGCGATAAGTGCAGTTCCATGTTACCAGTACCTTTGAACTCTTCGTAAATGACTTCGTCCATTTTCGAACCAGTATCAACTAAGGCAGTTGCGATAATCGTTAAGCTGCCGCCTTCTTCAACGTTACGCGCAGCACCGAAGAAACGTTTTGGCTTATGTAATGCGTTGGCATCCACACCCCCTGTTAATACCTTGCCTGAGCTAGGAATTACAGTGTTGTAAGCGCGCGCTAAACGAGTAATAGAGTCAAGCAGAATGATTACATCTTTTTTGTGCTCAACTAAACGTTTCGCTTTTTCGATGACCATTTCCGCGACTTGGACGTGACGGCTAGCTGGTTCATCGAAAGTTGACGCGACAACTTCACCTTTGACCAAGCGCTGCATCTCAGTAACTTCTTCCGGACGCTCGTCGATTAACAACACCATCAACACGCAGTCAGGGTGATTTGAAGCGATTGATTGGGCGATGTTTTGCAGCAGAATGGTTTTACCGGCTTTTGGCGGTGCAACAATAAGACCACGTTGACCTTTACCAATTGGCGCAGATAAATCCAGGACACGTGCGGTTAAATCTTCTTTCGAGCCATTACCACGTTCCATACGCAAACGTGAGTTGGCATGTAACGGCGTTAAGTTTTCAAACAGGATTTTATTACGAGCTTGTTCTGGGCGACCGAAATTCACTTCGTTCACTTTTAACAGCGCGAAATAACGCTCGCCTTCTTTTGGCGGACGAATTAAACCAGAAATGCTATCGCCAGTGCGTAGGTTAAAACGGCGAATTTGGCTAGGCGAGACATAAATGTCATCTGGGCCTGCCAAGTACGAACTGTCTGAGGAGCGGAGGAAGCCAAATCCGTCGGCCAGAATTTCCACAACACCGTCACCGTAAATTTCTTCACCGTTTTTAGCGTGGGATTTCAGTATAGCGAAAATGATGTCCTGCTTACGCAGACGGGCCATATTTTCCAGGCCCATGGACTCGGCCAGATCAACGAGCTCGTTAATCGGCTTCAATTTCAGTTCGGTCAAATGCATATTGATGGGTTCTTGTGTATCAAAACAGAATGAAAGCTATTCGATGAACAATAAGGTTTGGAAGAAATTTGGTCAACGAACAAGCGGGTTACTAGATATGTTGCTGGGTTACACCATAGCAGGATAACTTTTAGCCGTCCAGCCGAATTAAAAAAAAGGCGTATTATTTATACGCCTCTTCCAAAATTGCTTAGATATTTGCGTCTAAGAATTCTTTTAATTGAGTTTTTGACAGTGCGCCAACCTTAGTTGCAGCAACTTGACCATTTTTAAATAACAACAGCGTTGGAATGCCGCGGATGTTGAATTTTGGTGGTGTATTTGGGTTTTGGTCAATGTTGACCTTAGCAATAGTCACTTTACCGGCGTATTCAGCCGCGACATCTGCCAGAATTGGCGCGATCATTTTGCATGGACCACACCATTCAGCCCAGAAATCAACTAACACAGGCGTGCCAGCTTTTAATACATCAGCGTCGAAGCTGTCGTCAGAAACCTGTAAAATATGTTCGCTCATTATTCTCTCCGATGGTGGCTGCGCCAAAATTTAGCGGCCTTAGGTCCGCACTTGGTTGCGTGCGAAAGACTTTAGGGCAAGCCGGTTAAAAAACTCGTATCAATTTTATCCTGACTGTTCCTTATTGCAAGCGTAACGGTTATGCTTAGTGCTTATGAATAAAACACATCTCACTCAGCATAAATTTGCCGACTTTGCATTGGCACCTCAGGTTCTTGCAGCTCTTCACGCGCAAGGTTATCAATATTGCACGCCTATTCAAGCCCAGTGTTTGCCACTGGCCTTGCAAGGCAAAGACATCGCTGGACAAGCACAGACAGGGACGGGCAAAACTCTCGCCTTTCTGACTGCCACATTCCACCATTTACTGACCCATGAGCCAAAAGGATCAGGTCAGCCGCGCGCTATTATCATGGCGCCGACTCGGGAATTGGCTGTGCAAATTCACAACGATGCAGAAGCTCTGGCCAAACACGCCGGCTTCAAGCTTGCTCTCATTTATGGGGGTGAGGGCTACGATTCTCAACGGCAGTTACTGGAAAATGGTGCAGATATTTTAATTGGTACCACCGGCCGGTTAATCGATTACCTGAAACAAGGCTTATACGACCTGTCGAAAATTGAAGTTGTGGTGTTAGATGAAGCCGATCGCATGTTCGATTTGGGTTTTATCAAAGATATCCGCTTTATGTTCCGTCGGATGCCACCTGCAACAGAACGTTTAAGTTTATTATTCTCTGCCACCTTGTCTTATAAAGTTCAAGAATTGGCATTTGAGCAAATGAACCAGCCTGAACACATCCATATTGCCCCAGAGCAAATGACCGGTAGTCGCATCACGGAAGAATTATTTTATCCTTCAAGCGAGCACAAACTGCCGTTATTGTTGACGCTGATGGAAGAAGAGTGGCCAGATAAAGCCATTGTGTTTGCTAATACTAAACACTGGTGCGAAGACATCTTCTCGTGGCTTGAGGCGGATGGTCATCGTGTTGGCATGCTGACAGGTGATGTGATTCAGAAAAAACGCTTAAAAATTCTGGACGATTTCACTACAGGCAAATTAGATATTTTAGTGGCAACTGATGTTGCGGCCCGTGGTTTGCACATTCCGAAAGTTAGTCATGTCTTTAACTTTGACTTACCTGATGACTGTGAAGACTATGTACACCGCATTGGTCGGACTGGTCGTGCTGGTGAAAGCGGCAAAGCTATTAGCTTCGCATGTGAACGTTATGCGTTAAACCTTACAGCCATTGAAGATTACATCAAACACAGCATTCCGGTGACCCAGTATGATCAGGGCGCTTTGCTGACTGATTTAACGACGCCGAAACCACGTGTTAGACGGCGTATGGGACAAAATCGACCAGGTCAATCTCGACCTGCTGGACGTGGAACCCCGAATGGACCAAGACCTGCGCGCTCTCGACCACGTTGAGCCATCGGTGCTGCCACCGACAACACTGCAACATCAAGATATTTATGCAGTGTTAGATCTAGGCTCCAACAGCTTTCACATGTTGATGGTGAAAGTTGTTGGCGGCAGTGTGCAAGTGATTGGCCGCGTCAAACGCAAAGTGCGTTTGGCTGCCGGTCTCAATGATTCCTTAGTGCTCAATAAAAAAGCAATGACTCGCGGCTGGGAATGCTTAGCGTTATTTGCGGAACGTCTGCAAGATATTCCTGCGAGTAATATTCGTATAGTCGGCACAGCGACTTTACGACTAGCCCACAATGTCAAAGTCTTCTTAGCCGAAGCGGAAAAAATTCTCGGTCACCATATCGAAGTCATCTCTGGTGAGGAAGAAGCTCGGCTGATTTATCTGGGGGTTGCGCACACGTCGAGCTGCAATAGTAATCGCTTAGTTATTGATATTGGTGGTGCTTCGACCGAAGTTGTTGTCGGTTTTGGTTTTGAACCAGTGAAATTGGCCAGTCTGAATATGGGCTGCGTCACTTTTCTTGATCGTTACTTTGATAATGGCTTACTAAGTGAGGAAAATTTCGCCAATGCCATTGCCGCCGCAGAATTAGAGACCAGTAAAATTGCCGCCGAATTTATGCAAACCGGTTGGGAAATCGCAGTAGGTGCGTCCGGCACTGTGCAAGCGATGCAGGAAATTCTGGTGGCGCAGGGCTTAGATGAAGTCATCACTCTTGATAAGCTTGAAGCAATTATGCAACAAGCGGTGGCTTGTGCGGAAGTCAATCTATTGAATTTGGTTGGGCTGGCGCAAGAACGTAAGCAAGTGTTCGCCTCAGGTTTAGCGGTATTGATAGCCTTGTTCAGGCAACTAAACATCCAAGGCATGACCTTATCCGGCGGGGCGCTGCGCGAAGGCATTCTTTATGGCATGTTGCCGCAATTGCAGCACATTGACGTGCGTAATCGTACTATTGCTAGTTTGATGGTGCGATATTACATCGACGAACAACACGCAAAACGCGTGGCCGAAATGGCGCTGACCCTTGCTACGCAATTGCAACCGGATTGGAATCTGAGCAAATTTGAAGGTCTAGACATGCTGCGCGCCGGAGCGTTATTGCATGAATTAGGCTTGTTGATTGAGTATAAAAATCACCATCATCATGGCGCTTATATTATTAGTCACACCGAATTGCCTGGTTTCACCCGTGCACAACAGCAATTATTGATGGCGTTAGTCTTTAACCATCGTGCCGATATTCAACGCGAAATTATTGCCCGCCAGACCATGACCTCGGTGCTTTTGGCCGTGCGGCTGACCCGTTTATTGCGTTTGGCTGTGATATTGTCTATGCGTCGAAAACACGAAGCTTTACCTGAAGTCACTATCGCCGCGCAAGGTGAAATTCTGACTTTGGCGTTACCCTTAGGTTTCCTCGATCAGCATCCGCTGATGCGTGCCGAACTTGAACAAGAAATTCAATATCAACATCAAGCCGGCTGGCATTTATTGCTGAAATAATGGCCAGGTCGGCCACAGATAGAGGTTGCCCGGTGTCATTATCGACTCAACGTGACGAACGTATTGATTTACTGCGCTTTATCGGTTTGGCGATGGTTATTTTGGCGCATGTGTATCCACCATTTCTGATTGCCCAACTGCGCAATTTTGATGTGCCTTTGATGGTGCTGGTTTCGGCGTTGTCGTTTAGTGCTTCGGTGAAATCAGAAAGTTATGGCCAATATGTTTGGGCGCGAGTGAAGCGGTTAGTATTCCCGGTTTGGCTGTTTTTAGCGTTTTATTTTGCCATGCAATGGGCATTTGCCTTTCCAGTTGCGCTGCCGTCACTGGAAAAAATCACCCGCACTTTTGCGCTTATTGATGGCATTGGTTATGTGTGGGTCATCCGGATTTTCTTGCTGGTGGCGTTAATTGGGCCTTTTGTCTATCGTTTTCATCAACGTGAAGCGAGTCATCTCAAGTACTTTGGCACACTTGCGTTTGTCTATGCGGTATTTCAAGCCATGGTGTGGTGGCTATTGCCCGAACTTACGGGGACGTTAAAAACCTTTCTGCTAAACACAGTATTTTATGTGCTGCCCTATGGTGTGGTATTCGCGTTTGGTTTGCGTGTCCCTGCGATGTTAAAGCCTGAACTGTGGCGCTGGTTTATGGCCTTTGTTGTGCTGTTTGTCGCGATGGCGCTTTGGTATTTTAGCCAGACCGAGCAATTTAAACCGACGCAGCATTTTAAATATCCACCGCAACATTATTATTTAGCCTATGCCTTGATGGTGAGCTTAGCCTTGTGGCTGGCTGCGTCCAGCATGCTGAAGTTACTCTATCGAGTGCGTTTAATTGCATTCGTGATGTTTGCTGGCAGCAATAGTATTTGGATTTATCTCTGGCATATTTTCTTTTTACAGCTATTCCAAATCGACTGGCTGACGAATTATCTGCTGGTCTTTATTTGCTCAGCGGCCGTAACCTGGTTGCAAGTGACCTTAGTGAACAAATACTTGGTGGCGCCTTGTCAGGACCCGCAAAAGCGTCGAAACATCAAAGCCCTTTTAACTGGTTAACAGCACTTTTTAACGGTAACGGGCGAGTACTCAGTGACGAATACCAACAAGGATAAACGATGGATTTTGATGATGCCGAAGATTGGGCATGGTGTGATAATCAATTTGCCGCGATAGCACAGTATGTAAAGTCGCAGCAATTGCCGCATGGCATTATTTGTGACACACCAGAATGGTTTGTTGCGCCATACGTTGGCTTATGGGCGGTGGAAGATCCGGCCGACCCAGGCTTTGTCGGCACTTGGATTTTGGCTGGCGACACCACAGGCGCACAGCCACAACCAGTACCCTTTGATCATCTTCCAGCCGCAGAACTTGCCGAACCACGCGACGCCTTGGCGGCTTTTGCTAAACGCTGGGCGCAGTTGTCTAAAGGGTTGGCAAAAGGGGATGATTGGCAGGGTAGCCCAGTTGTAGTTGGTGATTTAACAGCCCGGCAGCAGCAATTGTCCCGCCAAGCGCAACTCTTAAAGCTGTGGGCAGAAGATGATGAGCTTTGGGACGAATAGGGCACAGATCCTCTAGGCAATCCACCAACACATTCAATAACAAGGAAGTCCATTGATCAGCGTCAGCAATTTATTATTCCGCCGACAAGATGGCGACCAAATCCAGACACTGTTTGATGGCTTGAGTTTTGAGATTGCCGCGCAAGAGCAGGTCGCTTTGCTTGGCGACAGTGGCTCTGGCAAAACGACCTTATTGCATCTGCTTGCCGGTTTACTCAGTCCAGAACGTGGGCAAATTGAGATTAATGGCGAGCTTATTTCAGGCTACAACGAACAACAACTTGCGCATTATCGTCGAAAAATCGGCCTTATTTTTCAGCATTATCAATTGCTTGATTGCCTTACGGTCAAACAAAACATCTTATTCCAACATAAACTCAATTTCCCAACGCAACCGCCAGTTGGTTTTGCGGCTTTGGTTGAACAACTTGGTCTAAGCAATAAGTTAGAGAAATTACCAAGCCAGTTGTCTGGCGGCGAGCAACAACGAGTTGGCATTGCCAGAGCTTTACTGAATCAACCCAAACTCATTTTGGCCGATGAACCCACCGGCAATCTTGACCAAACGCGTGCGCACCAAGTGGTCGAAATGCTGACCACATTATGTAAAGAGCGGCAAATAAACTTAGTGATGGTGACGCACTCGCGGCAATTGACCCAATATTTTGATAGCGTCAAAGTGCTCGCCAATGGTCAGTTTAATGAATGAAATTAAGCTCATTTTAGCGACCCATCTCAGCTACTTTCGCCGTCATCCGTGGTTATTTCTGCTGTTTATCGTCGGTTTGAGTTTAGGCAGTGCCTTGTTAACGGCCATCGCCGGACTTAATCAAGAAGCAAAAAATCGCCACCAAAAAACTTCGGCACTGATTGATGCAACTGTCACTCATTTGGTGCAACCGCCGATTGGCCAAGATTATCTGGATGGCAAAATCTGGATCACGCTTCGCCAGCAGGGGTTTACGAACGCGCAGCCGGTGCTTCGTGGCAAACTCAAATTGGCATCAGGTAAAACCCTGTATTTACAAGGCATTGATAGCCTGATTTGGCTGACCAAACCGGTCAGCACTTCCGAAAACTGGACCAGCGAAAACCGGGCCACGCCAGACAGCAACAAACAAGACAGCTCCAAACCAGCAACAGGCGATAGTGGTTTTGCTTTTGATACCATCTTGGTTGATAGTGAGCGCGCGGAAGGCTTGGGGCTGAAAAACCAGCAACTCGAACTTGCTGATAAACCAATAAAACCGCAGGTGCGGCTGCAAGATGATATTGGGATTTGGGCCATTACTGATCTGGCCTACGCCGATATGCTGCTTGCGGCCAATGGCCAGCTGAGTTTTATCGAGTTGGTCGGGCTAACCCCAGCGCAAGTGCCTGTTATCGAAGCTATTTTAGCCAAGCAAGCGCGATTAGTCGCAGCGCAAGAGCAAGACTTTGATGCTTTATCGGAAGCGTTCTTTTTTAACCTCGCGGCCTTGGCATTGCTCGGCTACATTGTCGCGGCATTTTTAAGTTTTAATGCCATTAAGCTCTCTATTGCCGGTCGCAAAAAATTACTCAGCCAATTTGCGATTTTAGGCTGCACACCAAGCGCTATTCGCACCGCCATTTTGCTTGAGTTTACCCTAATGAGTTTGTTAACGGCACTGCTCGGCAGCCTTGCTGGTTTTATGATTGCCAATGGCTTGATGTTTGATATCAACCGCACCCTGATGGGGCTTTATCAACTGGAACAAGCGCTGACTATCAGCTGGAATTGGCAAACCTTGTTGCTCGGTTTTCTGCTGAATCTGGCAACAATGACGCTGATGTTGCTCACGCAAAAAAATACGCTGAAGGCGAAAACCAACACGCTGTTTTATGCCGTGTTAGGCGGAGTCATTGCGTCGATTACTTACTTGTACTGGTATGCTGATACTGAATTTGAAGCGCTGTTATTGTGTTTCTTTATCTTGCTGCTGTTTGTGCTAATCACCCCCAAATTGCTGCAAAGCTTGTTGAGCTTGCCCAATCCCTTTGTGCAGCCGTTGTGGCAATGGTTGTATGCCGATAGTAAATCGCAATTACAGGAGCTACGGATTGCCATAGTGGCGATTTTGGTGGCGCTGGGAAGCGCCATTGGCATGCAAATCATGGTGAACAGCTTTAATAACACACTCAACGCGCATCTGGAAAAACAACTAAGCGCTGATCTGTATATTCAAGTGGCGAAATTCGACCCGACACTGCGCGAGCGCTTAAGTGCTGACCCCGAGATAAGCCGTGTGGGTATTTACATGGCTGGCGATGGTTATATCAATAAAGTGCCAGCTGCCTTGACTAGTTTTGGCCAAGGCGCGCTGGCATTTTCTCACATCAACCTCACCTCGGGCGAGGCGGTAAATGCCGCCCACTTTGCCAATAATGGCTGTATTGCTAACGAGCAAGCCCGCATCAAATATCAGCACCAGCTTGGTGATACGGTGGTGTTTCAACAAAACCAGCATAGTTATACCTGTCGAATTTCGGCTTTTGCCTACGATTATGGCAATACTGCGCTGAGTTTACTGGTTGAAGAGCAAAGCATGCGAGCAAGCCCACTGCATTGGCAAGTGTATGGCTTGTCGTTGCGCCTGAAGCCGCAAGTGCGCCCTGAGCAATTGATTCCGCGGCTGATGAATGAATACCTGCTCGATAGCTCGGCTATTACCGAAAACAAAAGGTTTAAAGAAGTCGCCAATAAGCTTTTTAACGATACCTTTCAGGTTACCAAAGTGTTGAACGGTTTTATTCTTGGCATCGCGCTGGTCAGCCTTTGCATCAGTTTACTGAGCTTAAGCGCGCAACATGCCCAGCAATTGGCGGTGCTGCATAGTTTAGGCGTGGATGCGTCGCAGCTTAAAAAGCTAAAGCTGGTGCAAACAACGCTGTTGGTCGGTTTTACTTGCCTATTTGCCTTGCCGCTTGGTTTTGCGCTTGGTTTGGTTTTACTAAAATTCGTGATGCCTATCGCTTTTGGCTGGACCATTCATTTGTCTATAGACCTGCCAGCACTACTCAGTACCTGTGGTTTATTGCTGGTCGCCGCAGTCATTTGTGCTTACTTGCCTGTGCAGAAACTGACCGGCAATTTGCGGTCTTCTAGTAAAAGAGCAAGCAGAAAAACAGAGCAGCTCAATAATGAGCAGCTTAAAAACGGGCAAAACAATAAGGACATCCAGCAATGATGCGTTGTTTGTGGTGTGTGTTTATCATGGCACTGCTGCTCGGTTGTGAGCCCGCAGCTAAAACCACGAACTCACAAGGCCTGCAGCTGGTCAGTGGCGAGCCGGTTGATAAATCTACTGGCATCACTTTGCCCCAAGATCACGGGCCGCACCTGGCGCAAGGGATCGAGTGGTGGTATCTGACCGCCAACCTCACTGCTGAAACGGGTGAAACCTTCGGCGCGCAGTGGACCTTGTTCCGAACCCAAGTGCCGCTGCCTTTTGCCTCGACTTGGTGGGATAATCAGCTGTATTTTGCCCATTTCGCCCTGCAACATGAACAATCCCATGTGGCATTTGAACGCTTTGCGCGCACCAAGCAAGCACAAATCAGCGCAAGCCCTTTTGTCGCTCAGCTTGATGATTGGGCGCTTAAAAGCTCCGAGCAAAATTTCTTACCGCTGCAACTGAAAGCCAAACAGGATGGTTATGCCCTCGACCTGACACTTGGCAATAGCCCAGTGACGTTGCATGGCGAAAATGGGTATAGCCAAAAAACGGCAAAAGGCCATGCCTCTTATTATTTCAGTTACCCATTTTTGCCAACAACCGGCACTCTGACTTTTAATGGCAAAGCCTATAAAGTCAGCGGCAATGCTTGGTACGACCGAGAATGGTCAGCCAGTTTATTGGATAAAAGCCAATTGGGCTGGGATTGGTTTAGCTTGGTAAGTAACAGCAACCCCAAGCAAGGCTTGATGTTATTTTGTATCCGCGATGGCGAGCAACATTACGATTACTGCAGCGGCAGCCGCATTGCCGCTGACGGGAAGGCCACAGCAATCCCGAGCGAACAGATCCGCATGCAAGTGTTAGCACACACCAGCATCGATGGCACCCAATACCCCAGACGCTGGAAAATCGAGTTACCAGACGCAAACCCGGTCATCATTGAAAGCATCACCACCGATTCGTTAAATCGACTTTCCACTCAATATTGGGAAGGTCGGGTCAAAGCCACCGAGGGCTTTGAAGGCTTGGGTTATGCGGAGTTGGCGGGGTATTAGGTTGATGTTTTTTAATGCGATGGCCTGTGACTGTCGAAATTAAGACTTCTATTGTTTTGCGTTGTTTAAAGAAAAAGTCCATATAAAACAGCACTAAAACAAACGACTTTATGGGTTTGTTCTGGAACAGCAACAATTTCTGCGTTGTAGCCTCAAAAAGTGGCTGTCCAAGATTAGTTACTCGCTATGTATAGAAAACTATTCTGCTATGGCAACTCCAAAAAATCTCTCCGCCTCCAAATCTTACATAGTCTTTCATCACAAAAAGTTAGACTAATACTGTCAAAGAAAAACGGACTTTCAACAAATAAATCCCACTCATCTTTATTTTCAAATAAGTGGTACTCCTCATTTGTAAAATTAGAATTTATGATAAGTGGGTTTTTTATTCTTTTTAGTTCATCATTAGATAATTCAACTCTACTTTCAAGTTTCATAGATCCGGATGATGCTAATAAAAATTTATATGTCTCATTTTTAGTAAACCCAATTTTAAAACCATAATACTCACCGGTGGTAATATTTTCATCAATAGAACTAATCCAAAGGAAAATAAAAAAACCAGCAATAATTAAGATGAAAAACTTGAATAACATGTACATGAATCTCAATGAACTATTGGCATCCATCTTTTGCGCTCCTAGGTCAATACAAATTTTAACTACAAATCCTAAACCAAAACCTGGTCAGCAACAAATTATAAGGTGGCTGTCTATGCTTAGCTGTTGATATTTTTATCGGTAACTAAACGTGGCCATATATGGACGCTCCCATGGCTGTCAAGTAAACCAAGCCTGCCAGCAAGC
>JAYSCP010000027.1:0-39762 GCA_041914845.1 Alteromonadaceae bacterium
GGATCGGTCAACCGATCAGCTAAGAAAGTTGCTTAACTGATCGGTGTTAGCCTTTCGGCGGTTTTTGTCATTACAGAATTGCTAACAACTCTACATCAAAAATCAATGCGCTATATGGCTTAATAGCACCACCAGCACCACGCTCACCGTAAGCTAAGTTGTGTGGGATGTATAAACGGTATTTCGCACCAACCGGCATCAACTGCAATGCTTCGGTCCAACCAGCAATCACACCTGAGACTGGGAATTCAGCAGGTTGGCCACGGTTGTATGAAGAGTCAAACACTGTACCGTCAATTAAAGTACCATGGTAGTGTGTACGAACTTTATCAGCGCGTGTTGGCTTTTGGCCTTCACCTGCGTTGATGACTTCATACTGTAAGCCAGAAGCTGTGGTGACGATGCCTGGCTTTTTCGCATTTTCTGCAAGAAATGCATCACCTGCACCCGCAGCAACTTTAGCTTGGGCTTCTTGCTCAGCCTGCATACGCTCGCTAATGACTTCAAACGCAGCACGAATTTGCGCTTCAGTAACTTCCGGCTCAGTGCCACCAAAAGCAGCAGCTAAACCAGCGGCAACAGCAGTAATATCTAAACCTTCAAACGGGTTATCTGCTAATTGCTGACCCATTTGCAAACCGATACCGTAGCTCGCGTGTTGTTCAAGCGTTGTGAATTTTGACATAACTATCACTTTTAAAATTGCGCAAAAGCGCTGTTAATAAACACCAGTGTCCAAAGACACTGCCATCGAAATTGGGTCTTTACAAAGCTTGGATTTGTTGCCAAATCGTGCGCACCAACAACTCATCTGATTGATTTAATTCACCATTTGCTATTGCAACAGCTAAGCTGGCGTCAACTGCAGCATGAATGTCGTTGGCGCTAAATGCTTGTTCAGTCAACTGCAACTGCCCCACAGCTAAATCAACATGCCCACGTAAATAGCCACTAGCAAATAATTCGTCATCCGTTAAATGCGCGACACTGTTATCGAAGTAGTCGGTCATCAGATTGATTTTAACTTCAGCTAAGTTCATTCGCTCTCCGAGGTACCAAGACGGTACATCACATAATCGTTATAACCACATAGAATGCGCAGCATTCCTTGTAACTCATGATCAAGACTTGGGTCCCCGCTATCACTAATCAGCGGTCGGCCGCCAAGTTGTTGAATTTTGCTTTTGGTCGCTAAAAGACAGATATGTTCTCGGCCAACACTACGAATGACAGAAGGCGACAACTGCTGATTGCCGCGACCGAAAATATGCCCTTGGCCACCAATCAAGGTAATGACTAAGCGACAATCAAAGCCTTCAACCAATTTTAATAACTCTGCTGCAGTGACATCGCTGGCAATCACTTCACCATTTTCGACAACATCAACACCGAGCAAAGTGTTCGGCAGATTAAGTTCAGCCATTACCGCCGCTACGGTGCTGCCTGAGCCCATAATATATCGAACGTTGTCTTGCATTTGGCTGACAAAAAAAGCGGCTAAGTCATCCAGCACCAGTTCTTCAGATTCTTTGCCAGCCGTTTTTACACTTTGTACGTAACGTAATTCAGCGGGTATTTGCATCTCGCCATAACGCTTGGCACGCACGGTGCCGCTGCGAAAAGCAACTTCATCAATGTCCATGACTTGTGCTTCTTGTACTGAAACTAATTCACCACGGACCATTTTTGCCACAACCTTTCCGGCAGCTTGCGGTGTAATGGCATAAACTCCCGAGTGAATTTTGCATCCCGCTGGAATGCCAAGCACAGTGGTGCTTGCTTTGACGCTGTTGCAAATATTGCGGGCAGTGCCGTCACCGCCTGCGAACAATAATAAATCAATGCCTAGTTGGCTAAGCTGTGCTGCCGCCTCTTCGCTGTCCGCTGCAGTTGAAGGATCTGCTGGAATTCGCTCGAGGATTTCAACCTGAAAACCAAGCTGCTGCGCGAGATCTGCGCCCATAGCGCCGGCAACAGTGACAATAATTAACTGTTCACGTAGAACCTGCAGTTCCTGCAGCGCATATTCGGCTCGTTGTGATGCCATTGGAATCGCGCCTAAGGCCAAAGCGGTCGCAGCCATATCATCACTGCCTTTTAACGCAACAGCCCCGCCTAGACCAGCAAAAGGATTAATAATCAAGCCCAGCCGAAATCGATTACTCTTGCTTACTGCCATATCAACGTCCTTAAAATCAATGCGGTATTGTAACCTAACCTTTGATTGTTGGCACGAGTTGCCGCCAAATCACATTGCACTAATGGAAGCGGTGCTTTAGATTAAGTTCTTTTAAGATACTGGCAGGACCACTTTATGGCACTTTTGGACGTACTCACGCAGTTGCGTGAGCAATATTATGCCAATCCTTACCCTCAGGCTGCTGAGCGAAAAGGCCAATTGCGTGCGTTACGGCAACAATTACTTGCAAAGCAAAACGAGCTTTATCAAGCGGCAGCACTCGATTTTGGCCAACGTTCAGCGTCAGAGACTCGAATGCTAGAAGTACTGCCAACTGTGAACAACATCAGTGACGCAATCAGCAAACTTAGCCGTTGGATGAAACCATCTAAACGCCATGTCAGTATTTTATTTCAACCAGCAAGCAACAAAGTCGTTTATCAACCACTTGGGGTTGTTGGGGTTATTGTTCCTTGGAACTATCCTATTTTTCTTGCTCTTGGGCCTTTAGTTGGCGCTGTTGCAGCAGGCAACAAAGTGATGGTCAAACTTTCCGAAAGCACTCCTGCCATTAACAAAGTATTAAAACACATCATTGAGACTGCTTTGCCAAACACTGCGATTGTTATTGAAGGCGAAGCTGACGTCGCAGCCGAGTTCAGTGCATTACCATTTGACCACTTGCTCTACACAGGTTCAACTGCTGTCGGTCATCATGTGATGCGCGCGGCAAGCGCACATTTGACACCGGTCACGCTGGAGCTTGGCGGCAAATCTCCCGTATTGCTAGCACCTGATGCCAACATCAAAGTCATGGCCTCACGCATCATGTTTGGTAAAGCCTGTAATGGTGGCCAAACTTGTGTAGCCCCTGACTATCTTTTAGTCCCAGCAAAGTCTCTAGCGGATACCATTACAGCACTTAGCAAGGAGTTCAATGCGTTTTATCCAAAGGGTGTTGCTGATACCAACTGGACATCAGTGATTAACGAAAGACATTGGCAGCGCCTGTGCAAGCTATTGCAAGAGGCGAAAGCAGCTGGTGCAGAAATTATCAGCTTGGCGGGAGAAGTTGATTTCGCTGACAACAAACGACGGATGCCAATTCAATTAGTGCTTAACGCCCCTGCGCATTGTGCAATTTGGCAGGAAGAGATTTTTGGGCCATTGTTGCCAGTCAAGACCTACGAAAACATCAATGAAGCCTTTGATTTTATTCGTAGCCAACCAAGACCTTTGGCATTCTATTTGTTTACCGACGACAAGGCTTTACAGAAGAAGTCGTTGGAAATCGTTCACGCAGGTGGTGTCTGTATCAACGACACCTTAGTGCATGTCGGTCAAGACGATCTGCCATTTGGTGGTATTGGCCCATCAGGTATGGGCCAATACCATGGCCATGAAGGCTTTTTAACCTTTAGCCACGCCAAAGCTGTGCATCAAAAAGGCCGATTTAATAGCGGAATGTTTGGTTATCCACACCTGCGTTCGAAACTACTCGATAAACTGCTGGATTGGCTGCTGAAACCATAGCTGCGACAGCTGTTGACTGGACAAAGACGCGCAACTAGGCGCGTCTTTTTCATTTACCCAAAGCCGCAATGTGTTTTGGCAAGCTCCAAGTCAACATTGCTGCTGCAAGCGCCGCACCGCCAGCCAATAAAAAGCTTAAGGTCGAACCCGCGCCATCTTGCCAAGTCCAACCACAGATATAAGCACCGACTGCACCACCGCCGCCATAAACTAAACCTGCATACAACGCTTGGCCGCGACTGCGCTGAGGTTTAGGGAAGAACTGCTGAATGAACTGCATGGCGCAGCTATGTGCTAACGCAAAACTAAACGCATGTAACAACATACTCAGCGCTAGAACTATAGGTTCAGATGCAAAAAAGGCGACTAAAGTCCAGCGAATAGCAGTCAAGCCATAACAAAGGCTAAGCAAATTGCGATAACTGCGATTGTTAAGCACCTTGCCTGCAAAATAAAAAGCCACAATTTCTGCAGCGACCGCTAGACCGATAAACAAGCCGCTCACGGTGCCGCTATAGCCTAAATCACGGGTATAAATAGTAAAAAAGCTATAAAACGGAGCAAAGCTCACTTGCAGCAAAAAGGCAGCCAGCATAAATACTAAAAAAGCGCGATGACGCCACAGCAGCCTAAACTTAACAGCGTCCCCACCCTCTGCATGACCGATTTCGAATTTTGGCAATTGCCATAACGTGAGCAACATTAATAGCAAAAATAATAAAGCGCTTGCCGGTAGAAACTCTGGCCCAAATTGTTCTAACAAATAGCCACCAAGCACAACCAACAAGATATAGCCGACACTGCCGGCTGAGCGAACCTTACTATAACGTGCTGTATCATTCTCTAAATAGTGAAATGCCGACGTTTCAAGCTGAGGTAAAATCGCCGTCCAGCATAAGCTGTAAATCGACAAGCCGACTAGTAGCAGACCATAACCACCATCAATAAAACTGCTACACCAGCCAAGTGTTGCCAGCACAGCACCAAAGCGCATCACCCAAACTGGGTCTCCGCGACGTTCAGCAAATTGCGCCCAGAGACTGGGGCCGATAATTCGCATGCCGGTAACAATCGCCAACAATAAACCGATGTCATGTGAATTTAGCCCACGAGAATCCAGATAAAGCCCAATATAGGGCACAAAAACGCCTAGAACACCAAAGTAGGCGAGATAAGCAAAAGCAAGTAGCCTTTCATGCGATAACTTTGCCAACAGCAAAACCCTTTGATTCAAACGAACAAGCCATCCTAATGGGATGGCTGGCATTATGTTATTTCGATAAAGTGATAGGGGCCGAAATTTGCCAAGTGCTCAATTTAACGGGCATTGCCTTCGCAAATCGACACTTTTGGTGATCAACCCCAAATTTTAGCCCCGCTGCAGAGCTGCTAAATCGGGTGTTGATACTGATACTTGGTGGTTTTGCGCATGATGACGTAAAAAATGGTCCATCAACACGATTGCCAACATGGCCTCAGCAATTGGTATTGCCCGAATACCCACGCAAGGATCGTGTCGACCTTTTGTCACTAATTCCACCGGCTCACCAAAACGATTGATACTTTGCCCAGGGATGCTGATGCTCGATGTTGGCTTTAAGGCGATGCTGACCCGAATATCTTGACCAGAAGAAATTCCGCCCAAAATCCCACCAGCATGGTTTGCTGAAAACCCTTGCGGAGTCATGGCATCACGATGAGTTGAACCTTGTTGTTCAACCACGGCAAAACCATCACCAATCTCAACCGCTTTTACCGCGTTAATACTCATCATGGCATGAGCGATATCCGCATCGAGGCGGTCAAACACTGGCTCGCCCCAACCTACTGGCACATTGGACGCAATGACATTAACCCGAGCTCCAACAGAATCTCCAGACTTCTTCAAATCCCGCATAAAAGTGTCAAGCGCTTCGAGTTTATCAACATCAGGACAGAAGAAATCGTTCTGTTCCACTTGTTGCCAATCGACTTTCTCAGCCTTCACGGGGCCAAGTTGCGCTAGATAACCGCGGATCTCCACACCAAATCGCTGTTTGAGATATTGTTTTGCGATGGCACCTGCCGCTACCCGCACTGCAGTTTCGCGCGCAGATGAGCGCCCGCCGCCACGATAATCACGGATACCGTACTTATGATGATAAGTGTAATCAGCGTGGCCTGGACGAAATAAGTCTTTGATATTAGAGTAATCTTGGCTTCTTTGATCGGTGTTTTCAATCAGCAAGCCAATAGAACAACCCGTGGTAACGCCTTCGAAAACACCTGATAATACTTTCACGACGTCATCTTCACGACGCTGCGTAGTGTAGCGCGATGTTCCAGGTTTACGCCTGTCAAGTTCGTGTTGCACGGCCTCCATATCGAGTTGCAAGCCTGGCGGACAACCATCCAAAATACCACCGATGGCTGGACCATGGCTTTCGCCAAAAGTGGTTAGCCGAAATAATTCACCGATACTGTTGCCAGCCATGTATTACTCCAAAAAATCTGCCTGATGTGCAAGCAACTGCGCTTTTGTCAGAGCAAAAACGCCAATGCCGCCATTTTTAAACTGGATCCAGTTAAAGGGAACTGATGGTAAACGCTCGGCGAGGGCTACCATTGAATTACCAACTTCACAGACCAACACACCTTGTTCGGTTAAATGCTCAGCAGCTTCGCGCAGAATACGCATTGTTAGCGCCAAACCATCAACCCCAGAAGCTAAACCAAGCTCAGGTTCGTGATGATATTCTTCAGGTAAATCGGCCATATCTTCAGCATCAACATAGGGAGGATTTGTCACAATCAAATCGTATTGTTGGCCAGGAAGGGCATCATAACCATCAGATAATATTGGGAATACTCGGTCTTCCAACTGATGTTGACTGATATTCAGATCGGCAACCATGAGTGCATCTTCACTTATATCAACTGCGTCGACTTCAGCATCTGGCATATAATGCGCGCAAGCAATGGCAATACAGCCAGAACCGGTACATAAATCTAGAATGCGTGTGGGTGGATTTACTGCAAACCATGCACCGAACTGCTGAACAATCAGTTCAGCAATTGGCGAGCGCGGCACTAAAACCCGCTCATCAACGTAAAATGGCAAGCCGGCAAAAAATGCATGCTGTGTTAAATACGCGGCTGGAACTCTCTGCTCGATCCGCACTTGCAATAATTCGACGAACTGGCGACGTTCGGTACGGGTTAACCGCGTTTGCAACAACGCAGGCTCAGCCAAATGAGTGAAATGAAGCGTATGAGCCATTAGCACCCCTGCTTCGTCCCAAGGATTGTCCGTACCATGGCCGAAATAGATGTCTGCCGCATTAAACTGGCTTACCGCGAAACGCAACCAATCATGAATGGTAATTAGTTCTGCCACCGCATCGTCGATTAATTCCGCAGTTAGCTGATAAGAATGTTGTTCTGTCATTTATTTCAATCTGCTCTTTGTATAGACTTGCGCAATGCGCAAAATAACGCCCTTAAACGATCAGGATTTACAGCTGTTTCGCGATTCAATCGCGGGCACTAAGCCGTTGCGGCAGGACAAGATACCGCCTGCGCGGGTTGTCAGCAAGCAAAAATCCGCCATCAAGACGTCCGAACGAAAGGATGACGTTAGTTTATTCTATTTTTCCGACGAATACGAAGGCTATCAGTTTGACGGCGGCACAATAAGTTTTGTGCAAATCGGTGAAGACCCACAACTTGCGAAAAATTTGAAACGTGGTGAAGTACAACCTGGTGTTTTGCTCGACTTACATGGCTTAACACAATTGCAAGCAAAAACAGAATTGGCTGGGCTTCTCGATTATTGTCATGCTCAGCATTTAAATTGTGCTTGTATCGTTCATGGCAAAGGCACGGGGTTGTTAGCTAGAAAAGTGCCAAACTGGCTTATTCAACACCCTAATGTCCGAGCGTTTCATACCGCGCCAACCCACTGGGGACGAGATGGCGCATTACTTGTTTTACTTAAAACACTGACGTAAGCGTTGGTAGTTCAGCAATAGACATTTTTTCAAGGACAACACCGCGTTGACCTGCCAGGTACTCGAGCCCTACCAGGCCCGATGTTTCGAAAATCGGAGTTTGCCCCGTTTTGCTAAAAGTCTCCACCAAAAAGCTGACTAATGGCATATGTGATACCAGCAGAATCCGAGCATTCGGCTGAGTCGCTAATAATGCATCGACAAAAAGTTGTACCTGCTGGCTGTCGCCTTCTGGAATTAACTCTGCTAAGGTTTGTAATGATGGTTTGGCAGATTGCCCTTGCCACATAATTTCGGCGGTTTGCTGAGTACGGATAAATGGACTATGCAAAATAAAATCGAATGGTTGGTAATTGTTAGCAACCCATTTTGCCATTAACGCCACATCGGCTCGGCCTTTAGCGGTTAACTGACGTTGACTATCTTGACTGCTTTGTGGCTCAGCATCACCGTGCCGCATGATAACCAAATTGACCATTGTGTACACCATCAACAACTTCACGCCCAACGCGAAAAGAGTGCGCTATGATAATGAAACTTTGCGCGAACAGTAACTGTTAATAAAGCATAAAACAAAACGTTTATATTCCTGATTGATATGACGAGTAGCCGTACGACTCGTCAATCATTGCCGATAACGAGGCCTGAATTGAATAAAAGTTACGTCGTACGCAGTAATAATGACAACCGAAACTATTTACCGCTAACCCTAAACAATGGGTTGCGCGTCTTATTGGTCGAACAAGCCGATGCCGAAAAAAGCGCGGCAGCAATGGCTGTCAATGTTGGTCACTTTGACGACCCCAAGGATCGTGAAGGCTTGGCTCATTTCTTAGAACATCTGGTTTTTTTGGGCTCATCGCAATTTCCAGACTCAGGTGAATATCAGCAGTTTATGGCAGCGAAAGGGGGCAGTCACAACGCCTGGACAGGTACCGAGCATTCATGTTTCTACTTCGATATCGACCATCGCAGTTTTGCCCAAGGACTTGAGCGATTTGCAGATATGCTCAGCGCCCCACTTTTTTCCGACGAAGCGGTCCAAAAAGAACGGCAAGCCATCGAAGCTGAGTTTTCAATGAAGCTCAAAGATGATGGCCGTCGTATCTATCAAGCACATAAAGAGACTATTAACCCCGCACATCCATTTGCTAAATTCTCTGTGGGTAACCTGCAAACCCTTGATGATAGACCCAATCAATCAGCGCAACAGGCAGTCAGAGAGTTTTATCAACAACAATATAGTGCCAGTCGCATGACACTGGTGATGGTTAGTCCTTTGCCAATGGCAAAGCAAGCTGAATTGGCATCACAATATTTTATGGCGTTGCCAAACGCACACGAGGCAAAAGCAGCGCTAACAACCCCGTTGTATTTACCCGAGCACTTGGGGATTAAACTTAATATTCAACCTCATAAACCTACACATAGGTTGGTATTAAGTTTTGCGCTGCCCGATATACAACCCTGGTATCGCTTTAAACTCATTAGTTTTTTAGCGCATTTAATTGGGGATGAAGGCTCTGGTTCACTGCTAAGCCACCTAAAACATGCTGGCTTGGTAAACGCATTAAATGCTGGCGGTGGCATAGATGGTAGTAATTACAAAGACTTCACTATTGCTTTTGAATTAACCGCAACTGGGATGTCATCAATTGACCAGATCACCGAGCAAACTTTTGGCTTTCTTCAGTTACTCAAACGCCAGCCATTTCCAGAAACATTATTCGTAGAAAGGCAAAGGTTGTGTCAGTGGAGTTTTCTTTACCAAGAACCTAAAGCCGCACAGCAATTAGCCAGTGATTTGGCGGTTAATCTCCAACATTACCCAGTTGAAGATTACATTTATGGTGATTACCGAATGGAATTACCAACTGAAAGACTCTATCGGCAGGTGTTGAGTTTTTTCACTTCGAGTAATTTACGAATGATGGTTATTGCTCCGGAAGTAACTGTCGACCGAGAAGCAAGATGGTATCAAACGCCCTACAGTGTACAAAGGCTTGATACAAAATGGCTAGCAAGCCTTGATGGCCAGCTTCCGCCAGCGCTTTGCAAAATCCCGAACCATAACCCCTACTTAGTTGGGCAACTGCATTTATTACCACTGCACGCTCATCAGCAGCATCCTGTGCGCGTTAGCCAAACCCGCGGATTATCGTTATGGTTCAAAGCCGATACCGACTTTGGCTCGCCCAAAGGGCACATTTTTGTTCAATTGAGCCTACCGAATACGCTAAAAAACACCCGACAACTGGCGCTAACTAAACTTTGGCTGGAATTGTTTTTAGACCGCATCAATGAGAAATTTTACCCAGCAACGACCGCAGGTTTAAGTTATAACATTTACGCCCAGCAACATGGCTTAACCCTGCATAGTAGCGGTTTATCTGGCAACCAAATTGCACTTCTTCAAGATGTTTTGATCGAATTTGAAAATTGCGAATTTAGCAACTCTCGGTTTTTGGAACTTAAAGCCCAATTGATTCGGCATTGGCAAAACCAAGTTCGAAACAAACCAATTAGCCAACTGTTCAATCAGCTTTCTAGCCTGCTACAACCGATGAATCCGCAAAGTGAGCATCTTGCTGATGAACTTGCGCATTGTTGCGCTCAAGATTTTCAACATTTTAGCCAACAGATGTTCCAACAAGTGCATATCGAAGGCCTGATGCTGGGAAATTGGACTAAACCGGAAGCCAAAACACTCGAGCTGATGCTCAGCAATTGGCTGACAAGTCGTGAGGAACAAATCGAAAAGTTACCCAAACAAAGTTATCACCTTGATGGTCAAGGGCCAATTTGGCTAAACCAACCCGTCTGTCATGACGACCATGCGTTAGTGATTTATTTACCAGCTAAAGATCGCAGTCCATTGAGCATGGCGCTATTTATGTTGGCTAACCACCTCATCTCACCGGAGTACTTTCATGAATTGCGAACAGAACAACAGTTGGGTTATTTAGTTGGCACTGGTTATGTGCCAATGAACTTAAAACCAGGAATTGCTTTTTATATTCAATCCCCTAAAACGACTCCTGCTGATTTATATTACGCAACTTTAATCTTCTATCGTCGTTTTCTTGAAGAGCTTCCTGAATTATCGCCCAGTGAATTTCATGATATTAAGCTTAGTCTGCAAAGCCAGCTTAAAGAACGAGATACCAGTTTAAGTGCCAGGGCCAAAAGGGTTTGGCTTGCCATCGGACAAGCAGATTATGAGTGCAGGCTTTCTCAGCAAATACAACATGAATTGTCACAGCTTAGCCTAGAAACATTCTTAGAGTTTTGTTACCAACTTCTTGCACCAGACTATGACGCATTGTTTTTGGCAACGGGGCCTGCCCCAGAACACTCGCATATGAGAACTTTAAATATTGAGCAAATCAACGACCTACTGACACTCCAATCCGATTGGCTTTGACAGCTGCAACAATTTTATATAATTTAAGGTCAGATTAGACGCATCTGTATGAAAAAGTGAATAAAAACAATAAGAAAATTAGGATTTTATCATGTTGGCTGGCAATTTTTTTTGCAAGCCCATCTTATGCTTTAGAATGGCATAAAACGATGCCTTATGTGCTTTCCTCTATTTTAGTGTTTTCTTTTGGCGCCTTGTTGCTGGCGCATTTATCGATTTTGAAAATGCGTCGTTATCAAAACCGCCTCGAACAAAGCGAAGAACGTTTACGGTTGTCATTATGGGGCAGCGGTGATGAACTGTGGGATTGGAATATCGCAAACGGCACCCTATACCGTTCCAGTTCATGGCAACATCCAGTTGAGCTGACGCCACAAGCAAATCAATTTCCGCCGAATAGAGATAACATTCATCCATTTGATTTGGAAAGAGTAACCGAACAACTCTATCAACACTTAGCTGGTGAATCTGCATTCTTTGAAGCTGCATATCGCATCCGCTCACATGATGGCGGTTGGATTTGGGTGCTAGATCGCGGCAAAGTCGTTTCCACTGACATCGATGGTGTTGCCACTCGGATGACTGGCACGCTCAAAAATATCCAGTTATTAAAACATACCGAAGAACGACTTGAATTATTCGCGCGCTGCCTCGAGAACATCTCTGATGCCGTGGTAATTTGCGACACAAACTTTATTGTGCTGGAAGTCAACCAGTCGTTCAGCAAGATCACTGGAAAAAGTCGTGAGCAAGTGATTAGAAAGCCTTTTGATTTGGCAATGTATCCGAGCCGTTTTTTGCAAGAAATCGGACAAACATTACAAAACCAAGGCTCTTGGCAAGGCGAAATTAAAGATCAGCGCCAAAGCGGCGAAATCTATCAGGCAGAACTTAACTTTGATATTGTTCGAGATGACCACGGACAACTGACTCAATACGTCGCTGTTTTTTCAGATATCTCTGAGCGCAAGCGTCGGGAGGCTGAACTGAGCAGATTGGCAAATTCAGATACATTAACCGGACTCCCCAACCGCGCAGTATTCTCCTCTGAATTAAGTCGCTTAGTAGAACGTGAAGTTCGACATGCTTTATTAGTTTTTGACTTAGATAACTTTAAAAAAATAAACGACTCATTAGGTCATCAACTAGGTGACACATTGTTGATAAAACTGGCAGAGCGTTTAAGTCAGCTCACTCGGCAAAAAGAACGTCTTTACCGACTCGGCGGTGATGAATTCGCTATTTTATTAGAAAATACCAACGACATTCACACTATCACTAGTTTGGCAAAAGAACTCATTAAGCAAATTAATCAGCCATTTTTTATCCATCAACATGAGCTAGCTGTCACAAGTAGTATTGGTATTGTGCTTTATCCAGAAGACGGTAAAGATCCAGAGGCACTACTACGTAATGCGGATACGGCGATGTATCATGCCAAAAACGACGGGGCCAACCGTTATTTGTTTTTTAATGATTCGATGAATAAGTTGGCAGTTAAACGCCTTCAATTGGAAAACTTAATTCGTCACGGCTTAAAAGAAGACTACTTCACAGTGTTCTATCAGCCAAAAATGGATATTTTGAGCGGTCAGTTGGTTGGTATGGAAGCTTTAGTTCGCTTCATAACGCCAAAACGAGGATTGATTAGCCCAGCGTCGTTTATTCCTGTTTCGGAAGAAACTGGCCAAATCGTTGAAATTGGCGAAGTCGTATTACGCAAAGCTTGCAAAGATGTGAAGCGCTGGATTGACCAAGGGCTATTTCACGGTCGTGTCGCAGTCAACTTATCGGTCAAGCAGTTTATGTTGCCGTACCTTTGCGAACAAATCGACGATGTACTGCAAGAATCCGAACTGCCCTCCTATCATCTTGAACTTGAAATTACGGAAGGCACGGTTATGCAATCACCGAAGATGGCGATTGATACCATGAAAAAACTGCGCGCGCGCGGGATCCATCTAGCGATGGATGACTTTGGCACGGGTTACTCATCGCTGGCGTATTTAAAACAATTTCCGTTAAACACTTTAAAAATAGATAAGGCTTTTATTGATGATATGAACACGGCGAGGGGCCGAAACATGGTTGACACCATTGTTACCATCGCCCATAACCTTAGTTTAACGGTTGTTGCAGAAGGGGTCGAACAAGCCGAACAGTTACAGCAATTAAAGCAATTACGCTGTGAAATCATTCAAGGCTTCTATTACTCAAAACCCTTGTCTGCAAGCGACTTTACTCAGTTTTTGCTGGATCAAAAACAAACTAAACCAAGGTTAACTGCCGTACCAAATCTAATTTCTTGATTGTTGATGTGAGTGTCAATGTGATTCTCTAGTTGAGTTATTGAGTGGTTTACCACTAACTTGCACGACTAGCGAACCGCATAAAAAAAGAGCCTGAAGGCTCTTTTTTTATGACTAGCGATTAATCATATCGTGTATTGACTAACTATTGCGTCTTGCATCTGGGTCAATACCCTGACGAATTTTCTCAATTCGTTCTTGGTGTTTGAACCACATACTTAAACCGCCAAGTGCCATACCAGCCAGCGGAATTAAGAACACTAAAACAGCAGGTTGAAGTAAATTATTAAAAAAATCTTCCATGGTTAATCCCTGTCAATACACATGATAAAGCAATTAATCACTATCAGTTTCAACGTAAGAGAAGTCATCACTACCGTCAGCAATCCGTTTTTTTCCGAATACGGTATGGAATTTTCGCTTCTCTTGGATCCGTTGTTTATACTTCATCCAAGTTTTTTCATAAACTGAGGCGGCTTCTGCTTCGCCTTTACAAACTTGCAAAAAGCGCTGTTCTTCTTCATTCACTGGTTGGCGAGTACCGTCTTCCAGTTCCTGCATCGATGCCCCATGCTTCTCCAGCAGGTTACCCTCTGCCAGCGTAAAACGTCCTGACCGAGTAAATCCTTTCGGAAAATTACGGTCATCAAAAAAGCGACGTTTAGCCACAAAACTTTGCTGCATCACTTTTTTCCCCTGATCTCGTTGAATCTAAAGCTATCCCAATTAAACTGTGCGGAGTATGGTAAACAAAATTCCTATCGTAAAACAAATATTTTTTATGGTTTCGATAAAAATTACTAAGGCACCAGTTTGGATACTGAACTATTAAAAACCTTTCTAGAAGTACAGAAAACCCGACACTTCGGTAAAGCCGCAGAGAATCTGTATGTTACTCAATCCGCAGTGAGCTTTCGCATTCGACAATTGGAGCAAAGCCTAGGCGTTGCCCTATTTACTCGCTTTCGAAATAATATCCAATTAACTAACGCTGGCGAATTACTGCTGCCCCACGCGCACGCAGTCCTTCAGGCAATGATAGCGGCAAAACAGCAACTTTTATTACAAAGCGGCCGCCCCTTTCCTTATCGATGGCAAATTAGTCATGAGCTTGCTTTTTTGTTTCAACAGTTTACCAGTTGGCCAATTCCTGCAGAATGCAATCTGCAAGTGCAGTGTATAAGCGCTGCAGCGACAATACAGGAACCATTACAACGAACTGATGGTTACGTCGGCTTTGCATCAAATAATTCGTTATCAGAGAGCACAGCGCGTTTTAGCCTTGGTTTTTTAAAGCTAGTTGCCGTTGCTACAAATCCGCAACCTACAGTTGAAGTTCGATGGGATGTACCTGTCGCGCTGCCGCAACTTTGCGCGACTACATTTAGTTTCATCAGCTCAGATGTGCATTTAGTGTATAACTACCTTAAATCTCATAATGCTTGTGGTTACCTGCCAAGTACTTTTGTTGCGCAAGCACAGTTTGAATTAATACAAGCCGATCCAATCTGGATCGAAATTAGTGCTTTTGCACTTGCTGATGCTGAGTGGCCTTCAGCCTTAGCTCTACAATTACAAGCAGCTAAATTGTTAAGCGTGAAACCTGTCGCTGAATAAAAGATGGGAATTACTAAAAGCAAAGCAAATTTGTCTAACTGAAGATGACACGTCCACTTGTTTATAGCCGCATAAAAAAACCACCGATTACTCGGTGGTTTTTTATTTGTTCTTTTTAATACAGCTTAATAAAAGCTACGCCCCTCTTCTGCCATAGCTAGCAGTAAATTGCATGGCGTAAATCGCGCACCGAATTGCTGCTCATAACGGCGTAAATCAGCGACTAGACCTGTCACACCGAGACTGTCGATGTAACGGAATGGCCCACCCAAGAATGGAGGGAAACCAATACCGAAAATTGCCCCGATATCGCCATCACGTGCGCTCGCAATGATCCCTTCTTCCAGACAACGAACCGCTTCATTGAGCATCTGTACCATACAACGGTTGCTGATTTGTTCTGACGATAGGCGGCCTGAAGGCTGAACGCCCAATAACGCATAAACAGAAGTATCGACCTCTTTGCGACCCTTTTTAACCGATGCGCCATAGCGATAGAAGCCTTTTTCAACTTTTTTACCTTTACGACCATCGGCAATTAATTTGTCAAAGGCTGCTGGTGCTTCAAAACGTTCACCTAACTCACGTTGCAGAATTGGCGAAATTTTCGCACCTACATCGATACCAACTTCATCTAGCAAAGTAATTGGACCAACTGGGAAACCAAACTTACTAAGCGCTTTGTCTAATTTCTCCACTGGCTCACCTTCCAGTAGAAGGTTGGCCGCTTCGTTCATATACAAAGCCAAAATACGGTTGACGTAAAAACCAGCGCCATCTTTAACTACAATCGGCGTTTTGCCCTGTTTTCGGGCAAACGCGACTGTAGTTGCGATAGTCTCAGGTGAGGTTTTCTCATGGGCAATAACTTCAACCAGCGGCATTTTATCCACAGGAGAAAAATAATGTAAGCCGATTACATTCTCTGGACGCTGCGCTTTTGCTGCAATTTGGCCAATTGGCAAAGAGCTGGTGTTACTCGCAAATACAGTATTTACCGAACAATTCGCTTCAATGTCAGCAACCATCCGTTGTTTTAAATCTAAATCTTCAAATACCGCTTCAACCACTAAATCGACATCGTGAAAGCCAGAATAGTCCGTCGTACCAGTTAACAAGGCCATCTGCTTTTGCAGTTCAGTTTTACTGATATAACGGCGTTTGAACTTTTTATTCAATAAACTGAAGCTATATTTCAACGCATTAGCGATGCCAGTTTGATTGATATCTTTAATACGAACAGGCAAACCGGCCTTTCCAGCAGTAACATTAGCAATGCCACCACCCATCAAGCCACCACCTAATACCGCAACCTTTTTAACTTTCCGTGGTTTTGCATCGCCCGCGCCAGATTCCTTTTTCATTTGCGTGGTAGCAAAGAATAAATTCCTCAACGACGCAGAAACTGGCGTCATGCAAAGCTCGCCAAATGCGGCAGCCTCAAAGGCCAAACCTTTTTCAATCCCTTGCTCTGCGCCGGTACGGATAGCCGCAATAATTTTTTCTGGTGCAGGATAATGGCCCTGAGTTTTGCTTAATGTTTGTTTTAGCGCTTGGCTAAACAAAATACCACGGCCAATAGAAGTAAACTCCAGTAACTGGCCCATCAGAGGCAGTTTGACAGGCTTAGAGCGATCTGATTTGCCAGCTAACGCCATCTTCACGGCAGCATCTAACAAAATGCTCGCAGGCACAACTGCATCGACTAAGCCGGCTTTTTTCGCTTGCACTGCGCGCAGTTGTTTCCCCGTCAACATCATATCGAGGCCTTTTTGTAGGCCGACAAGTCTTGGCAAACGCTGTGTGCCGCCACTACCTGGCAACAGGCCCAACTGCACTTCAGGCAAACCTAACACGGTTTTGTTGTCACTCGTTGCAACACGACCATGGCATGCCATTGCCAATTCCAAACCACCGCCTAAACATGGACCATGAATAGCTGCAATTAAAGGAATACTCAGCTGCTCTAACTGATTAAATATCTGCTGACCCATTGTCGCGATTGCAGTGGCTTCAGCGGCTGATTTACACGCATCAAGCATGGTGATATCGGCGCCGGCAATAAACGAATCAGGCTTACCAGAAATAATCACTAAACCTTTCAAAGATTTGTTGCTGCGGATTTGCTCCAACAAATCACTAATCTCTTCAGCAAAGGCGGCTTTTAGCACATTCATGCTTTCGCCCGCGACATCCATAGTGATGACGCCAACACCGTCATCACGAATAGCTAAACTAAAAGTCGGCTGACTCATTATTCAGTCTCCACAATCATTGCAGCACCTAAACCACCAGCGGCACATGCTGTTGTTAAACCAATACCACCGCCACGACGTTTTAATTCATTTAACGTCTGAGTGATTAGGCGAGTACCTGTCGCAGCGAACGGATGACCATAAGCCAATGAACCACCCAGCACATTGAAAAGGTCCATATCAATTTCACCAATGGCGTCGGTACGGCCCAATTTTTCTTGAGCAAATTTCTTACTCGCAAACATTTTCATATTCGCTAGGGTTTGTGCGGCAAATGCTTCGTGCATTTCGATGAGGGTTAAATCTTTTAAGTTCATCCCTGCACGATCTAGGGCAATCGGCGTTGCATAAGATGGCCCCATTAACATGTCATCCCATACGTCAATCGCTGCAAAAGCGTAGCTACGAATGTAACCTAATACTTCATAACCTAATGCTTTTGCTTGGCTTTCTGGCATCATCAACACTGCAGAAGCGCCATCGGTCAGTGGTGTTGCGTTGGCTGCAGTAACGGTGCCGTAAGTGCGGTCAAATACTGGTTTTAATTTGGCGTATGAATCAAGTTTTGATTCCATCCGGATATTGTTGTCGATTTCTAAGAACTTGTTGTAAGGCTCAACGTGAGCAGCCATTACTTCATCTTTCATCAAGCCATCTTTCCATGCCTTTGCCGCTAAAGTATGCGAACGATGCGCTAAGGCATCTTGGTCTGCACGGCTAATCTGATGTGTTTTCGCCATTTGTTCAGCGGTATCGCCCATCGATAAGCCAGTGGTATATTCAGCAACTGCTGGTGGCACTGGCAGTAAATCTTTAAAACCTAAACGGCGGAAAATTGCTAATTTCTGGCCAAAGGTCTTGGCTTTGTTCACATCAACTAAGGCCCGAGCCAATGCTTTACTCACACCAATTGGTAATACTGAGCTTGAGTCTGCACCACCAGCGATACCAATATTAGTAATACCAGCCATCATGCTTTCGGCAACGCTAACCACAGATTGGAAGCTGGTAGCACAAGCGCGAGTGACACTAAAAGCATCGGTGTGGACGTTCATACCAGTGCCAAGGACTATCTCACGGGCAATATTTGGCGCTTCCGGCATCTGAACAACTTGACCGTAAACCACTTGATCAATTAATTTGGGGTCAAGGGCGCTGCGAATCAACAATTCGTTGACGACAAGCTTACCGAGTTCAAGAGCAGAAACTCCATGAAATTCGGTAGCTTGCTTGGCAAATGGTGTACGCAGACCGCGTACGATGGCGATACGGTCGCCTTGGCGTGTGACTAGTTTGATTGGCGTGGCCATAAAGATCCTCATGCTGCTAATTCGATACAGGTCTGACCTGTGTTTCTTTCGATTGTAACGAGAGATCAGACAAATTAAAACACTTGTTTTAATATCTGTTGAACCATATATCAGAGTCCAGGTCAAAGCCTAGCTGTTTTTTGCAAGTTGCGCCTAACAAATAGCCTGTTAATTCAAATAAATAACTAGAGAAGAGTCGTGCTGTGAATGCATTTAACCGGTTAAAAACATACTTAGACAGTCAAGTTTTAGGACAACCAGCACTTACTGAAGGTATTTTGCTGGCATTACTGGCCAATGGCCATTTATTAGTTGAGGGTCCGCCAGGTTTAGCGAAAACCCGAGCGGTAAATGCTTTAGCAAATGGTGTGGAAGGCAGTTTTCATCGCATCCAGTTCACCCCGGATTTACTGCCAGCAGACTTAACCGGCACCGATATTTTCCGCCCAGAAACTGGGAAATTCGAATTCCAAAGCGGCCCACTATTTCACCATATCATTTTGGCTGACGAAATTAACCGCGCCCCAGCCAAGGTGCAATCAGCACTATTAGAAGCGATGGCGGAAAAACAAATTACCGTTGGTCGTCACAGCTACAAGCTTCCAGAGTTGTTTTTAGTAATGGCGACGCAGAACCCGCTTGAGCAAGAAGGCACTTATCCATTGCCAGAAGCACAGCTTGACCGGTTTTTGCTCCACTTAAAAGTGGATTACCCGGATGCTGCAACTGAATTAAAAATCCTGCAATTAACTCGAAACGAAGCGGTATCATCCGTAACTGAGCAACCGGAACGGATCAGCCAAGCGGATATCTTTGCTGCACGTAAAGCATTGCTACAAATCCATATGGCTAGCGATTTAGAACAATATATAGTGCAACTTATTATGGCAACTCGCCAACCTGCCGCTTACAGCGCAGAGCTCGCGCGTTGGTTAAGTTATGGCGCAAGTCCTCGAGCAACTATTGCATTGGATCGCTGTGCGCGCGCTAAAGCTTGGTTAAGTGGACGCGACTTTGTCACGCCCCAAGATGTGCAGGCGGTCTTTCACAATGTCGTACGTCACCGGCTAGTGTTAAGTTACGAAGCAGAGGCGCAAGGAATTGATGCCGACCAAGTACTTAACGAAATTTTGCAACTGGTCCCTATTCAATGAAGTTAGCTCATGGCTGTTAAGGTGAATACGCAACAAATAGCCGACTGGTTAATAGAATTACGGACCAACGGCAGTGAGCTGGATTTAACCCAATTACTGAGGTACCAGCGTTTTACTCATCTGCTCGATTTGGCACCTCGGCAGACTATTCAAAGTAAACTGGCTGGGAGCTATTTGGCGAAAACCAAAGGTCGCGGCATGGAGTTTGATGAGGTTCGTCATTATCAGCCTGGCGACGATGTTCGTACTATTGATTGGCGAGTTACAGCACGCACGGGCAAAGTACACACTAAACTTTTTCGCGAGGAAAAGGAACGTCCTGTATTTATCCTTACAGACTTATCAAGCTCGATGCAATTTGGCTCAGAATTGCTGTTGAAGTCTGTGCAAGCGGCGCATTTAGCTGCGCTGATTGCTTGGCATGTGAAAAAAACTGGCGATAAGCTCGGCGGAATTCTATTTAACGACCAGCATATCGTTGAATTAAAACCGGCAAGTCGTAATGTTGCGGTATTGCGATACCTGCACCAATTAATTGAACTGCAACAACAGCAACAAGGGTCGACTGAACAATATTGTTTAGCCGATGCGCTGGGGCAACTCCGACGACTGGCTCGCCCAGGGAGTCTGATTTTTGTCATTTCGGATTTTTCGCAGCTGAATGAACAGTGTTTGCGCCACCTTCAAGCCATGCGAATGCACAATGAAATTCGGTTGTGGGAATTATTTGACCCGTTAGAACTTAAGGCACCAAAACAATGCCATGGTGAGGCGTTGGTCAGCGATGGCGCTAAAACATCCGCCATCGAGCTTTCCGATCAAAGTCTATGGCAACGCTTTAATGAACAACAAAACCTACAACGACAGTCCATTGATTCAAGTATGCAATTATTGGGAATACGTCCACGACGTTTTAATGCAGCAATGCCGCTAACTGTGCAACTGACCGAGGCTAGTTATGGTTAATTCACTCGACGCGCTGCCAAAACAAATCGAACCAGCACAAACCGCTGCAGAGCCAATTCAATTAATCGATATCAAAGAGCCCCCGCTTGCTGATAATTTTTATCTAACACCACTCGATGTCATAGCGGCATTGATTCTGGTTAGCCTTGCCGTTTTGATATTCCGCCAGATCCGTCAACATCGGCAGAAAAATGCTCCGAGGAAGGCTGCTATTGCGGCACTTAAGACTCTCACTAAACCATCAGCTTCTGAAATAAATCTGCTGCTCAAACGTTATGTACGATCAGTTGCACCTGCACACCCTGCATTGACCCAGACCGGTGACGCTTGGCAATTATTTTTAACGACAAGCGTTGCCAATAACCCTTATAAAATTCCAGATATTTCAGCGCTTTTATACCAAGCCCACAGTGATGACACTGCAACTCATGAGTTCTTTCAATTTGCGCAGTTTTGGCTTAGCCACATCAAAATTGGAGCCCTAAATGCTTGAATTTGGCTATCCATGGTTGTTTTTATTACTGATTGCACCGTTATTTTTCCATAGAAAAAATATCGTCGCTGCCGGACAAGCGCTGCACTTTAAAGCACTTGCTCGCGCGGCGGCACAGCGGCAGCACACGCCATTGCGTTCGAAGAGGATCACGCTTAGAAAAAGTGCCTTACTGCTCATCTGGATTGCTTTAATCATAAGTGCCGCCCAACCGCGCTGGCTTGGTGAGCCACAACATGTGCCACTTGAAGGCCGAGATATGATGCTTGCGGTTGATTTATCGGCGTCGATGAATATTAATGACATGATTAACGAAGGTCAGAGCTTCAACCGCTTAGATACCGTTAAACGTGTTTTGCGCGAATTTATCATTAAACGCAAAGGCGACCGACTCGGGCTTATTTTGTTTGCAGATGCCGCTTATCAACAGACGCCGTTGACTTTCGATTTACTCACAGTTCAACAAATGCTCGACGAAGCGGTGCATGGGTTAGTTGGACAACGGACTTCAATTGGCGAAGCAGTAGGACTTGCAGTGAAACGCTTCAACACTTATGAAAGTTCGAACAAAGTGCTGATTTTATTGAGTGATGGCGCGAATACCTCTGGGCAAATCCAGCCACTGGAAGCCTTGGAATTAGCCAAAGCAGCGGGTGTTAAAATTTACACCGTTGGGGTTGGTGCTGAGGAGTTATTACAACAAGGCATTTTTGGTCCACAAATGATTAACCCATCCAGTGATTTGGACGAGCAACTGTTAACCAATTTGGCCACCAGCACGGGCGGCCGTTATTTTCGTGCTCGCGACCCCAAAGAACTTGCTCAAATTTATCAATTGCTTGATCAATTAGAGCCAATTGCACGCGACCCACAAACATTTAGGCCGCAGAAGAGTCTGCTGCATTGGCCACTTTCTTTTGCGTTATTGATGCTGTGCCTCATCACTGTGCCGAACTTCATCCGAGGTCGATATGCTCGTTGACTTTCACTGGATCAGACCATGGTTCCTTGCTTTATTACCTTTAGTTTGGTTGTTTAGTTACGCCATTTATCATTACCAAAACCAACCGTCTGGTTGGCGCGGCTTAATTGCTAAACATTTACAACCACGTTTATTGTCAAGTTCTGAACAACGCACGTCTTCGTATAACCGCAGTATTTTACCGCTTATATTAACTGTTGCAGTATTGGCACTCGCTGGACCGGCAGTTTACAAACAGCCACAACCTGCTTATACCTTGAAAAAAGCCACTGTATTGATCATGGATATGTCATTGTCAATGCGTGCCACCGATTTAAAACCAAATCGGCTTGCCCAAGCTCGTTTTAAAGCCTTAGATTTTGCAAAATCGCTCAAGGAAGGTGAGTTGGCTTTAGTCTCATTCGCTGGCGATGCTTTTATAATTTCGCCATTAACGCCTGATCACAACAATATCAGTTTGTTAATACCCGATCTCAAGCCAGAAATTATGCCTGTACAAGGCTCAGATTTGGCATCCGCTTTGACACTTGCTGATAAGTTATTGCAACAAGCTGGTTATCAAAAAGGCGATGTTGTGCTTTTTACTGATGGTTTTGCCAGTCGAAATTATACTGATCTGAGAAATTTACTTGATAGCTATCCGCACCGGCTATCAATTCTGGCTTTTGGCACCAGCGAAGGCGCCCCCGTGCAACTTGAAAGCGGCGAATTGCTAAAAGATAGCCGCGGAGCGATTGTCGTGCCGAAAGTGCCATTATTGCAACTTAAGCAACTTGCCGAACTGCAAAAAGGAGTATTCATTAAACATACCGTAGACAACAGCGACATAGAGAAACTGTTAGCTCAACCGCAATTGCAAATCGCTGAAGATGCTACAAAAAGTAACACATTAACCGGAGACCAATGGCAAGACGCTGGGGTCTACTTGGTTTGGTTGATATTACCGTTGGTATTATTCGCCTATCGAAATTCGCTGTTACCGCTTGCCATTTGCTGGTTGTTTCTGCCAATGCAAAGTAAAGCAGCGGAATGGCAAGATCTGTATTTGAGTCCACAACAACAGGCCCAAAAAGCTTACGAACAAGGTGATTTTAACAAAGCGCAAGCAAAGTTTACCGATCCACTTTGGCAAGGAAACGCCGCGTATCGCGACGGACGCTTTGCAGATGCTGAAGCTTTTTATCGAAATACCACGACGGCAGAAGGTAAATTCAATTTGGGCAACAGCCTTGCGCAACAGCAAAAGTTTGATGAGGCGATTGCAGCCTATAAAGAGGCTTCACAATTAAATCCAGATTTAGTCGGAGCTAAAGAAAATCTGAAAAAAGTGGAACAATTAAAACAACAGGCTCAGCAGAAACAATCGTCAAGTCAGTCAAAAGATGGACAACAATCTGACGATAATAACCAGGGTGACCAACAATCTGGTGAATCCAAATCGGGCAAAAAACAGTCCGGTGATAAACAATCTAGCGATAAGCAATCAGAGCAAAATAATAAAGCTGACGGTGAGCAATCACCATCTCAAGATCAACAAGGAGATAACCGCCCTGCAAACGGATCAGAGCAGCAAACTACAGAGCAAGAATCATCAGCAAAACAATCGGCAGAAGAGCAACGTCGCAAGGCGTTAGAATCGACCAAAACCAAGCAAGGTACTGGCGAACAATCCAAATCTGAACAGTACAAAGCAATTAACGAAGCTTGGCCACAAGCAACACCAGAGCAGAGCCAACAACTGGAAAGTTTGATGCGCAAAGTGCAAGACGATCCGTCAATTTTACTGCGAAATAAAATGTACCTTGAATACCAAAAACGCCAGCATCAAGGATTACCACAAGGAGTAAATGAAGAATGGTAAACAAAGGATGGGCATGGCTTAGCTTAGCATTTGCGTTATTCACTGCGCCTGCGTCCGCAGTGACCCAGTTGCAAGCCTTGATTGACAAAAACCCTGTTATGTATGGTGAAGAAATTATCCTTCAAATTCAAGCAGATGATAAATTAGCGCGCGATGCTATCGACTTTAGTGTGCTGGATAAAGATTTTCGGGTGAACGGGCCTGCAATTAGCCAAAGTATGCAAATCATCAATGGCCAAAGTAGCCAAACGACCATTTGGCAATTGGCATTATTTCCCAAACGTACTGGCGAAATTGAAATCCCAGCATTTCAAATTGACACCGCAAGCTCGCAACCTATTCGAGTACAAGTATTGGAAAAGCCGGCCAATGCGCCTGGTCAGCAAGCCGAACTTTTCGTGAAAAACTCGCTAAGTACTTCCGAGTTACATGTCCAGCAAATGGCTTATTACGAAGTGAAAATCTTCTTCAAAGACGATTTGAAATCTGGCGCACTTTCAGCACCAAATCTCCCTTGTTGTAACATCGAACAAGTTGGTAAAGACATTGAAAATACTGAATTGGTTAATGGCGAGCGCTATCAAACCTTTACTCGACGTTACAGTATTACGCCACAACAAAGTGGTGAATTTACTTTGGAAGCACCGTTTTTCAAAGGCGAAATGATTGAGCGTAACAGCACCAATTACGACTACTATGCCAAACATAAAACCGTATCAGCCGAAGGCGAACCACTAAAATTCAGTGTGAAGCCAATCCCAACAGAATTTAATGGCGATTGGTTAGTTTCCGATTTGGTGGCACTGACCGAGGAATGGTCTGTGACTGGCGATGAAATCGTTCAGGGCGAACCTGTGACACGCACTGTCACCTTAACTGCACTTGATTTGATGGAGAATCAATTACCCGATTTAGTAATGCCTAAGACTAATGGGGTCAAAGTTTATCCTGAGCAGCCGCAAGCGAAAAAAGCCGAGCGAAATGGCCGGATTGTCGCACAAAAGATTTTTCGATTTGCGGTAATTGCCGATAAAGCCGGAGACTTAGAACTGCCGGAAATCAGTATTCCTTGGTATAACAGCCAAACGAAACAAATTACCAGTACAACCTTAGCGAAAAAGCAGTTAAAAGTGTTACCAAACGCGAATCAACCACAATCAGAGCCAGTAATCCCATCAGAGGTAACGGACGGTACCAAAAACGACAATACAGCTTGGTGGTTACCTACTTGGCAAGTGACCTATAGTACTTTATTCATCTTTATATTCGGATTGCTCACAGGCTTTACTCTGCTGTGGTCTGTCTTTAAAGGTGCATCAAGACCTAGCGCCCTTAAAAAACAACAGGCTCAAGAAACTAAGGCCGTTTCAGCGGTCAAATTTAGCCGTCATAAACTTAAGGCCGCATGTTTAGCCAATGATATTGAGACAACTCAGCAATTGCTAATCCGCTGGGGACAACAGCTGGTAAGCCCTGCAGTCACTTCAATCAATGATTTGCTGCACGTATTACCGGAGAGTGATTTAAAACAAGCCATTTTCCAATTGGCTAACCGCCGGTATCAGCCCACTCAGCAACCATGGCATGGGCAAGGCTTATTTGAGCACTGGGCAAAGTATCAACATCAACAGTTAGTCGCGGAAAATGTCGTGTTAAAACCGTTATATCCGACCGACGTTGAGAATAATTCTCTATGATTTAATAGCCAAATCAAAGCCTTATATTGTTAAGTGATGTTAATTAAATTAAATCACAATTTATTTGAACATTTATAGCGACTTAGGCGGTCTATACCCATAATAATTGCAGATAAAGCCTTAAACCGAGTTCTCACACTCCCACTTAAGAGTGTGTCGACTCGGTTTAAGAGGCTAAATCTTTGGGCAATTGGGGCATACTTCAGTAAGTAGTGAATAGGTCGTGTTAATGAGCCACAATCAACAACGTTATGCTGCGCTGATAAAGCTATATCATGCTGATTTATATCGTTATGCTTATTGGCTATGTCGACATAAAGCGACAGCAGAAGATCTAGTGCAGGAAACATATCTGCGAGCCTGGAAAAGTCTGGATTCACTATTAGATGCAGAAGCAGCAAAGGCTTGGTTGATTACCATCTTACGCCGTGAAAATGCTCGGCGTTTTGAACGCAAGCAATTTGATTACAGTGAAGTTGAACAAGACGATCTGCAAGATTTGACTGGCAATAGCCCTGAGCAACATGCTGCCATGGCTCAATTACAAAAGTTAATAAACCAATTACCAATCGACTATCGTGAGCCTTTAGTACTGCAATTACTTTTTGGAATGACTGGCGATGAGATAGCACAATTGCTCGAATTAAATTTAAACACCGTGAATACCCGCTTGTTTCGCGCTCGTCAGCAGCTAAGAGAGCTTATTAGTCACCAACAAACTCGAGGTGTAAGCCATGGATAAATTGGAAATCCGCCGCCGACTGTTGGCGAACCCACAAGAATCTATCAATGATTTGTCCGCAAAAGATCGGCAATTACAAAGTGAATTAATTGAACTAGATAAAGAGTTGGCAAAAGCGCTACAGATATCAGTTCCTACCGATCTCGCAGATCGGCTGATGTTCAATAAACCACGCCGTCGTTATTGGCCGTTCGCAATTGCCGCATCGATTGCACTGGTCAGCCTACTCAGCTTTCAAATTGTTCAACGAAGTCATCGAGCTGACAATATCGGTCTGCAGGCATTGCACCATGTCAGACATGAGATTTCTGCATTACAGGCAACGGACGAAATATCACTTACTGAGGTTAATCAGTTGCTTGCGGAGGTTGGTGGTAACTTAACGTCTGTTGGTTATCCGGTTCGATATGCACGTTTTTGCGACTTTGAAGGAACTCGCTCATTACATTTAGTTTTTGCCAAAGAAGATGGCATGGTCACAGTATTCGTCGTACCGAAAAACCATGGCTTAAAACCAAGCCCTGAGTTCTCGGATCCTCAGTTCTTTGGTAAAAGCCAAGAAGTTGAGACAGCAGAAATTGTGATGGTGGCGACTCAACAACAGTTATTAGATCCATTCGCCAAAACGCTATTGGAAAAAATCAAATTTCATAGCTAAACGCAACTGGTAGCATCTGTTAGTGCACTGATAGAAAAGCGCTAGCCGTAACATCTCGCAATTGTTAGCATGTCCCGCCGAAACTTGTGGCCGAATACAGCCACAAGTCCCTACTATTAAAATTACTATAACGAATATTGTCGAGGTTCAACGTTGGAAACGGGCACTGTTATTGCGTTAGTTATTTATTTTCTATTGATGTTAGCTATTGGCGTCTACGCCTATCGGCAATCGAGCAGCAATTTATCTGAGTATATGCTTGGCGGACGAAAATTGGGTCCCGCAATCACTGCATTATCAGCGGGTGCATCCGACATGAGTGGTTGGTTGTTAATGGGTTTACCTGGCGCACTTTATTTGTCGGGCATTTCACAAATTTGGATTGCAGTTGGCCTTGTGCTTGGCGCTTGGGCAAACTACCTGTTTCTTGCCCCTAGATTTCGGATTTACACAGAAATTGCCAAGGACTCGATTACCCTCCCCGACTATTTCGAACATCGCTTCGCTGATAGCACACGAAGCTTAAGACTGATATCAGCAATGGTTATCGTAGTTTTCTTTACCTTGTACACAGCATCAGGGGTCGTAGCGGGCGGCAAATTATTTGAAACTGTATTCCAACTTGATTATTTCTACGGCCTAGCACTGACAGTAGGTGTTGTCATTCTGTATACCTTACTTGGCGGCTTTTTAGCCGTAAGTATGACCGATTTTGTCCAAGGCATAATCATGTTCCTAGCCTTGGTAATTGTGCCGGTTGTTGCAATCGATATGGTTGGGGGGGTAACACCAACACTTGATGTGGTAAAAGCTCTCAATCCCGCCCACTTAGATATATTTACAGGCACGAGTTTACTGGGAATTATCTCGCTAATGGCTTGGGGACTCGGCTATTTTGGCCAACCACATATTATTGTGCGTTTTATGGCCATTAGATCCGTTAAAGATTTTCCGGTAGCACGCCGTATCGGTATGAGCTGGATGATTGTATCTTTACTGGGCGCAGTCGCAACTGGCTTTGTAGGTATCGCTTACGTTAAGCAGACTGGCACTACATTAGCTGATCCTGAAACTATTTTCATTCTGCTGTCGCAAGTGCTATTCCATCCTTTTGTTACTGGTTTTTTACTCGCCGCACTGCTTGCTGCAGTAATGAGTACGATTTCAAGCCAACTACTGGTTACATCAAGTGCCTTAACCCAAGATTTTTATAAAACCTTCTTCAATAAATCAGCAAGCGATAGCCACTTAGTAATGATGGGCAGATTATCCGTGCTGTTAGTTGCAATTGTTGCTGTTGTTATTGCCCTTGACCGCTCTAGTTCGATATTGAGTTTAGTCAGCAATGCATGGGCTGGTTTTGGTGCAGCTTTCGGCCCTGTCGTGTTATTGAGCTTGTACTGGTCTCGTATGACGAGTCAAGGTGCGTTGGCCGGTATGGTTGTTGGGGCAGCCACTGTGCTACTTTGGATTTATGGTCCCTTGACAATCGAAGGCGTGGCATTAAATGACTGGCTTTATGCCATGGTTCCTGGTGTCATAGCCTCTTCACTAGCAATTTGTATAGTGAGCCTGCTCACACAAAAGCCTAACGCTGAACTACTTGTGCAATTTGCCCAGATGGAACAGTTATTAAAACAAAGTAAGTAAGCTTGAATGGGCTAGCAAAAAGTTGCTAGCCCATTACCCGAAGATTTTCAAACACAGCGACACTACTTCAAATTTTATTTGATATTCAACGCCTTGAGTTTTTCCAAGCGCAACGAATAAATTCCTCTATTGATAACAAATGCATTTTATTACGAAATTTTAATAGCCATTTTAGAGTTTTCTTTGCTACATTGCACAAAGCTAATTCTGTAAGGATTGTCGTTTTTATGTATTTTTATGCTGCCCGTCAACCTATTCTCGATCGCGACAAAAACTTGTTTGCATATGAACTGTTATTTCGCGATGGTGTTGAGAACGTGTTTCCGGATATCGATGGCGATGAAGCAACTTCGAGAATGATTGCTGGCAGCCAATTTAATTTTGGACTCGATGATTTTTTAGGCGACAAACCCGGTTTTATCAATTTTACTTTGGACACTCTGCTAAAGGGTTATCCATCAATGTTACCCAAAGAGCAAGTTGTCATCGAAATATTAGAAACGGTGCAACCCGGAAAACGCCTGCTGGCCGAATGTCAACAACTTAAGGATTTAGGTTATACCATCGCCTTAGATGATTATATTCATCAACCAGTCTGGCGGCATTTCTACCCTTTAATTGATATTATTAAAATCGATTTTAGGGAGACCAAAATTGAGACCATCGAAGAGATTTTGGCCGCCACAGCAAGCTTTCCTAATATAAAGTTACTGGCAGAAAAAGTTGAAACTATCGAAGAGTTTCAAAAAGCTTTGAATATGGGTTTTAGTTATTTCCAAGGTTATTTTTTCTCAAAACCAGAAATGCTGCAAAGTAAAGCACTATCGCCAGCTCAGATGACCTTGGCTGAATTACTGTATGAAACATCAAAAGCTGAAATGGATTTGGCCAAAATAACTCAAATTTTTGAGCGTGATGTAAATTTGTCATACAAGCTTCTACGTTACAGTAATTCAGCAGTCTTTAAACGCCGCTCAGAAATCGAGACCATTAAACAAGCCTTAGTGGTTTTGGGCCAAATTGAACTCAAAAAATTCCTATCTGTGTTATTCACAGCTCAAGTTAGCAGTGAAAAACCTGCGGAATTGATGCGCTTAGCTATGACTAGGGCGCGATTTGCCGAGGGTATCGCAGGGTTACATGGTAAAACCGATACTGGTAAAGCATTTTTAACCGGGATGATGTCACTCATTGACGCGATTCTTGATGAACCGATGTCTTCAGTGCTAGTGAAGCTGCCACTTGCTAAAGAAATCAAAGATGCTTTGGTTGGCGAGCCGGGATTGTTGGGAGAGTACTTAACCTTAGTCAAGAGTTATGAACAGGCACAGTGGCAACCTGCAAATGTATTGATTGAAAAGTTTGGTTTAACGAATGCAAATATCCCTGATGCTTATCATGAAGCGGTTCAGTGGGCTAACGAACAGATGCGAGCTCTAGGCGATCGTTGATGTGTTCTGCGAAATTAGGTATGTTTCGCAACTCGATGCAAAGGCATTTGTTCACTCAAGGCTACCAAGTTTTGAAGTTTGAAGTTTGAAGTTTGAAGTTTGAAGTTTGAAGTTTGAAGTTTATTAGGATATTAATCTAGTCAATTAACCTTATAAAACAAAATGCCGGTACATGCCGGCATTTTATTTAGAGCAGCGCCCCCCAGCGAACTGCTCTAAATTTCTTGTTAACTAAAACTGACAAATGAAGCTATTTTCGCAGCCATTTTTTCGCCAATTCCTTTAACTTCAGTCAATTGCTTTTGATTTTTAATCGGACCTTTATCCTTGATATATTCCATAATCGCTTGCGCTTTTTTTGCTCCGATACCAGGAATAGCTTCAAGTTGTTGCTGTGAAGCTTGATTAATCGATACTAACTGTTGCGCTGTTGTTTTTGCATCCACAACCGCAGCTTTCGCTGGGATTGCCATATTAGTCGCGGGGTTATTTACAGCGGCATGTAAACCAAACGCACCGCAAGTACAGATCATCGAAAAAATAATAGATTTCATGTTCATAGTGCTTTCCTTGTAACTTCGATCATGATAAAAACCGCGTTTGAAAAACGGGTTGAACTGAATCGTGGCTTTATGGTCTATATCGCCAGACTCTGATTTAACCTTAGAACATAATTCACAATTTGCTATCTTTTTTTTAACTTTTTTCATCTTTTTAGCTAAGTCTCAGATTCAGCTAGAATTAATTTTCAGCAGGCTAAGGTTGTGTTAGCTAATTTTGGGAGTGAAGATATGAAATCCTTATTCATTGTTGTACCAGTATTATTGTTAACTGCTTGTTCAAATCATAATTATGCTCGTAAGAATTACGTGCAAGCAAACGTCACCTCAGCAGTTCCTGTTTACAAAACCATTGAGATCCGTAAACCAAAACAAGTTTGTGAAGAACGTCAAGTGGTAAAGCGCGAAGCTGACTCTGCAGCACCAACAATTGTTGGCGCAATTGTTGGTGGCGCATTAGGCAATGCTATTGGCAGCGGTCGTTCGAACAAAAACGTTGGGTTAGTAGCCGGCGCGGTTATTGGTGGTGCCATCGGTAACGACATTGGTAAGCAAAATGGTAGCGATGTTGTTCACTTAGAGACTGTTTGTTATCGTGCAGGCGACGAAATTAGTTATGAAAGCGTCATCGATGGCTATCAGGTTACTTATCAATTGAATGGTAAGGAATACAACGTCATTATGGACCGAGATCCAGGCCCACAAATGCCGGTTTACGTTGATCCTTCAATCAAGCGTTAATGCGACTAGAATTTCTCTATCAAAGCCTGTATAAAAATCAGGATAAATTTAAAAAGGATTTAACATGCGTGTTTTGGTCGTTGAAGACGAAATGTTACTCGCTGAGCAGATAAAAAATCATCTGCAACAGCAACAATTCTCTGTGGATTTATCCAACGATGGTGTCGACGGTTTTTTTAAAATTAGCGAATATCCATATGATCTTGCAATCATTGATCTTGGATTGCCAAAACTGGACGGTTTATCGCTCATCCGCAAAGCACGGCAGCAAGATATCAAAACGCCCATCATCATCTTGACAGCTCGCGGCAGTTGGCAAGAAAAGGTGCAAGGTTTAGATGCGGGTGCTGATGATTATTTAACCAAGCCATTTCATGTTGAAGAGTTACTTGCTCGTTGTAATGCATTAATTCGTCGTGCAGCTGGTCAACCAGATCCAACTCTGAGTGCCGGCCCAGTCAGTCTCAACAGTAGAACACAACAAGTTTGGTGTCATGGCGAAGAAGTACCACTTACTGCCTATGAATATAAAGTTTTAGAATATTTCATGTTAAACCCTACCAAGGTTATTTCTAAGACCGAACTTACAGAACATATCTATGACCAAGACTTTGATTTAGATAGTAATGTGATCGAAGTTTTTGTCCTACGTTTACGTAAAAAGTTAGATCCTGATGGCACTTTACAACCGCTAGAAACCCTTAGAGGACGTGGCTATCGGTTTAACTTGGCTATTAGCTGATGTTGTTATCATTGAAACTGCGCCAAGCTATTATCAGTTTGGTGCTGTTACTTTTTATTCTCCCTGTATCATTCCTTGCCATTGAAAGGGCCTTTTTCGCGCAATTAGTCACCAGTACTGAACAAAAATTAGAAGTACATTTATATTCATTTTTATCTGAATTAAGTTCAAAAAATGATGTTCTGGAAATAAATAACAGTATTTTACCTGCCGATTTTTTACGCGCAGATTCAGGTACAAGTGCTTACATTGTCAGCGGCGATAAACTTTTATGGCAATCCGATTCGTCGCTTAATCAGAATTTTGTCCCGCCGGTCTTTGACATGTTACCTGGCAAACATGAGTTTCTGCCGCTAGAAGTTGGTGAAAAGACTTATTGGACTTTATCTTTTGCCCTGTTATTTGATATGGGTGAGCGCAGTATGCCACTGACCATCCATATTTTGCAGGATTCAAAACTTCTTGATGCGCCAGTATTGAGCTTTAGGAAAACTCTGATGCGCTGGTTCATTGGTATTGGTTTTGTGTTATTTCTAGTGATGTTGCTCGCGTATTACTGGACAACTCAACCATTATCTTCACTAGATCATGAAATTCGTTTGGTTGAAAGTGGCCAACAGCAACATCTCGATCGTGCCTACCCTGTTGAATTACAGGCAATTAAAGAAGATCTTAATCTATTACTGGCCAGTCAAAATCGGCAAAAGCAACGCTACCGTCATCACTTAAGTGACTTAGCACATGCTTTAAAAACACCGGTCGCCGTATTGAAAACATCAGCACTTGCAGAACAACCAGAATTACGGCAGCAAATTGACCGCATCACAGCCATGATTGAACATCAGCTAAAACGAGCAAGTAGTTCCGGCCAAGATGTTTGGCAAAAGCAAATTGCCATAGCGCCAATTGTCGAACAACTACAAAATGCATTGAGTAAAATTTATCGAGATAAACAGATCAATTTAGTTTATGACATCCCTGTAGGTGCGATGTTTCGCGGCGATGAAACTGACCTCATGGAAATGCTTGGCAACCTATTGGATAACGCCTGCAAAGCGTGTCGGCATCAAGTAAAACTGAATATACAATTGAAACCCTTGATGATTGAAGTCCATGACGATGGCCCTGGCGTACCTGAAAATAAAAAAACCGAGCTGCTTGGTCGCGGGATCCGTTTAGATACTTATCAAGATGGCCATGGAGTTGGTTTATCGATTGTTGATGAACTTTGCCATTCTTATGAAGGCGAATTATCTATTGGCATAAGCCCATTAGGTGGTGCGATATTCCGGTTGCTGTTTTCTCAACATCAATACTAGAATTAGTTCTAGCGAATTCTCGCGACAAAAGCGGAAAATCATGAAATATATTAGTTGTTTATTGTTAGTTCTTTTCACATTAAGCTCTAACGCAGCCGATTTATGTGCAGAAAAGCAACAGTTTAGAATCGAATACTCTCGTTGCCTAGATCAAAAAATAGAAGTACTCCAACGCGACTTAACGACTTGGGAAAATAACCATTTAATTCAATTACAGGAAATTGCCGAAAAAACCGGACGTGCAGATCCTCTTAAAGTCTTTAAACGGTCTCGGCAATCTTACAAGCAGTTCTCGACCGATCATTGCCGCTGGCAATATCTAGCTCTTATTCCAGATAGTAATGCGGGGGCTTCCGCATACAAAAAATGCATGATTAGCCAACTTGAGCAGCAAATCGATATTTTGAGTAAAATCAGCTATTGATGATCTATCTAGGATGTCCTGCCGTAAAAATTGATATTACCTCTCCTTTGCCGAAATGGGGCTTTCATGCAGTTAAATAACGCAATTATCCGGATCAAAAACTTACGTCTTAGAACGTATATTGGTTTTAAAGATGACGAGATGCAAAACAAGCAAGATGTGGTTATTAACATTCGGATTGAATATAAGGCCAGTCAAGCAGCAAGTACCGATGACGTGGCAAATGCGCTGAATTATCGGACAATCACTAAAGACGTGATTAATCTAGTTGAAAGTAATCGTTTCTTATTACTTGAAAAACTTGCGTCAGATGTTTTAGCCATCGCTGCTGCACATGATTCAGTTAATTACGCTGAAGTTGAAATTGATAAGCCCCATGCACTCAGATTTGCCGATTCTGTTTCATTGACGCTATCAACTCAGAAAGCTTAGATCTAGCTATACTGATGTCTACATTTGCAATTGGGGCTGAACATGAAAATACTGGTAACAGGAGCGACAGGCTTAGTCGGAACTGCACTATGTAAGCTGTGGCAGCATGAACATCAATTAGTGATCTTGACTCGCTCTGAGAAAAAGGCAAAACAGCAATTAGGGGATATCGGGGAAATACATTCAAGTCTAAACACTATCGACTTTAATACCCTTGATGCCGTTGTAAACCTAGCTGGAGAGCCCATCGCCGATAAGCGTTGGAGTGAATCACGTAAGACGCTGATTTGCCAAAGCCGTTGGCTTTTGACTGAAGCCATCGCCAGTAAAATCTTGGAAGCATCAACCCCACCTCATACCTTGATTAACGCCTCTGCAATTGGCTTCTATGGTCGTCAATCTGCAGAGCGTATTGATGAAGGATTTGTCAGCTTTTATCCTGAGTTTAGCCATGACGTTTGCGCGCGTTGGGAAAATCTCGCCAAAAGATGTCAGAGTGAATCAACTCGGGTTTGTATAATGCGGATTGGCATTGTACTTTCTGAAAATGGTGGCGCCCTCGGCAAAATGCTACCCGCATTTAAGCTGGGGCTTGGCGGTAGAATTGGTTCTGGCACCCAGATGATGTCTTGGATCCATATCGACGATTTAGTTGGCGCATTTAATTTCGTGCTAAGCAATTCTACAGTTCAAGGAATTTTTAATGCGACAGCGCCAATGGCAGTAAGCAATTTGCAATGGACACAACTACTCGGTGCACGTCTAGCTAAAAAAACACCGTTGCCAATGCCAGGCTTCATCGTCAAATTACTTTTTGGTGAAATGTCAGATCTACTATTGTTTGGTCAAAATGTTTATCCGCAAAAGCTTTTAGATTCAGGGTTTCAATTTAAGTACAACCAACTTCGCAGCGCACTCGCCTCGCTTTCGATTTGAAAAATACGCCTACCTTTGGTAGGCGTATTACTGCCTAAGCATGCAACGCGCGACGTAATAACACACCTGAAGGCATGTTTAGCAAACCACGCAGTTGCATCATCGCTAAAACTACTATAATACTGCCGCCGAGTGCAGGCCCCATCCACCATAACATCGGATGTAATTGAAACGGTAACTCAAACAGCCTAACTTGTAGTACCGACAATAGTACCTCGACTAGCAAAGTTGCAAACCCTCCGGCCAATAAACCCAGCACCAGATATTCATAAACGATGGCTTTGAGCAGAAAGATTTTTGTAGCACCTAATGTTCTTAAGATGGCTATTTCTTGCTCGCGTTGATCTAAGCTAGCTTGTACTTGTGCAATTAATACCAACACAGCGGCAGCAAAAACCAAGACCATGATGACTGAAAGTGCGACAGAAACCTGCGAAATAATGTCGTTGATTTGTTTAAGGATAGTTGATACCGAAATGACCGACACCGTCGGAAATTGCCGCGACACTTGGTTTAATAGTGAATTTGCTGACACAGGTATATGCACAGCAGTCATATAAGTGGCGGGGAAATTCGTCATTAAATCAGGACTTAAGATGACAAAGAAATTGGGTTGCAGACTATTCCAATCCACTTTTCGAAAGCTTGTCACTGTCGCTGACACTTCCTGGCCGCCAATCGACATTAGCATTTTATCGCCCAGTTTCAATTTCATCCGTTCGGCAGAGCGAACCTCAACTGATACTTCGGCGACAGAAGTCGCTGTAAACCACTGACCGGCAGTAATTTGATTATTTGCTGGCATTTTATCCAACCAAGTCAGATTTAACTCTCGGCCAAAACCTTGGCGTCGACTTTCGCTTTTTGCTGTTTTGGCCTGCTGTTCCGTTGAACCGCTATCTGATGCTTCAGGTTCTTGCAAAATTTCGCCGTTCACTGAGATCATGCGCCCAGAAATCATTGGATAAAACTCGCCAACAACAAGCTGTTCTTGCTCAAGTGCGGCGGTGAGCATTGGTTTCTGTTCACTGGTAATATTCACCATAAAATGGTTGGGTGCGTTTGCAGGCACTTGAGCTTGCCACTGACTAATCAGCTCACTGCGAATAAAGTACAACAACAATGTTAAGAAAATCGCCAAACTGAAGGTAATCAACTGAAAACTATTTGCCCAGAGTCGGCGACGCAGATTTGCCAGAGCCAACTTTAGCGCGCTACTTTGTCCAGCAGCGACTGGTTTTACAATACGAACCATAGTAGCCGCTACCAACATTAAAACCCCGGCAAACAGAGCACATCCCATGAACAACATCGCTGAAGTTTGCCAATCTTGGCTAAACATCCACATCAGCCCAAAGACCGCAAACGCACCTGAAAGCAAATGGATCATGTCAAAACGCATCGCAACCGGACCTTGCCGTAAGACATCCAAAGCAGGAACCTCCGCTAAACGCATGACTGGACGCAAAGCAAATAACAATGAGCACACAAAAGCAGTTGCGATACCAATCAACAAAGGTCGCACTGAAAACACGGGTTCGACATCTGGTACCCATTTTTCAATTAAGATTTGCGCCGCAAAACAAGCGAGTTGGCCAAGAATTAATCCTATGACCATGCTAAACAGAGTAATAAACATGAGTTGGCTGAAATATAAATATTTTGTCTGTCGCTGTGTCATTCCTAACGCTTTGATAACTGCAACCGCCATCCGGTGACGCTCGCTATACCGTGTCGCTGCAAAAGCAGAGGCACAGGCCGCTAGCACAATTCCTAGCAAACCGGCTAACAACAGGAATTTTTCAGCACGATCTAGGGCACTGCCAATGGCTGAGCTTCGGTCTACCTGTTGCCATCTATCACTCGGGGTCAATTTCGGCTCAAGTTTATTTTGTAATATTTGCAACTGTGCTGCGGTTCCCGCGAATAAATAACGATAGCTAATTTGACTACCCGGTTGTACCACTTGCGTCGCTGCAACATCATTAATGTGCATCATAAGGCGTGGTTGGCCGGTAAATCCACCGGTTGGGGCATCGGGTTCCTGTTCAATCACTCCGCCGACGACCAACTCACTCGCCCCGACATTTAATTTGTCACCGAGGTTTAAGTTCAACAGTTGTAATATTCTTTTTTCGACAAATACTTGCCCAGCAGTTAGAGCCACGATTTCAGCCCCTGCCCTTAACTCCAAATTTCCACGCAGTGGATATTCGGCTGAGACCGCTTTAACACTCACTAACTGCATGGCATCACCAGCAAATACCATGGTGTTAAACTGCATCTGCATCGCAGTTTGCAAATCTAACTGCTTCGCTTCACTAAAATAGTTTTGGTTAAAGGGCAAAGTCGAACGCAAGACCTTATCTGCCGCCATGAAGCTACTACTTCGCTGCATAAGTGCGCTGCGAACACTTTCAGTGATACCTGTCAAACTAACCACAGTCACCACAGCTAGGATCAGTGCAAATGCAATGATCCAAAGCTCACCTTTGCGAAGCTCACGCCAAAACATCCGCCAAGCAATTTTAAAGTGCATCGGCATCTCCTGAAGATTTAGCTTGCCGTAAATGACCACTTTGCATTACCCATTGCGCTTGGCAACGTTCTGCCAAACTTAATTTATGGGTCACAAGCACCAAAGTGGTGCCTTGCTGCCGATTTAAGTCAAACAACAAATTTTCAACGATTTCGCCAGTTGTCGCATCAAGATTAGCGGAAGGCTCGTCGGCAAATAGAATTTCTGGCTCAGTGATAAATGCTCTTGCGATAGCGACGCGCTGCTGTTCCCCACCGGATAGCTGAGCAGGGAAAAAATCCGCACGTTCCGCAAGCCCAACTTGTTTTAATAACGCAACACCTTTTTGCTTTGCGTCTTTAATCCCTGCAAGCTCAGCCGGTAACGTGACGTTTTCCAAAGCGGTCAGTGCAGGTAGCAACAAAAATGATTGAAATACAAAGCCAACTTTTTTTGCACGTAATTCTGCACGAGAATCATCATTCATGGCATGCAAGGGGTGGCCTGCAAGGTAGACTTCCCCTGCGGTTGGTTGGTCTAAACCAGCTAAAATCCCCAATAACGTTGACTTACCGGAACCTGATGCGCCAACAATAGCCACACTCTGACCGCGGTTGATTGTCAGATTGATATCCGTCAGGATAGTCAAACTTGAACTCGGTAGTTGAACCGTTTTCTGCATCCGTCTTGTTTCGATAAACACGTTAGGTAAATCACTCATGAAAAAAATCATCCTTCTTTGGTTATGCTGTTGGTTGTCGCCAGTCTGGGCAGCCAACCAGAATTTTCTTATTCTTGGCGATAGCCTTAGCGCAGGCTACAACTTAGCCAAGTCACAAAGCTGGCCGGAATTGTGGCAGCAGCAATTGACCGCAGAGCAATCAGACTGGCAAATTATCAATGCCAGTATTAGTGGTGAAACAACCCAAGGCGCGTTGGCGCGATTACCGTCACTCCTCAAAAACCATCAACCAAAGGCTATCTTAATCGAAATTGGCGCTAATGATGGTTTACGAGGTTATCCAATCAAGGCAATAGAGCAAAATCTGGAAAAAATTATCAACTTGAGCCTTGCCAGTGGCAGTAAAGTGGTACTTATGCAGATACGGATCCCTCCTAATTACGGACCAAAATACACTGAACAATTTATTGAAATCTATCCAAAATTGTCGAAACAGACCAACGTAGTACTTTGGCCATTTTTTATGGATAAAATTGCAATAGATCCAACGTTAATGCAGGCCGACGGCTTGCATCCAACAGCCCGGGCTCAACCTATTATCAAAGATTTGGTCAATCCAGTACTAAAACAATTGTTATCAACGAACTGAATTGTTGCAAAATGTGTTTTGCTAACCAGTTTGTGATTCAATGAACAATAGAATTATGGATTTGCGTTGTTGAATTCTGCAGCGCTTAATTGAGGTGAGTAAAAGCAGACAACAAAAATTCTTGAATGGAAGAAATGTCTGCTTTTTAGTTTTTTGGTAGAGCAAAGTTACATAGCGCGATATATGGCTGGGGATTGGTTAAAAGCAATAACACATTACAATTGTGAATATTTGGTTTATTTGTTTTTTGAAGGCAAACAATTTGAAGTCAAATAAAAAGACTGGCTGTTAACTTAAATGGATTTATTAATAGGTGAGTTGCTATATTTTGAAGCTGGTGGAGCTAAGCGGGATCGAACCGCTGACCTCTTGCATGCCATGCAAGCGCTCTCCCAGCTGAGCTATAGCCCCATCTGTAAGCTACGCTCATTCGATGGCGTCCCTTAGGGGATTCGAACCCCTGTTACCGCCGTGAAAGGGCGGTGTCCT
>JAYSCP010000028.1:0-37782 GCA_041914845.1 Alteromonadaceae bacterium
AAATCCTTGCTTAATTTGCATTGATTTGAAAAAGGGTCCGAAAGGGCCCTTTTTTTTGGTCGAAATTTGTCGACATTTATGCCTATTTAAGGAGACAAGAAAGCAGAGAAGATGCCCATCTTCAATTACCTCTGCCCGCGCAACAATATTCACTAGTCTATATTGATTGCTCTTAAGTAAATTGTTGTGAATTATTCAAACGAGCGTTTGAATAATTACTGGCGAAATGCTACAACACAGACATCGTACCAGTGGAGAATTATCGTGAGCCAATATCAAGCACCGCTACAAGACATGCAGTTTAACCTCTTCGATTTATGGCAAGTCCAAAAGTTTTGGGAAAGTCAGCCGAAACTCGCTGAATTGCTGGATCAAGATACCGCTAGCGCAATTTTGGAAGAAGCTGGCAAAATTACTGCAGAAACAATTGCGCCAAAGGCAGCCGAAGCAGACCAAACAGGCGTGCTCTATGCAAACGGAACTGTAACAACTCCTGCGCATTATAAAGAAATTTATCTTTTGCAATGTGAGGGCGGTTGGACTGGTTTGAGTGGTGATCCAGAGTACGGTGGCATGGGGATGCCGAAAACACTTTCTAGCCTCTATGAAGAAATGATGTGTAGTGCTGACATCGCCTTCTCCTTATACGCGGGTCTGACATCAGGCGCATGCGTCGCTTTACTACAGCATGCCGATGAAAACACGAAGTCATTCTATTTGCCAAAGCTCTATAGCGGTGAATGGTCTGGCACTATGTGTTTAACCGAAGCGCATTCAGGTTCAGATCTAGGTATTATGCGCACACAAGCAGTACCAAGCGACGATGGCAGTTATCGGATAACCGGAAGCAAAATTTTCATCACCGCTGGCGAGCATGATTTAACCGAGAACATTATTCACTTAGTGTTGGCAAAGTTACCGGATGCACCGGCAGGTAGTCGCGGAATTTCATTATTTTTAGTACCAAAGTTTTTGCCCGATGCGCAAGGTAATCTCGGATCTCGCAACCAGGCTGTATGTGGTTCGGTCGAGCATAAAATGGGTATCCACGGCTCGGCAACGTGCGTGATGAATTTTGATGGCGCAGTAGGTTATTTAATTGGTGAGCCACACAAAGGCTTAGCTTGTATGTTCACTATGATGAACTATGAGCGTTTGGCTATGGGTAGCCAAGGTCTAGGCGCTGCAGAGCGGGCATACCAAAATGCCTTAGCTTATGCCAAAGACCGTTTACAAGGACGAACCCAAACCAAAGATACCAATAAAGCAGATCCGATTATTGGTCATGCGGATGTTCGGCGGATGTTACTAAACATCAAGAGTCTGAATGAAGGTGGCCGTAGTTTTTCTGTGTATGTAGCCCATCAGCTTGATAAAGCAAAATTTGCCGGTGACGAAAAAGCCCAAGCAATCGCTAACCTCTTAACTCCGGTCACTAAAGCGTTTATGACAGACCGTGGCTTTGATGCCTGTGTTACTGCCCAGCAAATATTTGGTGGGCATGGCTATATTAAAGAGTGGGGGATGGAGCAGCTGGTCCGAGATGTTCGAATTGCCCAAATTTATGAAGGTACTAATGGTATTCAAGCCTTAGACTTTATGCTTCGGAAGGTGGCGGCAGATCAAGGCCAAGCACTTCAATGGTTATTCGAAGATTTAATGACAAATGTTGTTGAGACGACAAATCCTGCATTACTCCAGTTAGCTAAAGAGTACCAACAAGCAACAGTGAATTTGCTTAGCCGAGCTAAAGCAGAACCTCAGTACTTAGCGACTGTTGCCTGTGATTTCTTAGACCTAACCGGCTACGTACTTTATGGTTTCATGTGGCAACACAGTTTAAATGCTTTAGCTCCTGCAAAACACAGTCCGAATTTTATTGCGAGCAAGCAGCAAACTGCCCAGTTCTATTTTGAGCGAGTGATGCCAAGAGCATATAGTTTACTTGCGGTACTAAAAGCGCCTGTGCAAGTAGTTAACGATATGGCCGTTGAACTGTTCTAATGTTATTGGAGACGGCCAAACAACTTTGGCCGTTTTTTAAACAAATTTTATACTCGCTATTGTGTTTATTAGTCAGTTGAGTATAATGCGCGTCCAGCCATGATAATTGGCAGGTGCTCTGAACAAACAGCAATGCGATCATTGCGTAGTGTTCAAGCATTACAGTACTCCCGATTGGGGAGTAAACGTAACTAGGTGCAAAGGCATTCTCCATGCAAATGGTATGAAAGCCCTTGTTTATTTTTGCTCTTTTTTGCTCTTTGAGGCTTTGATTTATGAGTAATCAAAGGATTCGCATCCGTCTGAAAGCGTTCGATCACCGTTTGATCGATCAGTCAACTATGGAAATCGTTGACACAGCTAAGCGTACGGGCGCACAGGTTCGTGGTCCTATTCCACTTCCTACTCGCCAGGAACGTTTCACTGTATTGATTTCTCCTCACGTCAATAAAGATGCACGTGATCAGTACGAAATCCGTACCCACAAGCGTTTAATCGACATCGTTGAGCCAACAGAAAAGACTGTTGACGCTCTGATGCGTTTAGATCTGCCTGCTGGCGTTGACGTTCAAATCAGCCTGGGCTAATCAGACAGGTTTTTAGAGAGGTTTAGGATATGGCTATCGGTCTAATCGGTCGTAAAGTGGGCATGACTCGCATCTTCACTGAAGATGGCGTATCAATCCCAGTAACCGTAATCGAAGCAACACCAAACCGCGTTACTGCCATCAAAACGCAAGACGTTCATGGCTATAGCGCACTGCAAGTGACTACTGGCACAGTTAAGGCTTCTCGCCTGAACAAACCAGATGCTGGTCAGTTTGCAAAAGCTGGTGTTGAAGCCGGTCGTGGCTTGTGGGAATTCCGCCTGCAAGACAACGAAGGTGCTGACATTCAAGTTGGCAGCGAGATTACTGTTGAAGTTTTCGCAGAAACGAAAAAAGTTGATGTCGTAGGCACATCAAAAGGTAAAGGTTTTGCCGGTACTGTTAAGCGCTGGAATTTCCGTACTCAGGATGCTACACACGGTAACTCTCTGTCACACCGTGTACCAGGTTCAATTGGTCAAAACCAATCACCAGGTAAAGTATTCAAAGGTAAAAAAATGGCCGGACACATGGGTGCCGAGCGTGTAACTGTCCAATCTTTGGAAGTTGTACGTGTTGACGCAGCACGCAACATCCTGTTAGTGAAGGGCGCTGTCCCTGGTGCTATCGGTGGTGATGTGATTGTTAAACCAGCGGTCAAAGGCTAACGTCTGGAGGAGATGAGTGATGGAATTAGCATTAAGAGACGCTAAAGGCGTTCTTGAAGTTTCCGAAGCTACCTTTGGACGTGAGTTCAACGAAGCATTGGTACATCAGGTTGTAGTTGCTTACGCAGCTGGTGCCCGTCAAGGTACACGTGCTCAACTGACACGTTCAGAAGTACGCGGTGGCGGTAAGAAGCCATGGCGCCAGAAGGGTACAGGTCGTGCTCGTGCTGGTACAATCCGTAGCCCAATTTGGCGCGGCGGTGGTGTGACATTTGCGGCTAAGCCACAAGATCACAGCCAAAAAGTTAACAGAAAGATGTATCGCGGCGCGATCATGAGCATTCTTTCTGAATTAGTTCGTCAAGACCGTTTATTGGTTGTTGAAAACTTCAATGTTGAGACTCCAAAAACGCAAGAATTGGCAGCTAAATTAAAAGCGATGGAACTGAAAGATGTTCTGATCGTTACTGACGAAGTTGACGAGAACCTGTTCTTATCTGCTCGTAACCTGTACAAGGTTGACGTGCGTGATGTTCACGGTATCGACCCTGTCAGCTTAATCGCCTTCGACAAAGTGTTAATGACTGCTGCTGCAGTTAAACAAATCGAGGAGATGTTAGCATGATCCGTGAAGAACGTTTACTGAAGGTTATTCTGGCTCCGCACGTATCTGAAAAGAGCACGATCGCGGCAGAAACCAACAACACAGTCGTGTTCAAAGTAGCAACTACAGCCACTAAAGCAGACGTAAAAGCTGCCGTACAGAAATTGTTCGAAGTGGAAGTTGTAGGTGTTCGCACTGTTAACGTTAAGGGTAAGACCAAGCGCACAGGTATGCGCACTGGCCAACGTAGCGATTGGAAAAAAGCTTACGTTACTCTTAAAGAAGGCAGCGAGCTCGGTCTAGTTGGCGGCGCTGAGTAATAAGAGGAGTTAGGAAATGGCACTTGTTAAGTGTAAACCTACGTCACCAGGTCGTCGCCACGTATTAAAAGTGGTCAACCCAGACCTGCACAAAGGCGCACCATACGCTCCTTTGTTAGAAAAGAACAACAAGACCGGTGGTCGTAACAACCACGGTCGTATTACGACTCGTCATATCGGTGGTGGCCATAAACAGCATTACCGTCTGGTTGACTTCAAGCGTAATAAAGACGGTATCCCAGCTAAAGTTGAGCGTCTGGAATACGATCCAAACCGTACTGCTAACATCGCTCTGGTGTTATACGCAGACGGCGAGCGTCGTTACATCCTGGCACCAAAAGGCTTAAAAGCTGGTGATGTAGTTCAGTCAGGTATGGATTCACCAATTAAATCTGGTAACACCATGCCACTGCGTAACATCCCAGTGGGTCAAATCGTTCACAACATCGAGTTGAAGCCTGGTAAAGGCGGCCAATTAATGCGTTCAGCTGGTGCATTCGCCCAGATCCTGGCGCGTGACGGTGCTTATGTCACTCTGCGTTTACGCAGCGGTGAAATGCGCAAAGTCCTGGCTGACTGCCGTGCAACCATCGGTGAAATCGGCAACGCCGAACACATGCTGCGCCAATACGGTAAAGCAGGTGCTATGCGCTGGCGCGGTGTACGCCCAACAGTTCGTGGTGTTGTAATGAACCCGGTAGACCACCCTCACGGTGGTGGTGAAGGTAAAACTTCTGGTGGCCGTCATCCGGTTACACCATGGGGCGTACCAACCAAGGGTTACAAAACACGTTCTAACAAGCGTACTGACAAGTTCATTGTCCGTCGTCGTGACAAATAATTTAATGTGAGGAAATGCCATGCCACGTTCTCTCAAGAAAGGTCCATTTATCGACCTTCACTTGCTGAAGAAGGTAGAGAAAGCGTTGGAAAGCGGTGACAAGAAGCCTATTAAGACTTGGAGCCGTCGTTCAATGATCATTCCACAAATGATCAGTTTGACCATCGCTGTCCATAATGGTCGTCAACATGTACCAGTATTAGTCTCGGAAGAGATGGTTGGTCACAAGTTAGGTGAATTTTCACCAACTCGTACTTACCGTGGTCATGCAGCCGACAAAAAGGCCAAGAAACGCTAAGGGGTAAATAAATGCAAGCATTAGCAAAACATAAATTTGCCCGTTCATCTGCTCAGAAAACTCGTTTGGTCGCTGATCAAATTCGTGGTCTGTCAGTTGGAAAGGCGTTGGATGTTTTAACCTACAGCCCGAAAAAAGCTGCTGAATTGGTTAAAAAGGTTCTTTTATCAGCCATTGCGAACGCAGAACACAATGAAGGCGCCGATATCGACGCTCTGAAAGTGAAAACTGTGTTTGTTGACGAAGGTCCGTCAATGAAGCGGATCAAGCCACGCGCTAAGGGTCGTGCAGACCGTATCGTCAAGCGTACCAGTCACATTACTGTGATTGTTGCTGATAACTAGGAGTGAGAAATGGGACAGAAAGTACATCCTAATGGTATTCGCCTAGGTATCACTAAGCCTTGGAGCTCAACTTGGTACGCGAATACAAAAGACTTCCCGGATTTCCTGGTTGGTGACTTTAAAGTTCGTCAGTACCTGACGAAAGAATTAAAAGCCGCATCAGTAAGCCGGATCGATATTGAACGTCCTGCGAAAAGCATCCGTGTGACTATTCACACTGCGCGTCCAGGCGTGATTATCGGTAAAAAAGGTGAAGACGTTGAGAAACTGCGCAAAGCTGTAGCGACTATCGCTGGCGTGCCTGCACAGATCAATATTTCTGAAATCCGTAAGCCAGAATTAGATGCTAAATTAGTTGCTGATTCAATCAGCAGCCAGCTTGAACGTCGTGTTATGTTCCGTCGCGCTATGAAGCGTGCAGTACAAAACGCAATGCGTTTAGGCGCTAAAGGTATCAAAGTTCAGGTTTCTGGTCGTTTAGGTGGTGCTGAAATCGCCCGTGACGAGTGGTACCGTGAAGGCCGTGTGCCTCTACACACTCTGCGTGCAGATATCGACTACTCAACATCAGAAGCTTTAACTACTTACGGTATCATTGGTGTTAAGGTTTGGATCTTCAAAGGCGAGATCCTGGGTGGTTTACCACTGGCCAACAACAATAACGCCAACAACGACAAACAGCCTAAGGCGCCGAAAAAACCGGCTCCACGTAAGGCTAAGTAGGAGTATTGAGCGATGTTGCAACCAAAACGTACTAAATTTCGTAAAGTGCACAAAGGCCGTAACCGTGGCTTAGCCCATGTTGGCGATAAAGTCAGCTTCGGTACTTATGCACTGAAATCAGTAGAACGTGGTCAAATGACTTCACGTCAAATCGAATCAGCACGTCGTGCCATGACTCGTGCCGTTAAACGTGTTGGTAAAATCTGGATCCGTGTGTTCCCAGACAAGCCAATGACGGAAAAGCCACTCGAAGTTCGTATGGGTAGTGGTAAAGGTAGCGTGGAATACTGGGTTTGCCAGATCAAGCCTGGTAAAGTCCTGTATGAGATGGACGGTGTGTCGGAAGAATTAGCTCGTCATGCTTTCGCATTGGCTTCTGCTAAACTTCCATTTAAGACAACCTTTGTAACGCGGACGGTATTGTGATGAAAGCCAGCGAACTGAAAGCAAAAAGCGTAGAAGAGTTAAACGCTGAATTACTGGGTCTGTTACGTGAGCAGTTCAATCTGCGCATGCAAGCAGCTACAGGTCAGTTAGCTCAGACTCATTTGCTGAAAACGGTGCGTCGCGATATCGCGCGTGTTAAGACCATCTTAACCGAGAAGGCAGGTGCGTAATGAGCGAAAAAAACACCCGTACTTTGCAAGGTAAAGTAGTTAGCAACAAAATGGACAAGTCTATCGTTGTTGCTATCGAACGTAACGTGAAACACCCAATCTATGGGAAGTTCATCACGCGTACAACCAAACTGCACGTACATGACGAAACTAACCAATGCAACGAAGGCGACATCGTGACTATTCGCGAATGCCGTCCTCTGTCTAAGACAAAATCTTGGACTTTAGTAGCGGTTGTTGAGTCTGCATCTTAATTCTTCGGAGTTTGGATGAAAAAAAGGCGGCCCTTTTTTGGGCCGCTTTTATTTTGAGCTACCACTTTTCAAAAAGGGCTGTTATAATCACGCGCCCTCATGTTTGGGGTAGTTTATAGTCGAAAGCAGCGTAACTCATTTCGGGTTACATGTAGTGGAATAGCGGAGCACTAAGATGATCCAGATGCAATCTATGCTGGAAGTCGCAGACAACAGCGGCGCGCGCAGCGTAATGTGTATTAAGGTCTTAGGTGGTTCGCATCGCCGTTATGCAGCAATCGGTGACGTTATCAAGATCACTGTCAAGGAAGCAATTCCTCGCGGTAAGGTCAAAAAAGGTGACGTTCTGAATGCTGTGGTGGTGCGTACACGCAAAGGCGTACGCCGTCAGGACGGTTCTTTGATCCGTTTTGATCGCAATGCAGCAGTGTTGTTAAACAACAAGCTGGAACCGATCGGCACACGTATTTTTGGACCGGTTACTCGCGAACTTCGTGGTGAAAAATTCATGAAGATCGTTTCTCTGGCCCCAGAAGTACTGTAAGGAGTCACCATGGCTAGTAAAATCCGTCGTGATGACGAGGTTGTTGTTCTTACTGGTAAGGACAAAGGTAAGCGCGGTACAGTTACTAAAGTTTTAGTTGCTGAAGGTCGTGTTTATGTTTCAGGCGTGAACCTGGTTAAAAAACATCAGAAGCCGGTACCGGCCCTGAATACACCAGGTGGCATTGTCGAGAAAGAAGCCTCAATTCACGTATCAAACGTAGCGATTTTTAACCCTGCCACTGGCAAGGCTGATCGCGTTGGTTTCCGAATTGAAGATGGCAAGAAAGTTCGCTTCTTCAAATCGAATAATGAAAAAATCTAACGAGCTATTGGAGTAATACGATGGCGAAACTGCATGAAATTTATAAAGACACAGTAGTTCCTGAGCTGTTTAAACAGTTCGGCTACACTAGCGTCATGCAAGTCCCTCGGATTGTCAAAATCACACTCAATATGGGTGTTGGTGAAGCTGTTGCTGATAAAAAAGTTTTAGATCACGCTGTAGCAGATTTAACTGCTATCTCTGGCCAAAAGCCATTGGTGACTAAAGCTCGCAAATCAGTAGCTGGTTTCAAAATCCGTGAAGGCTACCCTATTGGTGCTAAAGTGACCCTGCGCGGCGAGCGTATGTGGGATTTCCTCGAACGTCTGGTATCTATCGCTATTCCGCGTATCCGTGACTTCCGTGGTGTAAATCCTAAGTCGTTCGATGGCCGTGGTAACTATTCTATGGGCGTTCGTGAGCAAATCATTTTCCCTGAAATCGAATACGATAAAGTTGATGCGGTACGTGGTTTAGATATCACTATCACTACAACAGCTCGTACTGATGACGAAGGGCGTGCATTACTTGCCGCGTTTAACTTCCCATTCAAGAAATAAGGTGTAGGGTCATGGCAAAACAATCAATGAAAGCACGTGAAGCAAAGCGTGCAGTACTGGTAGCCAAATACGCTGAGCAACGTCATGCACTTAAGGACGCTATTGCTAACCCGGCAACTTCTGATGAAGACCGTTGGGCAGCAGTTCTGAAGTTACAGTCGTTACCGCGTGATTCAAGCCCTGCTCGTCAACGTAATCGTTGTCGTGTAACAGGTCGTCCTCACGGTTACCTTCGTAAATTCGGCATGAGCCGGATCAAGGTACGTGAAGCAGCGATGCGCGGTGAAATTCCTGGCCTTCGTAAGGCTAGCTGGTAAGAATCACGGGAGTAACAGCTATGAGCATGCAAGATCCAGTAGCGGATATGTTTACTCGCATCCGCAACGGCCAAGCTGCCAAAAAGTTTGCGGTTAAGATGCCATCTTCAAAACTGAAGGTTGCCATCGCGAAAGTATTAAAAGACGAAGGTTACATCGAAGATTTCGCTGTTTCTGCAGATGTTAAAGCAGAATTGGAAGTTACTTTAAAGTATTTCCAAGGCAAATCAGTTATTGAAACTATCGATCGTGTTAGCCGGCCAGGTCTGCGTATCTATAAGAAACGCGGCGAATTACCAAAAGTAATGGGCGGTTTAGGTGTGGCTATTGTGTCTACATCTAAAGGGCTAATGACTGACCGTGCTGCGCGCAAGGTTGGTATCGGTGGCGAAATCATCGGCTACGTAGCGTAACGGAGGTAGTAATCTATGTCTCGTGTTGCTAAAGCCCCCATCGCTCTGCCATCAGGCGTGACAGTCACCCTGAACGGTCAGAATGTAGCGATTAAAGGCAAAAACGGCGAGTTGACGTTAAACGTTAACGCTGCAGTAGAAGTCGTTGTGGAAGGTAACGTAATCCGTACCAATCCACGTGACGGTTTCGAAAACGCAGACGCACAAGCGGGTACCGCTCGCGCGTTATTGAACAACCTAGTTGTTGGTGTTTCTGAAGGTTACACTCGCAAGCTAGAATTAGTTGGTGTTGGTTACCGTGCAAAAGCAGAAGGTAAGGTATTAAACCTGAGCCTTGGCTTTTCTCACCCAGTTGCGTTTGCAGTTCCTGAAGGAATTACAATCGAAACTCCTTCTCAAACAGAAGTGTTGGTGAAAGGTGCTGACAAGCAATTAGTTGGTCAAGTCGCTGCTAACATCCGCGCGTACCGTAAACCAGAGCCTTATAAAGGTAAAGGTGTTCGTTACGCTAATGAAAACGTGCGTCGTAAAGAAGCGAAGAAAAAGTAGGGTAGGACGATGGATAAGAAACTTGCTCGTCTGCGCCGCGCTAAACGCGTTCGCAGAAATATTATCGAACAAGGTGCGAATCGCTTGGTTGTACACCGTACGCCACGTCACATCTATGCCCAGCTTATCGCACCAAATGCTGAAGTGATTGCGGCTGCTTCTACTGTTGAAGCTTCAATCAAAGAATCGCTGAAGTACACCGGTAACGTTGACGCAGCGAAAGCTGTTGGTAAAGCGATTGCTGAACGTGCACAGGCTAAAGGCGTAACTAAAGTTGCCTTTGACCGTAGCGGTTTCCAGTATCATGGTCGTGTACAGGCATTAGCCGACGCGGCGCGTGAAGCCGGTCTTCAATTCTAGGAGTAGATCATGGCTAACGTAGAAGCAAAACAACAATCTGACTTACAAGAGAAGCTGGTTGCTGTTAATCGTGTGTCTAAAGTTGTTAAGGGTGGTCGGATTTTCTCCTTCACTGCTCTGACAGTTGTAGGCGACGGTAACGGCCGTGTTGGCTTCGGTTACGGTAAAGCACGCGAAGTTCCAGCTGCTATTCAAAAAGCAATGGAAAAAGCGCGCCGTAACATGACTCAAGTTGAGTTAAAAGGTAACACCCTTCATCACCCGGTTAAAGGTGTACACGCTGGTTCTAACGTGTATATGCAACCGGCTTCTGAAGGTACTGGTATCATCGCCGGTGGTGCAATGCGCGCCGTGTTAGAAGTAGCTGGCGTACAAAACGTACTGTCAAAGTGCTACGGCTCAACTAACCCGATCAACGTGGTTCGCGCCACTATCAACGCGCTGTCAGACATTAAGTCTCCAGCACAAGTAGCTGCTAAACGTGGCTTACGCGTTGACGACATTCTGGGGTAATTTGCCATGGCTCAAAAAACAGTAAAAGTAACCCAAACTAAGTCTAGCATCGGTCGTTTACCGAAGCACAAGGCTACTTTGGTTGGCTTAGGTTTACGCCGTATCGGTCACACTGTAACACTGGAAGATACACCTTCAGTTCGCGGTATGATCAACACTGTGTACTACATGGTTAAAGTTGAGGAGTAAGCGATGTTATTAAATACACTTTCTCCGGCTCCAGGCTCGAAAAAAGAGAAGCGCCGTTTAGGTCGTGGTATCGGTTCTGGCTTAGGTAAAACTGCTGGTCGTGGTCACAAAGGTCTGAAATCTCGTTCTGGTGGTAAAGTACGTCCAGGTTTCGAAGGCGGTCAAATGCCTCTGAAACAACGTCTGCCTAAGTTCGGTTTCACATCACTGAAAGGCTTAGTGTCTGCTGAAGTGCGTTTGCACGAGCTGGCATTAGTAGCTGGTGATGTTGCTGATCTGGCGACTCTGGCTGAAGCGAACGTAATCACTCGCAACATCAAGTTTGCAAAGGTTGTACTGTCTGGCGAGTTAGCTCGTCCAATCACAGTAAAAGGCCTTCGCGTGACTAAAGGTGCGCGTGCTGCGATCGAAGCTGCTGGCGGCAAAGTCGAAGAATAATAAGGATAGTACGCGATGGCTAAACCAGGTCAGGACTCAAAAAGTGCAAAAGGCGGATTCAGCGAGCTGAAAGCCCGTCTGCTATTTGTGCTTATAGCTATAATCGTTTTTCGATTAGGCTCATTTGTGCCAATTCCTGGAATTGACGCCACCGTGCTAGCTCAAGTATTCGAGCAACAAAAAGGTACCATCGTTGCCATGTTCAACATGTTCAGCGGTGGTGCTCTTGAGCGTGCGTCTGTGTTTGCGCTTGGTATTATGCCTTACATTTCTGCTTCTATTATTGTTCAGTTATTAACGGTCATGCACCCGAAAATGGCAGAACTGAAGAAGGAAGGTGAGTCTGGCCGACGTAAAATTAATCAGTATACACGTTACGGTACCTTGTTTTTGGCAACTGTTCAGGCGCTAAGTATCGCTACGAACCTGCCAAGCATGCAGGCTGGTCTGGTTATTAACCCAGGCTTTGGCTTTTATTTTACTGCGACTGTAAGTTTGGTTACTGGAACCATGTTTTTGATGTGGTTAGGTGAGCAAGTTACAGAACGTGGTATTGGTAATGGCATTTCCTTGCTGATTTTTACAGGTATTGTTGCTGGCTTCCCGTCTGCCGTAGGCCAGACGATTGAGCAGGCACGTCAAGGCGATCTGCACTTTTTGTTATTGCTGTTCATCGTTGCAATAGTTGTAGTAGTTACATGGTTGGTAGTGTTTTTTGAACGCGGTCAACGTCGTATTGTGGTAAATTATGCAAAACGTCAGCAGGGCCGTCAGGTTTTTGCCGCGCAAAGCAGTCATTTACCGTTAAAAGTCAATATGGCAGGTGTAATACCACCAATCTTTGCATCGAGCATTATTCTGTTTCCTGGTACAATTGCTACTTGGTTTGGCTCAGGTGAAGGTCTAGTTTCAGAGGTTTTCCAATCTTTGGCTTTAAATCTTTCTCAGGGACAACCGCTGTATATTCTATTATACTCTGCGGCTATTGTGTTTTTCTGCTTCTTCTATACTGCGTTGGTGTTCAACCCGCGTGAGACGGCAGATAACCTGAAGAAATCTGGTGCTTTTATTCCAGGTATTCGTCCAGGTGAACAGACATCGAAATATATCGATAAAGTGATGACTCGCTTAACCTTAGCTGGTGCAGCATACATTACCTTTATCTGTTTAGTACCTGAGTTCATGATGATTGCGTTTAACACGCAGTTCTACTTCGGTGGTACATCTTTATTGATTATCGTCGTAGTTATTATGGACTTTATTGCACAGGTACAGACTCATCTGATGACTCATCAGTATGATTCTGTTCTTAAAAAGGCAAATCTTAAAGGCTTCGGTCGTTAAGATAAATTTGCGGAGTTAAGTCATGAAAGTACGAGCTTCCGTTAAGAAGATCTGCCGTAACTGTAAAGTAATCAAGCGCAACAACGTTGTGCGCGTTATTTGCAGCGAGCCTAAGCATAAGCAACGCCAAGGCTAAACAGCAGAAAAATTAGGAAAGGGCTAGACTTTTTAGTTTAGCCCCGACTTATTGTTGCAATATGGCCGCCGTTTGAGTATCCTTACGGGCTTTTCAAATCGGCACCCTTAAACTTTTTTATAGGAGAACGTTAGTGGCCCGTATCGCTGGCATTAACATCCCCGATAATAAACATGCAGTCATCTCTTTGACTTATGTTTTTGGTATCGGTAAAACCCGCTCAAAGGCTATCCTTTCTGCAGTGGGTATCGAAGAAAATCGTAAAATCTCTACGTTATCTGACGCTGAGCTTGATTCTCTTCGTGACGAAGTTGCTAAGTACACCGTTGAAGGTGACTTACGTCGTGAAATCACGTTAAACATCAAACGCTTGATGGATCTTGGTTGTTACCGTGGCCTGCGCCACCGTCGTAGTCTGCCGGTTCGTGGTCAGCGCACTAAAACAAATGCGCGTACCCGTAAAGGCCCACGCAAAGCAATTAAGAAATAGGACGGAGTAAGACATGGCTAAAGCACCAGTTCGTACTCGTAAACGGGTAAAGAAGCAAGTTTCTGATGGTATGGCTCATATCCATGCCTCTTTCAACAATACCATTGTCACGATCACTGACCGTCAAGGCAACGCTCTATGCTGGGCGACTGCTGGTGGTTCTGGTTTCCGTGGTTCGCGTAAGTCTACACCGTTCGCTGCACAGGTTGCTGCTGAGCGCGCTGGTACTGCCGCGTTAGAATATGGTCTGAAGAATCTTGAAGTGTTTGTAAATGGTCCAGGCCCAGGCCGTGAATCAGCCATCCGTGCGCTGAACGCTGCTGGTTACCGCATTACGAATATCACCGACGTGACGCCAATACCACACAATGGTTGCCGTCCACCGAAAAAACGTCGCGTGTAATAAGCGCTTCTAAGATTATTGGAGAAAGAAGATGGCAAGATATTTGGGTCCTAAGCTCAAACTTAGTCGTCGCGAAGGAACAGACCTGTTCCTGAAAAGCGGCGTCAGAGCAATTGATTCAAAGTGTAATTTAACAACTGCTCCTGGTCAGCACGGCGCTCGTCGCGGTCGTTTATCAGATTACGGTTTACAATTACGCGAAAAACAAAAAGTACGTCGTATTTATGGCGTTCTTGAAAAGCAGTTCCGTAACTTATACAAAGAAGCTGCTCGTTTGAAAGGTAACACCGGCGAAAACTTACTTCAGTTATTGGAGTCACGTTTAGATAACGTGGTTTATCGCATGGGTCTTGCTAGCACACGTGCTGAAGCGCGTCAGTTAGTAAGTCACAAAGCTATCCTTCTGGATGGTAAAGTTGTGAACATCCCATCTTACGCTGTTGCTCCAGAACAAGTTATTGCTGTTCGCGAAAAAGCGAAGAAGCAAGCTCGTATCGTTGCAGCTTTAGAAGTAGCTGAACAACGTGAGAAGCCAACTTGGATTGAAGTAGACACGAAGAAGATGGAAGGTGTTTTCAAACGTCGTCCAGAGCGTTCAGATTTGTCTGCTGACATCAACGAACAGTTAATCGTCGAGCTTTACTCTAAGTAGTAAAGCATTTTCTTAAGAGAGGATAAAATGCAGGGTTCTGTCACCGAATTCCTTAAGCCGAGATTAGTTGGTATCGAAAAAATCAACCCAACTCGTGCCAAAGTTACTTTGGAACCACTTGAGCGCGGTTTCGGGCATACCTTGGGCAACGCGTTACGTCGTATCTTATTATCGTCTATGCCAGGTTGTGCAGTGACTGAAGTTGAGATCGATGGCGTGCTTCATGAGTACAGCGCCAAAGAAGGCGTACAAGAAGATATCATCGATATCCTCTTGAACCTAAAAGGCTTAGCCGTTCGTTTGGAAGACAAAGATGAAGTCACTCTGACTTTAACCAAGAAAGGTGCTGGCCCTGTAACCGCTGGTGATATCCAGCGTGGCGACGGTGTTGTGATCGTTAACCCGGATCACGTGATCTGCAACCTGACTGGCGAAACTGAATTCAGTATGCGTCTGAAAGTGCAACGCGGTCGCGGTTACGTTCCGGCATCAACGCGTGTCTCCTCTGAAGATGACGAACGTCCAATTGGTCGTTTACTGCTTGATGCATCTTTCAGTCCTGTTGAGCGTATCGCTTATTCAGTGGAAGCTGCTCGGGTAGAACAACGTACTGACTTGGATAAACTGGTTATCGACATGGAAACCAATGGCACTGTTGAGCCTGAGGAAGCCATTCGTCGCGCAGCAACGATTTTAGCTGAACAGTTAGAATTCTTCGTTGAATTGCGTGATAAGAGTGAGCCAGAAAAACGCGAAGAGAAACCGGAATTTGATCCGATTCTATTGCGTCCAGTTGATGACCTGGAATTAACAGTTCGTTCTGCTAACTGCTTGAAGGCAGAGCAGATTCAGTACATCGGTGATCTGGTGCAACGTACCGAAGTTGAGCTTCTTAAGACGCCTAACTTGGGTAAAAAGTCACTTACCGAAATTAAAGACGTGTTGGCGTCGCGCGGGTTATCTCTGGGCATGCGCCTAGAAAACTGGCCGCCAGCTAGTTTGGTAAATAAAGACTAACCAGATACCAGTTCCTGGTTTAGTGAGAAGGAATAGATCATGCGCCATCGCAAGAGTGGTCGTCAGTTAAATCGGAACAGCAGCCACCGTCAGGCAATGTTCCGCAATATGGCAAGCTCGCTGGTGAAGCACGAAATCATCAAAACGACTTTGCCAAAAGCAAAAGAGTTACGTCGTGTAATCGAACCTCTGATTACATTGGCTAAAAATGATAGCGTTGCAAACCGCCGTTTAGCTTTTGCTCGTACACGTGATAAAGAAGTTGTTGGTTTACTGTTCAACGTGCTAGGTCCGCGTTACAACGCGCGTCCAGGTGGTTACACTCGTATTCTGAAGTGTGGCTTCCGTGCCGGTGACAATGCACCAATGGCTTACATCGAGTTAGTTGATCGTCCAGAAACGGGCGCAGCTTTACCAGTAGAAGAAGCTTCTGCTGAGTAAGTTTGATGGGGCAACCCGTTAATAACTCTTTAAAAGCCGGCGTAAGCCGGCTTTTTTTATTGGTTTAACTTTGTTACTGCACTCGATTTTGATTAATTGTTCTGAGGCTCGATTATTTTATAAGTCATCATTCATTATCTGTATTTATTTGTTAATCTTATTTTCCGATTGTGCCACTGCGGCCAAATACAGGGATCGTTAAGTGCCATTTAATTGCGGCAAGTCGAAGTAGTAAGCAGCCTAGCATTCCTGAAATCATCGATTCTGCACTGCCTACACCAGCACTTAATAGGCTGGTATAAATTAGTCCGCCAAAAATGCAGGTGACAGCATAGAGTTCGCCTCGAAATACTAAAGGGATCTCTCTGCACAGCACGTCTCTAATCATGCCACCACACACGCCGCTTATTGCCCCCATCATGATCGCTACAAATGAAGAAGTACCATGGTCAAGCGCTTTTTGAGCTCCCATGATCACGAAAAAAGCTAGTCCGATTGCGTCGGCAATTTGAAAGGCATTATTAGGTATCGTCATCCGTTTTCTGACCAAAACGATCGTCAGTCCAGCCGCGGCAAAGATTGCGTAAAAATAGCTATTGTTACTTAGCCATATCACGGGCACATTCAAAATCACATCCCGAATTGTCCCTCCGCCCACAGCGGTTACTGTTGCAAGTACAATAACGCCAAAACCATCCATTTGTTTACGCCATGCTGCAAGGGTTCCTGAAGCTGCAAAAACTGCGATTCCAAGTAGATCGAACCAATATAAGAATTGCTCCATTTATCTCTCCTTTTCTAATCATCTTAATTTTTACTCGACATTCAGCGAAGCGATAGCCGTAAAACCTTGTTGTCTTTCTCTATGGTCGCTCAGTGAAATATCTGTCGTCTTGCTATTCGCAGGATCTGTTGTAACTATTTGTGAAAAACGGTTATCAAAGATCTGATAATTTTTAGATAAAGTAATTATATAAAGTTGATGTTAATGCAAATGTTTAATTATGAGGCTATTTTTTCCTCTCAGCAGGCGAAGACCTGACTGTAAAAACAGGAACATGTAAAACTTACAACAAGAGGAAAACCTCAATGAAACATCAACAAATCACCCGCCTCGCACTATGTTTAGCGGTCGCTTATTCGGGCAGTTTATACGCTGCGGAGATCATTCCTGCTCAGCAATTGCTTAAAGCTCCATCAATTAAAACTGCGAGTGTAGCTGCTTTAGCCGGTGATACCGATCCAGTGGCTTTTGTGGCCAAGCAAAAAGTAAAACGTGCTGATGGTCGCACAAAAGTTCGATTTGAACAAATGTACCGCGGTATCCCTGTTTGGGGTTTTAGCAGTACGGCAATTCAAGATGGTAAATCACTGACCGACATTAGCGGTGATGTATTGTCTGGTATTGATTTCGACTTACCGTCGGTTGCTCCAAAGTTAACTGCAATGGCGGCAATATCTGCAGCAAATGGCGATAACTATGTGATGGCCTCGAGTTCTGCAAAAGAAACTCAAGCAATGCTTAAAAAGCAAGTTTCCAACGCTAAACTCTGGGTGTATTTAGATGATAACGCACGCGCTCGCTTAGTTTATGTAACTAATCACGTGACAATTAAAGGCGATGAGCCTAGCCGTCCATTTGCCATCATCGATGCAAATTCTGGCGAAGTATTAAAAACTTGGGACGGTATTGCTCATGCCAATGCAACAGGTCCTGGTGGTAATCAAAAAACGGGTCAATACAACTATGGTACAGATCGTGGTTTTCTAGATGTTGATGCAAACTGCCGGATGACCAATGCTAATGTTGATACTATCAACATGAATGGTAAAACTACCGGTGGGACTATCCACCAATTCACATGCCCTAACAATACTGTTAAAGCTATCAATGGAGCCTATTCACCACTGAACGATGCACATTATTTTGGTGGTGTTGTATTTAACATGTATCAATCTTGGTTTGGTGTTAACCCACTGAATACCAAGCTGAAGATGCGGGTCCATTACAGTTCAAATTACGAGAATGCGTTTTGGGATGGTACTCAAATGACATTCGGTGACGGTGCGACTACATTCTATCCACTAGTTAGTTTGGATGTTACTTCGCATGAAGTTAGTCATGGTTTCACTGAGTTTAACTCAAACCTGACTTATAGCGGTCAATCAGGTGGTATTAACGAGGCGTTCTCTGACATGGCGGGTGAAGCTGCTGAGTACTTTATGAAAGGCAGCAACGACTGGTTAGTCGGTACTGAAATTTTCAAAAGTTCTGGAGCCTTGCGTTACTTCGATGACCCAACTCGGGACGGACGTTCAATTGGTAATGCTGCAAACTATACCAGCGGTATGGATGTACACCATAGTTCAGGTGTCTTCAACAAAGCGTTTTATTTATTAGCTAACAAAGCAGGTTGGAACACACGTAAAGCTTTTGAAGTGTTCACAGTCGCTAACCAATTGTATTGGACCGCAAGTTCAACATTTGTCTCTGGTGCAAACGGTGTTTGTAAAGCCGCTGCTGATAAAGGCTATGCATTAGCTGACGTCGCTGCTGCATTCACATCTGTTGGCGTTGCAACCACTGATTGTGGTGGTGGCGGAACAACCCCACCGACAGGCACTTCAGGGTCGCTACCAAACTTAAGCGCGACAAAGGGCAATTGGTATCGTAATACTATCACTGTGCCGGCTGGTGCGACGAAGTTAACAGTCAATATCGCAGGCGGTACCGGTGACGCAGACTTGTATGTGCGTTTTGGGTCACAACCAACCACCTCAACATATACTTGCCGTCCATACAAAACCGGCAGCACTGAAAGTTGTGTTATCAACAATCCGGCTGCAGGTACTTGGCATGTCGGGATCCGAGCTTATTCAACATTCTCAGGTTTAACTGAAACTTGGTCTGTGCAGTAAGTTTTAGCTTCGGCCAGTTAGAAACCATCGCCAATGCGGTGGTTTCTTTATTATTAAAATACGTTGGTAGTTACAGGTTCATCGCTTCAGTGAGGATCTGGATACTGTTCGACTATCTGCAAGGCTTGTTCGATGTTTGTTGCTAGTGCGTTTACACAAAATTGATCCAACTTGCCCATATCTGCCATGCGTTGTAATTCAGTAATAGCTTGAGCAACGGGCCAAGGTTTTTTGTAGGGGCGTAGGCTGGTCAAGGCATCGAAAATATCAGCAACCGTGATAATCCTTGCTTCGATAGGAATTTGTTCCCCCGCTAGCTGGCGTGGGTAACCTGTGCCGTTCATAAATTCGTGGTGACACGCTACAATATTTTGCATGACTTTCGAATCCGGTAGGTGCTCTAGACTAAAATCCCCGATCACTTTTTGCATAATATGCTCGCCTTTGAGCACATGCGATTCCATGATCGCACGCTCTTCCGTATTTAATGGTCCTGCTTTTAGAAGAATGTGGTCTGGAATGCCAATTTTGCCAATGTCATGCAGTGGCGCAAATAAATAAATGTGCTCTATGGTTTCATCGGACAACTGATAATGCTCGGCAACGCCTGAAGCAATAAGCTTGGCGTATTTTGCCATTCGTTCTAAGTGTGCGCCTGTTTCAAAGTCGCGTAAATTGGCAAAGTCTCTAGCGACTTGCGCTGAAGCCAGAACGCTGCGAACAGCAGCAAGTTCATTGGATAATGCCATATTTATTAAATTGCAATACAGCAATAAGTCACGTTGGATGGAGTGAGTAAAATACGATAACTCACTGGAGTCAAAAAAGATAAACCCAAGCAGATTACCATTGTCGTACATCGGCACAGTAAACGACGACTTATACCCTTGCTCTAATAGCCACTCCGAATGAGCCGACGAGTTATTCACTTCTTTCGGAATATTCTCAAGCACACGGCATTGTCCGCTAATAGCCAGCGCTTGCAAACTTGGGGTTTCTGCTAACTTGGCTTGATAGGCATGTAAAGCCACACCAGACCTTGTGCTATTCACGAATGTTTTCAATAAGTCTTGTGACGAGTCATACAACGTACAGGCAATTCGAGAAATAAAGGGCATGGTTTCCAAGATGCGCAGATGCAAAGCAACAAGTCGATCATTGACGCTGCCTGATCCTTGAAATAAATCGAGTACTTGTGTTGGCGCGAGCGGGGTCAATACTACAATCCTTTTGTTCAACAAGTTTCTAACACTGATACTAGGTCGGAGTTGCTGGAAATTCAACCAATTCCAAGTTGCATATTTAATGTTTGCGAGATTTAGTTTAATTTGTGGAAAACAGCGTTCAGCAGCGCTTTAAAATAGCAGAGAGCATCATGTTGAGAATGAACTATAGATTTATCACGACATTACTAGCTATCGGCAGCTTATTTGGCTGTGGCGGTAGTGATGTGCAAAATAATCCGAATAATGGCAATGGCGTAGATTTATCTCAGCAGCCAACGTGGACTTTTAATCTGTTCAAGCCCGAATCTGAGTTTGAGAACTATTGTGTGACGCCAAGAACTGGCATCGACCCTTATACCAACGTTGTTTATCCCGATAAAATCGGTTCTGCAATGCATGAGAAAATGTGGTTACGTAGTTGGAATAATCGGACGTACCTTTGGTATCGCGAGGTTGCTGATTTAGATCCACAAGAGTTTGATATTTTGAAATATTTTGAGCGGTTAAAAACAACCGCAATAACAGATTCTGGTGCGAGTAAAGATAATTACCATTTTTATCGAAACACGGCTGAATACAAGCAAGAAACACAAGCTGGCATTAGTTTTGATTATGGCATTAATTGGAAGGTAACAAATAACCGACCACCTCGAAAATTTGAAGTCGCCTACTTAGAACCTACGTCGCCTGCGGTTAATGCTGGCATCGTGCGAGGTGACTTATTACTGCAGATTGATGGTGTGGATTTTGTAAATGACAATTCCGAGTTTGGCGTACAGAAGTTAATTGAAGGACTGGCGCCAACGGCAGTTGGTAAAGCACACACCTTTAAATTTCGAAGTGTGATGGGGATTGAGAAAACGGTCACCATGAGTTCGGCAAGTGTCGTTTCGACGCCAGTGATGAACGTGCGAATACTGAATGCTGGCAGCAAAAAGGTCGGCTATTTGCAATTTAACTCGCACATTGCCAACGCTCAACCTCAGCTGATTAATGCCGTACAGCAATTTAAAGATGGCGCAGTGGATGAGTTGGTCGTTGACCTGCGTTACAACGGCGGCGGGTTGTTGGCGCTTGCCTCGCAATTTGCATATATGGTTAGCGGTCCGAATATCATCCAGAATCGTTATTTTGAACAGATGGTTTTTAATGACAAATATCCATCGACAGATCCAATCACCGGCAACTCGCTAACTCCGACTGGATTTTATAGTCGTGGTATTGATTACAACGCTGGTATTTTTACTAACCAAACGTTGCCGAATTTAAACCTCTCAAAAGTCATCGTTTTGACGACGGACGATACTTGTTCGGCAAGTGAAGCGTTTATTAATGGGCTTCGTGGGGTTGATATGGAGATCATTCAAATTGGTGGAAAGACCTGCGGCAAGCCTTATGGGTTCTATCCGAAAGATAACTGTGGGACCACGTACTTTACAATTCAATTTAAAGGGGTAAATGCGAAGGGATTTGGTGAGTTTGCCGATGGCTTTGAACCAAAACCTAGTCCGACCTTCGCAGCCGATGTTAAAGGTTGTGCGGTTGTGGACGACCTTACCAAGCCCCTTGGTAATACTGAGGAGGCTTTGCTCAAAACTGCATTGCATTATGTGAGCAACAATAGCTGTCCAATTACGCTTGTTTCTTCGGCGGCAGAGAAAGGCAGGAGCGGGCAGGCGTCAATCATTGGCACCACCGATGGTATCGCTATCCCCAATCCGCGTGACCAACGCAAGTTAATGGAAAACAAAATTTATTTGCCAATTCGCGATAACTAGTACGAAGACTAAATGTGGCAACCACATCATCAGAAATATTCACTGATGATGTGGTGTTTGCTGTTCAGGCAATCGAGTCGAGCAGGCTTAGCCAAGCCAAGGCAGGTTTTGGCGGCGCATTTGTTCGAATACAGCAATTTGTGGATTTAACGTTTCACTAGCACCGATAAAATCCAAACCCGACAACAAACGTTGTTTAACGTCAGGGTCAATCGAAAAGCCGACAGCGCCATTATTACCCAGCATGATCTCTTGATTGGCTAAGTCAATCTGCCATTGTTGTGGCCCTTGTTTGCTGCGATTAAACAACAAATCGATATTGGCGCTACTAAGACTAATCAGCAGCATGCCGTTATTCACGCTGTTATTAAAGAAAATGTCGGCAAAACTTTCGGCAATGATGACGTTAAACCCATATTGCTGAATGGCCCATGGCGCATGCTCGCGACTTGAACCACAGCCAAAATTGGCCCGAGTCAGCAAAATAGAGGCGCCCTGATATTGCGGGAAGTTCAGCACGAATTCTGGATTGGCTGCCCCATTTGCTTGGTAGCGCCAGTCATAGAATAAAGCTTCGGCAAAGCCATCGCGGCTGACTGACGTTAAGAACTGTTTTGGAATGATTTGGTCAGTGTCGACGTTGTTTTTATCCAGCGGACAGACTAAGCCGCTTGCAAAGATTTGGCTCATGCGAAAGCTCCTTGAGAATTTGACAGATCGACAAACTTACCGGCAATAGCGGCCGCTGCAGCCATCGCTGGGCTGACTAAATGAGTGCGACTGCCACGACCTTGCCGACCTTCAAAGTTGCGGTTCGAGGTTGAGGCACACCGCTCGCCAGCGCCAACTTGGTCATCGTTCATGCCTAAACACATCGAACAACCCGGTTCCCGCCATTCAAAGCCTGCAGCTTTAAAAATTTCTGCCAAACCTTCAGCTTCGGCTTGACGTTTCACCATGCCAGAGCCTGGCACCACCAATGCCCGAACGCCTGCAGCCACTTTTTGGCTGCCAACCACTGCGGCTGCAGCGCGTAAATCTTCGATACGGCTATTGGTGCAAGAGCCGATGAATACCACATCGACTTTGGTGTCAGTCAGTCTTTGGCCGGCAGATAATCCCATGTAGGTCAGCGCTCGTCGTGCGGCATCAGCTTTGATTAGATCAGTAAAATCATCTGGCGATGGGATAGGTTGGTCAATCGCAATCACTTGCTCAGGGTTGGTGCCCCAGCTGATTTGTGGTTTGATGCGACTGCCATCAATTTGCACCACTTTATCAAAAACGGCATCCGGGTCAGAGTACAAGCCTTGCCAGTAAGCAACAGCAGCCTCCCAATGCTCCTGACTTGGTGCATAGGTTTTACCTTGTAAATAAGCGAATGTGGTAGCATCCGGAGCAATTAAGCCGGCCTTTGCGCCCATTTCGATGCTCATGTTACATAAGGTCATGCGACCTTCCATCGACATTGCGCGAATAGCATCACCACAAAACTCGGCGACAAAGCCATTACCGCCGGCAGTGCCTAATTGGCCGATCACCGCCAAAATCACATCTTTTGGCGTGACACCGTTTGCCAGCTTGCCGTCAATTTGGATTTTCAGCGTTTTTGCTAGTTGTTGTGGCAAGGTTTGGGTTGCTAATACATGTTCGACTTCTGAAGTGCCGATACCAAAGGCAATGGCACCAAAAGCGCCATGCGTTGAAGTATGCGAGTCGCCACAGACAATAATCATTCCCGGTTGTGTCAGGCCAAGCTCTGGGCCAATAACGTGAACGATGCCTTGGTCTGGGTGATGCAGATCCAGCAGTTTGATCCCGTGTTCGGCACAGTTCGCCGCCAAAGCTTCCAACTGCTTGCGAGAAGTTTCACCAGCAGCTTGGTAACTGCGAATTTGCGTTGAAGTGTTGTGATCCATGGTGGCAAAAGTTAGGTCGGCGCGGCGCACTGGGCGGCCTGCTTGCTTTAAGCCGGCAAACGCCTGTGGGCTGGTGACTTCGTGAATTAAGTGTCTATCCACGAATAATAAATCGGTGCTGCCGTTTAAAGAGCCGACGACATGGCTCTGATAAATTTTTTGGTATAAGGTCTTGGCCATAATGTGCTCCGTCATGTTCTTTGAGTTAAGCCGCTAAAATTGCAGCGACAATCGCATCGCCAATATCTGCAGTTTTATAAGTTGATGCTGCGTTGATGTCGCGTGTCACAATGCCGTTTTGCAGTGTTTGTTCCACAGCAGATTCAATAGCGCGCGCCGCGTCTTCTTGGCCACAACTAAAACGCAGCATCAGCGCTGCTGACAAAATCTGCGCAACTGGGTTGGCGATGCCAAGACCGGCGATATCTGGCGCACTTCCGCCTGCAGGCTCATATAAACCGAAGTTGGAACCATTTAAACTTGCCGATGGCAACAAACCTAATGAACCTGCAATTGCCGCGAGTTCGTCCGATAAAATATCGCCAAATAAGTTATCGCATAACAACACATCAAAATGTTTCGGCGCGCGAATGAGTTGCATAGCCGCGTTGTCGATGTACATATGTTCTAGTTCTACAGATGGGTATTCGTTGGCAATACGGGTCACTACTTCGCGCCATAACACGCTGGTCGCAAGCACGTTAGCTTTATCAATGGAGGTAACTTTTTGCTGACGTTTGCTGGCGGCGCTAAAGGCAACGTGGGCGATACGCTCGATTTCGGCAACGCTGTAAGTTTGGGTATCAAAAGCTGCAGTATCACTGCGACCTTTTTCGCCAAAATAAATACCACCCGTTAATTCGCGCACACACAGAATATCCATGCCTTGGCTGCTGGTTCTTGGATGTAGTGGCGATAAATCGGCGAATGCAGGGTAAATTTTGCCAGGGCGCAAATTACAAAATAAATCGAATGTTTTGCGCAGTGGCAGTAATGAGGCGCGCTCTGGTTGTTGTGCGGGAGGAAGTGAGGTCCACTTTGGACCGCCGACCGAGCCAAATAAAATAGCATCGCTTTGCTGGCATAAAGCCAGTGTGGTTGGCGGTAATGCTTCGCCATGCGCATCAATGGCTGCACCGCCCACGAGGGCGTGTTCTGTGTTCAGGGCAAATCCGAATTTACTGGAGACTGCCGCTAACACTTTTAACGCCTCAGTCATCACTTCAGGGCCGATGCCGTCGCCGGCTAATACTGCAATTTTATAAGCGTTCATATTATTTCTCTGTCAATTCAGCATCTTTGCGGGCTTGTTTTACTGCATCGATACGTTTACTACGTTCAATTAAATTCAATACATGGACGTACGCCAACACTGAGGCGCGGACGATATCGGTAGCTAAACCGGCACCGTGGTAACGGCGACCTTGGTATTCAACAATGATGTCAACTTGCCCCAGTGCGTTTTCGCCTTCACCTTTGGCTTGCAGGTTGTAATCCACCATGTTGACGTCAAGTTTGGTGATGCGATGCACAGCTTGAAAAGCGGCTTCGACCGGGCCGTTGCCTGTTGCAGCTTCGGTAAACACTTGATCTGCAGTTTTAATCCCCACAGTGGCACTGGCAACATGGCCGGTGTGAGTGCTTGAACTCAAGAACTCAAGTTGGTAGCTGGCGTCGTCATCTTGCAAGTTTTGGAAAAACACCAAGGCTTCCAAGTCGTAGTCAAACACACGGCCTTTTTGGTCGGCTAGAGTCAAAAACGCTGCATAAATCTGTTCTAAATCATAATCTTCTTTGCTATAGCCCATTTCGCTTAGACGATGGGCAATGACAGCACGGCCAGAGCGTGACGTGAGGTTCAATTCGTTTTGACGAATACCTACTTGCTCAGGGGACATAATTTCATAAGTATTTTGCGCTTTTAACACGCCGTCTTGATGGATGCCTGAGCTATGTGCAAAGGCATTTTCGCCGACTATGGCTTTGTTCGGCTGAATTGGCATATGGCAAATTTGGCTGACCAAGTGGCTTGAACGGTAGATTTCGGTGGATTTGATGTCGGTATAAAATGGCAACACATCGCTGCGGGTTTTGATAATCATCGCCACTTCTTCTAGTGAGCAGTTACCAGCACGCTCACCGATACCGTTTACGGTACATTCAATTTGCCGCGCGCCGGCTTGAATAGCGCTGATGCTATTGGCGACCGCTAAGCCTAAATCGTTATGGCAGTGCACGCTTAAAATGGCTTGGTCGATATTGGGTACTTTTTGTCGTAAGCCAGTGATGATTTGCGCAAATTCGTTTGGAATGGTGTAACCCACGGTATCGGGGATGTTGATAGTGCGCGCGCCAGCTTTAATTGCCGCTTCGACAATGCGGCACAAATCATCAATTGGCGTGCGACCCGCGTCTTCACAAGAAAACTCAACATCGTCGGTATATCTGCGCGCTAATTGAATGGCTGCAACCGCTTGGTCAGTGGCTTCAGCTAAGGTGCGACGTAACTTATATTGTAAATGCAGCGGGGAAGTGGCGATAAAAGTATGAATGCGGCGACGCTCTGCGTCTTTTAAGGCTTGGCCACAGGCTTCAATATCTGCGGCGACTGCGCGTGCCAAACCACAAATGATGGGGCCTTTGACACTTTGCGCAATCGCTTGCACCGAGGCAAAGTCACCAGGCGATGACACTGGGAAACCCACTTCCATCACATCAACATTCAGGCGCGCGATGGCATGCGCCAACTGGATTTTCTGCTTGTGGCTTAAACTCGCTCTTAACGCTTGCTCGCCATCACGCAAGGTTGTATCAAAAATCCAAATTTTTTCTGAGTTGTTCATGTTGTGCTGTTCCTCTTTGCTGCAATTCGTTTTTAACCGTCAGACCTTGAGGTAACAAAAAACCCCGGCCTGTGGCACGGGGTTTCTGTTGGATCCGGTAACGTCTTATTACCAAAGCACAGCACCCCGTGGCCTGAGTAGGAGCACGAGGAGGTTGAGAATTGTGCGGTTGATATGACGTTGCATATTCATGGTTCGTTTTACAAACTCTGTTGTTTATCGTTGTATTTTCTGCCTAACTAAAAGCTTCTGAGTTAGGTCTCATTTAGGTCAACATTTGAGTTTTGCTATGAACTCGGTCTTGTTGATATTTTCACCACCAAACGCTGACCTTTCTAGTAATATCACTTTGCATTTAGAAATGCAACAGTATAGATGGCTAAAACTTTTGACGAATTGCTATAGCTAAATGATGAGCTGTTGTTTGAAAAATGGATTATATCTTGCGAAAACTTGTTGATTATCTGTGCTATGGTGCTGATTTTGGTTGAAATGTGAACACTTGCGCATTTAGCGCGACAAAACACATGACAAATCCATTTCAATCGGTTTAGAATGCACACCGTTCTGCTTAGTGCCTCAGCACACACAACTCTGCCCGGGTGGTGAAATCGGTAGACACAAGGGATTTAAAATCCCTCGACCACAAGTCGTGCCGGTTCGAGTCCGGCCCCGGGCACCATTTAAAAGCTACTTTTAGCTTGTCTTGAAATAAATTCTTAAAAACAAATTACACCAAAATCAAACAACTTTTCGCGGATAACGTGAGCCACTGCTATAACTAAAACCAGTTATTTGCTGTGAGAAGTCAAAATGTCCTTTTATTCTGCTGATTTTATTAAAGAAATGCCTAAGTCAGACTTACACCTGCATTTAGACGGTAGTCTGCGACTTGATTCCCTTATTGATATGGCTGCGCGTAGCAAGCTGGTGCTGCCGTCAAATAGTGTTGCTGGGCTTAAAGAATTGGTCTTTAAAGATCATTACCAGAATCTCGGTGAATACTTGCATTGCTTTCAGTACACCTGCGGTGTGCTGCGAGATATGGAAAACTTAGAGCAAGCTGCTTACGAGCTGGCAATCGATAATCAATTGGAAGGTGTAAATTACATCGAAGTGCGCTTCGCACCGCAGTTGTTGATGGATTTGCCTTCCGGCATTGATTTTGACCGCGTCATGCACACAGTCAATAATGGCCTCAAGCGTGCGCAGCAAGAATACAACCAATCGGCGTTAGTCCAGCAGGGCGAGCGTCCGCCATTTGCTTACGGCATTATTAACTGCGCGATGCGGATGTTTAATGGCAAAGGGTTTTCACCTTATTACACCAATTTATTCCAATTGATGCGTGACTTTGAGCCAATGCAAGTGATTCGTTTAGCGGCTATGGAGCTGGTGCGAGCAAGTGTTCGCCTGCGTGACGAAGAGGGTATACCGATCGTCGCTTTGGATTTAGCAGGTCAAGAATCTGGTTACCCTGCTCATAATTTCAAAGAAGTGTACGAATATGCTCATCAACACTTTTTGCTAAAAACTTTGCATGCTGGTGAAGCGTATGGTGCGGAAAGTGTGTTCGAAGCCATCACCGAATGTTATGCCGACAGAATTGGTCATGGCTACTCGATGTTTATTCCGGAGATGATCCGCGACAGCCAAATTGTCGATAAAGAACGTTATATCCGCGAGTTAGCCTCTTACATTGCCGACAAACGTATTGCGATTGAAGTGTGCTTAACCTCGAACCTACAAACCAATCCAGCCATTACCGATATTAAGCAGCATAAGTTCCGCGATATGTTGGAAAACCGCATGGCAACGGTGATTTGTACCGATAATCGCTTGGTTTCAAATACTACTGTTAGTCGCGAGTACCAGCTTGCGGTCGATAATTTTGATATTCCGCTCAAACGACTTAAAGATATTGTGGCTTATGGCTTCAAGAAGAGTTTTTTCCCTGGTAGTTATGTAGAAAAACGCGAATACGCTAAACAGTGCCTCGAGTATTTTGACAAGGTTGCGCGCAAATACGGTTTTATCTATTAACAGTCGTTTTACGAAAAGGCGTCGAAGCTAAGTTTTGGTTCGACGCCGAGTTCACCCCCTTTTTACCGCGCTAAATATCTAATTTCTTCGATAGCCTTCCTAAAAAACCATGCCGTACTCCTGGATGCGAATTTTAAGTAATTTTCTTACTGTGAGTTAATGCGCAAGTTATTGAAATTAATGTTTATTATTGTTTAATTCTATTTTTTGGAAATTGTGTCGCAAAAAAGATACACGTTAAGTTATTGATTTTTAAGAATATTGTTTTTGGTGGGTAATTGGTGTTGCTAAATAGAGACACTTCGTTGAGGCGGTTTCAGCTTTATTCCGACATACTGGTGAATTTAATTGTTTAAGTGATTGATATTTAATGGTTTTAAATTATTTTAAAATGTTGGCACGGCTTCTGCATTATTAGTTTGTGCAGGTAAATAACGAAAGTGATACAAGCAAGTTCCACTTCCGTTTTTTACCTGGTGAACAAACCCAGAGCAGTAAACAAATTAAAGTCCAGCGCAAGGCGATGGCAAAGTAACTAGAGGTGAATTATGGACACATTTTTAATCGCAGCAGCAGTATTTTTCGCAGTTAACGCAGTTGTTTTCGTTACTTACCTACGCAAAATTGATGTGAATGGTGATGCAGTTCGTAAATTAGAACGTGCTCAATTCACTGACGCTTACAACCGTCAAGCGGCTAAAGTTCGTAAAGCTCGTTCAGCTGGTGCAACAGCTCGCGCATAATCTGCAATAAATTCGAAGAAACCGGTGCTTGCACCGGTTTTTTTATGCTCTTTTTTAGGAGATTTTAGCCGATAGTCCTTAAACTCGCAGACTTACATCTCCGTTTTGGTTTATACACCATAAATCGCCAAAATAAAAAAGTGCATTGCCCATGACTATCTGCAGTGACAAGTTGGGCATCAGCAATAAATCCGTTATCATAGAATTTTTCGCTAAGGAGCTGAGTTATCAATGGATACTAAGCCGTTTCTTCGAAGTCCAATTCAGCCGGCATCACTTCGTCAATTTATCCTCTTTAGCTTTTTTCTCGCGCTGATCCCGCTGGCGGTGCTGTTATGGCAAAGCCATAGTGCCCTTTCGCAAGTGAGTCAGTATGCAGTTGCGGAAGCTGAGAGCTCGGTTAGTAGTGTGAAGCTTGCGGAGAATATGCAAAACGTAGTGGTCGACATTGAGCGGGCCGTTCGGCAATTTAGTATTCTGCGCACTGATTCTTTAAGCAAATTGGCCGGTACTCATTTGCGCAACTATCAAGAGATGCTGCGAGTAGTTTGCAGCGACCTGGATGCGCGTTTGCTATGCGACAGCCAACAGCAACAAATCGCAGTGTTGTTGCAAATTTATCAGCAAAGCACCAACGAAGAACTAACTCCACTGTTGGTGAGCATTCGTCAGCAGCAACAACAATTAACCGAGCAAATTTGGCTGTTATTGGAACAACGTCTACAAACGCAACAAAACTTCGTGGTAGATGCCCAAAGTAAGTTGGCGTGGCAAAGTGTCGCTCTGGTTGTGCTCACCATGTTATTGGTCATTTGGGCATCAGCGCGTATTGCATCGCCAATTAAACAGTTAGATACAATGATCCGCTCCATTGGCCAAGCCAGTCATCATTTCCCGCATGATAAAGTCGCAGGGCCACGTGAACTGACTGAGCTCGGTGAACAGTTGCGTTGGTTGGCTTCTCGTTTACAGCAGTTAGAAGCGTTGCGACTGATTTTATTACGTCATGCTTCCCACGAATTAAAAACGCCTTTGTCGAGTATTCGTGAAGGATGTGCTTTATTAGAAGAGCAACTCGTTGGGCCGTTGAATGCGCCGCAAATGGAAGTGGTGACGTTGTTAAGTGGCAGCGCCGATCGCTTAAGTCAGCTGACAGAGCAGTTGCTCGACTACAACCGATTGTTGCAACAAGCAAAACCGGAATTTGCGTGGCACGACAGTACACAATTACTGGAAAACTGTTTTAGTGACCATGCTTTATCGTTGCAGCAGCGGCAGCAGTTTATTCAGTTGGATTGTCAGTTGCCGAAGATTTATACCGATGCCATGTTATTCCGGCGCATTTTGGACAACTTAATCAACAATGCACAGGCATATGGCGGGCAGGGCAGTCCAGTTTGGGTTATATTGCGGCAACATGAAAAGTTTATGCTGTTGGATGTAGCGAACAATGGCACGCCAATTCCAGCGGAATTACGAGCAAAATTATTCGAACCATTCCAACGTGGCAAATCCCCGCGCTTTGACTCAGTACAAGGCTCTGGACTTGGTTTATCAATAGTCGCGGATTGTGCCCGTTTGTTGGGTGGTTTAGCGGAAATAGTAGATGTGAGTTATGCGGATGTTTGTATTCGCATCCGGTTACCCATCGTCGAGGAACAACTATGAAATTTTGGACCCTAATCTGTGGTTCTCTAGTATTGGCTGGTTGTCAGGGCATTCCGGCACCTTTGCCTGTATTGTCAAAACCAAAACCAGAACCGGAAAAAGTTGTCGAAGTGCCACTTCGCATTCCAGAACCAGTAGCACCGCAACTGGCTATCGCTGACGACACCGGGACTTTAAGCGCTTGGCAAAATTTTCGTGCTGAACTGCTGCAAATGAATGCTAGTCAGCGCGATGCGCTTAGCAAAACCTTGCCAAATACCCCAGTGGGCGCGCTACAACAGTTATTACTGAAGTTGCATCCAGAGACAACCTATGCCGTGCGGTTTAAAGCGCAAATGCAACTTGGTGAGCAGTTAACGAAATTGCCTGTAGGTCTGGCAGCGTTATTGCGCTGGGATCATGCTTACAATCAAAAATTACTGGAGTCAGAATCTGCGGTTAAAGCGCTGGGTCGTTTGAACGGCCAACAGCAAGACAATTTGGATAAGCTGCAAAAGCAAAATACTGATTTACTTAAAAAAATCGATGCGTTAACCCAAATTGAAGCAAAATTAAACTCAGCTGGCGGGGGCTAATATGAGCGGATCAAATGCTCGGTTATTATTAGTCGATGACGATCCAAGCCTATTACGTTTGATGACTTTGCGTCTTGAAGGCGAAGGCTATCAGGTGACTTCTGCCGATTGTGCCGAAACTGCCTTGGTGTTGTTAGCAAAGCAGCCAGTCGATGTAGTGCTCAGTGATTTGCGGATGCCGGGTTTAGACGGTATGGCGTTATTTGATGAAATTGCTAAGCGTAACCCAGGCTTGCCCGTGGTGCTGATGACCGCGCATGGCTCTATTCCTGAAGCGGTGGCGGCAACGCAACGTGGGGTTTTTGGCTTTCTAACCAAACCACTGAATAACGTTGAGCTTCGCGACATTTTGCAAAAAGCGGTGCATCAATCTCATGTGCCTAGCAAAGACGAATGGCGCAAAGAAATTGTCACTCGCAGCAAAGTGATGGAGTCGGTGCTAGAGCAGGCTTACCGCGTTGCTCAGCGCGATGTCAGTGTGCTGATCACAGGCGCCAGCGGCACCGGGAAAGAGTTGCTCGCTAAAGCCATTCACCAAGCAAGCCCGCGCGCGCGCCGCGCTTTTGTCGCGATTAACTGCGGTGCTTTGCCTGAGCATTTATTAGAATCTGAACTATTTGGTCATGCCAAAGGCGCCTTTACTGGTGCAGTCACCGAACACAATGGTCTGTTTCGTGAAGCCGATGGCGGCACTTTATTTCTTGATGAAATTGGTGATATGCCACTGCCGCTGCAAGTGAAGTTGCTGCGTGCTTTGCAAGAGCGGCAAATTCGGCCGGTCGGCAGCGCGAAATCTATTCCGATTGATGTGCGCGTTATTTCCGCCACCCATCGCGATTTAAAACAAGCGATGCAAGAGCAAAGCTTCCGCGAAGATTTGTACTATCGCTTGAACGTAGTGAATTTGCAGCTGCCAAGCTTACGCGAGCGCGCCGAGGATATTCCTTTATTGGCGCGCCATGTGTTGCAGCAAAGTGGCGAGCGGCATCATGTGCAAGTAAATCGCTTCTCTGAAGATGCGATGCAGGCGTTAGTCACGGCGCAGTGGCCGGGGAACGTCCGGCAATTAGTTAACGTGGTAGAGCAATGTGTCGCACTGACGAATAGCCCAGTAATAAGCCTCGCTTTAGTGGAACAAGCCGTTGCGCAAAACCGCAGTTTTTGGCCCACACTGAGCGAAGCGCGTGATCAGTTTGAACGGCAATATTTGGTGCGTGTGCTTAAAATGGCCGAGGGCAATGTCACTCGCGCTGCGGAGCTTGCTGGTCGTAACCGCACTGACTTTCATAAACTGCTGAAAAAGCACGAGCTCAGTGCATCGCAAGTGTCTGAACAAGCTGATGAATTAGAATAACTAGGATTTATAAAAGCCAATGAACGAAAATTTCGATGTCGAACCGCAGGTGCTGAAAGCAAAAATTACCGCAGAAACTGCTCGCATTCAGTGGGCAGAGCTTGCCAAGTTTTATGCGGCAGGTCAGCTACTGACCGTATCAGGCGAACTCGATTTAATTGAGGTGGCGTTTGCTTTAGCGACGGACCAAAAAGCGCAGTTTGCGGATTGGTTGGCGGGTGGCCTTGTGCATCGGGTGACTGATGATGAAGCTCTGTACTGGCACGAGCAACAACGTGAGTTATGGGCAGTAGTTATTTCGCCGTGGATTTTAGTGCAAGATAAACAGCCGCAATAAAACCCAAGCCAGCATCATTGCGCTGCAAACCCTCTTCACTATTTCGCACAATAGAATGGTTCACACCATCGAATGGCGCGCAAATTCGACACTCAGCAATATTAATTTCCCGCATAAAAAAGGGGGGAGTAACAGGCTCCCCCGACAAGCTGCAGAAACGCAAAGTACCAATTACCGTGGAGCAGATCCCTCTGAAGCCGTGCAAGTACAGCTGTCGTCCTGACGAAAAGAACTATAACTCAGCTAAAAACTAATTGCAAATAATTCTCATTTAGATGATCATCGTACCAAGTTAACTGGTGAAGTGAGTCGAGCAGGCAAGCCGATACACTGAGTTCACAGGGAGTTAGGCAAGATGATGTGGCAATTGATATTCTTTCTCGGTGTGCCGCTGGTTGTGGCGTTATTGGTTGAGTTGGCAATTCGTGCAAATGATCAGAGCTAATTTAATGAGCCACAAAGATAAAAATCTAAAGCCGCTAAGTTTAAGTGATTAAATCGATGAGGTTTATTGGTTTCACGTTTTATTAGATATAAAAAAACCTCAACTAAGTTGAGGTTTTAGAATCAACATGCAGTGATTAAACCGATTTCTTTTTTCTGGTAAAAGCGAAACCAGCTAGCCCTAAACCTAAAATTGCAAGGCTTGTTGGTGCTGGTACTGAATTGGTACCACGGTAAACTAATACAGCCTTATCAAAGTCGGTACTATCATTGAGTCCCACATTGTCACCAGAGCGATAGCCTGCATCGTAGAATTCATGCATATGCCAACTTAAACGGTCGCGCTCGTTGCCACCAGCAACATCTGCTGAATTTAGGCTCACTGCTTTGCCTAAACCCGCAAAACCAATTGAGTAATCTTCAACGTTATACCAAGATGAGCCATTAAAATCTTTGGTGCTATCGTTAAAGGTAAATGAACCTAGCAAATCGTCGTACAGAACAGCGGCAAGAACATCAAAAGTATTGTTGCTGTTGTTAATACTACCGAGCATTATCCAGTCACCGCTTTTAGCGTTGCCAAAATAGTAGTTATATTTGTCGCCCGAATCGTGATTAACGTTGTATGTATTGCGGTAGATGAATTCCCAGCCCCAGTCGTTGGTCACTGTATTTATTGATACGTCATTTTGTGCGCCGACCGGAATAACACCAGCAACAGCACTTTGAATTGACGCAAGTAAACAAACCGAAAGTAACAATTTTCTCATTTTTATATACTCATTTTATTTATTATCAAGCACTTATATAAGCAATAACTAAGCCGTTTTATTAAGCTTTTGTTTTTTCAATGTTTAATTACTTTTTCATGCATGTGATTCACAAATTTTGTAAAGAATTTTGACAATGAATCATCTTGTCTTGTCTTGTTTTGGCTGAGGATTGAACGATGAGTTTACAAAGATATACGAAAGTGTGATTTCCTTTCGTTATCTAATTATCGTCCGCTTGGCCTAAGCAAAGAAATAGCTTGCATCGATAACTTGCTGGTAACTCGGCTCGCAAAATTTACAGTGCGTGCATTTTGCTGTGTTAGTGCAATAGGATAGATAAATTTAAACGGCACCGTTCCTGAATAAACCGCCAACCGAAATATTCGTTGCATTTATCTTTCACTTAGTTAGAATATCTTTCGAAACGAAAGTTTAGTCAGTAAAACGAAGACTAATCACCGCAACTGTAATCTTGCTGAGCGTGCAACGGATGAATAAACGCAATACCCAACAACGACGTCGCGCCATTTTGGATTTACTAGAAATCCAAGGTGAGGTCAGTGTTGATGAGCTCGCCGCGCAGTTTAGTACCTCAGAAGTTACCATCCGCAAAGATTTAACTGCCTTAGAAGACAATGGTTTATTGTTACGCCGATACGGCGGGGCTGTGCAGTTGCCGCATGAATTTATGGCTGAACCTGCGCTTGAAAAAATTTCCGAGCGCAAACAAGCACTGGCCAAAGCCGCTGCAAGCTTAATTCGTGATCACTACCGTATTATCATCGACAGTGGCAGCACCACTGCCGCATTATTACCAGAGCTGTCGGCAAAACAAGGCTTGGTGGTGATGACCAACTCGTTGTTTATCGCCAATAGCTTACGAGAATTAGAAAACGAGCCCAAATTGCTGATGACCGGTGGCAGTTGGGACGCACAGTCAGAGTCATTTCAAGGACAACTGGCAGAACAGGTGCTCCGCGCCTATGATTTTGATCAGCTGTTTATTGGTGCCGATGGCATTGATTTGCAACGCGGCACTACCACGTTTAACGAGCTAACGAGCCTCAGCAGGGTGATGGCAGAAGTAGCGCGTGAAGTCGTGGTGATGGTCGAATCCGATAAAATTGGTCGCAAAATTCATAATTTAGAACTGCCGTGGACGTCGATTAAAATCCTGGTGACAGACGATAAGTTACCCGACACGGCAAAAAGGCAAATAGAACAGCAGGGCGTGCGAGTGATCTGCGTCCCTGTACAACTTCATACGGAAACTCCGGAGTAAATATGTGTGGAATAGTTGGCGCAGTTGCGCAACGTGATGTGGTCGAAATTTTGGTTGAAGGTCTGCGCCGCTTAGAATACCGCGGTTATGACTCAGCCGGTGTTGCCGTGGTGAGCCCAACTGGCGAACTGCAACGCATTCGTCGCCTTGGTAAAGTTAAAGAGCTGGCGGACGCAGTGAAGTTAACGCCAACTCCAGGCGGCACTGGTATCGCACACACGCGCTGGGCTACTCACGGCGAGCCATCTGAGCGTAACGCGCATCCGCACGTGTCCAACAAAATCTCTGTGGTGCATAACGGTATCATCGAAAACCACGGCCCACTGCGCACTGCATTAAAAGCCAAAGGTTATGTGTTTAATTCAGACACTGACACCGAAGTTATCGCGCATTTGGTCGAAGAAGAGTTAAAAACGGCTGAGTCATTATTAGTTGCCGTGCAACGTGCCGTGAAACAATTCACTGGCGCTTATGGCACTGTGTTGCTGGACAAAACCGACCCAAGTCGTTTGGTTGTTGCGCGCTCTGGTAGCCCATTGGTGATTGGTTTAGGTATTGGCGAAAACTTCATTGCGTCTGACCAATTAGCACTGTTGCCAGTGACTCGTCGTTTTATGTTCTTAGAAGAAGGCGATGTTGCCGAAATCACTCGTACCAGCGTGAAGATTTTCGACAAACAAGGCAATCCAGTTGAGCGCGTGGCGCATGAGTCAAACGTTAGCTATGACGCTGGCGATAAAGGCCAATACCGCCACTTCATGTTAAAAGAAATTTATGAACAACCACATGCCATCAATAATACCTTAGAAGGCCGTTTAAGCGCCGAATCGGTGATGGATGAGACCTTTGGTAATGGCGCTGCAGAATTATTCAAGAAAGTGAAGCACGTACAAATCGTGGCTTGTGGTACTTCTTACCACTCTGGCATGGTGGCGCGTTATTGGTTAGAGTCGTTAGGCGGCATTTCTTGTAACGTCGAAATCGCGTCTGAATTCCGTTACCGCAAGTCATTCGTGCAGCCAAATAGCCTGTTAGTCAGCATTTCACAATCTGGCGAAACTGCGGATACCTTAGCGGCACTGCGTTTGGCAAAAGAAGCCGGTTATGTCGGTAGCTTAACCATTTGTAACGTCGCGGGTTCATCATTAGTGCGTGAATCAGACTTAGCCTTTATGACGCGCGCGGGCGCTGAAATTGGCGTGGCATCAACTAAAGCTTTCACCACGCAATTAGTGGGTTTAGCGATGTTGACGCTGGCAATAGGTAAATACAATGGCCTGACTGCTGAACAGCAAAAAGATATGGTCGAGGCGTTAAAATCACTGCCTGCCAAACTTGAAGACACCTTGAAATTGGCCGGTAGCATCGAAACTTTAGCGGAAGAATTTGCCGACAAACACCATTCCTTGTTCTTGGGTCGTGGCGATCAATACCCAATCGCGATGGAAGGTGCATTGAAGTTAAAAGAAATTTCTTACATCCACGCTGAAGCTTATGCCGCAGGCGAGCTGAAACATGGTCCATTAGCGTTAATTGATGCGCAAATGCCAATCATCGTGGTGGCGCCAAATAACGAATTGTTGGAAAAGCTGCAATCTAACGTGGAAGAAGTGCGCGCACGCGGCGGTATTCTGTATGTGTTCGCTGATGTCGATTCACACTTCAAATCGGATGCTACGCAACGCGTTGTGAACGTGCCACACGTCCACCCGCTGATTGCACCAATTATCTACACCATTCCGCTGCAATTACTGAGCTACTACGTCGCCATCATCAAAGGCACCGACGTTGACCAGCCGCGTAACTTAGCAAAATCGGTGACTGTAGAATAAATTATTGGTTTTATTTAGTAAAAATTGAAAAGGCGCCGATGGGCTAACACCGATCAGTTAAGCAACTTTCTTAGCTGATCGGTTGACCGATCCTCT
>JAYSCP010000029.1:0-37197 GCA_041914845.1 Alteromonadaceae bacterium
GCGACCCCCGGCGTGACAGGCCGGTATTCTAACCGACTGAACTACCGCTCCGCGCCAAGCAAAACAACATTTTCAATTGGGTATGCTGCTTTGCGGAGCGAATAATACGGATACACCGTTAGGTCGTCAACCACTTTTTTGTCTGATTTGGCTAAAGCTTAATCATCCGGTAAAGAAAGATCCAAAATATCGTCACCCGACTTCGCTTTTGCTGATTTTTTCGGCATATTCATCGAGTCATCTGCCGGGCTTGCCCCTGCTGACTCCGCTGCAGATTCATCGGATTTTTTCCGTTTAAGCAGTAATTTTGGATTTAGCTTGGCGACTATCATTCCCAGCATCTGCTGCGCATTGGCATTCATCGCAAAGAAAATTGCGCCGCCGCCAAACAACAAAATAATCAAGTTGCCAAAAATTACCCAGCCAAGCGGGAAAGGTTCTGGTTCAGGTTCGACCGCCTCTACTGCTGTCGTCTTCGAAATAGCCAACTCAGCTGCCCCTGCGGTTTCAGTACCCGCCTTATCAGTGGCAGCTTTCACTGTCGCGTCATCGACTGGCGGCACCTCTTCTTTCGGGCCCACGGCCGCAAAAGTGACTTCAGGAAGTGAAATAACAAACTCCCGACCCGCTTTTGTTTTGCCAAACAAGGTTTGCGTAATGCGATAAGTGCCGGTACCGGCATTTGCTATCTGTAACTCACGTTTATCTGCCGCCATTTCAGCGATAGTAAAACTTTGCACTTCTTGCGAGGGAAAGAGAATACGGCCTTGTAAAGACACAGTTTTTGCATCAATCGGGCCTTCGGTAATGGTGTAAGTTAATATGTGTTTTTCTTCAGCAGTCTTCGCCTCTACCAAATTCGACGCTATTGGCGTACGACTTATCACCAGCGGATCTTGCAGAAGCTCTCGGCTGTAAAGCGGAGTTTCCACGATGTATTTGGGCATCCATTCGCCTGCGGGAAAATCCAAACGAAACTCGCCAGTAAACACGGCATCACGCGGACGTTCGTCGTAATCGCGGCCATCGTCTTTGAAGGTGGTAAAATCTAACACTGAAGACGTGAAATTGTCATACTCAGGCTTCTGCGTACTGATCAGCAATACATTTAATTGCAAAATGTCACGAAAATCTTTGGCGTTTATTAGCTTACCGCCATTAGTTAATTTAGCGGTTACTTTTAATGATTCACCGACCATCATATCTTTGGGCAGAGGATCAACTTTAAGATCGATATCGGTTAATACCATAATACGACTTTCTGGCAAAATATCACCAATCGCCTGCCATGGGCCAGGGACAGGCTTTACCATTTTAATCAGATCGTAAGTTTTGTCATCGTGCCACTGCATGCCATGCTCACGGGCTGTGCGAGCATAAATTTTACTGCCATCAGGCTTAACCAGCACGATAGAGGGTGAGCCTTTTTTACGAAAAAAGACCAAGGTAATTTCCTCGACCGCATAATCAATTCGAAAGCGATTATCCAGAAGTGGAATTTGATTTGAGCTACTAACCGCTGGTAATTCGTGAATACCAGCACTATTGGCAGTTTTAGTGGCTGTGCTATCGGTATTATTGACTGCAGCAACTTTAACAGGCTCGGTGATATTGCTAGGTTGGTTAGTTGTCGATTCTTGCCACGCAAAAAGCTCGAAAGATAATCCGCCGAACAAAAACAGCGCTATCATGCGCTGTAAAGTCAGTTTCTCCACAAGCAGCTCCCCCCCTTTTTTTGCACTAAATCGAGACGTTTTTCATGCGCAGCTAATTCATCCGGATCTGCATAAACCACATTTAAACTGCCACGTCGAATCAAACCAACCTGTTGTACCATGGACTGCTGTTGGTCATTGTCATTTTGGGTCGCCAAATTGAGACTGACTTGGCCACCGGTCATGGCTAAATAAACATCAGCCAAAATCTCGGCATCTAGTAAAGCGCCGTGGAATGTCCGATGGCTGTTATTGACATCATATCGGCGGCATAACGCGTCTAAGTTATTTTTTTGCCCTGGGTGTAGATCACGAGCCATCGCCAAGGTATCCAAAACTGCACAAATCGTATCGACTTTTGGCAGCGCGGGATTTAATAAACCAAACTCATGATTAATAAAGCCGACGTCAAACGCGGCATTGTGAATGACTAATTCTGCGCCTTGGATGTAATCAAAAAACTGCTGGGCAATCTCGCGAAAACGCGGCTTATCCGCAACAAATTCATTCGTAATACCGTGAATATTAATAACTTCTTGATCCATAAATCGATCTGGATTCAAGTAAATATGAAAGTTATTGCCGGTAAGACGGCGGTTATACATTTCCACACAACCGATTTCGACGATCCGATGACCATCGAGTGGATTAATGCCTGTTGTTTCGGTATCTAATATTATTTGCCGTTTTGCCATAACTAGGTTGTCGTTTCGCTATTTTTGGAGAATTTTTCGAATTTAAGATAGAGTATACGCCGATTTAAATTGTGGGAAGCGTCGATGCGCAAATCAGTAGCAATCTTTACCGATGGCTCATGTTTAGGTAACCCAGGCCCAGGTGGATATGGCGTGGTACTTAAGTATCAGCAACATTTAAAAGAATTATCGGCGGGTTATCTGCAAACTACTAATAACCGCATGGAATTAATGGCTGCTATTGCTGGCCTAGAATGTTTAAAAGAAGACTGCGACATCGACCTGTCCACCGACAGTCAATATGTTCGCCTTGGGATTACCCAATGGCTGCAGAATTGGAAAAAAAACAATTGGCGAACTGCAGCTAAAGAGCCGGTAAAAAACAAAGATTTGTGGCAGCGCTTAGACGCGGCATGCCAACGCCACAACGTCCGTTGGCACTGGGTAAAAGGTCATGCGGGTCATCCAGAAAATGAACGCTGCGATGAACTTGCTCGCCAAGCGGCAACCCATCAAGCAACGACACCTGACACAGGCTTTGCCGCAACTTAACGAACAAGTTGCAGCACAGCATGCCTTGCTTGGCGTTAACGGCAGCTTTGTCCAGTAGCTTTTTCCGCTTCAGACTTCATGCCGAAAATCTTACGCATAATAATCACCGCCGGACAAAAGCCAGTAAAGGCGCTTTGCAGCATATTGGCGCCAATAAAAGCGGTAAACCAAACAAAGTTGGCATGCACATAATATGTTAACAGCAACGAAATCAACACCATAGTTCCTGCAAAAGCTAATAACGCGCGTTCAGTAGTCATAGAAACCTCAATTAATTTAGATAACACTAATGTAATAGTCGAAAAAAATTTATTGCCGTAGCCATTGCTGAATCAAAATAAACACAGCCAAAGCCACCACAAACACCGCAAACATTCGCCGTAACAGTTGCTGTGGCAACTTGGCACTTAGTCCAAGCGCGGCAATACTGCCTAATGCGCCAACACCACCAATTAACAGGATAGTCGATATATCAACTGTCGCCCCCCGTTGGGCTAGCAACCACAGATGGCTAGCAAAACCGGCAATGCTTTGTAAAAGCACTAACATTAAACTTGCGGCAATTGCAGAGCTCATACTTAGGCAGGTGACCGCAAGTAACATGGGCACTATCAAAAACCCACCACCGACGCCCACCAAGCCTGTAACAATTCCTAAACCAGCACCAGCGAACCATAGTGGCCAGCCGTTTTTCAGTGGAAAATGCCAAACCTGTTGACGCCACATATTGATCGCACTTAGCAACATTAACACAGCTAGTAAACTTAACTGCAGATAACCTGCGACAAACTCACTTAACCAACTGCCGAGAATTGCTCCGGCGACACCGGGTAAGGCTACTTGTACGAGCACAACCCAAGGCATTTGCCGACGATACAAGTATGGCAATAACGCCACAAAACTAATAATAGCAACAACGCCAAGTGCCGAAGCAACCGCTTCTGCTTGCGGTAAATGCATTAAATACAGCAAGACTGGTACGGTTAAAATTGAACCACCAGAACCAAACAGACCTAATGCTAATCCTATGACCAGAGCTGCAGCGAGAATAATCAGCATGTCCACAATCACCTCCGCCAGCCGTTCTTATATCATGAGATAATAAGCTAATAACTTAAGTGAATAATAAACAAGCTGTGCACGACTATCAAGGGTTTAAGCCAAACTTTAGCAGTTTCTAATTAAATATTTCGAATCCCACTGCCAATTGCTAAAACATGTCCGTAAAAACCACCTCCATAGGAGGTGGGTTAAATTTGCCAATAAAAAAGCCCTGACACAATGGTCAGGGCTTTGCTGTTTTTTTTAACGTCAGGAACTTACTTAGCTAAAACCTTTTCGAGCTCAGTAATAAAGTCTGCATCCATTGGCCCTACTTTACTGCCAAAATGCTGAACTTGCTGCTCGTCTTTGCTGACCAAGTACTTGTTGAAATTCCAACTTGGCTTTTCACCAGTTTTCGCGATCAGCGCTTTAAAGATAGGATTAGCGTCATCGCCTCTTACCGCGCTGGTTTTGAACATAGGGAATTTGACGCCGTAGTTGAGATAGCATACTTCAGCTGTTTTCTCTTCGTCGTTATGCTCTTGCATAAAATCATCTGAAGGAAATCCCAAAACAACTAAGCCTTTATCTGCATATTTTTCCTGCAGAGCCTGTAATTCTTTGAACTGTGGTGTAAAGCCACACTTACTTGCGGTATTTACAATCAACAAGGTTTTGTCTTTGTACGACTCGCACAAATCAACAGTTTCTTTAGTACGCAGTTTTTGCACTGTATGGCTAAGGATCTCACCGCACTGATTCGCTAAAACCGCAGAACTTGGCGCAAATAACAATACACTTAATAGCAACTTGCCTGAAAATTTCATTTTAAAGCCTCCGTTTTGTTTAATTGTACGCGGATATTGCTAGTTTGGATCTTCTACAGAATGCAAACTGTTCACAAAATAGGCAAAGGATCTGGATAGAATTGATCAATGCTCGACAATTCACCACCGAACTGCGATAAAGAGCAATAACTTAGCACATCGATAAGTTTTATTATTCATAACAATAAAAAATAATCACTTTAGTGCCCTCTGAATTAAGGCTAAAACAGGGGCGGCAATCAGAAAAAAACCATGGAAGTAATAACAAATGGCCGAGATGATAAGTGGGGATTATGACGCAGTGACAGTGGCTGCGGAGCTGAAAAATTCAAAAGTCAGCAACAAAGACGCCAAAAATAAACACAAAGTAGAAGCGAGACGTCGTATCGATGATTTGATGGAACAAAAGCGATTACGTCAAATCCTTGATTTGGATGATGAAGAAGAGCTCGAAATGGACTATTTAGGCTAATCGATGTAAAAAACGGGGCGATTATCTGAATTAATCGCCCCGTTTTGCATTCAGTTACCAAACTTGCTTAAGGCAATGCAACTTCAAAAGCCCAAGTAAAACCTTCACGCACTTTATCAGCTTTATCACTGTTGCTCTTGGCTTCGTAAGCAGCTTCGAGTAGGTAACGACCAGCTTCTGGCGCAGTAAAAGTAAAGCTACCGGTTTTATCAGTTGTATGATGCACTCGTCCTGGCTCATTTCGATAAAGCTCACCATCACGCGACAAATCAAGTTCAACACCTGCCGCAGGCTTACCATCTACCAATAAAGTCATTGTCACGGCTTCACCAGCAACAACATCAGCTGGGTGGCGATCCATTTTAAACTCCAAGCCTTTACCAGTTGGAATAACAACGGCATCTGTTGGTTTGTTGACAGTAACAAAAGCAAATGCGCGGTTACGACCTTGGGTCGTCACAACTTTCTCAGCACCTTTTGGCAATTCTTTTGCAGCTTTTTGCTTATCGCCCATTAAACGTTTGCGCTCACCATTAAGCTCGTAACTGGTAAAATAGCGTGCTGCGCCACCGTTTTCTAATCGATAAGTACCATCTGAGGTTAGCGCAACATCGGCCAATGATTTTCTTTTGCCTTGAAATGATGCTGCGGGTTTCGTAGTACTTCCATCCGGCAGATAAACTTGGAAGCCATCAACACCAATGCCTTTATCCGCTTGGAAGGTCATGTTGGTCGCCGACAACTCAACCGTGATAAATCCGCCAGTTTTAGATTGCACAAAGTGCGATGGCACAACAGTCATGGTATGAGCAAATACAACAGAACTAAACAATGCAGACCCTAACACAACACTATTGAACAATTTCATGATATTCGCTTCCCGTTATTTTTCAGATTTTAATGTCACTGCGCCAATTTCAGAGCCTGCCGGCAGTGACAAATTAATCGCAGAACCATCCCAATTAAATTTTTGCTTAACGATGTTACGACCACCATGCTCTCGAGCCGCTTCAATCACTAACAGATATTCGCCCGCAGCAACGCTGTTGCCCGAATCGTCGTCACCTGACCACTTTAAATGATAAACACCAGGTCCTTTAGTCGCCCCAGTACGCGCGTCAACCAAAGCTTGATCTTCACGGCCAGTTTTACGCCAGAATCGACGTAAGTCTTTAATCCAATCTGGTTTTTCTCGCCAAATCTCAATTAACCGTACAGGTTTCTCTGCTTTGTCTTCAATCCATACCGCAACATAAGGCCGGTGATATGGACCATGCTCAGGTTTTGGCAGGGCCAAATCGATTTGTAATGACGCGGCATAAATTGGTGCGCTGCAAACCGACAACAGCATGACGACCGCTGCGGCAACCTTCATTTTTTTCATTGTTGCTTTCATCCTTTTAAATGTTTATTAATGAAGCGCCAGCGCATAAGCTAGCAATAAAACCAAAACACCCACACCAGCAGTGGCAACGCCATGCCAACGCCGAGAATTTTGCCGCCACAGCAAATAGAATCCGCTTATCGCAAACAGCACACAGGCGGTGGCTACTGCGTCACTAAACCAGCGCCAACTTGCACCTGCATAGCGACCTTTATGTAAATCGTTGAGTAAAGCCAAAACTCCTGCATACTCGCTACTAAAATGTACCGCGCCAGTAGCAAGTTCAATTTCAGCATTTGCAAACCCTGCGGGACGCTTGAAATCCAACTCTAATAACTGCTCGTCACCATCATAGTTAAAGTTGAAAACTGCTCCTTGCACTTGCTGCGTTGCTCGCAACCAATCGGCAATTTGCGAAGCCGCTGCGGCATTTTGCAATTTATCTTCGCCAAAATGCAGCGAGCGCAGAGCGTCAGGCAATTGCAATTCCAAAGCCTGACTTTGTTGACCAATGCTTGTTTGCCACTCTGGATGATTTAAGGTGATCCCAGTTATCGCGTAGAACAACAACGCCACCACCACCGCCATTGACGCGTAGATATGCAATAATCGTAAAAACTTAAACATCTGTAATCATTCTCCGTATTCAGAGCATTATGCTATCGAGAATCATTCTCATTATCAAATGAATTTTTTATCTTTACCTGATCTTTACGCAGACAATTGCTCAGCACAGAGCAAATTAATCCGATAAACTCAGATAACAATCGGTGAGTTCATAGGTCGGTCATGAACACAAAAGAGCAATTGAAACTGTTGCAGCATGAATTAGCGCTGGTACAACAGGCGATGGGACGACAACGACAAAGCGCGGTCATCGTGCTTGAAGGTGCAGACGCCGCAGGTAAAGGCGGAATCGTCCGCCGCTTAGGATGGTGTTTAGACCCGCGCTGGTTGCATGTTCACCCGATAAGTGCGCCGACGGCCACTGAGCAGGCTGAACATTGGTTGCAACGTTTCTGGCGCTTAGTGCCAGCCCAAGGTCAACTGGCAGTGTTCGATCGCTCTTGGTACGGCCGAGTCTTAGTCGAGCGCGTCGAGCAATTTTGTCCGATAGCTGCATGGCAACGTGCTTATCCACAAATCAATGATTTCGAGCGGTGTCTGGCCGAAGAAAATATTCGCGTGGTAAAAATCTTTCTAGAAATCAGTGCAAGCACCCAGTTAGAACGGTTGATGGAGCGTTTCTCCGATCCCAGTAAAAACTGGAAGTTAACAGAAGAAGATTTGCGTAATAGATCACGTTGGCAAGACTATCAACTCGCAACCAAGGACATGATTGCCGCAACCAGCACTGCATTGGCGCCTTGGCACACCATCGATGCCAATGATAAACACCAGGCTCGCTTGTCGGTTTTTCAACTTCTGTTACAGGAACTTAGCCGAGATTTAGATTTAAGTATACCTGCCCCAGCGCCACTGATTACGGATTACTTTAGCCATCAACCAGCAACTCTTCTTAAGGATTAAAAAATCAGGTATCAGATGTTTTCATAGGAACCTGAACTTAATTTGTTGGATCTGCCAATAAAAAACGCGCAGGAAATGCTGCGCGTTTTTAGATTCACTAAACCAAGTGGTTAGCGATTTGGAAACTTATTGCACTTGCGCTAAAGCTTCTAAAATTTCACGAGGTTCCACTTCTGGACCGTTTAATTCAGAGTCCCAGTTTGTACCAATTAAAACACCATCTTCGTACATTTCTTTTAACCAGCCGTCACAGAACATATCCAGCGTAACTGGCTCTGCGTGATAATCTGCCCATTCTTCTGAACAATGTAACTTGGCAGCCTCTTCGTTTGACCAAAATGGCATCACATCTGTGTCTTCAAAATCAACAGATTCAACGACTAATAAGTCCTCGCCATGAGCAAGCACCCACACCACACCATTAGAACGCGCTTCGGCGATAAAGCCTTGAAAAACTGGATCGTTGGTATATTCACTCATGAAGATTTCCTTAGTTACTCAGGGATTGGATTAAGCTTTGGCCAATTATCCCAGAAAGCACAGGTGCTTGGCGAATTTAATTCACACAAGCTTATACCAAGCTTTCCGTGATTGGAAAAAATGACGTACAATTCCAAGCGATTATCAACCGTTACAGGTCCCTGAAGATTATGGCTCAATACATTTATTCGATGTATCGTTTAGGCAAAGTAGTCCCGCCTAAACGCACAATTTTAAAAGATATTTCTCTCTCGTTTTTTCCTGGCGCCAAAATCGGCGTGCTCGGCTTAAACGGCTCGGGTAAATCTACGCTACTGCGTATTATGGCGGGCGTTGACACCGAATTTGAAGGTGAAGCCAAGCCATTAGCAGGTACCAAAATTGGTTACCTGCCGCAAGAGCCACAACTCGACATGAATAAAACCGTGCGTGAAGTGGTCGAAGAAGCCGTTGCCGATGTCAAATATGCATTAAGCCGCCTCGATGCTGTCTATGCAGCTTATGCTGAAGAAAATGCCGATTTCGACGCCTTAGCCCGTGAGCAAGGCGAACTTGAAGCCATTATTCAAGCGAAAGAAGGTCATAACCTCGATAACATTTTAGAGCGTGCTGCAGATGCACTGCGCCTGCCTGCTTGGGATGCGAAAATTAGTGTGTTATCCGGTGGTGAGCGCCGCCGTGTTGCCATCTGTCGTCTGCTGTTAGAAAAACCAGACATGTTGTTACTCGACGAACCAACCAACCACTTGGATGCAGAATCTGTCGCTTGGTTGGAACGTTTCCTTCACGACTATACCGGCACTGTTGTGGCAATTACCCACGACCGTTACTTCCTCGATAACGTTGCTGGCTGGATATTGGAACTTGACCGCGGTGAAGGTATTCCATGGGAAGGTAACTATTCAAGCTGGCTTGAGCAAAAAGAAGCTCGTTTAGCCCAAGAAGAGAAATCAGAAAACGCTCGTCAACGTTCAATCAAACAAGAATTGGAATGGGTTCGCACCAATCCAAAAGGTCGTCATGCAAAATCAAAAGCGCGGATGGCCCGTTTTGAAGAATTGCAAAGCCAGGACTATCAAAAACGTAATGAAACGAATGAGTTGTTTATCCCGCCTGGACCACGTCTTGGCGATAAAGTACTCGAAGTTACTAACTTGCGTAAATCTTACGGTGACCGCGTATTAATTGATGATTTAAGTTTCTCAATTCCAAAAGGCGCGATTGTCGGGATCATCGGTGCTAACGGTGCCGGTAAATCAACCTTATTCCGGATGATTTCTGGCATGGAGCAACCGGATAGCGGCACCATTTCTTTGGGCGAAACCGTTCAATTAGCCAGTGTTGATCAATTCCGTGATAACATGAATCCGAAAAATACCGTGTGGCAGGAAATCTCCAACGGTCAAGATATGCTGCAAATTGGCAACTTCACCATCCCAAGCCGCGCTTATGTCGGCCGCTTTAACTTCAAAGGCAACGACCAGCAGAAGTTCATCGGCGAATTGTCTGGTGGTGAGCGCAACCGCGTGCATTTAGCTGCGCTGCTAAAAGCCGGTGGCAACATGTTGCTTCTCGACGAACCGACCAACGACCTTGACGTAGAAACGCTGCGGGCCTTGGAAAATGCCATCCTTGATTTCCCTGGCTGTGCCATGGTCATTTCGCATGACCGTTGGTTCCTCGACCGTATTGCCACGCACATCTTAGATTATCGCGACGAAGGTAAAGTAAACTTCTTCGAGGGTAACTATTCGGATTACGAGGCTTGGGTCAAAGCGACTTATGGCGCGGCGGCTTTAGAGCCTCATCGCATCCGTTATAAAAAGATCTAGTAATCGCTTGTAAAGTAACCGCACTAAGTTCTTTACCGTAAAAGCCGAGCATCATGCTCGGCTTTTTTAATTCGCTAATTGGTAGGGATCGGCAATTCGCCAAGCTGCATAACACGACTAAATGCGGTACTTTGACGAGCGAATTGGTAACCCTCTCGTAATTTAGCAACAAGCTCAGGCGATGAGTCTTTATGCACCGCAATCCAGGTATTCTGTTGTAATTGCGGGATATAGTAGACAAATTCAATGTCTGCACGCTGTAGTTGAAACTTATTTAACATATCGTCCACTGCGAACGGATCATCAATAAGAATATCAATTTTACCGCTGACCAAATAACGCCAAGTCTCTTCGATATCCGGCTGCACGGTGAGTTGTTTGCCTAACGCAAATCCTTCTTTCTCCAACCAACTTGCTGAGAAATCGTCTCGTTGCGTACCGACAACGTAGTTCTTGGCATCGGCAATCTTGTTGATCTGGATATCTGCTCGTTGCTTTAACTTCACAAAGCCAAATCGATAACTGGCAACTTCGCCAATCCAAATAAAATGTTTTTCACGCTCGCTAGTGCGCGCCATGTTGTAAATCAATACATTAGGTGTGCTACTCGCGATTTTATAAGCGCGAGCCCATGGATAGATTTCGATGACAGGTGATAGTCGTGCATGCTCAAGCATTATCTTGACGACATCGGTAGTCAATCCGCCAGCAACGCCCTTTTCATTGGTTTGGTGTGGCGGAGAAACTTCCATGACCACACGCAAAGAATTTGCAAAACACGGACTAAACCAAAGCACACAAATTAACACTAATAGGCTTCGAAATCTGTTGTGCACACTGAGACCTTATTTGAATGGACTAATCTCCTTACATTAGCCAGCTGAAAAAACAAAGGCAACTATTCAGTTGCCTTTGTCATGAAAATCAGCACTCAAACCTATTTCAACACAGCTGCCATCGCCTTGGCGAAATAATCAATATTGCTATGGTTTAAACCAGCAATACTCACGCGGCTCGAGCCAACCATATAGATGCTGTATTCTTTTCGCAGTTGTTCGATTTGTTCCTTATTAATACCAAGGAATGAGAACATGCCATGTTGTTTAGTGATGAAACTGAAATCTTGCTTCACACCTTCGCCAGCTAACTTGTCGATAATCAATTGGCGATAATCGTTGATACGGTTACGCATGACAGCAAGCTCTTGGTGCCACTGCGCAGTTAACTCCGCGCTATCAAGAATATGACTAACGATAATGGCGCCATGGGCAGGTGGCATTGAATAAATACTACGAACCACTGCAAGTAAATTAGTGCGTGCTGTTTCAGTCACAGACGCTTGCGCAACCACGATAGAAACAGCACCGATACGTTCGCGATATAAACCAAAGTTTTTTGAGCAAGAAGTACATAAGATGAGTTCTGGGACTTCGTTTGCTAATAACCTTAAACCTGCCGCATCCACATCGAGACCTAAACCAAAACCTTGATAGGCCATATCAACTAAGGGTGTGAAACCACGCTCTTTGGCAATTGCTGTAAACTTCTGCCACTGCGCTTCATTTAAATCCATGCCGCTTGGGTTATGACAGCAGGCATGCACCAAAACCACATCACCGGCTGGAATTGTCGCTAAGTCAGCGAACATCGCCTCTTCGTTCAAACCTTTGGTGCTGTAGTCGTAATAACTATATTCTTTAACTTTTAAACCAGCTGCTTGGAACAACGAAATGTGGTTAGCCCACGTTGGGCTAGTTACCCAAATTGTTGCCTCAGGATTAGCTTTTTTAATGAACTCGGCAGCAACACGCAGTGCGCCAGTACCACCAGGCGTGTGCGCGGTGGTGACGCGGCCTTCCAGCAATACTTTATGCGGACCAAAGGCTAATTGCTCAATATGGCGGTTAAAACTTAAATCACCAGCCATGCCAATATAAGTCTTACTATCTTCTTGTTCCAGGCGCAGCTTTTCCGCTTTTTTCACACAATCCAATACAGCGGTATGGCCCTGTTCATCCTTATAAACGCCAACACCGAGGTCGACTTTTAATGGATTTGGATCTTCTTTATAAGCGGCCATTAATCCAAGGATTGGATCGGTTGCCACTGGCTGTAACTGAGAAAACATAAGTGCTACCTGTTTCTGTTGCTAAAGTTTGCGTGGGCTAAGCCCTCGCCTGATTTTTGAATTCTTTCTTTAAAATAACGACGGCAATATCGTCACTATCGCGACAATTAATGCTAATTCAGCGCCCACATACAATTCTGGCGAGAAGGCTTCAGCATCGACAATCCCAATAACTTCACCAGTTGCAGAATAAAATGGCAAACATGCCTCTGCTTGCACTTTAGGATCGCAAGTATAGTACTCACCACCCGCCGCGACATAACTTGCTACCTGAGATATCAAACGTGCATGCCCACTCAATGCCACCGAACTATTATTACTGATTGCAGCAAATTCGGTAGTTAAGGGGAATTCAGGTCGAGACGGCGCGCCAAAATAAGCCAATTTGACCAGTACATTTTCACCATCAAGGTTTAACCGTTTTTGATATACACCAAACCAATCGCTACGGCTATGTTGTTGATAAAATTCGACCACTGCAGTCATGCGTTGCAACAATACTAAGTTTTCTGGTGTGTCACCACCCAGAGTCGCCGCTAAATTGTAGGGCTCAGCAGCCAAATGACCAAACAGCGAACAAGCACCGCCCTCCCCTAACTCGGGCACAAGGTATTGCCACTGTACTGTTGGGATTGCGTTTGCGATATGCGCAACTAATTGCTGTTGATAATTGCTGACTGCAGCGGAGAATTCTTCAATATTCGTCTGTTGCTGCTGTAATGCAGCCAACAAGCCTGATTGTTCTAAATAAAGCGCGATTGACATTAGCCATCCAGATATCTATAAACCGCTGGTAGTGTACCAGAGGCACAAAAAAAGCCCAAGCACTGCTGAGAATTTCAGCAAAAAAACACTGTTGCCGCAAACAGGCTAATCCAGTGATTGCTGCTGCTGCCATGATGCTTTATCTTGCCATTAATCGGGCAGTCGCAACAGGGTGAAAAACGCATGAGTTCGAAAAAAATCTCGCTAGCTGACTGGCAGCAACAAAATTCAAATTTAGTTTACAGTACTGAAACGGGTTCAGTCCCCGCAGAAAAAACAGAGAAAGTTGCAGGTGCAGCTTTTGCTGATGGCCAACTGCGACTGAAACGAGAAACTAAAGGCCGTAATGGCAAAGCGGTGGTCACTATCGCAGGCATTGCGGAATCGCATGAAAAACTTAGTGAAATTGCGGCGCTGTTGAAGAAAAAATGCGGTTGTGGTGGTTCAGTTAAAGATGGAATTATTGAGATCCAAGGCGATCAACGTGACACCATTTCGCAAGAATTGACTAAACTAGGATATAAATTTAAATGGGCTGGTGGTTAAACGACCAGCAATGCAGTCTATGGAGACATTATGAGTGAATTATCACCGTCCGATTTGTCCATCTTATTGGTAGAACCATCTGATACACAAAGAAAAATTATTATTAAACATTTACAAGAAGAAGAAGTCCGCAACATCGAAGAAGCAGGCTCAGTGAATCAAGCATTGGTCCAAATCGCCAAACACAAACCAGACTTGGTCGTCAGCGCGCTACATTTTGCCGATGGCACTGCCCTTGATTTGTTAACAAGACTCAAAAAATCGCCAGACCTTGCAGATATTGCCTTCATGTTAGTGTCCAGCGAAACTCGAAAAGCACAACTTGAACAGTTTAAACAATCAGGTGTCATCGCAATTTTGCCAAAACCGTTCAGTCGCATACATCTTGGCAAAGCGTTAAACGCAGCCATGGATTTACTCACACCGACAGAATTGCAGCTGAGTTTGTACGATATTACCGATGTGCGAGTGCTCATCGTTGATGACAGTAAACTGGCAAGGAATCATATTCGCAGAGTACTCAGCAATTTGGGAATTCAGCAAATGCAAGAAGCTGAAGATGGCCAACAAGCCATCTCAATGTTACAGCAGCAGATGTTTGATTTGGTGGTCACTGACTACAACATGCCAGAAGTGAATGGCCAAGAACTCACTGAATTCATCCGCAGTACCAGTACCCAATCGCATATTCCGGTTTTGATGGTCACTAGCGAAGCCAATGAAACGCATCTGAGTAATATCGCACAAAGTGGCGTTAATGCCATGTGTGACAAACCCTTTGAACCAGAAACTGTTCGCGCTTTGTTATTTCAATTACTTGAACAACATTAAGCCGCGTCTACTTTATTCCACACCCCATAACTAAAACAAAGGGCAACATGATGTTGCCCTTCTTTTTATAACAAATCAGTGCCTTGGGAAATTGATTATTTACCGTAGCGTTGCTCGTATTTGTCTTTTAATTGGATATTGCGGTTATTCAAATCAACAGCTCGGCCATCAATCCACATGTAACGAACTTTATGACCCAAATAGTCAAAAATGTCGCCATCAGAAACAACCACTGACGCTGCTTTACCGACTTCTAAAGAACCTATATCGCTATCCATGCCGGCAATTTTTGCAGCGTTTATGGTTACAGCAGCTAAAGCTTGCTCTTTTGTCAAACCATAATTAACGGCTTGGCCTGCAGCAAACACCACGTTTCTGGTGTTCCAATAGCCATCTTGCGATAAAGCAAATTGCACACCAGCCTTTTGCAGTAATGCAGGAGTTTTGTAAGCGATATCAATTGGCTCTTCGTCACGCTCCGGCAAACCATACGGGGCCGTGAACACCACAGGAATTTTCGCCGCAGCTAGTTCATCAGCCACTCGCCAACTATCACGGCCACCAACAATGACTAGTTTCAGTTGATATTCTTTAGCAAATAACATGGCTTGTTTAATCTGCCGCGCATCATCAGCATGCACAAACACTGGACGCTCGCCTTTAAGCACTGGCAGCATCGCTTCCCAACGAGAGTCGATTCCGCGATGCTTGTTGGCAGCCTTCGCCGTCGCATAGGCCTTAGCCTGTACAAAATACTCGCGAAGTTCATTCATGTTCTTTGCATTATTTTTTGCCATTTCTTCCGGTTCTTTCGGCGCCCAAGGCGAACTCAATACACTGGCATTTGGCCAGTTGATATGCAGTGCGACTTGACCTTTGACCGTAGCATCTTGCCAATTCCACGCATCAAGTTGCATTAATGCGCTTTGCCCCATCAACCGATCGCCACGTGGGTAAACTAATGAATAGCTAAAGCCGTTAGTGCGGACAGTCGGAATCACTTCAGAATCGGCGTTGTAGGCAATACCAGCGCGAACATCAGGGTTGGTATCTGTAACTTCGTGCGTGTCATCTGTGGCTCGTACTGCTTCAATTTCGATTAACCCCAGTTGGTTAACCAACGCAATTAAACCTGGATAAATGTGCTTGCCTTTTAAGTCGATAACTTCAGCATTGGCTGGTGCTGCCAAATCTTGCCCAATCTTGGCGATTTTGCCATCAACCATCAATAGATCAGTTTGTTCCAACACACCTTGCGTGGCAGTGTGAACCGTAGCATCAGTCAATAAAATTGGCTTTTGCTGCTGTTTGCCAGGCACCATATCGTGCGCCACGGTTTGACCCGCAACCAGCAACAACGCGAGGCTTAAATAAGTTCTGTTAAATATCATTTTGTTATCCTCGGCTTAGTGGTGGTGATTTAGGTTAAGACGATTTTTGAAAACGTCACCATCGGTTTCACATTGCCATAATGGATCCGGCTTTTTATAGCTACCGCCACTGCCTGCTTTTTCTTCATCTGAAGCACCCAAGACTTTTTGAATCAACTGCTGACGCTCAACAGCGATTTGTTGTTGCGCTGCGAGATCTCGTTTTGCATCGTAATAAGGTGTGCCATCAATCCATGTTTGTACAGATTTACTGTATACCGACAATGGATGCCCACTCCACAGCACGAAATCAGCCTGTTTGCCTTCAACAACAGAACCCACTTTATCGTCTATTTTTAATTGGATCGCAGGGTTTAACGTGACCATTTTCAGCGCATCTTCTTCCGACATACCACAATAAGCCACTGATTTGGCAGCTTCTTGGTTTAATAGACGCTGTAAACCTGCATCATCAGAATTCACCGACACCACTAAACCACGGCTTGCCATAATACAAGCATTGGTTGGGATTGCATCTTGCACTTCCATCTTATAAGCCCACCAATCGGCAAACGTAGAAGCACTAGCACCATGTGCTTTCATCTCGTCAGCGACTTTGTAACCTTCAAGAATATGGGTGAAGGTGGTGACCTTAAAACCAACTTCGTCCGCTAAATGGATGAGCATTAAAATTTCTGATGCGACATAAGAGTGGGTATGGATAAAGCGTTTTTTATCTAAAATTTCCACTAAAGTTTGCAAACGGTAATCGACACGTGGCGCTGCAACACGTTTTTGTTCGCTGCTTGATAAGTCGTCATAAGCTTCCCAGCTGGCTTTGTATTCTTTCGCTGCCTGGAAAGCATCGCGGATCACAGTTTCCACACCAACGCGAGATTGCGGGTAGCGGCTGGTAAACGCCTCACCCCAGTTTGATTGTTTGACGTTTTCACCCAGTGCAAACTTAATCGACTTCGGTGCATTTTTGAATTTCAACGCTTCTGGACTAACACCCCAACGCAATTGAATAATTTGTGCTTGACCACCGATTGGGTTAGCGCTGCCATGCAACAGTTGTGATGTCGTGGTACCACCAGCCAAACCGCGATAAATATTGATATCATCTGGACTAATAACATCACCAATATTCACTTCTGAAGTCACAGCATCAGAACCTTCATTAACGCCCATTTCAATAGCGATATGCGAATGTTCGTCTATCAAACCTGCGGTCAAATGCATACCTGTAGCATCAATCACTTCGAAGCCAGATGGCGTTGACAGATTTTTGCCGATTTCTTTAAATTCACCCTCAGCAACAATTACATCAGTATTTTCTAACTTACCCGCTTTATCTGAAGTCCAGACCGTTGCATTTTTGATATGCACGTTTTTCTGTTGCACTGGCTTGTCGTAACCAAATGGTAGATTTGGAAAGGTTAATTTCGAAACTAGTTTAGCTGGAATGTCTTTTTTCGCTTCGTCTTCGGCCGTCAATGTTTTGCGACTTGCCGTGATCTTCAGTTGTTGACCATTTGGCATGCGCACATCGCCTATTAGTTGCTGGCCTGACAAGACACCACTAAATTGGGCAACGCCTTTTGTTTTACTCACTTCATTCAACGCAGCACTAAATTGCAATTGTTGTTTGTCGACACTTAAACTATCTACTTTGACATTTTTGTCACCAGCAATCAGTTTTGCTTCGAGCGCACCATCACCCTTGCTAATTTGCAATTGCAAAGTTTCACCCGCTAAATCAAGTGCATATTCACCCGTGAAATCAGGATCATTCATTGGCTTAAACGCATGCTCTTGGCCACGAGTCCAAGTCGCCACAATTTCACCATCTTTGAATAAATCACCATTGGCGATAACGATATCTGCTTGATAACCATTGGCGATGCGTCCCAGTTGTCCTGGCATGCCCAACATTTCTGCTGGCGTAGTCGTCAACGCAGCAAGGGCAGCTGATTCACTCAAACCATATTTGAGCGCTAAGCGCACATTTGGCCAAAACTGTTCAGTCTTTTCCAATTTGTAGGTGGTGAGAGCCACCGGAACTCCAGCTTTAGTCAAAGCCGCCAAGTTTGATGGCGCGCGATCCCAATGCCTTAAATCGGACAAACTCACATCAAGCTGGTCTTCCATTTTTGCTACCGCAGGCGCCTTTGGATAAGCGACAGGCACAATTAATGGTCGACCTGTATTTTTTACCTCGGCAACCCGCGCATACTCAAAACCAGAAGCGACGTAGCTTGCCTTGGCAAGATTAAATTCTTTAACCAGACTATCTGCCCGCAATAACGACCGTTCTGAGTCGACTTCAAAAACTAAACCGGTGTCATTTAGCTTACCAAGTGCCGCCAACGCTGCATTAAACTCGATGGCTTGACCAAAAAAACGCCAGTCAGATTTGCCGTACGCTGTTTTGTACCAGTTGGCATCTGCAAGTGTTTGACGGACGAGGGCTATAGAGCCCATGAGCGATGATGGATAACTTTGTACTGAGCTACCCTTATCAAATGACATAAAATGGCTGGCGTCAGCTTTTAATATCAGTTCGCCTGGTAAGCCTTTCCCCAAGGACGCTACAACCGCTTGTCCGCGAAAAATACCATCCATTCGTGCTGACTGCACCACGGTAAAACCTTGGGCAGTTAACTCTTTGGCGGCATCATCATCAGGTTTGAAGGTATTCACCCATTGCTGTTCTGCATGGATTGCAGCATTGCTCGCGTTACCACCTTGGCGCTCGTTTTGATACACCGGTTCATCACGATAGCTATTTGAACCACCTTCTGCAGGCGCATCAACACCATAGTTGCTATATAAATCAATAAAGCCAGCGTAAATATGGTGGCCTTTACTATCGATTGTGCGATAGCCATTTGGCACAGACAAACCAGCACCCACCGCGGTGATTTTACCATTACTGATGAGCACGGTCGCATTTTGGATAGTTTTACCGGGTTCAGTATGAACTGTGGCCCCAGTAAATGCGACTAACTGCGGGGTTTTGTCACGAATGCCGTGAATTGGACTTGTCTGATCCGCCAGCGCAGGCGAAGCAGCACACAGAATTGCCGCGTTTAACAACGACAAATGAAATAGTTTCATGCCTATGTTCCTGAATTTATTATTATTCACTGATGATGCTGTAGTTCAGCCGGGTTAATTCTTGTTCTGCTAAAGGCATGCTGAAATAATACCCTTGCACCAAATAACAAGCATTGTTTCTTAAGAAGTCGACTTGGTCTGCAGTTTCAACCCCTTCGGCAACAACCCGGAGATCCATTTTCTGCGCCATTGCTATAATCGCTGCAGTAATGTCCATATCGTTCTTGTCGTCAGGGATATCTTTCACAAATGATCGGTCAATCTTCAACTCATCTACTGGAAACCGCTTCAAATAACTCAGCGATGAATAGCCTGTACCAAAGTCGTCGATAGATAAAGCCAATCCGAGGCGTTTTAACTCGTTAAGTTGGTTGATAGCCGCATCTGTGTCGCCCATCAACATACTTTCAGTGATTTCAAAGATTAAATGTGCTGGCGATGCACCTGTACGCTTAATAATTCGTTCAATGACGCCGGGTAAATCTTGATCGGTAAATTGACGTGCAGACAAGTTAATAGAAACCGTGACCATCAATCCGCGAGCGTGCTGGCGGGCCAAGAAACGACAGGCTTCCCATATGATCCATTCACCAATTTGCACTATCAAACCGGTGGACTCAGCGACAGGGATAAATTTCAGTGGGGGCACCATAGTATTGTCAGGACGTAACCAACGTAACAGCGTTTCATAGCCAACAACTTGCTGGGTGCGGATGTCAATTTTAGGTTGGTAATACAATAAAAATTGCTGTTCGCGGATGGCTTCGCGCAACTGACTTTCAATAAGAAGTCGATCTTTGGCCGCATCATTCAAGTCTTGGCTGAAGAAATGATAGGTATTTTTTCCTCGAGCTTTTGCTTCATACATCGCCAAATCAGCATGCTTTAACAGCAGCTCTTCTTCTTCTGCATCTTCTGGTGCGATAGTTATTCCAATACTTGCACTGATTGCAACGTCATGACCTGCGATCCGCACTGGCAATGCAAAAGTTTGCTGCAAGGTTTCGGCAATTTGCGCCGCTTGTTTGCGATCTGAGATGCCACTTAATATGACTGCAAATTCATCGCCGCCCAAACGAGCAATAGTGTCTTCTTCACGAAGTCTACTCGTCAATCGTCTCGCCACTTCTTTTAACAACTCATCGCCAGCATCATGACCCAAGGTGTCATTAATTCGTTTGAATTCATCCAAATCAAAATAGAGCAATGCGAAGTGGTAGTATCCACGCGAAGACATTGCGATCGCTTTACGGAGCTGATCTCTAAAGTAACTTCGGTTGGCAAGCCCAGTCAGTACATCGTAATAAGCCAGCTGCTCCATCTTGCGCTGACTTTCTTTGATGAATGAGATGTCTTGCATCGCACAGACGTAATTACTAACGTCACCTTTATCATCACGGATCGGTGCTATCGCTAAACTTGCCCAAAATTGCTTGGTATTTTGTTGCAAAAGCATATCGCCACGCCAATGGTGGCGCTCTTGCAAGCTTTGCATGATGTCTTCGGCAACAAATCGCATTTCTGAAGCGAATAACATGCCAAACGGCTTACCTATAACCGCACTTGGTTCGCTACTTATCATCTCTAATAAAAACGGATTTACATATTCAATTTGCAGTTGCGAGTCAGTTAAAACAATACCGGAACTTGAAAATGCAACCGCTTTGGATAACTTGCGCGTTACCCGCTCTGCCTCTTCTTTTTCCTGTATGCGTGTATTTAAACCCGCGATAAGTTGATGGATTTCATCCGACATTCTGGAAAATGCGCGATTGAGCAAACCGATTTCATCAGAGCGCTCATCGAGTTCGATGGTCGCTTGCTCTCCTGTCGATAATCGCTGCACAGCCAAAGCGAGACTGGTTAATCGTTTTAATACAAAGCGATAAATAAAGAATTGCAACGCTAGCGCGACAATTAGTGCCACTAGCAAAAATAATAAAACAACTCGGTTTCGGTAATCCTGCAAACTCTTAATCACATCGGCTTTACTGTGATATAGCAACACATACCAGTCTAAGCGCTCTACTTTGGCCGCGGATGCGACAAAACTTTCTAAATGCTGTGTTTGTTTTAATAGGTCCTGCGGATGTTCCACTACATATTTAACGTATTGACCAATTTCCGGTTCAGCAGCTTTGACCCCAACCGTCAGATTATTGCTCTGCTTTTGGCCGTTGTTTTCCAAGGAATTATTAGCATCAAGTAAAATATTGCCGCGATTGTCGAACAACACGGCTTGGCGACCAGGCTCCCACTGCGATAGCTGGCGCAAATTGATAAAAACATCATCCAAGACTAAATCGGTGCCAGTAAGACCAATAAATTCATCATCGATATACACCGGGATCACCAAACTGGTCATCCATTTTTGCCAAATTGTGTCGTAATAAAGTGGCGTCCAGCGCGGGAGTCTGGCCGGGTTTTGTTCAGGAGTGGCAATGCTATAAAAAATATCTTGGCGAAAATCATGTTCAGCAGGAACTTCCAAAGCCCAATCTGCTGGTGAGATTCGAATAAAACCATCTTTAGAAATAAAATAGAAATTAAAAAAATCTTCCATCAATACAGGGGCCAATTGCTGCCATAACACCTGCGTTTGCTCAAAATATTTATGTGGTTTTGCGATAAACTTGGCGTGGTTTTGGAAAGCCGCAGACAAATCATCCTTGCTACGAATACTGCCATCGGCAAACTTATCGATGACTGCAGATTTACCATTTTGTTGCTGTTTCAGAAAGCGGGTAACGACTTGATTGGCACTGATGGCCTTCTTTTCTTTTTGCCAAAACTCACTGTCAAGCTGTCGAGCATACCGGCTGGTCGTTTGAATAAGTTCAGAACGTTCTTGATTGATCAGAACGTCTTGTTGTAGGGCAAGCATCGCAAAAGCAATGATGGTGCTGGCAACCACTGTCAGCAGGAACACCAACGCAGAAAATTTGATACTCAGGGAGTGAAGCCCGGTTGTCTTGTAAGCTGATTCCTTCACTAGGTACGCCTGATGGTTAATAATCCAATGACAACATTGTTCATACACTTGGCAACAGGATGACAATATGGCAGCCTGACAACATCAAAGCGCTGAAAACCCTTAACATTATTGCATGCAATCCTAAAAAATGAGAATTAAACCATGAAAAAACTCTTTATCGGCAGTCTTTTAATCACTATTACCGCAATTCCCGCTATCGCAGCCACTGCTTTTAGTGACGGCAAAGATGCAATTGAATATCGCCAGAATGCCTTTCAATTGATCCGTCATAACACCGGCGACATCGGGGATATGTTGCAAGGCAAGATCAAATTTGACCCTGCGCGTGTGCAACGCCGTGCCGACGCGTTAGTTGGGCTATCAGCATTACCTTGGGAAGGTTTCACTATTGCTGGCGCCAATCAAGCCTCAGGCGATGCCAAAGCGGAAATTTGGACCGACGCAGCAGATTTCCAAGCGAAAGTCGATAAGTTCCAAGCTGCTGCAAAAGCGCTGCAAGCAGCAGCGCAAACCTCGGATCAAGCTAAGATTAAAACTGCATTTATGGATTTCCGTGGCAATTGCAAAGCCTGTCACGACAAATATAAAGCAGATTAAGCAAACTGTGCAGAACTGCAAATTCGCAGTTCTGCTTTTTATTCCGAAAGACTCAGCCATCCTAACGTAACAGCATCGGCTTTCACCATCTCAAGCACGTAAGCACCTTGCCATAAATAGCAACAGAGCAATATGACCAAGGTCAAAAAAACAAGATAAACACCTGATTTTAGATGAATTTCCGTACTATCTTCTAACAGTTTTTGGCCAGACAACATCGCACTAATGACTTTATCCCCTTTGAACTGATGCCATACTGCCGCCAGCACATGAATCGACGCGAGCGCCAGAATGACATTAAACCACCAATGATGTAACGAATCGGCAAAATCGGCAAAGCTGCTACTCACCACGCTATATAAAGGACCTTCAACCGAGAGATCATCTGAAGCCATCAAACCACTACTCCATTGCACAATTACGGCAATGAGCAAAGCAATAATCATTAACGCTGACAGCGGGTTATGCCCCACAGCCGTTTTTGGTGCTTGGCAATACGCAACTAAGCGCTGGAGACTTGGTACGAAGTGGCGAAATTGTGCGGTCTCACTGCCGATAAGCCCCCAAATAATCCGCGCGCCAATCAGCGATATCAAGAGATAAGCTTGCAACATATGCAGACCAAATAATTCTTGTTCCGCAGTCCACCACAACCCCGCCAGTAAAAATAGCTGGGACCAGTGAAATAGTCTGACGCCGCCGTCCCAAATTTTCCGTAATTGCATTTGTTTAAATCCTAACCTTGGTGCTAACCTGCTCATTCTATGTGAAAAGTAGGATAACAATAAAATGAAATGGCTCAAGGGCATACTTTATACATTACTGGTTGTTTTGTTTTTAACAACCGCTGCCGGTTATTCAATATTACATCTAAGTTTAGCAACTTATAATGGAGCATTACCTGCGGCTGTCACTCAGAAAACCCAATTAAATCGAGATGCCCAAGGTTATTTGAGCATCCGAGCCACCACTCGTGATGATGCAGCTTATGCGCTTGGTTTTGCCCACGCCCAAGAACGTTATTTTCAAATGGATTTGTATCGTCGGAATGCTGCTGGCGAATTATCTGAGTTATTTGGAAAACGTGCGCTAGATGTCGATAAATCGCGACGACTGCATAGATTTCGGGATAGAGCAGAAATCGCCTTTGCCACATTCCCCAAGGCCCATCAACAATTATTAAAACGTTACACGGCGGGAGTGAATGCAGGTCTCTCGCATCTAACTTTACCGCCTTTTGAGTACTTATTACTGACACAAAAACCTAGGTTGTGGCACGAAACAGATTCACTTTTAGTTATTTACAGCATGTATCTCGACTTGCAACCTTCAGATGGCAAAGATGATTTGGCTCAAGGCTTTTTGAAAAAGAGCGTACCTGCAGATTGGTATGCTTTTTTAAACCAACATTCAAGTGACTGGCAAGCGGCAATCGATGGCTCAACTGTCGCACCAATTCCACTTCCTGCAACGCCATACCCAAGAGCGCTGAGTAACCAAAAAGTCGCTTGCAACCAATGTTTAATGCGAGATGGTCGGGATATTGGTTCGAATAACTTTGCGGTAGCTGGTGCCCTCACGCAGCATGGCAGTGCAATTTTAGCGGATGACATGCATTTAGGGATCAGGGTGCCAGGCACTTGGTATAAAGCACAAATGGTCTGGGGTGAAGGCGAGAATCAGCACAGTGTCGCAGGAGTTTCTTTACCAGGAACGCCTGCGATTGTGGCTGGTAGCAACGGCCATGTTGCCTGGGGTTACACCAACAGTACTGCCGATTGGTCGGATGTTGTCGCGTTAAACATCGATGAAAAAGGCCTGCATTACGCCACGAGCAATGGTCCGGCGGAGTTTAGTTACAATAATGAAGTCATCAAGGTTAAAGACGCTGCCGACGAAATCTTGCTGATCAAAGAAACCAAATTTGGTCCGGTATTACCAGCGCCATTTGCTAAATACGCCTTTCGCTGGGTTGCGCACGACAAAGAAGGTATGAACCTAAATTTAATCGGTTTCGAAACAGCAAAGTCAGCCGATGAGGCCGTTGCCATTGCTCCCACTCTGGGTATTCCAACACAAAACCTGCTGGTTGTTGATAGCAAAGGCAAAATCGCATGGACCTTGGCCGGCGCTTTGCCAAATCGTCAGTTGCAAGATTTAGATACACCACAAGATTGGAGCACCGATGAAAATCGATGGAACGGTTATCTGACTGGCTCGAGCTATCCGAAAATAGTCGCACCAAAAAGCGATAGATTATGGACGGCAAATGCGCGAGTTGTCGGTGGTGAAGCACTACAACTAATTGGCGACGGCGGTTATGATATTGGCGCTCGCGGCATGCAAATTCGCGATGGTTTGTTGGCAAAGACAAAGCATGACGAACAATCATTACATGCGATTCAACTCGATCACAGAGCTTTATTTTTACAACGCTGGCAGCAATTACTGCTGCAAGTTTTAGATCCGGCCTTTGTCGAGAAACATCAACTTGCCAGTTACCGCAAACTCGTCGAAACCGACAGTGCAAGCGCCAGCAAAGATGCTGTTGGTTATCATTTAGTGCGAGCGTTCCGTGAGCAAACCTTAAAACAGCTATTCTCGCCACTGAGTGCGCTGCTTGAACAACAGCAGCTCAGCATGAGCGACTTAAAAATGGTGCCGGAAAATCCAGGCTGGGCAATGTTACAGGCGCGCAGGATTGATACGTTACCGGAAGGCTATACCAGTTTTGAACAATTTTTACAGGAAGCAGTGCTCGCAAGTAAACAACAACTTGAGACTGACACTAACGGGCCCATCGAACAAGCACGTTGGGGCAAGGCCAATACTGCGGCGATTGTGCATCCACTGGCTAGTGCTATCCCGATGTTGGCTGATTATCTGAATATGCCTGCAGATGAACTTAACGGCGACCGCCATATGCCAAGAGTTCAACACAAAGTCCATGGTCAGAGTGAGCGTATGGTGGTTGCTCCAGGCCATGAGGCGCAAGGGATTTTAGTGATCCCTGCCGGCCAATCAGGACATCCATTATCACCTTTTTATCGGGCGGATCATCAGTTCTGGCTGCAGGAAAAACCACTGAGCTTTTTACCGGGAGAGCAAAAATATCGCTTGGAATTACAACCACAAGGTTGACTTTAGCCATCCAGACTGATATTTGTAACAGCATGAAGATAAAAATTGCTCGCGCCCGCTTCTTTTTTAGTTTTACCACCCAACTTGGGAGGTAACTGGCTGCGCGCGCAAATCACCAGTCAAAAACCTCCCCCAACGGGAGGTTTTTTTTTACTTGAGGTTTATCACTATGACAACAGCTTTGCCAATCGCCTTGGACGACATTCGCCAGGAAATCAGTAGTACTGATCAGCAATTACTTGGGCTTTTAGCTAAACGCCGCGCGCTTGCTCTAGCGGTCGCCACAGCTAAACTCGCACAAAATAAGCCTATCCGTGACCAAAAACGCGAAGAAGAATTGCTGCTTTCATTGATTGAAAAAGGCAAAGCTTTGGCGCTAGATGCGCAGTATGTAACAAGGCTTTACCATGTCATCATCGAAGATTCAGTGTTACAGCAGCAAGCGAAAGTACAAGGCCAACTGAACGGTGAAAATGGCCCAATCTGCCGCGTTGCCTTCTTAGGCCGACAAGGTTCTTATAGTTATTGGGCAACCCAAAAATACTTTACCCGCCGCGCAGAAAAGTTAATTGAAATCGGCTGTGATAGCTTTAACGAAATCGTACAAGCGGTAGAAACTGGTCATGCTGATTATGCGGTATTACCGATTGAAAATACTTCGAGTGGCAGTATCAACGAAGTCTTCGATTTGCTCCAGCACACGCGACTTTCAATTGTCGGAGAACTCACCCATCCTATTAAACATTGTCTGCTGGGGTTACCGGGGACTGATGTGAAAAACATCAAGCAGATTTGCGCTCACCCGCAAGTCATTGCGCAGTGCAGTCAGTATTTGCAAACCCTGCAAAATGTCAAAATTGAGTATTGCGATGCCTCCAGCGATGCCTTTAACCGCGTCCGTGCTGCGCAAAATGCTGACATCGTCGCTATCGGTGGTGAAGAAGGTGGGCAGCTTTACGGTTTAGAGGTGCTGGATCGCGACCTTGCCAATCAAAAGGACAACGTCAGCCGGTTTATTGTCGTCGCGCGCAAACCAATTAATGTCGCCAAAGCCATTCCAGCGAAAACCACTTTTATTATGTATACCGGCCAACAACCCGGTGCGTTGGTAGACGCCCTGTTAGTGTTAAAACAACATGGCATCAGCATGGGCAAATTAGAGTCGCGGCCAATTCCAGGTAACCCTTGGGAAGAGATGTTTTATGTCGATGTGTTAGCGAATTTGGACGACTACGCGATGAAACGGGCACTCGATGAGCTGAATCGCATCACCCGTTTTGTCAAAGTGCTGGGATGTTATCCAAGTGAAGATGTCAGCCCAACGCAAGTCCAAACCGCGAACTAACATTGCGCCTCAGCAAGCATCGAAGCGAGCAAATAACAGCTCGCTTAGATGTCATGTTACAGCTCGACCCGCGCGCCCGCTTCAGCAACTTGGCATTGTATGCCGTTAGCCGTTAACTGCTCGGCCATCGCATTTAATGCCACCGGCTCACCATGCACTAAGTAAAACAACGGGTCGCCGCCAATGTGCTTGGCCCACGCAAGTAATTGCGATTGGCCTGCGTGCGCAGAAAAACCGCCGATGGTATGGATCCCCGCTTTGACCATCATAGGTTGCCCCAACACTTTTAAGCGTTTCTCACCGTCAATCAAACGCCGTCCTAGTGTACCTTTGGCTTGAAAACCAACAAAAATCAACTGATTAGCATTTTTCCATAAATTATGTTTCAGGTGATGCAGAATGCGCCCGCCATTACACATGCCGGAGCCTGCGATAATAATCGCACCTTGGGTAATACGGTTAAGCGCCATCGACTCTTCAACATCTTTGCACAGGTGTAAAATAGGCAAGAAACTTTGCAAATCATGCGCGCCATAACGCGCAAATACTTGAGTGTCTTTTTGATCAAACTCGGTAATCATCTGGTTATAGATTTGGGTAATTTCAATAGCCATGGGACTATCCAGCACCACCATCTTCTGTTTCAAACGACCTTGATGATACAAAACTCCAAGGTAGTACAAAATTTCCTGCGAGCGACCAAGGGCAAAGGCAGGGATAAAAACATTGCCGCCAGCGGCATAGGCAGTGTCTAGCGCCGCGGCAAACTCCTCTAACGTATTGGCCAGTGGTTGATGGTCGCGATCACCGTAGGTACTTTCCATCAACACAACATCGGCATGCTCGATGACACTTGGATCATGCATAAGCACTGTCGCCGGATTGCCTAAGTCACCAGAAAACACCACATGACGCATTGCTTTGCCGGCTTTTAACCATAACTGCACAATAGCAGAGCCCAAGATATGACCTGCATCATTGAGCTGCACCGTGAGTCCCGGCATCAAGTCATAATCGCGATTGTATTTGAGCGGTTTCAAATAATCACACACCCGAATACAGTCACGAAGTGTCATCACTGGCAGTTGCTCAGCTTTGCCAAGCCTTAAACGCTGACGGTTTTGCCATTCCAAATCTTTCAGGTACAACTGCACTGCATCTTTTAATAACACCGGCAATAATTTCGCTGTACCTTCCGTGCAAAAGATATCGCCAGTAAAACCTTGCGCGACCAGTAAAGTTAGTAAGCCACTGTGATCGATATGCGCATGCGACAAAATTACTGCATCAATATCCCGCGGATGAAATTTGAATTTAAAACGCTGCAGGTCGGTGATTTGATCGCCGCCCTGCACCATGCCGCAATCGAGCAGTATTTTCTTTCCAGCCCAGTCGATGAGATGACAAGAGCCGGTCACTTGTCCGGCGGCGCCTAAAAAACTAATGGTGGCTTGCAGTGGCATCATAAATTCCTTTGGTTTTTTGCCTAGCCTAGCAGTTGCCAAAATGGAAAACCTTAGGCTAGATCAAGCTTGAGCTTAGTTTGCGAATTCCGATTAGTCGACTGGGCAGCATTGTGCTGTAGTGATAGGCTAAACCAAGAAATAAATAGAGAATGAGTGTTGCAGATGACAAACGACAATAAAAATGCCCTTTATGAGCGTCACCTAGCATCAGCTAGAGAATCCCGAGTGCAAGCAGAACAACTGCAAGGTCACACATCTTATCGTCTCGCTTTTACTGATGATGATTTTTTGATGCAAGACGAGTTACGTCATGTCCGATTACAACTGGAATACCTCAAACCACAGCTATTACTAGAGCAACACAAAGTAAAAGCGACTGTGGTGGTCTTTGGTAGTGCACGTTTTGTCTCGCCAGAACATGCGGCAATTTTACTCCATCAGGCGCAACAGCAACTGACGCAAGACATAGAAGACCCAGCCGAACGAGCACAGGCAGAACAAGCGTTATTAATCGCCAAAAGACAAGTCAAGAACAGCCGGTACTATCAACAAGCGCAGCGTTTTGCAGAACTCGTCACCGAGCATAGTTTACAGAATCCAAAAACCGCGTTAATGATCATTTCCGGCGGTGGACCTGGCGTCATGGAAGCCGCTAATCGTGGCGCCTATCATGCGGGTGGCAAAAGTATTGGTTTGAATATTGTATTGCCGCATGAACAAATGCCTAACCCTTACATCACGCCAGAATTTTGCTTCCAATTTCACTATTTTGCCATCCGTAAAATGCACTTTTTACAACGGGCGCGCGCATTGGTGGCTTTTCCTGGCGGCTTTGGTACTTTGGATGAGTTGTTTGAAACGCTAACGTTGCTGCAAACCGGCAAAGCGAATCGAGTCCCAGTCGTGCTGTTTGACGAGCAATTCTGGCGTCGCCTCATTAACTTTGATTTATTGGTCGAAGAAGGTTTAATTCATCCTCGTGATTTAGAGCTTATTCAATTCGTCGATACCGCCGAACAAGCATGGCAGCACATTTGCAATTGTTATGAATTGACAGCGTCATCTTAGTGTCATCGACTGTTAAACCATTCGTCATTTGCCACGATTAAACTGCCAGCGGTTACTAAGTCGGAGTTTAGTTGTGGCAATTTCCATCCCGTTAAAGCATCAATGTCAGCAGCAATTATTATCACGTTTGCAATTAGCTAAAATCCCATTCGAACGACATGGCGACAGGTTATCCACTGCCAAAGCCAAACTTGAATTTCGGTCGGAGGAGCTTATCCTTCATAAAACTGGCAAAGCGAGTCGCTATTTACCCTACCCGAAAATCCGTTTGAGCCAGTTGTTATTGCATTTATAAGCACTGAGCCCTTCGAACCCCCTGCGCACAAATTTTAGACTTTTTAAGCCCATAAAAAAGGCAGCCTTGCGGCTGCCAAAAGTCGATTAACCCGACCACGTAAAACTATCAGCAAAATTTTGGCTCGTTAAATCAGCTCCCCTCAGAACTGATTCATCGTGTTGTCCTTGCCTGCAGCTTTTAACGCTGCCTCGCCCGCAAAGTATTCTTTGTGGTCGTCTCCAATGTCAGAACCTGACATATTTTGGTGTTTTACGCAGGCGATCCCTTGACGGATCTCCTTACGTTGCACCCCTTCAACATAACCAAGCATGCCGGCTGCGCCGAAGTATTCTTTCGCCAGATTGTCAGTGGACAATGCAGCAGTGTGGTAAGTCGGCAGCGTAATTAAGTGGTGGAAGATACCAGCACGTTGTGCGCCATCAGCTTGGAAAGTGCGGATGCGATTATCCGCCTCAACCGCTAACTCAGTAGTATCGTAATCTGCACTCATCAACTTGCTGCGATCGTATGCGGATAAATCTTTGCCTTCAGCCTGCCATGCATCGAACACTTGCTGACGGAAGTTTAAGGTCCAGTTGAACGATGGGCTGTTGTTGTAAACCAGCTTGGCATTTGGTACCACAGCACGAATACGGTCGACCATTTCCGCAATTTGGCCTACGTGTGGTTTTTCGGTTTCTATCCACAGTAAATCGGCGCCGTGTTGCAATGAAGTAATACAATCCAATACGACTCGGTCAACACCTGAGCCTGGTTTGAATTGGAATAAACCGCTTTGCAAACGTTTTGGTTTTAACAGCTTGCCGTTGGCTTTAACCACCACATCGCCGTTTTGAATATCTGCAGCACTTTGAATATAGTCGCCATCCAAGAAGCTGTTGTATAAATCCCCCAAATCGCCTGGTTCATTGGTTACCGCGATTTGTTTGGTAAGACCAGCGCCCAATGAATCTGTACGCGCCACGATGATGCCGTTCTCAATACCAAGCTCTAAGAAGGCGTAACGTACAGCATTAATCTTTGCCAAGAAATCAGCATGTGGTACTGTCACTTTACCGTCTTGGTGACCACATTGTTTTTCGTCAGAAACTTGGTTTTCGATTTGAATTGCACAAGCGCCCGCTTCAATCATTTTCTTTGCTAATAAGTAAGTTGCTTCTGCATTACCAAAGCCGGCGTCGATATCCGCGATAATTGGCACCACATGAGTTTCAAAGTTATCGATTTTCGCTTGCACGGCCGCAGCTTTGGCTTGGTCATCCGCATCGCGAGCAGCGTCCAGTTCACGGAACAGGCCACCTAATTCGCGAGCATCCGCTTGGCGTAAGAAGGTGTAAAGCTCTTCGATTAATGCTGGCACTGCAGTTTTTTCATGCATAGATTGGTCAGGTTGTGGACCAAACTCAGAACGCAGGGCTGCAATCATCCAACCAGACAAATATAAATAACGACGTTTAGTTGTGCCGAAGTGCTTTTTAATTGCAATCAGTTTTTGTTGGCCGATAAAGCCATGCCAGCAACCTAATGATTGGGTGTATTGGCTGTGGTCGGCATCATAAGCCGCCATATCAGCCCGCATGATGTCAGCAGTGTACTGCGCGATCTGCAAACCGGTTTTGAATCTGTTTTGTAATTGCATGCGAGCGGCATATTCAGCGCTAATGGCATTCCAGGCAGAACCCTGCGCCTTTACCGTTTGCTCTAGTGAATTGATGGTCTGTTGGTAAGCTGACATTGCTGCATCCTCATTTTTAGCATTTATAGAACCATTTATACAAGTTCTATCGATTATTCCGGCAGTTCTGTCTGAACCGCTGTTGCCATCCACTATAGGTTTCAAAAAAGAAATTCATGTAGTTGATTTTTTTGATGCTCATCATTCATTATATGAATATGTAAAAGGCATTATCTGCATAAATAGCGAGCAAAAGTATGAATGTCAGCAAGATGGATTTGAATTTGTTGGTATATCTCGATGTTTTACTTCGAGAAAAGAACGTAACGCGCGCAGCTAATCGACTCAATATCACACAGCCTGCCATGAGTAATGGCCTTAAACGCCTACGAGATTTGCTGAATGACCCAATTTTAGTGCGCACATCCGATGGCATGGTGCCAACCGAGCGGGCAAAAGAATTAGCGCCTGTGGTTCGTGGCATTTTGCTAACGCTTGAAGAGACACTGCAGCCCAATAAAGATTTCGAGCCTGAACACAGTCATCGCGTATTTCGGATTATGGCAAGTGATTACGCGGCGTCTACGCTGATTCCGGCGCTATTAAAACGGTTACGGGCCGAAGCGCCCACAACATCATTGGATATCATGACGCCGTCAGATGTCACCTTCCATGACGTCGAAAACGGTAAGGTCGATATGGCTATAAACCGCTTTGAGCAATTACCTCAATCTTTTCACCAAAAGACCATTTGGCGTGATAGCTTTGCTTGCCTAGTTCACAAACAAAACCCAATTCATAACCACTTTAACTTAGATAGTTATCTGAAAGCACAGCATATTTGGGTGTCAAAAACCGGTTTTGGTGTGGGTGTAGGTATGGACCCTGCTGACGTGCAAAAACTCGGATGGGTCGACGAAGCGCTGGCGAAATTTGGTAAGCAACGTAATATCAGCGTATTTACTCGAAATTACCATGTGGCAATGCACTTAGCTGTGGAAACCGATTTGATTGCTACCCTGCCGCTACGTGCTGCACAACTCTATAAAAACGACCCAACCATGGAAATTTTAGATCCACCCTTCCCAATTCCATCAATTGAATTAAAAATGATCTGGAGTCCACTACTGCATCAAGATGCAAGCCATATCTGGCTGCGGCGGATGATTGTCGAAATTGCTGATGAATTAACGAATTAAATCGTCCGCTAAACATTGCACAAAAATAGAAGCTATTGATTTAAAATAAAAATAAAAAAAGAGGGGCGGTTGGGAGCCCCTCTTTTGCTTGGGTTACACTAAAAGCTCATAGGCAGGCAGGGTTAGGAATTCCACCAACTCATCAGCTGTAGTGATACTTAGCAATAAAGCACTGGCTTTGTCAAAGTTTTGTTGAGCCCAAACCTCTTCCCCGACTTCAACTTTCACCACTTGTGCCTCTTCAGAAAGCATTTTGGCGAATAATTCGCGGGTAATTAACTGGCCGTTGCTAAGCGTCTTACCATGTTTAATCCACTGCCAAATAGAGGTACGTGAAATTTCAGCAGTCGCCGCATCTTCCATTAGACCATAGATTGGCACACAGCCTTTACCACTGATCCAAGCTGCAATATATTGCAAGGCCACGCGGATATTAGTGCGCATGCCAGTTTCTGTGCGCTCGCCTTCACTTGGCGTCAATAAATCAGCGGCGGTCACTGGCGCGTCTTGTTCGCGCAATACATCCAACTGGTTGGATTTATTGACAAGTTTGGTATTGAACACCGCGTTGGCGGTTGCCGCTAAACCAGGATGAGCAACCCAAGTACCATCGTGACCGTTATTTGCCTCTAACTCTTTGTCAGCTGTTACTTTTTTCAGAATAACTTCGTTTGCCGCAGCATCTTTTGCTGGGATAAATGCCGCCATACCGCCCATCGCCAGTGCGCCGCGTTTGTGGCAGGTTTTGATCAGCAATCGTGAGTAAGCACTTAAGAACGGTTGGTTCATGGTGACCACTTGACGATCTGGTAAAACCCGATCGGCATGATTCTTTAACGTCTTGATATAGCTAAATATATAGTCCCAGCGGCCACAGTTTAGTGCCACGATATGCTCTTTCAAGCTATATAAAATTTCGTCCATCTCAAACACCGCAGGCAGTGTTTCAATCAGCACTGTCGCGCGGATAGTTCCGGTTGGCACGGCAAATTGCTGTTCAGTAAAATGGAATACCGCAGCCCACCAAGCGGCTTCGTGATGGCTTTGTAATTTTGGTAAGTAGTAATAAACACCGGTATTTTTCGCCAAGCGTGTTTGCAGGTTATGAAAGAAATACAGGCCAAAATCGACTAAGCTCCCAGGGATTTGTTCGCCATCGACCCATAAATGACGTTCCCATAAATGCAGACCACGTACCCGAGCTATTAATAGTGCCGGATCATCGCGCAACGCGTATTGCTTCCCTGAAGCAGGATCTGCGTAGCTAATAGTGCCTAAATTTGCGTCACGTAAGTTAATTTGTCCTTCGATAACACCAGACCAGCTTGGCGCATGGCTGTCTTCGAAGTCGGCCATAAATACTTTTACATCAGCATTTAAAGCGTTAATGATCATTTTCCGATCCACAGGCCCAGTGATTTCTACTCGGCGGTCTTGCAAGTCAGCAGGGATAGCCGCGACCTTCCAATCACTTGAGCGAATAGCAGCCGTTTCCGTTAAAAAATCTGGCAAGGCGCCAGCATCGTAACGAGCCTGCACGACTTGACGTTGTGCTAATAAAGCAGACAATCTCGGCCGGAATTCCCGAACCAAAGACACTAGAAACTGGCAAGCTTCAGGGGTGAGAATTTGTTCGAAACCTGGTTGCATTTCACCACGGATTTCAAGCTCGGCGCAAATTGTGCTCATGGAAAGCTCCTATATTCTGCTGTAAAGACTAGATGTGCTCTCTTTTAGCACTGGCGTATTACTATATGCCCATTTCAACCATCAAAACTATCAATGAAAGTAATGACAGACATCACCACAAAAAATACCAATTCGTGATTTAGGCTGATAACTCTGGCATAAGTTCTGCAGAACTTATGCTGTGTAATGGCCTTTAGATCCGAGTCCGTCAATTTTTTGTCAGAGGTAGCTATGGAATTTGTTATTGTCTTATTAGTTGTATGCGCGGTAGCTGCAGCTTTATTAATTAGTCGCTTTAGCCATCACGGCAATCCTTTTCCATTTCATAAACGTCAACAACTATTCACAGTGGTCGAGCGTTCTTTTCTTCAACTGTTAGAACGCGCAGTAGGTGATAAGTACAAAATCATTAATAGAGTCAAATTAGCTGACGTGTTGGAATTAAAAGATAATGCCGATGACAAGAGCCGCAGAGCTGCGATGCAAAAGCTCAATGCCAAATATTTAGACTACGTTTTATGCAACAGTGAAGACATGTCGATTGTTGCCGTAATTGACTTAGTTAACAATAGCAATCTACAAGGGCATAAAGCGGTCCCGGATTGGTTTGTCCAAGGCGCGTTAGAAACTGCAGGCATTCCATACGTTCGAATGAAGGTCAAAGCGGGTTATACGGTTGCCGATATTCAACAAGGGCTAGCAGCAAAACTTGGTAACATTCCAATGGCACTGTCGCCACTAATCAAAGGCACTGTCAAACGGGGACCAACACGACCTGTTCGCCCGCTTGCCAGTTCAACGGCACCACTAGCAGTGCCTATGGCAAAACCACAAACACCGGCATTGGTACAAATATCCTGATTACGTACTTATATAAGAAGCCCGCACTCCGCGGGCTTTTTTATAGCTAAAAAATTAGCAATAAAATTCAATCTAAAGCAAACGCTGCCGCTATAGTAAAAGATGTACAAGTATAGGAGGATCTATGACTGAAGGCATCGGTGGCACTGCGGCTAGTCAGGGCTATGAAATGTTGGCAGCGAAACTCGCTAAAAACCAACAAAAACAAGAAGGTCAAATGATGATGCAATTGTTGCAATCAGCGTCGACAGCGGCGCCGACTCAGCAATCAAGCTCGTATGGAAATCTTGGTCAAAACATCAATATACAAGTATAACGTATAAGGCCATTCAGTATATTGAATGGCCTTTTTCAACGACAACATTATGATTTGACATATAAAAAATCATACTTTCAAGCAAATTATGAACACGATAATTTACATTAACTATGACGATTACAGCGTATTTGCTTACAGTTAGTTCAGGCTAGTGTAGCCATCTTAAAATTACTCTTGCTTAAGCAAGAGTTTTTCCCACCAACGCTGAGTCCGATGCTTAAACATTGTGTCAAACTCAAGATAAAACATATCCATAAATAACCTCCTTAAGTCATCATATCGCTGCTTATTCTTTAAGTCCGCTGGATCTAATTTATTTAAAAATACAAAAGGATTTCTGTGTTTTGGCAGATCCATCCCTTTAAACCATCTCGGGACCATATCCCCCCGATGTCGATATTTCAGCACTTCGGCAACACTAATGAGCTGACGTTCGAATCCATGAACAATCGTTAAATCGCCAAATGGTGCTTCTCGCAGATGCATCGTTAAGTTAGGTCTCATAACGATACCTGATTGGTATTCCATTAAAACTAATACAATTCGTGGATCAATTCGGGCATAAATTGACCAATATTCGATGTCATCAGTATATGGCAGCATATGAGGAGCATACTCAGTCAAGTAATCCTCAATATCAAAGTTATACATGTTGTTAATGTCGTAAACTCGCATTCCATTTGGTTGAACTGACATGATTGGAGGTTCTGCACTAACTTCTTCGTACCAAACCAAGACTTGAATAAAACAAAAAAAAGCAATCTCCATCGCGCACCCCCAATGTTTATTTAATGTAAACATTTTTTAGCTCAGGAATATTTTAATTGCATTTGATATCAAGCAATATCATAAATTTATCACAAAGAATATGTCTACATGTCCACAGAATATATACAGGATCCTGTTTTAATTGAATATTAGTAATAACTACTTACGAAAGAAAGCCATTTATACGAAGTGCGTGACTGTAATGAAAACGATAGAATAGGGACGATGCGCATCCATATCTGCACATGGTTTGTACTTCCTCGTTTGCTGGTAACAACCGAGTGCAAGTCTCTAGCATGAGCTTTGTTAAGGCATTTGCCTTGGACAGCTCAGCAATACGATTGACCATATGTTAAATTTGACAATAAAAAAACAGCTGATTGAGTATTAATATCGATTGAGTTAAGCATTGTGCGATAAAGCACGAATCGCAGGAGCGGATTTGGACAGCGGAAGCTTGAAGGATTGCCATATTGTATGACGTA
>JAYSCP010000030.1:0-36242 GCA_041914845.1 Alteromonadaceae bacterium
TTGCATTTTACGTCATGCAAAATAGCCATCCTCCCAGCTTCCGCTGTCCAAATCCTCTCCTGCTAATTTGTGCGTTATCGGTTTCTGGCGGAATTGTAGTGGTCAAGTATTGCACTGTAGATGGTTGGTTATTCGCCTGCAGTCAGCTTTTTTGTGCGGTTTATCGGCAAGAAACAGTGGGCTATTTGTTTGATGGCATCCTCGTATCGATGGAACATTATTGGACTTAAAGGCCTAACCCGATGAGTTGACAGAGCAATCCTAGGGCTCGTCGAGTAAGTTGAATGATTTAAATCCTATCCGCGATAATACTTAATAAATCTGATGCAGCTTGTTTACAGCTTTATGGACCTAGTAGAGCCTCACGTATGTTAACCACCCATAAAGCTAGTAGTTACTTCGGTTCGATAGCCGCTGACTAGATGGTGAGTAAAACATCATTGTTGCTTTAGCCGAGTCGACAAAGTGGATATGGCTGAAGTTAGGGAGCCTTACTTCACAAAATTCAGCGAAAGAGCTTTAAAAAATTTAATTGAATCAATTACTTGAATATGGCGATTGACGCGAAAATCCCTGTTCTGGACTGGCAAAATCAGCTCAAGAGAATTTATTTATACAAGGAATAATCATTAATGGTTTCATGTTATGCAAGTTTAATGCTTTTGATCGCCAATCACATGAAACTTAAAAGTATTTTTTAGTTAAGTACTAAATTTTCATCGCGAGAATAGCTATTTGTATACACCGATAAGTGATTACTCAACTTGAGTAAAACGGCCATCGGTTAATTTGAGCATCAGCACTGAGTTTGTGCTGTCTGTTTTCTCATTATTTCTATATCCGTTGATATGCAGAAGTTTTTTCCTCAGACATTTGCTCGTAATTGGTTTCTCGCATGCTTTTACCGCAGCAACTACCAGCGATCCAGCTTGGTAACCCTCAAGATAAATGTCGTCGGCGCCTTTAGGTGCATTTAATGATAAAGATGGCCATGGCAACACCGCAGATGCAAAGACCTGATGTTTACCCTCTAACAAACTTGCAAGTTTAACCGAACCAGTAAATGACAAAATACTATATGCAGGATTAAATCCTTGTTCAGCAGACCAGTTAATCGCCTCGCTAATGACACTATAAGTACCCACGGTAATAACCAAGTCTGGTTTAAGATTCTGTAATTTCGTTAAGTTGTCGTAGATATCTGCGCTATTGCGCTGAAAACGCGCAGTATATATTGGGGATATCTGGCGTTTAGCAAATTGTTCAAGAATATTCTGTTCTACTGAAGCGCCGAATTCATCAGCTTGCATGAATAATGCAATCCGCTTGTAGCCGAGTTTATCAACCAATAGGCGGAATTGCGCTGTGATTTCGTCACGATAACTACTTCGGAAATTAACAATAAATTTATCGTCGGGCTGGCGTAACAAATCTGAACCAGTCAGCGGCGCTATAAAAGGTTTCTGGTACTTGCGCAGCAGAGGTAACGCAGCAGTTGCAGTTGGAGTACCGACGTAACCGAATAGAGCAAAAACAGAATCTTCTAACAAGAATTGCTTGGTGTTGGCGACAGTACGAAGAGGTTCGTAACCATCGTCCAACACGACTAACTCCAAGGCTGCTGCTGATGGTTGTCGTGTTGTGTTATATTCGGAAAATGCTTGATTAGCACCGTCGCGATAGCTGAGCCCAAGCTGTTTCGCTGGACCAGTGAGAGGCGCCGACATACCAAGTTTGAATGGTTTAATCTGTTCTGCCCAGATGCTAAAACAAGCGACAAAACATGCTAAGCACACAGACAAGTTGAAGAAATGCAAGTTAATACTCCGCACTACGGTAACGTTGCAAGCATAGCAGATAAATAGATAATAACCTTGATTTTAATCTGGTTTTGTCTTTAATAGCGAAACAGACATGCGAGTTCTGCGTGTGGGCATTTACGCAGGTGCTGTTCGAAATCTACGCTAGATCCACCAAGCCAAAGTAAAACAATGAGTTGTTCCACTAAGGGATGATTGCATGTCGTAAAATTTGCGTTAAGCCAAATATGGAGCAGCGATAGCACAGGTTCAACTTTGTATTGTTGTATGGATTTACGCAGTTGCATTGATTGGCTAATACTAAGTTCTTGCTTCGGTGCGTCGACCCATAGCTTTAACAGCGATGCTGATAGTTTTGGTATTTGTGAAGCGACACCAGCGTGCTGTAGCATTTGCCAATACAGTTGTCGGCGAAAATCACCAGTTAGTTTGGCTATGCACGCTTGCCATGTTACTTTTAAAGGCTTCACCATTAACACCGATGGTGCGTTACTAGATTGCTCGAGTTTATGACTTAGCCTGATTGGCGTAAAACCAAGTTGTTGCCAGAACACGCAAAGTTCAGTGCTGGCGCCAAAACTCGTACCCAGTAACTCTATTTGTTGGTCGGACAGATCACCAACCACATAGCTCAACAGAGCTTCGCCTAAACCTCTTCTTTGCACTAGAGGATGGATAACAATTCTTTGCACTCTGGCAAGCTTTAATGCCGCAAAATCAGTCGCTTGTAGGTGGAAAGCCAAACTTTGCGCCAGCAAATGGCCTTGTACCCGACGTTCGCCATCGGCGATTTGTTGGCACAATAGTCCATCCAATTCACCCTCGATGCCGATTAAGGCAACCCCAAGCACAACGCCCGAACTTTGCATAATAGTGATCTGCACGCTGGTATCGTCACACAGCGCCCAGAGATCACGTAATGACGTCTGATAATGCGCCAAGCTTAATAGCGCGAATACTTGCCGCAATAAAGTTGGTGTTTCGATTAAATCGGCGATTGTTATTTTAGAGCATTGCACCGTAGGGTTCGATTGTTCGGCGATAGTCGCCACAGCTTGCCATAGCTGGTCATTATCACAGTCAAGTAAAAAGGCAGAGAATATTAGCTGCTCGAGCGGATCATTTGCCGCATAACGAATAGGTTCTGCAATATGTAGTTTTTTCCAGCCAGGGCAAGTTTTACTCAAATGTTGTTGAAACCGTACCGTAAAACCACGACCTGTGCCTTCATAGCCATGCTCTGTGCTGGCGAATACAATGCGGCTGTAATATGTAGTTAATTGCTCTAAATGCGGAATTGGCAAACCGGCCGCTTCGTCAATCAACAATAAATCTAGTTCGGGTCGTTCGCTAAGCAACCTATCAACTGGCATAAATGTGAGTTGTTTATCAGGGGCTAACAATGCAAATTGTTGTTGCGCAACAAGGGCTGCGTCAGGATGTGGCGCGCAAATAACAATTCGCTCACGGCCCGTGAGCGCTAATTGCGCTGCGGCAATGCCTAACGCTGCTGATTTTCCACGACCGCGATGTGCTGTCAGTACCAAGGGGCGACGTCTATGCCCTGTAACAACATGATGAATTGCTGCGACTGCCAATGCTTGCTCTTCACTTGCATATGGCGGTGCGGGTTTGCTCACTGCAGATTTGGCAGCATCATCGGTTGGTATTTCGCGCGAAGCCTGAAGAATGTCGCCAAATACGCCATTGGGACGCCACTGCAACGCTTGCTGAAATTGTGACGCTAACAGCTTGGCAAAAATACTGGCGCTAGGGCGCTGCGGAAATGTTAACAAGCGTTTTGCGGCAGCATTAGGCGCTGCTAACCAACCATCAACAGCTGGGGTTAATAACAGCCATAAGCCGCCGGCTTTGAGGGTGCCACTCGCTGCTGCGACTAACTCCCAATCAACTGCGGAAAATGCGTTGATAATCAACACTTCCGCTTCGTGACCTAACACCGCCGTGCGTGCGGGACCTTTGATGCTGGACACAGGCCATGGCAAGTTAAATGGCTCGGCATCGCCAATGCATAAAATTCGCGGAAAGGCTGGATCCTGTTGCCCGCCTTTTTGTAACTTGTCGCCCCTCAGCTCGCTGGCTTGGCAGTAATCTGTAATCACAGAGTGCAACGCTTCGCTCACAAAGCTAAACTCACCCTGCAGCCAAAGCGGCAGACGCCAGCGCTGTGTTTGACACAGTTGCCGAGCCTGACGAATGGCTTGAGGCAAATTCATGACTTTAAACTGCGGTTAAACGCGCATAAGCAGTGACCAACCATTTTGAACCCAATAGGTCGAAATTGATTTGGATCCGCGATTGATTGCCTGTGCCTTCATAGTTGAGCACAGTGCCTTCGCCGAACTTATCGTGCAGCACGCGTTGGCCAAGTTTAAATCCGGTATTTTCAAAGGCGCTATGGCTGGCTGCATTGCCAAAACGATTGAATTGCGTGGGTCGACTCACCGTGGTGGTTAAGCGAATTTCTTCCACGTATTCGGCCGGAATTTCCCGCAAAAATCGCGATGGCTTGTTGTACTGCTCTTGTCCGTACAACCGACGGCTTTCGGCGTGGCACAAATACAATTTTTGCATGGCACGCGTCATGCCGACGTAACACAAACGGCGTTCTTCTTCTAACCGTGTCGGGTCATCACCGCTTTGTTGGCTTGGGAACATGCCTTCTTCTAAGCCACAAATAAATACCAGTGGGAATTCCAAGCCTTTCGCCGTATGCAGAGTCATCAATTGCACGGCGTCAGAGTGCTCTTCCGCTTGATATTCCCCAGCTTCCAAAGCTGCTTGCGATAAGAATGCAGTCAGCGCGGACATCTCTTCCGAATTCACATAATTTTGGTTTGCGCAGGCGTTGACCAATTCGTTTAAGTTTTCGATGCGAGTTTGCGCTTTTTCACCTTTTTCAGCGGAATACATCGCATGTAAACCCGATTGGTGGATCACATGGTCGGCTTGCTCGTCCAATGACAAATCGCTGATCTCATCATCTAAGCGATTGATTAAATCCATAAAGGCTTTAATGGCATTAGCGGCGCGACCAGTAAACTGATTCAGGTGCAGCATCGTCTGCAAACTTGCCCACAAGGTTTGTTGCTCGGCTTTGGCGTGTTCACGAACTTTATCTAAACTGCTATCGCCAATACCGCGGGTTGGCGTGTTGATGATCCGCTCTAAGGCCGCGTCATCTTGGCGATTATTAATCAGGCGCATATAGGCCAAGGCATCTTTAATTTCCTGGCGCTCATAGAAACGCAGACCGCCATAAATGCGATAGTTGATGCCGTCTTGGATAAGCGCTTCTTCCAATACCCGTGACTGGGCGTTGTTGCGATAAAGCACCGCAGCTTCGACTAACTTGCCACCTTGGCGACGCCATTCGCGAATACGGCTGACAATAAACCGTGCTTCATCCAGTTCATTAAAGGCGCTATACAAAGAAATTGGTTCGCCATCATCGCCGTCTGTCCATAAGTCTTTGCCCAATCGACTCTGGTTGTGAGTGATCACCGCATTGGCCGCTTTTAAAATCGTGCCAGTTGAACGGTAATTTTGTTCAAGGCGGATCGTTACCGGCTCAGGGAAGTCTTTTAAGAAGGTTTGGATATTCTCTACTTTCGCGCCGCGCCAGCCATAAATTGATTGGTCGTCATCACCGACAATCATCACCCGGGCGTGATTACCGGCTAACAAGCGCAGCCACTGGTATTGAATGGCGTTAGTGTCTTGGAACTCGTCGACCAGAATTTGCCGGAAACGCTGTTGATAGTGGCCGCGAATGTCACTGTTGTGTTTCAGTAATTCAAAACTGCGCAATAAGATTTCGGCGAAATCGACTAAACCCGCACGGTCACACATATCTTGGTAAGCGGCGTAAATCTTGATTAAAGTTTCTTGGTTAAAATCACCGCCATGACTCATGAGGCCAGGTCGTTGCCCTTCATCTTTGCAGCCATTGATAAACCATTGCACTTGCTTTGGTGCCCAATGTTTTTCGTCCAGATTGAGCGCCTTTAACACGCGTCGCACTAAACGGTATTGGTCGTCGGAATCGATAATTTGGAAACCCTGCGGCAAGCCAGCTTCTTGATAATGCGCACGTAGCATGCGATGGGATAAGCCGTGGAAAGTACCCATCCACAGATTGTTCAGGCTAACCCCGACGGTATGCTCAATACGGGCGCGCATTTCTTGCGCCGCTTTGTTGGTAAAGGTTACGGCAAGCAAACTATAAGGGGCTACTCGCTCAACTTGCATCAACCAGGCAAGGCGATGCACCAGCACCCGAGTTTTACCTGAGCCTGCACCCGCTAAAATCAGCATATGTTGGCTTGGCGCAGCAACGGCATCGCGTTGTTTATCGTTCAAACCGTCAAGTAATAGAGAAACGTCCATCTACAAAACCCATGGATAAATTTACAGTCAGTATACCATAGCCTTGCCAGAACGGCAGTGCTGCTATTGGCTCAGCGTGGGTAGCTGCAGCAATTGCTCAAGCTCACTGATCGCCAGATGTGGCAGTACCCGAAGCCTTACCGTTGGCTGGCAATATTTGTTAATCCAAGCTGTCTGACAGCCAGCATTTAACGCACCGACAATATCTGACTCAGGGTGATCACCGATATGCAACACTTGGTTGGTTGGAAGAGTAAGCCGACTAGCGGCTTTTTCAAACATATCTGGAAAAGGTTTCATCCGCCCATCAGGGCCAGCACGCAGGCTTACGGCAAATAAATCGGCGATGCCCATTTTCGCCAAATTGGCATTGCCGTTAGTAATGGCAATCAACGGGAACCTCGCCGCGAGTTGCTGTAAAATCGTTCGCACGTCAGGGGCGAGCTGAATATTTGTTCGCGCTCCGAGAAAAGCATCCATAGCGTATTGCGCAATATCCATAGCCGCACAGTTTGAAATGCCAGCGGTAGTTAAACCTTGCTCCAATGCGGTTAGTCGCCACTGACTGACATCGTGACGGATCTCTGGGTTTTGTGTGGCGAGTTGCCAGCGCAATTGATGCCAATATTTCGGGGTGTTATCAACGAAATCAGGGAGTTGATGAGCGATCGCTTGTTGCATCGCTAATTCTGCCCGCGCAATAACTTCAGGGTTTGCATACAGAGTGTCATCTAAATCAAAGGATAAAGCGCCAATTGGGGCGAGATTTTTGTAAACGCGCATTGGCGAATTTCCTGCTTAATTTGCTGTTTAGGTTTCTGCTTAGTTTTCTACGCGATGAACGCCGATATTTAACTGGGTCGAGCTAAGTAATACTGCAGAAGTGACTACTTCGATCTGTCCACATGGTCATTGTCACGACTGCTTCTTCGCTCGCGGATGCGTCCTATCATAAACCTTGGCTAAGTGTTGGAAATCAAGGTGGGTATAGACTTGGGTGGTGCTGAGGTTGGCGTGACCAAGCATTTCTTGCACTGCGCGCAGGTCGCCACTGGACTCCAACACATGGCTAGCAAACGAATGGCGCAACATATGTGGATGCACTTGCTGGTCTAAGCCTTGACGCTTGCCCCATAAAGCGACGCGTTGGCGCACATGCCGCGCAGAAATTCGTGTTTTTTGCCGACTAAGAAATAATGCGTTGGCATCCGCGGCGACATAAGCCGGACGTACTGCGAGCCAGCGCTTGAGCGCTTGTGCCGCTAATTTTCCCACAGGCAAAATACGTTCTTTATTGCCTTTACCACGAACCCGAATGAGCCGTTCGCTCCAGTCGATATCAGCGAGATTAGCGTTCACCAACTCTTCAAGTCGCAGTCCCGATGAATAAAATAGCTCCATAATGGCTTGGTCGCGGGTGGCTAAGTCATCTTCCGCGGAATCCAAATCTAGCAAACGCGACATTTCATCAACATCGAGGTTTTTAGGAAGCAATTTATTGATTTTCGGCACCTTAATCAAGGCCGCAGGGTTGTCATCTACTAACTGCTGTTGCAACAAATAGCGATACAAGCTGCGCAATGCGGCAACCCGCAGGGCTAGACTGCGCGGTTTTAGGCTCGCCCGGCAAGACAAAATATGTTGTTGCAGTTGCGTGGCAGTTATCGCGCCCCAGCCCGCACAATCGGTAGGTAGTTGATTGATCACTGCGCAGAGTTGTAGCTGATAAGTTTCAAGGGTTTTCGCACTGTAAGCCCGCTCATAGCGCAGATATTGCAGAAATTGTTCCAGCCAAGGCCGGAATTGTTCAGGCGCTGGGCTGGTCATAACGGGTTAATACCACCGCCAACAGCTTGGCAATATGGTCAAGAAATATCGAGTCCATTTTCGGTTGGAAGTGGTCATCAAGTTCAGAGCCAAACGCAAGTAACGCTAATGGTTTTTCAGCTTCACTGATGAGTAGCAGCGCCACCGAATGGATGCTGGCTGGGAACAAAGTGGCCATTTCATCCTTGTTTAAACGGCCGAAATAGAGATTACGACCTTGCATCCGATGCTCCAGCATCAGCTGCAGGGCACTGAAATGCTCCCCCATGGCTTCATGGCTGAATTCAAGCAAGGTACACGCATGCACCTGCGGCATTTTGTTGGCAAAAGCTTTGAGCGCCAAACGGAGCTCTGATTTTTGTCTAGTGCTTGCGATATCAAGATGTAACTGATTGAGTGCTATAAAAATATGCTCATTCTGCCGAGCTATCGACATCAACCGGGTAATATCTTCTTCCAAAGCGCGTACTCGTTCCCGTTGTATTTCCATTTGTCGCTCAACCAGCGAAACCACGCCGCGTTGCGCGTGTGGTAAGGTCAAGCGTGACAGTAATTCAGGATGCTGCTGGAAAAATGCCGGGTGTTCCAACAGGTATTGGTACACCAATTGGTCCTCGAGATATATGCGATCAGGCTCAAAAACGTTGGTCATAACATCAATTGTCCGTCGTAGACGTGTTCTGCTGGCCCTGTCATTTTCACCGGTTGACCAGGGCCATTCCAACGGATTTGTAAACTGCCACCCGGCAAATCGACGCGGACTTGTTGTTGCAAACTTTTCTGCAGTTGTCCGACGACTGCAGCGGCGCAAGCACCAGTGCCACAGGCTAAGGTTTCACCCGCGCCGCGTTCCCACACCCGCAATTTGATGTGAGTCGGTGTTAAAACTTGCATAAAACCAATGTTAGCGCGTTCAGGGAAACGTTCATGATTTTCAAAAATCGGTCCCCAATTAAGCACTGGCGCTGTATCGACATCATCGACGGTGATCACCGCATGCGGATTGCCCATCGATACGACACCACATAACGTAGTGGCGTTATCGCCATGCAGAATGTAATTCACTTCTTGTTTTTGCGCTTTAAACGGCACTCGTGCAGGTTCAAATTGTGGAATGCCCATATTCACAGTGACTTGGCCGTCTGGCTCCACATACAACACAATTTTGCCGGATTTGGTACTTACCGCGATTTTGTATTTGTTGGTTAAGCCTTTATTGCGCACAAACTTGGCGAAACAACGGGCGCCATTGCCGCATTGTTCGACTTCCGAACCATCGGCATTAAAAATGCGGTAATGAAAATCCAAATCGGGATCATAGGGCGGTTCGACCATCAGCAATTGGTCAAAGCCAACCCCAAAATTGCGGTCAGCTAATTGGCGGATCTGTTCTTTGGTTAAGAATACGTTTTGACTCACGGCATCTATCACCATGAAGTCATTGCCCAATCCGTGCATTTTAGAAAACTGTAATAACATGCCAACCTTTAGTTCTGTTGATGGTCAGGCTGGGAGCAACTGCTCGCCTTGCCATAAATCCTGCCATTGTTCACGCTGGCGTACCAGATGCACAGTATCACCGTCTACCAGCACTTCGGCCGCGCGGCGACGACTGTTGTAGTTCGAGCTCATGGTGAAACCATAAGCACCAGCCGAGCGTACCACTAGCAGATCGTTGACCTCAATGGCTAGTTGTCGGTCTTTGCCGAGAAAATCGCCAGTTTCACAAACAGGGCCGACAACATCATAAGTTTGCGCGTTGAGGGCTGGTTTCAACTGCGCCGGAATAATATTCATCCAAGCAGAATAAAGCGCTGGTCGAATTAAATCGTTCATCGCGGCATCGACAATGGCGAAGTTCTTTTCTTGGCCCGGTTTTAAGTATTCCACTTTGGTGAGCAACACACCGGCGTTTGCCATGATGGCGCGGCCTGGTTCAAACAATAAAGTTAAGTGTGGATAGGCTTTTAGGCGTTTTACCACTTCAGCCGCGTATTCTTGCGGATGTGGAGGGGTTTCATCTAAGTAAGTCACGCCAAGACCACCACCAATATCAATATGGGATAGTTGGATGCCGAGCGTAGTTAATTTATCGATGAGCGCCAATAACTTATCTAAAGCATCGAGGAACGGCTGAGTTTGCGTCAGTTGTGAGCCTATATGGCAGTCGACACCCACAACTTTTAAATGGGAAGCTGCTGCCGCTTGTTGATACATGGCAACAGCATCATTGATATCGATACCAAACTTGTTGGCTTTTAAACCAGTTGAAATGTACGGGTGAGTTTGGGCATCAATATCAGGGTTCACTCGAATAGAAATGGGGGCGACTTTACCAAGACGTTCGGCAATTTGCTGAATTCTTGAAAGTTCAGGAATTGATTCGACGTTAAAACACTTGATGCCAGTGTTTAATGCAAACTCAATTTCAGCTTCACTTTTGCCAACACCTGAGAATACGACTTTAGCTGGATTACCACCCGCCTGTAACACACGGCGTAATTCGCCTTCAGAAACAATATCAAAACCACTGCCAAGGCGAGCTAATAAATTCAATAGCGCAATGTTGCTATTGGCTTTCACCGCATAACAAACTAAATGTGGGTGTGAGCCTGCTGCTTGCTCAAAGGCTTGATAATGCCGTTCGATGGTAGCTCGCGAATAGACATAAGTTGGTGTGCCAAATTGCTCGGCGATAGTGCTAAGTGCGACTTTTTCGGCAAACAACTGTTGCCCTTGATACTGAAAATGATCCACCTGAGTTACCCTTGCGTTTCAGTTGTTGCTGGAGTGATAGCTTCGGCCTCGACCGGAGACGATTGCTGAGTTGGTTTAGGTTCTTTTGGCAAGGTTAATGGTCCTTTTTGGCCACAACCTACCAGCGTTAACAGGCTAACAACCAATAACGAACTAACAACTCGACGCACAGCTTTCATTTTTTTGATTTCTTTAATTGTTGATGGCTCTATAATCGCATCCTTAGCGGCAAAAGCAAACAGGTGAAGCAGATGAATGACGTAGAATATGACGAGTTAACCGACGCGGTTCTGCTGGCGGTTGAAGAAGCCATTGAACGCTTAGATCTGGATTTAGATTTCGAAAGTAACGGCGGCTTGTTGAGTATCAGTTTTCCCGATAAGAGTAAAATCATTATCAATAAACAACCGCCACTGCAGCAATTATGGGTGGCGACAAAGTTCAACGGTCACCATTTTGAATGGCAAAATGGCCAGTGGATTGATAACCGTTCCGGCACCGAGTTTTGGCAGTTGGTTTCCGCTGCAGTGAGTAAACAAGCAGGTGTTGAAGTCAGTCTGGAGAGTGTAAGTTGATTGCAGATTTAGCTTTTGTCGATGTGCCTGCAGCAGGCAGTACGCAAGCGGCAGTTATTTGGCTGCATGGTTTAGGTGACTCTGGTCATGGCTTTGCACCAATTGTCCCGGAATTACGTTTACCGGCAGGTCACGGCATCCGCTTTTTATTTCCGCATGCCCCACAACAGCCGGTCACTATTAACAATGGCATGGTAATGCGGTCATGGTATGACATTAAATCCTTAGATTTGAATGCGGTTGATGGTTCGCGGGCAGATGAAGCCGGGGTTCGTCAATCTGCAGCTGCTGTCCAGCAGCTAATGGATAAAGTTATTGCCTCTGGTGTGCCATCTGAGCGAATTGTGCTGGCGGGGTTTAGTCAAGGTGGGGTTATCGCCTTACACTTGTTACCGCGGTTACCTTATAAAATTGCAGGAGTGATGGCGTTGTCGACTTATATGTCTGCACCGCAAAAGTTAAAAGTGGAAATGAACTCGGTGAACAAAGCAACTCCGGTCATCGTAGCTCATGGCTTATTGGATGACGTCGTGCCACTCGATGCTGGTAAGGCGGCATTTAACAGCTTAAAATATGCCGGATATCAGGTGAAGTGGTTTGAATACCGCATGGCTCATTCAGTTTGTGCGCAGGAAGTTGATGATTTGAGCCGGTTTATTCAAACACAACTGTTGAAACAGCCTGACTAGACGACTTCGTTCCCTTTATTGTTAGGATTGTGATTAGTGTCAGACTCGACCGCTAAGCTGAAGGTCACTGTGAAATTGCATCAGCAATCGCTCACGGAACTACCAGAGCCCGCGCCGCCAAAACCCGCGCCGTTATCGGCGGGGCGATTGGCCGTGGCAGTGGTTACTATTCTGCTTGCTGCCTATGGTGGACGTTGGCTTTATCAGCAATGGCCGCATAATGACATCGATTACGCGGCTTATGCTGCACCAGCAGATGATACTGCCCTGGCGCCAAATCCCGCAGAATCAAGCGGGCCGTCGGGATCGGCAAATGTACTCTCAAAAGGAGTGAACAACGAAAGCCCGAAAACGACAACTTCTGCAGTTGTAGAGCAAGTTAGTAATGCCAAACCGCAGCAGTCTGTAAACGTTAGCGCCGTTGCGGAGAACAAAGCCGCACAGCCATTGACGCAACCGACAGCTATCAAGCCATCTGCTACTCAGCAATCTAATTCTTTGTTGCCAAAAGGCTTTCGCCGAATTGTGTTAACGGCACAGATGGAACGCTTAGAACCTGGCGCTGCAGTTGCCGAACCGGTGCCTTTTGCCAGCGTCAAACGGGTGTATTTATTCACTGAAATTGAAGGTTTTGCTGGGCAACACCTGCGCCATCGTTGGTATTGGAATAATCAGTTCCAATATGAAGCGCGATTAACCGTCGAAGATTCACCTTGGCGGACCTACAGTGAAAAATGGTTATTAGATGACCAACGCGGCGTCTGGCGCGTTGAGATTGTTGATCAGGCGCAAAATGTCCTGTATCAGCACGACTTTACTTATCAATAGCGGTTATAATACCGTCACTTTCTGAGCCGGTACTTGCTGGCGCTGGCATTTTGCGGATTTCTTTATGACACACTCATTAGCAACACCTTCTCGCGTGCGGATCGCCACTCGTAAAAGCGCATTGGCGCTGTGGCAAGCCGAATTCGTTAAAGCCCAACTCGAACACTTCCACCCAGGCATTGTTGTCGAACTGGTGCCGATGTCGACGCAAGGCGATAAAATTTTAGATACTCCTTTGGCAAAAATTGGCGGTAAAGGCCTTTTCGTCAAAGAGTTAGAAACTGCCATGTTGGAAGACCGTGCCGATATCGCGGTGCACAGCATGAAAGACGTGCCGGTGGAGTTTCCTGAAGGTTTGATGCTATCGACCATTTGTAAGCGCGAAGATCCACGCGATGCATTTGTTTCTAATCGTTATGCAAATTTAGCTGAGCTGCCAGCGGGTGCAATTGTTGGTACTTCTAGTTTACGCCGGCAATGCCAAATCAAGGCGATACGGCCAGATCTGCAAATTCGCGACTTACGCGGCAACGTCAATACGCGTCTAGCCAAATTAGATGCTGGTGAGTTTGACGCAATTATTCTGGCGGCTGCGGGCCTAATCCGGTTAGGTTTTGTTGAGCGTATTCGCAATTACATCAGCGTCGAGCAAAGCCTGCCGGCCAATGGCCAGGGGGCTGTGGGTATTGAATGTCGCAGCGCAGATGTAGCTATTCAAACGCTGTTAGCTCCACTTGAACATGCGCAAACGCGCAGTGCGGTGTTAGCCGAGCGCGCGATGAACCGTGCCTTACAAGGCGGTTGCCAAGTACCAATTGGCGCTTTTGCCGAGCTTGACGGTGAGCAACTGTGGTTGCGGGGTTTAGTGGGCCAGTTAGATGGTCAGGAGATCCTTCGCGCCGAAGTTCGTGGTCATAGTACTGATGCTGAAGTGCTCGGCCAGCAACTGGCTGCGGCATTATTGGCGCAAGGTGCTGGTGCAATTTTAGCTGCGGTCTATCAGGATGCGTAAGGCATGAGTAGGCAAATGCCGCCATTTTCAGTGTTGATTACGCGCCCGGCAGGGCGTGCTGATTCGTTATTGGCAGGGCTAGACCAACAAGAAATTCCGTACATTTATCAGCCGCTTATTACCACGCAACAAGTCAGTATTAAAAGTAAAGATCAGCAGCAGTTGCGTGATGCCGATTTGGTGATTTTTGTCAGCGTCTCTGCGGTCACCTGTTTAGAGAATCAATTTGATTTATCGACGTTAACGCAACCTTTGTTGGCGGTCGGTTTAACCACAGCGTCAGCGTTAGAGCGAGCTTGTCATCGGGCAGTGATTGCGCCAACCGACCAGCGCAGCGAAGGCTTGTTGGCATTGCCGGAATTGGCAGATGTGGCAGGCAAAAAAGTGGTGATCGTTCGCGGTAATGCCGGGCGCGAATTAATCAAAACAGGCTTGTTGGCGCGTGAGGCGAAAGTCAGTTATGTGCAAAGTTACCGACGAGTTCCATTACCCTTGGATGGTCAGCGACTAGCCGATTTGTGGCATCAGCAGCAAATTCAATGTATCGTAGTAACTAGTAATGAAATTTTATCCCTGCTGTTTCAGTCGTTACCAGAGTCATGTCATCCATGGTTACGGCAACGGCAGTGGGTCTTAATCAGTTCTCGTATGCTGGAAACCGCGCTCGGTTATGGCATTCCTGCCAGTCAAATCCAGCAAGCTGCGAGCGCAAATGATGCGGCGCTGCTTGAGAGCATTAGCCAGTTAAGAAGGAAATTCCATGAGTGAACAACTTGCAGCGCCAACACCAGTGGCGGCGCTGACAGCCGAGGCTGTGACCAGTAAAACGGTGGCGGCACCTGCTCGAGCAAGCAAAAGCGGTATCGTGATTGGCAGCATTGCCTTGTTGCTATCTATTGCTGCAGCCGGTGCTGCGGGTTGGTCATTGTATGTGTTGCAACCGCAACTGCTTGCTTTGCAAAGTGCTCAGCAAAATTTAGTCAGCGAGCAACAAAGCCAAATTTCGTTCTTCCAAAATAAACAGGAAGAACAGCAGCAGGACATGCAGCAGCAATTGGTTAGTGTCGTGGCTGATTGGACAAACAAACAGCAAGAGGCTTCAGCAAAAACCGAACAAGAACTGCAAAAACTGCAAACGCAGTTGGCTCAACAATCGGGTAACGTTAAAGGCTGGCAGTTGTTGGAAATTGATTATTTCTTGCGGTTGTCCGAGCAAAAACTGTTTTTAGAGCAAGATATTAGCGGTGTTCAGCAGGTGCTTGATTTGGCAGAACAGCGCTTAAAGCAGTTAAATGATGCCAGTTTAATGGTGGTTCGAGAGGCCATCGGCCAAGATAAAAGGATGCTGGACGAGTTAAACGCTCCAGATCTGCATCAGCTGCATTTAACTTTATCGAATCTACGGCAACAAAGTTTGACCTTACCACTGCGGCAATCGGCAAAGACGTTTACTGACGCGGCCGATGAGGAAATTTCTGAAGATACTGCGGATTGGCAAGAAAACTTAAGCCGGTCTTGGTCGAAGTTTTGGCGTAATTTAGTGCATGTTCGTGCCAGTTTACCAGAAGATGGCTTAAGCCTAACTGCAGAGCAACAGGTGAGTGTGCGCAATACGCTGACCCAGCAACTGTTGCTGGCGGAACTTGCAGCAATGCAACATAACCAAGCTGTGTATGCGGCAGCTATTCAGCAAAGTGCCGACAGTCTGCAGCGTTATTTCGCGGCAACAGAGCCGATGGTGCAAGCGATGGCTGATGAATTAGTCACACTTTCTGCCATGCAAGTGAGCTTGCCATTATTGGCGCCGCTGAAAAGCCCGCAAGTGTTTCATGCGTATCAGCAAGGTACGTTAGAAGCGGAGTCCGGATTATGATCCGTGGCATGATTTTTTCGATAGTGGTGCTAGGCCTAGCGATGCTGCTTGGGCCGATTATCGTCAATAACCCAGGTTATATCATGCTGGTAGTTGGCGGTATTACGATTGAAGCTACCTTAGTTAACCTTTTAATTTTATTAGCTTTGGCAGGTTTTGCTGTCTGGTTAACCTTATGGGTTATCAAGCGATTATTAAATTTACGACATATTTCGTTTAGTTTTTTACGTTCACGCAAAACCCGCCGTGCCCGTCGTGCTTTTGAACAAGCGATGTTGGCGTATGCACGCCATGATTTCGCCCGTGCCAATCAATTATTCGATGGTGCCATCGTTGAACCTGAATACGAAAAAATAAAACAAAGTATGGCTGCTTACAGCGCGTTTTTTGCCGGTGCCGTGCAGAAGGCTAATCAGATTGCTGCGACGCTAGATGCTGACGATAACGACAGCTGGTATGTAGTTGCTGATTTGTTGTGTCGGCAAAACAATCCACAAGCTGCGGTCTCCTACTTGCAGCCGAAAATGGCCGATGCGCAAAAAGATGGTCAACTAGGGCAGTTGTGGTTGCATGCGTTAAAAGCTGCTGAGCATTGGCAAAGCCTGCTAGAGCAAATTCCTACGGCAGTGAAGTTGCAGTGGTACAGCAAAGCACAGTGGCAGCAACAACGTTTTGTGTTTTACCCCTTTGCGGTGCGGGCATTAAGTATGAAAGGGCTGTTTGATGACAATCAGCCATGGTGGAGTTCATTGCCTGCCAAAGACAAGAAATCTGTAGCTGTTGTTTTAGGCAAAGCCTGGGCACAAGCCGAACAAGGACAAGCCGATCAAGCAGAACAGTTGTTGTTAAGCCATTTAGCGCTTAACGACTTACCAGCAGCATGGCCTGCCTTGTCGCAAATTCCGTTGGGGCGTTCGGTGCTGCAACTGCGCAAACAAGTGCAGCATTGGTTGCGTGACCACGGCAATAACGGCTATCTGTATGCGGTCTTGGCCTATTGTTCTGAGCAAGAAGGTGAAAGCGCGTCTGCCGAACAAAGCTGGAAGAAGGCGATACAATTTGCGCCTGAACTTGCTACTCGTTAAGGCTTTTTAAGTGGCGGCTACGCCAACAACTCCGCTCAGCATTGGCTTTGCACCGATTTGGCGTGCAGATGCCAAAGTGTTAATCCTTGGCAGTTTACCTGGCGTGGCCTCCTTGCAGGCCGCGCAATATTACGCCCATCCCCGCAATCAATGTTGGCCAATTCTGCAACAACTATTTGGCATCGACGCAAAGTTGCCTTACCTAGAACGAATTGATTGTGCTCAGCAACACGGTATCGCTTTTTGGGATCTGGTGCAAAGCGCCAAACGCCGCGGCAGCCTAGATAGTGCAATCATCAGCAAAAGTATTGCCAGTAATCGCTTGCTGGAGTTACTAACAGAACTCCCCAAACTGCAACATATCGCACTAAATGGTAAAAAAGCTGCTGAACTTTTCGAGAAGCAGCGAGCTACCGACACAGAGTTACAACTATGGTTGAGTGAGCGTGCCCAAAGCCTGCAATGGCATGTACTGCCCTCAACCAGTCCCGCCAATGCGAGTGTGCATTTCCATGAGAAGCTAAATATGTGGGCTCGAGCTTTGGTTGGGGATCAATGGGGTCAGAGTCGTTGAACCGCTAGTACGCAGTTCAACGACTCTGACCCCATTGATTTCATTCCAGTAATGCTTGCTTAATGCGATTTGCTAAGCCAAAGTTTTGCGCTAATGCGGTATCAATTAGCGCAATACCTTCGGAGGTTTTGCCTGCGGTATATAGACGAGCACCGTGCCAAGCCAGTGCTTGCGCATCTTTGTTAGCGACTAAGTACAATAACCAACTTTGATCTTCTTGTGCCAAAAGCCACTGTGCGTCTCGGTAGCCATTCTTTGCTGCTTGCAGTAACCAATATCGGCTGTATTGAGTTTGTGGTACATACAAGATCGGTTGAATATAGACTGCGTCAGGGTCAAGGCTTTGTATAAAGTACTCACCTGCTTTGACATTCTGCTCAATCCGTTTACCTTGGATTTTTGTTGCTAAGTTCTCTGAAGAGCTGTTAATGACTTCTTTGATGATGCCCCGATTACTGATATTAACTTGCGCCAATCCTTTCACACCTAAGGTGCTAATGTTTATGCTAGCGCGTTTTTCGTCATAAACGGGGCTGGTATAGGCTTGAGCTTCGGTAAAAACATGGTTATGGCGAATAACGGCATTGGTACAAATTGCCATTTGTTGTAACGCTCTGCTTAAGCGGAATTGTTGATTAGGTATATTTGATAAGGCGAGTTGGATTAACTGATTTTTGGCAATTTCATTTTTCACTGCGGTATTGTGGCAATTGTCTAAACGAAAATCTAACTGCACGGAAGCAACTCGAGCCTTTGGTTGCTTGGGGTATTGCCACATTTCAATAGCTTTCAGGGCCGCTTTATCAAATACTCCTACCGGATTACTTTCAACAACATCAGTGGCTTTAACTTTTCCTTGTTTATCAATTAAAAATGTCAGTTTGACATAACCGCTAACGCCATTTTTGGCCGCTTGAGATGGAAATGTTGGTTCTTTTCTCAGGATTTTCCCGCCTTTGGGGATTGTCACATCATCAATAGGAATGCGAGTGAGATCTTGATTGGGTTTCACATCATTCACCAAAATACTGTCACGCAATGCACTTAAGCGTCTTTCTAAATCAGCGTTTTGCCCCTCTGCAAAGCCCCGAGTTAGCCGTTGCAGTAACACATCAGCTTTTTGATGGTGTAATTCTTTCGCTAATGCCAAATAAGCCGCGGCTTGAATAATATCTTGTTGCTCGCCCTCACCGTTATAGGCCATGATGCCCAATTTATAAGCAGCGACTTCGTTACGTATTGGCAGTAGCGCGCGAAACTGCTGTTTAGCACTAGCGTAGTCTCTATTGGCATGTGCTTTCATAGCACTTTGCAAATCGGCCTGAGCGGCAAAAGAGCAAAGTAATAGTGAATAAATAGCGAAAGTTCGCAACATGACACATCCTTTTAAAACGGTGAAATTTTATGCTACTGAGTTTAGGCAAAGACGGCAAGCCTAAAACCAATAGAAATCACCGATATTGTGCGTCAAATCAACTAGTTCTTGCTAGTGGTTTCCAATCATGGTGCCAAATGAATAGCTATGCAGTTGCGCGGAAGGATAGAACTGGCGGCGGTGGCGCAGAATTGTAAAGCACCAACATTGGGTCGGTGCTTTAATGTGCTGATGGTTAATCAGATAAGTGAGTACTTAATCGGGTGAGTAATTCGCCGTCAATCGCGACAGCCTTGCCAGTACGTTGATCTAAACAAACAAAAGTAATATCGGCATCAGCGACAACCACATCGCTACCCGCGATGCTGATAACTTGGTGGATCACCGCACTTTTACCGCCAATTTTACTGAATTGGGTGGCGATGTTCAGGGTCTGGCCGTTGGTTGCTGCTTGGCGGTAATTGATATTGATATTAACAATGACCCAAGCTAAATGCATTTCGGCAAAAAAAGCGACATCACCGGCATCTTCCAAATAACTCCAACGTGCTTCTTCTAAAAACTCTAAATAACGCGCATTGTTCACGTGTTGATAAATATCGAGGTGATAGCCGCGAACTTTAATTTGGGTTAAATGTGGCATTGCAATTCTCTGGTTGGACCTGTTTAAGCGCCGATTGTGCCGCAATTCAGGGGTAACAGCAACCGCCTGCGTTGCATCTCACCGTGAAAAATTGTAACGACATCAACAGTGATGCCTTAGTTTTGGCGTCGGCGCAGCCAGCGTGCCAGCAACAAGCCAGCACCGAACAAAGCGACAATACCAAGAAGCAGGGGCACTTTATGCTCTCGCGCAAATTGGCGTAGTTGCTTGCTGCGATTATCATTGAGTCGCTGCTGTGCTTTGGCGAAATCAGGCTCTGGACAATGTTGGCCAAATTCATTACCCCATTCAACATAAGCGCCATCGCGCAAATAACGTTGGTAATAAGGAGCGGCAGCTTCGCTGTCGCGGGCCAGCAACCAACGACTGGCATGGCAGAGTGTTGCGGCAAAGGCTTGGCTATTTTCTGGGACTAAATCGGCAGCTTTATCAGCAAGTGCCGCAGCCGTGTAACGGTAGTGAAAACGTTTGGCGGTGCCATCGCTCGCTCTGTTAACTCGTTTGATTTCATCCGTGTTCAGCACTTCTGTATTTGGGGTATTCCATAACTCGTAATAGCCATCAAATACTGCATAATCGGGCGCCAGTTCGTAGCCGAACAATTGCATGCCATGTTCGCGAGTGATAGTTGCCATTTGAAACAGCGCTTCCGCCTTGTCGATATCAGACCAACTAGAGCCAGCTGTTTTTAAGGCCTGTTGATACTGTTTGGCTGCGTTGTAGCTCTGCTCATCACTGAAAAAGCTAAGCGCTTGTTGGACTTTCCCTGCACGCATCAGTCGTCTTGCTAATACCGCTCGCAGTTGATTTTCCATCGGTTGGCTATCAGCGTTTTCCGCAGTGGCTTTTGCACTTGGTGCATGCTCACTGACAAATTGCTGCAGCTCCTCAATGGTTAATACTCGCTCCGCAACATAAGCCGCATCGAGCCAATAATTGCGGCTTTGATAGAGTAAGGTCATTGCTTGCAGGTAATCACCGCGTTGTAACTGCAAGACACCATGTTCAGCCTGTACTCGGCATTGCTCGTCGTGAGACAGCGCCATTGCATCGCCAACGACGGCAAAAGCTTTACTGGCGTTGGCATAAGCGGCAGCTGCAGCTTGCTCGTTACCTGCGCGCACGGCCAACTTGGCACCGAGCCAATGCCCATAAGCACTGGGCTTGGCCAGCTGCAACAGTTTGCTGGCAAGTTCGAATTCACCTTGTTGGTAACTCAGTGCGGCAAGTTCAGTGGCGTTTTCCACTTGAAAGGCGGCATTGGCTAACAGCAGTTTGGTGATGCGTGGTAATGGCGCCGATTCGTCATACTTGAGGCTGCTGTATTGTGTGAGTAGATAACGACTGAGCAATTTCACCGCAAAAGGGTGCTCTAGCGCTTTGCTTAATGCGGCATCGTCTAAAGCCAATAACTGCCGAGCAACTTGCAGTAAACTTTCATACCCAGAATGCTCATAATTGGCTTGAGTCCCATAAAGGGCGATGGTTTCTTGCCAATTGCCTGCATTTAGCGCGATACGAGCTTGTTCACCGAGTCCGCTGACGGCTAAGTTCAGCGGGTCGGGCAGGCCATTAGCGACTTCTTGATATAAGTCCTTGAATAATTTATCAGCCTCGGTGTTATTGCCTTGGGCTACGAGCACCCGCGCTAATGAATACATGGCCCAGCTGCGGCGCTGAGTTTGTTCGGCGGCTGGCAGTGCTAATACTTGTCGAAATGCCGCTTCCGCGTTTGGCCAATCTTGTTTGGCAAAAGCGACTGCGCCAGCGCTGTACCAGCGCAGCTCTGGCGGCAAACCTTCAGCTAAACGGTAGGCTTCGGCAAAATTCGCAGTCGCACGGACGTTTTGAATGTGGTTGGCGACGGATGCAGGCAGTAGTTTTTGTTCGGCAATGACACTCGCAGGTACCAGTTGCTGACCTTGCCAGTCGTATTCGCCAGTGATGACCGTGGTTTGGTTTGGTAATGTCGCTAATGGCAACGAAAATGGCGATAAGGCATTGATGAAATTAGATTCAGGTAGTTGCAACAAGCTTCCTTGTCGACCATCCAACAGCTGCATTGGAAAGTCGGGGCCGCAGGCACTTGCGATTGGCGCGATTATAAAAAGCGGTGCGCAAAGCATCGAAATTAAACAACGGCGGGAGAAGGCTCGCTGCAAAGTGTGCATAATTCGTCCTTGTAACAAGTCTGTGTCGCGAGAAGCACTCAGCACTCCACGCGCCACTTAATCGAGTTGAAGTGTCTGGCAGCGGAACCAACCCAGCTTGAGCTGTTGTCCTGCGGCTAGCCCTAAATTTTTACTACGTTTGAGACTGATCTCATCGCCAGTTGGTTGCGAAGCATAATCAGCTAACGCATCCATGCCACTGCAATTGCTACCTTGTAAATTAATAGTCTCTGGCATCACACCAGGCGTATTGCCGGTGTTCTTAGCCACTAACTCAAACAGCGGCGCTTCGCCAGTTACGCTTAATTCGATGTTAGCCTCTAAAGGCTGTTGCCGGATCACTGCTTGCAACGTTGGCAAAGGCCAAGCGCGTTTATCTTGCGGCAGCGGTAGCCGGAACCAGACGACATTTGCCAAGCCTTCTGGTTGGGTTTGTTGTAGCCAGTCTAGGAATTCAGCAACGCTTTCTGGGTCGACATACATTTCGCGGCGCTCGCCTTGGCTGGCGATCGGCACTTCGCTTTCCACCACATAACCGCTTTTGCTGGTTGGAGCGGCAATCAAGGCTGAATGGTAGGCTGGCAGCGCGATATCAAAACTTTTTGGCTCCCAAACCAGCAATTGTCTAACCCAAGCTTTAGCAACATCGACATCAAACAAGCCTTGTTCTGGGCTTAAAATGCTATGCAGTTGCAGAGTTATACCGTCGACTGCGCTTAGTAAGTCGGGAAATTCGCCAGCCAACAGCCAATCGGGCAGGGCCGTGATGCGAAGCGGTAGCTCTGGCGGTAGGTTGGTTTTCAGCTGCTTGAGCCACACTTGGTAAAGCGGTAGTTGACTGCGTGGACTGTCGTAATCAATTTCAACGCCCGCGACTTTCACGCCAGTGTCTTGCCAGCGTTTGAGTAATGGTTTGAGTGTCCACGCAATCGACAGATGCTGTAGTTCCGTGATAGTGCCATCAATGCGCACCACCACAATGACCGGCCGACCATCTTGTTTTAGCGCGGTTAAGTCAACCCGACTTTGCTGCCACAAATAAGTACCGTCTGGTAAATCGATTTGCATGGCCAGCACGCGCAATGTGTTAAAGTCTTTTGTGCTATCTGCGAGGGCGACTGGGTGTTGTTCAGTCCAGAGACGCTGCCAAATATAGACTTGATGCTTCAGTGCTGGCGGCTCAGTGCAGCCTGCGAGTAACAATACAACTAAGCCTGCAAGCAGGCTTAGTGAGTTGCTGAATTTTCGGTAAAATTGCATGAAATGGTTATAACCAAGCAAAAGCGTCAGCATACATCTGTTGACGCACTGCACCTTGGGCTAAGAAGGCATCACGCACCGCTCCGACCATCGGGAACGGACCGGCGATATAAATATCATATGCGGATAAATCAGCCAGATCGGCAAGTACTGCTTCATGCACTAAGCCACTGCGACCTTGCCAGCTCTCGCTTGGCTCTTGCACTACAGGCACAACCTGCAGTTGCGGTAGCGCTGCTTGCCAAGCGGCTAATTCTTCTTGGTAATACAAACCTGACTCTTGGCGTAAACCCCAGTACAGCAGTACTTTGCGTGGATCTTGTTGGATCATCAGCGTTTTAGCGATGCTGGCGACATAAGAAAAACCAGTGCCTCCCGCTAATAACAACACTGGACGCTCGCCTTGGCGTAAATAAGCTTCGCCTAAACCGACTTGCACCAACACTTCGCTGTTATCCCGTAAATGTGCCAGAGCTTGACTGGCATAATTGTCGGTCACATTGCCACCGATATGCAGCTCCAGCAGCGAATCGGTTGGTGCGCTGGCAATCGAAAACGGCCGTTTATCGCTATCCGATAAATAGATTTGCAAATACTGACCCGCTTGAAAGCTCACCGGCGCTTTTGGCTCCAATAACACTTGGAACACGCTTGGCGTAAGGTTTTGGATGCCCACAACTTGGCAAAGGATTTTGTTGCTGGCAGCGGTAAGAGTTTGTTCTGTCATAACGGCTTCTTAGTTAGCGGCATCACCGCGGATAAAAGGATGCTGCAGCACCAAATCTGATGTGGCGTATGCCAAGCAGCAATAAGTAAATTGGTGGTCGTGATGCTCAGGCTCAGGTGCTTGATATTGCACGGTTCCACTTTGCCTGCGACAAACGCAGGAACTACAAACACCTTGTTGGCAACGATACGGCATATCAATGCCATGCCGCAGCGCTGCACTTAGGACAGTTTCAGTCGGACTTACCGCAAACGTGATGCCCGCAGGCAAAATGGTGACGGTAAAGTCGGTCATCAATAAGGTCCCGACTTTTTAGTGGGCAGCTTAATGCCCAAACTGTCCCAAATTTGGTCTATTTTACTCACCACAGCTTGATCCATGACAATAGGTTCACCCCATTCGCGAGTCGTTTCGCCAGGCCATTTATTAGTGGCATCCATCCCCATTTTCGAGCCTAAACCCGAGACTGGTGAGGCGAAATCAAGATAATCAATCGGCGTATTTTCAATGAGCGTGGTATCCCGCGCCGGATCCATCCGCGTGGTGATTGCCCAAATCACATCTTGCCAATCGCGGGCATTGATATCATCGTCGCAAACAATGACAAACTTAGTGTACATGAATTGGCGCAAAAACGACCAAACTCCCATCATCACGCGTTTAGCATGCCCAGGATATTGCTTTTTCATGGTGACCACCGCCAAACGATAAGAACAACCTTCTGGCGGCAGATAAAAATCGACGATTTCCGGGAATTGCTTTTGCAAAATCGGCACAAATACTTCGTTGAGCGCCACACCTAAAATTGCAGGCTCATCTGGTGGCCGTCCCGTGTAAGTGCTGTGGTAAATCGGTTGTTCGCGATGGGTGATGTGCGTCACGGTAAACACTGGGAACGAATCCACTTCGTTGTAATAACCCGTGTGGTCACCATAGGGGCCTTCAGGCGCCATTTCGCCAGGTTCTAAATAACCTTCCAGCACAAATTCAGCGCTGGCTGGGACTTGCAGATCGTTACTGATGCACTTTACAACTTCGGTGTTATCACCGCGCAGCAAGCCTGCAAAGGCGTACTCTGAGAGCGTATCAGGCACTGGTGTCACCGCGCCTAAAATAGTCGCTGGATCAGCACCTAAAGCCACGGCGACCGGGAAACGCTCGCCTGGATGAGCTTTTTGCCATTCCAAGAAATCTAAAGCGCCGCCGCGATGCGATAACCAACGCATGATCACTTTGTTTTTGCCAAGCACTTGCTGGCGGTAAATACCAAGGTTTTGCCGCTCTTTGTGCGGACCACGGGTGACGGTTAAACCCCAAGTAATTAGCGGGGCGGCATCGCCTGGCCAACAGGTCATCACCGGTAATTTGCTTAAATCGACTTGCTCACCAGACAGCACCACTTGCTGGCAAGGTGCTTTTTTCACCACTTTTGCCGCCATGTTCAGCACTTGCTTGAAAATTGGTAGCTTGTCCCACGCATCTTTTAAGCCTTTTGGCGGCTCTGGCTCTTTTAAAAATGCCAACAACTTGCCAACTTCGCGCAGCGCCGCCACATCGTTTTGGCCCATACCCAGTGCCACGCGTTCTGGCGTGCCAAACAGGTTTGCCAATACAGGAATATCGTAACCTTTTGGATTTTCAAATAATAATGCAGGACCTCCGGCGCGCAAGGTGCGGTCGGCAATTTCGGTCATTTCAAGCACAGGGTCGATTTCTTGCGAAATTCGAGTTAACAACCCGCGTTGTTCCAATTGATTGATAAAGTCACGCAAATCTTTATATTTCATGAGGTTCCAAAATAATTTCCCGCAAAAATGCGGCTTGGTTTTGGTGCGTCAGCGTCTGTATTGCATTATACATGGCGCAACCGCGCTTGCCATGGTCTGTGTACGGCAATGTGTTTGCTTAAGATCGGCAAACATCGACAGTTTTTCTCCGACTTCGCTAACTTTGGCTATTCTCAGCATTAAGTCTGGTAAAGTCGCATTTGCTTCCATAGAATGAAGCCATCTGGATGTCTGAAAAGGTGATGTATGAAAGTTGCAACCCGAATTATCCATGCTGGACGTGATAAACGCTGGGCTGGTTATAGTGTGAACGTACCCGTGGTGCGGGCGTCGACCATCGTGTTTGACACCATGGCTGAGATGAAACATGCAACCCGTCATCGTGGTGATCATGTGCCATTTTACGGTCGGCGTGGCACCCAAACCCATTTTGCTTTTAGCGAAGCCATCTGCGCGCTAGAAGGCGGTGCAGGGTGTGCGCTATATCCTTGCGGGTCTGCGGCTATCAGTGGCGCATTGTTGGCATTTTTACGCCAAGGCGACCATTTGTTGATGGTGGATGGCGCTTATGAACCGACACGCGCCTTATGCGACAAAGTGCTTGCGGCGCTTGGCATCGAAACCACCTATTACGACCCGATGATTGGCGCTGATATTGCCAGTTTAATTCGACCGAATACGCGAGTGATTTATTTAGAATCACCATGCTCACTCAGCATGGAAGTTCAGGATGTGCCTGCCATCACCGCAATTGCCAAAGCGCACGAGATCATCACCATTTTGGACAATACCTGGGCGTCGCCGATTTTATGCAAACCTTTTGAACTGGGTGTGGATGTGTCGATTCAGGCGGCAACTAAATACATTTGTGGCCATTCTGATGTGATGCTCGGGACCGCCAGTGCCAACGCCAAACATTGGCCGCAGCTTCGTGAACATAGTTATTTGCTCGGCTATTGTGCGTCGGCCGATGATGTTTATTTAGCGGCTCGTGGTTTGAGAACCTTGGGCGTGCGGTTGGCACAACATCAACGCAACGTTGAACCTATTGTGCAGTGGCTGCTGCAGCAACCAGAAGTTGAAACTGTGTTGCACCCTGCGTTACCGAATCATCCGGGCCATGCTGCTTTTAAACGTGATTTCAGCGGGGGCAATGGCTTGTTTTCCTTTGTGCTCAAAGCAGGCGATGCCACTACGGTGCAAGCTTTTGTCGAAGGCATGCAGCATTTCAAAATGGGCTTTTCATGGGGCGGTTATGAATCGCTGGTGGTTGCTAATACTGATATGCAAGCGCTGCGCAGCGCAACCAGATGGCCTTATGCTGGCCCGCTGATTCGGTTGCATATTGGCCTTGAAGATCCGGTGGATTTAATCGCTGATTTGGCGGGGGCTTTTGCTCGTATCCGGCAGCAAGTTTAGTCAGCCAGACAATCGATATTCAGAGGTTTTGCTTATGCTGAGCGTTTTTGATCTATAGTAAAGCTATTGGTCAAGTAAGCAGGTCAATTGCATGAGATGGACGCTCTGGATAGGACTGTATTGCGGTTTTAGTTTGCTGTTGGTGGCAACTGTGCAAGCCTTTGCGGCTGATGTCACGCCGAACGTCATTGCTGAGCAGGCGCATGGCAGTGGTTGTCCTGCGCAATTATCCATGGCGTACAATGCCAGTTGGCTGCCGTATGTCGATGTGCAAACACAAGCAACCACAGCATCGCCAAAGAACTCTGGGGTCACTGCGCAGCAAGCTGGCCTCTCGCATTCACAAGGTCTTCGTCACGACTCCACTGAGTTAATTGCTGGTACTGATATCGAGCTGCTAAGGCAGGTAGTAAGCACGGTCGGCTCACAGTTAGTGTTGCAATATGTGCCAGAAAACCGCGCTTTACAGCAACTGAAGAATGGCCAAGTTGATTTGTTATTTGCGGCGTCTTATACCCCGTTACGTGCTGAATATGCTTGGTTTACTAAGCCCTACCGGCACGAGGTGAATGTGCTGTTGGTGCATCAGGATCTATCGCAACTCTATCCCGAGATAAGTAAGCGCGAAGCTTTTTTTCAGCTTGCACAGCGTAAATTAGTGGGCACTTACAATCCAACAGGCTTTTATGGTGATGAGTTTGAGTTACTAAAGCAGCATCCACAGGTGAGTAAACGCAGTTTGTTTGTTTTTGAAGCACAGCGGCGCACCGAGCTGGTACTTAGTAAAAGAGCCGACTACACCCTGGTAGATAAAGTCGCGACCGAATATCAGTGGCAACAAAGCCAATATCCACCCCCGTTGGTGTTGTTACCATTTACCGTCAACCAGGCGGCAATTCATGTCATGGCCAGTAAGAAAAAAGTAAGCGCCAGCTGCGTGGCGCGTTTGGATGCGGCAATTACGAAGATTTTGGCTGCCGCGTCACTCGATAAAAAATGACTCTAAAGATTCGCCAGTTAATTTCGGAATTTGGCTGAAAATATACCAAACAGCCGCCATCATAATGACGGTACAAGGCAGAGCAATTACTGGATAACTGAGCGCTGTCATGCGGGCTAATTCCGCGTTGTAAGCTTCGGTGCCGGGTTGACTGACTAAAATCCAAGTGGCTAAGCCGTAGTTGAGCGCCGACGAGAACACAAAAGAGCCGCCAATAATGCGATTGGCATTACTCAGGGTAGTTTCAAAGGCGTGTTCGGCTTGACGCTCTTGCAGTTTTTGCTGCAGTTTTGGTAAGTCGAGCAACTGCATGTTTTGCAAAATCGTTTTCACCAGCGGAAAGCGGGTATTGCCACTGACCAAAATCAAAATGGCGATAATGCCAGGCACTGCCGCTTCTTTAATCGCAATATATTTCGGATCTAGCTGCAGCAAGCTCATACCGCCAGTGAGCAGCACACTGATAATGCCGACAATCGACAAAAAATTCATTTTGCCCGATTGCACCAGCTCGTAGATACCAAAAGCAATTGGAAATGCCAACGCCACCACTAAGCCCCACACAGGGCCTAAATGCGTTTCACCACTGAATTTACTCAAAATCAGCACTGGGATCACGATGTTAAAAGCCAAATTGGCTAATAGGCTTTTGCCGGATTGTTGCTGCGGTTTTGGAGGTTGTGAAGCTGGATTACTCATCGTGTCTGCGCCTAGAAATACCAAAAGGGTGCCAATGCGGCTGAAGTGGCAGTTTTACCATAAAAGGTCTGCAAACGATACTGCTTGGCGCGGGATCAACCATTCGCTGCGGGCATCGCCTCATTGGCAACTTTGCGCTCCCAGCGTTTGACCAAGGCAACGTAGCAAGTCAGTGCTATGGCTAAAATGATTAATTTTTCGTGCAAACTGATGCCGTTACGGATCAATGCGTTAAACATCATGATTTGGATCGTGAGGTGGAAGCAGGCGCAGACAAGAATTGATTTAGTGGCTTCGGCAACTTGACCTATGCCCCAACTACCAAAAATCATCATGCCAAGGAAAAACAAATTATCTTGCAGGCTAGCGTCGGTCAAAAAGGTCAGATGCCACAGATACCAGCAACTACCGACCAGGACATACTTTAGATTTGCCGCAAGCGTTGAAAGTTCGGTTTGTAAATAACCACGCCAGCCATATTCCTCCATGATGCAATACATGAGTGTACCAGCACCGGCAATCATGCCATAAACATGCGGCTCTAAGTGATAGGGGTTTTCTACACCAACCAAAGCCAGGAGCACGATAGCAATTGCGGCCATGGCAACAGCAATGCGGGGGAATTGCCCTAAAAATGCTATCGGCAATGCTCGGTGTGCCGCAAGCGTTCGACGCGCAATAATTGCCGCGAGAACAATACCCACCCCCTCCGCGAACACCATGGCGAAAATATTCAGTCCAGAAGGCAGTTGCTCAAGCCAAGTTTGCACGCCAAACAGATTAAAGCGTGCGATGTTGGACACAGCAGTGGCTAGCAACATAAACCACAGGACCCGTAGCCAATTCACTGAAAGTGCGGGCGAGCTTTGTGGCGAATTAGCAGGACCCATGGGGGTCGGTGTTTGCGCTTGATTCAGCTCGGCATTGTTTGTAGATAAAGGGGGTAAGTTTGGTGACATTGCCATTTCCCGTGTTTTAGCTAAAAGTCCTTTTATTCATAGAGTTAAGAGCTAAATGGTTGGGTTGTCAACCTAGGTTAAGGCTACTAGATTTGGCATTTAGCCTCAGCAATTAGCCAAAAAGTATCATCCGTATGGTCGACAACCTGAAAAAAGCCACCGGATTTTGACAGTTGGCGCGCGGTTAATTGCTTGGTTTGCAGCTGCGAAAACCAATATGGGGCTAAAGAACAATGCGCTGAGCCCGTAGCCAAATCTTCGGGAATGCCGATCTTGGGCGCGAAATACCGTAAAACATAGCTGTTATTGCCACTTTGAGCGGTGAGTATAAGCGCATGATAATTAGGCATGTGTTCAAGCAAAGCGACCACTGGTTGAAAATTAACTACGTCAGTTTCTGATGGTAAAACTACAATGAGATCGCGAGTCCCAAACATAGTTAGTGGCTGTAGGCCAAGCTGTTGAATAAAATCAGCGACCTGCAGATCTAGCTGTTCCGACCGCCAACTTGGCAGCGTGATTTGGTAGCGATCATTTCGCGCGACCACCTGGATTTGACCATATTTGCTGTGAAGAATGACTTCATACAGTTGTTGCGCTTGTAAAATCGCCGCGCCAGCACCGAGGCTGCCATGACCACAAAGGTTGATTTCCTCAGTCAGGGAAAACCAACGAATGTGATATTGGTCATTACAGTGCATAACAAAGGACGTTACGGGTTGCCCAATGTTTTGGCTTATCTTTAATAATTCGCTATCCGCCAACCAAGCCGGCAAAAGCACAACACCACAAGGATTCCCGGCATGGTGTTCGTGACAGAACACGTCATAGATTTTGACTTGCATCGACTCATTCCTTGATAGCCCTTGGCTGACTCACACTAACTAGTCTGCTTTAGTTATGTGATACCAAAAAACTCTAAGTTCTTGCATTGGAACAAAATCTTTTGCGGTCATTCTAAAACGATTCTGCGCAATTTTTTCAATTTTCCCCGGCCAGCACAGGCTGACATAGTGCCCGGTTGGTCGCTCGATAATTAACTCGAAACTTTGGATTGCGCCATCCCAATTGTTGGCAGTCGTCAGAATGTATTCAACATAGTCCCAAACAAGAAGTGCTTGGTGCTCCGCTTTGAGTTTTTTGGTTAATGTGTGTTTAAGAGCATCATCGACGCAGCCCCATTCTTCAGTATTCGCCAATTCCTCTGCATTCACACTATAAGCAAAGCCAGGGGAGGAATCATAGCTATGCTTGATTGTCACCACTTGCTGCGCAGGAAAAGTCTGCTGCCAAAAATAAGTGGTTTTAATTTGGAAATTCGGAAAAAGCATGTCATTGACGGCGTTTGCTTGAATTAACTCTTGTTGCGCTGCCAGCGGCAATTTAAACACTTGGTAATTCGGATTTTCGATATCATAGCCGCTAAATCCGGCAAAATTGACATAGTCGAGCTGGTGTTTTTGTAATACCTCAGTGACATTTTTACCTTCCGCAATCGCCTTATGTTCGGTTTGATAAGCTTTGGGTTGATCATTCACAGCCACAGTGAAATTTTCGATAAAAGGTTGTAGTCCACTTAAATCTGGAACATCAGTCGTTTGCCGCAGTGGTAACGGGAATGCGACCAGAGTGCTGATAGGAAACTCGGTGGTATTAATGAATTCGTAATTGACTGTAATTGGGAAAATGTAAGTGTCGGTCGGTAAACCATGGCCATCAGTTTTTGGTTTTTGCCGGGCAATTTTGCTTATTGTCAGTACTTCTTTGCGCAATTCGATGCCCTCAACTGTGCGCAACTCAATACCTTGGGTGGTGAGTGCACTCGCCGAATCATTGGCAAATACTGGCGTTGTTGTGGTTAAAACCACAAATCCGAAGGCTGTACCAATAGCGTTGAAAGCCTGTTTTAACATCATAAATATTCCTTTTCACTGATAATAGGGATTGTCCCATGGCGAATTGGATTTCTCCAACAAAAAACCACTGGCGAAAAAAACCACAAATTCTGCTTGCCATATTACTGTGTCGTGCATAGTATGTGCTGTATGTCGCACAGTATGTGTCGCACAGTATCTCAATCAGGAGTCCGCATGAGTGATGAACGCTTAGAAAAGCTGCGGCTGGAATTACGGCGAGGGGTGTTGGTGCTGGCGGTTTTGGCATCGCTGAAACAACCGCACTACGGCTATTCTCTGCGTAAACAGCTGTTGGATGCCGGTATCGACATCGATGAAGGCACTTTGTACCCCTTGGTTCGACGCTTAGCGGAGCAAGGATTGTTGGATAGTGAATGGCAACAAGCGGAAGGGCGGGACAGGCGGTATTACCAACTTTCCGCGGTGGGGGGGCAGTTACTTGGGCAATTAACTCAAGAATGGCAGCAGCTAAACGGTAGTTTGGCCGCGCTCATCGCCCAAGCCTAAGTTTACGCAAGCAGCGCTTTGCACAAGCACGAATTTGCATAGAATCAGTGGAGCAACCAAGATGGAATTACTAGAACGTTATCTCGACGCGATTACCGTCGAACTTCCTGAAGAAAAACAGACGGATATTATCCGGGAGCTACGCGCCAATTTACTGGATTTAGTCGATGCGGTGCGCGAGGAAAAAGGTAGTGAGTTAACCGAATCCGAGCTTAGCCAGTTGTTGCAACAACAAGGTCATCCGGTTGATGTGGCGCAGCGTTACGCGCCAGATTTACCGCTGGTCGCGGCTGAAGATATGCCGCTCTATCGCAGTGTGTTATGGCATAGCGCCGCGGTTGTGGCGGTGTTGGTGTTACTTAAAGGCCTGACGGGCTTAATTCATGCTGATTCATTGAATCCAATACGTTTGTTCATTTCGATGGCTTATAACTTTTTCGACCAATTCGCCACCGTGTTGCTGGTCGTGACGGCCATTTTTTACGGCGCAGCGCATGCGGGCTGGACCGTTAAATGGCGGCAACGTCGTTGGCAAGTGGCTGATTTACCAAAGTTTCCACGGGCTCGTATTCGGCTTTCCGACACCATCACCGATTTAGCCAGCGATGCATTTTTACTGTTGCTGTTATGGACGCCGTTCTGGATGTCGACTGAAGCGCAAGCCAATTTGCCGGTGCAGCTCACCGCAGAAAGCGAAATTTGGCGTTATGTGTTAACGGGACTTGCGATTATTTCTACGGGTTTTTCACTGTACCGGCTAACGCAATTAAGTTGGCAACGCTGGTCAAAATATTGTTATGCCGCTGAGCATCTGTTATTTGCTGCGGTGTTTGGCGCGATGTCGCAACAAAGTCAGCTCATTCAGCGGGTGGGTGCGGAGCCAGCGCAGTTTGAACAGTTATGGTTTATGGCTGATCGCAGCATTTCTGCGGTGTTACTTGTGACTTCGCTTATTTTGCTTGCTTTGGCGTTGTTGGAATTTAAACGGGCGCGCAGTCTGTAACTGCGCCATCGACAGCTAGGTTTGATGAAAGGCTGACGGTTTTGCCACCGTCAGCTAAATTTTTAAAATTCAGCAAGTTAAAGGCCCAACAAGAAATCAGGACTTAATACGAAGCATTCTTAATTGCATGTGTATGATTTTGTTGGTTTTTTCTTTATGGAAAAGCTCGCGTCACTGGAGAATTGTGGCTACAATCGAGCCAATGTTGAACAACCTCGCTCCCGAGGTTTCGGAATTGACTCTGCGCTGTAAAGTACAGTGCGCTGATGAGGACTGAACAATGAAAGGTGATGCAGCGGTTTTAAGTATGCTCAACGAAGTACTGACTTCGGAATTGACGTCGATTAACCAATATTTTTTGCACGCACGCATTTATAAAAATTGGGGCCTGCAAGAGCTCAATTCAGTGTGCTACAAAAAGTCAATTTTGGACATGAAACAAGCGGATGCATTAATTGAACGGATCTTATTTTTAGAAGGTTTACCGAATTTACAAGCGCTAGGCCGCTTGCGCATTGGTGAAGATACCGTTGAAATGTTGGGCTGTGATTTAGAGTTCCAACAAGAACAAATCCCTTTACTGCGCAGTGCCATCGCGCTTTGCGAACAACAACAAGATTTTGTCAGCCGCGAAATCGTGCTAGAAATTCTTGAACATGAAGAAGAGCACATCGATTGGATCAACGCGCAGCAGTACCAAATTGGTGCTATGGGCATTGAAAACTATTTACAAAGCAAAATTGGATAAGGAGCCGCGACATGCGAGGCAAACAAAGCATTATTGATGCATTAAATCTGTTGTTGGCGAATGAATTAACGGCGATGGATCAGTACTTTATCCATTCTCGGATGTATTTAGATTGGGGCTTAGAAAAACTTTATGAACGTATCGATCATGAAGTGACTGACGAAAAAGCCCATGCGTCGGCCATCATCGAACGTATTTTGTTTTTGGAAGGCACACCCAATATGGTGACTCGTGACCCAATTCAAGTTGGTCATGATGTGCCTACCATGCTGCAAAATGATTTAAACGTGGAGTACCAGGTTGGTGCTTTACTGAAGAAAACTATGGCGTTATGTGAAGCCGAGCAAGATTACGTCACGCGTTCTATGCTGCAAACTTTGCTGGACGATACCGAGAACGACCATGCGCATTGGTTAGAACAGCAATTGCGTCATATTAAATTGTTAGGTCTGCCAAATTACTTGCAATCGCAGCTGTAATTTTTCACGCTGATTTTTCACCTTTTTGCGATAAACCACTTCGATACCTCGCCATTGCAGGTATCGAAGTTCGGTAAACTGCTATACCGCTGCGACTAGCATCGCGCGCAAATGTCGATAGATCTGCCATAGTAATTGCCACGTACACTCTAAAACACCGATTTTGACTCAACTCTTTGTTGCGTAGAGTTTTTATGGCCTTTAACTATTGCAGGACCTTCGCATGACAAATAAAACCGCTCAGGATTTTCATCCACAAACGCTTAAATTGTTTGATCAGTATGTACATGGTGACATTAGCCGCCGTGATTTCTTGAGTGGTGCCGCGCGTTATACCGTGGCAGGCATGTCGGCGGTGGCAATTTTAGAAGCGCTGACGCCTAATTTCGTGCAAGCCCAACAAATAGCACCAACAGATGCGCGGCTAGAAGCAAGTTATGTCGAATATCCATCACCGGGCGGCAACGGTAAAATGCGCGGCTATTTGGTGAAACCAGCGGGTGCAAAAGGGCCGTTACCCTTAGTGTTGGTGGTGCATGAAAATCGTGGCTTAAATCCACATATCGAAGATATTACCCGTCGCATTGCGCTGGATAATTTTATCGCTTTTGCGCCTGATGCCTTGTTTACCTTGGGTGGTTATCCAGGCGATGAAGACAAAGCGCGCGAGTTGTTTAAAGGGCTAGATCCAGTCAAAACTAAACAAGATTTCGTCAATGCTGCCAAAGTGTTAGCAACATTCGCTGATGGGAATGGCAAAGTCGGTGTTGTTGGTTTTTGTTATGGCGGCGGTATCGCCAATTATTTAGCCACGCAATTACCCGAACTTGCGGCGGCAGTGCCTTTTTATGGTCGTCAGGCGGAATTAGCCGATGTGCCGGCGATTAAAGCGCCATTACTGATCCATTATGCCGGCAATGACGAACGCATTAACGCAGGCGCCGCTGCCTATGATGCTGCGCTCAAAGCCGCGGGCGTCAAGGCTGAGTCTTTTATCTATCCGAATGTCGAGCATGGTTTTAACAACGACACTACACCACGGTTTGATAAAGCTGCCGCGGATTTAGCGTGGCAGCGTACTATGGCGTTTTTTAATCAGCATCTGCGTGGCTAGTGATTCGTGCGTTGATACAGAATTAAGCCAGCGAGTGCTGCAAGTGCGGCGCCGCTGGTCAGCAAAATAAAATACCCCAGCAAATCCACTGGTGACGGCGTCGTATCTAAACCAGTTAACCACAACATCAACAAAGCGATAAGTGCCGACACCACCAAGGCTTTCATATTTACGGCAGGAATGGTCGACGGCCATTGTTGGTGCAAGGCAAGCCACAATAACCATACCGGCAATGCGGCGATGGTACCAAATAAGCCAATGATAAATAAATAAAAAATAGCGGCAACAAACTGATCCATCGACACCCCCTTATAAAGGTAATCAATGGGGTCAGAGTCGTTGAAACAAAATTTGAGTTTCAACGACTCTGACCCCGTTGATTTCCGCAGTAACCACTGCTGCAGTTATCTAACCGGCTTTTGCCGGTTAACCAATAGGATACACGGTAGCGATTGGCGGCGAACCATAAATAGGCTTTGTCGGCCAAAAAACGAATGACTGGCCAGCGTAACCAGGCCGTACGATGGCCTTTGCCGACGGCGCGCCATGCTGCATGGGTGGCATCTAAACCCAGCACTAACTGGCCACTGGCGGTTTGTCCGGTCAAAATTCTACCGGCACTTTCGATGTCAATCTGCGGAAAATTCTGCATTAAATCAGCGTTTTGAATATCAACAAGCTGCAAATTGCCCGAGCGGTCGAGTTTGGTTAGCGTCGCCATTTCGTTCACACATAGCGGGCAAAAGCCATCATAAAATAAAGTGAGTGCTGGCGGATTAAGCGTGGGCTTGGTCATGGCTGATGTCTTGTTCGAAGGCGTGCGTCAATATACGAGGTGAGACGCTGGATCAGATCAATGGGGTCAGAGTCGTGGGGGGGGGGGGGGGGTGGGGGTGGGGGGGGCGGGGGGGGGGATGGGGGGGATATAACCACGGGGGGGACAGGGGCCCGCGGCCGGGCCCGG
>JAYSCP010000031.1:0-32042 GCA_041914845.1 Alteromonadaceae bacterium
CAGAGAAATTTATTATTTAAACAAACTTATCTGCTTAACCTATCTACCCAACAACTACATTCAGGTCATTCGACCCTACGTCGTTGCGAGGCTGCCATTTTAGTCAGTTTCCAGTTCGTGTCAAGCGTCTTTTTATCGACCATTTTCACTTTCTTCAAACTCACCCGGTGTTTTGCTTTCGCACCACCCCGTCGGCATGGGGCGCATTATAGGGAGTTTTTCTTGGTGTGCAAGCAAGAATTTAATGATCTTCAACTAACTGCGGTTTTTACCAGCATTTCGTACAAAAATAAAACGAGACACTTAAAATAGCTTTAACAAAAGCTCGTTTTCCGTTTTTGTTGGACCGCCAATCATTTCATCATATGCTGAGCGATGAACTAACCATGCCTCTAAAACTGCTAAATCGTCAAATTTATCTAATATTTCGCCGCGACTACTAAAGCGAGCAATCTGCCCAGCGTTATTCCTTATATAAGTTCGCTGACCAGAAACTTGTACTTCTGCCAGATATACACACATATCTATCGCGTGAATAAATAGCTTATCGATTTTCTTAAACCGCAAATGTTCAATGGTTAACATACGACACACTCTATAAATAACAATTAGCTATAAAGTGTGTTTACGTACGAAAATTGAGAGACACCAGATCACACGCTGGGTCTCTCATCTCTCATATTAGAAATCGTATTTCGCTGAAAACTGCAGACGATTCAAGTCTCCGTCCAAATCAGATTCTAAAGCCCTCGTTGCATGGCGAACTTCTACACCCACCGATAGCTTACTGGCTAATTGATAAATCAAATTCGCGCTGTAGCTAGATGTCGATTCAGTTTGAGCTGTACCAGTGTATGCAATAGGGTTATCGATAGTCTGGGCAGAATAGAAGATACTTGAACGCAGTTTGTCATTCCAAGCATGTTTGTAGGCAAGTGAATAACCGACACTCTTTATTGCTTCTAGTTTATTGCTATTCGTCAGTACGGCATCGTTTGAGGTATTCAAGCTTAAATAGCGTCCCAATCCTTTGCCGTAGTTAACTACAAAACGTAAATCATCCGTTTTAGAGATATTATATTTGCCGCTAAAGGACAACCCGTAACCATTTGTGGAATCATCAATTGCGCCATTCTGATAAGCAAGTTCGCGTACAAGAGCTGAAACAGTTAACCCCCCCCAATCTGCAGTATGGTTATAACGAGCGACAACATCTGGAAGTGAATTGTCATCGGTCACAATCCTTGTGCCACCATTAAATGGGGTCACCGTCGTTTCTGGATTTTCTAAAGAAACTTGAAAGCCACCTGAGGTGTATCGAACTTGTGCTTGGCGAACGAAAATAGTGCCGTCCGTAGTCCCTACGAAATCTAGACTATCTGGTAACGCATTCACGTCCATGAAGGTTGACCAAGTTTGACCAACAGTCCAACCATCATAGGTCATAAAGGCATGACGGATTTCAGGCGCAAAGCCATTGCTGATGCGTTGATCGCCAATAGTTGTAGCCATCATGTCAAATTCAAATCGACCGGTAATTTTTTTACCATTTTCTAGCATGGTGTCACTAGTAAAAAAGAAACGAGATTGGCGGGCATGCATATCCCAAGTAGCTGCTTCACTGACGCCACCAACTGGGGTTAATGATGGAACATAAAAGTCGCGCCCAATGCCCGTAGCAATTTGACCATCGGAAGTATCGGTCCACATGGCATCAAGTTTGACGTAGCCGCCAAAGCCAATTTCAGTAGTGTCGCCCATTTTAAAACCTGCGGAAGCAGATTGAGAAAACAATACAGCCAATACTAGAACCGAGAGTTTGGTTAAACCTGTTTTAACTTGTTGCATAATTGTGCTCCGTTCGCCTTGTCGTTTATCGTTGTAAGGTTATTTGCCACATAGAATGTGGTACAACATAACGAATGCCTCAATTAGCCTTTAGTCGAAGCTCGACCAAGGTCTAGACTAATGTCTAATTTGCCGAACCTCGTTGTTTCGGTAGAAAGGAGTCAGAGAAATTAGCGCGCTTAATGCGCCAACGGGGAAGACGATTTATGACTCAACAACAATCCGTATATCCAGTACCAGCACAAGCAAAAACCAGAACTTGGCTAACCAACGAAGCATATTTAGCCATGTACCAGCAATCTGTGACTGAACCCGAAGTTTTTTGGGCTGAACATGGCAAACGTCTTAGCTGGTTTAAAAATTTCACTCAGGTGAAAGATACCAGTTTTGAACTCGGCAATGTGCATGTGAACTGGTTTAGCGATGGCACACTTAACGCCAGCTATAACTGTTTAGACCGTCATTTACCTGAAAAGGCTGATCAAGTCGCTTACTATTGGGAAGGCGATGAACCTGGTACGCAAAAAGCCGTCACTTATCAAGCGCTTTATGATGAAGTTTGTCAGTTGGCCAACGGCATGAAATCACTTGGTATTGGTAAAGGTGACCGTGTCACTGTCTATTTACCAATGATCCCTGAAGCTGCTGTTGCTTTATTAGCATGTGCGCGGATTGGCGCAATCCACTCGGTCGTTTTTGCTGGTTTCTCACCTGATGCGTTAGGGAGTCGAATTGTTGATTGTGATTCAAAATTGGTGATTACGGCTGACCAAGCACTGCGTGGCGCACGGATGACTGCCTTAAAAGATAACACCGACCAAGCGCTCGCTCATTTAGGGAAGGACAATCCTGTCAAGCATGTGATTGTGGTTAAACACGTCGGTCAAAATATTGATGAGCATGCAGGTCGCGATGTTTGGTATCACGAGTTATTGGCAACTCAGCCAAAAACTTGCGAACCCACCGAGATGAGCGCTGAAGATCCACTATTTATACTTTATACCTCGGGCTCTACCGGCAAACCTAAAGGTGTGCTGCATACCACCGGTGGTTATATGGTGTGGGCGTCGATGACCCATCAATTTGTCTTCGATTATCATCCCGGCGATATCTACTGGTGTGCTGCGGATGTGGGTTGGGTTACCGGCCATACTTATATAGTGTATGGACCACTTGCCAACGGCGCCACTAGCGTGATGTTTGAAGGTGTTCCAACCTATCCGAGTGTTAAACGCATCGCCCAAATCGTCGACAAATATAAAGTAAATATTCTTTATACCGCGCCAACTGCGATCCGCGCGTTAATGGCTCATGGCACTGCACCTGTTGAAGGGGCCTCTCTTGCGTCATTGCAAGTATTAGGAAGTGTTGGCGAACCAATCAACCCTGAAGCGTGGCACTGGTATCATCAACAAGTGGGTAAAAACAATTGCCCAATCGTCGATACTTGGTGGCAAACCGAAACTGGTGGTGTATTAATTACACCACTTCCTGGCGCTACCGATTTAAAACCTGGTTCTGCAACCAGACCTTTCTTTGGCGTGCAGCCTGCGATTGTTGATAACGAAGGCAATCTTTTATCTGGTACCTGCGAAGGCAATTTAGTTCTGCTGGATAGCTGGCCAGGCCAAATGCGCTCAGTGTATGGCGATCACGACCGTTTCGAACAAACGTATTTTTCTACTTATAAAGGCATGTATTTCACCGGTGATGGTGCTAAACGTGATGAAGATGGTTATTACTGGCTGACCGGTCGAGTTGATGACGTACTTAACGTCTCAGGCCACCGCCTAGGCACCGCAGAAATTGAAAGTTGTCTGGTTGCACACGAAGCTATTGCTGAAGCCGCGGTAGTAGGTTATCCGCATGACCTTAAAGGTCAAGGCATCTATGTGTTTATTGCACCTCGTGTAGGCGTTGAACCAAGTGAAGAATTAACCAAAGCCGTGCGTGATTGGGTGCGTCGTGAGATCTCCCCTATCGCCTCGCCAGATTTGATTCAATGGGCGCCAGGTTTACCCAAAACCCGCTCAGGCAAAATTATGCGGCGAATTTTGCGTAAAATTGCAGCCAATGAACATGATTCATTAGGCGATATCTCAACTTTAGCGGATCCATCCGTGGTCGAGCACTTGATCAATCATCGCTTAAACAAGTAATAGTTCTAAGAGATCATAAGTTGGTCAACAGCTTATGATCTCTTTTACCTTGTATCATTCGTAGACATCCGCGCTAGTCATGCTTATGCTTAACCATAATAAAATGTCAGGCATGCCGACCTGATTGACAATTACAACCGGGAGCATCCTGATGGCAAAACTAATTGTTGCAGACGATCATCCGTTATTTCGAAACGCGTTAATCAACGCCATTAGCAATACCTTTATTACTAAAGCGACAATTGAGACCGATTGTTTTGAAGCAACTTGCCAGGCTTTAGAACAACATCCCGACACAGATTTACTATTACTTGATTTGCATATGCCTGGGAATTGCGGTTTTCTGGGACTTATTCAATTACGTAAAAACCATCCAACTTTACCAATTGTGGTTATTTCCGCCAGTGATGATACCGATGTTATCCGCAGAGTGATGTCTTTTGGCGCATCCGCTTATGTGCCAAAGTCAGCGCATCCTGTAGAAATTGGCAAAGCATTAAATGCAGTAATGGCTGGCGATATTTGGTTACCTGAAAAGTATCAACATTTACTGAAACCAAGCCAGACCCATAATGAAGATTTAGATCTTGCCGAAAAAGTCGCACAACTCACGAATCAACAATATAAAGTGTTGTATTACTTAACAGAAGGTTGGCTTAACAAGCAAATTGCTTATGATTTAAATATCTCAGAGGCGACGGTCAAAGCGCATATGACAGCTATTTTCCGTAAGTTAGGGGTGACTAATCGCACCCAAGTGGTGATTCAAGCGCAGCGCTTACAACTTGAAACACCGGCAGACCGTGATCTAGCCCGAAAAGCCGAAGATAGTGCTTTTTAAATTTGCCCAAACAACCACGTAAGCGTTGTTTATTGTAAAGATGCGTATTAAAACACACTTGCGATGCCCCAAGTTTCGCCTTACTCCCCCTGAAGTAAGGCGAATTTCTAAAAACGAACGTCTAACTCCCATCTTGTCACAAGAAATGTAACCAAGACCCAACTAGCCGGTAAGCAAAGCTTAATCTCAACTCTCACAGAGACTGCTTATCGGCAACCTCTGTAGATTCTGCATGATTAAATTCGGTCATAAATATTTGCCAAAACGCTAAAAATAATGCGGCAATCAGCGGCCCCAATACAAAACCATTGATGCCTAACAAACTAATCCCACCTAAGGTTGAGAACAACACCAAGTAATCAGGCAATTTGGTATCACGGCCCACTAAAATCGGGCGCAGCACGTTATCGGCAAGACCGATAACAGTCGCGCCATAGACAAGCAATATAGTACCGGGAACTGTTTGGCCAGTAGCAAATAAATATAAAGCAACAGGAGCCCAGACCAACGCAGCACCAATTGCGGGTAACAAGCTTAAAAATGTCATCACCACGCCCCACAAGACTGGGGCTGGTAAGTCTAAAATCCAGAAGATAAAACCACCTAAGGCCCCTTGCACCACGGCGACCACCAGATTGCCTTTAACGGTAGCACGAGTCACTTCCGCAAACTTGGCTAATAACATGCGCTCACGGGCATCCCCAAGTGGCAGTGCTTTAATTAACAATTCTACCAAGGTATGGCCATCACGTAATAAGAAAAAAGCGAGATATAACATCATGACAATATTCATGAACAATCCAGCAAAATCTTGACCTACCGCCAACGTCGATGTCGCAAGCAACCTTGATAAACTCACTGCGCCTTCAGCAATTTTTTGCTTGAGGTTATCAGTATCAATGCCCAAGTTTTGCATAGATTGAATAATGCCCGGAAATCCTTCTTTTACGGCATCAATAGCTGACGCGGGGTTTAACTCACCCGACTGAACTCGCGCATAAAAAGCGACACCCTCGGCCACAAATGATGCGCCGATAGCAAGTAATGGCAGCACCACAATCAGCACAAGCGATATCAGCGTAAGCAAAGATGCGGTATTTTTTCGCTCAGGCATTTTCTGTAAAAGCCATTGATATAACGGATAAAAAATTACTGTTAATGCACAAGCCCAAAAAATGGCGCCAACAAAGGGCTGTAGAACAAAACCAAAACCAATGGTGACTAAAGTTAATAAAAATAAGAAAAAACGATGTTCTAACTGCGCACGCATGGAAACTCCCTATGAAACTAAAACGCTTTAGTGCTTTGCGACAATTTTTAGAAAATTCAACGCGGCTCGAAGTGCTGCAGGTTTAATTGGCTTGGCCAAAAATAGCATACCAGCAGCTTTCGCTTTTGCTGGCAAGTCTGGCTCTGGAGCTGCCGAAACTAACACGCCAGGTACATTCTGCCAAGACTCTAACATCTGCCGATACAATTGAATACCATCAATGCCATGTCCTAGTTGATAGTCGATTATAACTAAGTCAGGTTGCTGTTTTTTAGTCATAAACTCTTTAACCTGCACCTCGCCATTACACACAGCTACATGCCCAAGCTGCCATTGCCCGAGCAATGTGGAAAGGGCTGATAAATTCGTTTCGTCATCATCCACGCATAACAGCTGATACCCTGAATGTTGAAAGCTCATCGGAACTTGCTCAGCAAAACTGGCTGCTGGCTGCGAATTCGTCGATATCAAAGGCACCGCCACCCGAAAACAACTTCCTTTACCGACCACTGAGTGCACCTCAATTTGATGTCCTAAGCTTTTAGCCATTCGATCTACGACGCCAAGACCAAGCCCGACCCCCTGTTGACCACGCGATGTGGCATCCACGCGAAAGAAATCATCAAAAATACGCTCAAGTTCAGCAGCTGCAATACCTGGCCCGGTATCCCAGACTTCAATCCAAAGTTTTGCGCCTTGACGTCTACACCCCATCAGCACTTTTCCACTTGGCGTATATTTGATGGCATTGGATAAAATATTTTGCACAATTCGACGTAAGTACGTGGCATGGCTTTGTACTAGAAAATGCCCAGATCTTAACCGCAGCGCTAGATGCTTGTTCGCTGCCACCAAACTGAATTCTTCAAACAGTTGTTTAAGCATTGCAGACAAATCAACTGGTTCAGTTGCAGGTTCAATTTTACCTTCATCAAGCTTGGCAATATCTAATAAGGTAGCAATCAGATCTTCGGTTGCTTTAAGTGAATTTTCCAATTGTCCGATCATTTGCGTTCCAGCCTCATTAAGAGGTTGATTTGCCAACGCAGCAGTAAACAGTCGAGCCGCGTTTAACGGTTGCAAAATATCATGGCTCGCTAATGCCAAAAATCGAGTTTTAGAAGCATTCGCGTGTTCGGCTTCCGCTTTTGCTTTGAGTAAGTCTTGTTCGGTGTTGCGGCGTAACTCCACCTCCGACAGCAGTTCCGTATTCATTTGACTAATTTGCAGAGTGCGTTCAGAGACTCTTGCTTCCAAATGATCTTTGGCCGCAGCCAGTTGCTGCACTGCCTTCACGTGTTCCGTGATATCGGTAAAACTGGTGACAAAGCCACCACCGGGAATTGGATTCCCTCGAATTTCTATCACAGTACCATCTTGGCGAACTCGTTGAAAAACATGGGCGCGACCATGCTGTAAATGCCAAATCCGCTTTTGCACATGCTCATCAGGATCGCCCGGACCGCATAATCCGCGTTCGGCATTAAACCGAACGATTTCAGCAACATTTCGGCCAATCCTAATCATGCCTTCAGGGTAGTCGAACATCTCCAAGTATTTTTTATTCCACGCGACCAACTGCAAATCTCGGTCAACCACGCTGACGCCTTGACTTAAATTCTCTAGCGTTGAAAACAGAATTTTTCTTGAAAATTGAATAGCTTGGCGCGTGTCATCAAATAATGTAACGACATCTTCAAAGGCCAACTCCCGACCATCGAGTACGGCATTCACCATAGCGGAGGCACTCGAGGCACCGATAACACCCGCCAGCTCTCGTTCGACATGACGAACCAAGGCAGAAGGCGGTGCGTCATCAGCCAGAAATGGCTGCGACTCACGAACGCTGAACTCTCTGATTGATTCAGCAGCTCGATTAACACCAACAAAACGTTCGAGCAAAATCTGCAAATCACCACCGGTAATGTGTCGGCGCTTTAGTAATTTATCATCATCCTGTAGTGGTAAGTTTGGTTTGACAAAAGCGACAGCTTGCAGACGGTCTTGTAACTTGGCAGGCGTCCATAAACTCACTGTAACATAACAAAAGATGTTGAGCCCCAAAGACCAAAAAACACCATGGCTGAGCGGGTCGAGAGTCATGCCAAATAATGCTGTTGGGCGTAACCAATTTAAACCAAACGCCCCTTGCTCCAAAATAGTTTGACCTAACACACCTGCGCTAACCAGTTGCGGCAACATAAGACAATAGAACCAAAGTGCAAGGCCAATACCGACACCAACATAAACGCCAAACGCATGACCACGACGCCAGTACAACCCTCCGATCACGGCTGGCGCTAGCTGAATAGCAAGGGCAAAAGCCAACAAGCCAGTCTCGGCTAGATCATAATTGCGGGCAAACAGCATGTAATAGCCATAAGACAGTGCCATCACCACCACGATCATCAGACGACGAACCCGCAGTATCAATACACTATAGTCTGAAGCCAATTCTTGCACTGGCTGACGACGCAAGATGGCGGGCATAACCACATCGTTACTAATCATGATACCAAGCGCTATCGTTGCGATGATAATCATCGAAGTCGCAGCGGAAAAACCGCCAATAAATACAAAAGCACTGATGGCCTGCCATTCTTGGCTTGCCGGAATAAGCAGGACAAAACTATCAGCGTAGCGGGATTGCTCAGGAAAAAGTTGCATGCCCACGACTGCAATTGGAATTACTACTAATGTCACCAAAACTAGGTAACCAACGAACCATCGGCGAGCAAGCTGCAAATGCGCAGCTCGCACATTTTCGACAAAAGTCACGTGAAATTGCCGCGGTAGCAAAAAAACTGCACACATCGCAAGTAAGGTTTTCGTCCAGAATTCTAGGGTTAAAAAACCACTTTGCTGGTGCGAATTGACACTATGCTGCTGAAATTGCTGCCACATGTTTGCAGGGTTATCCAGCACCAACCAAATAACCGCAAAAGCCAGTATTAATAAAGCGCTCAATTTAACTAAAGATTCGAAAGCAACAGCAAGCATCACACCGCGTTTTTGCTCAGTTAACATCAGTTTGCGAGTGCCGAATAAAATCGCAAATACGGACATAGCAAGCGCGCTCCAAAGAGCAGTATCTCGCCACCAAACGACCGTTTCTTGTGCTGGAATTTTTAGTAATACTTCATAGGAATTTGCCACCGCCTTTAATTGCAAAGCGATGTAAGGTACAACCACAATTAAACACAGCATGGCGGTCAGGGCTGCTATCCATTGCCGCTTGCCATAACGCGCACTGATAAAGTCAGTTATTGAAGTGACGTTATGTTTTTTGGCAACAAAAAGCATCTTAAACAACAATTTATATGCGAAAAGGTAAAGAAGAATTGGCCCAAGATAAATCGGCACATAGTCCCAGCCGCTATTAACCGCGCTGCCCACAGCACCATAATAAGTCCATGATGTGCAATACACAGCCAACGCAAGACTATAAATCGCCCCCCCATACTTTTGTAGCATACGGTCACTGGCATGGCGTTCCCCCCAATTGGCAATACCAAATAACCCAATGATATAGACAAAAGCTAAAACAACGATAAACCAAGCTGTCACGGCATTCCCCGCCTTTAAAATTGTTAAAAATCAGCAAGAAAGCGCAGAAATGGCTGATGATGCTAGGCCAAGTCTTGAACAATCTCACACTGAAGTCAATCAGATGTCAGAGCGCAATTCAATGCTAATGCTTTGGGCTTCGACTAAAGTCGGGCTGGTCGATTGACATAGAAGCGCTATTGTAGAAATGCAGGGTCTTTGCAATATAACTTGATATCGACCAACAACAAAAATTAACGAGGAGAGTGACGATGGCATTTCAAAACAAAGAGCAGGCGCAAGCCTACTGGCGTGAAAACGTCAGTTTAATGCTCAAGCTACTTGCCGTTTGGTTTCTAGTGTCTTTTGGCGCTGGCATTTTGTTTGTGCATCAACTAAACGACATTCAATTTTTCGGGTTCAAACTGGGTTTCTGGTTTGCACAACAGGGTTCAATTTACACTTTCGTTCTGCTGATTTTCGTCTACGTGTTCAAGATGAATCAGCTGGATCAAAAGTACAACGTGCAAGAAGACTAAGGAGTCAACGATGGATTTACAAATGCTCACCTATATCATCGTTGGCCTGACCTTTGCCTTATATATCGGCATTGCCATCTGGGCTCGCGCTGGTTCAACACAAGAATTCTACGTTGCAGGCGGTGGGGTATCGCCACTTGCAAATGGTATGGCTACTGCAGCCGACTGGATGTCAGCAGCCTCGTTTATCTCGATGGCTGGCTTGATTTCATTTATGGGTTATGACGGTTCAGTTTACTTGATGGGCTGGACTGGTGGTTATGTATTACTCGCACTTTGCCTTGCCCCGTACTTACGGAAATTTGGCAAATTTACCGTGCCAGATTTTATCGGTGACCGTTATTACTCGCAAACTGCTCGGACTGTTGCTGTGGTCTGCGCTATTTTAGTGTCGTTTGTTTATGTTGCTGGTCAAATGCGCGGCGTTGGTGTGGTATTTTCACGCTTCCTTGAAGTCGATATTACCACAGGTGTTATCGTTGGTATGGCTGTAGTGTTTTTCTACGCTGTATTAGGTGGCATGAAAGGCATTACCTACACTCAAGTTGCACAATATTGCGTGTTAATTTTCGCGTATTTAGTACCAGCAATTTTCATTTCATTAATGGTGACTGGTAACCCAATTCCTCAACTTGGTTTTGGCAGCACTATCGAAGGCACTGACGTGAGCTTGCTAGATAAACTCGATGGCTTATCGAAAGAGCTCGGTTTTGCGGAGTACACCAACGGCACTAAATCAATGGCCGATGTGTTTGCAATTACTGCCGCGTTGATGGTTGGTACTGCCGGTTTACCGCACGTAATCGTGCGTTTCTTCACAGTACCAAGAGTTCGCGATGCGCGGATTTCTGCTGGTTGGGCACTAATTTTCATCATGTTCTTGTACACTACAGCCCCTGCTATCGCCGGTTTTGCCCGTTACAACATGATTAACACCATCAACGGTGCCGATCATCAAGGCACGCTGGTCAGCGAAGCGCCAACTTGGATTAAAAACTGGGAAAAAACAGGTCTTATCAAGCACGAAGATAAAAATGGCGACGGCCGGATGTTCTACTCAGGCGATGCACGCAATGAGATGACTATCGACCGCGACATTATGGTGCTGGCAAACCCTGAAATCGCCAAGTTACCTGATTGGGTGATTGCATTGGTTGCCGCAGGCGCTATTGCCGCAGCATTATCCACTGCCGCAGGCTTGTTACTGGTGATCTCAACCTCAATAAGTCACGACTTGTTAAAACGTAACCTGATGCCAAACATCACGGACAAAGCTGAGCTTCGTTATGCTCGTGGCGCTGCAGCAGTGGCCATTTGTGTGGCTGGTTACTTGGGAATTAACCCACCTGGCTTCGTTGCCGAGGTCGTCGCATTCGCCTTCGGCTTGGCTGCAGCGAGCTTCTTCCCTGCCATCATCTTGGGTATTTTCTACAAGAAGATGAACAAAGAAGGGGCAATCGCTGGGATGCTGGCCGGCATGGTCTTCACCATCGGTTACATCATCTACTTCAAAGGGATCTTTATCACCCCAATGGCTGCGAACATTCCAGCAAACTGGTGGTTAGGGATTTCGCCAGAAGGAATTGGTACCGTGGGCATGGTAGTGAACTTTGTCGTGGCATTCTTTGTTAGCAAAGTCACTAAAGAAGTTCCACAAGACGTACAAGAAATCGTTGAAAGTATTCGTTATCCAAAAGGTTCTGGTGCCGCAACTCACCACTAACAAGAACCATCAAATCAGGGCGTAGCAATACGCCCTTTTGCTTTGCCCAAGGCAGGGTTATACCCAAGATCCGGGCAACCGCTGCGTGAGAGATACCGCTTTAGCATAGTTAGCTATGTGAGTTAGGCGAACGAGTGAAGGTAACAACCCCGCATCTTCAAGGAGTAAGGGTATATGCATGTAACGGAAGTAGTGCAGTTTCTCCAGAGTATTCCGCCCTTTTCCCAGCTGCCCGCTTTTGAACAACAACAAGTTGCAGCAAATTTGACGGTTTATTATGTCAGTCATAACGAACAGATTGGCTTTGCCAATAATTTGGTGCTAGTTCGTACCGGTCTATTTTTCAGCGATGACCAACAACAGTTACATCCTCTACAAAGTGGCGATTTTTGGGGGTACGCACAGATCCTTACAGCTGATGATTTAAAGGCTCGCCTACGATGCCAAGAAGAAGGACTCATCTACAGCTTGGCCGATGCGCATTTTCAAGAGCTAAGGCGCCAATATAAAAACTTTGATTTGTTCTTCCAGCGATCATTGAGCCGCAGTTTGCATTTACATCAAACCAGTCAGACTACCGCACTTCGCGTAGAAGATATTTGTAGTGGACGGAAAGTTTCAATTCTCCCAAGCGCTTCTATTCAAGCGGCTGCGCTGTTAATGACGCAAGAACGCGTCTCGAGTTTATTGGTGGAACAAAATGACGAATTGGTCGGCATCATTACTGACCGAGATTTGCGTTGTCGGGTGTTGGCAAAGGGCCTAGATCCGCAATTGCCATTGAGTCAGGTCATGACTCCCCGCCCCTTTCGCATCGGTCATGACCACTTCGCTTTTGAAGCGATGCAGCTGATGAGTCAGCACAACATTCACCATCTGCCAGTGGAAATGCACAACAAGATTGTTGGCATCATCAGCACCAGCGATTTAATTCGTAGTAGCCAAGAACACCCGTTGTTTGTGATCAGTCACATTCATCGTCAACATAGTCGTGACGGTTTAGCCGCTTGCCAAGAGCCTATTCGGCAACTGATCGCGCAGCTTTTCAAACAACACATGCCGGTGGCTGAAGTGAGCCGAATTTTATCTGGGATTTATGATGCCCTTAGCCAAAGTTGGATCCGGCTTGCAGAGCAAGAGTTAGGCCCTGCGCCTTGTATTTATACTTGGGTTTGTTTTGGCTCACAGGCTCGGCAAGACATGCTACCAGGGGCCGATCAAGACAATGCGCTGCTCTTAGAAAAAGAACCCGTGGATGAGGTTGGTGAATACTTTAAACAATTTGCAGCGATAGTCTGCGAGGGCCTAGCAAGTTCAGGGCAAAGCTTGTGCACCGGCAACGTCATGGCCACCAATCCGCAGCTTCGCCTTAGTCTTAAAGGCTGGTCGCAACGCTTTGCCGGCATGTTAAATACCCCAGATCCCCAAGCCTTGCTGGACAGTAGCATTTATTTTGATTGTCGCTTGGTTGCTGGCAGCCAGGGGTTATTTAATGCTTTGCAGCAAGACATTTTGGCGCGAACGCCTAATCAAGCACTGTTTTTATACCATCTGGCAAAAAATGCCTTGTCCCATCAACCTCCACTCGGCTTTTTTAAGCATTTTTTACTAGAGCACGATGGCCAACATCGCCGTGGACTTGATTTGAAAAAGCGCGGTTCAAGTTTAATCAATGACTTAATGCGTGTGCATGCGTTAGCGCACGGTATCACTGCCGTCAGCACTCGCGAACGCTTGGAAATGCTCAAACAGCAACACGTGTTAAGCCCAAGACAGGCTCAAGACTTGCTTGCTGCTTACGAAATTTTGGCCGAACTACGTTGGCAAATTCAAGGCGAAGCATTAACCCAGCATGCGACGGTGTCAAACCTACTCGATCCGGCGGGCCTCGATTTAATGCGACGCCATCAGCTAAAAGACGCTTTTGCAGTGATTGTCCAAGAACAAAAAGTGCTGCAACTGCGCTATTGCCGGGAAGTCTGAGATGTGGAACTGGTTCAGCCGTCCGACGCCATTACAACAACCAATCATCCAGTATGAACAAGGCCAAAAACCATCCAAGCAAACCTCTTTGGCCGATTGCCCGTTTATGCTGGTCGATCTTGAAACCACTGGGCTTGATCCCCAAAAACACCAGATTATCAGTATCGGCTGGATAATGATGCGCAAGCGAACTATGGATTTGGCGAGTACCAATTATCAAGTTATCCGCATACCGACAAGTGAAAATCCAGCAGGTGTTGGCCAAAGTGCGACTATTCACGGCATTCACAATCAACACTTAGTCGCTGGCGAAGATTTACAAGATGTCTTAATTAACTTTTTGCGCGCAGCAGAGCATTCGGTGCTCGTAGCCCATCATTGCGTTATTGAACAACAGTTTTTGCGAAAGGCCTGCCAACTTTGTTTTGGCCGCACGCCGAATTTTAAATTTTTGGATACCCTAAAAATAGAAGCGAGGCAATTGCAGCGGCGCAATATCACGGTTCGGCAAGACGAATTTCGACTCGCTGCTTGCCTAAAGCGCCATCAGTTGCCGATGTTACAAGAACATAATGCGCTGGAAGATGCTTTTGGTTGCGGCTTACTGCTGCAAAAACAAATGGCGACAATGGGCGCAGATGCAGTGCTTGGCGATCTGTTAACTTAAAAATCTCAAGCACTCAACAGTAAGATGATGGAGACGATTAGTCAGCTATCAACAAACTCGATACGAAGCCTATTTGGTCATACTCCGAGCAAATCATTCTAGGCTCGTCCAATGGACGCGTCCATTGACGATGTCAAGGTATTAAACGAAATTGCCGATGCTTCATGTCACGGCGTTCGGCACTTCCAACAACTGCTGCAACAACAGTAATGAATCTTGCCAACCAAGATGACACATTTCGAGCGGAATTTGTTCCGGGATCCCTGCTTGTTCAATGTGAAGCTCGGTGCCACAGGCTACTTTCTTCAGCCGGATCGTTGCGGTCATCACCCCTGGCAAATTTGGATCATCAAAGAAATCGGTGTACCGAATGAACTCAGCAGGAACTAGATCGAGATACTTGCCGCCAAAACTATGTGCCTCACCACTGGCAAAATTACAAAAAGACATTTTAAATGTCCCGCCAATCACAGCGTCTAAATGCTCGACATGGCAAGTATAACCATTGGGTGGCAGCCACTTACAAAGCGCCGCAGGGTCCAGGAAGGCCCGATACACCAAATCTGGACTGGCTTTAATTATTCGAAACAGCGCAATTGTATTGCCACTCATAAGATTACTCCCGATTGTTACCGAAATTAATGACTCACCGCTGGTAAAACTATAGCAGGCAGCAACGACACCTTTAGTTTATGTTCGGCTTGGTTCATAGCCATCATAACGTGGTAATTGCACATCCAAATCTTCCCAATTCGCTTTTGACAATACAAAATTATGTGACATTGGGCGCTCCACAATATCGTCATCAAGCACTCCAAGTCTAATTCTTAGCCTTGTCGGATCTTGCTCGTTACTACTATAAATAGGCGTGGCGCATGTCGAACAAAAGTGCCGCCTTTTACCGGGGGCAGATTCAAAACTTCGCAGCTCTGCCGCACCGGTTTTAATCATCAAGGCGGCTTTCTCGATAAAGCCATTGGTGGCATAAGCACTGCCAGTACTTTTACGACAGCGAGAACAATGACAATGAATAATTGCTTCAATACTTCCGTGCAATTCCAAAGTGACAGCACCACATAAACAACTTCCTCGATACATCAAATAACCTCGGCAACAGCATCGAAATTTAAAAAACCGTCATTTTGAAATGAGGTCTTTCACATATAAGGATTACGCGTTTTTAACCCAACCAAGACTTAACACATATCGCTGACCAACCAGTACCTTACTCACTGCGTGTTGGCAGATATCGGAGCGAAAGTACTTAATGCGTGAACTTGCATAAATGGGTTTATCACAAATAAAGTCACCGCCTGACTTCGCAGCTTTTAGCACGATATTGAGTCGATAATGTTCGCCCTTTTCTACGGCATCCACATGCGGCGGAATTTCCGCCCCCTCATTAAAACGCAGCAGATACAAATCAAAGGGCAGCGGCCACAAACCACCTGCCAATAACATTTTGTCATAACCGGTTTGTTGTCTACCCACTTGCCAGCGAAATAGCTGGCGCAACCATGATTTATGCTTCGACACCACAACCTCACCGGCTTTGTTAGTATTCTTGTTGAGATTACCAGGATGCGTATCGCTTATCAGCTGAAGCCAGCTTATGAACAAATGATCAGCCCCCCAAAAAAACCATTGACTGCAACTCACGCGAGCATGGCAAAGCATCAAGCCTAAATAAGCTATAAGTCTTTCTGCCAATAGCCAACATCTCGCCACTCACCAAATTTGAATCCAACTTGGCGAAAATGAGCAACCTTTTCAAACCCTAAACGTTCATGCAAGCCGGTACTCGCAATATTTGGTAAAGTAATACAAGCTAATACTGCATGACATTGCCGCGCCGATAACTGAGGTATTAGCTCCTGATAAAGTGCTTTTGCAAAACCTTTTCGGGTAATTCCAGCCCTAACATAGACGGTTATTTCAGCAGTATATTTATAAGCGCTACGTTCTTTCCATCGACTGGCATATGCATAGCCAACAATGTCACCAGATACTTCACATACCAACCAAGGATAATGCTGGCTGTGTAGCGCAATACGCTGCGACATCTCGTGCGTTGTAATTGGAACTTCTTCAAAAGTCACTGCGCTATTGACGATGTAATAATTGTAAATGTCACAAATTTGTTCGACATCACTCGCTGTGCAAGCACGAATAATCATCGGTAATATACTCCGGCACGGATCTCGATAATCGCATAATAACTCAATAAATTATTAATTCCATTACCGTTCAATAGCCTAAGGCGCGGCAGTCCTTGCAACAAAATCTAATACCGTCGCGTTGATGCAATACCGCGGCTTGCCATTGGGACCGTCAGGAAAAACATGCCCTAAATGAATTCCAGACTGTTTTGCGCGGATTTCTGTACGCTGCATACCATACCGATTGTCAGGAATTTCGATCACTGCATCTTTTACCGCATTGGTAAAAGATAACCAACCAGTGCCGGAATCAAACCTGTCTCGGGTATCAAATAAAGCTGCACCACTGAGTTTATCGACAAATACTCCATCCGGTGTATTTTTAAAAATCTCATACTGTTTGCAAAAGCGGCTGTCGGTTCCTTCATCAAAAGCCACTCTAAATGCTTCAGATCTACCTAATTTCCACTGCCCCAGTGCGTGATAAAACTCTGCATTCGTTAAGTAACCTTGATGTCCAAATACCTCGACGCCATTTTCCAAAAACAAGATAGTTGGGGTGGCAAATGTTGGCGTTTTCAGAGTCAATCCAGCAAGCTCCGACGCTAATCGTTGGTGCATAGGGATTGAGCCTTGATATTGATTGGCGACATCAGTTTTAAATTTTTCACAGTAAGGGCAATAGTCTTCGGCATTGATAACAACAATATGCTTGCCAGTTAACAATGCGCTGTTGTCGGTTGCTGCTTTGGCTTGTTTTGCGGCGAATTTCACCCCAGTTGCATGGTCAGGACAATAACCATCGGGATTTTTTCGAAGATAATCTTGGTGATATTCTTCTGCTGGATGAAACTTATCCAAGGTTTTAATTTGGGTGGTGATTGCGCCATAACCCGCTTGCGTCAATAAGGCCTGATATTGGCTTTTCACTTGCTCTGCAACTGACTGCTGTTGCACGTTATGGGTCAATATCGTCGAACGGTATTGGGTACCAATATCATTTCCTTGACGATTAAGTTCAGTAGGATTGTGGCTTTCAAAGTACTTTTGCAAAATCGTTTCAAGGCTGACTACCGATGGATTAAAAGTAACTTGCACTACTTCAGCAAAGTTGTTTGGATCTTGCCGATACTTGGCTTGGGTGATTACTTCATATTTTGGCGCTAAACCTCGACCATCCGCATATCCAGAAACCGCGTCTATTACACCGGGGATTGCCGCATAGCGTTTTTCCGCCCCCCAAAAACATCCTGCGCCAAGCACAATACTCTGCAGATGATTTGTCGCCGACACGCTTTTATCTAGACTCGGAACAGCACTTCCTGGGTGCTCCTTCGCAGCACCGATAAGACCAGTAAGCCCAAGTATTAACGTGACAACATACAGTGATCCATATTTCAACATTTTACGCTCCAACCACATTATCTCTAATCTATATGACCCGACTAGACTGTAAAATCTTTCAAGTTTTCGATGCTACGACTTCGACTCTAGGAAGAGTGCTCTAAAAGACTGCAGGGATGGATGATGAGAAATCTATGCTTCACTGCACAGCGTCGTCGGGTGTTGCGAACATTTCATAACTAAGATACGTAGCGAGCTAACAGTTAGCTCAATCGGCAAAACAGACTATCTGGCAAAATCTGCAAGCCGCTGCAAATTTTTACTCTTTGCGGTAATCCGCTCCATGCCAGAGATATCGCTGCTTATATTGCTCAGTCAATTGCTTGGCATCAACTTTCGACTTGGTCGTGGTAACCCAAATATCCCGATAGCCTTGCTGTTGGCCTGTGCCAACAACCAAGTCACGGACGGTTTGACTGTCCTCACCTTCACATACCACTTGGCAGATTTGGCCTTGAGCACTGGTTTCGCAAAGTTCTGGGCAATTTCGGTACTGGAATATTTGCTGAACAGGCAACGATAGTACCCTCTGCAGTTGCGAGTCGTCTTTAACCATCAATAGTTGTAACTGGGTTGTGGTTTGGCTATAAGTACCTGCGAGAAACTGCCAGGTAATTGCCACTGCAAACGCCTTAGCAGCTGGGTGAATGTTAAACTCGGTCGGCAAAATCTCTATGGTCGGGTCATACCAAAGTTGCTCGTTGGCAATAGACGATTGCAGTTCAGATTTTTTCTGCGCGCTCTGCTTAAAATAAGTCGCAACATAAAAGCCGATACTGCTGGGATCTGTGGGCTCAATCCAACTGGCTGCATAAACGCATAACGCCTCATCCGCAGGGTGTTGGCGCTGAGTACTATGTATTTTTACACCGCTACTTTGTAGCGCTTGCAAACTGGTCGCGACAAACGTCGGTCGCTCACAAGCCGATAAAAACCATGATTGTTGGGCACACCAAATGAGCACAAGCCATTTATACAAATTCATTCTCTGCATTGATGATCTCTTTTAAAACGGCACCTTCCGCAAACACAATCTAGAGTGCTGCCATTAACCACAGAAACGTTGTTAGCTATTGGCGCTTGCCTCTTGCCGATGTATTTCAAAATGTAGGACATCATGCCAGCTCCCCATAAGTTCAAAACTCCGCTTGGAGTGACCGTACTGCACAAACCCATTGCGCAATAACGCACGAATTGAAGCATGGTTATTTATCGTCGCAGCAGCTTCAATCCGCATAAAACCTAGAGTAGAAAATGCTTTGGCTAAAACTTGCGAAATTGCTTCGCTCGCATAACCGTGGCCACAAGCTGATTCGGCAATTCGGTAACCAAGTTCGGCGCTATGAAAATGGTTGCGGCGAACCCGTGACAAATTAATACGACCAACAATTCCTAGGTTATTATGACAAATCAGATACTGATAACCCAAATCAGTCTTCGCTTCAAATTGCGCCTCAGCCAAAGCGCGAGTTACCCCGGCTAATGAATAATAATCTGCGGCTCTGACATTGATCCGACTTTCAAAAAATGCACGATTATCCACTTCAAATGCTAGCAATTGCGCCGCAAACTCTGTTGTTGCCGGCTGTAGAATGATCTGTGACATAACCGATTAAAACCTCAATAAATAGCAGCAATCCACAACCGAAAGCGGACAATTTAAACCGCATTTGGCGATATTGAAGCGCACGACGTGTTCACCTTCAACCATAAGCTGTCAAATCCAAAAACCTCAGGCCGTTGTTCTTATACCGCTCGGTGTTAACCAGCAGTGATTAAAAGTTTAAGGTAACGGCTCAGCAGATAAAAAAGGTAATATGTGATGACGGCTGAGCTGATGGTGCGTAGCATTTTTATATTTTGTACCATGAGAATTGAGCAGTAACACGATTATAAGGTCACGCTTTGGAACAAATTGCAGTAATGCTGTATAACCATAATCGGTACTGCCGCCCATTTGAATAATAGCCTCGTCATGGATAACCGTTGTTGCAGGACTGCCAAGTAACCAGCGATCATTGGCTTTGGTAAATACTAAATTTGACGTCCCCGCGGGGAAAATTTTGCCCTTTTGCAAAGCCTTAGCCCAAATCAATAAATCATCAGTTGAAGTGACCATACCGCCAGCACCAATCAACGCCCAAGTTAGCTCTTTTTCATAAGTAGTTTTACCTTCGTCATCACCACCATAACCATGGGCAAGTTTGTTAGTAGCGAACTGATTTTCTTGGTAAAAACCGGTGTTTCGCAATTGCAGTGGCGTTAGTAAATTATCGCGAATATACGACGTGAAGGACTGTTTGCTCACTTTTTCAATGATGCCAGCCAAAAGCGTATAACCAGCATTTGAATAGGCCACCTTTTCACCTGGTTTGGCAATTAGCGGCATGGCTAAAATCCTAGCTTCAGCCTGTTGTTTATTCATCGCCTCAAAGTCAGATTCATTGTGAAAATTAGCCAAACCGCTGCTATGCCCTAACAATTGTTGAATTGTAATCGGCTTTAACGCCGCGGGAGCCAAGGGATAATAATCAGCAATAGTGTCCGAAAGCTTTAGCTGATTGCTTGCGACCAGTTGCAATACCGCAGCGGCAGTGAACGTTTTCGCAATAGAGCCCATATCAAAAATGCTGGCCGCACTGTTTTGGATCCCTCGTTGTCTGTCGGCACAACCATAAGCCGTCAGTAATAGACTCGTATTCCCTTGAACGACAGTAACAACCCCGGCAAAAGTGCCTGCCTGATGCTCTTGTTCAAGTGAATCATCAAGCATGGAAAGGTCTTGGCTAATAGTGTAATTGTGCGAAATAGCTGTTTGGCACTTAGGAATAGCACTGCAACCCCAAAACCCAGCCGCGGCGAAACAAATCATTGCGCGTAGCATACAGTGCCAGCCTCTCATAAGATTATTTGGCAGTTTGTGCATGAAAGTAACCATGCTTCCCTGCAATGGCGAGCCCATCTCTAGAGGATGGACATTGTGTCGGCAGTTTATCCGCTGCATCGTCTTTCATTTTCCTCGGCAGTCTCTAACCACAATTTACTATTCATAAATTGCCTGCTGGATTTTGTTAAGGCAAGTTTGCCCTGCACAGGCTTATGGTCGCCCAACGCTTTGGGGGCTAAAACTCAACTGAAATCTGTTGGCCTTTCGTCAGTTGCCGCCATTGCTGATCCAAACTTACCAATGTCTTTTTCATTGTTTCAAACTGGACTGGGTTGATATCAGGAATTGCGATAGCACGGCTTTGACATGCTTGCTCGGTCATATATAAAAAACTAGCGAAGTCAGGTTCGATACCCGTCCAAAGTAACGATTGCAAGGCCTCTACCATTGATTCTGTTTGCCAAACCTCAAGCTTATTAGCTATTTCTTTTGAGGCTTCGTTATGCTCAAGCTTAAAACTAATATCCGCTCCCGCTTTTAATTGCCCATAAAATGCACCTTTGATGGCAAAGTGCTTTTCAACTACATAATGGATCATGTCATGTGGGGCAACACCTTGTTCCGGCATTTGCGTTTCGGTAACAGAGCCATCATCTCTAATACACTTTAAATGTCCGTATTTGGCACTCAATTTGGTAAAAATGACCTTCATCGCATTACTCTCTGCATGACTCGATACTCTTTACATCAATCGTGAAGCCGAATTATTGGCCGACAAACGCTTGTATTAGCCAGATGTCCGAAACTAGCCCCAACAAACTTCCGAACTTGCGACGGAACAACTATAAACAAATGTTTCCCACCGATTGCCTAAGCAATTGCGCCAATTCCCGTCGTGTTACCTTTAAAGCCCCTTAAAAAAGTACCTTTAATCAACATCCACAACCTTGTTTGCTTTTGTCCAGCTTTGCTAGCAGTGTTGCAAGTTCTGCTACAACCAACTCTGGTTGGTCATTTTGCACATAATGGCCACTTTTTTCGGTAAGCACCGCTTTGCCTTGGGGAAAAGCGCCAGCCCAGGCTTGCCAGAGTTCGCCCCACATTTTTCTGCCTTGGTCGGTGAAAAATAAATTCGCGGGTTCTTTGGTTTTTCTAACAGAAGCAATGACGGTCACTGGCATATCTTTAATCTGTGGGTAATCAGGCAGCGGCCTTTTGCTCCAAAAATCTAAATATTGGTTCGACATGCCATTAGCCATATCATCGAGTTTGATTTGCGCAATTTCACGATTGCCACGGTCTAAATCGATGGCGCGAACAATATCAACATCATGCTCAGAAGAGGGATCGAGCAGTAACATTGCTTTAATTTGTTGCGGATAAGCCGCGGCAAAGTCTCTAGCAATGCTGCCACCATAAGAGTGCGCAACCAAAACCACACTCTGCTTAACATCCAATTTTACTAATAACTCGCTCGCGTATTGCGCATAATCACGCGAGGTAAAATGGCGTTTTATGGCCGTCGAATTGCCATTACCAACTCTGGAATAGCGGATCACTGTGGCGTGTTTGGCCAATTGCTGAAACACCGCATCCCAATCGCTCATTGCTGCGCCACCACCTGCTTCCAAAAGGACGGTATGAGGGCCCGACCCCGCAATCTCGTATTCAAGGTCAAACTCATTGACATGAATGAGCTTTGGCTGCGCAGCAATAGAAAAAGAGAGCATCAAACAAAATAGTGAAATGAACTTCAAAATAACTCCTTAAAATACCCACGCAGCCATAGCTAAGCCGCAACAGCCTTTTCTAGATCGACCTTTTCTAGATCGAACTTTTCTAGATAAACTTTTTCTAGATACTTTGCAGATGAAACAACTAACCAAACAAAGCTTCCAGTTGAGATTTTTGCTCTGAACTAATTCCTTGAAGCGATTTTAATGCATCTGACATCGCAGCTTGTGCTTCACCAACTAATTTAAAATGTAAGTACGCTGCAATTAACGCGCGGTGAGCGTTAAAAGATTGCGGATAATTTGCCCGATTCCATTTAAGCAGGGCAAGTGCATCCTCTTGCCGCTCCAAATATTGCAACCACTGCCCATAACCTGCCGCCCGATCTTCGGGGATCAACATTGGGGTCTGCAAAAGCTTGGAGCGTCTGGCAAAAATTGCTTGTAGATCAGCTAATGTTTGTGGCGATTCAGGAATAGCCCAGCCTGAAAATAAATGTTTTAAGCCATAATACTGACCTTGCAGCACGGTAGTATTGTGTGTTTCGTTGCTAAAGGTCTGACTCGCAACCGCCAACTTCTCCGCGGGATAACGTTGGGTTAACCCGACAAACTGCTTAAATGGCTCTGTCATCATCGGCTCTTCATTGGCAATTGAAACATACAGACGCCCCTGCAACTGCTGACGCTTTAACGCAGCCTCAGCTAAACCAAGCATCTGATTATTTTGCCAATATAACGACGGACTGATAGCAATAATGCCATCAAACAGATCTGGGCGCTTAACTAGCGCATTAATAGCAAACTGCCCACCATGGGATGTTCCCGCAAGTGCTTGGTAAGCTAAGGTCCGATATTGCCTTTTAACCAATGGCATCACTTCATGCTCGATAAACGCTAAAAAACGGTCGGCATTTTCAGGCTGCTTTGCACTTTGCTTATCGACACGGCTTAGGGTTAGATCTCTTTCGCGAGTTTCTCTGGGGGTGACAATTGCGACCACAATCATCTGCGGTGTTTGATCAAACTTCGCTAAATAATCTAAAGTACCTGCGGTATGAGTACCGTGAGTATCACCATCGGTAATATATAAAACCGGAAAACGGCTGTTATTTGCGTGGTAACCAGCTGGCAGATACACGATTAAGTGGCGTTTTTCACCAAGTTGCACGCTATCAATCGTCAGCTCCTCTATTACTGGAGACGCCACTTCAGCCCAACAACTCCAGTGGCATACCCATATTAAAAATAAAAATCCACAAACTGCTTGCTTCATAATTAATCCTTTAATTTACCCACGAAAATCACTTTTAAAATCTGAGTGCAGCCAAACTGAGTGGTAGAACAATAGTGCTCAAACAATAGTGTTCAGAGAATACTGTTCAGATAGTAGCGTTCTGGTATTAATTTTCTAGAGCCCTAGTGTTGCTCAATCCGTGCAATTTAGCGCTTCTATGCCTTATGAATAATTCCGCAATTACCAAATTGGGCACCCAGCAAAGCCACGCCAGCACAGGGTACGCATCAAAAAATTTAATGCCCAAAACGATGCTAAGCCCAAGATAAAGCCTTAACGTTACGCCAGCCAATGTCACTGCATAGCTTCGTATCATCCAGTTTTCATGGGATTTCACCTCCCCCTTGCGGATCTGACGATACGCAATATAAGTCGTGAGCAGCCAACAAATTGCCATTAAGCCAAATCCCGTTTGCACATAAAATCCGCCAATTGAATTAACCGCCAAAACAAAACCCGCAATACCACTAAACAATATCGCGCCCACATAAAAACGACCAAGTAGTCGGTGGAGCGATAAGCGCTTACGTCGAAGGGAGGAGTTAAACTGCAACGCGCCAGTGATTATCGCAATAGCGCCACCAATGAAATGAATGGATGTGATCTCAGGGAAAAGCGCAAATAGGTTTTGGATAAATGGCGGTCTTATACTGGGGACGGAAAGTAGTATCAAAGCATACAGCGCGACCAAAACTGCAGATAGTGTCATTATCATCCATAAAATTTTTTTACTCATACGCCTTCCTTATTGGCTCAATATAAATACATTCACGCAAACATGAACGCATGTGGTGGTTACAGGCCAAAACTGCCTGTAGTCAAAATGGAATGGGAAACCTCACACAAACGATTCTATCATTATGAATTTTTTGAAGATCAACGTAACGTTATGTTGTTCAACAAGTGCAAGCAGAGTATCTTTCCTCGGTAAGTTTTTAAAGCGCCAAATGCAACAGCGGATAAGGCTTACCCTGACCATCAATTGGTGAGCGACCGACCACCTTAAAGCCAAGACGCAAGTAAAAACCCAGCGCTTGCTCATTTTGTTCGTTAACATCGACTTTCGATGCTCCCTGCATTTTGATGGCATGTGCTGCCAGCATTGCTCCGCTCCCTTTGCCACGAGCATCGGCAGCAATAAACAACATCTCGATATTCCCTTCGTGCACACCACAAAAACCTAGAATTTCGTCTTGTGCATTTTTAGCGCATCGCAGTTCAACAGCATCAAAGTAATGAGCCAAGATCAGCGGCTTTAATTGCTGTAAATCTTCTTCTGCAAGAAAATCATGCGTTGCTCTGACCGATGATTCCCAGATCGCGATGAGTTTAAGGTGGTCGGCTTTTTCTACCCTATCAATCTTCATGACTAACTATGTCCGTATTGCCAAAGCTTGCATTAATAAATCGCTAGGCATGTGAACCTTGGGTACTTCCAGCACATTAAGCTAAGTTTGAATATCCGATAGAACTAAAGATGCTTGGTCCATGAACCATCCTGATAATTGACGGTTATGGTATAAATTTCATCGACCCACCCTGGCTTTTTGCTGTCATTGCTTGGTTTTTGTAATTTGGCTTTAAACACAATATAACTAGGAGGATTTGGTGTTTTAGGGAAATCTACCCAACCAAGGAATTGCCAATTATGCCCCATTGGTAACTGGTAGAGCTTTTGTTCTGGAAATTCAGCATATTCAGATACTGCAATGTATAGGGTAGATTTTGGGCAAGTACTTTGCGAACCATCACACTCACCGTGCTCTTGCACACGTAAAACTCGTGCAGACATTTTGGCTGATTCAGGGGTTTGTGCTAACAACTCGAAATTCGTAAGAATTCTAGTAAGTTCTGAGTCTTTAATCGCGGCTAATGGTTCAGCATGAGATAACCAAGAAACAAGCGTAAGCATAAGTGTCGGGATATATCTCATGTTGCCCTCAAACTAGCCGTTAAAAAACTGATGAACTGCATCAAAGTGCAATTCAGGCCAAGCTGTTTATTATTTGTTACTTTTAATTTGCATTATTTCATCATGAATTTCAAGACAACTTTTCCTAATGGCTATCCAGCTATCGCTATGCGGTTCAACTTAGCTGGCGCTTTGCCTAGTTACCGCTCTGCCTAGCTACCAATCTGCCTAGTTACCGCTCTGCAGAGTCACAAAAAAGCGCAAAAACTAAGGTTTAACGGCTGTTTTAACACTAAATTTCAACATATTCGGCATGCGGAAATAGTTCCTGGCAACGTTTTATCACTGCAGCAAGCGAAGGCTCTGAAATCCACAGATCATAGGCATTACCACTCTGATGAAAAAGAGTGAGATAGCCTCCCGCTTTTTGCAATTTAGCAATCTCAGTTTTCTTTAGCTGCTTACCCCATAGCTTGGTTACTCGCGACAATAAACTCGGTCTTAACACGACCGTTTCACCTAAATCTTCAATAATGTTTGCTGGGGCATTAATTTGAGTCGATCGATTCATCCAAAAAACCAAAGCAATGGTTATTAAGGCTGCGATATACAGATAAAAGTTAAACGATGTCACAAAAACTCCTTTTAAGTGCAAGTTCCGCTTGATGATGCACGACAGAAAAACTGCGTTGTACAGCACATCTGCCTGCCAAGTTCTGCTCCGAAGTAGTTCCGATAAATATTAGGTATCTGCCACAACTTCATCTCGGAACTGCCTCCACTGTTTTAAGCCGGCCGAAGGCTCTGCCATTCGCTCCAAAAACTCGTTAGTACTCCAATCAAGTGCTTGCCATCGCTCAGCGATACACATAGTAACTAGCGTCGGAACGACTGCTGACGAGGCACGGATATGCATCACGAATCCGTCACATGGGTCACTCTCGCCAAGACTAAATTCAATACTTCCGTCCGCGGAATCGAATACGCCGCAAGCAGAATCAGTCCAATTAGTGCCTGGAAAATGTCGTGAAATAGCCGCACTCACTTCTGATCTACTGCCAAGCTCAAAGCATCGCTCTGTTTCTGGAATTTCGGCGACGGTGTCATATTCACGCGAAAACCGCTGTACCGATACGTCCCAACTCATCTGCTAATTCTCCTTGATGCACTACCACAAACCGCTATGAGTCAATTAACTCGACCATAAGAGTGAGTTAAAGGCGTTATTAACCTTAAATACTTGCCATCAAATAGGTTAAACAGCAAGTCACCAAAATAATAAAACTATTAATTAAGGCACGGAGATACCAAGCAAAATGGCCATAGGAAATGCCAAGTTTGCTAGAGCCAACCACAACCAATCCCATCAGACCAAACCATGGCGTAAAAAATATAACAGCATGCCACTTAACGAGCGAAACCGCTAAATCATGAAGTGCACCGCTGACAAGGAAGGTGATAAATGTAGCAAGCGATAAGGGCAAAAAAGTCCGCAGCGGCCGCATCACCCAATACGATAAGTAGTAACTCCAGATTGGGTTCCAATAATGCCAAAAAACCGCAAAAGACGAAGCGCCCAAAGACCGTGAAAGCATGTTACGCAGGGAATGGCTAGCACCTAAAGCAACACCATTTCGTTTTTTTACATATTGTGAAAGCGTTAATCGACTATGCATAAGCACTCCACACGCTAAATCATCCCCTTCAAAGAGTAATCACCATTGTTCCTAACTCTTTATCGCAGTGGAAGCTGCCGCAAACTACATCTAACGGCCATTCAAAATGGGATGATTACCCCCCAAAAGGTTACTGCTTACTTAACAAGAACTTACGCAAATCTCTCTCTGCACGCATAACAAACAGAATAAACACTTTGTCAACGTCTTGTTTATAGAAAACGCGACATGGATTAACGACAACTTCGCGATAACTTAAATGTTCTAGTTCAGGTGGAATACGGCCTGACTGTGGGAAAGTTTGTAGGCATTCGACTTTGGAGAAAATCGTTTGTACTAACTGCTTTGCAGCTACAATATTTTCAAGTGCGATATATTCAGCGATATCATTGAGGTCAGATAACGCTGATTCAGTCCAGATTACTTCAGCCATTTTGACATTTTGTCCTTGGCTTCATCTTGACTTACCAATTTTCCGTCAGCTATCGCACGCTCACCTCGTGCAATACCCTCGAGAATAGCTAAACGATTTTGCATAAATTCGTAGTCATCAACATCAACTAGATACGCAGATGGCTTACCGTGCTCAGTAATTAACACGGGTTCTTTGGTGTCGTGGAGATCGGCGAGGATCTTAGTTGCTTGACGCTTAAGTGATGTAACAAGTTCTACTTTCATGGGCGCAGCTCCAAAGGAATACTAAAGTGATACTATTCTACCACTTTGAGTATAGCAAGCTCCATGACGGCTAACGCCCGCAACAAAAGCGAGCGTAGCGATTCGAGGGCGACAGCCCGTTTTGATTGCGTTTGTTAGGCCTCACAGCTTAAATGACCTGCGTACTTAGAGCGACCTGATAACTACCGGCCGTGTTTTCGGTAGCGCTGATTATTACTTCAACAGTTTGACCGGTTGTAGTTTTGGCTTCAAGTCTAAATGTCTCAAGTTTAATTTCTCCTGCGAAATCGGGAACAATACTCGGCATGAACGACCAGCCAGTTTTCTTACTAATGCGTGAAAAACTATTGCTTACTTCGTCAACATATTTTTGTGTATTGACACGGCGGACAAATACGGTACAAAGACCAGAATTTAAATAGGTAAGTGCAAATTGCCCATTTGCCGAAGTAAACGACCATGCTTTCCCTGTATTATTTCCCAGGAAAGGTAGAGCTTTATCATCGGTCAGCAAAGCAACACCCTTTTGCTTCATCAGAGCTTCAATACCTTTTCGTTTCCAGCATATCTAATACATGATGAGACAGAAAAATTTGCAGCAAAAAACTCGCCTGTGGGTTTACGCGAGTCAGAGCAAGCTACAGAGCTAAGTACTAAATAGTGGAATTGCAAAAAATTGGGCTAACTTCATTGTTAAAGAATATCGTCTTAAAGCCTAACACTTTGCTAATGGGCTGCCGCAGCGCAGCGTAGGCAGCCCAGTGGAGGCCACGCTGTTTGTGGCCGGAACGAAATTTAGCAACTTGTTAGTGTGTATCATTTATTTGGCCACAAAGGTGGTTTTATAAAGCGTGACTCTAAACTAGCACCGCCACATTTAAAGCCTTCAACCAACGTATTTATTGTTCTTTTTCCTGAGGCTATCTCTGATGCTTCAGACTCATTTGGCTTTATCGTAAAGTCTACAGTTGCGGGACCATACTGAACCAAATAAGTAACGTACGTTTGACTATCTCTTTCGAACAAGACGTAGTGCCACGATTCTTCGCTTATGACTCTATCCATGAATTCTCACCTTGCACACTAACGCCCCGCGCATGCGCGCGAACCTTGGTGAGCGTCGCTGCGGCCGCAGGCCGCAAGTGCCGCGCCGTGTTAGCCGAAAGCCCGAACAAAGCCACCTTTCCTGATGTTGGCTGCACAACCAGCCAAAAACTATAAAACCCGATTAACGGCTAACTACCAAATTTAGCGCGGAATACAGCCCAAGAGGCCGGCCATCACCGATTGATTCAACCCGCGTGGATGTTCGTAATTGATATCGCGTGCATTGGCTTGCACCTTCAGGGTCGCGCCTGTCAGCAGCCGTTGCTGTTTGCGGTTATCCCGGCTTTGTTGTTCATGGTCTATCAGTAATTGCAGCCGCTCTTCAAACGACAAGGCCTGATAGGTCCCTGGTTGCTCAAGCTGCTGGAGCAGCGCCTGTGCCATACCGTTCAGTTTCAGTTGGCGTAATACCGTGATGTTTTGTTGGTTCATATTTCTCTCTCAGTGGAAGCTTTGCGGGCCGCGGATGTTTTCATGGTGTTGTGGCAAGCTGGGTTGTGGCTCATCGTCACTGACCAGCGTATCGAGGTTGCTGGCAAGGATGGCTTTGATGTTTTTCAGCCGGTTGAGCTGATGATGGTTGGCTATCGCACAGGCCTGATTGAGCCGCTCGCCCGGGTATTGCCGGCTTAAATTCAGCAAGCCAAGACAAACCCGATAACCTTGCTGTTCGTGCATCTTGCTGTCCAACACCCGGACCACCCAGTTCAGTGTGTCCTGACCGATGTCCTTGGCCCAGTTCATCAACCGGCCCCGCGACCACTGATGGTGTTTCTCATGCCGGACAGGCATATGCTGAGCCTGTGTACTCGTGCCGCGCCGGTGCACGCGAGGATGACTGGCGACCCGTTTGTGCTGGAAGTACAGCGTGATGAGGCTGTCTGTGGCGTGCAGCTCCAGCTTTTCACCCACCAGATGGTGTGGTGCAGAGTACAGATGGGCATCGTATTGCACGTGGTAATCAATGTTCAGTTTCACCTGTTTGATGTTGGTGTATTGGTAGGACTCCCGCGGTAAATGACCAAGCGCAGGCTTGTCGAGCTGCTCAAACCATTCGCGCCGGTTGCCGCTAAATTGCTTAAAAGGCCGCGCGTTGACCTCCTGCAACAAGGCTTTGATGCAATGATTCAGTTCAGCCAGCGAGAAGAAGGTGTGGTGGCGCAGTCGCGCTAAGATCCAGCGCTCAATCACTTGCACGCCGACCTCTGCTTTGGCTTTGTCCTGCGGTTTATAAGGCCGGGCTGGCATGATGGCGCAGCCGTAGTGATGGGCCAGTTGCTGATACGCCGGATTGAGATCGGGGTCGTAGCGGCAGGCTTTGCTGACGCCACTTTTGAGGTTATCCGGCACAATCAGGCGGGGCACGCCGCCAAAGAAGCTGAAGGCCCGGGCATGGCTGCCCAACCAGTCTGGCAGGCTCTGGCTGAACGTGGCTTCGGCATAGGTATAGTTGGAGGCGCCCAGTACTGCAACAAACACCTGCGCGCTGCGTATTTCGCCGGTACTGGCACACACCAGCGGCACCGTTTGGCCAGCATAATCGACAAACAACACATCACCGGCGACATGATGTTGGCGCATCGAGCGGCGCTGTTTTTTCTGCCACTGCTGATACAGTTGGCAATACTGGGCATAGCTGTAACAGCGGTTAGGATACTGTTGCGTGTATTCCTCCCACAGCGCGCCGCTCTTGCGCAGCTCCTTGTGCACTGCGCACCAATCGGGCAACTCAAGCCGGGAAGACGGCTGCGGATCAGCCTGCGGGTAAAAACGTTGCGCCAGTTCAGTATCATCGAGGCTACAAATCAGCGGCCAGGTGATGCCTTGCTGCTCAGCGATGGCAGCGACTTTTTGGATAGCACCGACGCTGACACGCAGGCTATCGCGAATTTGTCGGATGGACAGGCCGGCATAGAGGCGCAGCCTTAAGATCTCACGAAGTTTACGCATTGAAGTTCTCTGTCTGGGCATAACCATATCCATCTGAAAATGAACAGGTTATCAGTGACAACAATCAACGCGGGAAAGGCATTCTGGTGAAAATGAACACTGATTCTGGAAATCGGCATAAAGTGTTCATTTTGAACCAGAATGGGTGTTCACTTTGGGGCAGAATATGCAGGTGTTTGAAGAGCTGGCCAGTATTCTGCGAAAAACCAGCGGTTTGTCGGATGTGTTGCGGCAGGCGTTGTTGCCGGTCGCCGGCCAACTGCAATTCGCTGTGGTGTTTGGCTCGGTGGCAAGTAACAAAGCCACCGCGACCAGTGATATTGATTTGCTCTTGGTCGGCGATTTAAGTTTTGCGATGGCGGTTAAACTGCTGTATCCGGCGCAGCAGCAACTTGGCCGCGAGATTTATCCTAAACTATATTCCGTGGCTGAATGGCACAGAGCTTTGGCGGCGCCATCTGGTTTTATCAATGAGCTATTGGAAAGTCCATTACTGATGATTGCGGGAGACAAGGATGACCTTAGACAATCTGATCGATAAGTAAAACAATTTTGGACGGTTACTTTTTGCACTCTATATTTTAAATATTGCCTACAGTTCAATACGAAAATACTGAAATACTGAAATACTGAAATACTGAAATACTGAAATACTGAAATACT
>JAYSCP010000031.1:32142-33238 GCA_041914845.1 Alteromonadaceae bacterium
AAATACTGAAATACTGAAATACTGAAATACTGAAATACTGAAATACTGAAATACTATTTCATTTTTATTGAATAAATCCAATATGATAAAACAATAAGAAGAACAAAAATCTGCAGGTAAATGCTTATATTAAAAATCAAACTTAGCACAGAAAAAATGCCGAGCAATGCAATAAAAAATGCATCTATAAATTTATCTTTCATGCTGACCTCAGGTAAAAGGTCAGATCAAAAACGACCTGACCTTTTAATTATTTTACTTACATGGACATATAGGCGTATACACCACCCACAGTTCCCAGCATCCCACCAACCAAGCCACCAACAAGTGCAAAAGGACCGGTTACGGTAGCCCCACCAGCAATATTTTCGACCTGTTTCAAATCCAGTTCTTTCATTATAAATTTCCAGTAAAAAGTTAAGCCAAACATATATTAAATGAAAGGCCCTTCAACAATGCCTGCACCAGCAAATGCAGACACGTTTACTATAAACAATTGTCCGAAATGAAAAACTGTCAAAATATACAGGTTGACTATCAATTAAAGGATAAAACAGGACAACCATGTATTGCAGTTCAATTTATGGCTGTCCCGTATGATTGCGCTGTGTGGTGTTTGAAGAGCTGGCCAGTATTCTTCGAAAAACCAATGGTTTGGCGGATGTGTTGCGACAGGCGTTATTGCTGGTTGCCGACCAACTGCAATTTGCTGCGGTGTTTGGGTCGGTGGCAAGTAACAAAGCTACCGCGACCAGTGAGATTGATTTGCTGCTGGTAGGCGATTTAACTTTTGCGGCGGCAGTCAAACAGCTGTATCAGGCGCAGCAGTAACTTGGCCGCGAGATCAATCCTAAACTATATTCTTTGGCCAAATGGCGCAATGCGTTGGCGGCACCATCTGGTTTTATCACGGAGCTGTTGGAAAGTCCGTTACTGATGATGGCAGGAGACAAGGATGACCTTATGAATATTTGGCTGCCATTTTTGTGAGTTTTGGATGTCCGTTTATCTGCGGGTACATTACCTTTCTCCTTCGGATGCATAACGAGCCTGTAGAAAAACCTGTTTCAAACACAGCGTTCCCACTCAGGCTATT
>JAYSCP010000032.1:0-32662 GCA_041914845.1 Alteromonadaceae bacterium
TTTCACTTTCTAACCACGCCCTAACCACGGCCACCCACTTTTTAAAATTCATTGAAAGAATTGTTTAATTTGCGCAAAAAATGTGGATATCTGGAATTAAGAGATCACAAATGTGGATGTCCAGAGACAAGAGATCAACTAATCGCCGCAATCACATAAACATCAAATCGGTTATTCTTGCCGACAATACTCATACTCGGTTTTTGCTGATTTAAAAACTCAGCATAACCAGGGCGCTTAACCACCACACGCTTTTGCGCCAATGCCAAAGCAAGCGGCAATAACGCATCGGCATCATCATCAGTACCCACGACCTGATGAAACGCCGCCATTTCTTTTTTTACAGCGGCAGATTTCTCGCGCGCAGGAAACATCGGATCTAAAAACACCACATCAGCAGCAGCTAAATCACGCAGAGCTTGATGAGCACTCGCGTGCACCAACTGCATCCGCGCAGGCAACCAATCCGCTAGCAGTGGGTCAAGTGCTGCGCGGCGCAGTCCATCTTGGAGCAATGCCACCACCGCAGGATTGCGCTCAACCAAAGTCACATGCGCGCCTAAACTCGCCAGCACAAAGGCATCACGGCCAAGCCCCGCAGTTGCATCAATCACCGACAAACCAGATTTTTTATGCAGGCCAACGGCCTTGGCAATTCCTTCACTTTTGCCACCACCAAATTTGCGCCGATACGTTGCAGCACCGCTCGCAAAATCCACCAAGATATCGCCTTGTTTTGGCATATCGGCATTTCGTAGTACCAAAGCATCGGCTTCACGCACCAGATGCCAACCATGCGGCGTGGCTAATCGCGGCAACGAAAATTGCTGACATAGCTGATTAGCCCACTCGGCGGCAGCATCTTGGCAATAAACGCCCTGACAATTCATTTGCACTTTATGCCCTACCTAAAAATTCTATCAACCTGACCGAGACCACCGCCCCCCCCCCAAGGCACCCAAAGCACTAAGCTAAGTCCAAACCTTGGGAAGCTGATGAACTGCGAAGAAAGCCAACAGTCACTTACTCAGGCTCAGGCGCATCCGCCATCCCCAGATAATTATCGCCAACGCTCATCGCCACAATCCGACTCAGCTCTTGATACGACAAACCTGATTGTTGCTGCCATTCGTTAAACTGCGCTTGGATTTTGCGCAGATTACCAACACTAGTCAGGCCGCCATCAATCAGTTGATGACCGCGAAAGTACGCTTCGATATCTTGGCTTAATAAAAAGGTATCTTTGCCCATAGCCCGCAGCGCATACGCGCCAGTATTGCCACCCAGCCGCGAGCCGCGTTTTTTCAACAAGGCCCACAACGAAATAATGTCATCGCTTGGCCAATTGGCAATTAACGCGGAAAACGAGCCATGTTCTAGACTTAACTCATAAATCATTTGGGCGTTGGCGCGAATAGTCAGCACCTTATTACCATTGCGGATAATACGCGGATCTTGGGCTTTTTCCGCCAACTTTTCATCAGAAAGCATCAAAATTTTCTCTGGTGAAAAATCAAAAAAGACCTCATTAAACCCAGGCCATTTTTGTTCGACCACACGCCAAACAAACCCACTTTGGAACACTTTTTTGCTAAAGGCAGCCAACCAATCAGCCGCGGTGTACTCCAGCAGTTGCTTAGTCGTTAGCGGTTTTGAAGTTAACGCCTTCACCGCAGCCAACCCGCCTTTACGCTCAGCTGCTCGCGCTAAAATCAGGGAAAATTGTTCTGCCACTTACTTACTCCAAACCATGCGCTTAAAGCGCATCAGCGCCTGCGCCAATCTTACAAAAACCACCAACCAGCGCGACTTGCGGCACTGGCACAATGGCACAGTCCGACATCATCCCGCTGCGCTGATTATGCGCTTTGGCCAGTTGGTTATAGGAGTCAATCCGCGCTAATAACTGTGCTTCATCGACCTCTTTAGTCGAATATGGCAAATAAAATGCAGGGCCACCGCAAGGTTTTTGGCCCACACCAACCATCTTGCACTGGGCGCTAAAGTCAGCCGCTGCAGCCCCAATCATCGCTTTGATGTCGGCTAAACGACTCGCTAACTCGGCGGCAGAGTCTGTAACTACTGCCGGTACTTGCGATTCTGTCGAAGCAGACATCACAGCGTCCTCAGGGTTGCTAGCAATATATGGCGTCACTTTGCTACAAGCTGCGAATAAACTCAGCAATGCAGGAATGGCAACCAACCAGCGCCATGGCGTCATTCAGCGGTGATCCCCATATGACGCAACAAGGCGGCATTGGATGGTTCACGACCACGGAAAGCTTTAAATAACGCCATTGGCTCATCGCTACCACCACGTTCTAGAATACAACGTAAGAAATCACGACCTGTGGTCTCGTTAAAGACGCCTTCTTCCTCAAAGCGACCAAACGCATCCGCTGACAACACTTCCGCCCATAAGTAGCTGTAATACCCTGCGGCGTAACCACCGGCAAAAATATGGCTGAAACTATGTTGGAAGCGGTTAAACGCTGGAGGCACGATCACCGACACTTCACTGCGCACCTCATCCAGCATTTGCTGCACGCGCGCGCCTTGCACTGGGTCGTATTCTGCGTGTAAACGGAAATCAAACAGCGCGAATTCTAACTGCCGCACCAAAAACAACGCACTTTGGAAGTTCTTCGCTGCAAGCATCTTCGCCAACAAATCCGCAGGGAGTGGCTGGCCGGTTTCGTAATGGCCAGAAATCACCTGCAATGCTTCCGGTGCCCAACACCAGTTTTCTAAAAACTGGCTTGGTAATTCCACGGCATCCCAAGGCACCCCAGCAATACCTGCAACGGCCGCGGCATCCACTTTGGTTAACATATGATGCAAGCCATGCCCAAACTCATGAAATAAGGTGACGACTTCATCGTGCGTGAACAAGGCCGGTTTATTGCCTACTGGTTTATTGAAATTACAGGTTAAATAAGCCACTGGCGTTTGCAAACTGCCGTCTTCGCGATGACGACGACCTTGGCAGTCATCCATCCAAGCACCGCCACGTTTTTTCGAGCGCGCATACAAATCTAAGTAGAAACTGCCTCGCAGCTCGCCAGTTTCGTCAGTGATATCAAAAAATTTCACGTCAGCGTGCCAAACATCGACACCCGCACGCTCAGTAACTTTAACGCCGAACAAGCGTTTGAGCACCTCAAAAAGTCCAGACAACACTTTATGCTCAGGGAAATAAGGGCGTAATAATTCATCAGAAATGGCATATTTGGCCATTTTCAATTTTTCTGAGAAATACGGCACATCCCAGGCATTAAGCGTATCCACCGCAAAACCCGCCTCAGCGAAAGCTCGCAGCTCATGTAAGTCTTGTTGCGCTTGTGGTTTAGCGCGTCGCGCTAAATCCGATAAGAAATCCAAAACTTGCTTTGGATGCTCAGCCATTTTGGTCGCTAACGATTCTTCAGCAGCGTTAGCAAAATCTAATAGCTGGGCTAATTCATGCTTCAGCGCCAAGGTTTCTTCAATAATCGCTGTATTGTCAAACTGACCCGCTGTTGGGCCTTGATCTGACGCGCGCGTCGCATAAGCGCTATACATTTCTTGACGAAGCTCAGCGTTATCCGCGTAGGTCATGATGGCGATATAGCTTGGGAATTCCAACGTGAACACCCAACCGGTCATCTCTCGACTCGCCGCTGCTTCAGCCGCCGCCAGTTTGGCATCTTCTGGCAAACCTGCCAGTAATTGCTCGTCGGTAATATGTTTGAACCATGCTTGGGTAGCATCCAAGCAGTTGTTGGAGAAAGTGGAACTTAAATCCGACAAGCGCGTTTGAATGTCACCATAACGCTGTTTTTTGTCGTCAGATAATCCAATCCCTGATAACTTGAAATCACGCAGCGCATTTTGCACAACTTTTTGCTCGGCTGTGGTTAAGGTCGCAAATTCAGCACTCTCTGACAGTGCAACATACGCCTGATAAAGCCCTTCATGCTGACCAACCCAAGTACTAAATTCAGATAACAGCGGCAGACAACTCTCATAAGCTTCGCGTAGCTCTGGCGATGACAACACCGAATTTAAATGCGACACCGGAGACCACAAGCGGGCTAAGTGATCACTCACCTCCTCACTTTGCACAATGAGGCTCTGCCACGTCACAGGCCGCGTCGTTGCAGCCGCCTCAACCGCCTGACGACACGCGGATAGTGCCTGCTCAACAGCTGGCTTCACCAACTCAGGGGTTATTGCAGAAAAAGGAGGAAGTCCATTGAAATCAAATAAAATATTGCTCATAACCAGCCTGCATTAGCGTGAATAATTGTGGGAAAAATTGCGACAATTGGTTGAAAACTCTGTTGCTTAAACTATGGGGGCATCAGGGATTTTCTCAAGGGATGCCACGAAAAAAGCCAGCTAGGTGACAACCGCACTGGCGTTGGCAGTCGCATCATGGACTGGGGCTAATTCTTGCTTGAGCCATAACTGCAACTCCGACCAAGGCATTGGCCGCGCGACAAAATATCCTTGCACCGCATCGACATCATGCAAAGTTAGAAAGTCTAGCTGTCGTTGATGCTCGACGCCTTCACAAATCACCCTTAAGTCCATGCTCTTGCCAAGTCGAATGGCCCCCGCTAATAAATTCTCTTTTTGCGTGCCGAGCATACTCAGTAGCGCCATATCCATTTTCAGCTCACGAATTGGCAAACTACCAAGCTTGGTCAGCATCGATTGGCCGGCACCAAAGTCATCCATAATCAAGCCTGTTTTCGCTTTACTGAATAACTCCAAGGACTTAAGCGCTGCCGTAGAGTCGGGCGTCATCGCACTTTCTGCCAATTCAAATTGGATGCGTTCAGCAATCGGGTATTTTAATTCGTGCTGCAACATACTGCTGATTAACGTGGTGTTTTCGAGATCCAATGCCGATAAATTCATCGAAATCGGTAACGGATAGCCCAGCTCATGCAACTGGTTTTGCACCTTGCGCACCTCTTTATAAACCCACGCGGTAATATTACAAATAAGCCCCGCTTCTTCGGCCAGCGGAATAAATACCGCCGGCGAGACCGCGCCAAACTGCGGATGCGTCCAGCGAATAAAAGCTTCCACACTACAAACTTTCTGCGTTGATAAATCTTGCACAGGCTGAAACAGTAAATGGAATTGGTGCTGCGCGAGCGCCGCTGATAACTCGGTTAATAACGCCAATCGCTCACGACTTTCCGCAGACAATTTGGGGTGATAAGTCAAATGTCCCGCCGGCTTTTGTACCGAGGTTAATGCCAAAGAAGCATGAGCAATTAACTCTTCGGCATTTTTTGCCAATTCGTGACTCACTATGACCGAGGCATAACGGGGTTTAAAATCGGGAGACAAGCCATCAATAGTAAATTTCTGATTAAGCAAGCGCCGCAGGCTCGTCAAAATGTTCACGAATGCATTTTCCTGTACCAGCACTGCAAATTTATGTGGGGAAAGCGCAAAGACAGTGTGAAAACGTTCAGCCCCCAAACTCACCACTGCTGGCGCATGGCGTGAACAAAAAAGCAGTAAAGACGCCAAGTACGCCTCGACAATCTCTGCGGACTTATCACGGCCAATAGTCGCTTCGATTTTGTCAAAATTCTGCAATTCAATCAGCAATAATCGATAGCGCGCTTGGCCATTCTCTAATTGCATGCTCAACAATTCATTCAATGCCAAGCGTGAGCCCAAACCATAAAAAGGCGCAATTTTACTGCGTTGCAACTCCAGTTGCTGCAACTTGCTGAGCTGTTGGTTACGCTCTAACAGCGCCTGCTGAGTTCGAGTAATTGCCGCTTTTTCTAAGTAAATATTTAAGACCAAACTACTGGTCATTAAAATTGCGGCCAAGGTGGTGCCAAGTTCTAATGCCACTAATGTTAACGCTGATTCAGCAATCACTCCCGTGACTCGTAATGCCGCGAGCACAATACTCAGCAGCAACACCGACATCGGCAACAAGAACAATGCGGCCTTACGCGGTTGATAGCGAATCATCAGACACGCAATTAACAAGGTGCTACTAACACAAGCTTGCATCAAATAGACGGCGGCCTGCTTTAATTGACTTTGGATTGTGTAATTTGGCAAAAATTGCAGAACTGCAGTTGCCAGCAACATCAGCACCGCGATAATTTCAAAGGTGCTAAAAATTAAAAATGACTTATCTGAACGACGAAAACCAAAATAATGCCGAATAAACCCGCTACAACAATAAATCGCTAGCGGTAAACACCATTCAACTAACTTGTTAAATTCTGGATGGTTCGGCCACAACCATTGAAAGGTAAAGCCATTAATCTCCGCTTGCACTGCGGCGATACTCAAAATTAATGCGCTAAATAAACTCAAGTTATATTGTTGGGTGACCAAAGCCAACAACACCCCCAGCAATGCTGCGAATATCATCACCCCCAAGTAAAAACCATGCAAAACTTGGCGCTGTTGCTCAAGGGCTAATTGCTGACGTAAGTCCACATAACGAATGGGCAGTAACGAATTCCCTAGATTAAAACTACGGGCTAACACTTGAATGGGCTGACCAAGCCAAGCAGGAGCTATCGGCAGCACCAGACTCGAAGTTTGCACCAATCGCGTCGAAAACGGCTGTCCATCACCAGTGTGGACGTGTTGAAGCAACTCGCCATTCGCTGCCAACACAAAAAACTGCACATCATCAAGATAGGGCGCATCAAGCACCAAGCCGAAATCTTTATTTGCAGTAAATTGAAATCGAAACCAGAGTGCACCGACGCCATAACCCATCGGTTGTTCAGGACTTTTCAGGAGTTGCCATGCACTTGCAGGCTGCTGCAATGCTTGTTGCGGATTACGAACAGCATCATCTTGCAGAAATTCAACTTGCAGTGGCAATGAAGCAACACCTCGATGGTAGCTTAAAACCGCGAGACTATTAAGGAGCACCAGCACTACAGTGACCAATAAGGCGCTAACCACCAAGCCAAACGAAGAGTTATGACGAGTACTTACATTAGGTTGAGACGAAATTACAGACATTTACCGACTTAGACCCGAAGTATCATAAGCGCTGACTCAAAGTAATTTCTCCAAACAGATGGTTTGAGAACTGTAGCGATATTTGCCATAAGACGGGCATTTTTTAAAACCTTTGTGCAAGAAGAAATTTACTGCTTTGCTATTGATGATTCGAGCAGCCGCCAATACCGAGTTGAATCCCTGCGTTTTTGCATGTAATTCTAAAGCTTGCAGCAGCGCACTACCAACGCCAGGGGTTGCCGAATACAAACGTTTAATTTCAGCTTTACCGTCATCTTCACGACGCAATAACCCACAACCCACTGCTTTGCCATCATGCCAGGCCACCAATGCTACCAATAAACCCGTGCCTTGGAAATCTTGCTTTTGCGATTCAGTGTCTTGCTGCTTGGCCAACGACTGCGATAACGCGGCAAACAGCGCAACCAATGCCGGATCGGTCAGAGCAACTTCGGTCATGCTGTACATAGCTTTCCTCGTTTCACAATTATTCAAAGTCAGTGGTCAGTAACACTATGAATTTGCATCAGGTGTTAGTTTGTAAAACTAAATGCAATTTGAGCATAGCCGCTACAAATCATTTTGGTAATCATAAACTCAATTTTTGCCGAAAAAGTGCATTTTTTTGCTTATCTCCAAACATCGGAAGCATTCATACAAAAAATCAACAAAAACATAATGTTGGATTTAACTCGCACCAGCTTATCTTTCTTGCTAAAAAATTTAACTGAATTGTTCAAGCGCCAACACAGCAATTCACCGCATTTCACTAGCAACTTACTGCAAAATTGGCCATTCCAAAATCTGGTTTGGCATACTCGGACAAATGATTTATCCATTTATGATTGAGCAAGGAACTTTGCAATGATGAAAAAGACTCTACTCGCGTCGGCAATTGCCAGCGTGTTAGCACTGAGTGCATGTACTGACAATAAACCAGCTGCTGAGCAAGCAACGACCCCAGCTACCCAAGCAGCGGCAACCCCAGCGCCAGGAGCAGATGCGACGATGACAAACCCGCTATTCAAGCCAAGTCCATTACAGTATCAAGCTCCACAATTCGACCTGATCAAAGTTGAACATTATTTACCTGCGATGGAAGCTGGCATTGTCGAAAATGCTGCTGAAATTGAAAAAATTGCCAACAACACTGAAGCTGCTACTTTTGAAAATACGATTGTCGCGTTGGAAAAAAGTGGTGCGCTGCTAGATAGAGCAACCAGCGTGTTTTTCAACATGACTGGCACTATCAGCAACCCAGAAATTCTACAAATCCAAGCAACGATGGCGCCAAAACTGGCGGCACATGGCGACAACATCAGCTTAAATCCAAAATTATTTGCTCGGGTTAAGGCGATCTATGACGGTCGTAACGAACTGAAGTTAGACAGCGAAGCATTACGTTTAGTCGAAGTGACCTACGAACGTTTCGTTCGCGCTGGTGCACTGTTGAACGACGAGCAAAAAACCACTATTCGTGCATTAAACGAAGAACATTCAAAATTGGCGAATCAATTCAGCCAAAACTTATTGAAAATCACCAAAGACATCGCTGTTTTTGTTGATGATAAAGCGCAACTGGCTGGCATGTCGGAAGCAGAAATAGCCGCAGCCGCCGAAGGCGCCAAAGCTCGCGGTCAAGATGGCAAGTACGTGATTGAAGTCACCAACACCACACGTCAGCCAGTACTTGCGGTGCTTGAAAACCGTGAACTGCGCAAAAAAGTGTGGGAAGCCTCAGCATACCGTGGCACCACTGGCGAAACTGACAACCGTCCGCTCGTTGCTCGCCTGACACAAATTCGTGCTGAAAAAGCGAAATTATTAGGTTTCGAAACTTGGGCTGACTACCAACTAGGCCAGAGCATGGCGCAAAAACCGCAAGCTGTATTGTCTATGTTAAACAGCATGGTGCCAGCAGTTGTTGCCAATACCAAACTTGAAGCTGCAGCCATCCAAGAGATGATCAAAGCGCAAGGCGGTGATTTTGAGCTACAACCTTGGGATTGGGAATTCTATGCCGAGAAAGTGCGTAAAGCGAAATACGATCTCGATGAAAGCCAGGTCAAACCATACTTCGAATTTGAACGCGTGTTACAAGACGGTGTGTTCTACACCATGAACCAACTGTTTGGTATCACCATGAAACCGCGCCCAGATTTACCAGTGTACCACCCAGATGTAAAAGCCTATGAAGTGTTTGATGCTGATGGTTCTAGCATCGCAATTTTCTATGCTGACTACTTCGCCCGTGAAGGCAAACGCGGTGGCGCTTGGATGAGCTCGTTTGTGAACCAGAACAATTTATCTGGCGATAAACCAGTAGTGGTCAACGTGATGAACATTCCAAAAGGCCCTGCTGGCGAACCAACGTTAGTCAGCTATGACAACGTCACCACCATGTTCCACGAATTTGGTCATGGCTTACACGGTATTTTCTCCAATGTGACCTATCCAAGCTTGTCAGGCACTGCGGTTTCTCGCGATTTCGTTGAATTCCCATCAACCTTCCAAGAAGACTGGGCAGCAAATCCACAAGTGCTCGCAAACTATGCGAAACACTACAAAACTGGTGAAGCAATTCCTGCAGACTTACTGGCTAAAATCCTGAAATCTCGCAGCTTTAACCAAGGCTACGATACGCTGGAATATATGGCTGCCGCGTTAGTGGATATGGAATGGCATTCATTACCAGCTGGCGCACCACTGCAAGATGTAGAAAAATTCGAAGCGGGCGCATTGAAGAAACACGGTGTTGATTTCGCTGCCGTACCACCACGTTACAAATCAACCTTCTTTAGCCACTCAATCGGTGGTGGTTATTCTGCAGGTTATTACGCGTACATGTGGTCAGAAATTTTAGCTGCAGACGCATTTGCTTACGTGCAAAGCCAAGGCGGCTTAAAAATTGAAAACGGCAACAACTACCGTAAACATATTCTGTCTGTCGGTAACACCAAGCCACCAATGGATGCTTACAAAGCTTTCCGTGGCCAAGAACCAACAACTGATGCGTTATTAATTCGTCGTGGTTTAAAACCAGCTGTGAATTAATTCGTTTTTAGGGTTCGTAGCCGATTGTAAGTTTGACTTACAGTCGGCTTTTTTTTCGACTTGCAGTCGGCAGTATGGTGTAGCCGATACTTTCTTTGGTGCCAAATGCAAGTTAAGCCGATACTTTCTTTGATGCCAAAGAAAGTATCCAAAGAAAGGCACCCCTTTCCCGCTCGAAAGCCCGCTGGAAAATTGCCGCTCTGAGGCGAAAACGGAACTCGCTTGCTGCTAACGTCAGCAAGCTCAAACAGCCGTTTTCTTAAAACCTCAGAGCAACATTTTCCATCGGCTCGCTACAACGGGGCCGAAAAGCAACAGCAAGGCACAAATAGGTATTGGTTTTGATGGTTGTTTTATTAAAACCTCAGAACAGCATTTTCCAACGACTCTCTTCAACGGGTCAAAAGCAAGAGAAACGAGCTTTTGCTTTGCTAACTATCTTGCTTTTCATTGCCCCGTAAAGCGAGCCGGAGCAAAACAAGACTTTAAGGTTTTAAACGGGCGACTGTTTGAGCGGGGCGACGTTAGCGACCCGCGAGTTTCGCCCGTGCCTTAAAGCCTTGAATTTGCTTCGGGCTTTCGAACGATCCGGGGTGCCTTTCTTTGGTTACTTTCTTTGGCATCAAAGAAAGTAACGGCATAACTGACGTGCCGACTGCAAGTCAAAGCAACAGTGGCCTGCAAGTCAAACCAACCGATTGACAGTTATTACTAACTGTCAATCTTCAACATGGCTGCTAATAATTGGCAATCTTGCTTCTGCTGTTCGGCATACTGCTGGCAGGCATTGAGCAGCGCTGATTGCTGTTCTGTCAGCACTTTTAGCATTTGACGGGCAAAACGATTTGAGCGGCGATCGGCGCGGTTATGCGCAAGTGCTAATGCGTGGCCACAGGCTTCTGCAAATTGGCGAAGTGCGATACCTGGACGCTCAGGATGCAAACAGACGTCTTCAGGGTCAACATCCACATTGGCATGATGTAACGAACGCACAAGATAATGGGCTCCTTCAAATTGCACTTCATCCAGCACCGAATCTGGGCGGCGCTGCATGAGACGCTGGCAATCCACGGTCAAATGAGCATCATTTAAACGGTTCACCGGACTTAACTCTGGAAAGAAAAATATTGGCGCCGAACGGCGCTGTTGTTTCACTTCGACCACTTGGCAAAGCGCCAGATCGCTATCAGACGCGAACACTGCAGGGCCAACCAATAAATAAAACCGCTGCATATTTAATGAGCCTGTCCCTGCTCCGTGACGAGTCACAATATCGAGGATGTCATCGTGGACATAAGGCGCAAATGCATGCTTGATTTGTGCATGACGATCAGGGTCTAACCGACTGAATTTATTTGCGTCATTTTTGAACTGTAGCGGGCGCAGCTGTAAATCAACCGATTTAGCCAAGGTGCTTTTCTTCATAAAATCACTACCAGCGGCCGAACGTTTAATCGCTTTTTTCAGAAATGGCTTTAACACGTGGCCTTTCGGAAAATCATCTTGGGTGCTAAACCGGAATTCCGGATCTGCAGCGACTTCGGCACAGCAGCTTAAGTACGCTTGGCAAAAACTCTGAGCGGCAAGTTCCGCTTCATCTGCGGTTGCAGCCCGAAGTGATGCTAAATCAATAGCGTCGTCGTTGGCATAACGACCTTCTTGCAGACCACGACAAAAATCAGCGGCCAATAATAGACTGACGATATAGCGGCTAATATCCCATGCCGCATGACCAATACAAGCATCATCAAAATCATTGGGCGCAAAAATAACTCGTTCACCATAACTGCCATCTTCGGTGAAAAAGCCAAAATTCGACACATGACAATCGCCCATTACAGCGGTGAGTGGTACTTCTTGCAGTAATGCCGCAGGCAGTTGCAACACACCAGATTGAATATCGGCATAAAATAGCCCTGAACTACCCCGTAAAAATCGAAATGGGTTTAACGCCATTTTCTGATGTTTACCCAGCAGCTGCTGGCTAGGGTCGACTTGATCGGTGCGAATAAACTCGGCGATTAATTGCTGCTGACGTTGCATAAGTTGCCTCCATGCTTTGTTGTTATGCCCTGATACTAAAACAGATTAACGCACTCAGCGAGCAGGTCTATTCACAATTTTGTAAGTAAATGCAGATTTGCAAAATATCCATTTGTGTCTTGCTGTTGGTCTTTAGCCTCGTTGTAGCGAGCCGTTGGAAAATGCTGTTCTGAGGTTTTAAGAAAACGGCTGTTTGAGCTTGCTGACGCTAGCAGCAAGCGAGTTCCGTTTTCGCCTCCGAGCTGCAATTTTCCAGCGGGCTTTATACGGGCTTCGCCCTATCCTTCGGACCCGCTAAAGCGGTTCAGCGCAAGCGCTGTCGAGCGGGAAAGGGGTGCTTTTGTAAAACCTTCGGTTTTACCCCTTCGGGGCCAGCTAAAGCTGTCCAGAACCGCTTCGCAGTTTTGTCTTTGGATACTTTCTTTGGGCGAAGCAAAAGAAAGAAACTCGCCGACTAGGCGAAAGCTTGTTCGCCAAGCCTGGCGTGCCGACTGCAAGTCAAAGCAATTGCCAACTACAAGTCAAAAAAAAGCCAGCGACTTTCGTCACTGGCTTTTTCAATTGAAAGCACGATACCTCGTGCCAACAACTAGTTTGGTTGCTTGGTCACATTCAGCACTGGTGCTGCAGTATCCGTCGCATTCACTGAGAACTTATAACTGCCGGCATCGGCAATACTAATTTTCAGGTTTTGACCACCCTTAGCGAGAGTTTTATCTGTCGCCAAAGTGACGTTCTGACCATCTGCGCCTGCACCTAAATCAACAGTAGACCAATCGCTCGACGCTACTTTGAAATCAAAGGCACCTGCCGCTAACGGTAAGGTAATGCTGTAGATGTTCGCGCCATCATAGTTGAACTGATCCGCTTCACCCCAACCATTAAGACCGCCGCGCAGGAATACTTTGGTTGCACCAAATGGTACATATTCCGACACTGTCAGTACTGGTGCAGTTTTCACGTTCGCATCTAAGGTAAAGACGTAACTTGAAGACTTCGCAAAAGTAATTTTCAGGTTGGTGCCGCCAGCTGCGAGAGTTTTGGCCGTATCTAGTGTGATATCAGCGCCTTGTGCACCAGCACCCATATCAACAGTTGACCAATCACTTGAAGCGACTTTGAAGTCATAGCTACCCGCAGCGACGTTTACTTTCACTTTGTAAACACCATCACCTTCATAAGCAAAGGCATCCGCTTCGCCCCAACCATTCATTCCACCACGCATAAAGACTGTGGTTAAGCCGTATGGTGCGATATCTGGTGCGCCCATTGTGGCATCAGCTTTTAAGCCTACGCCTTGCGCTTCGCCTTGTGGCTTCACGAAAACCGCAGCGGTATACGCAGGCACAACGAACTCACCATCTGCACCCACGGTATTGAAGTGGCTAGTGCTAACTACAGAGTCAGTAGAGCCTTGCAACACTTGGTGTAATTCAAAGCCTTGTGCTGTTGGCACTTTATGAGTTTTCTCGCCATTAGTACCGTTGATTACCACAACCACAGCATCGTTCGCTGGGTCTAAATCAGTTAAACCAACACCATCGTCAATGCTCATGACAATCAAACCTTGGGTCATGGCTTTACCGATATTGTGGAAACCAACCCGAGCGATAACGTCGCTACCACTGGTTAAACGGAATAATGGGCTGCTCTTACGAATTTGTAAGAACTCTTGGAACACACTACCCGCAAAGTCAATGTTGTTGCCGGCGGGAGCAATATTTGGGTTATTTGCAATTGGTTTGATGATTTTCCATGCAGATTCATTTTTCTCTTTAAGCGGTAAACCTACGTTCCAGTTATTGCTTTGTTTGGTGAAATCAACAAAGTTGAACCAATCACCTGAATCGTAGCTGTCACGATCCATTGATTTTGAGCGCAGCAGATCATCACCCATTTGCAAGAATGGTACACCTTGGCTTAACACTGGAATGGCCAATGCGATGTTGTGGATACGCACGCGGTCTTCCGTAGAAACGTTAGCTTTTAATTTAAATTGCAATTGATCCCAAATCGCTTCGTTATCATGTTTACTCACGTAGTTGATGATATCTGCAGGATCTTGCGCATAACCCGCTGGCTGACTATTCCACAACACACCACTGGCTTTACCGGTATTGCCTTTGTAATCCTTCAAGATGAAATCTTTTAAGCTACCTGCTAAACCAATTTCGATATAGTTTTGCTGCTGTAGATTGCCAGTATCAGGGTCGTTGGCAAATAATGCGGCACTGCGAACAGAATCACGAATACGGTCGTTGAAAGTACCAACTTCTGAACCCGCCATATTGGCTTGGGTTGCTTGTTCAAAACGCGCGTTATTAGCAACTTCACCGAAATTCCAGCCTTCGCCATAGAAGTAGGTGTCTTCGTCAACTGCACGAACTGCATCACGTGCCGCTAAAATGCTAGCTTTCGGATGATGGCCCATCACGTCAAAACGGAAGCCGTCAAATTTATATTCTTTGGCTAAAGTCACTAAAGAATCTTGCATAAATTTGTCAAACATCACGTTTTCAGTCGAGGTGTTTTCACAGCAAGTTGAACGTTCAATACTGCCTGAGGTTGGGTTGTAACGGTGATAGTAACCTGGAACAATTTTATCAAACACAGAATTGTCGTTCAGGCCTGATGAGCTGGTGTGGTTATACACAACATCAAGCACCACGCGTAAGCCCATGCTGTGTAACGCTTGGTTCATCGCACGCATTTCTTTAATACGAGCAACGCCTTCCGGTGTAGATGCGTAAGAACCTTCTGGTGTTAAGAAATGCTGTGGATCGTAACCCCAATTGAAGCTGTCAGTACCGCGCATTGCTTGCGCTAAGGCCTGAGCATTTTCACCCGAGTTTTGATAGCCTTGCATCACGTCTTCTAACTTGGCATTACCGCCCTCTAAGCATACTGGCGCTTTAGCATTGACCTTACATAACTCCGCCACGGTGTTGTGTAAATCCACACGTTTCGTCACGTCTTCATTGACGGTAGACATATCCATCGCTGGTAGCATATGGAAATGGGTCACACCGGCAGCCGCTAACTGTTTTAAGTGGTTAACTGGAGCCGAATCCGCTTCGGTGAAGGCTAAATATTTACCGCGGTTTGCTACTGATGTTGACACATCACGTGCTGAGAAATCACGAATATGTCCTTCATAAATCACGGTATCTTCCGGATTGCCTTGAGCGGCGATTTCTTGATTATCCCAACCGGTTGGTTTGGTATCTTCATCCGCTAAGTTAACAAACTGGCTGTAACGGCCGTTCATCGAGGTGTTGTATGAATACGGGTCTGTCGCCTCAGTCGTTTCGACTTTTTTAGTCAGTGGGTGGTAAACCGTGACTTCAAAACGATAGAACTGACGGTCCAGCGCCGCTTTAGTACCGCTGTAACTCCAAACACCCGTTGCAGCATCAGCCGTCATTGGAAACGTTGCTGTTAACGCCTTAGTACTATTGTAGACTTTGAGGTTAACGCTACGTGCTGTTGGCGCCCACACAGAGGTTTTGATGTTTGTACCGTCGTAAACCACGCCTAATTTTGCTTCATTGGCATCGTTTTCGCCTGCGGTATACAAATCATCCAACACTTTTGCCGCTTGCACGTATGAAGCGCCAATCAGTTTGTTGTCCGAGTCGTATGAACCAATTGCCAACTGGTTTTTCACTATGGCTTTGGCTTGTTCTGCAGTTAAAGTCGCTTTATACGCTGGCCATGTCGCAAGATGCGGCACTAAAGCCTTTTGCGCATCGCTTAATTCAGTTGGCACAATTTCAACACTTTCACCGTTTAAGGTTAAAGTTTCACCGTTGATTTTTAGGTCAGCGGCAGCCGCATGGTGCAACTTCACTTTGCTCACGCCAGCAGTATCACCATTCCACACAAAAGTATTGCGGTCTAACCAATGCGCAGCGTTATCAGCAATTTGCACGCCCAAAGAATCGATTGGGAAGCTGTAAACAGAGGATTTTGCGTTAAATGTCCAGCCCATCGCAATAAATTGGCTTGGGTCTTTTGGCCCTAAGTCAAGCATAGAATTGCCTGCCCCTAAGGCTTTGCCGGCATCATCGGTCCCCACGTGAATAATGAAGTTGGCACAAGCTTCAGCTTTACCTTTAACTCCATCTTTCAGATTTAAAACCCAGTAAGCACCGTAGATTTGGTCAACACCAGAAATTTCTAGGCCATTATCCCACGAGGCCGCTAACGAGTCTGCTGTGTAAGCATCACAGGCATCGTTGTTCCAAGTATGCAAACGATAACCGTCATAACTGCCTTTTTTGTTGAAGTAAATAACCGCCTGATTCGGCCCTGCCATCACTGTGGGGGCTGGCAAATTTGGGTTAAAACCAATAATACAACCTTCATTTTTCGCATCCGGAAATTCTGGTGCGGTACATTTCAGTGGGGTTGGCGCCACACAAGCAGTGCCTGCTGCATTCGGAACTTGTGGCACTGGGCAGCTTAACAAGGCCTGCGCCGGCGCAGTGCTATCACCGCCACAGCCGACCACCAGCAGAGCGATTGCTCCGAGGCTCGCCAACTTGAGCGTTAACATAGTATTTTTCATAACTTTCTTACTCCGTAAATTCGGGTTCAACGCGCATTTAATTAACCAATGCGGGTATTAGAACGTGTAATTTGCACCCAAGTAATATTGGCGACCGAAGAACTGGATAGTACCGGTCAACGCGGTCTTATCCCAATAGCTCTTAGTTGGCTCATCCAGTAAGTTGTTAACTTGGAACAATAAGCCCAAATTGTCATTCACTTGGTACGAGGCCTGATAATCCATCACCGTTTCTGCGTCATAACGGATTTCTTGGTCTGCTAAAGCTGATTGATCTGACAAGAAATCATCACGGAAGCGGGTGCTTAAACGCGTTTCAAAGCCTTCGTATTCCCAGAATGCTGTGACGGTATAAACGTTTGGTGACAAGCCTTTTAAATCTGACTTAAAGCTTTGCACACCGTTTTTGACTTCATTTTCAATTTCGGTTTCGGTGTAGGAGTAACTCGCACTAATACCTAAACCAGACCAGAACGATGGCAAGTCTTTGAATACTTGGGTATAAGCCAATTCCAAACCACGAATATAACCACCGTTGTCGTTATTCACTGCAGTCGAATATTCACCAATAGGCTTCACCGTAACCGCTGGTAAACCATCTGGATTGCCTGGCTCTGTTTTTGGCACGTATTGTGGCAGTGGAAATCCTGCTGCGGCAAAATCAAAGTTTTTGATAATATCTTGCTGAATAAACGATTTAATATCTTTGTAGAATAACGCGGCAACAAGCGCTCCATTCGAATCTTCAAAGTAATGCTCGTAAGATAAATCGAACTGATTTGCCAAGAATGGCTTCAAGAATGGGCTTTTATTGCCCGAGCCAGATACTTTGCCGGTAGATTCATCTATGGTGAAGCTAGTAACGGCCGACAGTTGGTTAATTGGCGGGCGCGACATCACTTTCGCGAACGCAAAGCGCAGCTGGTCATTATCAGTCAGGGCCAAATTCAAGTTGAGGCTTGGTAAATAGTCGGTGTAGGTCATACCCACGAGAGATGGGGCATAATCGTTGGTGACTAAGCCAGCTTCGTCGGTAATGTACTGAGCGCCTTGGGCAGGATCACCTTTAACATTACTTAAGTTAGTGGCTTTTTGCGTAGTTTCAACCATCCGCACACCAAAGTTACCCGTCAGTGGCAAGTTGAATACTTGCATATCAAGATTAGCCATCAAGTATGTCGCAACCACTTTCTCAGCAACATCACCACTTTCAGTGACACTCCAAGATGTTTGTGGTCCGCCATTCACCGGTTTTGGTGTGAGGCCTGCATAACCTGAGCCCCACGTTTGTTTTGGCTGTGGTATGCCATTTGGAAACCAAGCATTCAGCGCTTTATTCAAATCAATGGCTAAATAACTTGGGAATGCAGAAAATTCACCTTTAAAATCAACACGCTTTACCATATCTTGTGTTAAACGTAATGGTGCTTGCGTAGATAAAAATTGCGAATCTGAGCCATATTCATACACTTGACGATCGTTGGTGTAGTCGCGTTCAGAATAACGAACCCCAGCTTCAATTGAGGCAATATAATCGTTATCGAGTTTGTAAGTACTGTCTAAGCGGTAAGCATCGACTTCATCGGTATTTAGCGTTGGGTAAATACCGTATTTGCTGACCAGCATTTTATTAATATCGCTGTAGGATGCGGCATTGCTAATACCCACACTTGGCAAATTCAGCCCATTTAATTGGTAAGTAATCGAAACGTTTGGATCGATGATAGGTTTTGCCGCAGTTGCATCTGTTGATGCTAATGACCATAACAAACCATTACGGAAATTACTGGATGACGATGAGTGTGAGATATCCGCTGCAACCGTGAAATTGTCAGTGAAATCATATTCGGAGTTAAAACCGTAGCTGCGAACTTCGTCAAAGTCGGTGTTATCATCGTTCACCATTTCCACACGGGTTGAACCAGTGCTTTTACGTTTGATGGTGCCGCCCGTCATGTAGCCGTCAAAGAAGTTTGCGTTGTCGATAACCGCTGTACCACTGTCAAATTTGGCACGGAAGCCGCGCGCAAATGCCTTGGTATCAAATTTAGAGATAAAAGCGTCCGCTTTCATCCGCAGTTTATCATTGGGCTGCCACTCAACCACTCCGACATAACCGTTACGAGTTTCTTCGCCACCACGGTGTTGCATTTCAAAGCCTTCGCTCAGCTTTTCAAGCTCGGAGTTGCCAGCAATGTCGCGATTCTCGTTATAGTTAAAACCAACAAATTGCGTGGCCACGCTTGGTTGGAACAATCGTGCGTAACCCAGAGAAACGCCTAAGGTATCCTCCAGAAATTTGCCTTGGTAAGAGAAACTTAAACGGTTACCAGTTTCTGTAGCATCTGACACTTCGTTGGCGCGGTCGTTAAAACTACCGCGAGCATTCACGACGAAATTATGCTCTTTTTGGGCTTTTAATGGGCTGGCGGTTTGTAGTTCAACAGTCCCTGCCACTCCACCTTCAATCAGCGAAGCTTTTGGTGACTTGTAAACCGCTGCTGAGTTGATGAGTTCAGATGGATATTGGTCGAACTCAATATTACGTTTGCCGTTAGTTGAGACTTGTTCACGGCCATTGAGGGTTGAGAAAACGAAACCGCCTTCCATACCACGGATGTTGATTTCAGATGCCTGACCGCCAGTACGAACGGCAGAAACCCCTGGTAAGCGCGTTAAGGCGTCTGCCATTGAGACATCGGGCAATGCGCCCAAGTCGTCAGCAGAAATAGTTTCTGAAACCGTGTCATTAAAACGTTTAACATTTAATGACTGGATCAAGCTGCCAGCGAAGCTACGCACTTCGATGACTTCAATTTCCTCTTCTTTTTTGGTCTTTTTGCTGTCTGCTGTGTTTGCTGCTGGTGCCGCTTGCTCTTGTGCCGCCGCAGCGTATGCGTTTTGCGCACACAGCCCCATGCCAGCACTCGCGAGCGCGAGCGTTAAAACACTGAGTTTGAACTTTAACATGCCATCATCCCCGGTTTGGTTATCGACCCTATAACAAAACCACCAGCGCGCATTTTTGCCGCCAGTGGTTAAGTGTGGGTCTTGTTATCATCACAGCTATTTCGACTGCGATGCGGTGGTCGTTTCCCGTCTTACAGATTGTCGTCTTATCCGAACCATCGGCGACAAAATCACCTAATTGCACAACATCGTGCATTTCACAGTCCCAGCCCCTCCCAGAGGGCGCGATTGCAAAATGGTATTTTATTTGCCGATGACTACTAATTAATCGCCTTCTAGGTATAGCTCAAGATGAATACGTATTCATGGTGGGAACTTTGCACCGACAATAAGCAAATTGAAATATTCGCCTCTTTTTGGTGCGACTCAGCGGGTAAAACGCCTGCAACCACTAGGAGTTACAGGCAATCGGTAACGGAATGAAAAATGTACAAAAGAACCAAAACAGTGCAGATGGATCAATGGGGTCAGAGTCATTGATTATTGGCTATTGATTAATCAACGACTCTGACCCTATTGGTTTAATCAACGTTAATTGTTAGGAAATTTGACCTTGGACATTTCACGGAAAGGTGCCAATTTTTGTTTTACTAAATCTCGGTCTGCCCCTGTAGATTTAGGGCAGCTTTCAAACACAGTTCGCACCTCCGAACCATTACCATAATCGCGCTTCACTACAGTATTTTCAAAGGAATCAGGATCCCAATTTGGACCAAGCGCCGTTCTAGTGTAAGAACATCTCGTTGTATTCTGAATCGACTTATTATTATCGACATAATCTTCATCATGCCAAACTTTGGATACGTGTATTTCCTCATTACTTGTATCGCTTTTAAAGAATTCCTCACCAAAAGATTTATGATTTATGCCCCCAGGTAATATTGAAGTATTACCTTTAATCCCATAATAGAGGCTAACAACCCGATCTAAGCGAGCAATTTTATAAACTTCTTTAGAATTACTGTTTTCTGAATAATGCTCTTTGAACTCTGAATTTTCATCATAAAAAACCAAATATAAACTATAAAAAAGCGTATCAGCCTGCTTGTATTCCCGATGTGAGTACTCAAGCTTCTTTTTACTCATAGACTTATCATAAAAACAAACATAACCAAATGAATCGTTTGATATGGTTTCTCGACAAAAACTCTCCGGCAAAATTTCAATAGTCACTGTCGCAATTTCTGATGAGTAGGCTTTATTCGGATCGCCACCCAATAGATAGGTTCCACGAACCGTAAATGTATCTGTTTTACCGACAGTGTCGGCATTTGGTGTGTAATCAAAAGCGCCGGTTTTGCCATCAAAATTCAATAGCCCCAGACTCGGTTGTGTGATGACTGCAAAACTGGTGACATTTTCTGCGATAATTTTACTGGCCGTTTTCTTCCCGAGTTCTGCCTGTAATGTTGAATCTTTGACAACTGGCTTAAAATCAACCACAACAGTGGCGTCGATGTCATATGCCAAATCTTCATTGTTAAACTTTACATGCAATTTTGTCGGATAAGTGCTTTGAGTGAGCTTGGAAATATCAACGACTCTCGGTTCTATTTTTAATTTATTACCAACCACCGAAGTGCCCAAGTTAAGCCCATCGATATTATCAACAGTCACCGCATAAGTGACCTCGGTTAATTTGGGGCTCTCGAAACGATCTAACAAATCTAACGCTGGGCGCACTAAAGCATTAGGCAATAACGCTAACACCGTTTTTGTTCTCGCGATAACCGCTTTAAGTTCGGTTTCGATAACGCTTTTATAGCCAAATGTTGGTTTGAAGGTGTATTGGTAGATTGAACCGGTTTTTAGCAACATTGCGGATGTGGTTTGTGCATAAGACTGCTCCATCTGCTTTTGCACAACAACTATTCCAGTGTCATCTTCAACCCCTATCGTGATCGCTCTAATACAGCTGGAGTGATAGAGTTCATGTACCATTGGCAATAACTTACTATACGACGCAAACAAGATCCCCGCCGCCAACAAACGCTCAACTGGCGTGACCGACAATGCCATAACCCCAGCTGATGCCGCTACCGCGAGGGCAGTCATTTTGAATCTGTACATATAATTAGTCGTGAACTGCTCGCAAGATAACGCTGCTGCGGCTTGCAATGAAGCAACTTTTGCAACTGGCACTTCTTGCGTGACCGACAGGAGCATGAGAGCAAACCGATTTAATTGCTCAGCGCTCATTGTTGATAATAAGCTTTGGTTACTTTTCAGTTCGGCCAACCAACCGTCATATAAGCTCGGATCTTCTGCACTATCACGCAACTGCTGATACTGATCAATAAGCGACTGATATTGAGTTTCGACATAAAGTTTCGGGTCGCTTGGCAAGGACAATGCTTGCACCGTAATTGGTTTTTTCCGGGAAAAAGTACCGACACTGTAGGCAAGCTCTGCAGTACCCACTGCGTTGTTAGGTAATACCGCGTATTGAAGTCCACCACTGCCTTTTTGCACCGTTATTGGCATACCATTTAGCGTCACAGTCAAGGCTTCAGCATTAGCGGTTGGCAACATAAACTGCAGAATTGACGCTGGATAATAAGTTGGTTGCTCAGTAAGCGAGACTAAGTCTGTGCAATTAACCACTACATTTGTGACATTGCCGTTTGATACTGTACCAGCGCCTGCGGCCACTGCACATTGTTGATAACCAGGCTGTGTCGCGACAGTGACTGCGTAGTTAGAACCCACGGCAAGCGACTTATCAAAACTATAAACACCATCTTTGCTGATGGTTAAATCGGACTGTCCGTTTAATTGCAGTGCTAATGATCCCTGCAAGTTATTCACAGTGAATTGAATTGAATACTGTTTGACGGGTTCAGGCTTGGCCTCTTCACCACCGCCACACCCGATTAGAGCCAGCGCGGCTCCAACGTAGAACCCTAAATGAGTTACTTGATAAGACCACCTGCGCATGATTAGCTCCCGACTCTTGCGAAATAGGTATAAAAAAGTAACATTTTATCGCAAAAATCACGCATTTCATCTCGTTTGCTACGTTAAGCAGATATCTTGCTGAAATTTTTATAATTATTTTTCGCTAGCGCTCTCGCTTCAGCTATCAATGGGGTCAGAGTCATTGATTATTGGCTATTGATTAATCAACGACTCTGACCCCATTGGTTTTGGCGCGTTGCCAGTACCACCACGCGAGTTCGGGCTTGGTGCTTTTTTCCAGTAACTTGGCGGCGTAGGCGTTCCAAGAAGGTTGGTCGGGTGCAGCGTCGGCCAAAATTAAGGCGATTTTTAGCTGCATGTCGGCATCGCCTTGTTGTTGGTAGAATTGCATTGAGATTTGCATCAGCTGTAACCAGTCAATTTTCTTCGCATAAAAGTCGAGGCCAGCTTGTTGCAGTGGGTTTTCTGCGGCAGGTAATTCAACCGGTTGCGGTGTGCGCTGAAATGGATAGTCGGAAGTCAGCTGCGCGACTCGGGCAAAAGCCGCAAACTCTTCGGCCGGAAGCACTGGCCGAGCAGCCCAAGCCTTAGCTTTGTCTAAAGTCACGGCATAACTGGGCAATTGTTTACTATTGGCAATTGCCTGATAAAAGGCATCGGCAATCACAAAATACCCCGGTAAATTGGGATGTAGATGCTCAAGCATTAGCTGGCGCCCAATCAAGCCGTCTGGACTATGGTCACGCAATGCTTGTTCGGCATCAACTAACCAGACCGCTTTATTATCGGCAAATGCTTTGATTTGCTCATTAATCGCTTGCGGGGCACGAAAACGCAAGGTGTCGAAGTCCCGCGCTAAACTCAGCCATTGCTGAGCCTCCTCGACGCGTTGTTGCTGACGTAACCAGCGTCCTAACTGATAACTTAACAGCGCGTGTTGCTGAGTTTTGGCCTCAGCCGCTAAAGCTGCAAACTGCGATGCATCGCCTTGCTGCAGCGCCGTTAAAGATTTCAGTTGCTTTGTAGTTAAATCAGCACTTTGAAACGGCGGTTGATCAGCGATATTGCTGGCCACTGTAGCCAAATACACCGGGATCCCCGCGTCGCGATATTTGCTCAGTAGCGCACTCATATTGCGCTGAAACTGCGCCATGCCAGCTTGATACACTGGCGAATCCAGCGCTATCGGTTGTGCTGCCGCCATCTTCGACATTAAGGTGCGTTTCTCTTGCGAATTGGTGGCAACCGCTGGTTTACTCACCAACATTTGTTCGAGCAGTTTATACAAATGTAATTGTTTTAACTGCAAATAAACCGCAGTTGCCACCGGTGATTCCGCCAGTCGATAATTCGAGCCGACGCCCATAATACCGACAAATTCATTATGCCCCGCGTATATCAACACGGCATCAGGTCGTTGGGCGATGATGTCATCGGCGACATCTAACAGCGTGTAACTGTTTACCGCCGACAGTGCAGTATTCACCACTTCCACCGGTTTATCCGGCCAGCTTTGGCGCAGCCGGTTTTCCAACATACTAGCAATAGATGCGCCCAATCCATAAGGGTATCCGGCAGCAGTTGAACCGCCTTGCACAAACAGGCGAATGCCATTTTTCGGTTTTTCTGTTAAAAAATAATGCGGTTCAACCGTGACATTAGGAATGTCGGCGCCCGCAGGAAAATAGCGACGAATAACATCTGGGCGCATGGTTAAATAGTTCGGCGCGGCCGGATGTGGCACAAAAACCGGGTAAGTTGGTACCAAACCCAGTACACGCACCGCCCCTTCCAGCGCGGCAATCAGTAGCAACGGCAGACTGATGAGAATCAGCCAAAAACCAATCTTTCGCATGAAATCCTCGTTATTGAGCCAGTTGCTGGCGAAGACGTTCCGCCTGTTGCTGGGCAGGCAGATAATCCGGCGAGCGCTGCAGTACTTGTTCTAGCTGTAGCAATGATGCCGCTAAGCGCCCTCTTACGTATTCTGAGCGCGCCAGCAACATGCGATAACCACGATGCTCCGCATTTAAGCTAAGCGCACGGCGCAAATAACCGACCGCCAAACTAGGCAAATTCGCTTGCGCATACAGTTGGCCAGTAAGCGCCGCCAGTTGCTCGTCAAAAGGCAAAGCATCACTAAGCAGCGCAGCCACTGCAGCGGCTTCGCCAAACCGCTGTTGCTGCTGATAACGATTTAATAATTCTTGATGAAGCGCCAACCAATCAGAACCTTGCAGGCGTTTAAGCACCAACTGTTGCTCTGGAGTTATAGCCGCAGGTAACGGCACTGGTTGCGGTGAAGTGGTAAAAGGATAATCCGCCAGCAATTGCTTAATTTTATAATCGGCAACACCTTGGTCGATAACACTTAATAAGCTTGCCGGCTGCTTGGCCATTTCGGCAATTTCCGCCGGACTGCCCTTCCCTGCAACCACACCAGCTTGCTCTAATGCCCGCAACCATTCCAACGCAAGCAACTGATACCCTTGCCGATTGGGATGCACATGCTCCAACAACCATTCGTTACCGACACCATTCACTGGGCTTTGTTTGGTAAAAGTTGTCGCAACATCGGCTAACCATAACCAGCCAGCGCTGGCTTCTTGTGCCTGCCACTCGCGTAAAAATCGGTTGAAGTCGCTCGGGGCGCGAAAGCGCAGCTCATCACAATCTCGGGCTTTAATAAATACCGGTGCAGCCGGATAACCCTGCAAAGCTAACCACCGCGCTTGCCAGTATTGCACTTGCGCATGGCACTCGGTTTGCTTTAAGCCTTGCTGCAAAGCATCTTGCAACTTAGCAAATTGCTGAGTTTGCCAATATTGTGCCAGTTCCGGCATTGCTGGCGTTGCTAAAAATGGCGCAAGTCCGGTGTCGTTACTCACTAAACTGCTGACCACCAACTTCACCCCCGCCGCTTTGGTTTGCTGGTAAATGCTTTGCATATTTTGCTGAAATTGTTGCACGCCCACTTGGTAATCCGCAGAGCCAAAAGCGACACCTTGCGATTTCGCCACCTGCGACATCGCGGTTTTGTTAGCGCTCACTGGCGCTTGTGGTGTCAGCACTTGCTCCATCACTTGATAAAGCGCCAAGCGACGCAGCCACAACCAAGCCAGCGTTTGACTACGACTTTCGCTAAAAGCAAAGCGCGAGCCAACGCCCAATAACCCAACATATTCGTTATGCCCCAGATACAACACCACGGCATCTGGGGAAATGGCTAAAATTTCCGGCAGCAAATCCTGCACGGTGTAACTGTTGATTGCCGCCATCGCGACGGAAATCACTTCTATCGACTGATCTGGATACTGGCGTTTGAATTGCTCTTGCAACAGTGCCGCTGGCGAGCCAAATCGGCCATAAGGAAAACCGGCAGCCGTCGATTCCCCTGCGACCACAATCCGCACCGTGTCTTTGGCTTTATCTGCAAGAAAATATTGAGTATCCGGCGCGACTTTCGGCGCTGCCGCTGCATACGTATTCACATAACGACGGACAATTTGCGGATTGGGTTGCAGGTAGCCCACGACCGGGCCATCGATGAATAAGGGCAACGGATCGTATTGCGGCAATAGACGACAAGCAAACTCAAGCAAGGCCAATAAAACCAAGGGTATCAAAGCCAAAATCCCATAGGACACTAGCTTCGTAGGGCTTTTGTTTGCATGCGCTGCTGTCGATCCGCTCGGTGTTTTATTCAATTTGTTTCGCATCGTCGATGCTCGACGCCAGTAGTGTTTCGTAATATAACAACAGTATCGACAACTATTGAGTTTGCCAAGCCCGCGATTGTGCGCTCGACCTAGCATTAGGTTTTTACCCGAAAGCATTGAAGATCCGGGTAGGCGGCAACTGAACGAATCTAAATGAGCATAGTGAACTATGTGATTTTAGTGAGAGAAGGCAGCAACACCGCCGGATCTTCAAGGAATAAGGGTAAATGCGAAAAATTCTAGGAATATCCTGTTATTACCACGACAGTGCCGCTGCATTATTGCTAGATGGCAACATTGTTGCGGCTGCGCAGCAGGAACGTTTTAGTCGCATCAAGCATGATGCCGCGTTTCCAAGCGACGCAATTCATTACTGTCTAAACGAAGCCGGATTGTGCCTTGCAGACATAGACGCCATCGTTTATTACGACAAACCGCTGCTGAAATTTGAGCGACTGCTGGAAACCTACTTGGCATATGCCCCGCGGGGGCTATGGTCATTTATCAAAGCCATGCCAATTTGGCTGAAAGAAAAATTACTATTGAAATCGGTGCTGCGTGGCGAACTTAGCAAGTTAAGCGGCCTGCCAAAATCGCAAATCCCGCAACTATTGTTTAGCCAACATCACCAAGCCCATGCGGCCTCTGCGTTTTACCCCTCGCCTTTCGAAAAGGCCGCGGTCATTTGTCTGGATGGGGTTGGTGAATGGGTGGCAAGTTCCATTTGGCTTGGTGATGGCCACCAACTGACGCCACTAACTGAGCAACATTTTCCACATTCCTTGGGTTTACTTTATTCGGCTTTTACCAGTTATTGCGGTTTTAAGGTCAACTCTGGCGAATATAAACTCATGGGGTTGGCGCCTTACGGTGAGCCTACTTATGTAACGCAAATTTATCAGCTGCTGCAAGTGCATGCTGATGGCAGCTTTGTGCTAGACCTGTCGTATTTTGACTTTGAAGTCGGTAGCCGGATGACCAGCAGCAAGTTTCATCAGTTGTTTGGCGGTCCGCCACGCGATGCCAAGGCAGCGCTGCAGCAAAAGCACATGGATCTCGCCCGCTCTATTCAGCAGGTGATTGAAGAGTTGGTGCTTAAAATCGCCGAACATGCGCATAAAATAACGCAATGTGAGGCCGTTTGTTTGGCCGGTGGTGTTGCGCTCAATTGTGTCGCCAACGGTCGATTATTGCGCGAAGGCCCGTTTAAAAAGCTTTGGATCCAACCTGCCGCTGGCGATGCTGGTGGCGCTCTCGGCGCCGCGTTATTGGCTTGGCATCAATCGCAAGACGCTTCAGCCGTAACGACAAGTGCATCGCCAACAGCAGAAATGCCAACGGCAATGCCGGTAGATCAGATGCAAGGCAGTTTATTAGGCCCAGCCTTTAGTGATGAACAAATCCATCAACGTATCCAACACTTTTCTCTGCCGCACCAGCACCTGAGCGAACAAACGCTTTATGACACAGTCGCAGATTTACTGGCGGCAGGCAATGTCGTTGGCTGGTTTCAAGGACGCATGGAATTTGGCCCACGCGCACTTGGCAATCGTTCTATTCTTGGTGACCCACGTAGCCCACAAATGCAGCGCCAACTGAATCTGAAAATTAAACAACGCGAATCCTTTCGCCCCTTTGCACCTGCGGTATTGGCGCAAGCATGTGCGGATTATTTTGAACTGGCGAGCGACAGTCCTTACATGTTGCTGGTGGCAAAAGTAAAAGCGACGTGGCATCTTGCAGCCGACAGCACACCAAAAGATAGCGAGCAGGCAGACAGCACACAGACAAGCAGCACGCCGGCAAATCCGCTAGTTGGCTTAGCACGATTAAATGCGCCACGTTCGGTACTACCGGCCATTACGCATGTCGATTACAGCGCACGTGTGCAAACGGTAGACGCCAAAACTAATCCGCGTTTTTATAAGCTTATTCAAGCATTTGCGGAAAAAACTTCGGTACCGATGCTCATCAACACCTCGTTTAATGTGCGTGGAGAGCCCCCGGTTTGTAGCCCAGATGATGCTATCGCCGGTTTTCTTGCCACCGATATGGATTATTTAGTGATGGGCAACTATCTGCTGAATAAAACTGAGCAAGACGACGCATTGATTGCCCACTTTAAAGCGCGAGAATTTGCCGATGATTAAAGTTAGGGTTTCGGCAAACAGGTCACTGGCTTATCAAGGCATCGTCACAGCAAGTAACCGTTGCTGCAAATTGCGATACGACAGGAGTTACCGATGAAAGTTAACTGGATCCCCTGCCCAGACACACAGGGCCTGCGCCAATTTGCCATCAGCCTAAGCTGGGCGCTACCACTACTGTTGATGGGATTACTGCCTTGGTGGTTTGACTATGCGTGGTCCTATTACCCTTTAGTGATCCCTGCGATTTTGTTGCCATTAGCCTGGCTAAAACCACACTGGTTGCAGCCATTTTACCGAGTATGGATGCTGGTGTTTGGCTTCCTTGGCAAAATTAACACCATGCTTTTACTGACCTTGGTTTTTGTACTGATCATCACACCGCTTGGTATTGTCGTCAGAAATTTGGGGAAATTGCACTATCGTCGTAACAGTGTTCATCGACAGAGCTTTGGTCACAACAGCACTAATAACAACGCAACGAACCCAAGCTCAGAAAATGCTGAGCTCACAACAAGCAATTGGCAAGCACCAACGCAACTGCCACAAGTACACAATTTAAAGGAACCTTTTTGATGTTGGAATTTATGAACGATCTCTGGGCTTTTCTGAAAGTCCGTAAAAAAATGTGGCTGTTACCGGTGGTGATTTTTCTCGCGCTGCTGGGCTCGTTGATTGTCGTGAGCCAGCAATCGGCATTAGCTGGATTGATTTATACCTTGTTTTAATAGGCTGGCTGAAAGACGGGCTATTGATTAGAGGTTCTAAGCTCAGTGATAACTGCCGGAGCGGGCGACGCCGCCAACTCCGGCTAATCCGCTTATTTAAACGCACTCACCACTTGGCCACAATTGCCTTTGTTGCGACAAGCCAAAATGCCTATGACCACCGGCTGACCCGCTTGGCAGGATAGATACTCCAACTGGGCGCCCCATGGCACATAAAAATTCTGTTTCGTCGGCAAACTCACTTTTAAAGTTTTGTAGCTTTTGTAATTTCGTTGAGCTACATGCACCGCATAGGTGGCCCCCAGGCAATCGGTTTTGAATGCTTGCTGCAATGCAAGCGGGATGTCGTACACGCCTTCTTGCGCTGGTGCGCTATCCAGCAGCGCCGCGTTGGTCGCTTTGACGCCGTTCACATGTGCCATGGTAAAACGCTTTGGCACACTGGCGGCACCAGTCTTGGTAAGGCTCAGGCTTGCCGTTTGAAAACCGGCTTCACTTTTACGAAATGTCATCGCGATATCACCCACTTTTTGGCTCGACGGCTGAACGGTATGTAGCGCAACACTACCGGCTGCATAGCTGAAATAATTGGTATCGGCCGAGGCTCTGATGCCGGGTAAATATTGCCAAGTGTCCGGTTTTTCCGCCTGTTCCAGCACAATACCGGAGGGAAACTCCAGCACATGATTCGGGGTTTGTCGGATCAAGCTCGACAAATTCAGGAACACATATTCACGGAAAAATTTTGATTCGTAGGGTGCGTTGGCAATTGCGGCTAAAAACGAGTCCAAGGTGGTTTGCGTATTCTCAGCCAGAGGCCACACCACTTTGGCGATGTCGAGCGCATGGGTAAGATGCCCTGAGGTGGCAAGCTCGATCACATGGCGGCGCAATTCACTATTAGGTAAGGTACTGTCATAAGACATTTCTTTCTTAATCTCTGCGAGGGCGTTGGCAAAATCTGCTTTGCTAAATGGCCGGCCGGTTAAACTTTCAAGTTCAACTTCAAAGTGGTCGCCGACAGGGGTTTGCGCATAAAATAAACTTGGTCCATCGTAGCCCGGCCCCTCCCAGTAAGCATAGGTTGAATCTGTAATAGCAAACCCATCGTTTTCCTCGGGAAAACTGAATCTGCTCACCTCTGCTTTGCCATTATCTAACCACTGCACATATTTAAACTGCTCGCCCAAACGAAACAAATGAAAGCCCCAGCAACAACTTGCACCACCGGTATATTCGGTAATCACCAAATCAGGGATATTATCCCCTGTAATATCAATAATATCGCTTAGTTCTGGCAAGAAATACCATCCAACAGGATCGGTTTTACAGCTTGCATAAACCTCCTGCTGCGCCTTTTGAATGAAAATACAATCAAAGCTATCTTCGCCCGCTTCGCCAACTATCGGAATATTAAATTCCATATTAGTGATGATGTAATCTGCATATTCGAGGCGTTGTAACTGCTTGGTATGTTCTGGCTTGGCAGTTTTTGCGAGGGCGATTTTCTTTGCAATATCTTCAGGAAAGTCAGATGCATCGCTAGTGTAAAACATGTAAGGATTAGCTTGTGCTGCAACTGCTATCGTAAAAGTAAGTAATGTCGCGAGGATTATTTTTCCAAATAATTTCATGATAAGTTGATCTCAACAGAGCAAAACATCCAGTTTTGCGTTAAATGGTGAATAAAAAATCGCAAAGGTTTGCGATATGGTGAGATTTTACGGGAATATCAGCGATATCGCATTCACAAATTAAAATCAAATTAGAAAACTGGCGTTTACCTTTGATGCAGGCTCGCTTGCGCTAGCATGGCAACAAGGTTCATCAATCACTGCGTGAGGTTGTATGGATAGAAAAGTGTTAGTGCTTGATGACACCGAAAATATGTTCTACCAGTTAGGGCAGACCAATTCAGTTTTGGCTCAAGCCTATTTAGAGAGTCCGCAGCATGTGGTGGAATATTTTTAGCAATAAACTACACAAATAAACTAGGCCACAAATAAACTAGGCCACCCACAATTTCAATAAACTAGGCCACCCACAATTTAAAAAGTGGATGGCCGTGGTTAGGGTTTTAAAGTCGCTTGATCCTAATACTCAGCATGGACGGACAATGATCGCAATGTTGTATTGTTCAGCAGGGTATGATTCAAGTACTTGTTCATCATTCAATAAAATAGAAAGTAATTCACAACGTGCAGAACTAGCTAAAAATTATATGAGCGTTAAATTAAATGCTGAGACTGCTGCTGGTTTCCCATCTATAGTTGGTGAACTAACTACATCATACTATAGTGATGCAATTGGGCTGCCTATAACTTTAAGTGTGGATGCTTTAAGGCAATTAAATACAACATTCGATTTTACAATGGGCGCGTATGAGAAAGCTTGTAAGTTAAATGAGGATGGAGAGTGTCAATGGTGAATTATTTTAAATTATTTATACTTGTGTTGCTAATTCTTTCCAAAGAAATACACGCTTGTAGTTTTAATGAAAAATTTGGAAGTGGTGTAACTGGTACATTTGACGTGGGTCATGACAATGTATTCCTTGAAAGTGATAATGCAGCAATTATGTTGTTGTTTCTTAATAAGAAAGCTAGAGAGGAAATGGCAGCAACTAACAATAAAAAAGAAATAATCCAATTTAATGAATTTTACAATGCAGTTTGCAATGGATGGGTAAAATTATCATGCATTAGCCATGTTTATGGGAGCGTAGAGTATATTGAGGTAGATGATGGCAAAAAAAAATCAACAATGGTTCCGAGTTTTGCTGGTGGAACTTTAGTTGGCTATGCTATAAAAAATAAAACCATAAGCGACTCCTTGGATTGTATAGTTGATAAGCAAGATTATGTAGTTCCTGTTTTAGATGCTTTTTTTCGAGTAGGCAGTTTACAGGAAGTGGCCAAAATACTTGAAGGCAACAAAAGATCAATAAACTAGGCCACCCACAATAAACTAGGCCACCCACAATTTAAAACAATAAACTAGGCCACCCACAATTTAAAAAGTGGATGGCCGTGGTTAGGGTTAGTAGGGTTAGGTAGGAAAAGTGGAACTCTTTGTCGTGGATCTTCGTTAAATACCCAAAAATCTGAGTTTTTAACGAAACAGATGCAGTTCAGGATTTTCAGTTTTGGGTATTTCTTGGCCTAAAAACAAAAAGCTTTTACGCCAGACTTGTGGTCAGCGTGGGGTTTAAAAAATACTGGGAATGGCTCTCTTACTAACCAAAACATCGTCGGCAGCTATGAATGCCTTGCAGCCATTTTTGCCCAATGGCTTTGCAGAACTTGTTTATGGCTGCCACCGGCCCAATCACTTGCCGAAATTCTTCTTCGAGCTTTTGACAATTTTGCACCCAGTTGCCTTGCGCTATGCCAAGCCTTGCCAGAATGGGTGGCGCAGTATCGCTTATTGCACCTCGTTTACCCGGACGGATTTGCCGACCAGTCCAATCAACGAGTTCAATATAATCAGTAAGATGCATCG
>JAYSCP010000033.1:0-27561 GCA_041914845.1 Alteromonadaceae bacterium
ACTGATCGAAACAACAACCATGCTGCAGGATGTGGTTGTTGTTACGCTTACATTACAGCGAAAAAAAGAGCATGCCTTAAATAAACGCATGCTCTTCATTTGAATATAAAAAATATGAAGTACGTAGATTATTAGCTGATTTAAGACAGATTGAATTCAGCAAACAACATTCGGTTCTAAGAAAAATTTGAAAACCTTCTCAATCGTAATAGATACCCGAACTCATCGTTCGGGTATCTATCTGCTCATATGATTGCGAAATTAAGACAAACCATCATCGGTGATTGTTTTTGTCGTACTTCCACCAGCACCATGACAAGTCACGATCAAGCTAAATCCACTAGATGCCCCCCAATACTTCCAAATTGACGGCGTCAATGAAATTCCACTTTTTAGTACGACGTTGACTGGTGGCCCTGCGGGCAACAATTGCTGTAAAGTTCCCTCACAAGTCTGTGCATTATTACTTTCCCAGTAATAATGCACATCCCCATAATCACCACAAGGTACAGCGGTCTTGAGACACTGCCGAGAGTCAGTTTCAACACTTAAATAAAGGTCAATCGAAGGCTGACCTGAAGGTTGTCCAATCTCATCGTCTTCAGTATCAATTTGGGCAATTAATTGATTACCTAAATAAATATACTCAGTACTCTTCCCTTTGTTATCTAGGGAACGAACTAATCTTCCCGACTTATTATAAGTGCTATAGGTCGCACCTGCTGCGTTGGCACTTTTAACTCGACGACCATGCCCATCATAAGTAAAGTCAAAACCATTTGCTGATAGCAAGTTATTCTGCTGGTCAAAAGACAGGTTGAAACGACCATTATTTATTACATTTCCTCTAGAATCATATTCAAAATTCTTATACTCATAACCTGTAACACTCTTCAATAAATTATCATTAACCCCATAAAGATAATTTGAAACATTTCCATTCTTAATCTTTTTGGTAATATTTCCAACATTACTATATGAAAAAGAAAGACTTCCAAACTTTCCATTTGAGGTTTTAAGTCTATCAACATTATCATAAGTCATCGAGAGTGTATTTTCTTGGTTAATTGTGTCATGAATTGAAGTGAAATTCATATTCTCATCATACTGATGATTGAAATCAATCAATTTGGTTATTCCGGAACTTAGTGTTGCTTTTTCTATGGCAAGATTTGAATTTAGTGTAAATGTCTGTTGTAGGCCATTGCCAAATTTAAACTGCTTCACTTTACCATTTGGAAAGTATTCTATTTGTTTCGCATGATTTCCAACAACTGTCGCCTGTCCTAATGCATTGGGGGCATAATCTATTGTCATACCACTTGGATAAGTTATAGTTTTAAGATTCGATAAGTTATCATAGCTGTAGGTAATTGACTGTTCTTTGCCATCAAAATTTAGTATTTCTTTCAGCAAAGTCCCGTTAGTATTATATAAATATTTCCATTCGCTTTCCCTAGTAGATAATGATTTTAATGCTCCTGAATTATCATAAGAGTAATTAATATCTCCACTACCATCAGACTTACTTAATCGGCGTAACAACCCATTGTTAAAATAACTAAGTGATATTTTATTATCAAGCAAACTTACATCAATACACGAATTTTTGTTGGTCAACCCTTCTGCATAAAATGAAACTTCATTATGACTATTATATGAATATGCGGTAGTACCAACGTCGGGACGATTCACCAAGCACAATCTCTGAGAATTATCATAAAGCCGATACTCTCTAAACCCACCTTGACTAATTGACATAATTTTGCCAAAAATATTGTAACTTAACTCGGTTGTACTTTCATTAGCATCAACTATATAAATCGGCAACTCTGCTCCTGGCGTACCGTAAGATAAATGCGAAACTTGGGTGCTGTTTCCTCGGTAATCGCGAGTTGTGATCTGATTTCCGAATTTATACTCATAAGTTTTAATCTTCCCATCAGCTCGTGTTGATTTAACAATACGCCCTAGTGCATCATATTTATTTGACTGACCAACAGTAGAAGATGGTAGTGATTCAAAGGTAACATTACCTCTATAATCATATTCCTTATTGATGAACACAGCATTTTGTGGCGAATTAATATCAAATTTAGATGTATGTATTTGTCTTAAAAGATTGTCATAATGAGATACTTCTCTAAGATTCCCTTTATTCATCGTCTGGATTAAATAGCCAGAGTTATAGGAATATTCAATTGATGTATCACTCTCACCAAGGTATTCAGGGTCGATATAAGTTAATCTATTGACCGCATCATATTGATAGTTTGTCCTGTCACCTTCAAAATCAGTAATCGAGTTAACATTACCATAACTATCAAACTCATAGTATGCCGAAATTTCCTTTATCGGATCGTTTGGATCTGCAAGAGATACCTGACTAGGTGAGCCAAATTCGTAATTGCTATAACCAATCCATCTTGATTGGTCTTTGCCATATCGTAATTTCTTCAAAAGGCCATTCTGGTAATATTCAGAACTCATATGAAGAGATTTAAAATTAAACTTCTGCTTCTCTAACCCTACCAAAATGCCTGAAGTGAAATACTCATTCCGAAGCGTTTCGGTATAATTCACTCCATCAGAGGATACTTCTGTTGAATATGGCAAATTTATAAATGATTCTAAATCAATATATTTATATTTAGTGTATTTGACTCGATCAAAATTTGGATCGAGCTCTCGCTTGCTTGTAACTCTGCCATATTTGTTGTAACTATCAAAATATGTTAGGTAGTTTTTTGTGTTGCCATTCGTTAATACGCTAGTATTTTTTAGCGATGGATTAATATGATTTTCCGTTTGTATCAGATTTATTGAATTATATGCTACAGCACCAAGAACTCCTGTCTCGATACCACATGGGCATTCAAGCCATGAGCTAGCAAATTTTGCTCCAACAGAAAATTGGTTTTCAAGCCGCTGCAGCAGGTTACCGTTAGTATCTAAAACATCTTCTGCCATCGAGAAGTTTTCTGTTGGCGAGGACTGTCGACGATCGATATAAAATACTCTGGTTAAAGCAGGTTCTTTTACAGTCACTGTTCGATAGTCGTCTGAATTGGATTCAGAAATAAAACTTGGAAATCCATCTTTCGGTTCAATTAATTTGGTACTGCGTTTATCATAATAAGCAACCCAAAGATTAGGATCACTTGGTAGTCCATGGTTATCTGGTGAAGCTTTATATGTCCCTAAATTTTGTGAATAAACGTAGTCAAATACATATCTTTGATCGTTAACAAGTACTTCTCTTTGCACTAAAGAAAAATTCAACGCGCAGTGAATACTACTAACCGTGTATGCTCTTTTATTTGGAGCTCCATTACTCACCACTTCAGGTTCGACTTGAGCACGGTCTTGGTTGACCATTGAGAACTTATAGTTTGTAGTCCGACCTTCGGGATCAATTACCGATACTGTTCTATCGTCCTTTACTGCAGAACAAGATGCTGGCAATTTATTATATAAAAATAGGTTGAAAGTATTACTGTAATTTTCATTCGTTTTATTTGCCCGAAACTTTAGCGCGTCGACGCCAGTATAATTCCAACTGCGACCATTGGGCAGTTCCACCGTTTTCAGATAATCATCACTATAAAAATACTTCCAAGTTCGCCCTTCATAGCTAGCCGTTTTCGGGAAGAATTTTTCACCGACCTGCGAATATTCAATAGCAATTTTCTGCTCTTTGACGCCACCTAAATCATCTTTAGTCTTGGCGGTAATCGATATCAAATTCGAATTTTGATAGTTATAAACAACTGAATTACCAAATTGATCTTCAACCTTTGACACCATAATGAGTCTGGTTTTGATCACGGGATCTTTTAGGAAAACCCGCCCATTATCGTATGTTTTAGACTCCGCAAATGTATAGGTTAAGCCATCCGGTGACTGCACAACGAAGCCTTCCTGACCATCAGCAATGGAAATACATTCTTTAATTTTAAAATTGGATTTTGTTACGCGAGCATTCGCTGAGTTTTGAATTTTATCAGTCGCTTGACCTGGAATATGAAGAGTAATGCCATCCCAATAATACCCCGGCGCAATAGCAACATCTTTATTGGTAATCGCTGTTTCAGGGAAGCCGCTGCAGTTGTACCCTGCATTCCAACTCCTTCTACCCCAAAACCAATTACCATACTCCACATGGCCTTTTTTCATGCCTAAAAAGTTGCCCTTGATAAATGGAATATCCCACTTCCACTCACTGGGTCCACCAGTATCATAATCACCATCGGGTACCCAGCGGGACAAATTGAATGGAATTTTTGAATTAGTAGGAATACTGATATCGGTTGCTTTTAGAATAACGCTCCCAGATGTAATGCTATATGAATCATCTTCATAAGATATTCTACTAGCAGAAACATTATAATCAGGCTCTTTGATTTTGATATAGTCTACGGGATTTTCATCTGTCGGTATCGCGCTTACTAAAGCTAATCCATATATTGTACTTAGCAGCATATACATTCCTTATTGCTCGTTAATTTTGTACATATCCGGAAACTGGTATTACATAGTCCTGCCATGAGTTTTAACTACAGTCGTTGGGATTAAGATGGATGCAGCAAGCCCTTCAATTGCCGTTTATTTACACACAGTGAAAGACTTCCGCGTTAACCAGCAGCAATAAATCGATAAACGCTATGCTGACCACAGAATTATTCATACTTATCAATTGCATATGCTCAAACCTAGATAGAACAAGGTCCACTATCCCAACTCCAACATGTAATATATTTGTTTACAAATCACGTAAAATCAAGGATTGAGAAACAATTAATTCACTTTTAATGAAAAATTAATTCACACAACACTGGTGATTATTTTTTGTTGTAGCTACATCGTGGAATTAACCTTTGCTGCGGGCAATCAACCTGCGGTCACAGAGAGTGAGTTGGCGACAAGAAGAAGTTGACGTGGGAGCTAAAAACTCAGCGGCTTAATCAAGCAATACTCTTACGATTTCAGAGCCTTAAAGCAGATAAATAACACTTCAATATTTGGACAAGCAGGGAGCTGTCGCTCCCTCATTTTTACATAAGAAATGACAAGAATGTGCAGTCTTCGTCTAGGACCTACTCAGCCCATTCCATGCCCGCCATAGCAACGCCATATTGGCAATAAACCATAAGTCTTTGATAATAAATGCACCACTGCCAGTTAACACGCCGAATGATGCCCAAGAACCCGCAAAACTGATGAGGAAAGTTTGAGTTGTGGCAAATACCGCGAACGCCATAAAAAAACCAGGGATAAATAATCTTGGCCAGAAATAACCAGCACCAAGCAGTGCCATTGCCGTTAAATCATAGAGACCAATGAAGTTCGAAGCTGTTTGCGTATCAAACAGCATATATAACCAACTCAGTAAAGGTGAAGAGCTGACTAAATCGGCAATACCTTCGGCTTCAAAAGCGAAAAATTTCATACCACCAATCCATAACAACACCAACGCCACTGGCGTATAGTTCAGCCAAAATAACTCAGCGCGGCTTGCGGTATTGATGCGCATGAAGCTAATCGCCAGCATTAAAATCGCTAGATATTTAATCACGCCTTGACCCGAACCCAGCATCGGGAAACCACCTAACTCGGCAATATAGTGCAAAGGACCAAATAAGCTCAGCAGCGGTGGCAGCGCTATAGCAACCAATAACATAGTAAGCACTTTTGAAGCGAGAGCATTACGCATAGCCAGTAATGCCAAAGCACTGATAGCAAGCCAAGTGAATGCCACCATGGCAGACACCTTGGCTAATAATTCTGGAGTGGGCTCGGTGTAAAACCTCAAGAAGACATTCACCGAACCGTATTGCCCCATTAACAATGGTACCGCAAGCATCGTCGCAGATATCGCGATAAGAACTAACACTAATTTAATCATCTGAGGACCCAATTGCTGATTGATAGCCACAAGACCGGCAATCTCTGAATTTTATTTCGGGGGTTAACGCATAATGCTGAAAGTTGCACTAACTTAGTATTTACCGTACTCAAAACTCCTATAAATTATGGTAAATCCAACAGATTCTCACCCCCCATAAAAAAAGCCCGCAAGCGGGCTTTTTTTCAAAACGCAACGTGTTGATTAACACAACGACAGTAGAGAAACTTAGTCTGCACCAATACGTGCTTTGATATCATTTACCAGCGGTGATGCTTCAAAGCCATTCGCTTTTGCCCACTCTTCCAAACCTTCCTCTTTCAATGCATTGGCAGGCATCTGTTTGACAAAAAATGAACCTGCTTCATAGGCATCGCTACGCATAGCGAATTTAATCAGTGATTCATTGTTACACTTCACCGAATCATATACTTTGCGCACGTTGACTTTGTTGTCCGTCAACAATTTACGGATCCGGTTTTTGTCATCGGCTTTGGTGTATTCGCACAGTGATACGATCCATTGATCTTGCGCTTGTGCGACAGGCGCATTAAATGCCACTACTGATAAACCAACGACTAACGCCAACATCTTGTTCTTCATAGCAACCTCATGTCTGAAAAGCATTTTTTTATGGCAAGCTTAGCTTGTACTGCTTCAAGTATTGGCTGAATTTAAACGAAGGCAAGTTTATCTGATGATATTTCTGCAATTCTTGAACTGTTTGCTGGAAAAGACAGCAATCAGATCGGGATAGAAATCTCTATATTACTGATATTTAACTTATTTTACATACACAAGATGCATGACTACACGCAAAAACGAGACCTTGGCTAAACTCTTGAGCCGCTCGTCCCTTTAGCTGCTAATAGCACTGAGTGGGATCTGCTCTTGTTGCATATATTGGCGGCTGACATCCCCTCTGGTTTTCCCTCAGAACAATCCCAAACTATGCTGCTTTGCAAGCCATAATTCGAGTTCTGCGGCAGGTAATGCCTTCGACAAAAAATACCCTTGGATTTCATCAACATCCATTTGTTCCAGCTGTCGGAATTGATCTACCTCTTCAACACCTTCGGCAACAATTGACATGCCAAGGCTATGACCTAGCACCACCACCGAATGCACAATAGCACGGTCATCGGGGTCGGATAACAAATCTTGAATGAACGAGCGGTCAATTTTAAGTTTATGGATGGGAAAGCTTTTTAAATACGCCAAGCTCGAGTAACCAGTACCAAAATCATCAAGTGACAAGCGCACTCCAAGCTGCTGGATTTTAGTCAGCAATTTGCGGCTGCTTTCCACTTGCTGTGCGAGTACTGATTCCGTGAGTTCCAATTCTAATAACGTCGGGTCCAATGCATGTACTTTCAGCAGATGATTTAATTTGGCAAAAAAGTCACCGTGCATCAGCTGGACTGTTGAAATATTTACCGCCACACGCAGTCTTGGCCCTGTTTGTTGCCAACGGGCGGCTTGGGCAATCGCTTGTTGTAGCACCCAGTAGCCAAGCTCTACGATGAAACCAGATTGCTCGGCCAGTGGAATGAATTTGACTGGACTTATCGCGCCAAGCTGTGGATGTTGCCACCGTAACAGCGCTTCAACGCCTTCAACCTGTTGCGTGTGGACTCGCATGATTGGTTGATAGTGCAGGCTAAATTGACCAGTATATAAACCACTGCGCATACCATGTTCAAGTTGCAAACGCTCTTGTAAGCGCTCGGTCATCTGATGACTATACAAAGAATATGCCCGTCGCCCAGCTTGTTTCGCTTCATAAAGAGCAACATCGGCGACCCTTAATAGCTCAGCAAAACTCAAACCGTGTTGGGGGAATAATGCAATACCAATACTTGGACTAACATGTAAAATACGCTCCCCAACAACAAAAGGCTCGGCCATTAGTTGTTGTAGCTGCGAGGCGGTTTTAAGCACATCCGAATCATTTTGACAGTGTTTGATCAACAAAAACTCATCGCCACCGAGGCGGCCTAAAATATCCTCAGCAATTACCAACATCTGTAAACGAATAGCGACCTGCTGCAATAAGTCATCGCCAGTTTGATGCCCCATCGTGTCATTAATGTGCTGAAAATGATCGAGGTCGAGATAAAATACTGCCAGCTGCTGCTGTTGTTGCATTGATTTGGCAAAAAACTCACGGGCTTTTTCTGCTAACGAAGCGCGATTGGGCAACTGTGTTAACTGATCGATATAAGCCAACTGCAACATTTGCTGCTCATACTGCCGCTGCTGGGTAATATCATCGACGGTACAAATCATGCCATCAAACTGGCCTGACTTCACCAAAGGCACCAGCCAACCATTTAAGAATACGTCTCGGCCCCCAGGTGTAGTCATTGGCATCGCTTCAAAACGCACAGGGGTTAGCGCGTGTTGAGCTCGGTAGTAGTGCGGCCTGAAATGTCTTGAAGTCTCTTCAGCAAAATCAGTCAGCACTTGCTTATGCTGCAACTCGGCAACACTCATCCCGACCATATGCGCAAGCCCGTCATTGGCAAAAATGATTTGATGTTGGTCATTACATACCCAGACACCAGTGACGACTTTGTTTAACACCGTGGCATAAAAGTCTTTCAGTTGCTCAACGGCTAAATCTGCTTGTTTTAATTTGCTGATATCAGCGTTACTGCCAACCATCCGCGTGGCTCGTCCGCTTGCATCCCGTTCGACAACTCGTCCTTGGCTGAAAATCCAAGTCCAACTGCCATCACGATGTTTGAGACGAAATTCCACCTGATAAATATCACTCAGCCCTTTCACATGCTGCAGCAATGCATCCCGAGTATTTTGAGCATCTTGTGGGTGTAACAGATTCGCCCAACTTTGCACATCATTGCCAATATCATCCTCGAGGTACCCCAACATGCCACGCGCTTCGCCATAAAAATGAACAATTCTGCGCCTTAAATCAAAGTCCCAAATACCAAGGGCACTGCCCTCTAGAGCACTATTAATATGGCCACGAGCATGCACTGCTTTCGCCTGTAACTGCAGCACAACAAAACAAATGACGCATAAGAAAAAAGCATAACTCCAGACCGCGAACACCGCTTGCAGCGGATCTTCGCCTGAGAAACTGCCTCGGCCGGCACTGGTGCCAAGCACCGAAAAAATTGAAATTTGCAAGATACAGACAGCTGCTGACCACAAGCCTTGGCGCAGCACCAACCAAACCATCACAAATAACGGCATAAACAGTAAGGTTTCGGGGAGGTCGCGCCCGACAGGGTGTAAAAAAAGCAGCATGCAAATTAATGCGGTGAGCAGTTGCAGTAGCACAAACTCAAATTTCCCGATGCTCTGCCACATTTTATAGGTAAAACAAAGCAAGGGGACGCCGAAAATCAACACACCAAAGGCATCACCCAGCCACCATGCCACAATTGTCACTGGCAATTGCGCAGAGCTGACGACGCCATAACTCCAAAGTTGTAAACAGCCATTAATCGCAGTGAGCCCAGCACCTGGCCCGAGGGTAAATAGTAAAAACCACAAAAAATCGCGGGTGCTATCCAATTGAAAACGGATCTGTTTGCGACGTAATAACCAAACGGCCAGCATGGAGCCCGCGACATTACCAATGGCGCCACCTAATGCACTGCTAAAGGGTGCTTGGTGAAAATAAGCGAGGCTAAAAGCGCCAATAAAAACAGCTGGGGCATATAAAAAACCTAAGCGCCAAAGTAATGCTAAGGCGAAGCCTGCCGGCGGCCAAATCATGCTAACCGACGATTCAAGATAAGGCAGCAATAACCCTGCAAAGCCAAGGCCTGCGTAGCAAACGGCAAAAATTAAATTTGCGACCAATAAACGCATGGGCTTTTCAGCGAAAGACTGCATTGAAGGCTATCCGCTCCTATTTTGTCAGATGACTAGTTTCTAGTATAGCGAGCGATCCATGCTTTGTAGCGCGTTGCACTTAACAATCTGAGCAACGCTCTTAGTTGCGCACTTCAATCAATGCAAAGCTCTGAATTCAGCACTTTTACTCAGCAATTGCCGCAGGTAATGCCGCCAAGACCACTTCCGCCTTTGACACTTCAAAAGTTTTTGGCGCATCAACATTTAATAATTTGACGATGCCATCTTGCACCACCATCGCATAACGCAATGAACGCAAACCACCAAAATCGCCACTATCAACAGACAAGCCTAAAGCTTTGGCAAACTGGCCTGCGCCATCTGCCAAAAATTGCACATCCTTCGCCTGCTGCGCTTTGCCCCAAGCATCCAACACGTAGGCATCATTCACTGCAGTACAAATCACACGGTCAACACCAGCTTGGAAAAATTTGTCTGCAAGTTCAATAAATCCAGGGAGATGCGAAGCGCTGCAGGTCGGAGTGAACGCACCAGGCACTGCAAACAGCACCACAATCTGACCGTTAAATACTTCTTTAGTGGATAAATTTACAATGCCATTTTCCGTTAGTCGTTGAAAAGTAACGTCAGGTAGATGTTGACCTACAGTAATCATAAAGGACTCCAATTCCATCACATAATTAAAAGACTCAGCGGCGCCACAGGCGCAAAGCGCTCTTTACGGCTGATTTAGCCAACTAAAGCGGCGAGCTAGCATACCGATTCAGAACTTGGCCGTATAGCCACTTTGTCGGCATTTAGCGCACAGCCATCCCGAACCGCGCAGGTTCCGATATACCTTGCGCGCGAATCTTGGGACCTGATTTGCAAAAGAAGTAACAAATTGTTATCTTATGTAAAATATTAAAAGGAACTTAACTATGTTTTCTAAGAAGACCGCTTTATGTATTACGTTTTTGATCGGTGTTACCGCGGTGCTACCACTGCAAGTTTCTGCACTGCAAGCTTCAGACTTTAATCAAGAGTATCAAGCTTATAAAACAGCTCTCGCCGCTAAAAAATTCGATGAAGCGTTACAGCATTTGGAAGCTGCCTACCCATTGGCGGAAAAAATCTACGGCAAAACCAGTATTGACTACGCAAATTTGGGTTTTAGTTTGGCGAACGCTATCGCTCGCAGCCATCCGCCACGCTTTAAAGAGAACCATGCTCAGTCAGAGCGCGCGCTGGCGCTTTATCAGGATGGTTTAGCTATCTATCAGCAACTGCCAAATATCCCTGCGACCGACATCATTCTGCATACACTCAACGCATGTGCCGTGACCGATAGCTCGCAGGTCAAATTAGAGTTTGTGGGCAAAGCCCTCGAACTTGCCGAAGCGCAAAACAACCCAGAGTTGTCAGCGGCGACCCAGCTTCAAGCCTTTGAAATAATTTCAGAAACTGACAAGTATCGCGAAAAACATAACATAATGCTGGAAGATGCTTATGATTTCTTCCACGCCAATGCTAAAACTTATCCAGAGAAGAATCTGTGGGCAACGTACTTAATGGCGCAGGCAAAATTCGCCAACAGAAAGCTGAAAAGTGCTGAGCCACTTCTGCTTGATGTCATCGCACAAACCAAGCACTTAGATTTCAGCCACCCGATGGCCTTGGCTGCTCATGCACGTTTGGTGGATCTCTACGAATCTAAAGGTAAATCAGCGCTAGCCACGCCACATTGTGTTGCAATTGGCAGCATGACGCCATGGAATAACAACCAAAAACCACTACCGATTTTTCGTCGAGAACCACAATACCCAGTGCATGCCGTAAAAGAAAGGATCCAAGGTTATGCAAAGTTGAGTTTTACTATCACGCCGGAAGGGGCTGTCACTAATATTAAAGTGCTTGAAACCAAGGGTTCAAGCGAGTTTGGTGAGGCCAGCAAAGCCGTTTTGGCTAAGTGGCGCTATGCGCCTAAATTTGAAAACGGCAAAGCCGTGCCTGCCGAATCGATGATACAAATGGACTTTTCGATGGCGCATTAAAACCTGATAGCAAACGCCCTACTCTTGGGCGTTTGCTCATACTCTTATCCCAACCAAACAATCTTCGCCAAAAATAATGCTGTTAAAATCCACACACTAAAGCTCACTTCGTGGCGCTTACCACATAAAGTTTTGCATAAGGTGTAGGTGATAAAAGCCAGCGCGATACCATGCGCAATCGAAAACGTCAGCGGAGTGAGCAGTAGCACGACAGTGACTGGTGCAGCTTCTGTTAAATCATGCCAATCGATTTCTTGCAGATTAAACAACATCAATACCGCGACATAAAAAATAGCGCCTGTGGTGGCATACACCGGCACCATCGCCGCCAGCGGCGCGATAAAAATACAGAGAGCAAACAGCAAACCAACCACAACTGCCGTCAGCCCCGTGCGACCACCAACGGCAACACCTGCGGCACTTTCGACATAACTGGTGGTCGTGGAAGTCCCAAGTACAGCGCCGCCGACTGCCGCCAAACTATCAGCCGCCAAGGCACTGCCCAAACGCTCAACATTGCCGTCTTTATCTGCCAAGCCGGCCTTCTGCGTCACTGCCAGTAAAGTCCCAGAATTATCAAAGATATCCACAAACAAAAAAGCAAAAATAACACTGACAAAGGCTAAATCGAACGCCGCCATCACATCCATTTGCATAAATGTCGGCGCAAGCGAAGGTGGTGCTGCCACAATCCCTTGAAAAGCGGTATCTCCACGCAGCACTGCCACAGCAGTCAATGCCAATACAACCCACAATACCGCGCCATGGATCCCTCGGACCGTCAATGCCGCAATCAAGAAAAAGCCAAGGATAGACAATAACGGCGTGGCTTGGGTTAAATCACCTAAAGTCACTAATGTGGCGGGATGCGCAACAATAATGCCGGCATTTTTCAGCGCTATCATCGCTAAAAAGGCACCAATGCCGGTGGCAATCCCCAATTTTAAGGTGCGTGGGATGGCTTGAATGATCCACTCACGGACTTTAAACACGCTCAAGATTAAAAACAGCACACCCGCAATAAACACCGCACCAAGTGCTGTTTGCCAACTGTGCCCCATGCCAAGCACGACGCCGTAGGTGAAAAATGCATTTAATCCCATACCTGGCGCGAGCGCTATTGGATAATTTGCAATGACTCCCATCAATATCGACCCTAACGCCGCCGCCAAACAAGTGGCAACAAACACCGCACCTTGGTCCATGCCTGCCTCAGCCAACATCGCAGGATTGACAAAAATGATGTACGCCATGGTGAAAAAGGTCGTTGCACCAGCCAGAACCTCTCGTTTTACCGTGGTGCCACGTGCACTTAATTGAAACAATCGCTCTAAAATATTCATGCCAAAAACCCATCGAAAAATTTGAGGCTGATATTAACCCGTGAACAAACTTGGATGCCAGAAAATCGCGCAGGCAACCCAAGGCTGCGCAGTACCAGATTTACCAGCAGTCCTGACCATGCGTTAACGCAAACTTTTTACTGATTTTGCTAAAAGTGAGCCCTCGAACAGCGAGTTTTACTCGTAATTTTGGGGGATGTTGTGGTATTTATATACCAATTCGCTTGGTAGCGTCGTTGCGCCAAACGCTGGTAATAAAATAACTACAACAAGGACAAGCAATGCTGTTTTCGCTTTTCATTTTTACTTGGTTCGCCGGGTCAATCTTCTACGTGTTTAGACTCCGTGGCGAAGCTCGTTATGCAAGCTTCACACAGTATTTACGCAAAAGCTGGCCAATCTTCGCCCCCTTTAATTCTGTGTTGTATTTATTCACTCGCAAAAAAGCACAAGGCGCCTATATCGACCCTGCGCAGTACAAAAACCTGCACCTCATCCAAGAAAACTATCCAACAATTCTGGCTGAAGCCAAAGCGTTATTCGACAACGGCAATTTCTGCCAAACCAATGAGCCTGGCAGCCCAGGCTATTACGACGTTGGCTTTCGGACATTCTTTAAGTACGGCTGGAGTAAATTCTATTTAAATTGGTATGGCTACCAGCACGAAAGTGCCAAGCGTCTTTGCCCAAAAACCCAAGCTATTCTGGCGCAAATTCCAGAAGTCAAAGGCGCTATGTTTTCCATTCTGCCACCGCGCTCACAACTGACCATTCACTCAGATCCGCTGGCCTGTTCGTTGCGTTACCATTTTGGTTTGATGGTGCCAAACTCTCCAGATTGTTTTATCAATGTTGATAACAAATCTAAACATTGGATGGATGGCGAAGCCTTTGTTTTTGATGAAACCTTCCCTCACTTCGTGCGGAATGACACTGATCAACATCGCTTAATTTTGATGTGTGACGTTGAGCGTCCAATGTCATTGCCTGGCCGAGTATTTAACTATTTCTATGGGTTCTTGGTACGCACCACAGTGGTGCCAAATACCGCAGAGGACAAAATTGGTAAAGCTAGCGCGTTATTTGCCAAAGTGTCACCACTGTTGGCTGACGGCAAGGCACTAAAACGCACAAACCCACCGCTGTACAAGCTGATTAAATACAGCCTCAATACTGGGTTATTACTCGCCTTCTTCTTCATTATTTTTGCGGTTTACGAGCTAATTGCCGCACTGATTTAATCGGAAAAATGCCGAGATCCTAAAAAACCGCCTTTGTACACAAGGCGGTTTTTTTATTAGCAAACAATGCGTTAAGTGCAACTAGTAGTTTCTCAAATAAGCCTTGGGTATAGCAAACGCACTAAATTGCAGCAGTGGCATTGGCTGGAAGGTAACTATGAACGAATTGCAGCTGTTCAGATGAGGCTATCTCGAAAAACGAATCTCTGCTTTGCCTTATTAGCTGACATTCGATTTTTCGAGAACCCAACGCATTGCCAAATGCATCGGTTAAAACAAAGCCCCGGTTAAGGAGCTTCAGTTCAGTAGCCAATTTTAATTTCTACTCATCTGTGGAAATTTTTTTCGGCTTAAATTTTGCAATACTGACGTAAATAATCCATAACCCGGGAAATAAACGCAATACCACATCAAAGCAGAAACCTATCTGATCCTCTTTGTAAGTCCAAGTAAGCCCTCGACTGGATATCTCTCCCGTGATTATTGCCTCTACCGCCAAATTGGTAATATATAGCCCTGCTAACAAAAAAATGATTCGAACAATCAATATAGCGAAGCTCATCCTATTTCACCCCATGCTGTTCATTAATAACTTCTTTGGTTTTGTTCGTGCTGAGTGTTTGGCCTAATTCCAAAACAAAATTAGAGGTCTTAGAGATTAAATCGAAATCGTACTGCTTATTCAGCTGCCCAAAAGTATCAAAAACAGCCCCAGACAATTCCTGTGCCCTGAAAAAACCAAACCGGTTAATCGTGTCAGAAACAACATGAATACCAAGCGCTTTTAGCGGGTCATCTTTTAACAGAGCTGCTCCAGCACCAAATGCGAAAGATGCCACTCCAAGGATAGGTGCTGCTGCTTCGCCAACAACCGGGATTGCCAGAGATCCAACAGCTGCGAAACCAAGACGGTCACCCCACTTATCCAGATCTTTTGCAACCTGGTTTTTGGTAGCAGCATAAATCTGTCTTTGCGTCGCTAGTTCTCTATTTTGAGCATCTAAAATCCGACTTGTTGCAGATGTTCGCTGCTGCTGTGCAATCCGATCCCGATTTATATGGTTATATCGGGCCTGACTGTTTGCGGCGGCAATTTCAAACACCTGCTGCCCACCCTTCGCGATACTGTCATAGCTGTAATAGGCCGCGCGTTTGTCCAGCAACCCAGTGGCCAGTCCAAGCATTTGGGTATTACCCCAGAGCCCTTCGTCGCTGATAAAGTCAACTAGGGCGGCATGGCGGCTGCGGAAGTCATCGCCTGCCATCGACATGGATAAGCCGCCCTGATTGCGGTCAACTTTGCCGTTCTCGCCAGCGAAGTTGATGCTGAGGCGCTTGCCATCGTTATCGATCAGCAGTTGACGACGTTTATCCGGCGGCAACATCGACAACATTTCATCGGTGGCCGCTTGCGCGGCCTGCGTATCTGTCATCCCAGCAGCTTTGGCTTTCTCAAAGGCTTCGTTGCCTTTGCGTTCAGCTTGCTGTTCGGTTTGTTTGGTACTCAGGCCACTGACAACCGCATTCCCCAACGCATTGCCAAAGGCATCGGGTAAACAAAGCCCCTGTTTTAACGAAGGGGCTTTGTTGATTTATGGGAGCCTAGAATTACTCGTTGTTATTCTTTACAGATACGTCCACTTTGAGAACACAAGAATTCGCTCCCTCTGGTCTATCACTTTCCTTGTAGTACTCACCATTTTCATGCCATACCACTTTCACCTCAAAGATATGGTTAGGGTATTTCTTCACTAAATCAGAAAATTTCCCAACCCAGCAGTGAGTATCTAAATGATTACGTTCGAATCGAAATCGCCTTAGAACTACTGTATTCAGCTCGATAGTCTCACTTCCATCTATTAAGTTTAAAACTCTAACACTTCCCTTGTAAATGGCAGAAGGCGCTTCAAATAATTCATTATTAAACGTACCACGGTTGCAATAAAAAATGATACCCATCAGCACAGGAATGCCAATTAAACATACAGCACCATATGCGTCACCACTTAGAAATCTTTGATTTCGATTATATACATTTACGAACCCATGACCGAATATTAAAAGCAAAAGCGCACCGATGATCAGTGTCAACCACCAATTAATTTCCACCAGACTTGCTGAATATAAATTAATCACTTCCGTCCCCAATACAATAGTTTACCAAACCATCCCAGATCTACAGTTGAAAGCATTGTGCCTTTAGTCACATCTGCGGTGCCAACGATAGGGGAATCGACAATACTTTTTATAGATGGTCCAATTGTCACGCTAGAAGACCATCCCTTAGCTGTCGCTGCCATAGGAGATGAAAAAGGTTTCCCCTTCCACGACACAGATTCAACATATCCTAACGAGGCAACTTTCAGATTTCCGGCAATACCTTTAGAAGTATCAATACCATCCAAAATAGTGTCTAAATTCGCTTTCTCTGTGGCTGGCTCCCAATACAATCGTGTTGAAGTAAATTCAAAAGCTTTGCCAGTATCTGCTTTAAATCCTGTTGGTGCTATTGCTAACCCAATCCCTACCTTTCCATCCGATTGGAATCCAAACGTAATATCGCCACCGAATGTATAAGTCGATATACCGACGGACAAACTGTAAGCATCAGTAATAGTCCTAACACCATCTGCTGGCTGGTCAATTAAACTATCAAACCCTTTGTTCATGATTTGATTAAACCTGTCGTAGGTTTTCTCAAATGCTCTGCCATAAGCGTTTGCTGACCGCTCCAACAAATCTACACCCGACGCAATGCCGCCCCGGAAATCTTGTGCTCTTTGTTTTCCAGCACCCCACATTGCGTTATCAGCAGCCAATGCTGAGTCATAATCAAACAAAGGGGCCGGTCCACGATATATAGGATTCGCCATCCTAAAATCGATTGTTCGCTGTTCATACCGTTGCTGGATTTGTGTGGCCTGTGTTGCACGTTGCTGCCTGCTTGTTGCTGTTCTGGTATCGATAGATTGAATATCCCGCTGGGTTTTCCGGCTCATATCCAAATAACCGTCAATTGCGCCTGCCCGTTTGTCTAAATACTGATCCTGCATCAAGTCGGTAGCGTTTAACTGAGTTAACACGTTTGCATCAAAGCCTGCAGCACCATCTGCTGCCGAACGAGTGCCGACGTCATTGGCGATAACACCAGCTCTTTGCTGAAGTTCTGAATCAAGCTGCTGATTTAATCGACCATTTGTCTGCTGTGATAACGCATCCGAGGCCAGCATTGCATTTTGCTTAGTTTGTTCTGCATTGATTCGGTTACTTACGATGCTGTTACCAAGTGCATTGCCAAAAGCATTGGTTAAAACAAGGCCCCTCTTCCAACGAAGGGGCTAAATGAGCAACAACACATTATCAGGCTACCGGTGCTCGGAAATCAAAATCTGCTGGTTTACCACCAGAGAGGAAATGAGCTAAATAAGCATCAAGCGTTTTGTGGGGGTCCGGCAGTACATATATGTCATCCAAAAGCTTACCACGTACGTGATAAACTTTATGATCACAATGCTGTTCATCAATAAACAGTGCATCTTCATTTTCAGTTAGCAGCCAGCACTTTAAATGTTCTCTTCTGCAACTTATTCTTTTTGCAAATTCTGTCGTTTGTTTGCGTGATACGCCACAAATCTCAATGTAATCATCCAGATCCAGTCTCGCCCCATAAGTGAATGGGGTGTTTTGCCATCCTGCAGGACAAAAACAATTATCTGAAATAACAAACGAATCAAATAATCGGTATAACTCTTTCCATTCATTTGGCAGCATTTCATGTATTTCATCGAAATAGTCGCCCTCTTTTTCAACAAACTCAGGCTGCAATTTAAACAATAAAAAACCACGATTCGATTTGTGATAAATCGAACCAATCCAGCCTTTTGAAAACTGCCTAAGTGCTAGTTTTGGTAGTTCCCAATTTGCGTCAATTTCTCTACTTGCCATCGAAAACTTTGCAGAGAATTCTGGAAACAAACTTGAAAAAGGTGAACCCAAACGATTAACTAACCCATTGTCTAAATGGATTAATGCTTCCTGTGGTATATCCGATTGGCATTCGCAAATAAATTGGTTCAAAATGGCCATCACTTATTTCCCTGATTATTCAATTTTTGAAACTCACTAATTTTCGCTCTAATTGCAAGTGCTATCTCTTCTTGAGTATTATGCAAATTGTTAACGTAAACGGAGTCAAGTTTAATATCTTTGTACATGTACCACTGTTTGGATGTATCAAAAGATTTAGATCCCTTAGATGAATTAAGCGATTTTGTTAATGGTTGGAAATTACCTATACCTACCTGATCTTGTATTATCGCTATTTGCTGTTTTATTGTCAGCTTATTAAAACCTGGCATTTTTTGTATAGATTTAACTGGAACAATATGGTCGACAGCCATAGTTTCATCAAATGTACCGAATTGAAATGTATTTGTTCTTGGGTCTAAATATTTCATTCCTTGAAAACTTGCACTCACGTCAGTTGGAACCGTTCGAACAAGTTTGCCGTTAATCAAAGCACCCGCTTGACCAAACGAACTGTTTACATCTTGACCAACAAAGACGTATGAAGGCAAATCAAACTTCGACAGTTTCCCTACAACACCAACCGCAGCAAGCGGATCGATGAGATAACTTCCTACCTCACCAGCTTCATATCCTATTGCACCAGCAATAGTTGTAGGTTTGCCAAAGAGTTTGTTCTCTCCAATTAATGAATGATACCCAGAACTCAGTGGACTTAATTCGTCATTATAAAAACCTAAGGTAAGCCCATTGAGTACTGACTTTCCTAAAAACTGAGCACCTTGCCAAGATTCATTGATCACTGCAGCACCTGACCACAATGCTAAATCAGCCCAACTTCCATCCATAGCATCTGGAGATAAATTAAGCTCATCAATTAATTGTATTTTTTGATTTTTCCGAAACTCAATAAAACTAGCAGCATCTCGATTAAACTGACTAAAACCTTCCGGCGCCCGATACATCGGATTCGCCATCCTGAAATCCATCGTACGCTGGTCATACCGTTGCTGGATTTGTGCGGCCTGCGTTGCAAGTTGCTGCCTGCTTGTTGCTGCTCTGGCATCGATGGATTGAATATCCCGTTGAGTTTTCCGGCTCATATTCAGATAACCGTCAATTGCACCTGCCTGCTTGTTTAGATACTGATCCATTATCAAGTCAGACACGTTTAGCTGCGCTAACAAATTGGCATCAAAGCCTGCGGCACCATCCGCTGCCGAACGAGTGCCGATGTCATTGGCGATAGCACCAGCTCTTTGCTGAAGTTCTGCATCAAGCTGCTGATTTAATCGACCATTTGTCTGCTGTGATAACGCATCCGAAGCCAGCATTGCATTTCGCTTGGTTTGCTCGGCATTGATTCGGTTACTTACGATACTGTTCCCAAGCGCATTGCCAAAAGCATCGGGTAAAACAAAGCCCCGGTGAAGGGGCATTGTTCATTTGGGCTATTTCAATTTTTGCTCATCAATAGACGTGTCCACTGGTCTCCACTTCGCAATACTGGAGTAAAGGAAAAGCAAACCGGGAAGTAAACGCACTAAGATATCAATACAAAAACCAATTGGATCTTCTTTATAGGTCCAAGTAAGTCCTCTACTAGAGATCTGTCCAGCAATCATGGCCTCTACTGCCAGCTTGGTAAAAAACGCCCCCGCCAGAAAGAATATGATACGAAAAACAAAGCCAGCAATACTCATCCTACTTTACCCCGTGCTTATCATTGATCTGCTCTTTGGTCTTGTTGGTTAAATACGTTTGAGCTACTTCTAAAACCGCATTGGAAAGGGTCATTACGTCAGTTGACAAGCGACCATAATCAATTTTCTTGTTAATGTTCTTAAAAGTATCAAAAACAGCTTCAGATAATTGCTGTGCACGGTAGAAACCAAAACGATTAATCGTGTCAGACACAACATGAATACCAAGCGCCTTTAATGGGTCATCTTTTAGCAAGGCTGCACCGGCACCAAATGCAAAAGAGGCCACGCCAAGAATGGGGGCGGCTACTTCACCAACTACAGGGATTGCCAGTGATCCGGCAGCGGCATAGCCGAGACGATCACCCCACTTGTCGAGACCTGTTGCAACTTCGGCTTTTGCCGCCGCATAAATTTGCCGCTGAGTAGCTAATTCTCTGTTCTGTGCATCTAAAATCCGACTTGTTGCAGATGTTCGCTGCTGCTGCGCAATCCGATCCCGATTTATATGGTTATATCGGGCCTGACTGTTTGCGGCGGCACTTTCAAACACCTGCTGCCCACGCTTCGCGATACTGTCATAGCTGTAATAGGCCGCGCGTTTGTCCAGCAACCCAGTGGCCAGTCCCAACATCTGCTTATTGCCCCAGAGCCCTTCGTCGCTGATCCAACTTGCCAATCCGCTAATAGCTGTCAGTGAGTTGGTATTGGTTAGGGTGATACCGCCCTTTGACTTATCTCCGCGCAAGTAACTAACAGTTAATGCATTCTCCGCTTCATTGATATTTACTTTCGGCCGTTTGTCTGGTGATACTGAAGCCAGCACTTCTTCTGCTGCCAACAACTGTGCTTGTGACTCAGAGGCTCCTTCAGCTTTGGCTTTATCATAGGCTTCTTTGCCTTTGCGCTCAGCCTGCTGTTCGGTTTGTTTGGTTCTCAGGCCACTAACTATCGAGTTACCAAGTGCATTGCCAAATGGATGCAATAGGTGGGGTCGTCGTACCATCATTTACAGCCCCAATTAACCAGATTTAAACGGTCTGCATCCGTCGTACTGATAGTTCACACACCGATAAGTAACTGAAATCCGAAATGAATAATGCACCCATTTTTAACCTTTTGGCAATTCGCGAATATCTCGAAAATTTCGAGAGCTGCGGTTCATTCGGTGTCAGCAATGTCCGCTTTTAGTGAAAAGCGCCGATTTAATCGTTTCTCAGTGAGTTTCAGCAATGGGCACAAACCCACTATTCAAAAAGTTCCACTCTTTAAAAACGAAGCTTATTGCTGTAACCGATCACTAAAAAATGCTTTAGCGTGATCAATGCATTCAACCAGCCTCCGTATTGCGCGGAAAATAAATAGCAATTTCAGTACCTTTACCAAGTTCTGATTGCACGTCGATGCTGCATCGATGCTGATTGAGGATTTGCAGCACTATTGAGAGGCCAACCCCAGTGCCGGTACCTACCGGCTTGGTGGTGTAAAACGCATCAAACATTTTCGACCGCGTATCGTCACTAATACCACAGCCATTATCAGCAACCCGTAAAATCACCGCCTCATCAGTTTGTTCTGTTGAAATGTGGATAGTCGCGGGTCTGGTTGGCACTGCTTCGCAGGCCTGAATGGCGTTGACAATAATATTCACTAAAACTTGGTTGAGCTCGCTGGCATTAAATTGAATCGTAGGCACTTGTGCAAACGACGTTGATAATCGCACCTGTTTTAATCTGGTTTTTAGTAACTTCAGGGAGAACTCAACAGCCTCTTGCAAACAAATTTCACTGTTACCGACAATATCGGTCCGCGCAAAAAACAGCAGTTTTTTGGTGATATCAGTGATCCGACTAAGCCCTTCGGTAGTGTCGTCAATCAGGGGCATTAAATCAGTTTTGATATAGTCGAGTTCGCGCATATCAACCGGCTCCTGCGGCTTGACATCAAGCGCGGCCAACATTGTGCGTCCATAGCTGGTAAGCGTTTCTAAATTACTAATGATATAAGCGAGTGGATTATTAATTTCGTGAGCAACGCCTGCAGCGACAATCCCTAACGTGGCTAATTTTTCCTGTTGGATCAACGACTGTTGCTGCTGCTGGATCTGAGCAATTTGCTCCTGCAGCTGCAGATTTTTCTCGTACAATTGGCGCGTACTATCTTCTAGTAATGTTTCAACCTCAATCCGGGCACGTTTTTCCCGCATATAGGCGATATAAAACGGGTTATCTTTATCGTCCATCATGCTCTTTCTTCAAGCAAATCGATGATTAACAAGCAGTGATCTGCGCCTTCATGCATGCAAGTTGGGTGGCTAATGGCTATCGATTGCTGAAAGTGCTCAGCGGCACCATACAATAACCCTTCAGCGCAATAACAAAGCTGCCGCGGGGATGAATAAATCAATTCAATCCGGTGTTTAGAGACAATTTTCCCAGTAATAGTAGGTAATGATGGTTCATGATAAAGCTTATTAACCTCTAAATGGATGACATCATGGATCCCGAGGACTAATGAACTAAAATCATTAAACCGCTGTACTACATCGGCATGTCGGGATGCCAAACCACCAAACAAAAATCGCCCAAAGGCTTTTACTACTTCTTGTACTGGCAGATTAAGCTGAAGGGCAACATCTTGCACAATGCTAAAAAGCTCAGCTTCCGAATAACTCTTCGCCGAAATATAAACTCGATGGCTCGGCGCATGTTTAGCCAGCAAATCGTTCCAAACCTGCATGCCGCATTTTGCGACAACCATATCTTCTAACAGATTAAAAATGATGCCTTTCATAACGCCTCGCCACACCAATTCTGGTTTTCAACATACTTGCTAAATTGAGTATGCGAGGCAATTACCAATTACTCCAATCGAATAATGATAAGTTTGTCATTCTCGCGGCAATTGGCGAAAAATAATTCACTTGCCATTGCGGCTGCGAGCTGTTGCCCTGAAGGTTTTGGTATCAGCCATTTGAGCGCACTCATTTCGCTAACAAGCTTTGCACAGCCTGCAGTACGACCTCAGGCTGTTGCAACATCACCAAATGATGGCTATTTGCCAACGGCAGATAATCACCGCCAGAGAGTGATGCCTGCGTTTGATTCCACTCAGCACTTTCTTGTTGCCACGCGTTGATGGCGGCGGCGTTGCTTAAATCAGCGACCACTTCAGCGGCTTCAAAATCGCTGTCTATCACAGAAATTGGCACGCTACTAATTGGAGCCAGCGCTTGATAAGCTTCTAAATCAGCAGTGTAACTGGCGATTTCCCGAGCGCGGCTTTGCTGATGACTAACCAATAACCGTTGCTGCGAAACTAAATCAAAGTACTGCCAATCCATCAATCTTTGATACTGTGGCGCAATCAATGCAGTCACGCCTTCACGCTCCGCCTTCAGTTTGTCATGAGTCCGGACATTCCAAGCACCGGTGGCTAAATGCGGCAGTAAATTGTCCAGCTGCGCCTGATACCAATCGACTGGGTGGGCTTGGTAAAGCGCCAGCGATTGAGGCATCGGTATGTCGGGATCAATTAACAACATCCCCTTCACCTTAATTGAGTTCTGATACTGCTGGTGAAATAGCCGAGCGGCGATACTGCCACTGGCAAAAGCAACAACAACCACTTCTTTTTCCTGCAGTGTCGTGAGCACAGATCCTAAATCCCTGGCAAAACGCCGATAGGATAAATCGGTAGCCGTGTCGCTCCAGGCGTTACCAAGACGGTCGATGGCGTAAACACGATATTGTTTGGCAAGTAACGGTTGCACCAAGCTAAACCAAGCACTGTCACTGTGAAAGTTTTGATTCGGTCCCGCCAGTAAAGCAATTGCAGGCCCCGAGTTGCCCTCCCCAAGCACACGTACATGGTAATTGGCGCCAGCCACAGCCACCAACTTTGACGATGTTGGCAAAGTTGGTTCATTTAACTCATTAAAAAAACGGATGATTTCTTGGGTCGAATCAAAGCGGCCGCCGCTCCCACTAAACTGCCATTGATGGCCGCCGTTGTTGACACTATAAAGCTCTGCTTTTTGCTTACCGTTGGTGTAGGCCTGCAACTCGACCAAACCATTATGTAAGGTTTTAGTAATAGGTTTGGGCAGGCTTTGATTGTGACCTGCAAATAACTCTATCGCCTCAGGCGCACTAATCAACCCAAAATTTGGATGAACCATACCATTATAAGGCAGCACTTTATCCTGCTTGCCAGCAACCATCATGATAGAAATCGGCTGAACTGGCTGACATTTTTGTGCCAACTGTACCGACATCGGCGCCGCGACCACAGCAACCGCTTTTACCTGTCCAGTTAAATTGCAGGCCACATTCTGGGCAAATAAGCCGCCTTGTGAAAACCCTGCGGCATATACCTCTCCTGCTGCAACCCGATAATTTTGCGAGACCTGCTGGATAACCTGCTGGACGAAGCCTAAATCATCTGCGCCTAATCTGTGCGCGATATTGCAATTGCAGCCGTCATTCCATTCAATCTGCTTCGACTGCAAATAAGCGACAATATAATCACTTGCAGCATTTTCAAAGCTGCTGAGGCGTTGCATATTTGCTGCTGAACCACCCGAACCATGGAAAACCAGCAACAATTTGTAATGCTGATCATGCGGCTTGCCATGTGAGTAATTGGCAGGCAAGGCCAGAATGTAACTGCGTTCACCTAATTGCACCAGTTGACTACGACCTGCTGAAGCATCTGAACGAGGATGCCCGCCACAACCGGCCAGCACAAGCATTACCAGCAAACAAATACCATAGAAATCACGCATATCCACCTCGACTGTGTTGACTAAAGTCGAAGTTAGTTGGAGTTGCGGTTTCTGCACATCGTTTCAACTGATTTTTTTGTGATAAAAAGCTTATGATGAGTCAATTCCTAAGCTCAACTGCGCGCCCCCATCGACAATCGGCATAGTTTTGGCCGAAAATGTCCGCAAAATAAGGAACTTGCCGCATGAACCAAACCGACAGCAGAAACTGGCAAATTGGCCTAGTTATTTTCGACCATGCGCGTCGTGAACTTCGGCACGGCCAACAGAGCGCTTATCTTGAGCCCAAATTATTCACACTCTTACTGTTATTGCTGGAAAGTCCGAATTACCAAGTTAGCCGTGACCAGTTAATTGCCGACGTCTGGTCTTCGCGTGTGGTTAGTGAAAGTGCCATTAACCGTGTTATTTCCTTATTACGTAAAGCCTTTAGCACACTTGATCCCTACACTCACTACATCGAAACCTTGCCGAAAGTGGGTTATCGACTCGCAGCGCAGGTCAACCTCATTGCGAAGGCTGAACTCCCAGCAATTCACCAAGCGAATCAACAGCGTCTTGCTGAACTTGCGGCAAGTAGCGCTGTGGTACCAATAGCGCAAGCATCAAATGATGCTGCAGATGAGCTTTCGACGCTGCCAAGCGAGCAACTGACACGCACTGACGTTGCACTACCCTTGCAGAAAATAGGCGTATCGCGTTGGTTATTGGGAGCGTTATTGCTCGTACTGGTGGTCTTGCTTGCCTGGCATTTGCGCAGTGATTGGTATTCGCCAAATTGGCTAACAACTTCTGAGCGTCCGGTTTACCTGACTTACGAAGCAGGCAGCGAAATCAGCCTGAGTGTGAACTCAACACACATCTTCTACCAGCGGCAAATTGCCGGGACAGCCACAGAGCTTTGGCTCAAACCAATCAACGACAGGCATACACCTGCTGTGCGCTTACCCGTGCGAACTATCAATGACGCATCACAACGCCAGCCAACGGAAGCCGCGTTAGTGGTCGATGGGAGGCTTAGCGCTGCTGCGTTAAGTCCGGATGGCCAATGGCTAGTTTTTGCCGAATACCAGTCTCAGCGCTGTATGGTTTTTTTACTGTCTACAGCCTCACCGCATATGCGGCCATTATTTGACTGCCCAGCCGACAGCGAATTCCAAGCCAGTTGGCAAGCGGACAGCCACGCATTTTTCTACCGACAACGCCAAAATAAAACCGCACCGTATGCCGTGCATCGCTACACCTTGGCAACCGCCAAACAACAGCAATTAACTGCGCCAGCAAGCGACAATCTTGCTGGGTCCTTGTTAGTTGCAGCAGCACCGCTGAACCAAACGACGACAAAAGAGCCTAACGCTGCCGTGGCAATTTTGCGTTATGTGGACCAAGAACACACTGAACTGTTGTTGCTGGATGAGCCCAAATGGCACCTAGAAGCTGTAGAAACTTTTCCAATGAATATCAGTAGTTTGCAGTGGCTTCGTCCTGATTTATTGCTGCTTAGTTCGGAAACCCATCTCTATCAATATCATTTACCCTCTAAGCAACTGGCTCCGCTATATACCGCAAAAGAAAACATTGATTCTTTTTATGCTGTCGCTGATCGGATATTTATTGCTGAAGAAAAACAACAGAGCTACATCCGTCGAGTTTCACGAAGCAGTGGTGAGAGCGAGCGAGCTGCCTCGTTCGAAGGTCTCAATATTATGCCGCGGGTGCGCAGTGACGACCAGCAAATGTTCTTTTTAAGTAATGTCGGTGGCCATCTACAAATTTGGCAACAAACCATTGGCAGTGACCCGACCATGTTCAGTGAACTGCCTCATCCAAGTTTTACTAGACTCGCACTTAGTAGCGACCAACAAAGCTTAGTGTTTAGCCAACTTGGCGCTGTTTATCAGCTCGACCTGGCAAATGGCGTGACCAAACAATTGCTCGGTACTGAGTACAAGGCCAACGTGGTGAATCTAGACAATGCCAGTAACCGTTTGCTATTTAGCAGCGACCGCAGCGGCGATTGGCAGCTATGGCAGTATGATCTGGCCAAAAATACACTGGAACAATTGACTCAAGATGGCGGTTACAGCGGTATTATTGCTGACAACGATCTGTATTTTACTCGATATCACCAAGCTGGACTTTGGCGACAACCGCTAGGTAGCGATAACGCAGAATTATTAATTCCAAATGTGGATGTCGTGAATTGGCTGAACTGGCAAATTGACCAGCAACACATCTATTTCTACCGCCCCGAGAGCGGCATTTGGCAGTATGCAATTACCAGCAAACAAGAACAATTGCTGCTGCCCGTTCAGGAAAACTTTGTGCATCAATTCAACGTCAGCGACAAATATATCCATGTCGTCGAACGCGGCCAATCCGAGGGAAATATCGCACAGCTGATGCTTAAAACTCAGCCTTGAAACGAAAGTTTAATGGTTAAAAGCGCTAGTAGATTGGCGGACATCCACTCTTCTGCCGCAACTAATGCCGCGGGGCAACTAATGCAAACCAACTAATGCTAGACATCAACTAATGCTACACATCCACTCTTCCGCAACTAATACTAGACATCCACCCTTCCGCATTTAACGAACTAATGCAAGACAATCACAACACAGCTTGACTTTAACATTTTTGCAACCAAACTAAAAACTTATGGATAAATTGTC
>JAYSCP010000034.1:0-15642 GCA_041914845.1 Alteromonadaceae bacterium
CGATTGTACCTACGTTAACGTGCGGTTTGTTACGTTCAAATTTAGCCTTAGCCATTTTAAATTACCTTCTGTTAAGCAGACCCAACATAAGTTGGGCCAAATTAATTAATTATTCGCCATATACACGAGATGCAATAATTGCTTCGGTCACGTTATTTGGGGCTTCCATGTATCTCAATGGTTCCATTGAGTAAGAGGCACGCCCTTGAGTTAACGACCGCATACTGGTCGCATAACCAAACATTTCTGATAACGGAACTTGTGCGTCAACGATCTTGATACCGCCAGGAGCATCTTCCATACCGTTGATAATACCGCGACGACGGTTTAAGTCACCAACAATATCACCCATAAAGTCTTCCGGTGTTACCACCTCAACTTTCATGATTGGTTCTAGAAGTACAGGTTTTGCTTGCAGAGCACCTTTCTTAAAGCCCATCGATGCAGCAACTTTAAATGCCATCTCGTTGGAATCTACGTCATGGTACGAACCGTCGAATACAGTAACTTTGACATCAATAACCTGATAACCTGCCAGGATACCGTTTTTCATCTGTTCTTGGATCCCTTTGTCGATGGCTGGGATGTATTCTTTTGGAATGACACCGCCGACTACTGCGTTAACAAACTCATAGCCTTTGCCTTCTTCTTGCGGTTCCAATTTCAGCCAGCAGTGACCAAATTGACCACGACCACCAGATTGACGTACGAACTTCCCTTCAACTTCCGTGCTACCACGAAGAGTTTCACGGTAGGCAACTTGCGGTTTACCTACATTCGCTTCAACCTTGAACTCGCGTTTCATCCGGTCGACGATGATTTCCAAGTGCAACTCACCCATACCTGAAATGATGGTTTGACCCGTCTCTTCATCAGTATGAACGCGGAACGATGGATCTTCAGCAGCTAATTTACTTAGCGCGACACCCATTTTTTCTTGGTCAGCCTTCGTTTTCGGCTCAACTGCAACAGAAATTACTGGCTCTGGGAACTCCATGCGCTCTAGCGTGATGACATGGTCTGGGTCACATAATGTGTCACCAGTAGTCACATCTTTCAAACCAATTGCAGCAGCGATGTCTCCAGCGCGAACTTCTTTAATCTCTTGACGGTTGTTGGCATGCATCTGCACGATACGGCCAAAACGCTCTTTCTTGTCTTTAATTGGGTTATAAACAGCTTGACCTGCTTCAACGACACCAGAATAAACTCGGAAGAACGTCAATGTACCTACGAAAGGGTCGGTAGCAATTTTAAACGCTAGCGCCGCGAACGGAGCATCATCAGAAGAGATACGTTCGCCTTCTGATTCGTCTTCATTGATACCTTTAATAGCTTTTACTTCGGTTGGTGACGGCAGGTATTCAATAACAGCGTCAAGCATTGCTTGTACGCCTTTGTTTTTGAATGCTGATCCACACAACACAGGAACAACTTCGTTTGCTAAAGTCCGTTGACGTAAAGCAGCTCGGATTTCGTCTTCAGTCAGCTCTTCGCCTTCTAAATAACGTTCCATCAGCTCTTCATTAGCTTCAGCCGCAGCTTCCACCATGTTCGCACGCCACTCTTCACATTCTTCCTGCATATCTGCAGGAATATCTTCGTAAGTGAAGGTCATCCCCTGGTCACTTTCGTTCCAGTTAATGGCCTTCATCTTTAGCAAATCGACTACGCCTTTAAAGTTTTCTTCAGAACCAATAGGTAGCTGAATAGGAACAATCGTATGGTTCAGACGGTCCCGAGCCTGCTTAACAACCCGAAGGAAGTTGGCGCCGGTTCGGTCCATCTTGTTCACGAATATCATCCGAGGAACTTCGTATTTATTCGCTTGACGCCATACGGTTTCAGTTTGTGGTTGTACGCCTGATGAACCGCACAAAACGACCACAGCACCATCCAACACCCGTAGCGAACGCTCAACTTCGATAGTGAAGTCTACGTGGCCGGGCGTATCAATGATGTTGATACGGTGTTCAGTGAATTGAGCCTGCATACCACGCCAAAAGGTAGTAGTCGCAGCAGAAGTGATAGTGATACCACGTTCTTGCTCTTGTTCCATCCAGTCCATCGTTGCTGCGCCGTCGTGTACTTCACCTATCTTGTGAGACAAGCCGGTGTAGAACAGAACTCGTTCAGTTGTCGTGGTTTTACCCGCGTCAACATGAGCACATATACCGATATTACGGTAGCGCTCAATTGGAGTTGTACGTGCCACAATCAAAATCCTCTTTAAAGGCCGAAATTACCAGCGGAAGTGAGCGAATGCTTTGTTCGCTTCAGCCATACGGTGTACGTCTTCACGCTTCTTAACAGCAGAACCTTTATTCTCAATAGCATCCAGCATTTCACCAGCCAAACGCTGAGCCATTGATTTCTCACCACGTTTACGGGCTGCTTCAGTCAACCAACGCATTGCTAAAGCATTGCGGCGAACTTGGCGAACTTCACACGGAACTTGGTAGGTAGAACCACCAACACGGCGTGATTTAACTTCGACTGTTGGACGGATGTTATCCAGTGCAACTTCGAAAATATCCAGTTCAGCTTTTTTAGATTTAGTCGCTGCAATTTCCAATGCGCCGTATACGATTGATTCAGCGATTGATTTTTTACCGTCGATCATTACGACGTTTACGAACTTGGCCAGCAGTTCACTTCCGAATTTAGGATCTGGAAGGATTTTACGTTGACCTATGACGCGTCTTCTTGGCATTCGAAACTCCGATTGCTTCAGGTGATTCCAAAACTTTTAATGAAAAAAGTTGCTTAGTTTGGCCTTACTTAACGGAGTTAAGTTATTTATTCTTAGGCCGTTTTGCGCCGTATTTAGAACGGCCTTGCTTACGATCTTTAACGCCTGCACAGTCTAATGTGCCGCGAATGGTGTGATAACGCACACCTGGAAGGTCTTTTACCCGGCCGCCACGGATCAGAACAACGCTGTGTTCCTGTAAGTTGTGGCCTTCACCACCGATGTAAGAAGAAACTTCAAAACCGTTTGTTAAACGGACACGGCATACTTTACGCAGTGCTGAGTTTGGCTTCTTAGGTGTAGTGGTGTATACGCGGGTACAAACACCACGCTTCTGTGGGCAAGCTTCAAGCGCCGGAACGGTGCTCTTAGAGACCACCTGGCTGCGCGGCTTACGCACTAGCTGGTTGATTGTTGCCATTAAATACTCCTGGTTATTAAATACCCAATAAACGTGTAAATTCCGCACCCAAAATTGGGGCTGCGGAATTCTACTGGTCAACCTTTAGCCTGTCAAGACAGAAAAGCCCTGCGACACCAGAAGTGTGGCAGGGCTTGTGTCAAACTACGACTTATTCGTCGTTGCCAGACAGGTCCATATTCAGTGCATCAGTCAGAGCTTGCTCTGCAACTTCTGCACTCATCGCTGGTTCTGCGATGTCGCCACTGTTGATACGTTGACGTTGGCGAGTACGGTTTTGGTGATACGCAAAACCAGTACCTGCTGGGATCAGACGACCTACAATAACGTTTTCTTTCAGACCACGCAGTTCGTCGGTTTTGCCACCCACTGCTGCTTCGGTCAGAACACGTGTTGTCTCTTGGAACGACGCTGCTGAGATGAAAGAATCTGTCGACAGCGATGCTTTGGTGATACCTAACAAGCTGCGTTCATATTTAGCAGGGATTTTACCTGCTGCTTCCAACTCGGCGTTTGCGATGTTCACGCGAGCAACTTCAACCTGTTCACCTTCTAAGAATTCACTGTTGCCTGGGTGTAAAATCACGCACTTACGCAGCATCTGACGGATGATCGTCTCGATGTGTTTATCGTTGATTTTAACGCCTTGCAGACGGTAAACATCTTGTACTTCGTTGACGATATAGCTGGCTACATGGTGGACACCACGTAAGCGCAGTATGTCATGCGGTGACTCTGGGCCTTCAGAAATAACTTCACCTTTCTCGATACGTTCGCCTTCGAACACGTTGACTTGACGCCATTTCGGAATCATTTCTTCGTGTGAATCACCTTGTTCCGGAGTAATGATCAAGCGGCGTTTGCCTTTGGTCTCTTTACCGAAACTGATGACACCAGAGATTTCTGCAAGGATTGCAGGATCTTTTGGCTTACGTGCTTCGAACAAGTCAGCAACGCGTGGTAGACCACCGGTGATGTCGCGTGTTTTCGAACCTTCTTGTGGAATACGAGCCAGAACCGCACCCGCCTTCACTTGCTGACCATCGGTAATTTCGATAGTGGTGTAGCTTGGCAGGCGAATTTCCTGCAGCGCACCATCATCCATTGCCAGGATCAGTTTAGGTTCTTTCGCATTAACCTTCGCCAGATCTTTAACCACTGTCCGCGTCAGACCAGTTAGGTCATCTTGCTGAACTTCAGTATTTGTATCATCTACATCGCTGAAAGATACTTTCGCACCACGTTCAACGATGATTGGGTGTGAGTGAGGATCCCAGCTTGCCACGATTTGGCCTGCAGCTACTGTGCTATTGTCGTCAATAGTCAGTACTGAACCGTATGGCAGCTTATAGCGCTCTTTCTCACGACCTTGCTCGTCAAACACTGTAACTTCCGCAGAACGTGAAGTGATAACGATTTTGTTATCAGTATTACGAACAAACTTCGCGTTGTGCAGTTTCAGAGTACCGGCATTTTTCACCTGTACGCTGTTTTCTGCTGAGGCCCGAGAAGCCGCACCACCGATGTGGAATGTCCGCATCGTCAGCTGAGTACCCGGTTCACCGATTGACTGTGCCGCGATAACACCGACAGCTTCACCTGCGTTGATCAAGTGACCACGCGCTAAGTCACGACCATAACATTTCGCGCAAACGCCAAAGTTGGTTTGACAGGTAATTACTGAACGGACATAAACTTCGTCGATTGAATTTTTCTCAATCAGGTCACAAAGTTTCTCGTCAAGCATTGTGCCGTCTTCAACCAGTACTTCACCAGTTGACGGAACAACGACATCACCGATCACCACACGACCGAGCACGCGCTCACGCAGACCTTCAACAACGTCACCACCTTCAATCAGTGGTTTCATCATGATGCCTTGATCTGAACCACAATCGGCTTCAGTCACGACTAAGTCTTGTGCAACGTCTACTAAACGACGTGTTAAGTAACCAGAGTTTGCAGTCTTCAATGCGGTATCGGCAAGACCTTTACGCGCACCGTGTGTAGAAATAAAGTACTGGAGTACGCTTAAGCCTTCACGGAAGTTTGCAGTAATTGGTGTCTCGATGATTGAACCATCTGGTTTAGCCATCAGACCACGCATACCGGCTAACTGACGGATCTGAGCTGGAGAGCCCCGAGCACCAGAGTCGGCCATCATGTAAACAGAGTTAAATGATGGTTGCGTGACTTCATTGCCATCGCGATCGATAACTTTCTCTTTCGATAAGTTGTCCATCATCGCTTTTGACAATGCTTCGTTCGCAGTTGACCAAATGTCGATTACTTTGTTGTACTTTTCACCGGCCGTTACCAAACCTTGTTGGAACTGGTCTTGAATTTCTGCTACTTCCGCTTCCGCTGCGCCGATGATATCGACTTTCGCTGCTGGAATAACCATGTCATCAATACCTACCGACACACCCGATAACATCGCGTAGTGGAAACCGGTATACATGATTTGGTCAGCTAAAATAACTGTGTTTTTCAGACCAATACGACGGTATGAACCGTTCAGTAAGCGAGAAATCTGTTTTTTACCCATAGCTTGGTTGATTGAATCAAACGCTAAGCCTGTTGGTAAAATTGAATACAGAATCGCCCGACCCACTGTGGTGTCACGCACTGCAGTGTTGCTAGTGCTAGTGCCATCTTCGTGGTTAGTTACTTCAGTAATACGAACCTTCACGCGGGCATGCAGGCTGGCAACACCAGCACGGAATGCTTTTTCCGCTTCTTTAGGGTTCTTGAACATCATGCCTTCGCCTTTGGCGTTGATGGCATCGCGAGTCATGTAATACAGACCCAATACAACGTCTTGCGAAGGAACGATAATTGGCTCACCGTTCGCTGGCGACAGTACGTTGTTTGTCGACATCATCAATGCACGAGCTTCTAACTGCGCTTCCAAAGTCAGTGGTACGTGTACCGCCATCTGGTCACCGTCGAAGTCGGCGTTATATGCCGCACACACTAATGGGTGCAGTTGAATCGCTTTACCTTCAATCAACACTGGTTCAAACGCTTGGATACCCAAACGGTGAAGTGTTGGGGCGCGGTTTAACAGTACTGGATGTTCGCGGATAACTTCATCCAAAACGTCCCATACTGCGCCTTCTTCGCGCTCAACCATTTTCTTCGCAGCTTTGATAGTGGTCGCTAAACCACGAGCTTCTAACTTGCCATAGATAAATGGTTTGAATAATTCTAAAGCCATTTTCTTCGGCAGACCGCATTGGTGCAGACGCAGAGTAGGACCTACGGTGATTACCGAACGGCCTGAATAGTCTACGCGTTTACCCAACAAGTTCTGACGGAAACGACCTTGCTTACCTTTGATCATGTCAGCTAACGATTTCAGCGGACGCTTGTTAGAGCCAGTAATAGCCCGGCCACGACGACCGTTGTCTAACAACGCATCAACTGCTTCTTGCAACATCCGTTTTTCGTTACGAACGATGATGTCAGGAGCAGACAGATCTAACAGACGCTTCAAACGGTTGTTCCGGTTGATCACGCGACGATACAGATCGTTCAGATCTGAAGTTGCGAAACGGCCACCGTCCAGTGGTACCAACGGACGTAAATCCGGCGGCAGTACTGGCAGCACTGTCATGATCATCCACTCTGGTTTGTTGCCAGAAGTGTGGAACGCTTCCATTAATTTTAAGCGCTTGCTGATTTTCTTACGTTTGGTTTCAGAGTTGATAGTTGGCAACTCTTCACGCATTTGCTTGATTTCAGTAGCCAGCTCGATACCACGTAACAAGTCCAGAATTGCTTCTGCACCCATTTTGGCTTCGAACTCATCGCCGTGCTCTTCCAGCACGTCTAAGTATTCTTCTTCAGTCAGCATCTGACGACGCTCTAAAGAAGTCATACCTGGCTCTGTTACTACATAGCTTTCGAAATACAGTACACGTTCGATATCACGCAAGGTCATATCTAACAACAAACCAATACGGCTCGGCAGTGACTTCAAGAACCAAATATGCGCAACTGGGCTTGCCAGCTCAATGTGACCCATCCGCTCACGACGAACTTTCGTCAGTGTCACTTCAACGCCACATTTTTCGCAGATAACACCGCGGTGTTTCAAGCGTTTGTACTTACCGCACAGACACTCGTAATCTTTCACTGGGCCAAAGATGCGGGCACAAAACAGGCCATCGCGCTCTGGCTTGAATGTCCGGTAGTTGATAGTTTCAGGCTTTTTAACTTCACCAAAAGACCATGAACGAATCATGTCTGGTGAAGATAGGCCGATACGGATCACATCGAACTCTTCAGTTTTTGTTTGCTGTTTCAGAAACTTTAATAAGTCTTTCACTTTACTCTCCTGTCAGAGGTTAACCAGTCAGGGGGACACGCCCCAATTCATCTCTCAGCGAATTCCCCCCGCTCGCGCAGGGGGGCCGAGGGTTATTCCTCTTCCAATTCGATGTTGATACCGAGCGAACGGATTTCTTTCATCAATACGTTGAAAGATTCTGGCATGCCTGGTTCCATGCGGTGGTCGCCATCCACGATGTTTTTGTACATCTTGGTACGGCCATTCACGTCATCAGACTTCACAGTCAACATTTCCTGCAGTGTATAAGCTGCACCGTATGCTTCCAGCGCCCACACTTCCATCTCACCGAACCGCTGACCACCGAACTGAGCTTTACCGCCCAGTGGCTGCTGGGTAACAAGGCTGTACGAACCAGTAGAACGGGCGTGCATCTTGTCATCAACTAAGTGGTTCAGTTTCAGCATGTACATGTAGCCAACTGTTACTTTCCGTTCGAAAGTATTGCCAGTACGACCATCATACAGGGTGATTTGACCGCTTGTTGGCAGGTCACCTAACGCTAACAGTTCTTTGATTTCGCTTTCTTTCGCGCCATCAAATACTGGAGATGCGACTGGTAAACCTTTACGCAGGTTTTGCGCCAAACGACGGACTTCATCATCAGTGAAACTGTCGATATCAACGTCTTGACGTGATTGACCTAGCTCGTAAGCTTTCTTCAAGAATGCCCGGATTTCCGAAACTTCTTTCTGGTCTTTTATCATACCGTCAATCTTGTCGCCGATACCACGAGCCGCTAAGCCTAAGTGTGTTTCCAGGATCTGACCGATGTTCATCCGTGATGGAACGCCCAATGGGTTCAACACGATGTCAACTGGCTGACCTTTCTCATCGTATGGCATGTCTTCAACTGGCACGATAGAAGAGATAACACCCTTGTTACCGTGACGGCCTGCCATCTTGTCACCAGGCTGGATACGACGTTTCACAGCTAAGTAAACTTTAACGATTTTCAACACGCCTGGTGCCAAATCATCGCCTTGGATAATCTTGCGACGTTTAGCTTCAAACTTCTTGTCGTACTCAACACGAATTTCTTCATATTGTGCAGCCAATTGCTCAAGGTCATTTTGCTTGTCTTCGTCGGCAACGCTTTGCGCTAACAGAACGTCAGCACGCATGTTGTTCAGCTTGGTGCGATCAACACCAGTACCTTCTAACAGGTTGCGAGCACGAGAACAAATGCCTTCTTCAAGGATACGGAATTCTTCATTCAGGTCTTTCTTAGCCTGTTTGATTTCCATTTCTTCAATTTCGCGAGCACGTTTGTCTTTTTCAACACCATCACGCGTGAAGACTTGAACGTCGATTACAGTACCAGTGACAGAGTTCGGTACGCGTAATGACGAATCTTTCACGTCAGAAGCTTTTTCACCGAAGATCGCACGTAACAGTTTCTCTTCTGGTGTCAGCTGACTTTCACCTTTTGGAGTTACTTTACCAACCAGGATGTCGCCACCCTTCACTTCAGCACCAATGTAAACGATACCGGCTTCATCCAGTTTCGACAGCGCTGATTCACCGACGTTTGGAATGTCGGCAGTGATTTCTTCAGGTCCTAACTTAGTATCACGAGCGATACAGCTCAGTTCCTGAATGTGGATTGTGGTTAAACGATCTTCTTGTACCAAACGCTCAGATAACAAAATCGAGTCTTCGAAGTTGTAACCGTTCCAAGGCATGAACGCGACGCGTAAGTTTTGACCTAATGCTAATTCGCCTAAATCCGTAGATGGACCGTCGGCCAGAACATCACCACGTTCAATTGGCTCACCATGGTTTACACATGGGCGCTGATTGATACAGGTGTTCTGGTTAGAACGCGTGTATTTGGTCAAGTTGTAAATATCGATACCGGCTTCGCCAGCAACCATTTCTTCTTCGTTTACTTTGATAACGATACGGCTTGCGTCAACATAATCGATGACACCACCACGTTTCGCGACCACAGTAACACCTGAGTCTTTAGCTACTACGCGCTCAACACCTGTACCCACTAACGGCTTATCTGCGCGAAGTGTTGGTACGGCTTGACGTTGCATGTTCGAACCCATCAATGCGCGGTTGGCGTCATCGTGTTCTAAGAACGGGATCAAAGCGGCCGCAACTGACACGATTTGTTGTGGTGCAACGTCCATATACTGGACTTTGTCCGCTGGCATCAGCGTGAATTCGTTTTTGTAACGGCACGGTACCAATTCTTCAACCAAGCGGTTTTCTTCGCTCAGCTCGGCGTTAGCCTGAGCGATAACGAAGTTACCTTCTTCAATGGCTGATAAGAAATCAACTTCATCAGTCACGATACCATCTTCAATACGACGGTATGGTGTTTCTAAGAAACCGTATTCGTTGGTTTGCGCAAACATTGATAATGAGTTAATCAAACCGATGTTTGGACCTTCCGGCGTTTCGATTGGGCAAACCCGACCGTAATGCGTTGGGTGAACGTCACGAACTTCGAAGCCCGCGCGCTCGCGTGTCAAACCACCAGGGCCTAACGCTGAAATACGGCGTTTGTGCGTTACTTCCGACAATGGGTTGTTTTGGTCCATGAACTGAGACAGTTGGCTTGAACCGAAGAACTCTTTGACGGCTGCAGAGATTGGTTTTGCATTGATAAGGTCCTGTGGCATTACCGCATCCAGATCGCCTAATGACAGACGTTCTTTTACTGCACGCTCTACACGAACTAAACCAACACGGAATTGGTTTTCAGCCATTTCGCCAACTGAACGGATCCGACGGTTACCTAAGTGGTCGATATCATCGACTTCACCGTTACCATTACGGATGTTGATCAGCACTTTCATGACTGCAAGAATGTCTTCTTTGCTCAGTACGCCAGCGCCTGTGCCTTCTTCGAAATTAACACGACGGTTAAATTTCATGCGGCCGACAGTAGACAGGTCGTAACGATCTTCAGAGAAGAACAAGTTTTCAAATAAAGTTTCCGCAGCTTCTTTCGTTGGCGGCTCGCCAGGACGCATCATGCGGTAGATTTCGACCAACGCTTCCATCCGGTTGTGGCTCGGATCGATACGTAAGGTGTCAGAAATATATGCACCTTGGTCCAAATCGTTGATAAACAGTGTCTCAAAGCTGTCATAGCCAGCTTTGGCTAATTTTGCCAACAACTCCAATGTGAGTTCAGCGTTCGCCTCGGCAATAATCTCTCCGGTTGAACGGTCAGCATAATTTTTTGAAAGGACGCGGCCGACGACGTACTCGTGTGGTACTTCCATCAGGGTCATGCCGGTTTTTTCTAATTGGCGTACGTGTTTTGCAGTGATACGACGACCTGCTTCAACGATGATTTCGCCATTGTTGTCTTTGATATCAAAGGCTGCAGTTTCACCACGTAAACGGTTAGCTACAACTTCCATCATCAGCTTGCCATCTTTGATTTCAAAGGTGGTGTTTTCAAAGAACGTGCCGAGGATATCTTCAGTGCTCAGTTCTAAAGCGCGCAGCAGGATTGTTGCTGGCAGCTTACGACGACGGTCGATCCGTACAAACAGGGCATCTTTAGCATCAAATTCGAAATCGAGCCATGAACCACGGTAAGGGATGACGCGAGCGTTATATAACACTTTGCCTGATGAGTGTGTCTTACCACGGTCGTGGTCAAAGAATACACCCGGGCTACGGTGCAGCTGAGAAACAATTACACGCTCAGTACCATTGATAACAAAGGTACCATTTTCGGTCATGAGTGGAATTTCACCCATGTAGACTTCTTGTTCGCGAATGTCTTTGATTGTGCCTGGTGCTTCACGATCAAATAAAACCATGCGTAACTTCACACGCAACGGCGCTGAATATGTTACACCACGGATTTGACACTCTTTAACATCAAACACTGGTTCACCGATCCTGTAGCTTACATATTGCAGTTCTGCACTGCCAGAGTAGCTCTTGATCGGGAATACAGAACGGAAAGCAGCTTCTAAGCCGTATTCACCTTCTGCATCTGGTTCAATAAACTTGCTGAACGATTCAATTTGAATCGACAACAGATATGGCACATCCAACACTTGTGGACGTTTACCGAAGTCCTTACGGATACGTTTCTTTTCAGAATAAGAGTAAGTCATGGGGTTCCTCAGCTTGCTGATTTTTTACCCTACCTACCCTCGCGGGGCGGTGGTTATGACATCCACTATGGCGTCATACGGGGCGGGGAAAATCAATGTCCCACAGCGCAAAAAGGCCGGTGGTTAATTTACCACCAGCCTAGCCTGAAATCAGGCGGATAATCCAGTATAATCCGGATTATTTAACTTCAACAGTAGCACCAGCTTCTTCTAACTCTTTCTTCAGAGCGTCAGCTTCAGCTTTAGAAACGGCTTCTTTGATTGCTGCTGGAGCAGATTCAACCAAGTCTTTCGCTTCTTTCAGACCTAAACCTGTAGCGCCACGTACTGCTTTGATAACAGCAACTTTGTTCGCGCCAACAGAGGCCAGAATTACGTTGAATTCAGTTTGTTCTTCAACAACTGCAGCTGGACCAGCAGCAACTGCAACAGCAGCAGCAGCTGAAACGCCGAATTTTTCTTCCATAGCGCTTACCAGTTCAACAACTTCGATAACAGTCATTGCTGCGATAGCGTCTAAAATTTGCTCTTTAGTAACTGACATTGCTCAGATTCCTAAACTATCGGGATATTCCCGTATTAAACTTTACTTACCAAACAACACGTAAAATTACGCGGCTTGATCCTGTTTTTGGTCGCGAACCGCGGCAATTGTACGTACAAGTTTGCCGGCTGCTGCTTCTTTCATAGTGCTCATCAGGCGTGCAATAGCTTCGTCGTACGTTGGTAGACTTGCTAATACATCGATACTGACTGTGGCGCCATTAAAGGCTGCGCCTTTCAGCTCAAACTTTTGGTTCTCTTTCGCGAAATCTTTGAAGATACGCGCTGCAGCACCTGGGTGCTCTTTAGAGAACGCAATCAGTGTTGGGCCTACGAACGCGTCAGCTAAACACTCGAACTCGGTGCCAGCTACTGCACGGCGAGCTAATGTGTTACGGACAACGCGCATCCACACACCAGCATCACGAGCTTGCTTACGCAAAGCTGTGATTTTGCCTACAGTAACACCGCGAGCGTCTGCGACTACCGCAGATAAAGCACCATTGGCAGCTTCCTGGACTTCAGCAACGATCGCTTTTTTGTCTTCAAGCTTAATAGCCATTGGCTCTTAACTCCTGGTTCATCCGGACGGGATTGTCCGGTTGCCTACACAACGCTTAAATTTGTTTCCCAAATCAAGCGCGCGATTTACGGTGAGAGCCAGAATGATAGGAATCTTTCTGGGGCTAACACCGTCTGCGTAGGTTGTTATTTTTAAGCTACGCGACTAAGTCTTTGTAGCACCTACGGTCTTGGACGGAAGCCAGACACTTTGCAAGCAAAGCCCGGCTTCTACCCTAATTTTTGAGCGCGAGATTATAAAATAACCACGCGACTCTGTAAAGGAACTTCTCTACGAGCTCATTTCACTTTTATAGTCAAACGAGCCTTTAAGCTGAAGTTACTTATTAGATCTTAGCATCCAAAGAAGCTTGATCTAACACGATACCTGCGCCGTGAGTAGAAGAGATAGTGACTTTCTTGATGTAAGTTCCTTTCGCAACTGAAGGCTTAGCACGTTTTAAAGCAACTAACAGAGATTCTAAGTTCTCTTTCAGTTTGTCAGCATCGAAGTCAACCTTACCGATTGTAGAATGGATGATACCATTCTTATCGTTACGGTAGCGAACTTGACCTGCTTTGGCGTTTTTAACTGCATCAGCAACGTTTGGCGTTACTGTACCAGTTTTCGGGTTAGGCATCAGACCACGTGGGCCGAGGATTTGACCTAACATACCCACAACGCGCATTGCGTCTGGAGATGCGATAACCACGTCAAAGTTCATTTCGCCTTTCTTAACTTGTTCAGCTAAGTCTTCCATACCAACGATGTCAGCGCCTGCAGCTTTAGCAGCTTCAGCGTTAGCACCTTGGGTGAACACAGCAACACGTACAGTGCGGCCAGTACCGTGTGGCAGAACTGTTGCACCACGGACGTTCTGGTCAGATTTACGTGCGTCGATACCAAGGTTGATAGCAACATCGATACTTTCTACGAACTTACCAGCTGTTAATTCTTTTAATAACGCAACAGCGTCATTGATCGCGTATTCACGAGTAGAATCTACTTTAGAACGGATTAACTTAGCGCGTTTTGATAATTTAGCCATCGATTAGCCCTCCACCACTAAGCCCATTGAGCGTGCAGTACCAGCGATAGTACGTACAGCTGCTTCGTCGTCGCCTGCCGTTAAGTCAGCACGTTTGATCTTTACGATCTCTTCAAGCTGAGCACGGGTAACTTTACCGACTTTCTGGGTATTAGGACGACCTGAACCACCTTTCAGACCAGCAGCTTTTAACAGCAGGAATGATGCAGGAGGGGTGCGGGTTTCGAAGGTAAATGAGCGGTCACTGTATACAGTGATCACTACTGGAATTGGCATGCCTTTTTCCAGAGATTCTGTACGAGCGTTGAAGCCTTTACAGAATTCCATGATGTTCACGCCGTGTTGACCCAATGCTGGACCAACTGGTGGCGACGGGTTTGCCATACCAGCTTTAACTTGTAATTTTACAAGCGCCGTGACTTTCTTAGCCATGTTTCACCTCTTTATAGGGTCTCAGCCTTGTAAGTGCGAGGACACTTACTCAAACGGCTCCCCTTATGTTAAAAAAGGCCGCGATTATATTTTAATCAGCGGCCCACGACAACTACTTTCTATTAAGCTTTTTCGACTTGGCCGAATTCAAGCTCAACAGGCGTAGAACGACCGAAAATAAGCACGGAAACCTTCACGCGGCTCTTTTCGTAATCAACTTCTTCAACCACACCGTTAAAGTCAGCAAATGGACCTTCAGAAACACGGACCACTTCACCAGCTTCAAACAGAGTCTTAGGCTTCGGCTTATCAGCGTTGTCCTGCAGACGGTTTAAAATAGTATTTGCTTCTTTCTCAGTAATAGGTGCTGGACGGTCAGAAGTCCCGCCGATAAAGCCCAATACACGAGGAACACTTTTCACTAAATGCCATGCCTCTTCACACATTTCCATCTGAACTAACACATAGCCAGGGAAAAATTTGCGTTCCGATTTACGCTTTTGACCAGCGCGCATTTCAACGACTTCTTCAGTCGGCACCAGAACTTCACCAAATTTTTCTTCCATTTGATGAATTTTGATGTGTTCGCGTAATGAAGTAGCAACTCGTTGCTCAAAACCAGCAAACGCTTGCACTACATACCAACGCATTTTTCCTGAAGACATGGCTTAGATCCCCAATCCTGTTAAAAAAGAAACGATCTTCAACAATACCCAGTCCAGACCGAACAATAGAATTGCCATAATAACAGTAGCAACAGCAACAATGCCTGTCATCCGGTTAGTATCTTGACGTGTTGGCCAAACTACTTTGCGAACTTCTAACTTGGCTTCTTTAGCAAATAGGACAAATTCACGTCCTTTTGCTGTTTGTGCTGCGATAAAACCAGCTAATGGTAAAGCTACTAGCAAACCTACTGTCCGCTCGAGGGTAGAGAATTCGAAATAATAATTTGCGACAATTAACAGAGCCAGTACGGCAATTACCGCGACCCATTTCACAAAATCTAATCCGCTTTTTGGCGCTTCTGTTGCTGCGTTCATGCTAAAACTCACTTTCCCCGCTTGATGTCACAAGCTACTACCGCTGATCCGTAATGCTTACTTACTAAACCAGCAAAGAATATTGGCAGGGGCAGAGGGATTCGAACCCCCAACCATCGGTTTTGGAGACCGCTGTTCTACCAATTGGAACTATGCCCCTGTTGTTTTTGTTACTGATAGTCAGTATCAAAAATAGCCGCTCATTATACTGCCTTAGCCAGCTAAAACAAGCATCAGCCAGCTTAGAAGGCTAATTTTCTGTATTTTAAAGCGGACATCTGCTAAAAACTCCATGAATTCAATGAGTCAACAATATGACCTTGAGCAGAATTCATAAAAAAGGGCCCTTTCGGACCCTTTTTCAAATCAATGCAAATTAAGCAAGGATTT
>JAYSCP010000035.1:0-14283 GCA_041914845.1 Alteromonadaceae bacterium
TTTCACTTTCTAACCACGCCCTAACCACGGCCACCCACTTTTTAAAATTCATTGAGAGGATTGTTTAATTTGCACAAAAAGATGGATGTCCAAGTTTGAGCACACTTGTGAGAAATGCGGCACAGGGTCATTTAGTGCAGCACCATCACTGACACGGTAACTCAAAATCCACATGGTAGTGTTCGTCGTGCCGCACCCATGGTTTTTTCTTGGAAAAGGTCAGCGCAGCTTGCAGATCCGTGCCACTCTTCGTCGCAAACAGTTGTTTTTGAAGGGTATTATCAAAAATTACTCGCCAAATTTTCACACCATGCCGATCGGCCACTTGTTTCAGCGTCAATAAATGCAGCGCCATCGCGTCGTAATCAATTCGATAATCGTCATATTGGCCTTGCTGGCTAAATTCGATGTTATAACCGAATTTATTGAAGGTGTTGGTAGGCAAGGCTTCTGACTCGCCTTCGGCATTGAACACCGGCACAAAAAAATCAACCGACAAGCCATTTTGATGGGTTTTATGCGGCCGAAATTGACCGCCTTCTTCCCAACCGGTTTCACCGTAAACAAACACTTTATTTGGTGCTTTGCGCTGCAGCTCAGCATAGGTTTCCACCACAATTTGTTGCACTTCGCTATGCAAGTATGTGCGACCAGCACCGACCCCTAGCAAACTGTAAGCACTAAAATTCTCACCCGAACTTGGCAACTGCCAACCATGCGCTAACCGGCCGTTGGCCGTCGTGCCATAACAAATGCTCGGTATTGAGTTTTCCGCAGCGCTAAGCAACTGGCTGGTCGAACAAAACGCCACCGCTAAAAACAAAATGCGCAACAAGCGGTTGGAAATCATGCCGCGAGCGGTCATAGCATTGCCGCACCAATCGCGTAGCGCCTGTATTGTTTCAGCCAAGCTAACCACAACTAACCCCTGTCGCCAGATAATAAAATAGGTTATAGCGATGCTTGGCAATTAAATGCGCCACATCATAATTAGTATCCAGTGGCATCTGCCCTAACACTTCAAAGCCATCCACTTTTTGTGCGTAGGCATCAACCTGCGTATCAATTGCCGAAACCATTGCTGCACATTGATGGCCAAACCGTTGCTCAATTGCCGCTTTAGCGAGGTTGTGACGTTCCAACCACTGCTGCGCCATTTGCTCATGACAACTTGTTGTGCCAGCGCTTAACAATTGATTGCCTTCCTGTTTTACCGCAATAACTGCATCGGTACATTGCTTGAATTCTTGCTCAAGGATTTTTTCAACAGCTTCTGCGGTCTGTAACTCCTGCAGGTTTGTAGCACAGCAACTAAGACTCATCACAAAGCACAAGCCAAGTAAAAACCTTTCAAGCAGCACTCGCACGTTCATAGCCAACTCCTTCTGAATCAAATATTCCCATGAACACCAAACCAATGTTATTGCCTCACTTGCCTATTGGCCAATGTCGCAACGCTTTTCCATCACAAAATTTGTCAACAATTGCCCACGGATCTCGACCTGCTGCGCCTTCACTTCCATAAAGCCAAAAGCGCTAAAAAACGGCTTTGCGGTGATGCTGACATGCGAGTACAACCGAGTATTGCCTTGCTGCTTTGCGGTGGCAAAGAGCTTTTGCATCAGCGCTTTACCAATACCTTGTCGCTGATAATTGGCGTGGCAAAAGAAATGATCGATGTAACCATCCGCTTGAATATCGGCATAACCGACAATCACGCCATCAATCTCAGCGATAAAAGGATTGATTGCGGATAATCGCGCCAACCAAACAGCTGCATCATAGGACTGTGGCGCCCACGCCGCAATTTGATTGGCGTTATAGTCACCACTATTCACTTGATGCACAGTATTCACGAACAAGTTACGCAGCGCATCTGTGTCCGCAGCTTGGAATTTTCGAATTTTGATCACACCATTTCCGTTATTTTTAGTGAATGCTGCCGGTCAACTTGTTATGTTCTCACTATCCATAAGCAACCGCCAAGGTGAGTCTAAATTTGCCAGCACTAACGCCCCACTTCACTCATAATCCGCTCATACATAGCAGCGTCTTTATCCTGGCCGCAAGACACTGGCGCCATACTAAATATATCAGCCCGTAAGTCGGCACCTGCTTTGGCTTTATAACAATAATCCCCGACCTTCTCGATAAAACTACCATCATTCAGCACCTCTAACACATTATCGGCGACATGTGCTGGAGTGGTTTTTACGCCACTGCGGGCATTTTGTTCGCGCAGCGCGGGCCTTTGCTGACTCGCCTTTAACATCTCAGCACTCACCTCATAGCGGGTGGCTATTGCCAAGCTACGCTCAGCAAGGCTCGGCTGGGGATGCGGCGACGTTGTCGCAGAACCATGAGTAGCAGGCGGCGCCGTTGGCGAAGCTGCCTTAATTTTTGCGGCAACAAGTCCATCGGTCGATGGCGGTTTTGCAGGTTGTTGACGCAGCCTTTGATGCGCTGCTGGTCTCGTGGCTAAAGATTTAGTAGCCAAAGATTTCGAGACTGGAGGTTTAACTGGCAAACTTTTCCTTTCGACAGGTGTTGTCGCCATGGCTTTGGTTGCAGGCAACGTCTTTTCTGTGACAACGGCTGGCTGATAGACAAAAGCAGCAATAGGCTGCGCATGAACCAGTTTTGGCGTTGGCCGATAAAAACCCCACAGCAAAGCCATCACCAGCACATGTAAAAGTACCGACCAAGCCAGCGCCTTGATTAAAGTAGCAGTCATGAATATTGCAAAAAATTAGCGATGTAATCCAGACTGTAACCAAGCAAGGAAGTTCACTGTGAGCAACAAATCACTGCAAAATAAAGGTTATTCGATTTCAACAAACATATCGTTTGGAAAAAACCTAAAATAACTGGCAATTATTCCATGTTAATCAATTGGATAAAGTTCAAAATCTACAAACTGCTCCCAGACTTTAAACCACTGATAAAACAGCGACTCATCATTGGATTCCATCAGTTGGAAGCAGATGTTTTTTTCCGCATTGACCCAAGAATTTAAATAGTGCAGCCCTTGCGGAAATTGCCGACCTTTGGCGTTATAAACCGCATAGTTTTCAGCCATCAAACCCGGTTTAAAATGCTCAACCACCATATATTTTTTCATACGAATACTTAGAGCCGTTTCTGTGCTGGTTACAGCGTCTTTCCTTGAATGCGTATGAATGCGACAGGCATATCAAAGGCATTGCTGCGAATATTGCCGGTTTTCAGTGACTCCACTTCGACCACGACTTTCCATAAAGCAAGGTTGGCGGCGGAGTAGCAGGTAAAGCTGCCGAGATATTGCTCATTCGCTTTATCATTGATCACCCGAATAGCTAATTCCGCATCAAAATTGGGGTTTTGACTATTTTCAGCCAGCTGACGACTATAGGCGTTGGCCGCTGCTGCTTGCGCGACCTCTTCCGATGCGCCTTTGGCGTAGGAAAATGCCTTGGCTTCAAACATAGCTTGCAGTGGTGATTTGAGCTGGCGCTGCAACCCTTGTAAGAACACCAGATCAGGTTTGCTGTCTTGCTTCAACACGCCATTTTTGGTCGCGCAGTAGGTTTTTAAATCGGTAACTGGCTTATCCAAATAGGTATTATTGGTACCATTAAAATTCGCACGATAGAGCGCGCCTTCCTCAAGCCGTTTTTGTGTTTCCAGCATATCCAGATTGAAATTTGATGCGATAAACTCTTCTACGGAATCATAGCGTTGCGCGACAAAACCTGGGGTAGGTATTGCAAGCGTACTGCAGCCTAGTAAAACCCCGCCAATCAACACCGAACTCACTACTCTTAACATCAACCTGCTCCTCCATGAAAACATTCATCGTCAAATAATCTCAATCTAACAGCCCACCTATTTACCAGCAACTTAAAATTCGCAATCTTTAAACATCAATACTCATATTGCTTTGCGCCCAAATGACGGGGTATTCACCGTTTATTGGCGGGGATACGGTATATCCAATCTAAGCCTTGAATGGCGGTAGTTGGGAACGAGGTGGAATGGCTCGCACCTTTGATTATTGTAAAATTCACTTCGACATGCAGACTTTTAGCGGCGCTAATTTTCTCACGAAGCTTGATGGCGCCAGCGAGCATATCTTGCCCCTCGCCAAACGCTGGCGTTTCATACTCGCCAACAGCCAAATACAACTTTGTTTTCTGCTTGGGACTGCTCATCGGTGTCTGGAGTATCGCTGAGTTGTCAAACCAAACCGACGGACTGCCTAAGATATAGTTTGCAAACAACTCTGGTTCAGTCAGCAACATATAAGCACCAAATAAACCACCTAATGAGTGCCCCATATAGGTTCTATCTGCTGGTTTTGTTCGATAGTTTTTTTCAATGAATGGGAACACGGCGTCCCGAAAAAATGCTTTGTGCGCCGCAGCATGGCCCGTTTGCTGCTGCCATGCTGGCGCAACTGTCGGCGTGTAATCTCTGATGCGACTACTGACATTCGCAGACCCTTTTTCATAAGCTACCGCCACAATAATTGCTTGCTGCATCTGCCCACTGTTCATCGGAAAACGCGTCGCCCCTGCGACCAGTGGAAAGCTATATTGAGCATCAGTTAGGTAAATAACTGGATATACCGCACTATTATTTTTCGCATAAGACATCGGCAACTGGATGTAGATCGGGTAAATTCGGCCACTCGATTTTTCCACTAATTCCACCACAGAACTTCGTGGTAATTCAAAAGCTGGTGCGGCAGTGACCCGCCAACTAAGCAGTAATACTAAAATGAACAACGCTTTCATCTGCCTTCCCTTTGTGTTGATTGCGCAGCAATGCTGATAAAAACCGCACCGGACACGCCCCCCAGCACTGGCGTTGGCTGATTAAAAACCACGCGTAAGTTCCAAGATCGAATCAACCGCACTAAACAGCAAATTTTTGTTTTCTTGCGGCATGTTATGGCCAGTTTTATTCGTGACCACATGGATTGAATTGGCATTATTGCAAATTAAAGACTGGTGTAAATTGCGCCAAATTTTCTTCCCTTCGGCGCTGTGGCCAATCCACCAGTCACTCTCATTTAATTTTGCTGACGTCACAATGACCGTCGGCATTTTGTTTGCGACATCGCCATCATTAATATTTTTTCCTCGATAAATCGCCTGCAAATTTTGCCACTCAGCATGTCCTGCCATCATCTGATTAACTTTGGCGGTGTCGCGTTGCGACCATGCGGCATCATAGCGATTTAATTCTGCGTCAAACCGTTCATGGCTGGGATCGAGCAGCAACAAGCCTTTGACTCGACTAGGATAAGTGGCAGCAAAGGCCCTGACATGCAAGCCACCATAAGAGTGACCAAGCAAAATTAGATTTTCGTTGATCCCAAGTGCTGTCAGCAGCTTTGCCAAGCGTTTAGTCGAGGCTGCTAAACTGACATCAGTTACCGCCCCTGACTGCCCGTTTCCGGCGCGGGAGTATACGATGGTTCTGAGATCTAGTTTCGCGAAATCAGCGAACAATGGCTGCCAATAGGCTATGCCCATGCCAACGCCTGATTCGACAACAAGCGTCGTTGTGCCATTGCCAATATCGAGATACTCAAGTTGCACCCCCTCCACCACCATAAACTTGACCGCTTGGGCTTGGGCTTGGGCTTGGGCAACTATTGGCTGTAAAAACAGACAAAACAACAACAAACTAAGTCGAACCATCAAACGTAATGCCTCCACTCATAACTACTGGGGTAACAAGGTGCAGCCTGACTTAAGGTTTCGCCGCAACTTTAGCTTTAGCCTGCTAATGTGCCGCGGCAACACCGTCTCTGCGGGAATCGGAACCAGCAACATAGCCCTTAGTTGTTTTCATAACGCCTTGCCCACCGCCAAAAATCAGCGCAGGATTATTGCCATGAAAGAACCCCTGTGCCGTTGCCATGACAGAATTTTGCGGGGCATGCCCATATGAATACAAGCGCTCGATTGTCGCTTGAGGTATGCCTTGTTCAAAGCTCACACTGTTGTTTTCCCAATGTCGAAATCTCGGTGCGTCAATCGCTTCTTGGACATCCATGCCAAACACCACCATATTCAACAACATCTGAACATGGGCTTGGGGTTGTTGTGGGCCACCGACAATACCAAAGCTCAGCCAAGGCTGTTGTTTGCCTTGTGCATCCGCTTTGGTGACAAAACCAGGGATGATGGTATGAAAAGGCTTTCTGCTAGGGGCCACCGTATTGGCTCGCCCAGGTTGCAACGATAAACCCACGCCGCGATTTTGCAACGCAAAACCAGTGCCTGGAACGACAATCCCAGAGCCAAATGGCCCAGCAACACTGTTGATAAACGACACCATGTTGCCGTTTTTATCAGCCACACTTAAATAAGTGGTGTCGCTGGTGGTTAAAGAAGGCTCTGGATCAGCGCGCGCCATGGCAAGCTTGGGCTGGATTAAGGCACGACGCTTGGCAATCACTGCATCTGATAACAATTGCTCGGCTTTAATCTGCATAAATTCGGGATCACCGACAAATTGCTCAAGGTCGGCATAGGCTAATTTTTTCGCTTCGATTAGGTGGTGTAAATATTCTGCCGAATTATGCTGCATGGCTTTTAAATCAAAAGGCTCTAAGATCTTCAGCATTTCCAGCGCAGCAATTCCCTGCCCATTTGGCGGCAATTCCCACAAACGATATTCGTTAAATGACACCGACATGGGTTCCACCCACTGCGCCTGATAATTCGCAAAATCACTTTGAGTTAAATAACCGCCTAACTCCTGAACTCTTGCCGCAATTTTGTCGCCAAGCTCACCGCCATACAGCACTTGTGGACCTTTTGCTGCAATCAACCTCAACGTATTTGCATAGTCAGGATTGGTAAACCATTCGCCGGCATGTGGGGTTCGGCGACCATTTATTAAAAATGTCGCTCTGGCGCCGCTATCCCAATTAATTTTGCTTTCAAATAGAGCCCATTCTGCCGCAGTTGCTTTGGAGATAGGAAACCCTTCTTCGGCTAATGCAATAGCGGGCGCCAATGCTTGCGCTAGAGTTATAGAGCCATGTGTTTCTAAAAGTCGAACCCAACCACTAAGAGCCCCCGGTAGAGTAATAGATTCGGGGCCATCATCTGGCACACGACGGCGCTCGGCCATTTTCTCCAAGGTCATCAAAGCCCCAGCATGACCACTGCCGTTGATCCCAACCAGCCGTTGCTGTTGTTCCAACCAAACCATCGCAAACATGTCGCCACCAATGCCGGTCATGTAAGGCTCCACGACGCTAAGCACTGCCGCTGCGGTTACCGCGGCATCCACTGCATTCCCACCATTTTGCAGCACAGCTAAACCCGCCTGACTGGCCAGCGGTTGACTCGTTGCCACCACTCCATGGGGCGCATAGACGGCTTTTTCCTTAAAATCGATGGTAGGCGAGCCCAAGCCTGCACGAAAGGAAAAACCAGCAACCACAGCACCAAGCGCAAGCAAGGTAATGAACGTAAAGCACCAGAACAAAAATCGTTTAATTCCCTTCATATTGACTCCGCTTCCCTGTGTCTTAGTTCGGTTGTATTATTTTAATGCGGGTGTTTATGTTCTTAAGAATTCAGAACGGAGCAACCCAAAGCATTTGAGATCATGAAACTGATTCTTCCAATATCCACACTCGCGCCTAAGCCCTTCTTCCTGAAAACCTAGCCGCCGTAACAATAATTCAGAAGCGCTATTGCCGAGCATGGTATCTGCCTGAATACGGTGTAATTCTCCACAAGCTAATGCACCTGAAAAGCCTGCATCAATGATTGTTCGAACGGCTTCCAAGGTATAACCCTGACGCCAAAATTCCGGATGCAACTCATAACCAATAACGGCATTATGCATTTTGCTGCTCCACGAGTTAAAGCCGCAGGTGCCTATCAATCGACCAGATGACTTTAACCGAATAGCCCACCTGATGCCCAGCTTCTGTTCAAATCTTGCATTAAACAATTTAATTAAATCTGCAGCTTACGACTGGTGGCCAAACACATCGACATCATAATATTCAACAACCGCGGGGTTGGAAAACATATTGAAGATATCCATTTCATCTTCAATTTGAAGCTCAGTGAGCAATAACCGCTCTGATTCTAGTGATGGAAATACCATCTAAATTCCTTTTAAGCATAATGTCGAGAGTGCTAGCACAATACACAGATTAATATCTAGGAAGGCGAAAACCAAGTCGTTAATGAAGCAATTGGAACTCAAAAAATTACCGCGCGCTTTCTCACTATGTCAGCATCTCAGGTAGTGCGCACAGCAGCGTTGCTGTGCAAGATTGGTTATGTGCGCGTTTTACTAAAATGCAATTCATTAAATACTTGACCGTTTTTATAAAGTGCATTTTGCAACACCGCATCTAAGGTATAACCACACTTAGTCAGTACTTTTGCCGACGCCAAATTAGCAGCAAATACAGATGCAAACAGTCGAATCATATTTGTGCTTTCAAAAACACGCTGAGTGAACGCAGCCAACGCCAGTGAAGCAATCCCCATCCCCCAATAAGGACGAGCGATCCAATAGCCGATTTCAGCAGTTCTTTGCTTTTCAAACTCGCCCGGAAGCGCACTGATGGCACCGACCAAGATCCCGTCATAAACGATGGCGTAGACAATTCCAACATTACTGCCTGTTTGCACCCACCAACGCGCAGACTCTATTGTGTAAGGTTGCGGAATTCTGGCAGAAAGAAAATAAGTCAGTGCCTCATCGTTTAAATAAGAAACCAAGAGCGCCTCATCCGAGGCTTCAAATTTTCGCAATTCCAGCATTCTAGTTCCCGTAAAGTTTACAGCCACACGCACCGAACGAGCAGCCCGATACGAAGCGCTATGCAGTTAATTGTAATAACCACAGGTTTTGCCTGTACCAACACCGTTTTTAAACGCAAGGCCCTGGGTTACCAAGCCAATCTTTGCGTCACTGGGCAGCCCGAGCAGCTGATATGACGTTTTCCACGCTTTATGCTCGAAGCATTCACTTAAGTTTTGGTAAAGGCAAAAAGATTCGTATTTTTCGTGGCTCTTGACCGACGGACACGCTTGGCCATACCGACACAATTCGTCATAGGTGAGGCGCTCTCGGTATACTGTCGCTTTATCAATACATTTGGAATAACGGAATTTCTCCTTGCTTAGTTTTGGCCCCCAAATGGGCTTTCAGACCAGGCGGTGTCGGCACATACCAAAAGCATAATCGCTAGAAAATAGTTCCTTCTCATGGTTCCCTCAATTCATAGACCCAGCAACAAACATGAATAAGCTTTTGCGGATCGGCCCCAGGCTTGGTTGTACGGGCATGGGTGATGTATTTTTGTATGGCCAGCGCGTTTTATCAGCAAATAGATAATCTCATCGGAAAACCTAAGCGGCCAGTCATGGCCAGCGCTATCGCCAGGACCTATCAATCACTTGCTGTAACTGCATTAACCGCGTCTCCACCTGTTGCCGGTCTTGGGCTAGGCGCTCTCGCTCTGTAACCAAGTCATAACTTAAATGCAAAGCAGCCAAAATGGCTGCTTGCTCGTTATTCAAATGCCGACCACGACTTTTTAGCTCTGAAATTTTTTCGTTGAACAACAACGCCGCTTCTTGCAAACCCTGTTGCTGCTGCACCGGGGTTTTTAATTTGTAGTCACGACCTGCAATTTCCAGCGTTAACTCGCGGTATTCTGCATCATTCATCAACGTTAACCTGCGTTATGACCCGCTTGTGGAAACAACGACAGTAGCGCATCGAAACGGCTCGCAGCCTGTTGAGCCTGCTCTTCCGACTCCATCATCCCCAGCTGCAACAACTCTAACTCATCACGCTGCGCCTTGATCTCTGCGTCTTTTTGCGCCAGCGCCTGTTGTAATTGCTGATTATCCTGCAATAAACGCTGAATAGATTGTTCTAACTGATTGAATTGACTATTAAACATACTAAAAACCCAACTAAAAAAATGGCGCGCAGCATAACAGCAAGCCATGGCAATGTGCGGATTTTCCGGCGCTTTTTGCGTATTTTTAACTGATTGCTCGAATTAGCCGCAGAATTCAGTAGATACCGCCAATTTCTGACAGTGGTAGAACCGCAGGCCGCAAGTGTCGGGAAAAGTTAGATGCTGTGGTTTGATAGATGGTTAAAAACTTTGAATTTTGCAGCAATGAAACTCGATATACACCAATAGAGGATTAGCCAAATAATTAAGCACAGGGTTAGATCATAGATATTTGGCATATTAAAAGGCACAAGACCAAGCCATAACTCCGTTGACGTTAATTGATTTGAAAACATCGACACAAGAACCAACGGTAACCAGCTGATTAAAAGAACGACACTAGCTAAACCCCAAAAAAGGTCAGCCATATAGAGGCATATATGCACAGCCACAAAAAGCGCAAACAATTTAAAGTGAGCATTTGATCATGAGGAAAAAACGAGTATTAAAAAAGTTAATTTCTGCTTCATGCGATTATTCATGACATCGCTGCGACTAACGCGCAAAGCGTCAGTCAGCGAATTTGCGCTCCAATGAGTAGAGCGAATGAACAAAATGTGATTGTGAGGTGTAATTTTACCTATCGGCAGGCTTCAAGGGTGCGATTAACAGAAATACTATTAAACAAACCCAGCTAATAAATAAACTAGCTAATATCCACGCCATTTTTTCTTGGCGCCCAACATTTTGTGACTTAGCGATTATTATGATTGGAAGTATCCAAACAACCAATAAAATCAGAAACAAAGGAAACCAAGATATTAATATTTGTGTTATTTCATCCATAATAAATTCCATTTTGACATCTAACTACCAAATTTAGCGCGGGAAAACGCGCCTGCGTTTTGCCGTCGCAGCTCACGCGCTGCGTGGGCGATTAACATTCAATAACATGGACTCCCCCTCACTATTCGGCATCGAAGTGCCACACTGAGAGTGATGAATCAAACAGTCACTAGTAAGGGGAAGTCGCATGGAACAGTCTATCCGTTGTGGGATTGATATTGCAAAGCTTGTGTTTCAAATTCATTGCGTAAATGCAAAATCTGGTGAAACAGTCATGGTCAAAAAACTCGCTCGTCACGACATGCTGCGCTTTTTTGCCAACAAACCTCCCATGCTGATTGGCATTGAGGCTTGTGGTGGCGCTCATTATTGGGCTCGTGAACTCACCAAGCTTGGCCACACTGTGAAGCTGATGACCCCGCAGTATGTCGCACCTTATCGTCGTGGTGGTAAAAACGATGCCAACGATGCCGAAGCCATTTGCGAAGCCTTAGCCAGACCGAATATGCGCTTTGTCGCTGTGAAATCGGAATCACAACAATCGGTTTTAGTGTTGCATCGTATGCGCGAGCAATACGTGCGTGAGCGCACTTCAATAATGAACCAAATTCGAAGTTATCTGCATGAGTTTGGTATTGTCATAAATCAAGGGCGTGCTGCATTGGCCAACGCGTTTCCACTAGTTGCTGAGCAAGAAAGCTTACCCGCAATGTTTCGCCAAAGCATCGCAAATTTGGCAGATAACCTGACCGATTTAGAGACCCGTATTGACAAGTTAAACAAACAGATTGAAAGCTGGTGTAAGCAAGACAACACAGCGAAGGCATTGTTAACCCTCTGTGGGGTTGGCGGTGTGACTGCCACTGCTGCAGTTGCCACGGCTGGTGATGTGTCAGTATTTAAAAACGGCAGGCAGTTTGCCGCCTGGCTCGGTTTGGTACCAAAGCAAAATTCATCCGGCGGTAAAACGATATTGGGAGCTATTACCAAACGCGGTGACCGCTATTTACGAACACTCTTAGTTCAAGGGGCTCGAACGGTCATGCTCGCGGCAAGTAGAGCGCAAAAATCCACACAACCGACACCGATATTTGAGTGGATCTATAAGTTACAAGAGCGCAGACCAAACAATGTTGTGGTTGTGGCTATCGCAGCAAAACAGGCCAGAATGCTCTGGCCAATAATGGCAAAGCAACAACGACAAAATTCGCTAGGTTTACCAGTATGATGTAACTGGACAACGCAGTAAAACAGTAAGTTAAAGAGAACTCTCAACCAAAGAATTGCACTACAAAGTGGATAAAGCAAAGCGGCAACGACCGTGCATAGGAAGAGCCTGGTAACAAGCATGGTATTCACTACCGTACATTCGATGAGGCACCTATGCGCGAAAGTTATCAGGGCTGGAGCATGGCAAAACCATGAATCTCACGAGCCGAATAGACGTATGCAGTCATTCACCGCCAAGTTTGATCACTTTGTGCTTGCAATACGGGGGGAGTCCATAGAGCTTGTTAGGCCCATTTGTTGCGGTAAACATAAAGGCACGTACCTGCGACAAAAAGACCAACCAGCGAAGGTGATATTAACCCAATCAATTTATCTAAATTAATTGCCAAGCCAGTAAAAAGTGAGGTTATCAGATAGAAAGTAAATGCATTTGAAAAAAATATAACAAACGCCGTAAAACCAATCGATCGAAACTCTAACCGTGAATTATCTTCGATCCATCCTCGACGCATCAAATACAGTAAAAACCCTATGATGTGGCATATCAGATAAAAAATAGCTTCAATGATAAAAACCATTGAACCTAAATGTGCATCCCCTTTGGGATTCACTAGGTAGCTCCCCAGTACTAACAGCGAAATCGGAATAAATCCTGATATAAAAATTATGAATGCTGGTTTCATTGGTGCCTAACGCCGCATTCAGCGGCTTGTCCGCTGCAATGCATTGTTAGCCATAGTATCTGCAGCAAAATCTGCTCGATCAAAAACTTCCCCATGTAAGATGACTTGGTGGATATTGCCCCAAGCGTCCACGGTAGTTAAAGGGTTTTGTTTTAGCAAAAGTAAATTTGCAACCTTGCCAACTTCAACCGTTCCGTAATCTTTATCCATATTAAATTGTCGCGCATTATTAATGGTCGCAGCTGCAAGTATTGCACCTAAAGATACGCCAGCGTCTGCCATTGCTTTCATCTCAAGGAAAGTTGTTAAACCAGGCTGGTTGGAAAAACTAGGACTTCCCGGAAAATCAGAACCTAATAACAGCGGATAGCCTGTCTCGGTGAGGGTTTGTAGAATTTTGTTACCTTTCCCCACCCGATCTTTTAAAAAGATTCGAGCAATAACCTCGTCGGGTAGTCCGTCAAATCCTGCGCGTAATTCTTCTTTAAACCATTGTGCCGAAGGTTGCTTATACCACTCAAGTAATTCTTTGGGCGTTACCTTACTAAATTCAGGAACACCATGTGAGTTATGCAACATGAGTTCACCTAGCCCGGCAATTACCCTTTGGGTTGGCATGTAACCAATGCTTTTGCTCATTAACTGGTTAATCACGCCATGCATTGGTTTGGATACTTCAGTCTCACGCGAAAACTCCCCCCAATTCCAAAGCCCGTGCGCAATGACATCCACCTCTGCATCAATAGCTCTTTGATACATATCTAATGCATTGGCATGTGCTACGAGAGGTAATTTATGTCGTAATGCAGATTTTCGAATACGTTTCAGGGTATCGTCAGACAACAACGGCCACTGACTTTCATCCCCATAGCCATCTTCAAAGTATACTTTTATGCAAGATGCGCCAGATCCAGCAATACGTTTAACAATTTGCTCAGGAGAGTTCAGTGCTGTTTCAGCAACGTCCTGTTCAACAATATAGGAAAACATGGATTTCGACAGCTCATCATTTTTTTCTACTAAAGGAAACGTTGAGCGTGAGGTGATGACTTCGCAACGATAGTAATCGGGATGTACTTTAGAAGAAGTAAATTTCGTCCATTCAAGCCCAGGATTTGGGTCGACCACCTGAGTAACACCGTAATACAAAAAGCTATACGGTTGCTGTTTATAGTATTTTTCAGCAAGTGCGACATTCTTTTGCGCCACAGGCTCCACGCCAAACCCCATACCAGGAATAGATGAAACATGAACATGGCTATCCATGATTCCGGGTGCTAGATATAAAGCAGTCCCGTCTATGACCTGAGTATCAACTGTTTTTTTAATCTTAGATGACGATACCGTTTTTATCCGCCCATCAGAAATAAGAACATGCGCCTTTTGTAATGGCCCCTGAAGGTGCGATGATACGACGGTCACATTTTCAATCAGCACACTCTCTTTTGCGAAAGTAGGATAATGTAGAAACAGAATCGCAATGAGCAGATGTTTACGCATAACTTCCCTTGTTGTTGTGATTTGGCTAACGAGCCTGTAGAAAAACCTGTTTCAAACACAGCGTTCCCACTCAGGCTATTC
>JAYSCP010000036.1:0-13462 GCA_041914845.1 Alteromonadaceae bacterium
ATTTTAGTCAGTTTTCAGTTCGTGTCAAGCGTCTTTTTATCGACTATTTTCACTTCCTTCAAACTCACCCGGCGTTTCGCTTTCGCACCACCCCGTCGGCATGGGGCGCATTATAGAGGGTTTTACTAAAGGCGCAAGTGCAAATTTAAGAAAACTTATACTTTTGAGCTCGACAGCATGAATTTTCAACGAAAGGTGCTTTTTTCCAACAAATACCGCATAATTTCCACTCAACAGAGGAAAATGATATGACCATACGTACATATAAAGGTATCGCACCAACGCTAGGTTTAGGTGTTTACGTCGATTTGTCAGCTGTTTTGGTTGGCGATATCCATTTAGGTGACGATGTCAGTGTCTGGCCTCTGGTCGTAGCTCGTGGCGACGTCAACATCATTCGAATTGGCGCCCGCACTAATATCCAAGATGGTTCAATTTTGCATGTATCAAGACCAAGCAGCAAAAACCCGCAGGGTTCTCCATTGATTATTGGTGAAGATGTAACTGTGGGCCATAAAGTGATGTTGCATGGCTGCCGTTTGGGCAACCGCATATTAGTTGGCATGGGCGCCATTGTCATGGACGATGCCGTTGTGGAAGATGATGTAATTATTGGTGCAGGTAGTTTGGTACCGCCAGGCAAGGTTCTTGAATCTGGTTATTTATATGTAGGTAGCCCAGCTAAACAAGCTCGACTGCTGAATGATGCCGAAAGAAACTTCCTCAAAGCATCTGCCCAAAACTATGTCGATTTAAAAAATGACTATATAGCTGAGTAATATCACTTTATAAGGCAGCACCCATTAGGCGGATGCTGCCATCTTCTTCAAATTGTTCTTGCGCTACAGCGTTCTCAATTTCCTCTTCCCAGAAAAACCCATCTTCGACAACTTGCACTAACCAAGCATCAAGCTGCCAACCATCAGGCATGATGATAAAGATCTGCCGCCGCAATCCTTGATGCAGGCAACTACAACTTACAGCATTCTCCGCTTCATTGATTTTAAAATCTTGATTAAAAATACATTGCTGATTCATTGCTGCATTAACTCTTGTAGTTTGTTAAGGACTGGCGTTACCGCAGGGGCTATCCCTCGCCAGATTTGAAAACTTTCAGCGGCTTGGCTGACCAGCATACCAAGACCATCGGCAATGCATTTCACTCCCGATTGTTGTACCCATACTAAAAAGGCTGTCGGCTCGGATCCATACAACATGTCGTAAGCCAACTCGCAGTGAGAGAGATGGGATGCGTCAATATCAGGTCGGCTGCCATGCAAACCTGCAGAAGTCGCATTAATAACTAGAGTCCAAGGTTGACTCGGAATATCTGTAAATCCAGAACCACTGACTTGAGCATTAAAATCACTAGCAACCAACAATGCTTTGTCGACAGAACGGTTTGCAACATGAACTAAAGCAACTCCGGCCGCAAGCAAAGGCCCTATCACACCGCGACAAGCTCCACCTGCACCTAAAATTAGCACTTTGGCACCATTCAGTGACGCACCAAGCCTAATTAAATCGGCAACTAGACCTGCACCGTCGGTATTGTCGCCAACTAAACGGCCGCCTTCCTCTATATATAGTGTATTCACTGCTTGCGCCTGCATTGCTCGTAAAGTGCAGTGGTCGGCTAACTTAAAGGCAACCTCTTTAAAAGGCACAGTGACATTAGCCCCTTTCCCGCCAGTCGCAACAAATTGCTGCCAAGCTTCGGCAAAGCCATCGACCGGTGCTAGAATGGCCTCATAACTTAGGTCTTGTTGAGTTTGCTCAGCAAAACTGCGATGAATAATCGGCGATTTTGAATGCCCAATCGGATTGCCAAACACAGCGTAACGGTCCACATAACCACCATGATAAAGTTGCTAAAAAAGATGTTTACGAACAAAACTGACGATACCAAGCGCCACCCGAATCCGCAACTCACCCCTTATGAACTTATTGGCGGCGAGGAGGCAACCCGCAAACTGGCAGATCGATTTTATGACATTATGGCCACAGCCCCTGAAGCGGCTGAGTTATATGCCATTCATCCGCTGCCGTTAGATACAATCCGGCAGAAGTTTTTCGAATTTTTATCGGGCTGGTTGGGTGGTCCCAGTTTATTCGAAGCAAAATACGGCCATCCAAGATTACGCGCTCGCCATATGCCGTTTCCGGTAACACCGACACTTCGCGACCAATGGATGTTTTGTATGAATGCCGCATTGGCGGAAGTCGTTACAGATCCGTTATTACGCGGAGGGTTAAGCGAAGCATTAACCCAACTCGCCAATCACATGATCAACCGCGAATAATTAGTTCAGTCCGAGCCAATCTTGCGGCTGTAAGTAACGCTCATACAACTGAGCTTCTGCAGAACCTGGCTCCGGCTGATATCCGTATTCCCAGCGCACCAGCGGTGGCATCGACATTAGAATCGACTCAGTCCGACCACCGCTTTGCAGACCAAATAGGGTGCCGCGGTCAAAGACCAAATTGAATTCAACATAACGCCCTCGCCGATACAGCTGGAACTGTCTTTGCGCTTCAGTAAATGACGTGTCTTTTCGCGCTTGCACTATTGGCACATAAGCCTTGGTATATGACTCGCCAACAGAGCGCATAAAGGCAAAACTTTGCGCAAAACCCCATTCATTCAAATCGTCAAAGAACAGCCCACCAACACCACGAGTTTCCTGACGATGCTTTAAATAGAAATATTCATCGCACCAAGTTTTATATTTGGGATAGACCTCAGCACCAAAAGCATCACAACATTGCTTAGCCACTTGATGCCAATGCACTACGTCAGCTTCCACCGGATAAAATGGCGTCAAATCAAAGCCGCCGCCAAACCACCATACCGGCGCTTCACCAGCTTTTTCTGCAATAAAGAATCGAACGTTAGCGTGACTGGTCGGCACATGCGGGTTTAGCGGGTGAATAACCAATGACACGCCCATCGCCTCGAAACCACGACCAGCGAGCTCTGGACGATGCGCAGTAGCAGAACCCGGCATTTTGTCACCAAAAACATGAGAAAAGTTGACCCCGGCTTGTTCAAAGACATTACCTTGGGTTAACACTCGACTACGGCCACCGCCGCCTTCGGCGCGCTCCCAAGTTTCTTCTTTGAAACTTGCGCCACCATCAACGTCGGCTAAGGCCAGACAAATCTGATCTTGCAGCGCTAATAAAAACGCTTTGACTTGTTCTTTATCTACTTGGTGCATGCTGCGCTCCTATTGGTTTGCGCTGAATAAACTTGCATAAAATTAACCTGCACGAAAAATATGTCCCGTGAACACATCGCGGATCTCACTTGGATTTAACCGCCCACCGACCGGTTCGTCAATAATCACTGCCACTTGATGCCCCAGCTGTGCAAACACTTGCTTGCTATCTCGGCAGGCTGGCTGCCCTGATAAATTCGCACTAGTCGAAGTCACAGGTTTGCCAAAGGCTTGGCATAATTGGCGCACCGTTGGATGGTCACTAATCCGCACTGCGATGCTTTGAAACTGTCCAGTCAACCAATTGCTGACATGCGCTTGTGCTGGAACCACCCAAGTGACAGGGCCTGGCCAACTTTGCAACATGCGGTCGCGCTGCTCAGTCGACAACTTTTCGTCGTCAATATAAGGCAGTAACTGTTGATAGTCAGCAGCAACCAAAATTAAACCTTTGGCTTTTTCGCGTTGCTTTAGTTGTAATAACAAGGCAATAGCTTCGTTATTATCTGGGTCGCAACCTAGGCCAAACACCGCTTCTGTAGGATAGGCGATGACCTTTCCCTGCTGCAACGCCACCACTACCTTCGCTAATTCTACTTCCGTCATGGTGATTTCCTACGGAAAAGTTTTCCTGGCAACGGCCAGATGGCTATAATAGCGGCCTATTATGCCAGCAACTGGTCGTTTTGAGGAAACAGCAATGAAAGTCGGTATCATTATGGGTTCAAAATCTGATTGGCCTACCATGAAAAATGCAGCAGATATGCTTGATAAGTTTGGTATTGCTTATGAAACGACCGTAGTGTCTGCACACAGAACCCCTCACCTGTTAGCAGAATATGCTGGCAATGCCGCTTCGCGTGGCTTGAAAGTGATTATCGCCGGCGCTGGTGGCGCTGCACATTTACCAGGTATGGCGGCTGCTTTTACTAGCCTGCCGGTACTTGGTGTGCCAGTGCAATCAAAAGCACTGAAAGGTTTAGACTCACTGCTGTCAATTGTGCAAATGCCAAAAGGTGTTGCGGTTGGTACTTTAGCCATCGGTGATGCGGGCGCTGCAAATGCTGGTTTATTAGCAGCCCAAATTCTGGCAACTGCCGATGCCGATTTAATGTTGAAAATCGATGCATTTCGGCAGGCACAAACTGACTCCGTGCTTAGTGAACCAAATCCAGCTGTAGGTGGCGCATGAACATTTTAGTCATGGGCGCAGGCCAACTGGCGCGGATGATGGCGCTTGCAGGCACACCGCTTAACTTTAAAGTGACGGCTTATGATGTAAATTCGGACAAGATTGTTGATCCGGTGAGTAACCAAGTGTTCGATGTAGATTTAGCAACTGCCGTAGCGCAAGCGGATGTCGTCACTTCAGAGTTCGAACATATCCCGTATCCAGTCCAAGAAGTTTGCCAGCAAAGCGGTAAATTCTTCCCAAACAGTACCGCCATTAAAGCGGGTGGCGATCGCCGTCAGGAAAAACAGTTGTTGGATGCTGCAGGTGTGGCTAATGCAGGCTATCGCATCATCACCAATGAGAGTGAATTTTACGCTGCAATTTCAGCATTAGGCTTACCACTGGTGCTGAAAAGTGCGCTCGCCGGTTACGATGGTAAAGGTCAATGGCGGTTAAAAACTGCAGAAGACGCGGCAGCTACCTGGACAGATATTGCCACATTTATGGCTGGTGCTGAACACACACTGCCACAAGCTATTGTTGCTGAACAATTTATTCGCTTTGATCGCGAAGTAAGTTTGGTTGGCGCTCGCAACGCCAAAGGTGAGACAGTGGTATATCCGCTCACCGAAAATCACCACGTAAATGGTGTATTATCAGTATCGATGGCATTAACGGCGCCAGCTGATTTGCAACAACAAGCTAAGCGAATGTTTGATGCGGTGGCAGCGAAGTTAGAGTATGTTGGTGTACTTGCTTTGGAATTTTTCCAAGTCGGCGACCAATTACTAGTGAATGAAATTGCTCCTCGAGTGCACAACTCTGGTCACTGGACACAACAAGGAGCCGACACCTGCCAATTCGAAAACCATCTGCGGGCTGTTGCTGGTCTGCCTCTAGGTAGTACTGCGCTAGTACGACCGACGGTCATGGTGAATATTCTTGGCGAAGACTATGTCGACCCAGCAGTGTTGAATATCCCGTCTTGCCATCTGCATTGGTACGGAAAAAGTAAACGTGTAGGTCGTAAGATGGGCCATATCAATATCTGCGGGCAGGATAACGCGCAGTTGGCGGAACGGTTTTTAGTACTTGCAGCTTTGTTGCCTAGTGATAAATTCTTGGAAGTTGCTGACGTTGCGAAGGTTTTTGCCACCCGCCACTTGCAGAACTAACGGTCCCTAGCGAAGAAATTCAGGCGAGACCAATTCAATTTTGGATCGCCTGACATTTTTTACTCGCACAAATTAACCGAGGACCATGAGCGCTCGGTTTTTCTGCCAATAAGCCAAACCCACATTGTTGGCATTGTCCTGCCACTGGTTTTAAATTCAGCACAAAATCACAGGCCGGATACCCATCACAACCATAAAAAGTTTTACCAAACTTACTGGTTCTCTCAAGCAATTTGCCTTTATGACAAAGCGGGCAGCTAACATCAGCAACAACGGGCGCCTCTTCATGCACCACAAAATGACAGCTGGGGAAATTGGTACAACCAATAAACATGCCGTATCGACCATTTTTAACGGCTAACTCAGCACCGCATTCTGGACAAGGTGTATCCGCCAGCACTTTCACAATTGTGCTGTCATGTGGATGCAAATTTTGGATGTAGGTGCAGTTAGGATAATTACTACAACCTAAAAACGGACCGTGTTTGCCAGACTTCATCACAAGCGAATGTGCACAAACCGGACATTGCTGCTGATGTTCTGGGATGGCAAATAGCGGAGTATCAGACATTTGAAAGCCATATGGATCAATAAGACTGCATTATTGCACATTTTTAATCTGCGAAGCAGAAAGTCATTTGTGCCAATTTCATGCAGTGAATTGATGACTACAAAGTGAAAAAGGCCGCTTAATGCAGCGGCCCTGTTGGTTCTTCAAAAATGAGGTCTTCCATTTGTGCGTAAGCAGTTTCATGACCTGGAGCGTTAAAGAGCACCATTAACACTACCCATTTTAGGTCTTCCAAACTGACTTCGGCACTATCCAAGTCCATTACTCGGTCAAGCACCATTTCACGAGTTGGTAAATCCAACACGTTAATTTGTTCTAAAAACAGCAGGAAGCCACGACAGTCAGCATCCAGCTTACGTTGTTCCTCAGCAGTAAAAATACGAACAGCTGTGGAGTTGGTTTTGGTTAAATAAGGTTTAACATGACTTTCCTGCAGCTTGGAAAGGTTTTCTAACCAGCGTAGGGCTTTGAAAATATCATCATCGTGAAAGCCTGCTTTGACCAACTCTTTGGTCAAATCCGCCTGATTCACGTAAATTTCTGATTCATTATGAATATAATTTTCGAACAGGTAGACGAGGATATCAAACATACTTAGGCCCTCCTCACTCGAATGTAGCCACCAGGCACAGCCGCAACTGCTCCGGCAAGTTCCAGTTCAAGCAGTGCTATGGTTACGTCAGCTACCGGCATCTCAGCCCGTGCGGCAATCAGATCGATTGCAGTAGCCTCATCTCCTACGTTAGACAACAAGCTGCTTACAAACAAGTCTTGCTGACAATTATTTTTTTGAGCCACTCGTTGACTACCAAAATTCGGTAGATCTATCGCTAACTCATCTAGGATATCGGCAGTGTTACGCGTTAGTTTAGCACCTTGCTGAATTAACTGATGACAACCCGCAGATTGCGGGCTGCGAATTGAACCTGGCACGGCAAATACCTCACGATTGTACTCAGCCGCATAATTGGCACTAATTAATGAGCCGCTCTTTTCTGCGGCCTCAACCACTAAAGTACCAAGGCTGAGTCCAACAACTATACGGTTTCGAATGGGAAATAGCCTTGCTTGAGGTTCAACTTGTGGTAAATATTCAGAAACTAAAGCACCTTGCTCGGCAATTTTCTGAAATAAATCTTCATGTTGCCATGGATATCGATGATTCAAACCATGTCCGCATACTGCGATTGTTTTCCCTGCGGCCACCGAGAGGGCACCTAGATGTGCTGCCGCATCAATACCTCGGGCGAGCCCACTGGTAACAACTAATCCCTTGGTTGCTAGATCTGCGGCAAAATCAAAGGCAATTTCACGGCCAGTCACTGTAGGCTGGCGACTACCGACCATCGCAAGCTGGGGTTGAGCCAATAATTTGATGTCACCTTTGATAAACAACATCAGGGGGGGATGCTTAATTTCTCTGAGCAACTGTGGGTAAAATGGGTCTTGAAAAGTAATGGCGTGACAATTAGCACAACTTGAAAGCCAAGCAACACTGTTATCAAGCATTGATTTCGCAGGACGATTTATTCGTTTCGCTTGGGATTCCGTCAATCCAGCCGCAACTAACGTTGCGGTGGATGCGCTAAAAATTTCTTCAAAAGGAATAGCTGAACAGAGGCTCTCAAACCGGACTACATCCATGCCGGGTACTGCCGCCAGCGTCAGCCAATGGTGCAGATCATCCATGATCACCCCTTGGCATTTTGTTTAAAGTTACAGATCGCCGATGGCGTCTCCAACTCGAATTGGTCGTTTGGTATCAGTAACAATAGCAAAACTTGTACGTTCTGAAACTTTAAATACCATTAATTGGCCAATCTTTTCGCGAGGCATAATCAATGCTTCACCATCAATACCGCCGGTTAGTTCTTGATATTTGGTCGCATCGCTGCTGTAGACCGGACCATTTTTCGTATCCACGACACTTGGGGATTGTCTATAGATAGAAAACATATGCCCAGCCTTAATATCGGACAGTTCGCCTTTATTCAGTACTACGATATCCCACTTTGAGAATTCACGTAAATCTGACGTAGTATCAATAATTAATCCTTCGATGCTTTGCTCAGGTTTTGTCATCACGAAGAACGCAGGTAACGATTGGCCTTGTGCCGCCGGTAACAAGCGATCGCCTTGACGGATTTCTTGTTTAACATCGATAACAGCAACTGACGCTCGTTCGCTGCCATCAGCATTGCCTGAACGGAATGCTTTTGCTGTACCAACCAACACAGTCTCGTAACCTAATAAGTTTTCTGTTTCAGGGTCAATATATGCTTTACCTTTGCGATAAATACCATAACTGGCCCCCTGCTCGAGCTGACCTTCAATATAAAGGATATGGCCAAGCCCGGCATTTTTGACTAGTTCATTTGCACCAAGGACATAAGGTAAATCTTTAATTTCCTTATCAGAAAGTGCTTGTTCATAAGTCAGAAATGGCCGAATCATAGTTAGCGGTAATGTCGTGATAGCTTTTGCTGACTTTAACTTTTTACGCGCTGTCGGCGATAATTTCCGAATACCTAGCGAAGAGTAGTCACTTGACGAATCAGCAACAGCCGTCTCTTCTACAGCCGGTTGTTCAGTATTGCTCACATCAGCTAAGACTTCGCCTTCAGTTGAGGTCTCAGTAGCATCAGGCGAAACCTTAATGACACTTTCATCATTCACAGACAATACCGGGTTACCCGAATCATCATAACTTAGGCTCAGCACATCACCTGGGTAAATTAAATGAGGGTTGACCACTTGTGGGTTCAATTTCCACAATTCCGGCCATTGCCAAGGCTGTTGTAAGTACAACCCTGAAATATCCCAAAGTGTGTCGCCTTCCTTTACCGTATAGGATTTTGGGGCGTCCGGTTTGATTGCTATTTCTTCAGCAATGGTTTGCGCTGTGTAACAAAACAGCAGTGCAGCGATAGAGATTGTTATTGTTTTCAGCATGCCAGCTTCCTTGAGCGCGGATCTGTAGTAATTATTGCATACTAAGCTGTTAATACAGTGGATTAATGGCTAAAATTAGACCATATCACAGTTAGTTAAACAAAGCATAATTTTGTAGGTCCCATGTCAGTATTAACCGTTTTACATTATCCAGACGATCGCTTACGTACAATCGCCAAGCCGGTCACCGAATTTAACGAAAAACTACGCCAGTTGGTTGCCGACATGATTGAAACCATGTATGCAGAAAATGGTATTGGTCTTGCCGCAACACAAGTAAATATACACCAACGCGTCGTGGTGATCGATTTATCTGAAGAGCGCAATCAACCGCAGGTTTTCATTAATCCCGAGATCATTTCTAAAAGTGGCGACACAACTTATGAAGAAGGTTGTTTGTCAGTACCACAAAACTACGCGAATGTAGAACGCGCAGCTGAAGTTACTGTAAAAGCACAAGATGCAGAAGGCAATCCTTTTGAAGTAAATGCTAATGGATTGCTAGCTATTTGCTTACAACATGAGCTTGATCACCTGGTTGGCAAGCTCTTTGTCGACTATTTATCGCCACTCAAGCGCGACCGTATCCGGAAAAAGCTGGAAAAAGAAGCCCGTAATCAAAGCCGTTAAGCCAGCATAGGAATCACCGTGAGCAATTCGTTACGTATTATTTTTGCCGGAACCCCCGATTTTGCTGCTCGCCACTTACAAGCCCTGCTTGATGCAGGGCACCAAGTTGTGGCGGTTTATACCCAGCCTGATCGTCCTGCAGGTCGAGGACAACAGTTACAAGCAAGCCCAGTGAAGCAATTGGCTGTTATCAATAATATTGCTGTATATCAACCAAAATCCCTGAAAAAAGCCAAGGCGCAGACTGAACTCGCGGCCCTTTCAGCTGATTTAATGATTGTGGTTGCCTATGGACTGATATTACCGCCTGTGGTTTTGGCGACGCCTCGCTTAGGCTGCATCAACGTTCACGGTTCGTTATTACCGAGCTGGCGTGGTGCTGCGCCAATTCAGCGTTCCATTTGGGCTGGTGATGCTGAAACAGGGGTCACTATCATGCAAATGGATGCAGGGCTAGACACTGGTGCCATGCTGAGTAAAGTTAGCCTGCCAATCACTTCGGTAGACACAAGTGCAACCTTATACGACAAACTGGCAGTGGTTGGTCCTAAAGCCTTGATTGCAGCATTGACCGACTTGCCTTCACTGCAACAAAATGCCCAACCCCAAGACGATAACGCTGCGAATTACGCAGAGAAGCTCAGCAAAGAAGAAGCATTGCTTGATTTTAATAAACCAGCAGCAGCCTTAGAACGCGAAATTCGCGCGTTTAATCCATGGCCAGTGAGCTATTTGCAACTAGGTGCTCAGCAGCTAAAAATTTGGCAAAGCCGAGTCGAGAATGGCCACGGTGTTCCTGGCACTGTTGTTCGTGTTGATAAAACTGGGATTGCAGTGGCGACCTCGGATGGATTATTGGTGATCGAGCAATTACAACCTCCAGGGAAAAAAGCCATGGCGGTTGCTGATTTCCTCAATGGTAGAGCGGACTGGTTTCAGCTTGGCCAGCAATTGAGCGTGTCAGAATGAGCGCAAATCTTCGCGCCGTTGCCGCCACTGTTTGCTTTCAAGTTATTGATAAGGGTAAATCTCTGTCAGATGTATTACCCAAAGCACAGCTTGAATTCAGTAACCCTGCCGATAAAGCACTTTTACAAGAAATCTGTTTTGGCGTGATGCGGCAATTACCGCAGCTGGAATTCGTTTGTCAGCAACTGATGGCAAAACCGTTGATTCAACAACTGCGGCCATTGCAGTTCCTGATTTACGTGGGTGTTTATCAGCTGAAATTCATGCGCGTTCCAGACCATGCCGCAGTTGGTGAAACTGTTGAAGCGGCTCGTGCGCTGCGCGGCCAGTCGATGACTAAACTAATCAATGGTGTGTTGCGCTCTGTGCAGCGCCAGCCTGAGTTATTTAGTTTCAGCGATGCGCCACTTGCGGTTCAAACCAATCATCCGAGCTGGATTGTGCAAGCATTACAACAAGCCTATCCGGAAGTTTGGTTAGATATTATTGCTTCCAACCAACAAAAAGCACCACTATGGTTGCGGGTCAATACCCAGAAAATTCTCATCGATGCTTTTTGTGCCGCCCTAACAGCAGATGAAGTCGGATATAGCCAGCCTGTGGCTGATATGCCGCAAGCTATTTTGTTGGAAAAAACGCAAGATGTAACCCAATTGCCGGGTTACGATGACGGCTGGTTTGCCGTGCAAGATTTAGCCGCACAATATGCAGCGTTGTTTTTAGCGCCTGATGCCGACGAGCGAGTGCTAGATGCTTGTTGTGCACCAGGAGGTAAAACCGGTCATTTGCTGGAAATTGCTCCAACCGCGCATGTGTTAGCGCTGGACCGAGACGATCATCGCCTCAACCGAGTTCGCGATAACTTGCACCGGCTTGGTCATCATGCCCAAATCAAAGCAGCTGATGCCGCAGAACCTGGGCAATGGTGGGATGGTCAGCAATTCGATAAAATTTTATTGGATGTCCCCTGTTCAGCGACTGGTGTTATCAGGCGTCATCCGGACATTCGTTGGTTGCGAAAAAAAGCGGACATTCCGGCATTAGTCGAACTGCAACAGCATATTTTGACGCAAGTTTGGCCAACGCTAAAACCAGGCGGCATCTTGCTTTATGCAACCTGTAGTATTTTGCCAGATGAAAACCAGCTACAAATTACTGAATTCTTACAGCATCACCCGGACGCAGAGGCTATTGCGCTTGGCCATGGCAATGCTGCAACGAGTTGGCAGTTGTTGCCGGGTCAACAGCAAGCAGATGGCTTCTTTTACGCCAAATTGCAGAAAAAGGCAGACTGATGAAAATCATTATTTTAGGTGCAGGCCAAGTCGGCGCGACCCTCGCAGAGAACTTGGTGGGTGAAGAGAACGATATCACCGTTGTCGACATTAACGCCGAGAAACTGCGCGCACTGCAAGATAAATTAGATTTACAGGTAGTGCATGGCCACAGTGCTCACCCTGACATTTTGAAAAAAGCCGGCGCAGAAGACGCCGATATGATTATCGCGGTAACCAATAGCGATGAAGTGAATATTGTGGCTTGCCAAGTGGCCTACAGTATTTTTAATACACCAACCAAAGTCGCGCGGATCCGCACCAACCAATATATAAAGTACCGCGATCAGCTTTTTAATAAAGACGATATGCCGGTCGACCACTTTATAGCACCAGAAACTCTAGTAACTGACTACATCCGTCGTTTGATTGATTACCCTGGCGCTTTGCAAGTTGTTGAATTCGCAGGCGGAAAAGTCAGTTTAGTGGCGGTTAAAGCTTACTACGGCGGTTTATTGGTTGGTCATGCTTTATCAACTCTGCGCGAACATATGCCACATATTGATGCCCGTGTTGCAGCGATTTACCGCCGCGGTCACGCCATCAAGCCAATTGGCACCACCATTATCGAAGCCGATGATGAAGTGTTTTTCGTCGCAGCTACCAAGCATATTCGCGCAGTAATGAGCGAATTGCAGAAGCTAGAAAATAGCTATCGCCGTATTATGATCGCAGGCGGTGGTAACGTTGGTTTCGGCCTTGCTAAAGCACTGGAAAAGACCCACAGCGTAAAATTGATTGAGCGCAGCAAAGAACGAGCTGAGTTCTTATCAAGTACACTAGAAAACACCGTGGTTTATGCTGGAGATGCTTCGGATCCTGAGTTGTTGCAAGAAGAGAACATCGACCAAGTTGATGTGTTTTTAGCGGTGACGAACGACGATGAAGCGAACATCATGTCAGCCATGTTGGCAAAACGGATGGGCGCGCAAAAAACGATGGTGCTGATTAAACGCGGTGCTTATGTAGACTTGCTACAAGGGGGTGAAGTCGATATCGCAGTCTCGCCACAACAGGCAACAATTTCAGCGCTGCTCACTCACGTGCGCCGTGGAGATATCGTCAACGTCTACTCACTACGTCGTGGTGCAGCCGAAGCCATTGAAGCTATCGCCCATGGAGATAGAAATACCTCGAAAGTGGTTGGCCAAGCGATTGGCAAAATTAAGTTGCCGCCAGGTTGTACCATTGGCGCAATTGTCCGCGGCGATGAAGTGATGATTGCACACGATAGCACGGTCATCGAAACCGACGACCACGTTATTTTATTTTTGGTTGATAAGAAATTTATCAGCGAAGTTGAACGCCTCTTCCAAGTGAGTGCAATTTTTATCTAATAACTTCGCTAATAAACCGCAGACACAAAAAAGCCAGCTTCCGCTTAACACCATTCACTTAAGAATGTTTTGAGCGAACGGGATAACGGGTTTTACTAA
>JAYSCP010000037.1:0-12639 GCA_041914845.1 Alteromonadaceae bacterium
TGCTTGCTGGCAGGCTTGGTTTACTTGACAGACATGGGAGCGTCCATATATGTCCGGGATCACCCTCGCAAGTAAAGCTGTTACAAGTAAAGTGCGCTTGAGTGCCTCGCAATACATTCTGACGTTGGCTTATTCGCTAGCCGTTGGCTTTCTACTACGCCTTGCTCTGGTCGCTGTGGATGATGCAGGCGTTTTGGCCGAAGTAGGTCGAGTGCGACTAATGCTCGTGTCGCCCGCTGCGCTATTGGTCGATTTTGTGCCAGTGCTAGCGCTTTTAGCACGATACGGGCGTTTACCGGCTCCTTTTCGAAAGCCACTAGAATTACCCCGAGTTGCGCCTTTTCCTGCACTGTGAGGCTGCTGACCTAAACTCGCAAATTGTGCACTCTGTGCGTCAATCACCAGTTGCTGCAACTTTTCTTGCAGCGGCAGCATAAATTGCTGATAGCTACAGGCCCGATCTTTCATTGCATTGAGTAATGCTTCCCAATGCGCTGTCATGTCTGGTGCTGTCGCTATTTCAGGCAGAGCAGCGATTAAACTTCTGCCTGCAGCCGTTGCGGTGATTTGTTTGCCATGTCTGAGAATAAAACCTCGTTTAAACAACAATTCAATAATGCCTGCACGAGTAGCTTCAGTGCCTAGACCATCGGTGTCTTTAAGGATTTTCTTCAGTTCCGCATCCTGCACATAACGGGCTATGCCAGTCATCGCGGCGAGTAAAGTCGCGTCAGTATAGTGCTCTGGCGGTTGCGTCATTTTTTCCAGCAGGTGCGCTTGTTGGCAAAACACTGCTTGGCCAACTTTTAACTTCGGCAAGTAAGCCTGTTGTTGCTCAGTGTCATCGCGGTTGGTATCGCTATGCGCAGGATTTTCACGCTTAGCAGCGTTAATTGCAGACTCATTATTGGTAGCCTCATCGCGGTATAGCGCTTTCCAGCCAGCAGAAAGTTCTTGCCTTGCTTGGCTGGTAAATAAACCGCCGCAAATGGTAATCGCAACCTTGGTTTGTGCATACTCAAAAGCTGGGTAGAACTGAGCCAAGTAGCGTTTAACGATGAGCTGGTAAAGTTTTAACTCAACGGCACTTAACCGCGTGGAATTTAGGACATTATCCGTTGGAATAATGGCATGGTGGGCACCGACTAACGCGTCGTTCCAGGCTTTACTTTTCTGCTGCGGGTTAGCCGCTTGAGCCCATGCTTGTTGCTGTTCTCCACCTTTGGCGATGGCGTTAATCACCGCTTTTGCTTGCGAGAATTGTGCTTCTGGCAAATAACAACAATCAGAGCGCGGGTAGGTGATGAGTTGATGTTGTTCGTAAAGTTGCTGGCAGGCATCTAGCACTTGTTGAGCGCTTAAACCAAACCGCTTGGCCGCATCAATTTGCAGTGCCGAAAGTTGATAAGGCAAAGGCGCTGCCTGTTGCTTTTGTTGCTGGCTGTAGTCCGTCACTTCGCCCCATTGTTGGTTGACGGTTTTGACGACTTTCTCCGCAAGTGCTTTAACCAAGACTCGGCCTTCTTCATCTTGATAGGGCTCACAGGCTTTGCTCGGCTGCCATTTGGCACTAAACATTTGCGCTGCCTGCTCGTCTGTCACTAAATCGACAGTCACTGCAAAGTGCGGCACTGGAATAAAATTTTCGATGGTCAAATCGCGACGGACAATCAAGCCAAGCAGTGGCGTCTGCACGCGGCCGACCGACAACACGCCGTTATAACCAGATTTTTGCCCTTGAATGGTATAAGCACGCGTCATGTTGATGCCGTACAACCAATCAGCGCGGCTGCGCGCTAAAGCACTGGTTGAAAGCGGCACGAATTCTTTGTTGGGGCGCAGCGCCTGCAACGATTTTTTCACTGCAGCCGGAGTTAAGTCACTAATTAATAGCCGTTTAACTTGGGCAGTGCGGGAAGGGCTTAACTTACAAAATGCTAAGACCTCATCGACTAAAAGTTGGCCTTCGCGATCAGGGTCGCCAGCATGCACAATCTCATCGGCTTGTTTAATTAGCTGTTTTAACACTGTCAGTTGTCGGCTACTGGTTTTTTTTGCTTTCAGCTGCCACTGAGTCGGCATAATCGGCAAGGTGGCAAATTGCCAACGTTTAAAGGCCGGATCGTAATCCTCTGGCTCGGCTTGCTCCAACAGATGGCCGATACACCAACTAACAACATCGCCATTGCCAAGGCGAATACAGCCTTCGGCTTTGGTTTGTGGGCCTGGCAAGGCGGCAGCGATGGCGCGACCTAAGCTCGGTTTTTCGGCGATGTATAAAATCATTTGGAATAGCGTTTTGCGAGCTGTATATAGATACAGTGAATTTAGCGCAATACTTGCTGCTCTGCAATCTAGAAATGGAGGCAGATAGAAGGATTAGTAGATTAAGGCGTTCGGCAGCTACTTATTCGAATCTAGTTTGCCGGTGGTACAACGGCGTCGCCAGTTTAAAGACGACGCCATCTAAAAGACAGCTAAGGCGCAATCAGTTGATTCTTCGCCATAATTTCACTGATTTCTGGTAAACATGCTGGGTCATCAATGGTCGATGGCACTGTGTAGCTTTCGCCAGCGGCAATCTGCCGTAGCAACTTGCGCAGAATTTTGCCCGAGCGGGTTTTCGGCAGCCGTTTGACCAAAATCGCTCGCTTAAAGCAGGCGAGCGCCCCGATATCATGGCGAACCATCGCCACAAGCTCTGCCTCAAGCGTCGCTTCATCAATCTCAACGCCATTTTTAAGTAGCACAAGCGCCAGCGGTTGTTGGCCTTTAATCGCTTCATGAATGCCAATCACACAACATTCGGCGACCGCGGGGTGCCCGGCAACTATTTGCTCCATTTCACCGGTGGAAAGCCGATGGCCCGCCACGTTGATGACATCATCAGTGCGGCCCATCACAAACACATAATTATCGGTGTCTAAGTAACCGCCATCGCCGCTGGCGTAATAACCTGGGAACGTTCGCAGATAGCCATCAACAAAGCGCTCATGGTTGCCCCAAATAGTGCTGAGGCATCCTGGCGGTAACGGCAGTTGCAGCGCAATATAACCTTGGCTATGGTCAGTAATCACTTGGCCGGCTTCATCTAAAATCGCCACGTTAAAGCCCGGCACTGCAACCGTGGAAGAACCGGCTTTGGCGCCCATCAAGCCAAGCCCGGCAGGGTTGGCGCTAATTGGCCAGCCAGTTTCGGTTTGCCACCAATGGTCAATCACCGGTTTGCCGATTGTGTCTTGCACCCAATGAAAGGTCGCGGGGTCAAGCCGTTCACCAGCCATAAAAATGTATTTTAAATTTGATAAATCATAGCGTTGTAATTTCGCTTCGGGGTCTTCTTTGCGAATTGCGCGAAAAGCTGTTGGCGCGGCAAACAAGATTTTCACTTGATGCTCGGCGCATACGCGCCAAAAGGCACTGGCATCAGGCGTGAAAACTGGCTTGCCTTCATACAATACAGTGGTGCAACCGGCAAATAGTGGAGCGTACACGATATACGAGTGGCCAACGACCCAACCAACGTCTGATGCTGCCCAAAACACATCGCCCGGCTGACAGTCATATATAGCGCTCATGCTGTAACGAAGGGCGACAGCGTGCCCACCATTATCGCGTACCACACCTTTGGGTTTACCGGTGGTGCCTGAGGTGTACAAAATATACAGCGGATCTGTGGCGAGCACTGGTGTGCAAGGTGTGACAGATGCTTTGCTTTGGCACTCTAACCAATCAATGTCTCGCGGGGTAATCATTTCTGCAAGTTGTTGCGGCCGCTGGAAAATAACCGTGTGTGTAACTTGGTGGGTTGCCAGCGACAATGCTTCATCAAGCAGCGGTTTGTAGGCAATCACTCGGCTAATTTCGATGCCACAGGAGGCACTGACCACCACTTTGGGCGTCGCATCATCGATACGAATTGCCAGTTCATGTGCGGAAAACCCGCCAAAGACCACGGAGTGCACAGCGCCAAGCCTTGCCACAGCCAGCATCGCAATCACCGCTTGTGGGATCATGGGCATATAAATGACCACACGGTCGCCTTTGCCAACGCCTAAGTTTTGCAAAGCACCAGCAAACGTTGCGACTTCGTGGTGTAGTTGTTGGTAAGTAAATCGCTGAACTTGGCCAGTGACCGGTGAGTCATAAATGAGCGCTAACTGCTCACCTCGACCTTCACGCAAATGCACATCTAGCGCCAAATCACAACTATTAAGCTCGCCATCGGCAAACCAACGGCCATGACCATGTTCATCTTGCTGCAAAATTTGTGTCGGTGGTTTTAACCACGCAATTTGCGCTGCTTGTTGTCGCCAAAATTCGGCTGGGGACTGCTGTGCTTGTTGACGTTGCTGCAGATAATTCGCTGGGGCGCTAAAAGTCATGATTGCATGCCTTACAAAATGAAGCCTGCAATTACTGTAGCGAATTTCTTAGTAATTTAAACTTAGACTTAAGCAGGGGGGCACCATTTTGCCAGCTGCCGCTAATATGCTTCAAAGTAAAAAGGCTAGTCAAATGACTAGCCTTTGGCTGTAACTTCAGCGTGCAGATAACTGGACGCGCTTAGAAGTTGTAACGAGCACCTAAGGTGTAACGTGGGCCATATTGGCGAGCAAATAAGAATTGCTCTTCATAACGTCCGTAGCCTTGCTCAGTCTCATTGTTGATGTTAACCCCTTCCAAAAATACGGAAAGATTTTCGTTCCACGCGTAACTCAAGTTCATGTCCCACTGACCATAAGTTTTGGCAAATTGTGGTGGGGCATCCGAAGTTCCTTGCGATTGGCCAACGCCAATTAAGTAAGAATCACGCCACGCATAAGTGACTTTTGCTGACCAACCGTCGTATTCATAGAACACTTGGAAGTTTGCAGAGTTACTTAAACCAGGCAGCGGATCTTGTTGCTCAAGGCTTTCGGTATCAAATTTGATATCACCATCAACCCAAGTGCCGTTGATACCGACACCAAAACCAGTTTCGCCGATGAGATGTTGTACTGCAAATTCGACACCTTCCACAGACTTACTGGATGAGTTTGCCGGTTGACTAATATCCCAAACAATCAATGGATCTGCGCTGGTCGGTTCAATTTTGCCTGCGGCATTGCCGTAACCCAATGCAAGCATTTCTGCATAGATGCGATCTTGGTTGGCCACTTCACCGCGACCGACGATATTAGCCACCGCTTGGCGATATCTCGGTCCGTCTAAAATGTCGTGTAAGCCAGGAATGGTTATTTTGCTGCTAGCGGTTTTGATAAAATTATCAACATCCTTTTGGAAATAACCAATTGCGGCGTAACTGCCTTCCGCATAGTAATATTCCAAACTTAAATCAAGATTGGTTGAAGTAAATGGCAGCAGATCTGGGTTACCTTGACTACCGATGCGTGCGCCAGGTTTTGGACTGCCCGACAGGCTACGACCACCCGCTAGATTGCCAAGTGGCGCACGAGCGATGGTTTTACCCCAAGAGAACCGCGCAACCACATCATCGGTTAGGTCAACTTTTAAGTCCAACATCGGAAGCAGCACATCATGATCACCCTCTAATGACAAGAAATCGTCATCAGTGGCGCTTTGGTAATACATAATCCATTCTGAAGCGCTATCCCAGTTGACTTGTTTTTCCACTTTTTGTTTAACAACACTCGTGACATCAGTTTGTTCATAGCGCACGCCGGCATTAAGTTGTACAGGGAACGCCATGGCTTCAAATTCCCATTGCGATTGTACATAGACACTTTGGGTTTGCTCTTGCACTGAACCTTGGCTGTCGATGCCGTCGAAATATGGATCAGGAACATAAGCATCAGCACCTAACAGCGCTGCATTTAAATAGGCAGTTTGCCGTGCAACCGCTTCATCGTAGTCAAAGGTGTAATAGTAATTTGGCTGCAGTGCGCTGCCACCGCCAGCAAATCTATTTAAGAAGTTTGCAGTGCCGTGGCGTACAAACATATTGTCTGGGAAAATCTGTGGGTATTTTAAAGTAAACCCAGGGCCTCCGCGTAAGCCACTCCAGGCGTTATAACCACCCATGGTTTGGTCAGTGTAGGCTGCGCCAAATTTCACGTTCACTAATGGGATTTTAAATTGGTTATTGTTCCAAGTACCATCAAATTGCAGCTGCTGAATTTCTGATTTGCCTGGCGAGTGGAAGAATTGGCTGAAGTTAGAGTCAATTTCAGCAGGTGACAATTCATTGGTGCCGTTACGCCACAATACCAGCGCTTGTGGGATTTCACCGGTACGGTAATCGTACATTTTGCTGACTAATTGGTCTGAACCTAAGATCACTTGCCCAGAGTTGCGGCTGCCTTTGTCGGCACCATTGTCGGTTTTATTGTCTGAATCGTGATAATCAAGGCCAAAAGACCAGTCATCATTCATTTCCCACGCGAGGTTAAGACCAAGTGAACGGGCGAGAACTTCGGTGGTGCCTTTGCTGGCAGTAAAAGAGCCATCATTGCCACTGACATCCATAAATACCGCAGTGCCACGTTCATCAAGTTCATAGGCATTTATGTTGGCACCGAAGTCGTTCCAAATACCCCAGCCAATGCTATTTGAACCGGTCAATGCTTTAGATGCGGTGTAATCGATAGTTCCAACCAGACCATCCATCGGTTCATATTGGAAGGTAATTTGGCCGTTGCTGCGCTCACGTTGCACATCTTCAATTGAGTAGTTCATATCTTTTGGTAAAAAGTAGTTACCCACTTTTTTACCTGAAGCATCGGTCGCACGACGGTCGACAACTTTATCAGCGGTGAGGGTAGGCAAGCTTGGATTTGCATGCCAGCCTTGAATGTTCGCTGATTGTTTTTGGAAGTCACGCTCTTGGTGGGAGAGCGAAATCGCAAAACCAAATTTATCATCAGCAAAAGTATTGCTATAGATTGCTGCAAGTTCCGGTGTGACATCATCGCCCATTTCGTTAGAGCTATCGTACATCGCTTTACCAGATAACGAGTAGTGCTCACCTGGACGTGTTAAAGGCTTGGCAGTAATGATATTGACCGTCGCACCTAAACCACCGCTAGGGTTTTCTGCTCGCGCCGTTTTTTGCACTTCAAGGGCACTAACCCCTTCGGATGATAAGTTTTCTAGGTTATATGAGCGGCTGTTACCTGTGCCTGGCATTTGCCGACCATTGAGGGTTACTAAGTTAAAATCAGGACCAAAACCCCGCACGGTAATTTGGCTACCTTCGCCATTAGAGCGGCTGACGGAGACACCCGTGATACGCTGTAAAGACTCTGCCAAGTTGGTATCGGGGAATTTACCCATGTCTTCTGCGGAAATCGAATCAACAACACCGTTGGCTTCACGTTTTACGTCCATTGAACGAATCAAACTGCCACGGATGCCTTTGATTTGGATGACTTCAATTTCGCTGTCTGCTTTAGCTTTTGCCGTTGTTTCTTGCGCCATGGCCGGCATTAGCGTTGTTGCTAAACATAACGAGATGCTGGCTGCGAGCCGAGATTTGGTAAAAATATTTCTGTTCATGACAAACCTTTTTATCTTTTTGCCGTGGGTTCAGCCGTCGTTATTCAGGTACGACGCTGAACCTCAGCGGAATGTGTTATATGCCATTCGTCAATGCTGACGAGAGAATACATCGCCCAAGACGTGCCTTAATTGGCAGAAAACTTCACATTATCAATACGATAGACTGCGCCATTGCCTGTGCCCCATGCTGGAAAGATCATGATGACATCGATAGCGGTCATATCTAAGCCCTTGTCTGCAAGCGCTTTTAACGGGAAGGTATAGGTTTGCCACTGTCCTGGGACTGGCGCTTTGCCTTCACTGCTCGCAGCTAAATCAAATTCAACCGCCTCAGCTGCGTTATTCGATTCAATTTTAAATTTCCACACTGCCGATGAGTCTGACGGTGGTGTAACGACTTTCATTTCAAAACGCAGAACACCATCAGGCATCAGCGGGCTGACGTCTTGGAAAATATCTTTGCCAGCTGAAAGTCCCATCACTGTTGGTGCACCACCAATAATGAACTGTGCAGTTTTGCCATGAGTATCATCATCTTCTTCGATAGTTGGCGTTGAACCGCCACAGCAATCCCAGATTGACCAATCAGCCGCTGGAGCATCAGCGAACATCGTGATGGTTGGATCTGGCTGTTCAGTGCCTGGTTTGTAAATTTTGGCGTTATCAACACGATAGACGGCACCGTTACCAGTACCCCACGCTGGGAAAATCATCACCACATCGATGGTGGTTACATCTAAACCAGCCGCTGCTAAATCAGCAAGTTTAAAGCTGTAGGTTTGCCATTGACCGGTAACTGGCGCTTTGCCTTCAACGCTTTTCGTCAAGTCAATCTCTACTGCGGTAGCTCCGGCATTGGATTCGATTTTTAATTTCCAGCTGGCGTCAGCACTACTTGGCGCGTTGACCACTTTCATATCAAATTGCACTAAACCACCATCTAACAGTGCAGTTGCGTCAAATGGCTTGTTGCCACCACTGTTTGCTGTTCTGGTGATAAAGCCCATGACGGTTGGGGTTGCGCCAATACTGAATTCAGCAACAGCACCGTGTTCGGCATCGTCAGTGGTTTCGATAGGCGTTGAACCTGCACAGCAATCCCACATTGGCCAATCTGGGTTTTTACCATCTTTGAATAACACTAATTCCGGATAACTGATGTTGGCCTGGGCAATTTTCACGTTGGTCATTTGATAAACTGCGCCTTCGCCCGCACCCCATGCTGGGAAAACCATCAGCACATCAATGCTACTAACATCTAAGCCTGCGGCCGCTAGGGTTTTTAATGGGAAGGTAAAAGTTTGCCATTGGCCAACGACTGGTACTTGGCCGCCTGTTGCTAAATCAACTTCAACCGCAGTAGCCCCTTCGATACTTTCGACTTTAAAGCGCCAAGCCGCTGATGCATTGTTAGGGGCTGATAGAACTTTCATATCAAAACTGACACTGCCATTTTCAAGAATGGGCGTTGCGTCAAATGGGCTTGGTTCGCCATCTGGATCGGTAATGAATTTTGAGCGGCTAATAAATCCATTGACGGTTGGCGTGGCGCCTACACCAAACTGATAAACAGCACCTTTAATTGCGTCCTCAACTATTGCAGGGGTTGAACCACCACAACAATCCCATGCCGGCCAGCTTGGGTTGGCGGTGCCATTGAAAATAGTCAGATTTTTTGCCACACCGCTTGATGGCGGGGTTGGGATTGGCGCTTTACCTTCAACTAAACCATCGGTTGGGCTATCGTAACCGCCACGGATTGTTTCACAGCCTTTACCAGTTTGTGGATTAACCGAGCATTGGTAAACCCGCACATAATCGATTGAAAAACTTTGGCCTTTAGCAAAGGCTGCTGGGTCGATACCGCCATTATTGACGTTTTCTGGCCAGTTGCCGCCTACTGCAAAGTTTAAAATCATAAAGAATTTTTGATCAAAAGGTGCGCTATCCCAATGCACTTCTTTTTGCCCGGTCGCCGCGTTGAAATACTCCGCGAACCAACCGCGATGTTTTAAGCCTGCGGCTTCACCTTTGCCGTTATAACGGACATCAGATTGGCGTTGTGTTGCATATAAGTAACCGTCGACGTACCAACGAATTTCGCCTTGTTGCCACTCAACTGCGTAGGTATGAAAGTCATCCGCAGGGTTTTTGCCGGCTGGCAGGGAGTAGGCTTTGCCTGAACTTACATTGCGCGGTGCTTCGCGGCCATAATGTAAGGTGCCATGCACGTTGGCTTCTGGAGTGCCACCATCTTTCACCGTTTTTAAATTCACTGCTTCCATGATGTCGATTTCGCCAGATTTTGGCCAACCACCGTACACAGAATCTGTTGGCATCATCCAAAATGCTGGCCATGCACCTTGGCCTGAGGGCAATTTTGCCCGCATTTCAAAACGGCCATATTTAAAGTCAGCTTTGTTTTTTGTGGTTAAGCGCGCTGAAGTGTAGGGAAGGGCTGCATCGGTAGATGGCAAAGCGACAATATTGAGGACACCATTGTTAATGAAAGCATTTTCTTTTTTATCAGTGTAACACTGCTTTTCATTGTTGCCGCCGCCTGCGCAGTTTACTTCGAAATTCCATTTGCGGGTGTCAATAGTTGCAGCATCGAATTCATCACTCCAAACCAGCTGCCAAGTATCGACAGGTTTGGTTGTGTCGACTTTATTGAAGTCGGAATATGTTTCAGTGCCACCACCACAACTAGCAATGCTGACCCCGAGAATGGAAGTAGCAAGTACTTTCAAACTTGTTGATAGGTTATTCATAAGTTCTACCCTGTCGGTTACGAATTTTTTTTATGGGAGCTTACCGCTTTCTGTAAGCGCTTACATAGACTATTTCGGATTTCGGAAAAGGTCAAATATTGCTACAAAATTTCTTCGAGATGCTTTATTGCAAAAATGTCTTGCAATTAGTACTGAAGATAGTGCTAAAACGCTCAATCTGCTGTTGAAATAGATTCGAAGAACCAGCTAAGGTAATCATTAATCTGAGTTTTTTGGAGTTTAAAAAAATGCCATGGATTTTAACTTCGAGCTATTGGGCCTTGGCGTTTATTTACATCATATTTGCGAGTGATGTGACAAAAGCATTGGTACCGCTGGTAAAAATTCTGCCTTTATTATTCTTAGTTCTTTGGTTTTGCCAAGGTGGTGGATCAGCAAGGACTGAAAAGAGCAATTTACCCCTTCGCAAGCTCAGCCCTGTGATAGTTATTATTGCTCTTGGTTTTTCTATGCTTGGTGATGTAATCCTCGCGGTAGATGCAGAGCACTGGTTTGTGTATGGATTGCTGGCTTTTTTAATTAGCCATTGTTGTTATATCGCTGCTTTGGCGCCATTTCGTCGTTTGAATTTGCTACTTAGTGCGCAATTAATTTCGTTTTACTTGATATTCGCTTTGGGTGTTTTGTGGCTGATGGCAGCAAATCTTGGCGCTATGTTACTGCCAGTATCTTGTTATATTCTGATTATTTTATCGATGTCAGCGTCAACTTGGCATTCTCAAAAACGCAATAATTGGCTCGTTATGGGCGGTATATTGTTTATCTGTTCTGATGCTGCCATCGGGTTGAACAGATTTTATGTCTCGATCCAAGGCGCTGGTGTTTTTATCATGTTGAGTTACTACGCAGCCCAATACGCTTTAATTCGAGGATTTAAGCAGGCAGAAAGCCAAACGCATTAATAGTTTAGCGATTAGCCTGGTTCTTTCCTTCTATCGTCTTTTTGCGTGGTTCTAACGCAGTAAATGATCGTACTAATAATAATACTCGTTATGGTTTAAGAGATTGTTGAGTAAGCTGCGGCTTTCGTTTGGAGAAGACCATGAGATTAAGGTTTGTGCTGCTTGGCTTAATTTTTTTTGTGAATGGTGTTCACGCCCAGCAAAAAAAAGACGGACCCAAAGTGCCAGTCACTGTTACTGCGGCACAGTTGGCAGATGTGCCTGTTTGGATCCGAGCTGTAGGTCAAGTCAAGGCGCTGCAAAGCGTTGAAATTCGGCCACAAATTGACGGTGTCTTGCAGCAAATTTTGGTCCGTGAAGGTCAGCAAGTTCAAGCCGGTCAACTGTTAGCGGTGTTAGATGACCGCACTGCAAAAGCTAACCTTGCTCAAGCAAATGCACAGTTAGCATTAGTCAAAGCGAAGGCTGAAGTTGCCAAGCGTGATTTAAAGCGGTTTGTCGGGCTGTCTCAAAGTCAAGCAATCTCCGCGCAACAACAGGATCAGCAACAAGCTTTAGTGCAGCAATTAAATGCAGAGATTGCCAGCGTGCAAGCAGCGATAGTCGCGGCTGAGGTTCAGCTGTCTTTTACCCAAATTTTGTCTCCTGTAAGTGGACAAGTGGGTATACGTAATGTCGATGTCGGCAACTTTGTGCGCACTTCAGATAATACAGGGCTCTTTAGTGTCATCCAGCAAACACCAATTGCTGTAGAAATGGCAGTTCCGCAAGCCAATATCCAACAATTACAAAAGCTTTCAGCGCAAGTTGGCGGCCAATCAGTGCCTGCTATTGTCTATTCGCAGGCGGAAAATACTCAATTGGCGAGTGGCAGCTTGGTCGCCATCGATAACAAAGTAACGGCAACAACAGGTACCATCCGCATTAAAGCCGAATTCCAAAATAACGACAAATCTCTGTGGCCAGGTCAAAGCGTGGTGATGGCAGTGCAGAGCCATGTACTTTCGCAAGTGGTCACCATCCCAAATAAAGCATTACAACAAGGGCCTCAAGGTAGTTTCGTCTGGGTTGTGGTTGACAATGAGGCCAGTCCTAAAGCAGTAAAGGTGTTGTTTTCTAATGAGGCGCTGGTTGTTATCAGTGATTTGCCCATGGGTGCTGTTGTCGTCACTGATGGCCAAAGTCGACTGCGTCCAGGTGCGACCGTGCAAATAAACCCGCCAACTGCAGCGAGTGACGCAAAACCCGCTGGTGCGAACACTTTTTATGCCGCAAGCACTTTGGGTAGTTCGGAGTTTGTATTATGAGGACTAGCGGATTATTCCACTGGTGCATGAAACACCCGATTGGTACGGTTCTACTCACTTGTGCGTTGGTATGACTCCCCATGTCAAGCAGGTTGGATAAAATCCTGCTCAGTTAAG
>JAYSCP010000038.1:0-12033 GCA_041914845.1 Alteromonadaceae bacterium
CAAAACTAACCCACGAACTCGGAGGTCAGCACTCGTGGGGAGTCATTATGTCTAGTGTTGATGGGACTCATCGCACTGCCAAAATTATCCATAGCACCGTTACCGGAAGCTGAGTTTCCGACTATTGAAGTAGATGCACGGTTACCAGGCGCTAGTGCGCAAACGATGGCTTCTGCTGTTGCCACACCATTAGAAGTGGCGTTAAGTGCTGTACCTGGAATTAGCGAGATGACGTCCAGCAGCGCTTTAGGTTCAGTAAAAATCACCCTACAATTTGTATTGACCAAAGACATCGATGCCGCAGCACAAGAAGTGCAATCGGCACTGAACCAGGCTGTTGGCAGTTTGCCGGACATGCCGTCTTTACCGACTTGGCGCAAAGCAAATCCAGCAGACAGTCCGATTTTGATTATTGGCGTAACCTCTAAAACTTTAGCCGCGAGTAAAGTCAGCGATCTCGCTGAAACTTTGTTGGCGCGTCAATTAAGTCAGATAGATGGCGTTGGTGAAGTATTTATTGGTGGTCAGCAGAAACCTGCGATCCGCATTCAAGCTAAACCCGAGCTGTTGCAAGCAAATGGTTTAACTCTGGCCGATATCCGAGCCGTGGTACAAAAAGCCAGTGTGAATTTGCCCAAAGGCGTACTTTATGGCTCTGATCGAGTGTCGACTTTAGCTGCAAATGATCAGTTATTTAATGCCGACGAGTATGCAGATTTGATTGTTCGCCAACAAACCGATGCCAATGGCATTAGCACACCAATTTATTTGCGTGATGTGGCGAAGGTGATTGCAGGGGTTGAAAATGATTATGTGCAAATTTGGCCAAATGGTGAATCGGGAGTCGCGCTGATTATTCGTCGTCAACCTGGGGCAAATATTGTCAAAACAGCGGATAGTATTCGCGCTGCACTGCCACAGTTAACCGCGGCTTTGCCTGCCGATATTGATGTGGAAATTTTTAACGACAGAACAAGAACCATTCGAGCGTCTTTAGCAGAAGTAGAACTTACTTTAGCCATTGCGGTGTTGTTGGTTATTGGGGTCATGGCTGCGTTTTTAAGGCAATGGTCAGCAACTTTAATCGTCACTACGGTACTATTGGTGTCTCTGATCGCTACTTGTGCCTTCATGTATATCGCGGGGTTTAGTCTTAATAACTTAACTTTGGTCGCTATTGTCATCGCCGTTGGTTTTATCGTCGATGACGCCATCGTGGTGATAGAAAATATCCACCGTTACCTTGAGATGGGGTTCAGCAAAACCGATGCGGCGTTAAAAGGTGCTAGTGAAATTGGTTTCACAGTCATATCCATCAGTGTCTCTCTTGTTGCTGCATTCATTCCGTTATTGTTTATGGGCGGGATCATTGGGCGGTTATTCTTTGAGTTCTCGCTGACAGCCGCGGCAGCTATCTTAATTTCAGTTGTGGTTTGCTTAACCTTGGCGCCAACACTTGCGTCAATCTTTATGGGCTCTGCGCCTTTGCATGACCCGACTAATCCAGGATTGTTTGCGCGGTTAGCGCAGCGCTATGGTCGTGTGCTTTCGTGGGCCTTAGATCATCCAAAAACAATGTTGAGCGTATTTATGTTGACGGTAGTCACCAGTGTCTTGAGTTTTATTGCTATCCCCAAAGGTTTTTTCCCCTTGCAAGATACCGGATTTATTTTAGGCTCCACCCAAGCGGCTTCGGATATTTCCTACGAGGATATGGTCGCTAAACATAAACAAATGGAAGCCATTTTTAAAAATGAGCCCGCTATTACGGGTTTTAACCATGCGGTAGGCGGCAACAACTCCTCTGGCTCAGGACGAGTGTGGTTAGTGTTAAGTGATCCCGATAAACGTGATGAGACGGTGAGTGAAATCATTGACCGACTGCGGCCTCAGCTCGCGCAAATTTCTGGTTTACAAGTGTTTTTGCGGGCATCGCAAGACATTAACCTTGGTGCAAATCAGGGGCGGGCACAATACCTATACACTCTAAAGGCCTTAGACAGTAACGAACTGGCAACGTGGACTCAGCAGCTTACCGCCAAACTTCGGCAAAATCCGATGTTTACCGATTTATCAAATGACTTGCAATGGGATGCAAGCATCCTCGAGTTAGATATTGATAGGCAGCAAGCCGCGCGTTTTGGTTTTACTGTTGCAGATGTCGATCAAGCGTTGTACGACGCCTTTGGTCAACGTCAAATCAGCGAATACCAAACAGAAACTAATCAATACAAAGTGATTTTAGAACTCACTCCTGAGCTACGTGGCAAAGTCGGCAGTTTTGACTATTTCTATTTACGATCACCGCTAAACGGTGAAATGGTACCGTTGCTGGCGTTCAGTAAAGTCTTGCCTGCGCAAAGCGGCCCTGTGGTTATTGCGCATCATGGTATGCAGCCTGCAGCGAATATTTCCTTTAATTTAGCCAAAGGAGTCGCGTTAGGAGATGCAGTATTAGCAATGGCCGAGGCAAGAGATTCTTTGAATATGCCAGCCTCAGTTCATGGCGCATTTCAAGGCGCAGCGCAAGCGTTTCAGGATTCATTAGCAAGTTAGCCAATGTTGATCCTAACGGCATTACTGGCGGTTTATATAATTTTGGGTGTGCTTTATGAGAGTTTTGTCCATCCGTTAACTATCTTGTCAACGCTGCCGTCAGCTGCAATTGGTGCCATTGGTTTGTTGTGGCTGTGGGGACTCGATTTTTCAATTATGGCGCTTATTGGGATTATTTTATTGATAGGTATTGTCAAGAAAAACGGAATTTTAATGGTCGACTTTGCATTACAAGCACAAAGAGAGCAGGGCGTCAGTGCAAAAGATGCTATTTATCAAGCCTGTTTAGCGCGATTTCGACCAATAATGATGACAACTTTGGCAGCCATGTTTGGGGCCATACCGCTGATGCTAGGTTTTGGTACTGGCGCAGAATTACGAGTACCACTAGGCGTTGCTGTGGTCGGTGGTTTGGCCTTCAGCCAAATATTAACGCTTTTAACGACACCAGTCGTTTTTATGATGCTAGATAAATGGTTTATAACAAATGATGGCAAATCTGTTTGAGCTATTCTGAGAAATGCGCAAATACTGAATTTGATGTTTTCTAATGAAAACATTGGAATAAATTAACGATGCTCTGCAAGGATGTAAGAACTGCGTGATGAATAGATGGGGTCGATTAAATAGTTTGTTACGGGCTTTGTTACTTAGTCATTTTGTCTATTGTTCAAGTACAGTTGCTGCTGGCGCTGGCAAAGATCTCGACGTGGTAAAGCCAAAAGCGTTTCCAGATTTCCAGCCTAGCCAAAACGTGTCATCTGAGGGGCGAAGGCAATCATCGCCAGTACCTACCATTACTTGGGCAATCAACCCTGGGCCACCTTTTCACATAGTCTCCGGCCCGCTGCAAGGTGAGGGTTTTTGTGATGCGTTGGTCGATACCCTACAAGTCTTACTGCCACAGTATCAACACAAGAAGGTTGTTGTGCCGCAAGGCCGTGTTTTAGAGTTTTTAAGTGCAGCCAACAGTCAAATGTGTTTTCCGTGCATGATTAAACGAACGGTTCCACCTAAAGGTGTGACTTATACTGCATCAACGCATCAATTCCCAAGGCATGTGTTAATTACCCGCGCTTCGTTAATGCATTCAACAACACCCATCGAATTGAAGTCAGTGTTATCGAGTAATAAATATCGATACGGCTACCCACAAGGACGTCGTTATGGCGTTTTAGATCCGTTGCTTGAGGCCTATAAAACAGACTCCCCTGAATTGGTACTAGCAAGGGCGGGGCCGGGTGAGGCAGACTCTATATTGTCCTTAATTGAAATCGGTCGTATAGATTTTACTATCGATTACCCAATGGTTTTAAAATACCATCGCTTGGTGAGTGCAAAGGAGCCATTAGTAGCTTTGAAGATGCTGCCAATTACCGAGAATCAACAAGAACCTCCACAAAATGCGGTAGGTTGCGCCAATAATGCTTGGGGTTGGGATGTGGTAGACAACATCAACGGTGTGATCCCACAGCTAAAAAACTCAGCTAAATTTCAACAAGCGAAGAAATTTTGGCTTGAGGAGCAACCTTGAACAAACTGATATTAACCTGGATGCGAAGCTTGGCAGCAACCCGAAGCTTCGTTCATCTCAAATGCTAGACCTAGACTTTGAGTAAATTGCCGTGGTTATCCTCAACCATAACAGCAATAGGAATCCCTTGGCGGACGCTTTGCGTCACCACACAAAAGTCTTCGAATTGTGCTAGTGCGCGTTGTAAGTGGGGAAGATTTTCAGCACAGTTACCAAGTTTCAGCTTGACGCTAATATTGCTGATCCGTAACCGACCGTTTTGCCGTTCAAGTTCACCAGTGACATCAACATGCAATGCGCCCGGGTCATCTTTGAATTTTCTAAGTGCAAACAACAAACTTGCAGCTAAACAATTAGCAACACCTGCTGCCAGCAATCGACTTGGATTTGGCCCTAAGCCAGCTCCCAGTGGGGCTGGTTCATCGGTTTGTAATTGCCCCATATCACCAAAATCCACTAAAAACTGATAATCGTTTAAAAGGGCAAGTTTGATAGTAAATTGGTCGCTCATATAAACCTCAGCTACATAATTCATAATGAATGTAGCTGAGGGTTTTGTTCCACGCGAATTACTAATTTACTGATTATAGATTTGATCAAAAATTGCGTCTTCGGCGAAGTGAATTTGGTGTGCCTTTACCCAACCGCCGAAAGCATCAATGCTGATGAGTTCTAAATTTGGAAACTGAGTGCGATACTTGGCTGCAACTTTGCTGTCGCGTGGGCGATAATAATGTTTTGCCGCGATTTCTTGGCCTTTTTCCGAATACAGGTATTGGAGGTATTGCTCTGCAATCACCAGATTGCCTTTGGATTTTGCATTTTTCTCAACGACAGCAACGGAAGGCTCTGCCAGCACGGAAATGCTTGGAACTACAATCTCAACTTTGTCAGCACCAAGTTCATTGACCGCTAAAAACGCTTCGTTTTCCCATGAAAGCAGCACATCGCCGATCCCTCGTTGCACAAAAGTGCTCGTTGCACCGCGGGCGCCAGAATCTAACACGGGTACATTTCGATAAAGCTTAGTGACAAATTCCTGTGCCGATTGTTCAGTACCATATTGTTTCTTGGCGTAGGCCCATGCCGCAAGATAGTTCCAACGAGCTCCGCCTGAGGTTTTAGGATTTGGCGTAATCACATCAACACCATCTTTGACTAAGTCATTCCAATCATTGATAGCTTTTGGATTACCTTTTCGTACCAAAAAAACGATTGTTGAAGTATAAGGCGCTGAATTATTCGGTAACTTTGAGCTCCAGTTTTTGGGAAGTAAGCCGCCTATTTCCGCTAAAGGGTCGATGTCTCCCGCCAGCGCTAATGTTGCGACGTCGGCTTTTAAGCCATCGATGATAGCCCGAGATTGGCTGCCTGAGCCGCCATGAGATTGTTCAATTCTAAGAGTATCTTTGTTGTTGGCGTTAAATTGCTCGACAAACGCCTTATTAAAGTCTCGATAAAATTCTCGAGTCGGATCGTAAGAAACGTTTAATAAACGATATTCCTTCGCTTGCAGTGCACAGGCTTGGGTGAATCCTGCAACTACTATTGCAATGTTTATCATCGTTTTTAATTGCAAACGGATCATTTTACTTCCTCAAGAAAAGTTAATTAGCTTTAGACATCTGAACTTCTATCAAGTCGCAGCATAATGGTGAAAGTTTAAAAGAAAAAGTATTAATAAGTGATTGTTTATATCAAAAAGTAATTTGGGTAATGACTTAATTAACAAATTCAGTTCAGAGTTTCAGACATCGACAGAACTTTTACTTGTCGAGCATATGTAGCTATATGGAAAGTTCATCTGAGCTTCAAGCCATGGAATTGCAGTTTAACAAATCAGTATTGCTGTCATAGCTTTCCTAAGCTTTTATTTTTTAGAGTAATTGGCTTATTGGAAAAGCCTGCTACTTTCTAATTAGTCTAGATTTTTTTAGTGATGAAAAGATTTATCTTCCTGCGGTTTACGAGGTACATATGCTATTTTTCGGTGAACGGGCACAACAAAAAACATCTAATGCAGAAATTGACTCGAAGTTATCCGAGTGTATGGATGAATTAGCCGCAATAAAAACCAATACTGCCTTTATTAGCTTTTCACCTGACGGCAAAATACTTGAAGCGAATGAATTGTTCCTGAAAACTATGGGTTATCAAAGCTCTGAAATTGTCGGTAAACATCATCAGCTATTTTGTAGTCAAAATTATGTAGCCAGTAGTGATTATAAAGAGTTCTGGCAACAACTCGCATCCGGTCGCGCGTCTACCAATACGTTTACTAGGTTCACCAAAAGCGGGCAGCCTATCCACCTGCAAGCGTCATATTTCCCCGTTATTGAGAAGCAGCGCGTCGTTAAAATTATCAAAATAGCGACAGATGTCAGTAATATGCGTGAGCGAATGGTCACCAAGGAAGCGATTTATACCGCCATCGACCGTTCGATGGCGGTGATTGAGTTCTTGCCGGATGGCAAAATTTTAACCGCAAACAATAATTTTCTGCAGGTGATGAATTATCGGTTAGAGCAAATCGCTGGCAAACATCATCGGATGTTTTGTGATGATGAATTTTATCGCTCAGAGCCAAATTTCTGGCAACAGCTTGGCGCGGGTCAATTTAAGTCGGGACGTTTTAAACGGCTCGACAGTCGTGGTAACGTGGTTTGGTTAGAGGCAAGCTATAACCCAATTTTTGATGAGCAAGGGAGGGTTTTTAAAGTTATAAAATTTGCTGCGGATATTACGCAGCGTGTCAATGCCACGATGGAAGCAGTGGAGCTTGCTGCAGCAACATCGGAAGAAACATCTCAAATTGCCGCCAATGCCGTTTCAGTTTTACATGATGCAGTTGAAACATCGCATCAAATTGCGGATCAGGTTAAAAATGCATCGGAGCTCGGTGGCCAACTCATGGCTCAGTCGAAAAATATTAATGACATCGTGATTACCATTCGTGGCATCGCTGACCAAACCAACTTGTTGGCTTTGAACGCGGCAATTGAAGCGGCGAGAGCGGGTGACGCTGGTCGTGGGTTTGCCGTGGTTGCCGATGAAGTGCGTAAACTTGCTGGGCGCACTGCAGAGGCAACGGCTGAAATAAGTCGGGTGGTGCAAAATAATACCGGATTGATTGCAAAAATTGACAATGAACTTGGTTCCATTACTGGCATTGCCTTGCATGGTGAAGAAAGTATTAACTCGGTCGCCAGTGGTTTAGAAGATGTTGGTGCGGGGGTAAGCCGGTTTGTCGAGATGGTAGAAAAATTAAGAGCCTCTTAACCTACCTTGAGAACTTGGTGGCCCCAATTTGATGTAGTTATCGGCTTTAGTCATTTGCTCTCGATTTTTGTCGCATGGAGGAGTAATTCGCAAATTATTAATTAATAAAATTTGCTGTATTTTTTCAACAAGTTCATGAGAGCTCGTCTAAGCTAAAATTGTTATGTTCAATATCAAGAGTGCTTGATGATGAATAAGTTCCGTTAAATGGTCTGTTCCGGCCGGTTTATTCTTCAATTTATCGAGAGGTGATAAATTTTGAAGTGGCAACTGATGATGACTCGTGCTAATTAACCACGTTCAATGAATATCAAAATATGGTTCGAATTACTGCAACATACTAAGGAAATAATTATGCTTAGATATCTTTGCTGTTTATTACTGCTAGTGACCCCATTGTTATATGCAAATGATCGACTCCAAGTTAGTGGTTATGGTTCTTTTGTCGCGGGTAAGGTAGTTGGGGGCGATATGGATCCTTCCGGCGAAAAAGAATTTCAAGTTGACTTTTACGATTACGCTTTTTATACCGAAGAGCTTGATTTTGAACAGGAATCAATGGTCGCTCTGCAAATGCGCGCTGATGTTGTGGAAAAGCTGATGGCGACAATTCAAATTGTTGCAAAAGGAGCTGATGGCTGGTCTCCTGATGTTGATTGGGCATATTTGACTTATGAACTTGGCCAAGACAATTCTCTGATGGTTGGTCGGCGGATGCTACCGATGTACTATTTTTCTGAATATATGGAAGTAGGGTATGCATACCCATGGATCCGACCACCGGCAAATTTATACTGGTGGGAAATCACGCAATTTAACGGTATTACTTATAGCCATGCGTTCAGATTAAATGACTGGACCATCAATCCAAGTGTATTTGCAGGTCGTGAAACCCAACGAGATATCAAATCGCATGATTTCTGGCGAAACCGTGGTGGTTATTACTTCCCTGAACAAGGGAATTACATTAGCGGTACTGCAGATGTCACTTGGAGCAAAATCCTTGGATTCAACGTTGCATTTAGTAATGATTGGATAGATTTGCGCGCGTCCTACTTTAGTACTCATTACAATACAACTGCAGAAGTGTTCTTTAAAGATGAACTCGATTTTAATAATGACGGTATTGTTGATAAAGTTGTTGAGCGTAGGTTCAATCCTGATGGTACGCCAATTATTTCTGGTGATTGGCCTTTAACTGATTTTGATTTGGATTTTATTGGTTTAGGCGGTAGTTTTAACTTCCAATATGTGACCTTGTTGTTTGATTACAACTATGTGAAATATGATGATGGTTATGGCTCTAAATTCCCCACTTATTATGTAAGTGCTGTTTATAATCACGAAACTTGGCAACCTTATGTTGGTTTGTCTTCGGCAAAGTTGAAACTCACTAAAGATTGGCAAGGTTTTGGAACCGGTGATGCTGAAGAGCATCAGATAGTAACTTTAGGTGTTCGGTATAATTTAGGCGGTAGTGCGGCAGTGAAACTTGAATATAATGATTTTGCTGACAATGGTGACAGGTTACCTTGGTACGACTTTACTTATCACAATGATGCGCAGTTATTAAGTTTAGGCGTGGATTTTGTGTTCTAGCTAGCAGTCTTACCACCGTTTTCCAACGGAAATCTTCTTCATACTAAGGCGGTCAGATGACCGCCTTATCTTTTTAATCCAAGACTATCGTTGAACTAAATATTTAATCTCTGCGTACAAGATAACAATTTTTTTGTGATATTCCCTTTGCAAAAGCGTCGTCTGTAAAAAGGTTAAAATTGAAGATGCTGAAATATGGTCCTGTGGTATGACTGTTCAGGTCGTTTGGTTAAAAAGAGATCTGCGAGTTTCTGATCATGAAGCCTTATATCGTGCTAGTTGCGCTGGACCTATTTTGTGTTGTTACTTGCTTGAAGACGAATATTGGTCGTTGCCTGACACCAGTAATAGGCAGTGGCAGTTTATCCGAGAATCGTTATTAGAACTTTCAATTCAACTCGAAAGACTCGGTCATACACTGCTGGTTCTTCGGGGCGATGCCTGTAATATTTTTAATAATTTAGCAAGTCAACTCGGTAGCTTTGACCTACATAGCCATCAAGAGACTGGAAATCTTTGGACTTATCAACGAGATAAATTAGTTGCCAAATGGTGCAGGCAACATAAAGTGAATTGGTATCAGTATGCCCAGCATGCTGTGCTTAGAGGAAGTCATTGGGCTGCCCACGGTAGTAAAAATAGCCATCGTGCAAATGATCGTAAGGAGTGGCGAGATCACTGGTCACAATTTTCAACTTCAGCCCTATGGCAAAAACCTATAACAGGACAGTGGGATAGCCGAAAGTTAATCGATGCACTAGCTTGTCAGCTCGTTGTGCCACTTGCTGAACTTCCTGAATACATGAAGCAAGATGCATATGTCTGTACTTATCGTCAGCGTGGGGGCCGTTCTTTGGCTGTAAGCCTTTTCAAAAGCTTCTTAAATGAGCGAGGGGGTCGTTATCAAGCAACAATCAGCTCGCCGTTAACTGCTGAACTTGGCTGCTCTCGGTTAAGTGCGCATTTGGCATATGGCACTATTAGTATCAAGGAGTTACTGCATCAATTGGAGGTAACAGCTTCGAAACGCCCAGATAAGCAATGGCGGCGCAGTCTATCCGCGTTTCACTCCCGACTGGTTTGGCATTGTCACTTCATGCAGAAATTGGAAATTGATCCAGAAGCAGAAATTCGGAACATGAATTCATTGTATGATGCCTTAGACCGTCCTTGGGATGCAGAGCGGTTTAGGGCTTGGCAACACGGTCATACTGGATGGCCATTGGTCGATGCTTGTATGCGGTATTTGATTGCACACGGTTGGCTAAATTTTAGAATGCGAGCCATGCTGGTTTCAGTCGCGTGCTATACCTTAAAATTACCTTGGCAGCCGGTCGCACAGTGGTTAGCTCAACTTTTTGTCGACTATGAGCCAGGCATTCATTATCCACAAATTCAGATGCAAAGTGGTACGAATGGTAATCAGGTATTGCGGATTTATAATCCTCTGTCGCAAGCTCAAGAGCTAGATCCGGAAGGTATTTTCGTTCGCCGTTGGGTCAATGAGTTGCAAAATGTGCCTTTAACTTGGCTTTTTGCTCCTGAGAAAATGCCCATTCAACTCAAGCAGCAATATGGTGCTGAACATTACCCCGCGCCTATGGTCGATTTTGTCAGTGCGCATCGCGCGGCAAAGCATGAAATAACAGCACTTCGCAGCAAAAAAAAGACAACAAAGGCTGAACCAGAAACCTGTGAGCAATTTAGTTTATTTGCAGATGCGCGCTAGTTATTCGAAAGTTTCCCTTGTATCAACTAACTTGATAATTCCATAGTTTTTAATAATCTCAAGACGTCCACCGATGCCGCTTCAACTTCGGCAATTTCTAGTAAAGCTGCTTTGATATCACCCTTGTTATACGCTGCTACAGCCAACTTGCCATGATGGTGGACCAGCTGATGAGGGCGCAGCAATTGCTTGAATTCAGGTCTTTGCAAGAGAGTAGAGTCAGTAACCTGATCATACCATTTGCCTAAACGACAGGAGTGATGGTCCGCTAATTCTTTTTCTTGTAACCCTTGCTTTCCACATATCATATTAACCAAACGTTTTTTCCAAATTACATGGTCAGATTGGGCTAATTTGATAATTTTGTTGGGTAGGGATAGTTCAGCAAGGCGATTGATTTGCTCGTTGATGTAACCTTGAATTTGTTCAATCGAATCAACGATTTCATCGGTGGAATGGACACTGTGTTCGGTCTGCGAAGCAATTCGAGCGATGTTGCGTGCAACCACAGTTGATGCGGTGTTTTGCTCATCTATAGATTCGGAGATCTGTACAATACTAGCAACTGTTCGTTGCAACCCTTGGTACATTGCCTGAGTATTTTCATCGACTTTTGCTATTGCTGCTTGTCCAGTTTGCACTACGGCAATAGTGTCATCTAGTGAAGCTGCGACTCGATTCATTTGTGAATCAAATGATTGGGCTAACTCACTAATTCGTTGCGTGGCGTCTGAAGAGCGATTTGCCAAAGTCCGCATCTCTTGGGCGATGACGGCGAAACCACGACCTTGGTCGCCCGCTCGCGCAGCTTCAACCGAGGCGTTCAGTGCCAAAATATTGGTTTGAAACGCAATGCCTTTAATTTCGTCTGAAAGGCCCTGCACAGTTGAGGCAAATCCCGCTAGAGATGTGATGGCCGAGCTATTGGTTGTAACAGATTTGGTAATGTCTAAAAACGCGGCAACCGACTGACGTAACTGTGCTGCGACACTTTCAACCAAATTTAAGGCATTTTTGTTGTCTGCGTTTACTTCATTACTATAAGTTCTAATCGTTTGTACAGAAGCCTGAAGCTCTTCTGCAGCAGCAGCCACAGCTTGAGAGTTAGCACTGACACGCTGCAAGTTATATAAAAGCCGCGCAGAGCCCATTGAAGTTTCGTTTGCACACATAGACAACAGCACGACCCGATCTAACTCTTGACTTGATGTCGTTGTTAGTCGTTCGGCTAAACGACGCAGCGCCAAGCCGAGCGGGCTAGTTTCAGTATTTTCAATTAAATAATGTAAGCGTAACAACAACCACATCCTGCAGCATGGTTGTTGTTTCGATCAGT
>JAYSCP010000039.1:0-8806 GCA_041914845.1 Alteromonadaceae bacterium
GACAATTTATCCATAAGTTTTTAGTTTGGTTGCAAAAATGTTAAAGTCAAGCTGTAGATTACAGGCTCGGGATCTAGGGTTCAAAGAGTGGATGTCCAGGATCAGGGGAAAGGGTTCAAAGAGTGGATGTCCGTGATCGGGGGGCAGCATAGCTATTTCATGGCAACATTAGTTTCAAGGCGATAATTAAGCTGAAAGTGAGTGCTGCAATTTTCAGGAGTTCACGACTAAACAACCGACAGCACCAAGTTACCGCAATAAAGCATACAAACAGTATTGAGTTAGCAAATAACTGTATAGCGCTATCATCGATTGGCAGAAAAAATGGAGAGCTAGCGAATACCACAAGGAAAATTAAGACCAATAATTCCTTGGTGGATCGTTGAAATGGCAACGGGTTATGCTTAGACATCGCTATATCCAAATGTGTCTTTTTAGTTAATCACTGAGTGCGTTGCTAGCAACTCACTCAGTGATTATCGCGATTAAAAGGTATTATTGACCCATTGTTTGAAACCTGACCAGGCTTCTTTAGCGGTGTTGACCATTGCGTCCACTACTTGGCCGACAGCATAACCCGCTTCATAGGCGATCCCGTTATCCGAACCACCGTTTACCGCTTGTACTTCTTTTTCGTTCATTACGCGCATGGGAATGCTCCTTGATTAGTTGTTCACGCGTGGTGCGTTATTTAAGCCATCAGCAACACCTTCTAAAAAGTTGCCGATATCTTCAACCAACAATGCACCAGCAACGATTGCGCCAACAACAACCCATACACCAGCACCATTAACATGCTCAACTTGAGCCAAAGACAATTCTTTCATAATTTTTACTCACATTAAGATTTTTGAATGTAATCCCGTGTCTTACTCGACAGGGCTTTGGTTCAGAGGGCTTGGTTTACAAGCTATGCTCTGAATATCTGCAGTACACAGATCAGCAGCAACTGAGAGCTGTTTGCAGTGACAATATCAACGACCCAAAATATGATTAGCTCAAACTCCGAAGAGTTCAACGTCATGGCTTCACAGTATTTGAGGGCGTTGCAGCTGTCGAAAATTAGCCTAGTTGTAGAAACTGCAAGTGCCTAGCTGTCAGGTTTTACAGGGGTTGTTTTTGGCGGACAGCATTTAAAAGAACACAGTATTTATTTGAAGCCATCAGTACAGATAAAACGCCAATCCGCGTTATTTTGAGTGATATACCCGTTTTTTCACTGTGAGGTACAAGAGAACCACTGCCTTACTTTGACAACGATTTTTAGGACATGTGCACGCCATTGTTGTGTCCCGATATTTACTTTTACACCTGTCAGAGCTGACAGTTTCTCGAAACGACAACTACGGGCACTATGCATCCATCAACCGAACATGACGAGAGATGAGCGATGATTTTATTAATGGGTGCAAAAAATGACGCACAGATCCTAAGTGTGGCCGCGCAACTCGATAATCTTCGGCAACCCTATGTGGTTTTTGACAGCTCCGCTTTCCCGCAAACCAATACTATTGGTTTTCAGCCGCAAACCGGTGAAATGTTACTAAAAATAGCAGGTCAGCAGTTGGCGCTTCGTGATGTGAAATCGATGTACTGGCGAAACTATATGGCTCCGGTGCATGGCAGCAATAATCCTATTGCCGATAAAGATTGCGCCAGTGTGTTGAAATCACTATTAAACGAATTGGGCGAAAAAGCTAAAAACAGTGCCGAAGCGGTGCAATTCCATCAGGAGAAACCTCGTCAGCTGGCGGTGGTGGCAAAATTGGGTGTAAACATCCCTGCAACGTATGTCGGCAATGATGCCGATGCCGTGCGCGAGTTTTGCCGACAACATTCCGAGGTAATTTTTAAGCCGGTGACAGGTGGCGATTATGCGCATTTATTAACTGCAGAACATTTAGCCGATGCGCACTTAGAACGTAGTTTGCGCCAGTCTCCGGTGACCTTACAGCGGTTTATCAAAGGCACCAACATTCGCAGTTATGTTGTGGGTCAGGAGGTCTTTAGTGCAGAGATCCAATCCGACCATGCCGACTTTCGCACCGATGGCGACATCAAGCTCAACGTCATAGAACTCCCTGAGCGTATCAAACAACAAGCGCTGGCGATTAAAGCTGCGCTAGGTTTGGCTTGGACGGGGATTGATTGGCGGCTTGATGAACAAGGTGAATACTATTTTTTAGAAGCAAACCCAAGTCCGATGTTTGCGAATTTTGAACAATATACTGGGTTGCCAGTGGCGCACAGACTTGCGCAGTTGCTGGTTGCCTGAGTGGAAATTTGTCGGTTGGTGTTGCTGCACTAACTGCAAAGATACCCAAACTCCGCGAGGAGGTAAGGTATAACCTCGAACTTTCGAGGAAAACGGAGAGATTTCGCCGTCGCGAAGTTGAATCCACTAAATGAAATAAACAACACAATGTTGAAACAATAATGGAGATAATTATGACTACAAAATTAGCAACACATCCTTTCGCCCAAATTGAATCTTCTGACATCGAACAAGTAAGCGGTGGAGGCGTGCCATTTAAGTTTATTACTTTTGGCATCAACGAAGATGGCGATGGTCCAATCTATACCACCATGGCTACAGGGGAAGAAGGCGGCCATGATCTGCCTCCGCTGTTAGAAGACATGTAAGACAAGCACAAAATAAAAAGCCGGGACTGTTGCTGCAGAACCCGGCGGTCACAATCTTAATGGAGATTTAGATTATGTGGCTTAACAATATAACCATCTTTAGAGCCTGTCAACGTTCGTCCTGTCATTTCTAACAGCTATTACAAAAATTGAAACTGCATACACTACTACTATTGACAAGATCCCGAGGAAAAAAGCCATGAGTTCTGAAAGCTTGTTTCGGCCTGAAGCCGTTAAACAACAAGGTGTTAAGCTAGATGGTGACGTCATTATCGCCCAACCAATTAAAACGACGGTACTCGTTGTGGCACTGATCGTCACTATTATTCTGGCGATGGTGTTTTTAAGTCAATCTTCGTTTAATCGTAAGGAAACGGTGAGTGGCTATTTGAAACCAGATTTAGGGGTTGCCCGCATTGCTCCGCAGCGCAACGGTACTATTGTGACGTTGTTTGTCGAAGATGGTCAGACCGTTGTCGCTGGGCAAAAATTGGCGCTGATTTCTTCCGACGAGTTTCTGGAGCAGGGGAGCAATTTGAGTTCGCAACTGCTAAGTGCTCTTGAACAGCAGAAAACTAATTTAAAGTTGCGATTAAATGAATATGACATTAGCTTCCGCCAGCAAAAAGCCACATTAGAAGGCCAATTAGCCAATGCAAAGTCGCAGCTGAGTGAAATTCGATCACAACAAGCTGTGATGGTAGAACGCTTCAAGCTAAACGAGCAAAAGCTAAAAGATTACCAGCACTTACGTGAGCGCGGCCATATTTCCAACACGGAGTTCAACAATCTGCGTGAGTTGGTGTTGACCTTGCAACAGCAACAAAAAGATCTGCAAATCAACTATCAAGCCAAGCAAGGGCAATTACTCCAGTTGGAAGCGCAATACCTGGCATTGCCCAACGATTATGAACAGCAAAAGGTGCAAATTTCGACAGAGCTTGCAAAGTTATCGCAACAACATAGCGAAATGTCTGCGCGCAGCGAAGTGCTGCTTACCGCTCCGGTTGCGGGGAGAGTCACCAATTTAGTTGCTGAATTAGGCAGTATGGCCATCGCTGGGAAATCAATTTTAACCATAGTTCCTGAAAACAGTACCTTGTATGCAGTGTTGTTGGTGCCGACACGTGCTTTTGGTTTTATTCAACCTGGTCAAGAAACTCGGATGCGTTATGAAGCATTCCCATATCAACGGTTTGGGCTTTATCGCGGCGAAATTGTGCAGTTTTCTAAATCGGTGTTGTTGCCAAATGAAGTGAGTATGCCTGTGCCTGTAAATGAACCAATGTATCAAGTACACGTCAAGTTGGACTCGCAAGCGGTGAACGCTTATGGTTCTGAGGTCATGTTGCAATCAGGAATGTTGCTAAGTGCCGATATCGTGCTGGAACAACGCAGTCTGCTGAACTGGTTATTTGAGCCTATTTTGAGTTTACGTGGTCGATTGTAACGGAGCTACTAATGACACGAGTTGTTGCTTTTATTGGATGTTGTCTGGTGGTGTTGGCGAGTTATCTGCTGGTGCCCTCGAAGATTTATATCACGACTGCGGAGCCGCAGACGGATGTCTATTCGGGCGAAACGACCTTGTATTTTTGGGTAGAAAATCAGTACCGTGAGCAGTTTCAAATTGGTAAAGTTTATCAGTTGGAGGCAAACCAACAGCAGAAGCAGCTGATGCTCAGTACAGTGTCTTTTGCTGAAATAAAACCAGACTCAGTGAAACTTGGATTTAGATTAGCAAAATCAGACCATTTTTCTGCAGACGCAACTGAGTATGTGATCTCTGAAATCACCTTGGATAATCGAATTCAATAGAAACTCATCAAATTTGGGGCGTGCTATTTTCTGACCTCAGGAAAACTTCGACGCCCCCCTGTTTTCTGCAACGTTATCCATTAGAATAACCTGCAAATGATGACAGGGGTTCTGATATGGCTTTAAACGTGGTGATTCTGGCGGCTGGTAAAGGCACGCGGATGAAATCTTCTCTTCCAAAAGTGTTGCATAAAGTCGCTGAGCGGTCGATGGTGCAGCATGTTATCGATACAGCAAATTCTTTAGGTGCATCGAGTATCAATCTAGTTTACGGCTATGGCGCAGATCAACTGAAGGCAGGTCTTGGCGCACAGCCACTCAATTGGGTGTTGCAAGCCGAACAGCTCGGCACTGGTCATGCGGTGCAGCAAGCGATCCCACAAATTGCTGATGAAGATACCGTGCTGATTTTATACGGCGATGTACCACTAACTCGCAAAGAAACCTTACAACAATTACTTGCCACTCGCGCGGCTGATGGCCTTGCCATTTTGACCGTGATTTTGGCCAATCCAACGGGCTACGGTCGCATTGTCCGTGAAAACGGCAAAGTTGTCGGTATCGTTGAGCAAAAAGATGCCACGCCTGCGCAGTTGCAAATCAACGAAGTAAATAGCGGTATTATGGCGGTGCCAGGCAAAAAGCTGAAAGCTTGGTTGTCAGGGTTGCAAAACAACAATGCCCAAGGTGAATTCTACTTAACTGATATCGTGGCGATGGCGGCAGCTGAAGGCGTAACTATCACCACAGCTCACCCGCAGAATCCAATCGAAACAGAAGGCGCCAACAACCGCGTCCAACTGGCGCAACTTGAGCGCGCTTATCAATTACGTAAAGCGGAAGAGTTGATGCTCAATGGCGCTAATTTGCGCGATCCGGCACGAATTGACGTGCGTGGCGAAGTGCAAGTGGGTAGTGACGTCATGATCGATGTGAACGTCATTTTCGAAGGGAAAGTCGTGCTGGGTGATGGCGTTAGCATTGGCGCGAACTGTATTCTTAAAGATGTGGTGATTGGCGCAAATACTGAGATTAAGCCAAATACCATGGTTGAGTCTTCAACTATTGGTGCTGATTGCTCAGTTGGCCCTTATGCTCGCATTCGTCCAGATTCAGTGTTAGCGGATGACAGCCATGTTGGCAACTTCGTGGAATTAAAGAAAACTGTGTTGGGTCAAGGCTCTAAAGCAAATCATCTAACCTATTTGGGCGATGCCGTGATCGGTAGCAAGGTGAACGTGGGTGCTGGCACCATTACTTGTAACTACGACGGCGCCAACAAATTCCAAACCACCATTGAAGATGGCGTGTTTGTTGGCTCTAATAGCTCGTTAGTGGCTCCGATTACCTTGGGTAAAAACAGTACCGTAGGCGCAGGTTCAGTCATCACGCAAAGTGTTGGTGAAGATGAATTAGTAGTGGCTCGCACTAAACAACGCCACATCACCGGTTGGAAACGCCCAGTTAAAATCAAAAAATAAGCACACGATTCATCCTAAGGGCCGGCTTGCTGGCCCTTTTTCTCACCGTCACAAGGAAGTTTTATGCATAAGTTTATTCGTCCGCTCACACTGTGTTTAGCGCTCTTCACTGTTAATGCTGCTGCAGCAACGTCAGTGTGGAAAGTCAGCAAAGGGGATGACTATATATACCTTGCAGGAACGGTACACTTGTTACCTGCCCGCGAATATCCGCTGCCGTCTGCATTTGCTGATGCCTACCGCCAAACTGACTCGCTAATCTTGGAAGCGCCATTACCCGAAACAATGGCGGAACAGCAACAAATGCTGGCAACTTTGCAGTATCCGGCTGGGCAAAGCTTGAGTAAACAATTAAAACCTGCGGTACGCGCAGAGTTAGAACAATATATGCAAACGCTGGGTGTGCCATTAGCGATGGTTGATGGTTACAAACCAGGTTTTGTCGCTATGCAGTTGACCTTATTAGAAATGAGTAAAGCCGGACTTTCTGGTGATGGTGTAGATAAATATTTTCTGACCCAAGCGAAAAGTGCGCGCAAACCCCTCCAGTATTTGGAAACCTTAGAGTTTCAAATTGAGTTAATCGGCAAACTTGGCGCGGACGACCCCGATGCATTTATAAAAATGAGTTTGGCGGAAGCGAAAGAAAGTAGTGCGATGTTGAAAAAGTTGATCAAAGCATGGCGCGCTGGTGATATGGGCTTCATTGAACGTGAAGTACTGCAAAAAGCCAAGCAAGATGATTTGAGCACTTATCGCTTGATGTTTACCGATCGTAATCAGCGTTGGTTGCCGCAGTTACAGCAAATGTTCCAACAACCAGGCCATGAACTGGTTATGGTGGGTGCTGCTCATTTGCCAGGTGATGAAGGTGTTTTAAAGCTACTGCAACAGGCTGGTTTCAGCGTACAACAAATGCCTTAACCAGATTAATTAAAGGAAAAGAAATAGATGAAAACGTTGTTTAGTTTGGTTGTACTGCTTTTCATGTTTGGTTGTAGTTCTACCAATCAATTGGCTTTATACAAACTATCGCAGAGCGAATTAAATCAGCAGCTTAATGCGCAATTGCTGCAGCGTTTAACCCCGATCACGCTGGCAGGCGTACCGCTGCAATTTCGTGCGGTAACCCTACAGAGCGAGATTGCGCCGGACGGCAGACCGGTGGTTCAGTTGCAGTTAGCGACCGATATGATGGCGAAAGTTTCAGTGCTGCAGTTGCCAATTGATGCCGCTATTGCGGTAGAGGCGGAGCCTTACTTCGACCAGAAACGACAGGCTGTATACTTGCGGCAATTTAAGCTGCTGGATGCGAATATTGCAGCGGCCGGTTATGCGGGAAAAATAAAGCCTTTGTCGGCGGAATTGCAACTGTGGTTGCAGAATTGGCTTGCGGAGCAGCCGGTCTATCGATTAAATCCGGATCGCGTCGAGCATCAGTTGCTATTGAAAATGCCGTTAAAAATACAACTGCAACCTGGTCAGATGTTGCTTACTCCAGCATTTGAATAATCAGCGCGAGGTTGTTTCGATACTAGCAATGGCTTAAAAATCAGGGGCAATCTCAGCCAGCCATTGCAGCGGTGTTTCTAATAATCTTAATTGTGGATGGCCTAAATAACTATAAAGCCCAAGATGGCTTTCTAAAGCCAACAGCATGGCATTGCCGACCAACATAGCCAATACAAACAACAGCAGACTAAACAGCACTTGTTTAAACGTGGGTGTTTGGATGGGTTGATGTTCCGTGGCCATCACTGCCTCCTTTGTTGATTTGTATTTAGATACGCTATTTGTCGCCAGATGGAGCAAAATAGTTTAATTAAATTGCTATTTTTTTTGCAGAGCGAGGAAAGTCAGTTAAATGTGTGGAATGAAACGATGGCTGCCAGCGTTGATGTTTATGATTTTTATCGGCTGGATCATTGTTGATGCAGATTTAGGGGGCGCAAATCCATTTATTCAATTTGCCAATCATATCCCTTATGGCGATAAGATTGGTCATGCCTGTATTTATGCAGTCATGGCAATATTGGTGACTATCGCAACGCAATTTAAGCGTTGGCAGCTTGCCGGAACATCGATTTTTTATGGTACTAGCGCAGTGTTGTTGTTTGCGCTTGTTGAAGAGGGGACACAGTTTTTCCTCAAAACCCGCAATTTCGATTTGTGGGACGCGCTGGCGGATGTTGTGGGTGTCTGTGTGGCAACCTTGCTATTAAATTGGTGGCAACAGCAACAAAAACCATCGCCTAATTAGCGCAGCGTGTTACTGCGTATTGTGATTAGTGGCAAATTGATAAATCCATCAAAGGAAAGTGCATGCATAAGGTTGTTAAAGAGATCGGATTGTTTGTGGTTGCACCACTGGCGATTTTAGGTGGGTTGACGGCCTGGATGTTTGCCGCAACGTCGCAACCTTGTTCAAACGCTATCACACAGCAAGTAGCGTCACCGGACGGACGTTTTAACGCGGTCGTGTTTGTTCGCAGCTGCACCACAGTGCCGGGTTTTAGCAGCAATATTTCCATCTTGGTCAAAGATGGCATTTTGGCCGATGGCCCGGGCAATCTGTTTGCCAGCGATGGTCATCCAGAGCAACTTGGCTTTAGCTTAGAATGGCAAAGCACTGACAAAGACAGCCTGCAGCTGAATGTCGCCAGCAAAATCAGAGGTACGGTGTTGCATGCTGACTCGGTCTGGTCGGCCAATCCTAACATCACTGCAACCTATCAGTTAGGTGCTGAGCCTGTAGTGGGCAAGCCCTGAGCCTGCAGCAGTTGCCAAATAGTTTGGAGATACTCCGATCAACTAAACGAGGCCATATATGGACGCTCCCATGGCTGTCAAGTAAACCAAGCCTG
>JAYSCP010000040.1:0-7465 GCA_041914845.1 Alteromonadaceae bacterium
CGATTGTACCTACGTTAACGTGCGGTTTGTTACGTTCAAATTTAGCCTTAGCCATGATGTAGACCCTTTTTAAAACAAAAACGGCGGTTGTATGAAAATGGTTTTTTTTGAATTTTTGCTGGAGAGGCTTTGAGAATTTGTAAAGTGGTGCTGATACCCAGAATCGAACTGGGGACCTCATCCTTACCAAGGATGCGCTCTACCGCCTGAGCTATATCAGCGACTCAACAAATTTTGGAGCGGGCAGCGGGAATCGAACCCGCATCATCAGCTTGGAAGGCTGAGGTAATAGCCATTATACGATGCCCGCGGCCTACTCGTAGCTATTCATCTGACGAAGATGGTGGAGGGGGAAGGATTCGAACCTTCGAAGGCAGTGCCGGCAGATTTACAGTCTGATCCCTTTGGCCACTCGGGAACCCCTCCACACAAAACTGGTGCCGCTTATCCGAGTCGAACGGATGACCTACTGATTACAAGTCAGTTGCTCTACCAACTGAGCTAAAGCGGCTACGTCAGTGGGTGCGAATTCTAGTGTAATGAATGGTAGGGCGCAACTGATAATCTCAAAAAAACAGATTTTTTTACTCTAAGTGCTCATTTGCTAGACAATATGTTGTTTTTTGTAGCGATAAACTGACTTAAACCATGAAATACCAGTAAAGGCTTAAAATCTGCGTGAATATCCTCCAGATAATGCATCAATGCTGGCGCATCGCCCCCCGTGACAACTAATTTTGCAGCGGGAACCATGCCAACGCCATAGCGGATCACTGCAACAACAGCAGCCAAAGCTCCGTTTTGTAAACAACTTGCAGTATCCTGACCAAAACATAATTCTGGGCGCTGTTCATCACGATTAAAAACTTTTGCGGTATGACTTGTCACCGCCTGCTGTTGCAACCGTAAACCAGGCAAAATCCACCCACCTTGATGCAGACCTTGCGCATCAACAACATCTAGGGTTAGCGCTGTGCCCGCATCAACCACCACTAATGGTGCATCTGGATAGAATTGTCTCGCTCCTAACATCGCTAACCACCGGTCAACCCCCATGAGTTGCGGCTGGACGTAACTATTTCGAAGCTTACCCCGCTTGGCTTCACTACTGACTTGCACCCAGGGTATCAAGTCTAGGCTTAAATCGGTTTTCAGTGCATCAACTCGTTCAGCAGTTGCTACTGAGGCGTAGTACACCGAATTAATATCCGTCGGTATAGGCTCATCGAGCGATAAGACGGTAAGTAAACCATCACGGTGGACGACTGCTTTTGCTCTGGTATTGCCAATATCGAGTAGTAATTCAGCCATGCACACGCCCCCTCAGGCTCAACTCACCACCGTAGTAAGCGGTTACCACTCCATGCTGTTCCAGCAGTAATGCACCTTGATGATCAACGCCACGACAAATTCCTGTCGTGTGGGTGTTGGCGCTACTAATCGTTACTTCCTCGCCTTGCCATAAATCACGTTGGTTGAAACGTTTTGCATAATGGGTAAATCCACTTTGCTCAAATTCTCTCAAGGTGCTGCAAAGCGTTTGTTGTAGTGCCGGTACTAGCCAGTTTCGGTCAATCGGTTCAGTGATGTGTTGCGAAAGATCGGTAAAAGGCTGTGTTATTTCAGCTGCAGAGCTGTTTGGCATTTGTATATTTAATCCTAAACCAATAACAACATCACATTGCGCATGGCTTTGGCCAGCCAACTCCACCAAGATCCCCCCCAGCTTTTGGTAGCCTAGATAAATATCATTCGGCCATTTAAGCTTAATTGGCAACTGATAGCGCTGCTCAAGTAATTCGGCGACAGCGACTGCCACCACAAGGCTCAGACCCATTGCGGCTTGGATCCCTTGCTCTAAGGGCCAATACATTGAGAAATATAGATTACTACCAAATGGTGATACCCAAGTATTGCCGCGACGCCCGCGGCCTGCGGACTGCGCTTCAGCGATGATTACAGCGCCGCGCTCAATATTTTGCCCTTCTTGAATTTTTTTCAATAACTGGCTGTTAGTGGAATCTGTCAGGTGTTGCAACAAAATTTCGGCAGCGTTTGGTGGCTGGTGCGATTTCATTTTGTTGATATCCAAAAGCTGAATAGGTTGCGCTAACCGATAGCCTTTACCTTTAATCGAATAAATATCTAAGCCAATCTGTTGCAACTGGTCAATATGCCTTGCAATTGCAGCTCGACTAATCCCAGCTTGTTCAGCTAACCATTCACCAGAACATAGCTCGCCACCAGCCAGTTGCTGGATAAGTTGACGTTGTAAGGCAAGACTTTGTGGTTTATTCACGATAAATCCTGACTTCTGGTTCTAAATCGACGGAGAATTCTGCAGCGACTGCCGCTTGTAATTTGCTAACAAATGCAGTTAGCTCAACCCCTGTACCGTTTGCGTGATTCACCAATACCAGAGGTTGTTTTTCATAACAGCCAATATCACCTAGTCTCGCACCTTTAAAACCACATTGGTCCAACAACCATGCGGCAGCCAACTTTATCTGACCATTATGCTGAGGGTAGCCCGAGATCTTTGGATACTGCCGTTGCAATTGTTCAAAATGCTCTTTTGCAACTACTGGGTTTTTGAAAAAAGAGCCACAGTTTGCAAGTTGCTTGGGGTTAGGCAATTTACTTTCACGCACTGCGATGACCGCTCTATATACCGCATCTATAGACGTATCGTTTGCTAGATGATCGAGACCTTGATAACTCAGCTTCGGTTTTCCCTGCTGACTTAAGCGCAAACCCACCGCCACAATGACCCCTTTCCCGATGAGTTGTTGTTTGAAGATGCTCTCACGATAGCCAAATCGGCATTCATCTTTAGTGAACCGACGTACTTCACGGCTTTCCCAGCAGAAGAAATCGACGTAATCACAGCAATCTGCTAGCTCAACGCCATAAGCCCCAATGTTCTGTACCGGTGCTGCACCAACAGAACCTGGGATTAAAGCTAAATTCTCTAACCCCCACCAGCCATTTGCGACAGTATAACTGACCAATTGATGCCAGTTGTGCCCAGCTTCAACATGCAATAATACTTGGCTACCCTCACTGCTAACCTGACAGCTGTTCGCTAGATAACGTAGCAATGGACGACGAATATCATTGAGGAAAATGCTGTTACTGCCCTCACCTAAGATAAGCGGGTTTTCAGCAAGTGATAATGCTTTTAGCTCTTCGACAGAAGAGATCTCCCATAAGGAAGAGAATTTCGCTGGCAAGCGGAAAGTTGAATAATCACGGGCGTCAACATCATGCAAATCGCGCATTAGTGCACTCAAATAGATTTAATTTGCGGCATTGTAATAAATTGTCACGCAGAGCAGAAGGAAACTTTAGTAATGCTCAACGATTTCAAGCACGGACATAGCAAACTTGCATTAAATCCAAGCTTTCAGCATTGCAACAACACTGCGACCTAAAGCACTATGCGCGTACCCACCTTCTAAACAAGCTACTATTCGCCCGCGACAACACTCCTGCGCTAGCTGTTTTAACTCTGTTGCAATCCAAGCATAATCGTTTTCATGCCATTTTAAATGCGCCATTTCATCTTCTTGATGCGCATCAAACCCTGCAGAAACTAAGATTAATTCTGGCTTAAACTCACGCAGTTTTGGCAGCCATTCAGCCAAAAATGCTTCTCGAAAATTTGTGCCATTACTTCCTGAAGCTAATGGCATTTTCAAACAATTAGCCGTATTTACCGGATCGGTGAATGGGTAAAATGGATGCTCGAACGATGAGCAAAACAGCACTCGTTCGTCATCTCTGAAAATCTGCTCCGTGCCATTCCCGTGATGAACATCAAAATCAATAATTGCGACACGTTGAAGCTGGAAGTTTGCTAAAGCATATTTCGCGGCAATTGCGATGTTGTTAAATATACAAAAACCCATAGCCTGCGCCGATTCAGCATGATGTCCTGGCGGGCGTATCGCACAAAACACCTGTTGATCTGTACTTTGCATCACTAAATCCACTGCCATGATGCCAGCGCCAGCAGCAAAAGTTGCGGCGTCTAGAGATTTACTCATTATCGCGGTATCGTCATCCAACCAAACTTGGCCTTCTGACGGACTTTTATTAAGCACACTTTGGATATAAGCACGGTCATGTGCCAAAGCTATCTGGTCGACATTAGCGGGTTTTGCATCCCGTTGGTGGATGACAAATTCAAGACCTGAACTTAAAATTTGATCGGAAATTGCGTGTAATCGTCCAGGATCCTCAGGATGATCTGAACCCAAATTATGACGGTTACAAGCTGGATGAGAAAGTACGGTAACCGGCATTAATCTGCTCCTTGTTGCAGTGGCAACAGTAAATTCACTTCGTCTGGTTCGTCACCTTTGACTCGCTTAAATCCAGCCTTTTCAAATACGGTTAGCATCGGCTTATTTTCTGCGCGGACATAAGCGGTCATGCTGTCCAAGCCACGTATCCGAGCAATATTAATCATCTCTTGAAGTAGAATAGTTGCCATCCCTTTCCCTTGATGGCGCTCTCGGGTGACAAAAGCCACTTCGCAGCTGTTATTGGCTTCGACCAGGTAGTAGCGCCCAACTGCTTGTATTTCGAGGACTGAGCCTTGTTGTTTGACTAAACACAATGCGAGGTCCTTGGATTGGTCAACACTGACTAGCGAACACGATTTTTCCCGACTTAATTGCTTAGGATGGTGGTTATATCGAAGTAATAGTGTTTCTTTGGTATGAGAGTAAAAAAATTCTTGCAAGCGCCGTTCATCCGCAGGGTTTAATGGACGCAAATCAAAGGTTTCACCACCGATGTTTAAAATTTTCAGGCCAACATTACCAAGCTCTGGCACATCCATTGGTGTCATCACTTGATAATTCGGCACCCAATAGTGTTTGCGAACTTCAGCGAGTAATTCCGGCCGGAATTTTGGATGGGCAACCCGAATCAATTCAAGCGCGCGTTCGCGAATACTCTTACCACGTAGCGATGCCACGCCGTATTCCGTTACCACATAATGCACATGACCGCGCGAGGTCACTACACCACTGCCTTCTGCAATGTGGGGAACTATTCTTGAAACAGTGCCATTTTTTGCGGTTGCAGGGAGCGCGATGATAGGTTTACCACCTTTGCTCATTGAAGCCCCTCGGCTGAAATCTACTTGTCCACCAATGCCGCTATAAAACTGGTAACCAATTGAATCTGAAACAACTTGCCCAGTTAAGTCCACTTCGATAGCACTATTTAGCGCGACCATTTTGTCATTACGAGCTATATTTGTCGGCGAATTTACATATTCGCTTGGATAGAATTCCACATGCGGATTTTGATTTACAAAGTCATATAGGCGCTTTGAGCCAAGGCAAAAACTGGTCACTGTTTTTCCGGGATGGAAGGTCTTTTGGCTATTGTTGATTACGCCTTTTTTCATCAAATCGAGTATGCCATCGGAAATTAATTCTGAATGTACCCCTAAGTTTTTGTGATTCCCTAAATAACGAAGCACTGCTTCAGGGATCTTACCGACGCCAATTTGTAGAGTTGCTCCGTCTTCGATGAGCATGGAAACATATTGCCCAATCCGTTCGATCCTTTGTTCGAAACCAACAAGCGGTACTTCAGGTAACGGTTGATCTACCTCGATATACTGATCAATCTTGCTGACATGGATGTATGCATGACCACTGGTCCGCGGCATAGATGGATTAAATTGCGCTATCACCTTTTTTGCATTACGAATAGCCGCCGACACTACATCAACAGAAACTCCAAGTGAACAATAGCCATATTCATCTGGTGGGCTAAGCATTACCAATGCCGCATCTAACGGCAAAATATCCGTACTAAATAAGGTTGGAATTTCTGATAAAAAACATGGTGTGTAATCAGCCCGGCCTTCAGCAACAGCTTGGCGAATTTTGTCTCCACCAATAAATAAGGTATTGACCTTAAATAGTTCTTTATATTTTTCATCAACCCAACGATTATCAGAAATTGTCTGAATATGGACGACTTCAATATCATTTAGCTGCTTGGAGTTTTCTATCAAATCATCAATAAGTGCATTAGGTACCGCTGCATTTGAACCGATAAAAATCCGATTGCCCGATTTTAAAATGCTCGCCCAATCGAGTAAGGCTGTATTCGCAGTACTTGGCATAAAGCCTCCGATGGTTCAACATTCATTAGTCAAAGTTTCGTCGATAATGAGTTTTATAGCTAATTTAATCAGTTGTATTCATCACGCACTAGCTTAGGGATCTTTTCATTGGCCGTCCATTCGACTTAAGCCAAAGAAATCTTGAATTTATTTACAGTTTCCAATTTAAATTTTACTCGCATCATCAGTTGCTCTAGCGAATTTACCTTTCTTTGCTGCTACAATTGCGCCAACGTTTATTTCAGCAGTCAGTCATACATGTATGTTCAAATTACCACCGAAAGAACAACTACTAGAAAATAAGTGGCTAAAGTGGATTGGCCCGAAGTTACACCATCCTGAATTTTGGGTTTGGTCACGTCGTAATGTGGCAACTGGCGTTGCACTTGGTTTGTTTTTTGGCTTTATGATTCCGTTGGGACAAATTCCCCTTGCCGTTGCCTGCGGTGTTTTTTTACGTGCCAACCTCCCTGTTAGTGCTGCATTTACCCTAGTAACTAATCCATTCACTTTCCCACCAATCTATTATGCCGCATACGAAGTTGGTAGTTACGTGCTGCATTCAGAGCAGGCTGAGGGTGCATACTTGACACCTACAGGCGCTGCAGGCTGGGTCGAATGGGCACTGGGTGTTGGTAAACCAACTTTTTTAGGCCTAGCAATTTTTGCAATTACCGCTAGTTCATTAAGTTACTTCTTAGTCCGCACTGTTTGGGGTTTTAAAACTCGTTTACAGTGGATCAATCGCTCCAAAAAACGCTTAGCTAGAGCGAAAAAAGTATAATTTTATTCGTTCATTTAACGCCTAAAAGCCCGTCTCAATTGATACGGGCTTTTTTATTCAATACCATTTGCAGCGGCAAATTTTACTCAGAATTCCACTTTGATAAACATTATTCTTTGTTTTGCCAATAGATGCTCATCAATGCCATTTAATTATCTTATTGTTTTATAATGGCTAATTTATTTTATGACTGGAGCATTTAATAATTATCTAGTTCGTATGGGGAAAATTGCCGTGATTGCAATTGGTAACTAGGTTTGCTGGTGCGCGAAACACATCGAGTGACGTTTGATACAAAAAGCCAGTTGCTTGGAAGCCTTAATATTGCTCACATACGAATGCTGTTTTCGGGCCATATTCCGTCAGGATGCCATCAAACAAATAGCTCACTGTTTCTTGCCGATAAACCGCACAAAAAAACTGACTGCAGGCGAATAACCAACCATCTACAGTGCAATATTCCACGAGAAACCGATAAAGCACGAATCGCAGGAGCGGATTTGGACAGCGGAAGCTGGGAGGATGGC
>JAYSCP010000041.1:0-2871 GCA_041914845.1 Alteromonadaceae bacterium
CAGCAACTTTACCGTTTTAAGCTAGATCCACAGAATCAAGGTAAAACCATGGATCAGGGTTTGTGGAAATATTCGCGCCATCCGAATTATTTTTTTGAATGGCTGCATTGGTTTGCTTATCCAGTGCTCGGTCTGGCAGCAGGATGCTATGAATTATGGATTTATCCACTGCTGATGTGGCTGTTTCTGTACTACATCACCGGGATTCCCTTTAGTGAACAACAGGCGCTGGCACATCGCGGCGACAACTATAAAGACTATCAACGACGAACTTCAATGTTTATTCCGTGGCCACCCAAACAGTAGGTAAATACATGGACTTTATGATTCAACAATCTTTAAAACTGGTCGAAAGCGGCAAGCTGCCCGATTCGGTGATTCGCGCGGGCATTCGCAGCCTAAGCAAAAAACGTCTGGCACAAGAAGGACGCTTTGACCCGGCACTGGCAGCTCGGCGCTATATGGATGTGCTGCATATGCTGAAAAATAGCGAGATTGCCATTGAGACAGACAAAGCCAATGAGCAGCATTATGAACTGCCGACCGCATTTTTCCAGGCGGTGCTTGGCAAGCGTCTGAAATACAGCGCTAGCCTGTTTGAACACACTCATACCACGCTGGATCAGGCGGAAGAAGCGGCACTTGCCAGCTATTGCCAGCGTGCACAGTTAAAAGATGGACAGGATATTCTGGAAATTGGCTGTGGCTGGGGATCGTTGAGTCTGTATATGGCCGAGCATTATCCCAAGGCTCACATTACGGTGGTGTCGAATTCCTCGACCCAGCGCCTGTATATTCAGGAACAGGCGCGTCTGAAAAAACTGCAGAACCTGACGGTGATCACCTGCGACGTCAATGTGCTGCAACTGGAACCCGCGTCCTTTGACCGCGTGGTTTCGGTGGAAATGTTTGAACATGTGCGCAACTACCAGAAACTGTTTGAAAATATCAGCAGCTGGCTGAAAGCGGATGGTCTGCTCTGGTGCCATATTTTCTGTCACCGTTTCCTGCATTATCCGTTTGAAGTGAAAAATGAATTCGACTGGATGTCGCAATATTTCTTTAGTGGCGGACTGATGCCGGCAGCGTCGACCTTTCTACATTTCCAGCAGCATTTGCAATTAGAGCAGCACTGGCAATGGGCGGGTACGCAGTATGAACGTACCGCAAATGCTTGGCTAGAAAATATGGATGCTAAACAGGCCGAGCTAAAGCCCTTGTTTGAAAAAACTTATGGCGCGGATGCCGCAATCTGGTGGCAACGCTGGCGGATTTTCTTTATGGCCTGTGCCGAGCTGTTCGGTTATGAGCATGGACGCGAGTGGGTGATCGGTCACTTTCTGTTTAAAAAGAAAACCGTATAATTGAATGGCGAATCGGATGGGCCAGCGGGGAATGCACCAATGTTAAAGCTGTTCAGGGACAAACACGATCATCCTCTGGGTGAGGTGTTTAACCGCTATTACTGGCTGCAAATCGGATTCATTGCCTTGTCTGTGGTGATTGGGATTGGCTTCAGTGCCTGGGTGATTAAAGGTTCTTTGCTCAGAACGGCGCTAGAACAGGAAATGTCACACTACTGGCAGCGGCTGGAACGTAATCCGGCTGCTGAACTGCCCGACACCAAAAACCTGTATGGTTACCGCTGGAGCGATGTGCCGCCAGTCCAATTTCGCCACATGCAGCTTGAGCAAGGGGTGAACCGGCATTTTGTCGATGGCAAGGAGCGCATGACCGTGTATGGTGAAAAAGACGGACAGCATGTGCTGCTGGTGTTTGGCGAAAGCAACGTCAACAAGCTGGTCTGGCTGTTTGGTCTGGCACCGCTGATGGTCAGCCTGTTTGTGCTATATAGCGTATTGTGGTGGTGGAACCGTCGGGCCCGACGTTATTTTTCCCCGATTACCCGGTTGGCCAATGCGCTGGAACATATCGACTGGGAACATCAGAAAAATCAGGCTTCGCCTTTTCAGGACATCCGCACCGACTCTAATCTGGAAGCTGAATACCTCAAGCAGGCGCTGGAAAAATATCATCAGGTATTAAGCGAATTTATTCAGCGTGAGCGTGAATTTACCGGAGATGTCAGCCATGAGCTACGCACGCCACTGACCATTTTAAAAGGGAATGTGCAGCTGTGTCAGGCACGCTATGGCGACAACAAGTCCTTTACCCGCCTGCATAACACCATTGAAGACATGCAGCTGCTGGTCGATACCTTGCTGGCCATTGCCCGCAATACCACCAACACTTTAACTGCTGAACCGACCATGCTTTCAGAATGTCTGGACAATCTGGTGCAGGATCTGGAAAGTGTCAGTCATAACAAAGGCATGCAGATAGACCTGCAAAAAGACCTCGATGAACAGCCGCGTAAACTTTATCCATCCATGACCAAAATGGTGTTTGGCAATATTCTGCGCAATGCGCTGAACTATTCACAGGGCACAGAAATTGATGTGATTCTGGAAAAAAATAAAGTGCTGATTGCTGACAATGGGGTCGGCATGCCTTTACCTAACAATTCTAAAGTTCAGGAACTGTCTGGTCAGCAGCTACAACTGGAAATCAAAGGGCATGGTATTGGATTGCAATTGGTGCAAAAGCTATGCAAACAGCTAGGTTGGCGTGTGGAGCTGTTTGACAGACAATATTATCTTGACACTCATCAGAATGTTGATCTAGCAATGACCACTGGACTGATTGTTGTTGTGTACCTAAATTAGGCTTCATCTTCGAAAGCAATCTTTAAACCAATCCCAGATATGGTGTGAATCAGCTTTTGTTCAAAAGGTTTATCGACCATTTTGCGTAAATTATAGATATGACTGCGCAGAGCATCACTTTCTGGCTCTTCGTCACCCCAAAGCT
>JAYSCP010000041.1:2971-5862 GCA_041914845.1 Alteromonadaceae bacterium
AGAAACTCGCATAGGGTAGAGGCCAGTTCATAATGGTCTTCAACCATCAGGATAAAATGTTTCGACATAGCGGCAGATACTAATTTAATAATTGCTGTTTTAATTTAACACTAAATGGCTGGGGACCCAGCCATATATTAAAATATTGTTGTGCCAGAGGATGTTTAAGCTGCCCTAAACTTTGCTGGTTCAAAGATAAGCTCAGGGTCTGTGTAGCATGGCTGTATTTTAAACGGTACAGGTCGCCTGATCTGACCGGACGATACAAATCAGTGATTTGGTTGAATAGAGCATGTATTTTTGCGTCTTTAACATTACGTTTCAGTAAATGTGTGGCCGCACGCTTAAATGCCCATTCCGGAATATTCTGGGTATAGAAAAAGTCCATCTGTATATTTTGTTTTTCCCAGGACTGGCTACAGTTTTGGGCAAAATAACTGGCCACACCGACCTGTTTTTGACCCACCATCAGCGGACCATTGCCGCATTGATTCAGGCTTTGTGCCTGGGCCCATGGACTGAAGCTACATCCCATCACTAACGCTGTACTAATCGCTATTTTTTGAAAGGTAGTAGCCATGAGTAGACCCCTCCAACATAAGGCAGGGAACGATACAGGCCGTTCGCAGGGTCCCAGAAATCCTGCTGGAAAATAATCTTGTTGTTTTCGTTGATCTTGATTTCACTGATACCGTAAGAGTCCATACTACGGGTCGTGCCGAACATCTTGAAGTCATAGGCCATATGCCAGTGCACATAGGCAGAGTCCTGATGATAAGAAGCGTTTAACAGCTTGACGCTAACCTTGCTGACCCGTTTGTTCATGCCTTGAAAGTGCTCGAGCAGATTTTGACGGGATGAAAATTGCGATAGGGTATCGTTAATAAACAGCTGGTCGGCATACAGCGATCCTGCTCTTTCCACAAATTCTGGTGTGCCCAAGGTATTAAAGGCTGAGGTAAAGCGGAGGCCGATATCCTGAGCTTTAGCCTGATCCAGCGCTATCCCCTGAATACCGTTTCTGGATTGGGCGTAATCGGCTGAATAACTGGGAATACTTTTACATCCAGCTAACAACAGAAGCGGCAAGGATAAGGCTGTAGCAATTAGTGTTTTTACAAGTCTCATCATCAGTGTCCGTATGAAGTGTATGTTTATACCTTAGGCAGCATAGCGTGAACAGAATGTGAAATAGACGTTATAGATGAGCAATTGAATAGAATTTTTCAAATCAAAGATTAAATGGTTAACTTTTTTCTTCGGCCATTAACCAATAAATGATATTCATAACATCACGATTTTCGTTATTTTTTCTGACCATTGCATAAAAATTATAGTCACAATAGATAAAACCAAAAGGGGCAATGATCTTTCCATTTAGCATTTCTTTTTCTACTAGAATTTGAGGTGCTATGGCAATTCCTAACCCAGACACGGCAGCCTCTATCATTAAATTCAGACTATCAAAATAACGGTCATTGGATTTTGGTGAAAAGCTTATTTGAAACTGATCAAACCATGTATGCCATGCACTTTTATTTGAGTGGGTATGAAGTAATGGATAGTTTAAAAGATCATTTACGGAATGAAGAAGATTTATTTCACGATTACAAATAGGACCCATGTTATCGGGAAATAACAGATATTTATTCAAAAAGTTGGGAAGTAGATGATGCTCACTGACGCTATTGATAAATATATCAACCTTCTCTTTTTCTAACAATTTTAAGTCATTACATGTCATTAATTTGATATGGATACTGGGATAAATGACTTCGAGCTTTTCTAATCGAGGAATCAGCCAATTTGCCATAAAACTATGAGAAGCGCCTATGACAACTTCTACTTCAGATGTCTTATTAGTTAACTCAAAGACGCATTGTTCTAAACGATTAAAAAGCTGCGTACAAACGAGCGATAATTCTTCGGCATCTGCCGTCAGAGAGATGGTCGAGGAATGTCGAATAAACAATTTTTTATCCAACCATTCTTCTAACTGCTTTATTTGATGGCTAATCGCGCTATGGGTTACACATAATTCTTCCGCAGCTAAGCTGAAACTTTTATTTCTGGCGACAGCTTCGAAAGCTTTTAAAGCATTAAGAGGAGGTATTGTTCTGCGTTTCATGTTGTAAAATTTTCTAACATCATAAGCTCAAAATATATCAATTATCATCAAAATGAAAATATTTTAAGATCAAACAAGTTTTGATAGTAAAAGAGATATGAGATGACAACCCCTTATACAGGTAATGGTCCTGATGACTTGGGATTTTTTGGTAAATTTGGCGGATGTTACATGCCAGAAAGCTTAATGCCTGCACTTCAAGAATTAGAGCAAGCCTTTAATACTGTTCGGGACAAACCTGAATTTTGGGCTGAATATCAGCAGATTTTAACGGACTTCGTTGGTCGCCCTAGTCCTCTTTTTTATGCAAAAAACCTAACTGCTTATGTGGGAGGTGCTCGAATATATCTCAAGCGAGAAGATTTAAACCATACGGGTGCGCATAAGATCAATAATTGTGTAGGGCAAATCTTATTAGCCAAATTTATGGGCAAAACCAGAATCATTGCAGAAACTGGTGCTGGACAACATGGTGTTGCAACAGCAACGGTTTGCGCGCTGTTTAAGATGAAATGTACCATTTTTATGGGAGAAACAGATATTCAGCGCCAACAAATGAATGTTGAACGTATGAAATTACTCGGTGCTGAAGTCAGAAGTGTTCAAAAAGGGCGTGCGACTTTAAAAGATGCCATGAACGAAGCATTACGTGACTGGATTCATCATGTGGATACAACCTATTACCTGTTGGGTACGGGTGCAGGCCCTCATCCATATCCCACCATGGTGAGAGAATTTCAGAAAATTATTGGTTTAGAAGCCA
>JAYSCP010000042.1:0-4495 GCA_041914845.1 Alteromonadaceae bacterium
TTCTTAACTGAGCAGGATTTTATTCAACCTGCTTGACATGGGGAGTCATACCAACACCCCACTTAGGGGCAAAAACACATGGGCTAAAATGCGAGCGAAGCGAGACAGCCCATGTGTTTTTGTCCCAGCGAACGCAGTGAGCGACTAGAGTGGTTTGTTAGCCGACGCCATGCCCAATTTGCGATTTAAAACTTACGGCAGCACCAAGAAAAAACCATGCTACCGCCCTTTGCATTGGTAGTTTTACCAACACATTTAACCAACGAACTTGCCAAGAAAACTTTTTGTGCAACAACACCTACAAACCTTAACTAGCGAGGCCCTCACAAACTGCCACTTGCCGTGGAAACTTGGAAACTAGCACTTGCTACGCTTGGCAAAAATAACCAACTAACTTTGGAAACCACGAACAACAAATGCGCATCTATGCCTTGTGTCCGCATTCCCCGCTAACGACGCGCTCTGCGGCAAATTTGGAGCGCAGCGGAAAATTTGTCCGACAGCAGCGCCTTGTTAGCTGCTTTCATTTACTTACCGCCAACTTATCGAAATCGTGCAGAAGGCTTACGAGGTTCAGCGCCTCTTCTACACAGCTATGGTAATCGTATTCACGCATTGCCATTAACCCGACTTGACTATTGCTTGGGTATTTACCAGCTTTTGCTACTTTTCGAGCGTTGGGCAGAAATACGGATTGAAGCCATAGCTCGAATGATGGAGCCTCAAGATAATTTCCGACTTTGACTTTAGGCGGATTATCATTCCAAAATCCAATTTTCTTCATCTCAGCTTCAATTTCATCGAGAGCAGCTAAGACCTTTTTATCTTTTTCTGACGGTTTTCGAAATAAACTCGTGATGCTCATGACTTTCTCTTGCAGCTAACAATAAGCGCACGTGCGGCAAAACGCGTAGCGGTTTGGCGTCACTGTGACGCGCCTTGTTAGCCCATGCCAATTGCGCAATTTAAAAACCTACGGCAGCACCAAGAAAAAACACGCTACCGCCCTTTGCATTGGTAGTTTTTACCAACGCATTTAACCAACTTGCCAAGAAAACCTTTGGTGCAATAACACCAACTTGCCAAGAAAACCTTTGGTGCAACAACACCAACAAACCGTGACTAGCGAGGCCCTCACAAACTGCCACTTGCTGTGGAAACTTGAAAACCGTTACTTGCACCGCTTGGCAAACATAACCAACTTACTTTGGAAACACCGCGCAACAAATATTCGTTAATGCCTTTTGCGCGCTTTCCCCGCTAACAACTTATTCAACGGAGCAAAACCCGCGAGATGCGGCTCATTCTGCCCGTTTTCGTTTAAATTACTCGTAGTAAAATAACCTTGAAATCCCCCAAAATCAACAACTTCTGTTAACAACTCTTAAAATTTAAGAAAACAAAAACGACAAAAACCTTAGTTTATGGTGGGAAAAAAACTCAAAGAAACAACTGTATGAATGATCAGTGCATTTTCACGCCACAATTGGCAAGGCTTTGCTGATCACTCGACCGGTTCGCCTAGCAACGTCAATCATTTCGATGTAAATGTGGAATATTTTGCAAATAAAGCCATCTAAACACCTAAAAGTCTATTTTGTTGCTCATTTTGTAATCTGTCAGTGTTGAGTACCGCGGAAAATACCGCTAGGGTGGTATGGAGTGAACAAAACTAAAAAGGCCAACTCCGATGTTGAGTGGGTCACTGGGTGCACAAAGGCAGAGCAACGAGGAGAATGGGTCATGTCGCAATATGCTGCCTTGAGGGCAAATGTGGGCTTATTAGGCACACAACTTGGGGATACAGTTCGTAATCAATTAGGGCCTGCGGTGCTTGAGCGGATTGAACAAATTCGTCATTACGCCAAACAAGCACGTCAAGCAAATGACCCGCAAGATCAGCAATTAAAACAATTGCTGGCGAGCCTTACCGATGACGAAATCCTGCCGGTAGCTCGCGCTTTTGCGCAATTTCTGAATTTAGCAAACTTGGCGGAGCAGCATCACACTATTAGTAAGGCGGGTGCGAGCGCGATTGAAAAGCCAGAGCCGCTAGTAGAGCTTTTGCAATTACTGAAAACCAAGCAAGTTGATGTGGAAAAAACTCGGCAAGCAGTCGCTGATCTGTCTATCGAACTGGTGCTAACCGCGCATCCAACCGAAGTCACCCGTCGCACGCTCATTTATAAGCTCACCCAAATTGCCGATTGCCTCGCCCAGCGCGAACAAGACTTAAGCGCAGTCGAACAACAACGGTTAGAAGCACGCTTACGCGATTTAATTACCCAAGCGTGGAACACCAACGAAATTCGCGAGCAGCGGCCAACGCCGGTGGATGAAGCCAAGTCTGGTTTTGCCGTGATCGAAACGTCGTTATGGCGTGCCATTCCAGAGTTTATCCGTGAACTCGATGATGCCCTGACGCCAGTGCTTGGTCATGGCTTGGCGCTCGATGCAGCACCAATCCGCTTTTCCTCTTGGATGGGCGGCGACCGTGACGGCAACCCTTTTGTTACCGCCAAAGTCACTCGCCAAGTGCTGCTGTTAAGTCGCTGGAAAGCCGCCGATTTATTTAGCCAAGATTTGGAACTGCTCGGTAACGAGTTGTCGATGAACTTGGCCAACGAGGCATTACAAGCCGCGGTGCCTGGTTCCAGCGAGCCGTACCGCGATGTGCTGAAAGAGCTAAAAAATCAGCTTATTTTCACCCGAGAATGGCTGACTGAAGCGCTAAAACACGACCGTCTACAAAGGCCAGAAGGCCTGTTGTGGCATAAACAACAGCTGCTGGACCCACTCTTGTTGTGTTACCACTCGTTAGTCGAGTGCAAAATGTCCGTCATCGCCAACGGCTTATTACTCGACACCATTCGCCGCGCTTACGCCTTTGGTTTAACGCTGTTGAAACTCGATGTGCGCCAAGAAAGTGGTCGTCACACCCAAGTATTTAGCGAATTCACCCGTTATTTGGGGATAGGCGATTACGCGCAATGGGAAGAACCCGCGCGCCAAGCCTTTTTGTTAAACGAGCTTGCCAGTAAACGCCCATTGTTCCCGAAAAACTGGCAACCGTCGGCCGATGTGCAAGAAGTGTTAGATACTTGCGACATCGTTGCCCGTCACGGCGCCGAAGCGTTATCGACCTACGTGATTTCGATGGCCGGCAAACCTTCCGACGTGCTTGCGGTGCAATTGCTGTTAAAAGATGCCGGGATCACTTTCCCAATGCGCGTTGCGCCTTTGTTCGAAACTTTGGCCGATTTAACCAATGCCCCTGAATGTATTAGCAAATTATTGGCGATTGATTGGTATCGCGGTTACATCCAAGGCAAACAGGAAGTGATGATCGGCTATTCCGACTCCGCCAAAGATGCCGGTGCCATTGCTGCAGGCTGGGCGCAATACAGCGCGCAAGAAGCCTTAGTGGCCATTTGCCAACAAGCCAAAGTGCAACTGACCTTATTCCACGGTCGTGGCGGTACTATTGGCCGTGGCGGTGGTCCAGCTCACGCCGCAATTTTATCGCAACCGCCAGGTTCATTAGCAGGTGGCATGCGTGTGACCGAACAAGGCGAGATGATCCGCTTTAAATTTGGTTTATCCAAATTGGCGCAGCGAAGCCTCGCGCTTTACGCTTCGGCAGTGTTGGAAGGCGTGTTACTGCCGCCACCAGTGCCAAAAGCAGAATGGCGCGCCTTGATGAATCAGCTGGCGACCAGTTCTTGCGACGCCTACCGCGCTATTGTCCGTCAGCATCCAGAGTTTGTACCCTACTTCCGCGCTGCAACGCCGGAGTTAGAGCTTGGCCAGTTACCACTGGGCAGTCGTCCACCGAAACGCAATCCAAATGGCGGCGTGGAAAGTTTGCGCGCTATTCCATGGATTTTCGCATGGTCACAAAACCGCTTGATGCTGCCGGCGTGGCTCGGTGCAGGAGCAGCCTTGGCTCAAGCCGTGGCGAAGGGCGATATGCCGTTGGTGCAACAAATGCGTGCTGAGTGGCCGTTTTTCGCCACGCGCTTGTCGATGCTGGAGATGGTGTATCTAAAAGCCGATGCGCAAATTGCCGCCTACTACGACGAAAAGTTAGTCCCTGAGCACTTAAAACCGCTCGGCGAGCAATTACGCACGCAATTGTCAGCAGATACCGCATTGCTGCTACAAATCATCCAAGCCGATGATTTAATGGCAAAAGAAAGCTGGATCCGCGAATCGATTATGCTGCGCAACACCTACGTCGACCCACTGCACATCCTGCAAGTGGAATTATTGAAACGGGTGCGCCACGCCCCAGAAACCGTCAATGAAAACATCAAGCGCGCCTTGATGGTCACCATTGCCGGCATCGCCGCAGGCATGCGCAACTCGGGTTAATTGGAGCAGAAAATCAATGGGGTCAGAGTCGGGGGGGGGGGGGGGGGGGGGGGGGGGGGGGGGGGCGCGGGCGGGGGGGGGGGGGGGGGGGGGGGGGGGGGGGGGGGGGGGGGGGGGGGGG
>JAYSCP010000043.1:0-1827 GCA_041914845.1 Alteromonadaceae bacterium
GCGTTGAGGCTGTAGAAAAACCTCTTTTCACCCGCTGAGGTTTGTGATCAAATGGTGTTGTCTGATTAAAAAGTGGACAGTGCCTGATGCCGAAATTCCTTCCTTACGATTACAACCAAAGTGCCATGGTGGTGATTAATTATCTCGACCAATTGCAGCCTGGCACCTTTGAACATGCCATTCATTATCTGATTGATAACAAGCTGGACTTGTCGATATTTCACTGCAAATACAACAATAATGACAATGGCCGGCCGGCATATGACCCAGCTGTACTTTTGAAAATTATCCTGTTTGCATATTCCAAAGGCATCACTTCCAGTCGTGAAATCCAGTGGTGCTGCGAAACTAATATCATTTTTAAAGCACTGTCGTGCGATACGGTACCGCATTTTACGACGATAGCGGCGTTTGTCAGTGGCTCATCGGTGCAAATTGCGCAGTTGTTTGAACAGGTGTTGTTGGTGTGCCATCAGCAGGGTTTACTGGGAAATGAGCTGTTCGCGATTGACGGTTGCAAAATGTCGTCCAATGCCGCCAAGGAATGGTCTGGCACGCTAAAAGAACTGGCTGGTAAGCGGGATAAACTCAAGCGGCAAATCCGTTATCACTTGGAGCAGCATCAGAGAGTTGATGCACAAGCGAATGCTGATGATTTGCGTAAAGCGCGGCATCAACAAAGCATAGAAACGCTGAATAAAGCAAATGACAAAATCGAAAGCTTTTTAAAGACCGCCAGTCCACGGATGGGGCAAGGCAAAAGGCCCAAGGAAGTAAAAAGTAATATTACGGACAACGAGTCCGCCAAAATGACCACGAGCAAAGGCACTATTCAAGGTTATAACGGCGTGGCTGCGGTGGATAAAAAGCATCAAATTATCGTTGATGCACAAGCCTTTGGTGAAGGGCAAGAGCATCATACGTTGGTGCCCGTGCTTGAGAAAATAAAGCAGCGCTATAAAAGTATGGGGCTTAGCGAGAATATCTTCGCCGAGAAAACCATAGTGACAGCGGATACCGGCTTTGCCAATGAAGCGAACAACAGCTACTTGTATCACCAAAAAATTAATGGCTACATTCCTGACAATCAGTTTAGAAAACGCGACCCCAAATTTAGCGAACAAAAACAAAAGTATGGCAAGCGGCATCAACATGATGCGGTAGGGCAAAAAGCTGTCATCCCAGCAAGTGCATTTGAATTTGATCCAATCGCGATGAAATGCATTTGCCCTGCGGGGTTATTACTATCAGGCCGAGGTATCAGGATAGAGCCAGATGGCCAGCAGCGAGCATTGTTTGCCGGCAAATTATTACAATGCCGCAGTTGTGATTTAAAAGAGCAATGCATGGTAACTCCTGAGTCTGCGAACCATCGAAAAGGCAGCGGCAGGCAGGTGTCATTTTTACTCAAAGCCAATGCACCGCCCAATTACACTGATTGGATGAAACAACGAGTCGACAGCGATGTGGGGAAACAAATATACAGCCATAGGATGTCGGTGGTGGAGCCGGTGTTTGGCAATATTGGCACCAATAAAGGGCTTAACCGCTTTAGCTTGCGCGGAAAAACCAAAGTTCAAGGTCAATGGCAGTTGTATTGCATGGTACACAATCTGGAAAAAGTGAGCAGATACGGCAAGTTAGGCTGAAAACGATAGGATCGCTGTCAAATTAGCCTTGTTGCGGCAAATTGGTCAGTGAATGGGCCGCAAAACAAAGTTGTCTTGAAATTCCCGCCAAAAGCATGCAAAGTTAGTAACAAATAATAAACAGAATAGCCTGAGTGGGAACGCTGTGTTTGAAACAGGTTTTTCTACAGGCTCGTTA